>CAVSFS010000019.1:0-66609 GCA_963727115.1 uncultured beta proteobacterium | reverse complement strand
CAGATGCGGGGCCTTTTTAATTTAAACTACCGGCCATGAACCAGCGTCCGCAAAAGCCCAGAATTACCGATTCCACACTCGATCACTTGCGCGTGCCACCCCACTCGATCGAGGCCGAACAGTCGGTTCTCGGCGGCCTGCTGCTCGATAACCAGGCCTGGGACCGGATCGGCGATCTGGTCGTGGACACTGATTTCTATCGCGACGAGCACCGGCGGATTTTCCGGCAGATCCGCAACCTGCTCGAACGCGCCAAGCCGGCAGACGTCGTTACGGTTGCCGAGGCTCTCGATGCGGCCGGGGATGGCGATCAGACCGGTGGTCTGGCCTATCTCGGCGAACTCGCGGCCAATACCCCTTCGGCTGCCAATATCAGGCGCTACGCCGAGATCGTTCGCGAGCGTTCCGTGCTACGCCAGTTGGTGGCAACGGCTGACGAGATTGCCGCCGATGCGCTGAATCCGCTCGGGCGTGACGCCGAGTCGCTGCTCGATGAAGCGGAGTCAAAGATATTCAAGATCGCCGAAGCGGGCGCCGGTCACAACGAGGGTTTCGTTCATATCAACCCGTTGTTCACCCAGGTGGTCGAGCGCATTCAGGAATTGCACGACCGCGACAATCCGTCCGATATCACGGGTGTCCCCACTGGCTTCGTCGATCTTGACCAAAAGACCTCGGGCTTTCAGCCGGGCGACCTGATCATCGTCGCCGGAAGACCCTCGATGGGCAAAACCGCTTTTGCATTGAATATCGCCGAAAATGTCGCGGTGGAAACGGGATTGCCGGTCGGGGTGTTCTCGATGGAAATGGGTGGCACTCAGCTTGCGATGCGAATGCTGGCTTCGATCGGCCGTCTCGACTCGCATCGTGTACGAACCGGTCGCCTGAATGACGATGAATGGTCGCGTCTGTCGTTCGCGCTGGGCAAGTTGCATGAAGCCCCCATCTATATCGATGAAACGGGTGGCCTTACGCCTTCCAACCTGCGCGCCCGCGCCCGTCGCCTGGCGCGCCAGTACGGTGGCAAGCTCGGCCTCCTGGTCATCGACTACATCCAGCTGATGAGCGGCAACCGGCAGGGTGAAAACCGGGCGACCGAAGTCTCGGAAATTTCGCGCTCGATCAAGTCGCTGGCGAAGGAGTTGCAGGTGCCGATCGTCGCCTTGTCCCAGCTCTCACGCAAGGTCGAGGAGCGAACCGACAAGCGGCCGATGATGTCCGACCTGCGTGAATCGGGCGCCATCGAACAGGATGCCGACGTGATCCTGATGATGTACCGCGAGGAGTATTACAAGCCCGATACGCCGGACAAGGGCATTGCCGAGGTCATTATCGGCAAGCAGCGTAACGGCCCTACCGGTACTATTCGCTTGGCGTTCCTCGGCGAGTACACGCGCTTCGAGAGTCTGGCCGGCGGTGGGGCCGGGCGCCCGTCCGACTATTGACCGCTGGCCGGCTAGTGCTAGTACCTAGAACCAACGGCTGGCACTAGAGTTCGACGCGTCGGCGCGCGTTTATGGTGTATTCGAAGCTGGCCGGGTCGGTGCCATCGCGCAAGGTTCCCCGTGATTCCAGTTGCGGGAGTAGCAGGAACGGGACCCTGATCTGACGTCCGGGTAGTTCCACGTCCGTCCCTACATTGAATGCAATCCAGTTCATTTCCCAGACCCCGAACAGTATCTTGCGTAAGGACAGCAATTTGCTGTCGCGATCCGACAGTGCCTCCATGGCGACAGCGCGCCGGACATCGCTGGGGTCAACCGGAATCCAGCCGAAGCCGGGAACGTAGAATTCGGCACGGACGTGTTGCGCCCGGGTGGCATCGTCGCCGTTCAGACCCAGACTGCGGAAAAGCCGCGAGGGGCCGACGCGCAAGCCGTATACGCAACGCGCCGGGATGCCGATGGCACGGCAGACCGACACGAACAGGCCATTGATGTCGGCCGAACGACCACCGTACTGTCCGCGTATGAGTTGCTGGTTTACATCTCCCTTGCCACAGCCCGGCAAGGCGGCGTCGTAGATGGTGTTGTCCACGACCCAGTCATAGATTGCCTTGGCCTGGGCAACCGGATCCTTGATCCGGCCGACGATCCGTTCACCAAGTTGATGTGCCAGGCCGTCATTGGGTATCAGTTGGGAGGACTGAAGGTTGCGGCGGAGAATATCTTCACGCTCGGGGGCGATAGTCCGCTTGGAGACATCGAAATGGCGATCCGCCGTCGTCACCAGGGTCTTGATCTGGAATCGCGCTTCGCTGCCGTCGGACCATTCCGAATTGAATACTTCCAAGTCACCGTCGGGCAGGCGGCGCATGCTGGAAAGTTTAGGATTGCCATCCCAACTGTGACCAAGCGTCCGCTGGAAAAGGGTGTCCTGATTAAGCGGCAGTGGAAGCCACAGGCGCGTCTGGCCGGTGGCAGCCTTTACGTTGACGGTAGTGGATATCTCATAGGTTCGCCAGTCGGCAGGCGGCTCCGGCGCCTTGACCGGCGGCAGGCGACTGGCCGAGGTGCCCTGCGGCGGTTTTTCGGTGATCGGGTCTTCGGCGGTATGGGCGACCGGACCATGTGACTGCGTTGACACAGGGGCGTGCTTCGCACCGTGGCGACTCGCGTTTGGCTTTCCGGAGGCCGGTTTTGACGCCGGCTTTGACGCCGGCTTGGCATCAGATTTCTTTTTGGCGGCCAGCGCTTCGGCGGAAAACAGGGAGAGGGCAGCGGCAGATGCTAGAAAATCGCGACGTTTCAAAAATTTCCTCCGGCAGAGACAGCCCGTGGCTGAAACGAAAAGGCCGTGTCACTGACACGGCCCCTTTAGTTATTGAGCCGGATTATAGCACTTCAGCCGCGTGGTCAGCCAAGCGCGAACGTTCGCCGCGTTGTAACGTTATGTGACCGGAGTGGCCCCAACCCTTGAAGCGGTTGACCACGTAGGTCAGGCCCGAACTGCCTTCGGTCAGGTAAGGCGTATCGATCTGCGCAATATTCCCGAGACAGACGACCTTGGTGCCGGGGCCGGCGCGTGTGATCAAGGTTTTCATCTGCTTCGGTGTCAGGTTCTGCGCCTCGTCGATGATCAGGTATTTCTTCAGGAAGGTACGGCCACGCATGAAATTAAGTGACTTCACCTTGATCCGCGAGCGGATGATGTCATGGGTGGCGGCCTTCCCCCATTCGCCGCCGTATGGACCGCTGCTGTTTTCGTCGGTGTGGGTGAGCACGTCGAGATTGTCTTCGAGGGCGCCCATCCACGGCGCCATTTTTTCTTCCTCGGTGCCCGGCAGAAAACCGATGTCCTCACCGACCGGCACCGTCACGCGGGTCATGATAATTTCCACGAACTGCTTGCTTTCGAGCACCTGGGTCAGGCCGGCGGCCAGCGTCAGCAGGGTCTTGCCGGTCCCGGCCTGTCCAAGCAGGGTGACGAAGTCGATTTCCGGGTTCAGCAGCAGGTTCAGCGCGAAATTCTGCTCGCGATTGCGGGCGGTGATGCCCCAGATGGCATTTTTCGGGTGCGTGTAGTCGATCAGCGTTTCGAGCACCGCCGTCTTGCCGGCAGCTTCCTTGACGATGGCGGCGAAACCATCGCTTTCCAGCCAGACGAATTCATTGACCAGCAGTTGCGGGCAGAGCGGCCCGGTGACCTTGTAATAAGTCTTGGTTTCCTTCTTCCAGGACTCCATGCCCTTGCTGTGCTTGTCCCAGAAGTTGTCGGGCAGGGCGCGGGTGCCGGTGTAGAGGATGTCGGTATCCTCCAGCACCTTGTCGTTGAAGTAATCCTCGGCCAGCAGGTTGAGCGCGCGCGACTTGATGCGCATGTTGATGTCTTTCGACACCAGAATGACCGGGCGCTTGGGAAACTTCTTTTGCAGGTGGATGACCACCGAGAGGATCTGGTTGTCGACCTTGGAGGTTGGCAAGCCCTGCGGCAGTTCACTGCTGATCGCTTCGGTCTGCAGGAACAGTCGGCCGCTGGCCAGCTTGCTGGAGGGCGCATAGAGATCGATGCCCTCATCGATATCGTCGTCGCCATTGGTTGCCAGCAGTTCATCGAGCATCCGTGAAGTCTGGCGCGCGTTGCGGGCAATTTCCGACATGCCCTTCTTGTTGTTGTCGAGTTCCTCCAGCGTCATGATGGGCAGGAAGATGTCGTGTTCCTCGAAGCGGAAAAGGCTGCTTGGGTCGTGCATCAGCACGTTGGTGTCGAGGACGAAAAGTTTGGTAACGGCGGGCTTCCTGGCGGCTGCTGGCTTGCGCGGCATGAAATGGGCCTTTGCTCGGGGTTAGAGGGTTTTGACGAATTCAAGAACTTGCTGGGCGTGCTCCGGAACCTTCACGCCGCGCCATTCGCGGCGCAGGACTCCGTTGCGGTCGATGACGAAGGTGCTGCGTTCGACGCCGCGTACCTGTTTGCCATACATGTTTTTCATTTTCATGACGGAAAACAGCTTGCATACCGTTTCGTCGGTATCGGCGCCGAGTTCGAAGGGCAGTGATTGTTTCTCCTTGAAATTCTCGTGCGACTTCAGGCTATCCCGGGAAATACCCAGAATTACCGCGTTGACCGCAACAAACTGCGGGTAGAGGTCGCGGAACTGCTGCGCCTCGGTCGTGCAGCCTGGCGTACTGTCCTTTGGGTAGAAGTAGATCACGACGACCTTGCCGGCCTGCGCCGTCAAGCTGAAGTCCTGGCCGCCGGTAGCGGGCAGCGTGAAGTCAGCTATTTTCGTATCGAGCATGGTTTGCCTCTTTGTCTCTGGTGTACGGCCATTGTCGGCAATGGGCAGGGATGCGGTCAAGTTGTTACACTTCGCACCATGCAGAAAATCCTCATGCAACTCCTGCTGATCGCCATGCTCGCCGGCTGCGGCCAGGCGTGGAACGACCCCTATCCGGCGGCAGATGCCGAGCACAACGTCCTCTATGCAGCCTTCACCGACCGGCCGAAGCATCTCGATCCGGCACAGTCCTACACCGAGGATGAAATCACCTTTACGGCGCAGATTTACGAACCACCGCTGCAGTATCACTATCTGAAGCGGCCTTACGAGCTGATTCCATCAACGCTGGAGCAGGTGCCGGTTCCCCGCTTTTACGATAAGCAAGGTCGTGAATTGCCGGCCAATGCGCCGGTCGATCAGATTGCCGAGAGCGTTTATGAACTGAAGCTGAAGCCGGACATCCGCTTTCAGCCCCATCCGGCCTTTGCCCGCGATGCTCACGGTCAACCGCTGTATTTGGGCAAAAATGTCGCTGACGGACGTCAGGCTCTCGCCGATTTCCCCCAGACCGGCAGTCGGGAGCTGACAGCCGACGACTACATTTACCAGATGAAGCGCCTCGCCCATCCGCGCCTGCACTCGCCGATCTTCGGCATGATGGCCGAGAGAATCGTCGGCCTCAAGGAACTGGGCGAAACACTGAACAAGGCAGCCCGGGAAATGCCGGCGGACGAATGGCTCGATCTCGACGCCTATCCGCTGTCCGGCGTCGAAAAAGTCGATCGCCATACCTGGCGCATTCGCATCAAGGGCAAGTATCCGCAGTTCCTCTTCTGGCTGGCGATGCCGTTTTTCGCCCCGGTGCCGCGCGAAGCGGATCGTTTCCATGCCCAGCCCGGCATGGCTGCGAAGAACCTGACGCTCGACTGGTGGCCGGTCGGCACCGGCGCGTTCATGCTTATCGGAAAACGACCCGAACCGCCGCATGGTGCTTTCGCGCAACCCCAATTTTCATGGCCGAGACCTACCCCTGCGAAGGCGAGGAGGGCGACCGCGAGGCCGGCTTGCTGGACGATTGCGGCAAGCCCTTGCCCCTCATCGAGCAGGCCGTTTTTACCCGCGAGAAGGAGGCGATTCCCTACTGGAACAAGTTCCTGCAGGGCTACTACGATGCCTCGGGAATTTCCTCGGACAGTTTCGACCAGGCGGTGCGCGTCAATGTCGGCGGCGATGTGGCGCTCACCGACGAAATGCGCGACAAGGGGATACGTCTGCTGACCTCGGTCAAGACATCCACCTTCTACATGGGCTTCAACATGCTCGATCCGGTGGTCGGCGGGCTGAACGAGCGGGCGACCAAGCTCCGGCAGGCGATCTCGATTGCCGTCGACCAGGAAGAGTACATCTCGATTTTCCAGAACGGCCGCGGCATCGCCGCCCAAAGTCCGTTGCCGCCAGGCATCTTCGGCTTCGAAGGCGGTGCGGAGGGTATCAATGCCGTGGTGTACGACTGGGTGGATGGCAAGCCGCGACGCAAGCCGGTCGAGGTTGCCAGGAAACTGATGGTCGAGGCGGGTTACCCGAATGGCCGCGACGAGAAGACTGGCGAGCCGCTGGTCGTCTATCTCGATACTACCAGCGGCGGCATGGGCGAAAAATCGCGGCTTGACTGGCTGACCCGGCAGTTCGCCAAGATCGACGTGCAACTCGTGGTGCGCTCGACCGATTTCAACCGCTTCCAGGACAAGATCCGCAAGGGCAATGTCCAGCTCTACTACCTCGGCTGGAACGCCGACTACCCGGACCCCGAGAACTTCTTCTTCCTGCTTGACGGCAACGAAGGCAAGGTTGCCAAGGGCGGCGAAAATGCTTCCAACTATGCCAACGCCGAGTTCGACCGGCTGTTTGCCAAAATGAAGAACATGGACAACACGCCCGAGCGCCTGCGGATCATCCGCGAGATGAATCGCATCCTGCACCATGACGCGCCGTGGGACTTCGGCCTCCATCCGAAAAGCTACACGCTGGCCCATCGCTGGCTCAAGAACCGCAAGCCGAGTGATGTCGGCAACAACATCCTGAAATATCAGCGGATTGACGCCGTCGACCGCGACCGTGGCACGCCGCGCCTGGAACCGGCCGGTACTCTGGCCGCTGGGGCTTGGCGTCGTCGTTTTGGCGCTCGCCATCATTCCCGCCATCATCGGCTACCGGCGACGCGAGCGACGGGCTGCGGTCAAATGAATCTCGGCGAGCGCCAGCAGCGCCTCGATGGCTTGCTGGCCGCATTTCAGCCGCTCTGGCATGCCCAGCCGTTCCGCGAAATCAGGCCGGCATGGTGTTCGGAGTGGCCGGCGCTGGCTGCCGAGTTGCTGGCGCTTGATGACGGTGGTGAGGCTCGCCTTGCCGCCGACGATGTGGCGGCAATGGAATTGGTCGCCCGCCATATCCCGGAACTTGCAGAACTACAGGAACTCGTTCGTCTGGCGGACTGCTCGCCAGCTTCCCTGGCGGACTGCGGCCGGTTCTGGGCGTGGGGGATCCCCGGGCGCAAGCGGGCGCAGATCGAGGCCTTTGCCGCGGCGGCGCGCAGCAGCGAGCGGCCGGTAATCGACTGGTGCGGTGGCAAGGGGCATCTCGGACGCTTGCTGGCCTTGCACTGGGCGCAGGCCGTCACCACGCTCGAAATCAACCGGACGCTCTGTGCCGAAGGCGCCCAACTCGCCAACCGGGCAGGGGCTGAACAGCGGTTCGTCGCGTCGGATGTGACGCAACCTGGCCCGCACTTGCAGTGCGGCCGGCATGCGGTGGCCCTGCACGCCTGCGGCGACCTGCATCGCACGCTGGTCGCCCAGGCGGCTAGGCAGGGGCTGGTCGCGCTTGACCTGGCGCCGTGCTGCTATTACCGGGGTGTTCACGGGGCCTATGCGCCGATGTCAGGCACCCTGCTGAACACTTTGACTGCGGAAGATGCCCGTCTGGCCGTTACCGAACTGGTGACCGCATCACCGCGCCAGGCGCGGCAGCGAGACAGGGAAATGGCCTTCAAGCTGGGGTTCGATGCCTGGCGCCGTCTGGAAAGCGGTGTTGATGGCTACAAAAATTTCCGGCCGGTGCCGGCTGCCTGGATGCGCGGCAGTTTCGCCGGGTTCATGGCGCTGATGGGCGGGCGCGAGGGCCTGGCGGCGCCGGGTGCGCTTCAGATGGACGTGCTGGAGCGGCGAGGCCGGGAACGTCAGCGCGAGGTTATGCGCTTGTCGATTCTGCGCCATGCTTTTCGCCGTCCGCTGGAGATCTGGCTGGCTCTGGATCTTGCCATGCGACTGGAGAATGACGGATATTCGGTCAGTCTTGGACGTTTTTGCGAGCGCCGGCTGACACCGCGCAACCTGCTTATCTCGGCACGCCTGACCTGAACAGGTAAGCGGCGAGATCGGCCGGGTGGTCGGCAATGAAATCGGCACCCCAGTTGTGTGGCGGGCCGCTGTTGCCGAGATAGCCGTAGGAAACCGCTGCCGTCAGCGTTCCCGCGGCCTGGCCGGCGATGATGTCGCGCCGGTCGTCACCGACATAAAGCGTACGCTGTGGTACGCAGCCCAGCACCGCGCAGGCATGCAGGATAGGCAATGGCGAGGGCTTGGCTTCCGCCGTGGTATCGCCGCTGACCACGCAAGGTGTACGCGGGCTGAGGCCGAGTGCTGCAACCAGCGGATTGGTATAGCGCGCCCGCTTGTTGGTGACGATTCCCCACGCGATGCCGCGGGTCTCCAGCGTGTCGAGCAGGGCGGGAATGCCGTCGAAGAGTGTCGATAGTTCGCATAGTCGTCTCGGCGTAGATTTCCAGAAAACGGGCGGCCAGGCGTGCGTAATCGGGATGCGCGGGTTCGATGCCGAATCCTTCGCCGAGCAACCCGCGCACGCCGCCCGATGTATGCGGGCGCAGGCGGGAAAAGGGCTGTTGCGGTCAACCTTCCTCGGACAGCAGAATATTCACCGTGCCGCACAGGTCGGGCGCGGTGTCGGCCAGCGTCCCGTCGAGGTCGAACAGGACAGCGTCAAGCATTCCTGGTGGCGCGGATCAGATAATTTACATCCGTATCGCGGCCAAGCGCATAGTGCCGGGTCAGGGGGTTGTAGGTCATGCCGATCAGTTCGTCCGGCTCGAGGCCGGACTGCTTGCACCAGCGTGTCAGTTCGGATGGCTTGATGAATCTGGCGAAGTCATGCGTGCCCCTGGGCAGCATCTGCAGCACGTATTCGGCACCGATCACCGCAAACAGGTAAGCCTTGGGGTTGCGGTTGAGTGTCGAGAAAAAAACCTGGCCGCCGGGTTTGACCAGTCTGGCACAGGACGCCACGATGCTCGCCGGATCGGGCACGTGTTCCAGCATTTCGAGGCAGGTCACGGCATCGAAGGCGCCGGGCTTTTCCTCCGCCATCTGTTCGGCGGAAATCTTGCGGTAATCGACCTTCTGCCCGCTTTCCAGCAGGTGAAGGCGGGCGACCCCGAGCGGCTTTTCCGAAAGGTCGATGCCGGTGACTTCGGCGCCCCGCACGGCCATGCCTTCGGACAGCAAGCCGCCGCCGCAGCCGACATCGAGGATGCGCTTGCCGCGCAAGCCGATCGCCTGGTCGATCCAGTCGAGGCGCAGTGGATTGATGTCGTGCAGAGGTTTGAACTCGCTGTTCGGGTCCCACCAGCGATGGGCGAGTTCTCCGAATTTGTCCAGTTCGGCAGGGTCGGCGTTGAGCATGATTCAGCCTGGAAGGTTATTTGTAAAACTATAAAAGAAAAAGCCCTGCCGAAGCAGGGCTTTTGATGAAGCGCGGAGGCTTACTTGGTGCCGATGACTTCGATGTCGGCGCGGCGATCCGGCTGCAGGCAGGCCTTGAGTTCCTTGGTTGCCTTGTTGCCCTTGCACTTGTCGCCGGTGACCGGCTGCGTCAGACCCTTGCCTTCGGTGTAGACACGGTTGGCTTCGATGCCCTTGGACACCAGGTAGGTCTTCACGGCGGCAGCGCGACGGTCGGACAGCTTCATGGTTGTAGGCAGCGGAACCGATGCGGTCGGTGTGGCCGACGACCAGGATCACTTCGAGCTTGATGGCACCAGCCTTGGAGACCAGTTCGTCGAGCTTGGCCTTGCCTTCGGGGCGCAGCGTCGGCCTTGTCGAAGTCGAACAGGGCGTCGGCGGCGACGGTGATCTTCTCACCGGTGGGCTTCGGCGCGGCGACCGGGGCGGCCGGAGCGGGCGGCTCGCAGACTTCCTTCGGAATCAGGTCCTTGTCGCACTGGCAGCCAGCCGGATCCTTGGCGGCAGCAGCCGGGGTCCAGTAGCCGGTGCGCCAGCAGAGGCCGAAGCCACTCAGGGCGACGACGTCGCGCTGGTCGATGACATAAACGCGCTCTTGCGCCTGAACGGCGGTGGCACCAAAGCCGATGCCGGCCAGCAGAGCCAGAATTAGCGATTTCTTGGCAATGTTCTTGATCATTGTTTTCCCTCGTTGAAGAAAATTAGCAAACTTTTTACCCGAGTAGAGACCGGTGTTCAGGGTTCTCTACGGACCTCCAGCCTATTCTGCCATAGGGCGATTGCGGATTCCAAGTCATTTTGGCCATTCCCGACGAGCCTTTTGTGGTCTACGCAACACTTTCCGGCAACCCAGACGTGCGTTACGCAGTCGCGGTCCGCGACATGTACGAGATGCGACACGGGATCGTAACAAGGCTTTGTATTCAGTCCCTTGAGGCTGACAGCTACGAAGTCGGCTGATTTGCCTGGGGTTATCGAGCCGATTTCATCGCCGAGACCGAGCGCGACCGCTCCGTCCAGCGTCGCCATGCGCAGCGCCTCGCGGGCGGGCAGCGTGCTGGCATCACCGGTGCTGCTCTTGGCCAGCAACGCGGCGAGGCGCATCTCGCCGAACATGTCGAGGCGGTTGTTGCTGGCGGCGCCATCGGTGCCCAGTCCGACGTTGATGCCGAGCTGTCGCATCCGCGCCACAGGAGCGATGCCACTGGCCAGCTTGAGGTTCGAGGTTGGGCAATGGGCGACGCTGCACCCGGTCGTGGCAAGCAGTTCGAGGTCTTCGTCTTCAAGGTAAATGCCATGGACGCCGATGAATCCCGGGCCGAGCAGACCGAGCCGCTTCAGGCGCGCCAGCGGAGTGAGGCCATGCTGGCGCCGGCTCTCTTCGACCTCGTGTCGTGTTTCATGAATATGGCAGTGGATCGGGATGTTGAGCTGCGCCGAGATGGTAGCCAGGCGCTCGAAAGTTGTGTCGGCGACGGTGTAGGGGGCGTGCGGGGCGAGGCAGAAGCCGATCAGCGGGTGATTCAGCCAGTTTTCGCGAACGGCGAGTCCTTTGTCGATGTAATCGTTGGCATCGCTGGCATACGGCGTCGGAAATTCGAGCGTCGTGATGCCGAGCATGGCGCGCATGCCGAACTCCGTGGCGGCGGTCGCCGCCGCCTCCGGGAAGAAGTACATGTCGTTGAAGCAGGTCACGCCACCCAACAGCATCTCGGCGCAGGCCAGGCGCGTGCCGTCGTATACAAATTGTGGCGACAGGTGGGCGGATTCCGCCGGCCAGATGTGTTTCTCCAGCCAGTCCATCAGCGGCAGATCGTCGGCCAGCCCGCGCATCAGTGACATGGCGGCGTGGGTGTGCAGGTTGACCAGGCCGGGAATCAGGATGTGGTCTTCCAGGACGACCCGCTTTACCGGATTGAAACGGCTGCGCGCCTCGCCGCTCGGCAGCAGGGCGACAATCCGTCCCTCATGAACCGCCACGGCGTGGCTTTTGAGTACCACGTCGGGGTCAACCGCAGCAACCCAGCGTGGCTCGATCAGCAAATCGATCAATTCGGGAGTGGTTGTCATGGAAAACGGCGTCTGTCTCTATGTGGGTCGCGTGTTAAAATAGCAAATTACGCTCGATTCAACCAATATGGCATCGCGCAAGCGGTGCGAATGTGAGACATGGACCAATTCGCCAAAGAAACTCTGCCGATCAGCCTCGAAGACGAGATGCGGCGTTCATATCTGGATTACGCCATGAGCGTGATCGTTGGCCGGGCGCTGCCCGATGCGCGCGACGGCCTGAAGCCGGTGCATCGCCGCGTGCTGTTTGCAATGCACGAACTCTCCAACGACTGGAATAAAGCTTACAAGAAATCGGCGCGTATCGTCGGCGATGTGATCGGTAAATATCATCCGCATGGTGATACGGCTGTCTATGACACCATTGTTCGCATGGCGCAGGATTTTTCGCTGCGCTACATGCTGGTCGATGGTCAGGGTAACTTCGGTTCGGTTGACGGCGACAACGCTGCGGCGATGCGTTATACCGAAGTGCGCATGGCCAAGATCGGCCACCAGTTGCTCGAAGATCTCGACAAGGAAACGGTTGATTTCGGGCCGAACTACGACGGTTCCGAGCATGAGCCACTGGTCATGCCGGCGCGGATCCCCAATCTGCTGATCAACGGTTCGTCCGGTATCGCGGTGGGCATGGCGACGAATATTCCGCCGCACAACCTGAACGAGGTGATCGCCGGTTGCCTGGCCTTGCTGGAAAATCCCGCGCTGAGCGTTGATGAGCTGATCGAATACATTCCCGCACCGGACTTCCCGACCGCAGCGCTGATCTACGGCGTGATGGGTGTTCGTGAGGGCTACCGGACTGGCCGTGGTCGCGTCATCATGCGCGGCCGTACCCATATCGAGGATATGGAAAAGGGTAATAATCGTCAGGCCATCATCATCGACGAGATTCCCTACCAGGTTAACAAGAAGACCTTGATTGAAAAGGTCGCCGAGCTGGTTAACGAGAAGAAGATCGAGGGTATTTCCGATATCCGCGACGAGTCGGACAAGTCCGGCATGCGCGTCGTCATCGAGCTGAAGCGCGGCGAAGTCGCCGAGGTCATCCTCAATAATCTTTACAAGCAGACACAGCTGCAGGATACCTTCGGCATGAACATGGTGGCGCTGGTCAACGGCCAGCCGCGCCTGCTGAACCTGAAGCAGATGCTCGAATGCTTCCTGTCGCATCGTCGCGAAGTGGTGACCCGGCGTACTGTCTTCGAACTGCGCAAGGCGCGCGAACGCGGCCATATCCTCGAAGGTCTGGCCGTTGCGCTGTCCAACGTCGATGAAATCATTGCCCTGATCAAGGCAGCCCCGACGCCGGCCGATGCCAAGCGCGGCCTGATGGAGCGTACCTGGCGCAGCCCGGTGGTCGAGGAAATGCTGTTGCGCGCGGCCGCTGACGCTTCGCGTCCGGATGGTCTGGCCCCGGAATTCGGATTTTCGGAACAGGGTTACCGTCTTTCCGACGCGCAGGCGCAGGCGATTCTCGAACTCCGCCTGCAACGCCTGACTGGTCTGGAGCAGGACAAGATCGTTGGCGAATACAAGGATGTCATGCTGAAGATTGTCAACCTGCTCGATATCCTCGCCAAGCCGGAACGAATCACCGAAATCATTGTTGGCGAACTGACGGTTATTCGTGACCAGTTCGGCGACGAACGCCGCTCCGAGATCGTTCTGCATACCCAGGAACTCGGCATCGAAGACTTCATCACGCCGCAGGACATGGTGGTGACACTCTCGCACGGTGGCTACATCAAGGCCCAGCCGCTGACCGATTACCGCGCCCAGCGCCGTGGTGGTCGCGGCAAGCAGGCGGCGGCGATCAAGGACGAGGATTTTGTCGATCAGTTGTTCGTTGCCAATACGCACGACTATATCCTGTGCTTCTCCAACCGTGGCCGCTGCTATTGGCTCAAGGTGTACGAAGCGCCGCAGGGCAGCCGGGTCAGTCGCGGCAAGCCGATTGTCAACCTCTTCCCGCTGGAAGAGGGCGAGCGGATCAATGCCGTGCTGCCGGTCAAGGAATTCTCCGACGATCAGTACATCTTCATGGCCACCGTTATGGGTACCGTCAAGAAGACGCCGCTCTCCGATTTCTCCAACCCGCGCAAGGCCGGCATCATCGCCGTGACGCTGGATGAGGGCGATTACCTGATTGGCGTCGAGTTTACCAGCGGCGAGAGCGACATTGTGCTGGTTTCGAATGCCGGCAAGGCGGTCTGGTTCGACGAGGAAGATGTCCGGCCGATGGGCCGTGGCGCCCGTGGTGTGCGCGGCATGCGCTTGCAGGAAGGCCAGTCGCTCATTTCCTTGCTGGTTGCCGAGAGCGATCAGCAGACCGTGCTGGTGGCGACTGAGAATGGCTACGGGAAACGCACCGTACTGGCTGATTTCCGCCACTCCGGTCGAGGAACGCAGGGGGTGCGCGCCATTGCCGCTGATCGCGAGCGCAATGGTCCGGTAATCGGCGCCAAGTTGGTCAACGACGAAGACGAAGTCATGCTGATCACCACCGGCGGTGTACTGATCCGCACCCGAGTTGCCGAGATTCGCGGCATGGGCCGGGCGACGCAGGGCGTCACGCTGATTTCGCTCGACGATGGCGAGAAGCTGGCCGGCCTGGAAAAGATCGTCGAAACGGTCGGCGAGATCGAAGCCGAGGCCGAAGGCGCCGGCGAGGTGGCTGGCGACGCAACGGGCGAGGCAGCCGGGGAAGAATGATGGGTCGGGTCTGGAACTTCAGCGCCGGCCCGGCCGCCTTGCCGGAAGAGGTGCTGTTGCAGGCGCGCGACGAATTGCTCGACTGGCATGGCGCCGGCTGCAGCGTCATGGAAATGAGCCATCGCGGCAAGGAGTTCACCGGCATCATCGAGCAGGCCGAAGCCGACCTGCGCGAATTGATGGACATTCCCGCCGGCTACAAGGTGCTGTTCCTGCAGGGCGGCGCGACGCAGCAATTCGCGCAGATTCCGATGAATCTGCTGGCCGGGCGCTCGGCCGATTACATCGTGACCGGTTCGTGGTCCAAGAAGGCGTTCAAGGAAGCGCAGCGCATCGGCAATGTCCGTTGCGCGGCGACGACCGAGGGCAGCGCTTTCACCTGCCTGCCGACGGCCGAGGAAATCAAACTCGATCCATTCGCCGCCTACCTGCACGTGTGCACCAACGAGACCATCCACGGCGTCGAGATCCCCGCCGAGCGCATTGCCGATACCGGCGTGCCGCTGGTCGCCGACATGTCGTCGCACATCCTGTCGCGGCCGTTGCCGGTCGAGAAGTTCGGCCTGATCTACGCCGGCGCGCAGAAGAACATCGGCCCCTCGGGCCTGACGCTGGTGATCGTGCGCCAGGAATTGCTCGGCATGGCCGCCGCTGAACATCCCGAGCATCATGGACTACGCGCTGATGGCCGAGAACGGTTCGCTGCTGAACACGCCGCCGACCTACGGCATCTATGTCGCCGGCCTGGTTTTCCAGTGGCTCAAGCGCCAGGGCGGGCTGGCGGGCATTGCTGCGGTCAACGCCGAAAAAGCCCGCATTTTGTACGAATGCATCGATCAGTCAGGCGGTTTCTACGCCAACCCGGTCGATCCCGACTGCCGCTCGCGGATGAATGTCCCGTTCACGCTGGCCGATCCGGCGCTGGATGCCGTCTTCCTCGCCGAATCGAAGGCTGCCGGCCTGGTTGCGCTGAAAGGCCACAAGTCGGTCGGCGGCATGCGCGCCTCCATCTACAATGCCATTCCGCTGGACGGCGTGCGGGTGCTGGTGGATTTCATGAACGACTTCGCCAAACGCAACGGGTAGAGACCGATGAGCGACGAACTGCACAAGGCACTGGCCGGCGTCCGCGCCGAAATCGACGGCATCGACGCCGAACTGCTGCGTCTGCTCAACCAGCGCGCCCGCTGCGCGCAGAAGGTCGGCGCGATCAAGGCGGAACACGGCGAGGCAGGGCACATCTACCGTCCCGAGCGCGAGGCGCAGGTTCTGCGCCGCCTGCAGGAGGCGAATCCCGGTCCGTTGCCGAGCGAGAACATCACCTTCTTCTTCCGTGAAGTCATGTCGGCCTGCCTGGCGCTGGAAGAGCCGCTGGGCATCGCCTTCCTCGGCCCGCTCGGCACCTTTTCCGAATCGGCGGCGACCAAGCACTTCGGTCATGCGGCGCGCCTGCTGCCGCAAGTCTCGATCGACGATGTTTTCCGCGAGGTCGAGTCCGGCCACGCGCAATACGCGGTGGTTCCCGTCGAAAATTCGACCGAAGGCGCGATCGGCCGCACGATGGACCTGCTGCTCGCGACACCGCTCAGTATCTGCGGCGAACTGGTGCTGCGCATTCACCAGCACCTGCTGTCCAACGAAGCGGATCTGGGCGGGATCACCAAGGTCTATTCACATGCCCAGTCACTGGCGCAGTGCCACGAATGGCTGAACCGCATGCTGCCCAACGCGCAGCGGATTCCGGTCGGCAGCAACGCCCAGGCGGCGCAGAACGCCGCGGCGGAGGCCGGCACGGCGGCGATCGCCGGCGAAGCCGCCGCCGCGCGCTACAAGCTGCCGCGCCTCGCCGAAAATATCGAGGACGAGCCGAACAACACGACGCGCTTCCTGGTCCTCGGCAAGCACGACGCCGGGCCGTCGGGCCGCGACAAGACCTCGCTGATCATGTCGGCGCCCAATCGTACCGGCGCCCTGCACGAGCTGCTGCTGGCCTTCGCCCATGCCGGGGTTTCGATGTCCCGCCTGGAGTCGCGCCCGGCCCGCCATGCGTTGTGGGAATATGTGTTCTACGTCGATATCGACGGCCATCGCGATGACCCGGCGGTCAAGACCGCGCTCGACGAACTCGCCGCGCGCGCCGCTTATCTGAAAATCCTCGGGTCCTACCCGGTGGCGGTTTATTGAGGAATTGCCCACATGAGCCTCGTTGAACAAGCGCTGTCCTACGTTCGCGCCATTTCGCCCTACCAGCCGGGCAAGCCGATCACCGAGCTGGCCCGCGAGATGGGCATCCCGGTCGAACAAAATTCTCAAGCTGGCTTCCAACGAGAATCCGCTGGGCATGAGCCCGAAGGCGAAGCGTGCGGTCGAGGCGGCGATCAGCGGCATCGAGCGCTATCCGGATCAGTTCGAGCTGATCAAGGCGGTCGCCGAACGCTGCGGCGTGGCGCAGAACCAGGTCGTCCTCGGCAATGGTTCCAACGATGTCCTCGACCTGATCGCCCGCGTTTTCCTGGCGCCGGGCCGCTCGGCGGTTTTCGCGCAGCACGCCTTCGCGGTTTACCCGCTCGCCACGCTGTCAACCGGCGCCGAACTGATCGCGACGCCGGCGAAGAATTACGGCCACGACCTGAACGCCATGCGCGCCGCCATCCGGCCGGATACGCGCATCGTCTGGATCGCCAACCCGAACAACCCGACCGGCAACTTCCTGCCGTATCCGGAGGTGCGCGCCTTCCTCGAAGCGGTGCCGCAGGATGTGGTCGTCGTGCTCGACGAGGCCTACAACGAATACCTGCCGCCGTCCGAGCGGGTCGATACGGCGGCCTGGATCGCGGATTTCCCCAATCTGGTCGTCACCCGCACCTTCTCCAAGATTTTCGGCCTGGCCGGCCTGCGCGTCGGCTATGCGCTGGCCTCCGCCGGAAATCGCCGACCTGATGAACCGCGTGCGCCAGCCGTTCAATGTCAACAACCTGGCGATTGCGGCAGCCATTGCTGCGCTCGACGACCACCTGTTCGTCGCCGAAAGCTACGAACTCAACCGGCGTGGCATGGAGCAACTCGTCGCCGGTCTCAAGCGTCTCGGGCTGGAACACATTCCGTCGCACGGCAACTTCGTCACCTTCAGGGCGGGCGATGGGGCGGCGGTCAACCAGAAACTGCTGAAACAGGGCGTCATCGTCCGGCCGATCGGCGGCTACGGCCTGCCAGAATGGTTGCGCGTGACCATCGGTACCGAGCCGGAAAATACCCGCTTCCTGGAGGCGCTGGAGAAGGCGTTCTGAGAAGAAGTGGTTACGTTGCATGTAACACGAAGGCGGCATATAGTGTTACATGTAACTAAGGAGAGCAAGTCATGGCATCATCCGTCACCGCAAGGGTTCAAAAGCGCCGCGATGTTTTGCGGGCGGCGGGTTTGCGCCCGATCCAGATCTGGGTCCCCGATACCCGGCGGCCATCGTTTGCCGAGGAATGCCGCAGGCAATCCAGCCTTGCGGCGCAGGCCGACCGGGCCGACCCGGCGCTTCTGGATTTCCTCGACGATGCCTTGGGCGATGTCGATGGCTGGTCGGCATGAAGCGTGGAGATCTGGTGAGCATCGCTGTCCAGGGAGATTTCGGAAAGCCGCGCCCGGCGCTGGTGATCCAGTCCGACAATTTTGACAGCCATGCCACGGCTTACCGTCCTGCTGGTTTCCAGCACCTTGGTCGATGCGCCGCTGTTCCGCATCACCGTGCAGCCGACTCCCGGTAACGGGTTGCAGAAGCCGTCGCAAATCATGGTCAACAAGGTGATGACTGTGAAACGCGACAAGATTGGCGGCGCTTTCGGTCGTCTCGATTCCATTCACATGCTGGAGATCGAGCGTTGCTTGGCGGTCTTTCCTCGGGATTGCAAAATGATCGTTTTGCCTGGACGCCGAGTGGTCATGGTGACTTTCCCCCGAGGGGATTTCTGAATGCCTGAATTCGGCAAAATCGTCGTCTTCGGCACCGGCCTGATCGGCGGCTCCTTCGCGCTGGCGCTCAAGGAAGCCGAGGCGGTCGAGGAGGTGGTCGGTTTCGGCCGCACGCCATCGACCTTGCGGTCGCGCAGGAACTCGGCGTCATCGACCGCGCCGGCATCAACCCGACGCATGAAATCGAGGATGCCGACATCGTGCTGGTCGCCACCCCGGTCGCGCAAATGCCGGAAATTTTCGAACGCATCGCGCCTTATCTCGGCCCGAACACCATCGTCACCGATGGCGGCTCGACCAAGGGCGATGTCGTTGCCGCGGCGCGCGCGGCGTTCGGTGCGCGGATCAGCCAGTTCGTGCCGGCGCACCCGATCGCCGGCGCCGAAAACAGCGGTCCGTCGGCGGCGCGCTGGGATCTCTATCAGGGCAGGAAGGTCGTCGTCACGCCGCTTGCCGGAAAATGCCGACGATGCGCTCGATCACATCAAGCGCGCCTGGTCGCTGTGCGGGGCCGATATCTACGAACTGACGCCGGAAGCGCACGACCGGGTGTTCGCCGCGGTCAGCCATCTGCCGCATCTGCTGTCGTTTGCGCTGGTGCACGATCTGGCCGTGCGCGAGGACGCCGACCTGTTCTTCACCTTCGCCGCCTCCGGTTTCCGCGACTTCACGCGCATCGCCGCCAGCCACCCGGAGATGTGGCGCGACATCTGCCTTGCCAATCGCGATGCGCTACTGACGGAACTGGACAGCTACCGCGCGCAGCTCGACGAACTCCGTCTGGCGCTGGCGCGCAACGACGGCGAGCGGCTGGAGGAAATCTTCGGCATCGCCCGCCAGGCGCGTCGTAGCTGGGCAGGCGACTGATGTTGCGGCTGTTCGGGGCGCTGCTACTTGGCGTGGCGCTTGCGTTGCCAATTGCTTCCACTGCCGCAGAGCCCCCGGCCATCCTGCTGGCCGAGGTCTACCGCGACCAGGTCGATGTATCGCGCTATCTGGTCAGCGAAAAGCTCGATGGCGTGCGTGCCATCTGGGATGGCACCACCCTGCGCTTTCGCAGCGGCAAGGAAATCAACGCGCCGCGCTGGTTTGTCGATGGGCTGCCGAAGCGTCCGCTCGATGGTGAGCTATGGATTGCCCGCGGCACATTCGAGCGGCTCTCCGGCATCGTCCGCAAGGATGTTCCGGATGACAACGAATGGCGGCAGGTGCGCTACATGATCTTCGAACTGCCCGGTGCGCCCGGCACCTTTCGTGAGCGCGCCGAGGCGATGCGCGAGATCGCACGGCAGGCCAACATTCCCTGGCTTCGTGAAATCGAGCAGTTTTCAGTGGTTGACCGCAACAGCCTGAAAAAACGCATGAAGGAAGTCGTCAAGGCTGGCGGCGAAGGCCTGATGCTGCACCGCGCCGATGCGCTCTACGAAACCGGTCGCAGCGATACGCTGCTGAAAATGAAACCCTGGGAGGACGCCGAGGCGGTGGTCATCGGGCATATGCCCGGCAAGGGCAAGTACGCGGGCATGCTGGGCGCGTTGCGCGTGCGCACATCCGATGGCCGCGAGTTCTCGCTGGGCACGGGGTTCAGCGACGAGCAGCGGCGCAATCCGCCGCCTGTCGGTGACGACGGTGACCTACCGCTATCGTGATCTCACGGGCTAACGGGCTGCCGCGTTTCGCCAGCTTTTGCGACCAAGAACGGAGTGACTCGGACTCCTCATGACCAAGGTCAGGCTGGCTGCGAAATGGTACGTTGCGGTATAATTCCAGTTTTCGCGGGTGGGGCAAAAACATGATTCTCGTCACTGGTGGAGCCGGTTTCATCGGCAGCAATTTCGTCCTCGACTGGCTGGCGCAATCCGATGAACCCGTCATCAACCTCGACGCGCTCACCTACGCCGGCAACCTCGAGAACCTCGCCTCCCTGCAGGGCGACCCTCGCCACCTCTTCGTCAAGGGCGACATCGGCGACTTCGACCTGGTCGCCAAGCTGCTCGCCGAACACCAGCCCCAGCGCCATCGTCAATTTTGCCGCCGAATCCCACGTTGACCGCAGCATTCACGGCCCGGAAGACTTCATCCAGACCAACATCGTCGGCACCTTCCGCCTGCTCGAAGCCGTGCGCGCCTACTGGAACGGCCTCGACGGCGAGGCGAAGGACAACTTCCGCTTCCTCCACGTCTCCACCGACGAAGTCTACGGCTCGCTTGACAAAGACGATCCCGCCTTCGCCGAAACCAACCGCTACGAACCCAACAGCCCGTACTCGGCCAGCAAGGCCGCCAGCGACCACCTGGTGCGCGCCTACCACCACACCTACGGCCTGCCGGTGCTCACCACCAACTGCTCCAACAACTACGGCCCCTACCACTTCCCGGAAAAGCTCATCCCGCTGGTCATCCACAATGCCCTGGCCGGCAAGCCGCTGCCCATCTACGGCGACGGCCAGCAGATCCGCGACTGGCTCTACGTCAAAGACCACTGCAGCGCCATCCGCCGCGTCCTCGAAGCGGGCAGGGTGGGCGAGGTCTACAACGTCGGCGGCTGGAACGAAAAGCCCAACCTCGACGTCGTCCACACCCTCTGCGCCATCCTCGACGAACTCAGCCCGCGCGCCGACGGCAAGCCCTACAAGGAGCAGATCACCTACGTCACAGGATCGCCCCGGCCATGACCGCCGCTACGCCATCGACGCTACCAAGATCGAACGCGAACTTGGCTGGAAGCCGGCGGAAACCTTCGAGACGGGAATTCGCAAGACCGTGCAGTGGTATCTCGACAACCAGGCTTGGGTGCAGCAACGTGACCAGCGGCGCCTACAAGAACTGGGTCGGCAAGCAGTACGGAGAAACAGTATGACCACCCGCAAAGGCCTCATCCTCGCCGGCGGCGCCGGCACCCGGCTCCATCCGGCCACCCTGTCGGTTTCCAAGCAACTGCTGCCGATCTACGACAAGCCGATGATCTACTATCCGCTGACCACGCTCCTGCTGGCCGGTATCCGCGACATCCTGATCATCTCCACCCCGCAGGACACTCCGCGCTTCGAGCAACTCCTTGGCGACGGTTCGCGCTGGGGCATCAACCTGCAATACGCCGTCCAGCCCAGTCCGGACGGCCTAGCCCAGGCCTTCATCATCGGCGCCGACTTCATCGGCAACGAGCGCTCGGCGCTGGTCCTCGGCGACAATATCTTCTATGGTCACGACTTCCACCAGATTCTCGGCCATGCCGACCAGCGCAGCGCAGGCGCCACCGTCTTCGCCTACCACGTGCAGGATCCCGAGCGCTATGGCGTCGCCGAGTTCGATGCGACCGGCAAGGTGCTCAGCCTCGAAGAAAAGCCCAACGCAGCCCAAATCCAATTACGCCGTCACCGGCCTCTACTTCTACGACAACCAGGTCGTCGAACTGGCCCGCAACCTCAAGCCATCGCCGCGCGGCGAACTGGAAATCACCGACCTCAACCGTCTCTATCTCGAACAAGGCCAGCTCGACGTCGAGATCATGGGCCGCGGCTATGCCTGGCTCGACACTGGCACCCACGACAGCCTGCTCGAAGCAGGCCAGTTCATCGCCACCATCGAAAAGCGCCAAGGCCTCAAGGTCGCCTGCCCGGAAGAGATTGCCTTCCGCCAGAAGTGGATCAGCGCCGCGCAACTGGAAGCGCTTGCCCAGCCGCTGGCCAGGAACGGCTACGGGCAATATCTGCTCGGTCTCCTCAAGGGTCAGGTGTTCTGATGCGAGCGACGCCCACCGCCATCCCGGAAGTTCTCATCCTCGAACCCAAGGTCTTCGGCGACGACCGCGGTTTCTTTTTCGAAAGTTTCAACGCCCGTGCCTTCGAGCAAGCCACCGGCCTCAAGCGCGAGTTCGTTCAGGATAACCACTCGAAATCCGCCAAAAATGTCCTGCGCGGCCTGCATTACCAGATCCAGAACCCGCAGGGCAAACTCGTCCGTGTCGTTCAGGGTGAAGTTTTCGATGTTGCGGTTGACCTCCGGAAAAGCTCAAAAACCTTCGGGGGGTGGGTTGGCACCCATCTCAGTGCTGAAAACAAGAAGCAGCTCTGGATTCCGGAAGGGTTTGCCCACGGTTTTGTAGTGCTCAGTGAATCTGCTGAATTCCTCTACAAGACGACCGACTACTACGCTCCCGGCGACGAGCATTGCATTGCCTGGGACGATCCGGAAATCGGCATCCAATGGCCGTTGACCGCAGCGCCACTGTTGTCTGCCAAAGACTTGCAGGGGAAGCCTTGGAATAAAGGTGTGTTTTTTTGATCTGAGCACCACAACTGTCGCCCAAGTCTGAGCTATGACCAAAGTCGGGGTGGGTGGATTTGTTGCGTTGCGGTAAAATCATATTTTTCCGCTGATAACAAATGTCGCCCCCATGTTGATTCCCGTCATCCTCTCCGGCGGCGCCGGAACCCGTCTCTGGCCAGTCTCCCGCGAAGGTCATCCCAAACCATTCATGAAGCTTGCCGACGGCCAGAGCCTGCTGCTCAAGACCTATCTGCGGGCCGCCAATGTGGCGCAGGGCGGCGAAATTCTCACCGTCACCAATCGCGACTACTTCTTCATGAGCAAGGATGAACTGGCCAGGGCAGGGCTTGGTGAGCGCAACCCGGGCGTATTCATGCTCGAACCGGTGGGCCGCAATACGGCACCCGCCGTCGCCATGGCCGCGCTGCATGTCGCGGAAAAGCACGGGCGCGATGCGCTGCTGCTCGTGCTCGCCGCCGACCATCTGATCAAGGACCAGCCGGCGTTCGCCAGGGCCGTGGCTGACGCCGCCAGCCTGGCCGCCCAGGACTACCTCGTCACCTTCGGCATCGTGCCCGATGCCCCGGAAACCGGCTTCGGCTACATCGAGTCGGGTGAGGCGCTCGGCGCCGGCAAGGCGGTCAAGCGTTTCGTCGAAAAGCCTTCGCTCGAAAAGGCTCAGGAATACCTCGCCGCCGGCAATTTCCTCTGGAATTCGGGCATGTTCTGCTTCAAGGCCGGCGCGGTGCTCGACGAGTTGGCGCGGCACGCACCCGATGTCCTCAAGGCCTCCGAAGCCTGCTGGGCCGCGATGTCGGAAAACACCACCCGCCATGAATCGATGCTCGAAATCCCGGCCGAAGCCTTCGCCGAGGTGCCGGACATTTCCGTCGACTATGCCATCATGGAACGCTCGGCCAAGGTGGCCGTCGTCCCCGCCAATTTCGGCTGGAGTGACATCGGCTCCTGGAATGCAGTCAGCGGTCTGGTCGCGCCCGATGCCGACAACAACCGCGCGGTCGGTGAAGCCATATTCGTCGACAGCAAGAACACCTTCATCCAGAGCGAGGACCGCCTGGTCGCCGCCGTGGGCCTCGACAACCTGATGATCATCAGTACCCCGGATGCCCTGCTGGTTGCCCACCCGGACAAGGCGCAGGATGTCAAGAAGGTCGTTACCCAGCTCAAGAAACAGAATCACGACGCCTACAAGCTGCACCGCACCGTTGCCCGCCCCTGGGGCACCTACACCGTGCTCGAGGAAGGCCCGCGCTTCAAGATCAAGCGCATCGAAGTCAAGCCCGGCGGCAGCCTCAGCCTGCAGATGCACCACCACCGCAGCGAACACTGGATCGTCGTCAGCGGCATGGCACGCGTGGTCAATGGCGATCAGGAAATCTTCGTCGCCACCAACGAATCCACCTACATCCCCGCCGGCCACCAGCACCGCCTGGAAAACCCCGGGGTCATGGATCTGGTCATGATCGAAGTGCAGAGCGGCGAATACCTGGGCGAGGACGACATTGTCCGCTTCCAGGATGTTTACGGGCGCTGTTGATGAAACTGACTTGCTTCAAAGCCTATGACATCCGTGGCCGGCTTGGCGACGAACTCAACGAAGACATCGCCCGCCGCATCGGTCGCGCCTATGGCGAATTTCTCAAGCCGCGCCGCGTCGCGGTCGGGCGGCGACGTCCGCCTGACCAGCGAACCGCTCAAGCAGGCGCTTGGCCGAAGGACTGATGGACGCCGGCGTGGATGTGATCGACATCGGCCTTGCCGGCACCGAAGAAGTCTATTTCGCCGCCTTCCATCTCGACGTCGACGGCGGCATCGAAGTGACCGCCAGCCACAACCCGATGGACTACAACGGCATGAAGCTGGTGCGCGGCGGCGCGCAGCCGATCAGCGGCGATACCGGCCTCAAGGACATCCGGCGCCTGGCAGAGGAGAACGACTTCCCGCCGCCGGCCAAGCGCGGCACGCTCACCCGGCAGTCCATCCTCGACGCCCTACGTCGAGCACCTGCTCGGCTACATCGAGCCAGCCAAGCTCCAGCCGCTGAAGCTGGTCGTCAATGCCGGCAACGGCGCCGCCGGCCACGTCATCGATGCGCTCGAAGCCCGTTTCAACGCCCTGAGCGTGCCGGTCGAGTTCATCAAGGTTCACCACGAGCCGGACGGCAACTTCCCCAATGGCATTCCCAACCCGCTGCTGCCCGAAAATCGTGCGGCCACGGCCGATGCCGTCATTGCCGCACGGCGCCGACATGGGCATCGCCTGGGATGGCGATTTCGACCGCTGCTTCCTCTTCGACGAGAGCGGCAAGTTCATCGAGGGCTACTACATCGTCGGCCTGCTGGCCGCCGCTTTCCTCGCCCACAAGCCCGGCGAAAAGATCATTCACGATCCGCGCCTGACCTGGAACACCATCGACATCGTCAAGCACGCCGGCGGCATCCCGGTGCAGAGCAAGACCGGCCACGCCTTCATCAAGGAGCGCATGCGCCTCGAAAACGCCATCTACGGCGGCGAAATGAGCGCGCATCACTACTTCCGCGATTTCGCCTACTGCGACAGCGGCATGATTCCCTGGCTGCTGGTTGCCGAGCTGATGAGCGCCACCGGCAAGCCGCTGTCCAGCCTGGTGCGCGAGCGCGAGGCGGCCTTACCCGTGCAGCGGCGAGATCAACTACCAGGTGGCCGACGCCAAGGCCGCGATGAGCGGGTCGAAGCACATTTCTGCGAGCCTGAATCCGACCGTCGACCGCACCGACGGCATCGGCCTCGAATTCGCCGACTGGCGCCTCAACCTGCGCTCCTCGAACACTGAGCCGCTGCTCCGCGCTCAACGTCGAGTCGCGTGGCGATGCGGAGTTGGTGGCAACTCGCGTACGGGAAATCGAAGACGTGATCGGAGTCAAGCGCTGATGCCCGGTATGCTCCGCGCGCTCTGGGCCTACCGTGGCTTTATCCTCGGCAGCGTCAAGCGGGAATTCCAGTCCAAGTACCGTAACTCCCTGCTTGGTGCCGCGTGGACGATCATCAACCCGCTGGCCATGATCATCGTCTACACGGTGATCTTTTCGCAGATCATGAAGGCCAAGCTGCCCGGGGTGGATACGACCTTTGCCTACAGCATTTTTCTCTGCGCTGGCATCCTGACGTGGGGTTTGTTTGCGGAAATCGTCGGCCGCGCGCAAAACACCTTCCTCGAAAACGCCAACCTGCTCAAGAAGCTCAGCTTCCCGCGCCTGTGCCTGCCGGTTGTCGTCGTCGCCAATGCCGGGCTCAACTTTGTCATCATATTCGGGCTGTTTACCGCATTCCTGGTGCTCTCCGGCAACTTCCCCGGCCTCCCGTATCTGGCTGTATTTCCCGTACTCGCCGTTCTGATTGCCTTCGCCATCGGCCTCGGTATCACGCTGGGTGTGCTGAACGTCTTTTTCAGGGATGTCGGCCAGTTTTTCGGGATATTTCTCCAGTTCTGGTTCTGGCTGACGCCGATTGTTTACCCGGCCAGCATCCTTCCGGCGCAGTTGCAGCCCTACATCAACCTCAACCCCATGGCGCGCTTGATGACAGCCTTTCAGGTCATCCTGGTCAATGGACAGTGGCCCAACTGGTACAGCCTGTGGCCGGTCGCCGCGCTGGCGATCCTGCTGTGCGTGATCGGCTTCGGCCTCTTCCGCCGCCATGCCGGCGAAATGGTGGATGAACTGTAATGGCTGCGCTCCGATCGGCGTCAAGCACGAGTGACTTCCCATACTCATCGAACTTTTGTTCTGTAATCAAGAATAAATGTTCCGTAAACGAGATCAAAATGGATTCCGCTGCTGCGATCCTCTTCGGTAAAACGCGCCAAGCCGTCTTGACGCATCTTTTCGATCAACCCGAGCGCACCGCCTATTTGCGCGAGCTTTCCCGCCAGACCGGCATTGGTCCTGGCCCCTTGCAGAACGAACTCAATCAACTGCAAAAAGCTGATCTTGTCATACGTCAGCAGGACGGCAACCGCGTTCGCTATGCCGCCAACGTGGCGCATCCCATTTTTGGCCGAACTTCAGTCCATCGTTCGCAAGACCTGCAGGCTTCCTGCACAGATCAAGGCCGCACTGGCGCCGTTGGGAGAACGGATCAGCTTTGCCTGTATCTACGGCTCCATCGCTAAAGGCAGTGACCATGCCCGTAGCGATGTTGACCTACTTGTCATCGGTGACCTTGCCTTCGAACAGGCCATCGCCGCAATTGCCCCGGTTGAAGAAAAGCTGTGCAGGGAAATCAGTGTCCGGCTCTATTCCCGGGAAGAATTTCGGCAGCGGCGGGAAGCCGGCGACAATTTCATCCGCAGCGTTCTCGACGGCGAACGTATCGATTTGCTGGGCAAACTCGATGACGCTTGAAAACTTCCTCGGAAAAGGTCTCCAGCAAGAGCCGACCAACGCCAAAGAAATCCATCGCTTCCTTGCCAAGTTCGCTACCAAACTGGCCGACGCCCAAAGCCGCCATGTCAGCCTCGACAGCCGGTTCGACCTGGCCTACGAAGCGCTTCTGCAAATCGGGCTGGTTGCATTGCGCGCCAACGACTTGCGGCCCGACTCCCGGGGAGGCCACCATCAGCTTGCCTTGCAAACGCTCAACGCCACCATCGCCTACCCGCGCGAAAAGCTGCGGCTGCTGGATGAGTTCCGACGCAAGCGCTCGCTCGGTCTCTATGACGGAAGTTTCGAAGCCTCTCAGGCGGAGGTGGAATCACTTATTGCCGCTGTCGTCGAGCTGAAAGCGCATCTGGAAGACTGGCTACGCTCGAAGCATCGGGTACTTCTGGAACAACAACCATGTGCACCATCACCGTCACCAACCTCGGCAAGGCCTACAAACAATACCCCACCCGCTGGTCGCGGCTGGCGGAATCGGTGCTGTGGCCCTATACACTGTGCTTAGCCTGTAAGAAATCAAGGAGCTGACATGGAAGCTTTGCGCCTGATTACCGAGTCTTAGTCGATTTATTGGAGTTTTTTGCTTCGCTGCTGTATCGCGTAATTGGAAGCAAAACGGGTTCAGTTAATGAAAAGGCTTTGGTGTTTTATGATCGGTTTATCTTTCCGATAAGTCGCCTTCTTGATGTCATGTTCAAGGGGTTCCTTGGAAAGAATGTAATGGGTTTCTGCAAGAAATAATATTTATTCACTTAATTGAGGTTTGTAAATGACAAAGAATTGTGCTGTCGTGACTGGCATTACTGGGCAAGATGGAGCTTATCTTGCTGAATTATTGCTTGAGAAGGGCTATAAAGTCTTTGGAACATACCGTCGCACGAGTTCCGTCAATTTCTGGCGGATCGAGGAACTCGGGGTTCACAATCATCCCAACCTGCATCTGGTCGAATATGACCTGACCGATTTGTCTTCCAGCATCCGCTTGCTGGAGAAAACGGGGGCTACCGAGGTTTACAACCTGGCGGCGCAGAGCTTTGTCGCTGTCTCGTTCGACCAGCCGGTGACGACGGCGGAGATTACCGGGCTCGGCCCTTTGAATCTGCTGGAGGCGATTCGTATCGTCAATCCGAAGATTCGTTATTACCAGGCCAGCACATCGGAAATGTTCGGCAAGGTGCAGGCGGTTCCGCAGGTTGAATCGACGCCGTTCTATCCGCGCAGCCCTTATGGTGTTGCCAAGTTGTATGCGCACTGGATGACGATCAATTATCGGGAAAGCTACGATATCTTCGGTTGCTCGGGAATCCTGTTCAACCACGAATCGCCGTTGCGTGGCCTCGAATTCGTGACGCGCAAGATCACCGATGCGGTAGCCAAGATCAAGCTTGGCCAACTGGATGTGGTGGAACTGGGTAATATGGATGCCAAGCGCGACTGGGGCTATGCCAAGGAATACGTGGAAGGCATGTGGCGCATGCTGCAGGTCGATGAGCCAGATACCTTCGTACTCGCTACCAACCGGACCGAAACAGTGCGTGATTTTGTCTCGATGGCCTTCAAGGCGGTGGGTGTTGCGGTCGACTTCAAGGGCGAGGCAGAAAACGAGGTAGGTATCGATTCGGCCACCGGCAAGACGGTGATGCGCGTGAATCCGAAGTTCTACCGCCCGGCCGAGGTGGAACTGCTGATCGGCAATCCGGAAAAGGCGAAGCAGAAGCTGGGCTGGGAGCCGAAGACGACGCTGGAACAGTTGTGCGCGATGATGGTCGAAACGGATCTGCGGCGCAATGAACGTGGCGGATCGTCGTTCTGATCAGCAGGATTCTGCCTTTGGAGTACCTTTGCCTCGCGTTTGCAGTCGCGCCTGAATTGGCAGGTCGGTTCAATCTTCCGCATGCAGGTCCGCCATCAGCGCCCCAACGCTGTCGAAGCTCTTGAGGTTGCCAGCGTGAGCCTCGCGCATTGCTGCGATGGTGGTTTCGTTCGGGATCAATGGCTCGAACGGTAGCGTCTTTTCCCGCGCGAGGCGGGTTAACATGATGCGGAACGCATCGGAGACGGTCAGCCCCATTGCTGCAAGAACGGCGCTCGCATCTTCCTTTATGTGCTCGTCGATGCGGGCACGAACAACAGCGTTGGTAGTCATAATTCATTTCTCCTTGTAAGTGAGCTACGTTGTAGCCTATAGCTTTTGCCTTGACTGCTTGCGCATAAAAAGGTCACAATATCTGTAATTAATTTTAAAAAAAGGTCATATATGCAAGTTTCGATGCATGAATTCAAGTCTCATTTGTCCCGCTATGTTGGTCAAGCACAATCCGGGCAATTGATTGAGCTGACCTCGCATCGCAAGGTGGTGGCGCGGATTGTAGGTGTGCCATCGACCGATAGCGCTGGTGTATCGTGTCTGCTGGCTGCGGGCGTCGCCACTTGGCAGGGCGGTAAGCCGGTCGGCGCCGCGTTCAGGTTACAGGCGCGTGGCAAGCCGGTTTCTGCGCTGGTACTCGAAGACCGCGGATGATTTTGTTCTGCGACACCTCGGCGCTCCTGAAGCTCTACATTATTGAGCTGGGGAGCGATGAGTTGAAAGCGCGGTTGCTGGAAGCCGAGGCTGTTGCAGTGTGCCGTATTGCGTGGGCAGAGGCCTATGCTGCATTGTCCAGGCGAGCACGGGAAGTGCCGGAAGATGCTTTGGTCATCGAGCAGGCCAAGGCAGCGCTGGCGGCTGATTGGCCGCACTTCGTGGTACTGGAAATTGACCAACCGTTGGTTGAGCGCGCAGGAGAATATGCCGATACGTTTGCATTGCGCGGCTATGACAGCATCCAGCTCGCAGTCGCTTTTGAGGCAGGCCGCATTTCGCAGTCTCCCATATTCTTTGCTTGCTTCGATACACGTTTAAACAAGGCAGCCAGGCTGTTAGGGATGTCGTGTTCATAGCTTGAGAGGTGTTGCGGTTGACCTCAGAAAAGGCTCAAAATCCTTCGGGCAGTGAGTCGGCCAGATACTCAGTGCGGAAAACAAGAAACAACGCTGGGTGCTGGAAGATTTTGCCCACGGCTTTGTTGTGCTCAGTGAAACGGCAGAGTTTGCCAGCCATATTTCAGCAAAGGTACATCCGTGTATTTACAACGCCGGAGCAATGGCTTAAAGTACATCCGTCGTACATCTACTTGGCCGAAATTTCAATGCGCACCACCCGGGCTTTCAAGAATGGCAACTCGCAGGCAATCCGTATCCCTGCCGACATCGCCTATGAGCGTATGGGCATGGAGCTGGAGATTGAACGCAATGGCGACGAAATCCGGATCCGTCCCGCTCGCCGCTCACTGTCCGGGGTGTTGACGAAATTCGCCAGGTTCTCTCCGGATTTCATGGCGGAAGGTCGCGGCGATCAGGAACAGGCCGACAGGGATTCGCTCTAATGCCGCGTTACATGCTCGACACCAATATGTGCATCTACTTGATGAAGAGCCAGCCGAAAGCGGTGGCTCAGCGTTTTGCGCAATGCTACGTCGGGGATGTGGTGATGTCGTCGATCACGTACGCTGAGCTTGAGTTCGGTGCTGCTCTATCTGCCAATCCTGAACAAGAGCGTATCAACCTTGCAAGCCTGGTAGAAGACATTCAGGTGACTCCGTTCGATGCTGCAGCCGGTGTGGCTTATGGTCCGATCATCGGGCAGGCCACCCGTGACTCGAGGAAAGACGCCCTCGACAAGCTGATTGCTGCGCATGCGGTGGCGCTCGACGTGGTTGTGGTGACCAACAACGAAAGGGATTTTGCAGAATACCCCGGTGTGGTGTTGGAGAACTGGCTTGTCGCAACCGATGCAAGCAATCATTGATTAAATGCGGGAGGGCAGCGCCGGACCCGGAATTTCGGACGGCGGAATAAGCGATAGCCTTGCCGCGTGTCGCCCCCTTCCTTGGTTATGGTTGACATGTTTATTTAAATGATAATCATCCATTGCCTGGTTGATTTTCATCCAATAAAATAACGGCATGTATTCGCGTCACATTTCCCCTTTGCTCGTTGAGGCGCTGGCTGATACGCCCGTTGTGCTGCTGAATGGGGCGCGCCAGACTGGCAAGAGCACACTGGCGCAATCACTGGCCATCTCGAATGCCTATCGTTATCTGACCTTGGATGATCGTGTTGTATTGGCGGCGGCCAGAGATGATCCTGTCGGGTTTGTGGCTGGTCTTAGCGGCCCGGTGATTCTTGACGAAATACAGCGCGCGCCTGATATCTTTCTGCCGATCAAGGCTGAGGTGGACCGTGATCGCAGGCCGGGGCGTTTCTTGTTCACGGGTTCGGCCAATGTTTTGCTTTTGCCGCATATGGCCGACTCGTTGGCCGGGCGTATGGAGGTGCTGTCTCTCTGGCCGTTATCCAGTGCGGAAATAGCCAATTCGCCGATTTTCAATCGCGCAGACTGGTTGTTTGATGGGGATATCCAGTCGTGGGCATTGCCTGCTTGTGATCGTGCGCAACTGGTCATGACGCTGCTGAACGGCGGCTTCCCCGAGGCAGTGGGGCGGACTTCGCAGCGTCGTCGGGCGGCGTGGTTCGAGAGTTACCTGGAAGCCATTTTGCAGCGGGATGTGCGTGATTTGGCTAATCTGGAACAGTTGACGGAGATTCCGAATCTACTCCAGTTGCTGGCAACGCGTAGTGGCGGCTTGCTTAATTTTGCGGAAGTTTCGCGAACCAGCAGGTTGTCGCAGACGACGCTCAAACGCTATTTCACTTTGCTGGAAACGCTATTCCTCGTCGTTCGCTTGCCTTCCTGGGAGCGCAATCCAGGCAAGCGGATGGTCAAGGCGCCCAAGGTTTTTTTGCCGGATAGCGGGCTGCTGGCACATCTCGCGGGCGCAAACCAGGATGCTTTGAGCGCTGGCTTGGGTCTGCCGGGCGGCTTGGTCGAAACTTATGTGCTGGGGGAACTGCTCAAGCATCTGGCTTTTTCCGAGAAGTGGCTCACACTTAGCCATTACCGGACGCAGACGAATATCGAGGTTGATTTTATTCTGGAAAACCGTCTTGGCAAGTTGACTGGCATCGAGGTCAAAGCGAGCAGTAAAGTGGATGGAAAAGATTTCAAGGCGCTACGGCATTTGAAGGAAACCGAGCCGCAGTTGTTTCAGCGTGGGGTTGTGTTGTATGCCGGACGCGAGGTGGTGGCGTTCGATGTGGATCTGTTTGCCGTCCCGTTGTCGATGTGGTGGGCGGACCGGCAGGCGTGTGGAGAGTGAGCGTGAGGCAGAATGAGTCAAACTGATCTAAAGGTTTTTTCTTCCGATGCCCCCCGGGCACTGGTGACGGGGCTCGGCGGCTTTACCGGTCGTTACCTCGCCAGTGAGCTGGAAGCGGCAGGCTATCGGGTGTTTGGGACAGCGCATGGCAACGACCCTCTGGGGCGGGACATGTTTGCGGTTGACCTCGGTAATCGCGAGGAATTGCGCCGCGTGGTGGCCGAGGTGCGCCCTGATGTCGTGGCGCATCTGGCGGCCATTTCGTTCGTCGCGCATGGCGATGCCGAGGCGATTTACCGCACCAACGTGGTCGGTACGCGCAATCTGCTGGAGGCGCTGGCTGGGCTGGAGAAGCGCCCGAGTGCCGTGCTGCTGGCGAGCAGCGCCAACATCTACGGCAATGCGCCGGTTGAAGTGATCGATGAATCGGTGGCACCGGCGCCTGCGAACGATTACGCGGTGAGCAAGCTGGCGATGGAGTATATGGCCCGTTTGTGGATGGATCGGCTGCCGATCGTGATCACCAGGCCATTCAACTACACCGGCGTCGGCCAGGCGCCGCAGTTTCTGCTGCCCAAGATCGTCGGGCATTTTCAGCGCGGTGAACGGGTGATCGAACTCGGCAATATCGATGTCGAGCGGGATTTCTCGGACGTGCGGATGGTGGCCAAGGCTTATGCGGCTTTGCTTACCAAAGCGCCAGCCGGCGAGGTGTTCAACGTGTGCTCCGGCGAGGCGCATTCGCTGAAGGACGCGCTGGCGATGATGGCGGAGATTGCTGGCTACGAGATCGAGGTGCGGGTGAATCCGGCCTTCGTGCGGGCCAACGATGTGAAACGGCTGCAGGGGGATGCGGGGAAACTGCGGCGGGCGATCGGTGAATCCGGGGCTATTCCGTTGCGCGAGACCTTGCAGTGGATGTATGCCAATGCGTGAGGCGGCGGGGCGTTGCGGCATCGCATCGCCCTTGCGCTTGATGTTTTCTTGCCCGCCATCGGCAGCGCCTTGCAGGCTTTGAAGGTGCCAGTATCGATGCGGGGTCGCGCCTCGTGTTGAAACGCCTGCTTGGCGCGCAATGGGTCGCGATCGGTTTTGTCGGGGCGATTTCGTTCCTGCTCAGCGTGGCCATTGCCCGGCGATTCGGGCCGGAGGCCTTCGGGGTCTACGCCCAGGCGGTTTCGCTCGGGGCGTTTCTGGTGATCCTGATTGACGGCGGTTTCGGCAAGTTGCTGATGCGCGAGACGGTTCGCGAGTCGTCCGCACTGATCGGGCATGGCAAGGATCTGCATGCATTTGCCTTCGGCCACGCATTTCTCGTCATGGCGATTCTCGCGTTGCTGGTTGTCCTGAACCCGCTCCCCCTGCACTGGCCGACCCTGTTGGCAGCCGTGGGCGCGTTTGGTGTTACGGTGCTTGGGCAATTTTCACTGGCTATCCTGCGTGGCCGCGGGCGCCTGATGCGGGATGCGTTGTGGCAGATGCTTGCTCGTGTGCTGACCGCAATTTGCATGGCCCTGGCCTTGTATTGGGGCGCCAGCGCGCCCTGGGAGGTGTTGGGAGCCCAGTTCCTGGGCGGGCTGGTCTTTGTCTTGTTTCTGATGCGTCGCGGATGGATTCTTCCGATCTTCCGCGTGCCCAGGCAGATTTATGCCACGCTCGTGCCGCTGATCTGGGTCGATCTGGCTACTGTCGTCTACTTCCGTTCGGACATGCTGCTGTTCAAGTTCGCGGATGTCGCCAAGGCGGATGTGGGGGCTTACGGGGTGGCGTTTCGCCTGATCGAGGCATTTCTTCTGCTTGCCTCGCCGGTGAGTCTGCTTCTGTTCAGACGCTTCCGCCAGAATGAGGCGGGCATGGGGCCGCAAGCGCTGCTGAAGGTCGTCCGGCTTGCCGCAGCCGCCAGCGGGTTGGGCTTGACAATTTTTCTCGTTTCCTTGCCGGTGTCTGACGTATTTTTCAGGTTGGTTTTTGGGGAAGGATTTGCTCTGGCGGGCGGGTTGTTCAAGGTTCTTTGCCTGATGCTGGTTTTCGCGCTTGCCAACGGGGTGCTCGGGCAGGCTGTGTTTGCCTTGGGGCTGGATGGGCATTACGCGCGGACGGCCACTGCCGCAGCGTTCTTCAATGTGGCAGGGAACTTGCTGTTGATGCCGGCCTACGGCGTCTGGGCTGCGGCGTGGATGACAGTGGCGACCGAGGTGGTACTGGCCATGGGTTTGCTGGTGACTTTGTTTAGCGCGTGGAGCATCAGGGGCCATGGTGAATCAGCCGGATGAAATGAAGTTGTCGAGCCACCGGGAGATGGGCTTTTCAGCCAGGAAGTCGCATGCCGGAGACACTTGTTGAGGAATCGAATCCGCAAACTGATTCATAATGCGATGTGGGTGCCGTTCGGATCGAGAAGCGGTTATTTCATCGGGTGCGCCCGTTTTTGTTTTTTCGTCTGGAAGTGATCAAGTGAGCCTGAATGTCTATTTCAACGCCGCCCCGTTGCTGAGTCCGAAGACGGGGATCGGCCAGTACTGCCTGAATCTGATGTCCGAACTTGAAAACATCAGCGGCGTCGAGCCGCATTATTTTTATGGCGGCGTGTGGTCGGATCAACTGTTGAGGCAAGCGCCGACCAGCGTGAGTGCGGCCAAGAGATTCAAGCGCACGGTCGCGCAAGTAATCCCCGATCTCGCGTACGGACTTCAGAAGCGCTGGCGTGGACGGCATTTTTGCAAGGGCATTGCCTCGACCGCATCTGCGGTCTATCACGAACCGAACTTTCTGGCATTTCATACACCATTGCCGACCGTCGTGACCATTCACGATTTGTCGATCCTGCGATATCCGGAAACTCATCCCAGAGATCGTGTGGCGTTCATGAGCAGGCGACTCGGCGAGTCGATCCGGCGTGCCGATTGTGTCATCAGCGATTCAGAATACGGTCGCCAGGAGATACTGGCGGAGTACAACCTGTCTCCGGAGAAGGTCGTTTCCGTTCTGCTGGCTGCCGGAAGCGGGTTTTCGCCTGTTGCAGCGGAGCAATTGCCGGCTTTGTTGGCGCCGTTCGGCTTGCAGGCAGGACAGTACATTCTCTCCGTGGGTACGCTGGAGCCGAGGAAGAATCTGACAACCGCAATCAAGGCGTATGTCCGATTGCCTGAGGCGATCCGCCAGGAAATTCCGTTCGTGATTGCCGGAATGAAGGGCTGGCGCACGGATGGACTGGACAGGGAGGTGGCTGCACTGATCGACAAAGGGCAGATCCGCCGTTTGGGCTATGTGCCGGACGAGGCTTTGCCGGGACTTTATTCGGGGGCTCGGGTGTTTGTTTATCCGTCGCTTTACGAGGGGTTTGGCTTGCCGCCACTCGAGGCCATGGCCTGCGGCGCGCCGGTGATTGTCTCGAACCGCTCGTCACTGCCCGAGGTGGTGGGGAACGCCGGATTGCAGGTCGATGCGCTGGATGTCGACGGGTTGGCCGAGGCGATGAACCGGGTCGTTGAAGATGACGTGTTGCGTGCAGCGTTGCGGCAGCGTGGAATGGAACGAGCCAAGGGCTTCAGTTGGCGGCGTTGCGCGGAAGAGACGCTGGCGGTATATCGCAAGGTCGTTACCGGATGAGAATCGGTCTCTCGGCCAGCGTTCTCGATCCGGCCTATAACAATGGGCGTCCGGATGGCATGAGTGTCTGTACCCGCCATTTATTGGCCGGGCTAACACGCTTGGGGCACGAAGTGCAGCCGTATTCGTTCACGGGGGAAGCGCATGGAATCCCGAACTGGCGGCGCTTTCCGGCTTCATACGGGGTCATGGCGGGGCTCGGCATCGCTACTGCCGGCATCAGTCGGTTCGACCCGCCGGCGGATATCTTCCATGTGACTGACTACCGGGCGATGCCGATGCGGTGCCCAGTCGTGACGACGCTTTATGATGCCATTCCAATGGTGTTTCCGGAGATGGCGAACCCGCGATTCCGCCGTTTCAAGAATTTCGTGCTGCGCAGGGCAGCAGGGTTTGCGGATCATGTCATCGCCATTTCGCGCTATTCGGTGGCTGAACTGGTAGAACACTTCAAGGTGCCGGAGTCACGTATATCGGTCGTTTATTGCGGGGTAGGAAGTGATTGGCTTTCTCCTTTGCTAGAGGCGGATTGGCATGAAACGCTCGTTCGCCGCGGATTGCGCTCCGGCTATTATCTGTTTGTCGGAATCCTGCAGCCGCGCAAGAATCTGGAAAGGGTGCTTGCAGGCGCACGATATCCTGCCCGCCGAACTGCGCAGGGAGCGTCCGTTGGTGGTCGTCGGCAAGGCTGGCTGGCGTTGCGAGGCGCTTCTGGAAAGACTGATGGCCAAGGTGGCATCCGGTGAGGCCTTCTGGTTGAACGATGTGCACGGGTTCGCGGAATTGCGGCATCTCTACGCGGGGGCCGGTGTGTTCGTCTTCCCGTCGCTCTACGAAGGCTTCGGCTTGCCGGTTCTGGAAGCGTTCGCGAGTGGTGTACCTGTCGTGACTTCGAATACGACCTCGCTGCCGGAAGTATCCGCCGGGGTCGGCTTCGAGGTCGATCCGGCTTCGGTCGAGGAAATTGCCTTTGCCATGCAACGCGCCTTGCTCGACGATGAACGTGCGTGGCGCATTCCGGCCGGCCGGCAGCGCGCGGCCAGCATGAGTTGGGACGCCTGCGTCGAAGGAACCTTGTCGGTCTATCGGCGGGTTCTGGGGCAAGACAATGCTTGAGGCGCTGCACGTTTACCGGACTTATTTTCCGGACCCGCAGGGCGGCATGCAGGAGGCGATTCGCCAGTTGTGCCTGGCGACCAAGGCCTGCGGTGTGTCGAACACGATTTTCACCTTGTCGCCCAAGCCGCATCCCGCCGAGATTCATCGGCCGGAGGGGCGGGTTATCCGTTCTCTTTCATGGGCTGCCCCGGCGTCTTGCGATCTGGGCAGCCTTGAGTCGCTGAAGCGCTTTCGCGGCCTGGCTGAACAGTCGGATGTTTTGCACTACCTTTTTCCATGGCCTTACGCCGATCTGATGCACTCGCTGACCGCTTCCCGGACGCCGGCGGTTCTTACCTATGTGTCGGACGTCGTTCGCCAGCGCTGGCTGGGCAAGGCCTATGAGCCGCTGATGTGGAAAACGCTGCGGGGCATGAAGGCAATTGTTGCGAACTGCCCGGCCTATGCGCGAACCAGCCCGATTCTCTCGAACCCGGCGATTCGCGACAAGGTGCGGGTGATTCCGCTGGGTATCGTCGAGGCGTCGTATCCAACCGAGGGTGATGATTCCGTTCTGGAGCGCCTTGGCCTGGAAAACGGCGAGCCCTATTTCTTTTTCATCGGCGTGCTGCGTTACTACAAGGGGTTGCATACCCTGATCCAGGCGGCCCGGCAGGTAAAGGCGCGGATCGTGATCGCCGGTTCGGGGCCCGAGGGCGAACGTCTGAAGGCATTGGCCGAACAATTGGGCACGCGCAACGTTCTCTTCGCCGGCCAGGTTTCCGACACTGAAAAGGTGGCCTTGCTGAAGCGATGCCGGGCGCTGGTGCTGCCCTCGCATTTGCGCTCCGAGGCCTACGGGATGGTGCTCGTCGAGGCGTCCATCTTCGGCCGGCCACAAGTTTCCTGCGAGATCGGGACCGGAACCTCGTTTGTGAATGCGCATGGCGAATCGGGTCTGGTGGTGCCGCCCGAAGACGAGGCGGCGCTGGCCAATGCATTGAATACCCTGCTGATCGATGACGCGCTGGCCGATGCGCTGGGGCGCGGGGCGCGGGCACGTTACGAAAAATTGTTTTCCGGGCCGGCGCTGGGGCGTGCCTACGCGGACCTGTTCCATGAGGTGGCAGCAAAGTGAATCTGGTTTCGGGAGCGACCGGATTCATCGGCAGGCGCTTGATCAAGGCGTTGCTGGAGGACGGCTTGCCGTGTCGCGGGTTGAGTCGCATGCCGGTATCCGACGCATCCAGCCTGGCTGTGGATTTGGACGATAAACCGGGGTTGACCGCGGCATGCGCCGGCGTGACCTGCGTGTTTCACTGTGCCGGTCATGCGCACGCATTCGGCTCGCTGACGGCGGATGATGCGGCGGTGCACTGGCAGGTCAACTTCGAGGGAACGCGCAATCTGGTCGAGGCGGCGGGCATGGCGGGAGTGCGGCGCTTTGTTTTCCTCTCGAGCGTAAAGGCCATGGCCGAACCGGGCGAATCCTGCGCCGATGAAGATTTCCCGGGGCTGCCGGAAACCGCTTACGGGCAAGCCAAGCGGGCGGCCGAGGCGGCGGTGCTGGACGCTGGACAGCGCCATGGCATGCATGTGGTCAACCTGCGACTCGCCATGGTTTATGGCGCCGGCGGGCGGGGGAATCTCGAGCGCATGGGTCGTCTGGTCAGGCGCGGGCTTTTCCCGCCGTTGCCGGAAACCGGCAATCACCGGTCGCTGGTGCATGTCGATGATGTCGTCGCCGCGATGCGGCTGGTTGCAGCCGACGAAAGGGCCAACGGGAGAACCTATATCGTGGCCTCGCCCGAAGCACCCTCGGGGCGCGCGTTGTTCGATGCCCTGCGCTCGGCGCTAGGGATGCAGCAATGCACATGGTCGGTGCCGGCGTCAATGCTGCGGGTTGCTGCACGGTGCGCTGACGGAGTGGAATCGGTGGTCAGGCGTCGAGTGCCGTTTGACAGTGAAGTTCTGGATCGCCTGCTGGGCTCGGCCTGGTATTCCCCGGCGCGCATCGAGCGCGAACTGGGCTGGCGGGCGCGGGTATCACTGGCCGAAGGGCTTGCGGAGATGCTTGGAAGATGAAGCGGCTGTTCGATCTTGTCTTGTCTGCACTCGGGATAATCGTGCTGGCGCTTGCCGCTGCTGATGGTTGCACTTGCCGTCAAACTGACATCGCCCGGTCCGGTGCTTTACTGGTCCGACCGGGTCGGGCGCCATAACCGGATTTTCCGGATGCCCAAGTTTCGCAGCATGCGCATCGGCACGCCGGCGGTGGCGACCCATCTGCTGCAGGATCCGGATGCCTGGCTGACGCCGATTGGGGCCTTTCTGCGCAAGACCAGTCTCGATGAGCTTCCGCAATTGTGGAGCATCCTTGCCGGCGACATGAGTATTGTCGGCCCGCGCCCGGCGCTCTTCAATCAGGATGACCTGATTGCCTTGCGCACCGAGCGCGGTGTGCATGAACTGGTGCCCGGATTGACAGGATGGGCTCAGGTCAACGGGCGCGACGAGTTGCCGATTCCGCAAAAAGTGGAACTGGATGTCGAGTACTTGCGTCGTCGCTCGTTCCTGTTCGATCTCCGGATCGTCTGGCTGACGGTGATCAAGGTGCTCAGGCGGGACGGCGTTTCGCACTGAATCTGCGAGGATTCGGTCACCTCTGGCGGCAAGCCTTCCCGGGATCGGAGCGGGAACAGGTACAATCCGGGCCTTGACTGAAACGCTGTGCCGCTTCGCTTGCCCATTCAAGTGACCAAGACTTTTCTTTCCATCCTCGTCTTTCTGTTCGACCTTTCGGCCGTCGTCTTTGCCTGGGTGGGCGGTTTCCTGCTGCGCTTCAACCTTGATCTGCCGCCAAATTTTGTGGTCGTGATGGGCTGGGGAATGGTGTTCCTTTTGCCGGCCCACGCGCTGGCGTGCCGCCTTGCCGGCCTCTATCGCGGGATCTGGATGTTTGCCAGCCTGCCCGACCTGAAGCGGGTCTTGCGCGCGGTCGGATTCTCGACCATCGCGCTACTGGCCTTCTTCGCTTTCTATCGCCACGGGCAGCAAGTGGTGCCGCGTTCCCTTCTGGTCTTGTACCCGATGTTGTTGATCCTCTATATGGGTGGCGGCCGGGCGGCCTACCGCATGTGGAAGGAGCATCGCCTCTATGGCGGATTGATCGCCCAAGGCAAGCCGGTGGTAGTTGTCGGCGCCGGGCGCGGCGGGGCGATGCTGGTGCGCGAGCTCGAACGCAGTCCGGATTGGCGGGTGGTTGGTCTGGTGGACGATGATGCCAGCAAATGGGGGCGGGAGCTTTCCGGAAATCCGGTCGTCGGCGGCATCGAAAGCCTGCCTGAAGTGCTGGCTTCGGAAAAGGCTTCGCACGTGATTCTCGCCATGCCGTCGGCGGCGGCCGATGCCTGCCGGCGGGCGACTGATCTCGCCGTGGAGGCGGGCGCCCACGTGTTTACCGTGCCCGGGATCGAGGATGTGATGGGGGGGCGGGTTGCCATTTCATCGATCCGCCCGGTGGAGATCGAGGATTTGCTGGGCCGTGAGCCGGTGTGGATCGATACCCGGCATGTCGCCGACATGGTGGGGGGCAAATCGATTCTGGTAACCGGCGCCGGTGGTTCGATCGGCAGCGAGTTGTGCCGGCAATTGGCGCGTTTCGGCCCGCGGAAACTGGTTCTCTTCGAGCAGAGCGAGTTTGCGCTTTACACCCTGGAGCAGTGGTTTTCGGTTCATATGCCGGATATCGCGCTGGTTTCGCTGGCGGGCGATGTCAAGGATGCGGCGCGCCTCGCCGAGGTCTTCGAGGCGTATGGGCCGCAAGTGGTTTTCCATGCCGCCGCCTACAAGCATGTGCCGCTGATGGAAGTCGGCAATGCCTGGCAGGCAGTCCGCAACAACGTGCTGGGTACCTTGCTGGTGGCCGAATGCGCAAGCCGTTTTGGAGCCGAGCGGTTCGTGCTGATTTCTACCGACAAGGCGGTCAATCCCACCAATGTGATGGGGGCGACCAAGCGCCTGGCCGAAATGGTTTGCGAGGCGCTGCACCGGCAGGGTGACGGTACGCAGTTCGAGATGGTCCGCTTCGGCAATGTGCTGGGCAGCACCGGCAGCGTGATTCCAAAATTCCAGGAGCAGATTGCCCGTGGCGGGCCGGTGACCGTGACCCACCCCGAAATTACCCGTTACTTCATGTCGATTCCCGAGGCCGCGCAACTGGTGCTGCAGGCGGCGGCGATGGGGCAGGGCGGCGAGATTTTCGTGCTCGACATGGGGGAGCCGGTCAAGATTGTCGACCTGGCGCGCAAGATGATTCATCTGTCCGGCTATTCCGAAGGCGAAATACGCATCGAATTCACCGGCTTGCGCCCCGGCGAGAAGCTGTATGAGGAACTGCTGGCGGATGCCGAGCAGACCCGTCAGACCCCGCATCCAAAATTGCGCATTGCCCGGGCGCGCGCGGTCGACGATGATTTTTTGCCGAATTTGCGCCCCTGGCTTGCCGATCCCTGCCAAGGCGATGCGCAGGTACGCGAGGCCCTGATGCGCTGGGTTCCGGAATACTGCCCGGCGTCAAACAATTCCTGAACAGCGTTTGCGGCGAGTGCCGCGCATTGACCACGGTGACGGTGTGACTCACGAATTCCTCGATCTTCCCCAACTGATTTCCGCATCCGGCACGGTTCGCCTGCCCGGCTCGAAAAGCATTTCCAATCGGGTCCTTTTGCTGGCGGCGCTGGCCGACGGGGAAACGGAAGTCCGCGATCTTCTGGCGTCGGACGATACCGAGCGCATGCTCGATGCGCTCAAGGCACTTGGTGTTGGCATTACGTCGCTGGGCGGTGAAAATTGGCGCATTGCCGGTTGCGGCGGCAAGTTCCCGGTGCGCCAGGCCGAACTCTTTCTCGGCAATGCCGGTACGGCATTTCGTCCGCTGACCGCGGCGCTGGCGCTGGCCGGCGGCGACTACGTGCTGAAGGGCGTGGCGCGCATGCACGAGCGGCCGATCGGCGATCTGGTCGATGGCTTGCGCCAGTTGGGGGCGGACATCACCTATCTCGGCAACGAGGGCTACCCGCCGCTCCATCTCAAGCCGGCCTCGATTCAGCGCCGGCGGCGTCGGTGCAGGGTACGCGGCGACGTCTCGAGCCAGTTCCTGACCGGCCTGCTGATGGCGTTGCCGCTCACTGGCGAGACGGTTGCGGTCGACGTCGTCGGCGAGCTGATTTCCAGGCCCTATATCGAAATCACGCTGGCGATCATGGCGCGCTTCGGCGTGCAGGTGCAGCGCGAGGGCTGGCAGCGGTTCACGGTACCGGCGGGCAGTCGTTACGTTGCGCCGGGGACGATTTATGTCGAGGGCGATGCCTCCTCGGCTTCCTATTTTCTGGCGCTCGGGGCGATCGGTGGCGGCCCGCTGCGGGTCGAGGGTGTCGGGCGCGATTCGATTCAGGGGGATGTGAGGTTTGCCGAGGCGCTGGCGAAAATGGGCGCGCGCATCGAGATGGGGCCGAACTGGATGGAGGCGCGGGCGCCGGAAGGCGGCCTGGTCGCGGTCGACCTCGATTGCAACCATATTCCCGATGCGGCGATGACGCTGGCGACGGCGGCGCTGTTCGCCAAGGGCACGACGACGCTGCGCAACATCGCGTCGTGGCGGGTCAAGGAAACCGACCGCATCGCGGCGATGGCGACCGAGTTGCGCAAACTCGGTGCCGAGGTCGAGGAGGGCGAGGATTTCATTCGCATCACGCCGGCCAGCCTCGAAGCCGGCGGCCATCGATACCTACGACGATCACCGCATGGCGATGTGCTTCTCGCTGGCCGCCTTCGGCACGCCGTTGCGCATCAACGACCCGAAGTGCGTGGCCAAGACCTTCCCGGATTATTTCGAGCGTTTCGCCGCGGTGACCACGGCGGCGCCGGTGATCGCCATCGACGGTCCTTCCGCTTCGGGCAAGGGTACGGTGGCCGCGCGGGTGGCGGCGGCGCTGGGCTTCGCCTATCTGGATTCGGGTGCCTTGTACCGGTTGACCGCGCTGGCCGCCAAGCGCAGCGGGCGTCGCCTGGGCTGACGAAGCAGGTGTCGCGGCCATTGCCGCCGGGCTGGATGTCGAGTTTTCCGAAACCGATATTCGCCTGGATGGCGAAGCCGGTCGGCGATGCCATCCGCACCGAGGAAATTTCCGCTGGCGCTTCGAAAGTGGCGGCGCTGCCGGCCGTGCGCGAGGCCCTGCTGTTCCGCCAGCGGGCCTTCAACACGGCGCCCGGGCTGGTCGGCGATGGGCGCGACATGGGCTCGGTGGTTTTTCCCCATGCGCCGCTCAAGGTCTTTCTGACCGCGAGCGCCGAGGCGAGGGCGGAACGCCGTTATAAGCAGTTGATCGAAAAAGGTTTCTCTGCTAACCTCCCCGACCTTCTGCTTGACCTGCAGCAACGTGACGACCGGGATTCCCGGCGCAGTGTGGCGCCGCTCAGGCAGGAAGTGGATGCCAGATTGCTCGACACCACGGACCTCACCATCGAACAGGCGGTGAATCAGGTGCTGGAATGGAGCAGGGAAGCATTGCAGTAAAGGGTTGCCGGTCGTCCGGCTGGCAACGCATTTTTAACTCTAACCCACTGTGGATCTAACGGTTCGCGGCACGAAAGCTCTCTCCGTCAATGGAATCTTTTGCTCAACTATTTGAAGAATCCCTGGCTCGCCAGGAAATGCGTCAAGGCGAAGTCATCACTGCAGAAGTGGTACTCATCGACCGCAACTTTGTTGTCGTCAATGCCGGCCTGAAATCGGAATCCTACGTTCCGCTCGAAGAATTCCTGAATGATCAGGGCGAACTCGAAGTGCAAGTGGGCGATTTCGTCCAGGTTGCCATCGAGATGCTGGAAGACGGCTACGGCGCCACGCGCCTGTCCCGCGATCGCGCCAAGCGCATCGCTGCCTGGAACTTCCTGGAGCAGGCCCTGAATGACAACTCCCTGGTCACCGGTACGATTACCGGCAAGGTCAAGGGTGGCCTCACCGTCATGTCCAATGGCGTCCGTGCCTTCCTGCCGGGTTCGCTGGTTGACATGCGTCCGGTCAAGGACACCACGCCGTACGAAGGCAAGACCATGGAGTTCAAGGTCATCAAGCTTGACCGCAAGCGCAACAACGTGGTCATGTCCCGCCGTGCCGTGCTCGAAGCTACCGCCGACAAGGATCGCGAAAAGCTCCTCGAGAACCTCCAGGAAGGTACCGTCGTCAAGGGTATCGTCAAGAACATCACCGATTACGGTGCGTTCGTCGACCTGGGCGGCATCGATGGCCTGTTGCACATCACCGACCTGGCCTGGCGCCGCGTTCGTCACCCGAGCGAAGTACTCAATGTTGGTGATGAAGTTACCGCCAAGATCCTCAAGTTCGACGCCGAGAAGAACCGCGTCTCGCTGGGCATGAAGCAACTGGGCGACGATCCGTGGGTTGGTATTGCCCGCCGTTACCCGGCCGGTACCCGCCTGTTCGGCAAGGTCACCAATCTGACCGACTACGGTTCATTCGTCGAAATCGAACAAGGCATCGAAGGACTGGTGCACGTTTCCGAAATGGACTGGACCAACAAGAACGTCCATCCGTCCAAGGTCGTTTCGCTGGGCGACGAAGTCGAAGTCATGATCCTCGAAATCGACGAAGAGCGTCGCCGCATCTCCCTCGGCATGAAGCAGTGCAAGCCGAATCCATGGGACGATTTCGGCATGAACCACAAGAAGGGCGACAAGGTCCGTGGCGCCATCAAGTCGATCACCGACTTCGGCATCTTCATCGGCCTGCCTGGTGGCATCGACGGTCTGGTGCACCTGTCCGACCTGTCCTGGAGCGCGACTGGCGAGGAAGCCATCCGCAACTTCAAGAAGGGCGACGAAGTCGAGGCGCTGGTGCTCGGCATCGACATCGAGAAGGAACGTATCTCCCTCGGCGTCAAGCAGATGGATGGCGATCCGTACACCAACTTCATCGCTACCCACGAGAAGAACAGCATCGTGCGCGCCACCGTCAAGTCGGTCGACGCCCGCGGCGCGGTGATGACGCTGGATGGCGAAAACGAAGGTTACCTGCGCGCTTCCGAATTCTCGCGTGATCGTATCGAAGACTTGTCGCAACACCTCAAGGTGGGTGACGAGATCGAAGCCATGATCATCAACGTGGATCGCAAGACCCGTGGTATCAACCTGTCGATCAAGGCCAAGGACAATGCCGATCAACATGAAGCCATGCAGAAGCTTTCTTCCGAGTCTGCCGCTGCCGCTTCCGGCACGACCAACCTTGGCGCCCTATTGAAGGCCAAGCTCAACCAGCAAGGCTGATAAGGCACAGCATGACCAAGTCCGAGCTCATCGTCCGGCTGGCGGAGCGGTTTCCCCAGCTGGTGACGAAAGATGCTGATTTCGCGGTCAAGATGATCCTCGATGCGATGTCCGACGCCTTGGTGCGCGGGCATCGGATCGAGATCCGCGGTTTTGGCAGCTTTGCGCTCAACTACCGGCCGCCGCGCACTGGCCGCAACCCCAAGTCGGGGGAGAAGGTCAGCGTGCCCTCCAAGTGGGTTCCCCACTTCAAGGCGGGCAAGGAATTGCGCGAACGGGTCGATCAGTCGATCTGAAGCCGGCTTGGGCGCATTGTGGTAGATTCGGGGGCAGTGGAATTCACTGCCCCTTTTCTTTATGTCGCCGGCCTCGCCGGTGACGGTATCCCTCGGGGATTCTGGTGCCATGACAGCATTGACCTGGGCCATACGGCTCATCATCTTCTCCTTCCTGCTGGTGTTCGCCATCCGCAACACGCAGCTGACGACCTTGCGCTTCATTCTCGATTACGCCTGGGAGGCGCCGCTGGTCATCGTCCTGCTGGCTTTTTTCGCAGGCGGGGCCATCCTCGGCGTGCTTTCGGTGGTCGGCGTGATTTTCCGCCAGCGCCGCGACATCGCGCGCCTCAAACGCGAAGTCGCGAAGCCGCAATTGCCGGCAATGCCTGAGCCGCCACCACGGGCATGACAGACCTGTTCGATTACTGGCAACTGCTGCTGATCCCGCTGTTCTTCGGGCTGGGGTGGGCGGCGGCGCGCGTCGACATCCGCCAGGTGGTGCACGAATCGCGCGCCTTGCCGCGCTCCTATTTCCAGGGCCTCAATTTCCTGCTCAACGAACAGCCGGACAAGGCGATCGATTCCTTCCTCGAAGTGGCCAAGGTCGATTCGCAGACGGTCGAACTGCACTTCGCGCTCGGCAACCTGTTCCGCCGGCGTGGCGAGACCGAACGCGCGATCCGCATGCACCAGAACCTGATCGACCGGCCCGACCTCGACGAAGAGGTCCGTCTGCACGCGCTTTCGGAACTCGGGCAGGATTTTCTCAAGGCCGGCCTGCTCGACCGCGCCGAGGAGATATTAAACAAACTGGTGGGAACGTCCTTCGAGGACGAGGCCAAGCGTAACCTGCTGGAAATCTACCAGGTCGAGAAGGAGTGGCAGAAGGCGATCGACCTCGCCCGCGAACTGCCGGATGTGGCGACGCAGCAGCAGATCGCCGAGTTTTATTGCGAACTGGCTGCCGGCGAGATCATTCGTTCGCGCCCGGATAGCGCCCGGGTGCACCTGGAATCGGCGATGCAGCAGAACCGCAAGTGCGTCCGTGGCAGTCTGCTGCAGGGCGATCTGCTGTTGCAGGAAGGCAATCCCGTCGGCGCCATCGAGGCCTGGCAGCGCATCGAACAACAGGATCCGGCCTATCTGGCGCTGGTCGCGCAGCGTCTCCTCGAAACCTACCGCAAGCTGAACCGGCGCGACGAAGGCGTCGCGCTGCTGCGCGGCTACCTCGAACACTATCCCTCGCTCGACTTGCTCGATGTGGTGTATCAACTGGTCCTTGAAGGCGAGGGCAACGAGGCGGCCTATCGCCTGGTGCGCGACGAATTGCAGCGCAACCCGACACTGCTCGGGCTGGAAAAACTGATGAGCGCCCGCCTGCCGCTGGTCGCACCTGAAGTCAGGCCCGATGTCGAGATCGCGAAAACCATCATCCAGGGCTATACCAAGCGCCTGTCGCGCTATCGGTGCGATAATTGCGGTTTCAAGGCCCGCCAGTTCTACTGGCGTTGTCCGGCCTGTGGCGGCTGGGAAACCTATCCGCCGCGGCGCAGCGAAGAATTCGATCAAACTCTGTAGGAAGCACACATGAAAATCACCGTCGTCGGCACCGGTTACGTCGGTCTGGTCAGCGGCACCTGTCTGGCTGAAGTGGGCAATGACGTCCTCTGCCTCGATGTCGATCCCGAGAAGATCCGCATCCTCGAAGCGGGCGGCATCCCCATCTTCGAACCCGGCCTGCAGGACATGGTTCGGCGCAACGTCGCCGCCGGCCGCCTGCACTTCACCACCGACATCGAGAAGGCCGTCCAGCACGGCACCATCCAGTTCATCGCCGTCGGCACCCCGCCCGACGAAGACGGCTCCGCCGACCTCCAGTACGTCCTCGCCGCCGCCCGCAACATCGGCCGCGGAATGACCGACTACAAGGTCGTCGTCGACAAGAGCACGGTACCGGTCGGCACCGCCGACAAGGTCAAGGCCGCCATTGCCGAAGAACTCGCGAAGCGCGCGGTCGACATCCCCTACAGCGTCGTTTCCAATCCCGAGTTCCTCAAGGAAGGCGCCGCGGTCGACGACTTCATGCGCCCCGACCGCATCGTCGTCGGCGCCGAGGACGAGCAGGCCATCCACCTGATGCGCGCGCTCTACGCCCCCTTCCAGCGCAACCACGAACGCCTGATCATCACGGACGTCAAGAGCGCCGAACTCACCAAGTACGCCGCCAACGCCATGCTGGCGACGCGCATCAGCTTCATGAACGAACTCGCCAACCTGGCCGAAGTGCTCGGCGCCGACATCGAGATGGTCCGCCAGGGCATCGGCTCCGACCCGCGCATCGGCTACCACTTCCTCTACCCCGGCTGCGGCTACGGCGGCTCCTGCTTCCCCAAGGACGTCAAGGCGCTGATCCAGACCGCCAAGGACGACGCCAACATCACCCTCAAGGTGCTGACCGCCGTCGAGGAAGCCAACGATGCCCAGAAGCACGTCCTGACCGGCAAGATCAAGGGCCGCTTCGACGACCTCAAGGGCAGGCACTTCGCCCTCTGGGGCCTGGCCTTCAAGCCCAACACCGACGACATGCGCGACGCGCCGAGCCGCAGCCTGATCGCCGACCTGTTCGCCGCCGGCGCCACCGTCACCGCCTACGACCCGGTCGCCATGCACGAGACGCAGCGCATCTTCGGCGACGACCCGCGCCTCAAATACGCCGAGAGCCCGATGGGCGCCCTCGCCAATGCCGATGCGCTGGTCATCGTCACCGAGTGGAAGGAATTCCGCAGCCCGGATTTCGCGGCCATCAAGCAGACCCTGAAGAATCCGGTGATCTTCGACGGGCGCAACCTCTATGACCCGAAACTGGTGCGCGGCAGCGGCATCGAGTACTTCGCCATCGGGCGCTGAGAAGATGCTCGACAAGGTGAAAAATGTTCGCCTGCTGGTGGTCGGCGATGTCATGCTCGACCGCTACTGGTTTGGCGAGGTCAGCCGGATTTCGCCGGAAGCGCCGGTGCCGGTGGTCAAGGTCGAACGCATCGAGGAGCGTCTGGGCGGCGCCGCCAACGTCGCGCGCAACGCGTTGGCGCTCGGCGCCCATACCGCCCTGCTGTCGGTCGTCGGTGACGACGAGGCGGGGCGCAGCCTGTCCCGGCTGCTCGCTGAAAGTGAAATCGATGCCGGATTGCATGTCGACCGCGACATCGATACCACGGTCAAGCTGCGCGTCATCGGCCGCCAGCAACAGTTGCTGCGCATCGATTTTGAAACGATCCCTTCGCACGAAGTCCTGCAGGCCAAGCTGTCGGAATTCGAGCGCCGCGTCGCTGCCTGCGATGTGGTGATTCTCTCCGACTACGGCAAGGGTGGCCTTGCTCATATCACCGAGATGATCCGTCTGGCCCGGGCCGCCGGCAAGCCGGTACTGGTCGACCCGAAGGGCGACGAGTGGGGCAAATATGCCGGGGCGACGGTGATCACGCCCAACCGCTCGGAATTGCGCGAAGTCGTCGGGCGCTGGACCTCCGAAGAAGATCTTGCCGCCAGGGTGCAGAAACTGCGCGGCGAACTCGGCCTCGAAGCGCTGCTGGTGACGCGCAGCGAGGAGGGCATGACCCTCTTCGCGGCCGATGAAACGCATCACCAGCCGGCCCAGGCCCGCGAAGTATTTGATGTTTCCGGCGCCGGCGATACCGTGATCGCCACGCTCGCCGTGATGCTGGCCGCGGGCGCCGGCTGGGCCGAGGCGATCCGCACCGCCAACGTCGCTGCCGGCATCGTCGTCGGCAAACTGGGTACCGCCGTCGTGACCCGCGAAGAACTCGCAGCAGCCCTTTAAGGAAAGCCAATGTACACAGTCGTCACCGGCGCCGCCGGGTTTATCGGTGCCAACCTCGTCAAGGCGCTCAACGAGCGCGGCGTCACCAAGATCATCGCCGTGGACAACCTGACCAAGGCGGACAAGTTCAAGAACCTGATCGATTGCGAGATTGCCGACTACGTCGACAAGAACGACTTCATCGAACGCATCCAGGCAGGTCATTACGATGGCGAGATCGATGCCATTTTCCATGAGGGCGCCTGCTCCGACACCATGGAGACCGACGGCCGCTACATGATGGAGAACAACTACCGTTACTCGATGATCCTGCTCGACTGGTGCCAGGATCAGGATGTCCAGTTTCTCTACGCGTCGAGCGCGGCCACCTATGGCGGCGCCAGCGTGTTCAAGGAGGAGCGCCAGTACGAAGGGCCGCTCAACGTCTACGGCTATTCCAAGTTCCTGTTCGACCAGATCGTGCGCCAGCGTCTGGCGCAGCATCCTTCTTCGCAGATCGTCGGTTTCCGCTACTTCAATGTCTATGGCCCGCGCGAGACGCACAAGGGGCGCATGGCGTCGGTGGCGTTCCACTTCTTCAACCAGTTCCGCGCCGACGGCAAGGTCAAGCTGTTCGAAGGCTCGCGACGGCTACGAGAACGGCGGGCAGATGCGCGATTTCGTGTATATCGGCGATGTCGCCAAGGTGAATATGTTCTTCCTTGACCATCCGGAAAAGTCCGGGATTTTCAACCTGGGTACCGGTCGGGCGCAGAGCTTCAACGATGTGGCGGTTGCCGCGGTCAACGGCTGCAGAAAGGCAAAAAACGAAGCGCCGCTGAATCTCGAAGAACTGCGCGCGCAGCGCCTGATCGAGTACATCGCCTTTCCGGAAGCCTTGAAGGGCAAGTATCAGGCCTATACGCTGGGCGATCTTACCCGCTTGCGGGCGGCTGGCTACGATGCGCCGATGGCCAGCGTGGAAGAGGGCGTTGCGCAATACATCGAGTGGTTGCAGCGCAATGTATAAGACCCTGCAGGATTTTGTCGGCAATACGCCGCTGGTGCGCCTGGTGCGCATTCCCGGCGCCGAGAACGAGCGGCGCGGCAATGTCATCCTCGCCAAGCTCGAGGGCAATAATCCGGCGGGATCGGTAAAAGACAGGCCGGCGCTGTCGATGATCGTCCATGCCGAGGCGCGCGGCGACATCAAGCCCGGCGACACGCTGATCGAGTCTACCTCCGGCAACACCGGCATCGCGCTGGCGATGGCGGCGGCGATCAAGGGCTACAAGATGATCCTGGTGATGCCGGAAAACCAGAGCATCGAACGCCGCCAGACCATGCGCGCCTACGGCGCCGAACTGGTACTGACGCCGAAGGGTGGCGGCATGGAGATGGCGCGCGACGTTGCCGACAAGATGCGCGACGAAGGCAAGGGCATCATCCTCGACCAGTTCGCCAATCCGGATAATCCGCTGGCGCACTTACGAAGGCACCGGCCCGGAAATCTGGCGCGACACCGAGGGCAGGATCACCCATTTCGTCTCCAGCATGGGCACCACCGGCACCATCATGGGCACCTCGCGCCTTCCTCAAGGAGCAGAATCCGGCGATCCAGATCGTCGGCTGCCAGCCGGAAGACGGCAGCGCAGATTCCCGGAATCCGCAAATGGCCGGAAGCCTACCTGCCCAGGATTTACGATAAAACCAACGTCGACCGCATCGAATACGTCGGTCAGGCCGATGCCGAAGAGATGACCCGGCGCCTGGCCAGGAGGAGGGCATCTTCGCCGGCATCTCGTCCGGTGGCGGCGTTGCCGTGGCGCTGCGCCTGGCGCGGCAACTGGAGAATGCCGTCATCGTAAGCATCATCTGCGACCGCGGCGACCGTTATCTGTCGACCGGCGTTTTTCCGGCATGAAACCGGTCCTCGTCTTCGACATCGAGACCATTCCGGACGTCGCCGGCCTGCGCCGACTCAATGACCTGCCGGACGGTCTTTCCGACGACGAAGTTGCCGAACTGGCCTTCCAGCAACGGCGCGCCAAGACCGGCAACGATTTCCTGCAACTGCATCTGCAACGTGTCGTCGCCATTTCCTGCGTACTGCGCACCAGTGAAGGGCTGAAGGTCTGGTCGCTGGCCGAGCCTGATCTGAACGAGGGCGCCATCATCCAGCGCTTCTTCGACGGCATCGAGAAATTCACGCCGCAGATCGTCTCGTGGAATGGCAGCGGCTTCGACCTGCCAGTGCTGCACTACCGCGGCATGCTGCATGGCGTCGCGGCGCCGCGTTATTGGGATCTCGGCGACGGCGATTACGCCGATTCCCGCGATTTCAAGTGGAACAACTACATCAGCCGCTACCACATGCGACATCTCGACCTGATGGACCTGCTCGCCCTCTACAACGCCCGCGCCAACGCGCCGCTCGACGATCTGGCCAAGCTGTTCGGCTTTCCCGGCAAGCTCGGCATGGACGGCAGCAAGGTCTGGGAAGCCTGGCAGGCGGGCAAAGCCGCCGAGATTCGCGACTACTGTGAAACCGATGTCATCAATACTTACCTGGTCTACAACCGCTTCCGTCGCCTGCGCGGCGAACTGACTGCGGAGGAAGAGGTTGCCGAGGGCGAATTCGTCAAGGCGCAGCTCGCCAGAATCGGCGCGCCGCACTGGCAAGAGTTTCTCGCTGCCTGGGGCTGACAGCGCCGGCCTCGGCGGTATAATCACAGGTCCTAAAACTACACGCTGCAGAGAGAATGCGATGTCACTAAATAAGGTTCCTTCAGGCAAGTCCCTCCCCAACGATTTCAACGTCATTATCGAAATCACGGCGCATTCGGAGCCGGTCAAGTACGAAGTAGACAAGGAGAGCGGCGCGATCTTCGTCGATCGTTTCATGTCCACCTCGATGCACTATCCGTGCAACTACGGCTATATCCCGCACACCATCGCCGGTGACGGCGACCCGGTTGACGTGCTGGTCGTCAGCCCGTTCCCGCTGCCCCCGGGCGTGGTTGTCCGTTGCCGGCCGATCGGCATGCTGGCCATGACCGACGAAGCGGGTGAAGATGCCAAGTTGCTCGCCGTCCCGGTCAACAAGCTGACCCCGATGTACCGCAACGTGCAGACCCATGCCGACATGCCCAACCTGCTGCTTGACCAGATTTCCCACTTCTTCGAGCACTACAAGGATCTCGAGCCGGGCAAGTTCGTCAAGGTCGTCGGCTGGCGCGGTCCGGAAGAAGCCAAGAAAGAGATCGAGGCCGGCGTCAAGACCTACAAGGACGCGAAAGACAAGCCGAACTACTAAGCGCTCATGTTGCGTATCGCCGTCGCCCAGTTCAATGCCGTTGTCGGTGACCTGACGGGCAACGTCGAACGCATCATCGAGTGCGCCAGCGACGCCAGGGCGCGTGGCGCCCAAGTGCTGCTGACGCCGGAACTGGCGTTGTGCGGCTACCCGCCGGAAGACCTGCTGCTGCGCCCGGACTTTTACCGGGCCTGCAAGCGGGCGCTGGACGATCTGGCCGGTCGCGTCGAGGGCATCGCGCTGATTGTTGGCCATCCGGAAGAACACGAAGGCCTCCGCCACAACGCGGCCACGGTCGTTGAAAATGGCCGGATAACGGCGGTCTACCGCAAGATCCGCCTGCCCAATTACGATGTTTTCGACGAGAAGCGCTATTTCGACGCCGGCAGCGAAGCCTGTGTCGTTACGCTCGGCGGCGTCCGCTGCGGCATCAACATCTGCGCCGACATCTGGGAAACCGGTGCGGCGGAGCGCGCCGCAGATGCCGGCGCCGAATTGCTCCTCGTCCTCAATGCCTCGCCCTGCCATCTTGAAAAGCATCACCAGCGTGTCGAGGTGCTGCGCGAGCGAATTGCCGCCACCGGCATCCCGGCGATCTACGCCAATCTGGTCGGCGGCCAGGATGAACTGGTCTTCGATGGCGCCTCCTTTGCCCTCGATGCCGAGGGCAATTGCCGGATGCGCCTGCCGCAGTTCGAGGAGGCTTTGGGTGTCATCGATTATGATGCCGGGCGGCTGCGTTCCGCCGACATGGCGGAAGAACTGTCGGTCGAAGCCGAGGCCTACCGCGCCTTGGTGCTCGGCGTCCATGACTACATCGGCAAGAGCGGCTTCGGAGGCGCCATCATCGGCCTCTCGGGCGGCATCGACTCGGCGCTGACCCTGTGTGTCGCGGTCGACGCGCTGGGCGCCGACAAAGTGCGGGCAGTCATGATGCCGTCGCCCTATACCGCGCAGATGAGCCTCGACGATTCGCGGGCGATGATCGCCGCGCTCGGCGTGCGTTACGACGAAATCCCCATCGCGCCGGCGATGGAAACCTATCAGGCGATGCTCGACCCGCTGTTCGCCGGCATGGCTGCCGATACCACGGAAGAAAACATCCAGGCGCGCATCCGCGGCAACATCCTGATGGCGCTGTCCAACAAGACTGGCGCGCTGGTCCTGACCACCGGCAACAAGTCGGAAATGGCCGTCGGCTACTGCACGTTGTACGGCGACATGGCCGGCGGTTTCGCGGTGATCAAGGATGTCTACAAGACCTTGGTCTATCGCCTGGCGCGCTACCGCAACACGCTGTGTGACCAAGGCGCGCCGGTTATCCCGGAAAACATCATCGTCCGTCCGCCGTCCGCCGAACTGAAGCCGGACCAGACCGACCAGGATTCCCTGCCGCCCTACGAGGTGCTGGATGCCATCGTCCGCGCCTACATGGAAGAGGACCGCAGCCCGCGCGAGATCATTGCCGCCGGCCTGCCGGAAGAGGCCGTGCGCCGGGTCGTGCGCCTGCTGCGCATCGCCGAATACAAGCGGCGGCAGTCGCCGGTCGGAATTCGCATCACGCCGCGTGGTTTTGGCAAGGATTGGCGGTATCCTATTACCAATCGTTACCGTGACGAGTTTTAAGCAACCGAATCGAACAGGAAACCGAACATGAAGAAAATCGAAGCCATCATCAAGCCGTTCAAACTCGACGAAGTGCGCGAGGCGCTGTCGGAAATGGGGATCACCGGGCTGACGGTGACCGAGGTCAAGGGCTTCGGACGCCAGAAGGGCCACACCGAGCTTTATCGTGGCGCTGAATACGTGGTCGATTTCCTGCCCAAGATCAAGATCGAGATCGTGGTCAAGACCGACCACGTCGATGCCGCGATCGAAGCCATCATCAAGGCCGCCCGCACGGGCAAGATCGGCGATGGCAAGATCTTCGTGATGGCGGTCGAGCAGGTCGTGCGCGTCCGTACCGGCGAAACCGACGAAGAAGCAATCTGACCCGAAAGGGAAGCAAATGGACGAACAGGAAAGCTTCGATATTCCCGCGCTGAAGGCCCAGTTACTGGAGCATTTGGGTTCCCATGCCGACGTTTACCCCGTGCATATCGAGCAGAATTTTCCGCGCATCCTCGAGAAGATCGTTGCGCTCTGGGGTAAGCCGGGGCTGGATGATTTCCTGTCCAGCCTGATGGTGTCTGATCGCCCTGGGCGTCAGGGTTTTCCGCCAGATGCCGCGATGGAGATTTTCCGTCTGTCCATGCTGCATGGCGCCTTGGGCTTTACGCCGCAACAGGTTTCCGGAACCGGATGGTCCGGCATTCAGGACTCCGAACTCTACAAGCATGGCGTCGCCAAGGGCAAGTAACAGCCTGCCTGTTCGGCAGGTTTCGAATTGCCTGCAGGCCGGTTCAGGTCTTCCGTTGCGTCCGTAGCAGGACGACAACCGCCCCCTCGCCGCCATCTTGGGGTTTGGCCTGGCAGTAGGCCAGGATTTCTATTTTCTGCATCAGCCAGCCCCGCACCAGGCGCCGGAGCACGGCTTCCTTGCCGGGTGAGCCCAAGCCCTTGCCGTGAATGATGCGCACGCAGCGTACCCCGTGTTTTAGTGAGTCCGCGAGGAAGCTGGCCAGCAATTCGCGCGCTTGCTCGCGGTTAAGACCGTGCAGGTCAACCTCGTCCTGAATCACCCAGCGCCCGCGCCGCAAGTCGCGGAGTACGCTGTTGGCCAGACCGCCGCGCAAGTAGCTCGGCTCGTCACCGCCTTCGAGCCGGTCCTGAAGCGTGATCGGTCCGTGCAGGCTTTCGTGCAGCGCCGCCCGCTCGTCGGCCAGGTGTTGCAGCGGGCGCGGCGGTGGCATCGGGCCGACGAGATGAACGCGGCCCGATGCCGGCAGTGGCTTCGCATCCGCCACTGCCGCCTTGAAGGCCGCGAGATCGTCCGGGTCGATCAATCCTGATTCACGGTTCAGGCGAGACCGTCGAGGAAACGCTCGGCATCGAGCGCCGCCATGCAGCCGGTGCCGGCCGAGGTGCAGGCCTGGCGATAGATATGGTCCTGCACGTCACCGGCGGCGAAGACGCCGGCGATGCTGGTCTGCGTCGCATTGCCCTTGCGCCCCGTTTCGGTGACCAGATAGCCATCTTCCATCGCGAGCTGGCCGGCGAAGATATCGGTGTTCGGCTTGTGGCCGATGGCGATGAAAACGCCGAACACGTTGACATCATGTGTCGTGCCGCTGTGCACGTTCTTGACCCGCAGGCCGGTAACGCCGGAATTGTCGCCCAGCACCTCGTCCAGTACGCTGTTCCACAGGATGGTGACCTTGCCGGCCTTTTCCTTCTCGAACAGCTTGTCCTGCAGGATCTTCTCGGACCTGAACTTGTCGCGGCGGTGGATCAGCGTGACGTGGCTGGCGATGTTGGCCAGGTAGAGCGCCTCCTCGACGGCGGTGTTGCCGCCGCCGATGACGGCGACCGGCTTGTTGCGGTAGAAGAAGCCGTCACAGGTGGCGCAGGCGGAAACGCCCTTGCCCATGAATTTCTCTTCGGAGGGCAGGCCGAGGTACTGCGCCGAGGCGCCGGTGGCGATGATCAGCGCGTCGCAGGTGTAGGTCCCGGCATCGCCAATCAAGGTAAACGGTTTCCCGGTCAGCTGCGTTGTATGGATATGGTCGAAAATGATTTCGGTATCGAAGCGGCGGGCATGGGCCTCGAAGCGCGCCATCAGGTCCGGACCCTGGACGCCGTCGGCGTCGGCGGGCCAGTTGTCGACGTCGGTCGTTGTCATCAACTGGCCGCCTTGGGCCATGCCGGTGATCAGCACCGGCTTCAGGTTGGCGCGCGCGGCATAGACGGCGGCGGTGTAACCGGCGGGGCCGGAACCGAGAATGATGAGACGACTGTGGCTGGGAGCTTGGGGCATGGTGATCCTCATTTATGGTTGATCGCAAAATTATATCCTCCAAAGGCTGGCGGATTTTTTGCACTTCCCCTTGAAATTTGCGAATTGAGTTTATAATCTGCGCGTAACTCCATGAAGGGAAATGCTTTATGTCCTCCACAAACGTCGGCCTGAGTCTGGTGGTTTTGCGCAACGTACCGCTCTTTTCGGGTCTCGAAGAGAGCGAGCTGCAACGTTTGTCGCAAGTCGCAATTCGCAAGCGCGCAGGGCGCGGCGAGCAGGTGGTGCGCGCGGGCGAAGATGCGGAGTCCCTGATCGTCCTGCTCACCGGTCGCGCCAAGGTCACCAACTTCGACGAGGAAGGCCGCGAGATCATTCTTGCCTGGCTTGGCCCGGGCGAATTTTTCGGCGAAATGGGCCTGATCGACGGTAGTCCGCGTTCGGCCAGCGTCGTCGCTGTCGAACCCTGCGAACTGCTGACCATCGGCAAGCACGAATTCCAGCGCTGCATGCAGGAGAACTTCCAGGTCGCCCAGAAGCTGATGCAGATACTGGTGCGCCGCCTGCGCGAAGCGGACCGCAATATCGAGAGCCTCGCACTGCTCGACGTTTATGGCCGCGTTGCGCGCCTGCTGCTCGACATGTCCGAGGAAACGGACGGCAAGCGCCAGGTCAGGCAGAAAATCTCCAAGCAGGACATGGCGCGCATGATCGGCGCCTCGCGCGAAATGGTCAGCAAGGTCATGCGCGACCTCGAGTTGGGCGGCTACATAATCAGCAGCGGCGATCTGATCACGATTACCGGGGCCTGAGCGTGGGCGCCCGAACCGCCGAGCGCGCAACGCCGAGCCAGTTGCCGGAGAAGATCGGAAATCTGCTGCACGAGTCGCGCTGGCTCGCTTTGGGGGCGGTCGCGATCTTTCTGTCCATGGCGCTGTGGGGTTACCACAAGGACGATCCGGGCTGGTCGCACGCCGTCGTTTCCGGAAGGCTGCTCAACCCGACCGGTCAGTTCGGTGCCTGGGTCGCCGACCTGATGCTCTACCTGTTCGGCTTCTCGGCCTGGTGGTGGATCGTTCTGCTGGCCGTGGTCATCTGGTGGGGTTTCCGGCGCCTCCATTCGCCGCTTGGCCACGCCGACCGGCGCCCCTTGTACATTGCCCTGGCTGGCTTCGTCCTGCTGCTGGTTGCCAGCTCGGCGCTCGAAGCCCTGCGTTTCCACACGCTCAAGGTCGAATTGCCGCTGGCGCCGGGCGGCATGCTCGGGCTGGAGGCGAGCCGTCTGCTCGAACACCAGCTCGGTTATACCGGCTCGACGCTGTTGCTGCTGTCAGCGATGGCGGCCGGCTGGAGCATATTTTCGGGGATGTCCTGGCTGTGGGCATTCGAGAGTATGGGTGGCATTCTCGAAACAGTCGTCGGCTTTTTCTACGGATTGATGGATTCCTGGCGTGACCGCCGTATCGGGCGCGAAGTCGCGCTGCAGCGTGAGGAAGAGGTCGAAGTCGAGAAACGCCGCGTCGAACTGCATGACCCGATCATCATCGAAACGCCACCGCCCGAGGTGCCGGTTTCAAGGAAGGCCGAGAAGCGCATCGGGCGCGAGAAGCAGGTGGCGCTCTTCCCCGAAATGATCATCGGCGGGCGCTTGCCGCCACTGCATCTACTCGACCCGGCGCCGCCGGCCACCGAGACGGTCAGCGCCGAAACGCTGGAATACACCTCGCGCCTGATCGAACGCAAGCTGGCCGACTTCGGCGTGCAGGTCAAGGTCCTGGCCGCGATGCCGGGGCCGGTCATCACCCGCTATGAGATCGAGCCGGCGATTGGCGTCAAGGGCGCGCAGATCGTCAATCTGGCGCGCGACCTGGCGCGGGCGCTGGCCATGGTTTCCATCCGCGTCGTCGAAACGGTGCCCGGCAAGTCGTGCATGGCGCTCGAACTGCCCAACCCCAAGCGGCAGATGGTCAAGCTGTCCGAGATCATTTCCAGCGCGCCCTACAACGACATGACCAGCCCGCTGACCGTCTGCCTCGGCAAGGACATCGGCGGCCAGCCGGTGGTTGCCGATCTGGCCAAGACGCCGCACCTGCTGGTCGCCGGCACCACCGGCTCGGGCAAGTCGGTCGGCGTCAATGCGATGATCCTGTCGATGCTCTACAAGGCGGAGCCGGATCACGTGCGCCTGATCATGGTCGACCCGAAAATGCTCGAGCTTTCCATCTACGAAGGCATCCCGCACCTGCTTGCTCCCGTCGTCACCGACATGAAGCAGGCCGCCAACGCGCTGCACTGGTGCGTCACCGAGATGGAGAAGCGCTACAAGCTGATGTCGGCCATGGGCGTGCGCAACATCGCCGGCCTCAACCACAAGATCAAGGAAGCCGAAAAGCACGGGCAGCACATTCCGAACCCGCTGACCCTGACGCCGGAAGCGCCCGAGCCGCTGAAGACCATGCCCTACATCGTGGTCATCATCGACGAACTGGCCGACCTGATGATGGTCGTCGGCAAGAAGGTCGAGGAACAGATCGCCCGTCTCGCGCAAAAGGCCCGGGCGTCGGGCATCCACCTCGTGCTGGCCACCCAGCGCCCGAGCGTCGATGTGATCACCGGCCTGATCAAGGCCAACATCCCGACCCGCCTGTCCTTCCAGGTTTCGAGCAAGATCGACTCGCGCACCATCCTCGACCAGATGGGCGCCGAAGCGCTGCTCGGCCAGGGCGACATGCTCTATCTCGCCCCGGGCACCGGTTACCCGACGCGCGTCCATGGCGCTTTCGTTTCCGATGACGAAGTGCATCGCGTCGTCGAACACCTGAAGACACTTGGCGCGCCCGAGTACGTCGAGGACATCCTCAACGGTACCGCCGGTGACGATGACGAAGGCGGCGAGGGTGGCAGCGACGGCGGTGACGCCGAGAGCGACCCGCTCTACGATCAGGCGGTCGATATCGTGCTCAAGAACAAGCGCGCCTCGATCTCGCTGGTCCAGCGCCACCTGCGCATCGGCTACAACCGCTCGGCGCGCCTTATCGAAGCGATGGAAAAGGCCGGTCTGGTGTCGACGATGGATGGACGCGGCGGCCGCGAAGTGCTGGCGCGCCGTGAAGCGGAATGAAATTTGCCCATAAAACGCTGTTGACCGCAGCAGTCGCGATTTTTCCGCTGCTCGCCGAGGCCGGCGCGGTCGACCAGTTGCATCAGTTCCTCAACAGCACGCGCACGCTGAAAGCCGACTTCTCGCAGATGGTCATCGGCAGGAACGGCCGCAAGCCGCAACAATCCTCGGGTGTCGTCGCCATCTCGCGGCCCGGCAAGCTGCGCTGGGATATCCAGAAGCCCTTCCCGCAACTCGTCGTCGGCGACGGCGAGAAAATCTGGATCTACGACCCGGAGCTCAAGCAGATTACGGTGCGCAAGGCGGGGCAGGCGATCAGCGGCTCGCCGGCGGCGCTGCTCGCCGGCAGCAACGAGCTGGAAACGAATTTCACGCTTGACCGAAGCCGGCGAGGCGGACGGCATGAACTGGGTCGAGGCCGTGCCAAAGGCTGGAGAGAGCGGTTTCGAGAAAGTCCGCCTCGGTTTTGCCGGCAAGGACCTCAAGGCGATGGAACTCCACGACAGCTTCGGCCAGACGACGCACATCCGCTTTACCAATCTTGAGCGCAACCCGGTATTGCCGGCGGCAACCTTCAAGTTCACGCCGCCCGCCGGGGTCGATATCGTCGGCGAATAGATCCGGATTTTGCAGCGGCGGGCCGGCGGTCTGGAGCAGGGCTCATGCCCAGAGCAGCAAGCCCAGGCCGACCGCCGCCGGCAATGCCTGGACGAACAGGATTTTCCGGCTTGCGGTTGCTGCGCCATACACGCCCGCGGTCATGACGCAGACGAGAAAGAAGACCTTCACGCCAAAGCCATCCTGGCCGAGCAACAGGCCCCAGATCAACCCCGCCGCCAGAAAGCCGTTATAAAGCCCCTGGTTGGCGGCGAGAACCCTGCGACGCTTCCGCTGACGCCTTCGTTTGGCCGAAGGCCTTCAGGCCGATTGGCTTTGTCCACAGGAACATTTCGAGAACGAGAAAATAGCCGTGCAGCAGCGCGACGAACGCTATGACGATTCCCGCGGCAATATCCATGACTTGCATCTCCGATTCAGGCATCGCCGGCCGGAAAGGCCAGTTCGATGCCATTGCCCGCCGGGTCGCGGAAGAAGACCTGGCGCCGGCCATTACCCGGAGCGCTGCGCTCGGTGAAGGCAATCGAATGCCGTTCAAGCCGGCTTCTGAACTCGGGCCAGTTTTCGCATTCGAACGCGACATGATCGAAGGTCAGGTCTGATCCGGTGCGTCGCTTGTTCTCCTTCAATCTCTTCCGACAGATGAAGAATGTCGCGTTCGTCCTGCGTAAAGCCAGTAGCCAAAGGAGCGCAGCGGTCGCGGACCCGGCCTGCAGGCCGACGACCGCGACATAGAAATCGCGCAAGACCTCCATCAGTCCGCGTTCGGCCCGAATGTTGTAGTGCGCTAGTCCGTGAATCGGCATTGTCTTGGTGTCAGTCGGTTACGAATACCGTGTGGAGATGTTCGGTTTGCGTTGATGGTAACAGTCTGCTGAGACGCTCAACCTGATACAAAGTTCACGTTGGCCGTTTCGTCAATGACGAACCTGGCCTTGTTCGCCTTGCACCGGGCCTCCAGTTCGCTTCTGAGTGCGGGACATAGGTCACGAGCCCATGCGGGCGCCGTGTGCGCGCAAAAGTGCTTCTCATTTTGAAAGAACGTGGCTTGTGGTGACATCTGCAATGACTTTGTCTCCTGCACCATAGACAGTTGTCCGAACGACGCTGACAGCGCGACCGCGCTTCACGAACGAGGAAACTGCCCTGAATGAACCCTCTGTCTGATTGCCGAGGAAATTGGCGTTAAGGTTGATAGCGAGTGGAAACCCTTTCATGCTTTCCGACGCCTGATCGGCCCCCATCACAAGAATGGTTGCGGTCACATCGGCGAGCCACAGCATTGCGCCAGCATGAACGACGCCGAATGGATTCTTGACGCCGGCGCCAACGGGCATCTCCGAGACGACGCGTTCTTCGGACCGCTCGGTAACGGTAAATTCAATCGAGCCCTGAATCTTCATTTCAACTCCAGTTCCTAACCGGCGCTGCGCGGCCTTATCGCGCAGCGTCCAGCGTCCAGCGACCGAAGGGAGCGAGGCTGAGCGCCATGTTATGCCTTACATCTACCGTTTGCGTTTGGGGTGACGATGCTATGCCAGCGCGCATGGCAAGACTGACAAAGGAAAGACTGCGGCCACCCTGTCGGCCTCTTCTCCGAACAAGTGATACGGCGCCCAGTGATGGTTTTCTGCGCCCTCCGCTTTGCAAACTGCGCAAACGTTTCTTGGTTCAATTGGTTCGATGTCATCGGGAGAAAAGCCGAGCTTCTTTACGGCTGCTTTGCTGACAAATCTAGCGAGCCGATATCCGCAATGCCCACAAACAAACTGAAATGTTTCGTGGCCAGCTTTGTTAACGCAACGCTTGATGTCCCATTGCTTTTCAAACTCACATTTTTCGCAAGGGATGTCGGGCCAATCAAAGGATTTTTTTGCCATGAAAAATTGCCCGTTTTGCGGAAGCTGTGAAATTGGTCATGGGTATCGCCATCACCCGGCTGGACATGAACTTGTGGCGATTACGTGCAACAACTGCGGAGCTGCAGGGCCGGTGCGAACCTTTGCAAATGATGCAGATGACGATGATGCAGAAACGGCTTGGGACAAAAGGCATAACGTTCAGTAGGCACCTTGACAGGTGCCTACTTCTGCCAAGCGCGGTGTATAAAAAGTAAAACTATCCGCTAGGGATTATCTGAACAAGCCATGATTTCTGGGCGGCCTGTCATAAAAATGCTGAAAAATGAGCGAATTTTGCCCGTTTACCGTAAGAATCTGGGTTTCCCCCCTCATTTCCTGCATCACGGGCGCACCTCGCCTGTCATAGGCATCAAACGATGACGTGCCATCCACAGATTGGAGAGCGCGAACAGCGTGACGATTTGCCCGGTGTTCTTCTTGAGTCCGCGATAGCGAACCTTGGTGAAACCGAATTGCTGCTTGATGACCCGGAACGGATGCTCGACGACGGCGCGGATAGCCGAGAGAATCCGGTTGGATTTCTTCTGTTGCTCAGTCAGTTCGCCACCTTTGGGTTTCTTGGTCGGGACCAGAATGGCCAAGCCGTCTTCGCTGGCAAGGTGCTCGATGGTGCGGTTGTTCTGGTGATAGCCGCGATCAGCGAAGACAATGTTTTCCTCACCGTGCAGGCAGTCCTTGAGCATGACATTGTCGGCGACCTTGGCCGTGGTGCATTCGACGGTATGGATCAGACCACTCTCGGCATCGACGCCGATATGGGCTTTCATCCCGAAGTACCACTGGTTGCCTTTCTTGGTCTGACTCATCTCGGGATCGCGCTGCTTGTCCTGGTTCTTGGTGGAACTCGGGGCAGCGATCAGCGCAGCGTGAACCACCGAGCCACGCTTCATGCTCAGGCCTTTCTCACTCAGTACAGCATTGACCTCGGCAAAGATGGCAACCGCCAACTCGTGCTGTTCCAGCAGATGACGGAAACGCAGGATGGTGCTTTCGTCCGGCATCACGTCTTCAAAGGCGTCCAAGCCAGCGAACTGGCGCAGCAAGGGAACGTCGTGCAGGGCTTCTTCCATCGCCGGATCGGAGTAGCCAAACCACTGTTGCATGAAGTGAATGCGCAACATCGTGCCCAGCGGCATCGGCGGACGGCCATTTCCCTTCTTCGGGTAAAACGGCTCGATCAGGGCCTCCAGGCGAGACCACGGCACCACCGTTTCCATCTCAGACAGAAAGATGGCCTTCCGGGTTTGCTTGCCGGCTTTGGGCAAGAATCCAGTCTCGGCCAGACTGAGTTGCTTCATCGATTTCATCAGTTTCGTGGGTGTTATGACGATAGCGCTATTTTCTCAAATTACGCTACATGACGGTTACTTATGCAGAGTTTCCCTAAGATCATGATTAATTGTATTTCGTTGGAGTATTTCATGGTTGGCGATCCGTCTTCTACACCTAAACCCCCCGAAATTGCTCGATCAGGTACGTGACCGCCTTCTGGTGAAGCATTACAGCATCAGCACCGAAACGCAATATCTGCAATGGATTAAGCGCTTCATCCTCTTTCACGACAAGCGGCATCCCCGTGACATGGGGGCGGCGGAGGTTGAGGCGTTTCTGACGCATCTGGCGGTAGCGGGCAGGGTAGCCGCGTCAACGCAGAACCAGGCGCTGTCGGCTTTGCTGTTTTTGTACCGCGAGGTGCTGGGAATGAATCTTCCCTGGCTGGATGGCGTGGTGCGCGCCAAGCAGCCGCAGCGCCTGCCGGTGGTGTTGACGCGCCACGAGGTCACCGGGTTGCTCGACCGCATGAACGGGCTGCACGGGGTGATGGCCCGCCTGCTTTACGGGACCGGTATGCGGCTGATGGAGTGCGTCCGGCTGCGCGTCAAGGATATCGATTTCGAACGGGCGGAGATTGTCGTGCGCGATGGCAAGGGGGCGAAGGATCGCGTCACCATGTTGCCGCAGTCGCTGATTTCGCCCTTGCAGGATCATCTGCGCTGGTGTCACCAGTTGTTTGAGGATGACCGGGCGAAGGGCATGGCGACGGTGTATATGCCCGATGCGCTCGATCGCAAGTACCCGAATGCCGCGGTCAACTGGTCCTGGCAGTATATTTTCCCGTCGGGCAGTTATTGGGTCGATCCGCGCAGCGGTGCCGAACGTCGCCACCATATTGATGAGAAGCTGTTGCAGCGGGCGGTGAAGAAGGCGGTGCAGGCGAGCGGCATTGCCAAGCTGGCGAAGCCGCATACCTTCCGCCATTCCTTCGCCACGCATTTGCTGCAATCGGGCTACGACATCCGCACGGTGCAGGAATTGCTTGGCCATGCCGACGTGGCGACGACGATGATCTACATGCACGTTCTGAACAAGGGCGGGCGCGGGGTGACTTCGCCGCTGGATGCGATGTGATCGATGCCTTCCAAAATATTCTGGATGCGCATACTATGCGCATATGAGGAGTTGCCATGAAGCCAGCCAGTCGCGCCCAGGTCGCCAAACGCCCGTTCAATCTTTTACTGAATGAAGCCACGGTTCAGCAGGCTCGGGTTTTTACCCCTAATTTGTCGTCGACCGTGGAAGCCTTGCTGGCTGAGTATGTTGCCCGTGAGCAGGCGGCCTTGTCGGCACACCAGCGGTTGGGCGACGCCGTGGCGGATACCTGGAATGCCTTTCACGCGGCGCAGGGGTCGATTGCCGACGAGTATTCGACGCTGTGAGCCAGTTCGACATTCACCGCAATACGGGCCGTAACCGGGCAGCGATTCCCTACGTGCTGGTTGTGCAATCGTCACTGTTTGCGCGGGCGCAGCGGCGTGTCGTGGTGCCGCTGGTGTCGACCGAGGTGCTTGGCAGGGTCGGGCAATTACCAGCTTCGCCGGTGAATCCTGTTTTTGAGGTGGAAGGCTGCCCGGTGGTGCTGAATCCGCTGGAAATCGTTTCGATCCCGCTGGACTCCCTTGGCGAGCTTGTGGGCTCCTTGGCGGCCCAGGGTGATGTGGTCGTTGCCGCGCTGGACGAGTTGTTCGCCCGTGCCTGGAACTGATTGGAGTTGTTTTGAGCGATTTGTTTTCCAAAGCCGGTCCTGAAACTGGAGCGCCGCTGGCCGAGCGGCTGCGCCCGCAAACGCCGGACGAGGTCATCGGCCAGTCGCATCTGCTCGGGCCGGGCAAGCCGCTGCGCCTGGCGTTCGAGTCGGGCAAGCTGCATTCGATGATCCTGTGGGGGCCGCCGGGCGTGGGCAAGACCACGCTGGCGCGGCTGATGGCGACGCAGTTCGATGCCGAGTTCATCGCGCTGTCGGCGGTGCTTTCCGGGGTCAAGGACATCCGCGAGGCGATCGCGCAGGCCGAGACATGCGCGGCGAGCCAGGGCCGGCACACCATCCTGTTCGTCGATGAGGTGCACCGCTTCAACAAGTCGCAGCAGGATGCCTTCCTGCCGTTTGTCGAACCGGGCCTGGTGACCTTCATCGGCGCGACCACCGAAAATCCCTCGTTCGAAGTGAATACCGCGCTGCTGTCGCGCGCGCAGGTCTATGTGCTGCAAGTCGCTCGACGAGGACGAACTGGGCGCAACTGTTCGAGCGCGCGCAACGCAGGCGCTGGCCGATCTGGAGTTCGATGCGGATGCGCGCGAGCGCCTGATCGGTCTACGCCGACGGCGATGCGCGGCGCCTGCTCAATGTGCTGGAACAGCTGCACACTGCGGCGCAGACGGCGGGCATTGCGCGGTCGACGGTCGACTTTCTCGAAGAAACACGCTGGCGCAGAACCTGCGCCGTTTCGACAAGGGCGGCGAGGCCTTCTACGACCAGATTTCCGCGCTGCACAAATCGGTGCGCGGCTCCAATCCCGGATGCCGCGCTGTACTGGCTGGTGCGCATGCTGGATGGCGGCGCCGACCCGCGTTATCTGGCGCGGCGCATCGTGCGCATGGCGTGGGAAGACATCGGCCTGGCCGATCCGCGCGCGATGACGCTGGCCAATGATGCGGCCGAAACCTATGAGCGGCTGGGCTCGCCCGAAGGCGAGCTGGCGCTGGCGCAGGCGGTGATCTACATGGCCGTCGCCGCCAAGTCGAATGCGGGCTATGTCGCGTATAATGCGGCGCGCGCCTTTGTGGCAAGGACAGTTCGCGGCCGGTGCCGCTGCACCTGCGCAACGCGCCGACCAAGCTGATGAAGGAGCTCGGTTACGGCCAGGCTTACCGCTATGCCCACGACGAGCCGGAAGCCTATGCGGCGGGCGAAAATTATTTGCCGGACGGCATGCCGAGCCGGCTGGTACCAGCCGACGCCGCGCGGGCTGGAAGGCAAGATCGGCGAGAAGCTGGCGCATCTG
>CAVSFS010000018.1:0-16869 GCA_963727115.1 uncultured beta proteobacterium | reverse complement strand
TCCGATAGGTTTGAATTGCCAAGCGATGAGTTCATCGCCATGAACAGGCAACACTGCCTTTCAACGCGATTTCCGACTGAGCGGCTGGTAACCGGCGAATTGCCGCCCGACAGCGCCCAGCATGCCAACGGCCGCAGTGGCCTGATCAGGTTTAATTCGCCATCCGGCAGGTACTTGAAGTACAGCGGCCATTTCAACGGCTGATTCATGGAATGATCGTCCGGCAGCAGTTGGCCGACTTGAGCCGGCGGGCTGGCCAATGAACGCTAAACGCCCGATGGGAGCTTGGAGGCCATCATCTTCTTCCGGTCAATCTTGCGCCCGTCGACGATGAACGTTCCGTCACCAACAGCGTGAACCGTGCGCTTCTCCTTGCGTGCGGTATCGATGTATGCGGCAACCGCCTCTAACACAACAATGTTGTGCTTTTTAACGATGTCGATGACCTTGCACTCGATGTTGGCGAGGCACTCCTTGATCAAGGGCGGCCTGACGAGCTTGGCCTGCACCGGTGTGAGCTTGAACTTGGCAAACTTGTCTGTGTCTGCCCCAGAGCACGTCCCTATGCCAACCACCTTATCCAGCAGGTCGACGGTGGGAATTGCAATGACGCACTCCCGATTCTTTCGCAACGCCGCGAAGGAGTGATTCCATTCACCCGTGGTGATAGCAAATACCGGAGTGAAATCCATCACCATGGTCCAGGAGATGGTCATGATGTTGTCTTTCTTCCCATCATGGGTTGTCACGAGGACCACAGGCCCTGATTCCATCAGCGTAAAAGCCTTGCTCAGTTCCAACTGACGCATGAGAGCACCTCCGATAGTCATGCCAAGCTTGCCCGCTCGACGATACCCGCGAAACTAAATAGGCAATCATACGCACAGCGCGAGTGTCCGTTATGGGACAGTTTCTTGGGTGACCACACCTGGACGCCCCCCTCCCGCTACAGCGTCGACAACGTCACCTCGACCACGCCGCCCACCACCAGAAACTCATCCTCCCCCTGCAGCACGCCGGGCAGCAAGCCGCAGTGGAAGAATATCTTGGTCAGTGGGACATCGACCGCAAGATGCAGTCGCTGAACTCGCAGGCGCGCTCGCGGCTGCAGGTGAAGGAACTGAGGTTGTTGAGCAGGATGACGTGCTGCCCGCCCTCGCCTTTTTCCAGAACTTCGTGGTCGGTCATGCGGTTTACGCCGCGATAGAGCGTCACGTGCCGGGCTCCGTGATGACGACGCACCAGTTCGAACTGGCAGAAGGTGTAGACCAGATCGAGTTGCGCCTCAAGGGCATTGGTGCCGTACAGACCCTGCGAGCGCATTTCCAGGTAGCGGCTGTAGGCCTCACCCGCCGGATCGCGTAGCGCCTGGCCGTGGTAGCGCGGCATCAGGCCGAAGCGCGATTCGACCCAGCCCTTGAGTACGGCCCCTTCGCGACTGTCGGCATCGAAACTCCAGCCGCGGATCATCTTGATGTAGTTGGCCCTGGCCCGGCTTTTCCGGTGGCCGGTGAAGCCCATGTCCTCCGGCCGCTCAAGCCGGAAATGGACGGTCAGGTAATCGCGAAAGACCTCGGCCCGCGCTTCGGGTGTGGCGGACTCGTGGCGCCGGAAGAGGTCGCGGTGCAGTTCGGCCACGCCATCGAGCAGCAGTGCCGTCGGGTATCTCTGGAAGGTCAGGCTACCGAGACACGACTGCCGGCAGGTTGCAGCGCATTCATCGGTAATCTCGCTTCGCGCGGTAGCGCGATGCTTTGTCGTCACCCCTACAAACATTAGGGGAATTGTCGGATGTCTCCGCGCCGACCGGGGCCGGCTTATTTTGCATTTTCATTGAAAATTCAATCGCTTGCGGTCTGTCAGTTGACCTGGCACGCAACGTGCAGAAGGTGAGGTGCGACTCTCAATGATTCCTTCGCAAATCGACTGACAGACTAAGGACATTACACCATGGCAAAACTGCGTCAATGCGCAATCTACGGCAAAGGTGGCATCGGCAAGTCCACCACCACCCAGAACCTGGTGGCGGCACTCGCCGAAGCTGGGCAAGAAGGTCATGATCGTCGGCTGCGACCCGAAGGCCGACTCGACCCGCCTGATCCTTCACGCGAAGCGCAGACGACCGTCATGGACCTTGGCTGCGAAGCCGGCTGCGTCGAAGACCTCGAACTCGAGGACGTACTGAACGTCGGCTACGGCGGCATCAAGTGCGTCGAGTCCGGCGGTCCGGAGCCCGGCGTCGGCTGCGCCGGCCGCGGCGTCATCACCGCCATCAACTTCCTTGAAGAAGAAGGCGCCTACGACGACGAACTCGACTTCGTCTTCTACGACGTGCTGGGCGACGTGGTCTGCGGCGGCTTCGCCATGCCGATCCGCGAGAACAAGGCGCAGGAGATCTACATCGTCTGCTCCGGCGAGATGATGGCGATGTACGCCGCCAACAACATCTGCCAAGGGTATCCTGAAGTACGCGAACTCCGGCGGCGTCCGTCTGGCCGGCCTGATCTGCAACTAGCGCGCAACACCGACCGCGAAGACGAACTGATCGCGGCGCTGGCTGCGAAGCTCGGCACCACAGATGATCCACTTCGTGCCGCGCGACAACGTTGTGCAGCGCGCCGAAATTCGCCGCATGACGGTGATCGAGTACGAGCCGAAGCACAAGCAGGCCGACGAGTACCGCCAGCTGGCCAAGAAGATTCGTCGATAACAAGAACTTCGTCATCCCGACGCCGATCGACATGGACGAGCTGGAAGAGCTGCTGATGGAGTTCGGCATCATGGAAGCGGAAGACGAGTCCATCGTCGGCAAGACAGCCGCCGAAGCTGGCCGCTGAAGCCGCCGCCTAAGTGTGCCGTGACGAGCACCCTGCGTTCCGCCATCCGGTAACGAGGACCTTCGACCTGCACGTCGGCCACAGATTGCCGACGGCGTCAGGAGGAAACATCATGACTGACTCTAACACGCGAAGAAACCGAAGCGCTTATCGCAGGAGGTGCTGGAGGTCTATCCCGAAAAAGCCAGGAAGGATCGCGCGAAGCATCTGGCGGTCAACGATCAGTACTGTGGAACAATCCAAGAAGTGCATCACTTCCAACCTCAAGTCCCTGCCCGGCGTCATGACCATTCGCGGCTGCGCCTACGCCGGCTCCAAGGGCGTGGTGTGGGGCCCGATCAAGGACATGATCCACATCTCGCACGGCCCGGTCGGCTGCGGCCAGTACTCCCGCGCCGGCGCGCCGCAACTACTACGTCGGCACGACCGGCGTCGACACCTTCGGCACGATGCACTTCACCTCCGACTTCCAGGAGAACGACATCGTCTTCGGCGGCGACAAGAAGCTCGCCAAGATCATCGACGAGATCGACGCGCTGTTCCCGCTGGACAAGGGCATCTCGATCCAGTCCGAGTGCCCGATCGGCCTGATCGGCGACGACATCGAGCGGTCGCCAAGAAGAAGCCAACGAGACATCGGCAAGCCGATCGTGCCGGTGCGCTGCGAAGGCTTCCGCGGCGTCTCGCAGTCGCTCGGCCACCACATCGCCAACGACGCGATCCGCGACTGCGTGTTCGACAAGGCCGCGACGGCGACGAAGCTTCGAGACCACGCCCTACGACGTCGCCATCATCGGCGACTACAACATCGGCGGCGACGCCTGGGCTTCGCGCATCCTCTCGAGGAGATGGGCCTGCGCGTCGTCGCCCAGTGGTCCGGCGACGCCACGCTCGCCGAGATGGAGAACGCGCCCAAGGCCAAGCTCAACCTGATCCACTGCTACCGCTCGATGAACTACATCTGCCGGCACATGGAAGAGAAGTACGGCATCCCCTGGATGGAGTACAACTTCTTCGGCCCCACCAAGATCGCCGAGTCGCTCCGCAAGATCGCCGCGCTCTTCGACGACACGATCAAGGCAAGCGCCGAGAGCGTCATCGCCAAGTACCAAGCCGAGATGGACGCGGTCATCGCCAAGTACAAGCCGCGCCTCGAAGGCAAGACGGTGATGCTCTACGTCGGCGGCCTGCGCCCGCGCCACGTGATCGGCGCCTACGAAGACCTGGGCATGGAAGTCGTCGGCACCGGCTACGAATTCGGCCACAACGACGACTACGAGCGCACCATCAACGACATGGAGCGATGGCACGGTGATCTACGACGACGTCACCGGCTACGAGTTCGAGGAGTTCGTCAAGACGCGTCAAGCCCGACCTGGTCGGCTCCGGCATCAAGGAAAAGTACGTCTTCCAGAAGATGGGCATTCCGTTCCGCCAGATGCACTCCTGGGACTACTCCGGCCCGTACCACGGCTACGACGGCTTCGCGATCTTCGCCCGCGACATGGACATGACCTGAACAACCCGTGCTGGAAACTGGTCAAAGCGCCCTGGAAGACAGCTGAAGTCGAGACGTAGCGGTCGCTGCAGCGCTTAAGTTCAGCCGCAGTGCAAGTGGCAGACGCTTGCGCACCCTACGTCCGTCAACCGTCGTCCACAGATTAGTGGTCGCGTAAGGAGATTATCATGAGCAAGAACGTCGAAAACATCAACCACGTTATCCTCTGTTCCGCAACGACGAATACAAGGAGAGCCTGGCCAACAAACGCGAAGCTTTTCGAAGAACGTCACCCGCCGGAAAAAATTGATGAAGTCTTCGAGTGGACCAACCACCAAGGAATACCAGGAACTCAACTTCAACCGCGAAGCGCTGACCGTCAACCCGGCCAAGGCCTGCCAGCCGCTCGGCGCGGTGCTTTGCTGCGCTCGGCTTCGAAAAGACCATGCCGTATGTGCATGGCTCGCAAGGCTGCGTCGCCTACTTCCGCACCTACTTCAACCGTCATTTCAAGGAGCCTGCTCCTGCGTTTCCGACTCGATGACCGAAGACGCGGCGGTGTTCGGCGGCCAGAAGAACATGATCGACGGCCTGGAAAACGCCAAGGCCATGTACAAGCCGGACATGATCGCCGTCTCCACCACCTGCATGGCCGAAGTTATCGGCGACGACTTGAATGCCTTCATCAACAACGCCAAGAAAGCCGGCATCATCCCGCAGGATTTCCCGGTACCTTTCGCCCATACGCCGAGCTTCGTCGGCAGCCACTCACCGGCTGGGACAACATGTTCGAAGGCATCCTGCGCTACTTCACGCTGAACCTCATGGAAGGCAAGAAGGTCGGTTCCAACGGCAAGATCAACATCGTTCCGGGCTTTGAAACCTATCTCGGCAACTTCCGCGTCATCCAGCGCATGATGGAGGAAATGGATGTTGATTACACGCTACTGTCCGATCCTACCGAAGTGTTCGACACGCCGGCCGATGGCGAATTCCGCATGTATGCCGGCGGCACCACCATGGCCGAAGTCAAAGACGCGCCGAACGCCATCGACACCTTTCTGCTGCAACCGACTGGCAGCTGGAAAAAACCAAAAAATTTGTCGAAAACACCTGGAATCAGGAAGTGCCCAAGCTCAACATTCCGATGGGCCTGGAATGGACCGACGAGTTCCTGATGAAAATCTCCGAGCTCACCGGCAAGCCGATTCCCGAGTCTCTGGAATGGAGCGCGGCCGCCTGGTCGACATGATGACCGACAGCCACGCCTGGCTGCACGGCAAAAAGTTCGCCCTGTACGGTGATGCGGACTTCGTCATGGGCATGGCCAAATTCCTGCTGGAAATGGGTGCCGAGCCGACCCATGTCTTGGGCAACCACGGCAACAAGCGTTGGGTCAAAGCCATGGAGAAGCTGCTCGCCTCCAGCCCGTTCGGCGACAATGGCAAGGTCTATGCCGGCAACGATTTGTGGCACTTGCGTTCAGCCTGTGCTTCACCGACAAGCCGGACTTCCTGATCGGCAACTCCTACGGCAAGTACATCCAGCGCGACACCCGCCACAAAGGCGAAGAGTTCGAAGTGCCGCTGATCCGCATCGGCTTCCCGCTCTTCGACCGTCATCACCTGCATCGTCAGACCACATGGGCTACGAAGGCATGATGTCCGTGGTTACCCAGCTGACCAACGCGGTCCTTGAGCAACTCGACAAGGAAACGATCGGCATGGGTACGACCGACTACAACTTCGACCTGGTTCGTTAATCTGGCATCACCGGCGGGTTGCGGGCACAGGCCCGGGCCCGCCGGTTCTGCGGGAGAAGCTGTATGGCCAATATCATGATTCAACAGGGCGAAAAGGGCGGACTGGTGTTCTACCTCCCGAAGCGCGATCTGGAAGCCTCCATCGAGTCCATCGAATTCGACACCGCGGAAAAATGGGGCGGCGAACTGAAGCTGGACAACGGCGGGACTTACTACATCGACCCGATCACCAAGCCGCCACGCCTGCCCATTTCCCTGCGCGCCAAGCGCCTCGGCGCTGCCGAAGACTAAGGAGATCCATCATGGCAATGAAAATCAACCCCGACGAATGCACCGCCTGCGGCGACTGCAAGCCGGTCTGTCCGACCAAATCGATCAGTTCCGGCAAGATCTTCTACAAGATCGACGCTAGACACCTGCACGGAATGCGACGGCGACAACGATACCCCGTTGTGCGTGGACGTCTGCCCGGCCGGCTGTATCAGCGCTGTCTAGGCAGAGCCTTGAGCCGAGCGCCGGGAGTCTGTGAAAAGACTTTGCCTGCGTTACCCTGAAGCCTTCCCTGGAGCCCATCATGTCCGACACCCCTATCGCTTCCCGCGAAGCTGCGCTGCGTATCGCCCTCGCTGCCCGCGCCCTGAATGGCCTCGATGTCCGCGCCCTGGTCGGGGCGCTGATTGAAAAGCTGGAGTCACCGCTTACCGAAACCAAACTCGGTACGCTGACTGTCGAAGACCTGCGCGTTATCCTGGCCGGCGATTTTGCCGAACAGGGTTGTCATGTTGGCGTCAACGGCGAAGCACTGAAAGAAGCCGTGCGCCTGCTGTGGGGCCAGGGGATGGACAACAACGACTTTCCTGCGGTTAACGCCTACAGCGAGGGCGAAATGCCCGGTTCGCTGCGCGTCGCCTTTGCAGCCAATCGCGGCGAAAACCTTGACGGCCACTTCGGATCTTGCGAGCGTTTCCTGGTCTATCAAGTCGCCCCGGCGGCCATCAAGCTGATCGCCGTGCGCACAACGGTCGAAGCCGATACGGCGGAAGACAAGAACGCCGCGCGCTCGGCACTGATCAACGACTGCCAGATTGTTTACGTCCAGTCGATCGGCGGTCCGGCAGCGGCCAAGGTGGTACGCGCCGGTGTTCATCCAGTCAAGAAGCCAGCCGGCGGCAAGGCGCGAGAAGTATTGGTCGAACTGCAAGGCCGTTTATCCTGCCCACCGCCGTGGCTAGCGCAGATCATGGGCGTTCCTTCCGCCTCGCTGGCACGCTTCGAGGAGTCGCTGGAAACCGAGGAGTCAGCATGATTACACCGCAAAAACTTGTTCAGGTCGGCGAAGCCACCATGCTCGATCCACGGGCGGCCTCGCTGCGCCAGCGCTTTCCCGACCTCCATTTCACCGAATGCAGTGAAAATGACGTCTCGCCACGTTATCAACCGGCACTCAGCCTCGATGCCTACGACCTCTATCTGATCAGTGGCAGTTCCGGCCATTGCCTGGCACTGACCAACACACCTGAATCAGCGACCGGTATTCTTGTCGCCGCCAAGGTCGATGACGAGTGACCGGAAAGCGGAGCAAGCCGGTGTCGGCCGCCTGGGACTCTGTGCCGGTTGCAGCTATTTCCCCGACTACCTGAACAGCCGGCGCTGCACGCCGGGCGATGCCTGCATCCGTGCCCACAGTGGCCGGCAGATCGACCGCTTTTTGCGCGCCAACCCGGAACTGGCGCACAACTATCTGCAGCGACATCTTCTGGGAGCGACGGGCGATTGCCGCCCGCTATGCTGCGGTTGACGCCATTTTCGGGCTGAAAACAGATTCCGACGAGGTCGTCCGCCGTGTCGTCGCCACGCGACTGCCAGTTGACCAGTTGATCTCGATGGTCGGCGACCCCGATCGCGAAGTGCGCCTGTCCGTCGCCGCCCGCCTTCCCGAGCCGCTGCTGGTCAAACTGCTGGGCGACCCCGACTACCTGATTCGCGCGACCGTTGCCCGCCGCCTGCCGCACGGCCAACTGAGCAAACTGTGCAAGGACCCCGAGCGCGAGGTACGCAAGGTCGTCGCCGCCCGCCTGCCTCCCTTCGCGCTGCACATGCTGGCCGGTGATCCGGAGCCCGAGGTCCGCGCCATCGTCGCCGAGCGTGCCCTGCCCGGCCTCGCCGCCACGCTGCTCAAGGATGAAGAATGGTGGGTACGGCTCGCCGCCGTCGGCAACGCCCCTCTCGAATTCCTGCCGCCGCTGATCGCCGATCCCGAAGTCGAGGTGCGCGAAGCCGCCCAGGCCCGCCTGGCTGAAGAAAGCGACATCTGAAAATGAGGAATATCCGATGAAACAGAACCAGGGCTGGACCGAATACTGCAAATCGTTGTCGCCGGCAATTGTTGAAACGTGTGCCAAGGCTCAAGTCAGCTCAGGCCAGGCTGGACTGCTCAAGGTGCTTGGCAATGCCCTGCCCGAATGGAATTTTCGCCATGCCCTTGCTCGCGGAGGCTGGTACCGGCTGGGCGGTATCGTCGATGACACCGGACAGCGCATCACCGACAACCTCGAGCGCTGGGTGGAAAGCGCCCTCGACGAGCGCGACGGCGACATCGCCCAACTGATCGATGACTTTGCCGGTCAGCCGCTATACGCCACCCGCCTTGTCGGGCAAACCCATTACCTCGTCGCCTCGGTCAGCGATGCCAGCGACGACTTCCTGCAATTGGAGATCGAAGATCTGCAGGAAATGCGCGTTCACCAATTGTTTATCAACGACCCTTCGACCATCGAAGAACTGGTCGATCCACGCGGTGCCGGCGCCCCACCCGCCCCGCTCGGATTGCCCTTCTACACCTTTCGTCGCATCCAGCACATCGGCAACTTCCTCAAGCGCATGCTGGCACAAAAGCCGGAGCCAGCCGCCATACACCGCATGGTCGAAGACTGGAGCAAGAGCAGCGCTGGCGGCGCCAGCGCCTTCCATAACCATTGGGTGATCGCCACCCGCGAACACCTCGACCGCTACCACCAGCCGGTTCTAAGAGCCCAGCCGATTGCCACGCTGGCGGGCTACCCGCCCGAGTTTGAAGCCAGCGCCGGTACCAGTGGCCTGAAGCTGCAAGAAGCGCTGACTCATTTCGACCGCGAAATCGGCTATCCGCTGGCCTGGTACTTCCTCATACTAAGCACCAAATCCGTGCCGCACTGGGTCGCCCAGACCGTCGTCGAAGACGCGCTGGCTGGCTTCGCCTACTTGCCTCAACGCGATGTCGATGTCGTGCGCAGCTGGCTGCACCGACCGTATTCCATATGAAGACTCTTGAGAACAAAAGCCGCGCATTCGGGAGGAAGGGCGCATAGGCCGAAGTGAACCGTGTTCATAGCTCTAGGCGGATCAACAAGCGTCTCTCGTTTGTATGGCCGAAACGCGCAATGAAGCGGCCCTAGGGCATCAATCCACCAATGTCCCTTCAGGCCGCGTTGCTCGCGTAGGCTATTCGGCAGGTTTCAGCACACCTGCCATTTGAAGGACAGCTAAGCCGAGTAGATGACCAGCAGGTTGTGACCGAGTCTTGCCCGTGGTGTCGCTGACCTGACTGGCTCCTCCGCGGTAAAAAGGCCGGTGGGCCGTATAGAAAAGTCGGCGATGGTTAGACGGTAGCAACCTGCCAACCGAGTCACAAATTGATAGTTGATTTGATAGTCAAAATGCCGTAAAAACAAAAAATCCCGCAGAATCATGGGCTTTTATGTAGTTGCTGGCGGAGAGGGTGGGATTCGAACCCACGGTACCTTGCAGTACGCCTGATTTCGAATCAGGTACATTCGACCACTCTGCCACCTCTCCGCAGCGGGCAGCATAATAGCACAAAAATGGGTATGCACTGGTTCAAGACCCTGCTGATCGGACTGTTCTCGATGCTCTTCGCGGCCTGCGGCGAGCAAGGCGTGTCGTTGCCGTTGAAACGGCCGCTACCCTTTCCGACGCCGGCTCAGCATGACCTGATTGTCGCCGTCAGCAGCGGTCCGCTGACCTACTACCCCGACGACCAGGGCGCCATCCTTGGACTGGAACACGACCTGATCGAGGCCTTTGCCCTGGAACTCGGTGTCGGCGTCAAATATCTGGTCGTGCCGCCGGATGAGATCGCGGCGACGCTCGACGCGGGCAAGGCCCACCTGGGCGTAGCCTGGCTGCCGGCGCCTGCGGACAGCCAGCAGAAAGCGACGCCGCCGATACTGCAGACCGCGGACGTGCTGGTCCAGCATGAGGCCTCGCTGCCGCTCGACGACAAGGACGACTTGCGCGGAAGAACGGTGCACGCGATGCCCGGTTCACGGCAACTCGCAACCCTGCGCGACCTGCAGAAACAGCTTCCCGACCTGCAGGTCGTCGAATACAAGGACAGCGATCTCTTCGGCCTGCTCGAAGCGCTCGGCAAACGCAAGGTCGAACTGGTCGCCATCGACTCGACGCTGATTCAGATCGCCGCGCAGTTCGTCCCTTCCCTGCAGGCGACCCTGGAACTGAACGAGAATCGCCCGGTGGTCTGGTGGCTCGGCGCCCACCCCAACGTCGAGTTGCTGGCGCGGATCAACGCCTTCGTCGAGCGGGTGCAGCGCGACGGAACCTTGCTGAAGATCGAAGACCGTTATTTCGGCCACGTGCGGCGCCTCAAGCAGGTGGATATCGTAACCTTCCTGGGGCGTGTGGAGACCGTGCTGCCCAAGCTCAGAAAGCACTTTCAGGCAGCGCAGATGAGTTACGGAATCGACTGGCGACTGATCGCCGCGGTCGCCTACCACGAGTCGCACTGGGAGGCCGAGGCGACCAGCCCGACTGGCGTGCGCGGCATCATGATGCTCACCGAGGACACCGCGGACCGCCTCGGCGTCGGCAACCGGCTCGATGCGCGCGACAGCATCATGGGTGGCGCGCGCTACCTCAACCTGCTCAAGGAAATGCAGCCGGCGGATGTCGCCGAACCCGACCGCACTTGGCTGGCGCTCGCCTCGTACAACATCGGCCCCGGTCATTTCAACGCGGCGCGCGCACTGGCCAGACTGCAAGGGGCCGATCCGACGGCGTGGTACGAAATGAAGCAGATATTGCCGCTGTTGGCCCAGCCGAAATACTACGAACGAGTGAAATCAGGCCGTGCGCGCGGCGGCGAGGCTGTGCTGCTGGTCGAGAACATCCGCGCCTACTACGACATCCTGGCCCGCACCGAGCCTGCCTACGTGCCGGTTTCGCAGCGCATGGAAGGCATGATCGGCATGCAGGGCAGCAGCGGCCCCGGACTGAAACTCAAGCGCTGAGCTTGTCCAGCCCGCCCATATACGGGCGCAGCACGGCCGGAATGGTGACGCTGCCGTCGGCGTTCTGGAAATTTTCCAGGATCGCCACCAGCGTGCGGCCGACCGCCAGACCGGAACCGTTCAGCGTATGCACCAGTTCAGGCTTGTTCTTGTCGTTGCGGAAACGCGCCTGCATGCGGCGGGCCTGAAAGGCGCTCGAAGTTGGAGCAGGACGAAATCTCGCGGTAGGTATTCTGCGCCGGCAGCCAGACTTCGAGGTCGTAGGTCTTGGCGGCGGAGAAGCCCATGTCGCCGGTACAGAGCGCCATGCGGCGATACGGCAGTTCCAGCTTTTCGAGAATGATTTCGGCTTGGCGCGTCAGTTCTTCATGCGCTGCGGTTGACTGCTCCGGATGCACGATCTGCACCAGTTCCACCTTGTCGAACTGGTGCTGGCGGATCATGCCGCGCATGTCGCGGCCGTCGGAACCGGCTTCGGAACGGAAGCACGGCGTGTGGCAGACAAACTTCAGCGGCAGCGCCTCGGCGGCGAGGATTTCGTCGCGCACGATGTTGGTCACCGGCACTTCAGCGGTCGGGATCAGGTAGAGCGGCTCCTGGTCGCCGCGCAGCACCTTGAACAGGTCTTCCTCGAACTTGGGCAACTGGCCGGTGCCGTGCAGGCTGGCGGCATTGACCAGGTACGGGACATAGACCTCGGTATAGCCGTGCTCGGCAGTGTGCGTGTCGAGCATGAACTGGGCAAGCGCACGATGCAGCCGGGCCACGCCGCCCTTCAGCAGCGAGAAACGCGATCCGGAAATTTTGGCGGCGGTGGCGAAATCGAGCTGGCCGAGCGCCTCGCCGACATCGGTGTGGTCCTTGACCGCAAAATCGAAAGTGCGCGGCGTTCCCCAGCGCTTGATCTCGACGTTGGCGGTTTCGTCCGATGCCGACCGGCACCGACTCGTCGGGAATATTGGGCAGCCCGGCGAGGATGGCGTTGAATTTCTCCAGCAGTTCGCCGAGGCGGGCTTCCGATGCTTTCAGCTCGTCGCCCAGCGCGCCGACTTGCGCCATGACCTCGGAGGCATCCTTGCCCTGCCCCTTCAACATGCCGATCTGCTTTGACAGGCTGTTGCGCTGCGCCTGCAGATCCTGCGTGCGCGTCTGCAGCGTCTTGCGCTCGGCCTCCAGCGCCTTGAATTCGCTGAAGTCGATCGGCTTGCCGCGCTTGGCGAGGCCTTCGGCAACGGCGTCGAGATTGGAGCGGAGTTGTTGGATGTCGAGCATGGATTTTCCTGTTTTCCGGCGGTTGACCGCAACAGGCGGCCGAAAACCGGAAATTATACGCGACGCAACAGCCGCCCAAGCAGGCCCCAGAGCTTGTAGAGCACCAAGCCGGCGATCACCAGAAACACCGCCAGCAAGCCAAGAAATACCAGCGGCGAAGCCAGCATCGCCCACAGACCGCCGAGCACCATGCCCTCCTCGCCGAACGAGGCGATCCAGTTCGAGAACGGTTCGGGCGAGGTATTGATCGCCAGCCGGCTGCCGGCCTTGGCGAAATGCGTGCCGGCGGTGATCGTGCCGCCGATCAGTCCGGCCGCCACCATCCACGCCGGATCGACCTCGCCGAGCGCGAAGGCGGCGAGCAGCGCACCGGCCGGAATGCGGATGAAGGTCTGGAAGCTGTCCCACACCGAATCGAAGGCCGGCATCTTGTCGGCGATCAGCTCGGCAAAGGCCATGATGCCGGCGACGCCGATCACCAGCGGGTTCCGCAGCATCGACAAGGTATCCGGCAAATGCAGATAACCGAAGTACGAAAGCGCCCCGGCCAAAAAGACCACCAGATAAAGCCGCAAGCCGCTGGCCCAGGCGAGGCCGGCGGAAAGGGCGATGGTTTGCGCCATGTCCATTATTTCTTCGCCTTGCGATCGAGTTCGCGCAGATGGGCCAGCTTCTCGCCGATCTTGCCTTCCAGCCCGCGCGGGGTCGGTTCGTACCAGCCGGGCTCGGCCATGCCGTCCGGCAGATAGGTTTCACCGGCGGCGTAGGCTTCCGGCTCGTCATGGGCGTAGCGATAGGCCTTGCCGTGGCCGAGTTCCTTCATCAGCTTGGTCGGCGCGTTGCGCAAGTGGTTGGGCACCGGCCGCGAGCCGTCCTTGCCGACAAAGGCGCGCGCCGCGTTGTACGCGTTGTAGCCGGCATTCGACTTGGCGGCGACGGCCAGGTAGATCACCGCCTGGCCGAGCGCCAGTTCGCCCTCGGGCGAGCCGAGACGCTCGTAGGTGGCGGCCGCGTCGTTGGCCATCGTCATGGCGCGCGGATCGGCGAGGCCGATGTCTTCCCAGGCCATGCGGACGATGCGCCGCGCCAGGTAACGCGGGTCGGCGCCGCCGTCGAGCATGCGCGTCAGCCAGTAGAGCGCCGCGTCCGGGTGCGAGCCGCGCACCGACTTGTGCAGCGCCGAAATCTGGTCGTAGAAGGCATCGCCGCCCTTGTCGAAACGGCGCAGGTTCTGCGCCACGGTTTCTTCGATAAATTGACCGTCGACCGCAACAATGCCCGCCGTATGCGCCGCCGTGCGCACCTGTTCGAGCAGGTTGAGCAGGCGGCGCGCATCGCCGTCGGCCAACCCGACCAGCCGCTCGCGGGCACCCGCATCGAAACTCAGGTCGGCCAGCGCCTTGGTCGCAGGCGCGCTCGAACAGTTGGCCCAACTCGGCCTCGTCGAGCGACTTCAGCACATAGACCGAAGCCCGCGACAACAAGGCGGAATTAACTTCGAACGAGGGATTCTCGGTCGTCGCGCCGATGAAGGTCAGCAGGCCCGATTCGACGAAAGGCAGGAAACCGTCCTGCTGCGCCTTGTTGAAGCGGTGGATTTCATCGACGAAGAGGATGGTGCGCCGTCCCTGGTCCCGCCACATCTCGGCCTGCGCCACCGCCTCGCGCACCTCCTTGATCCCGGAAAACACCGCCGACAGCGCGATGAACTCGCACTGGAACTGCGTCGCCATCATCCGCGCCAGCGTCGTCTTGCCGACGCCCGGCGGCCCCCACAGGATCATCGAATGCGGCTGGCCCGACTCGAACGCCAGGCGCAGCGGCTTGCCCGGCCCGAGCAGATGCTGCTGGCCGATCACCTCGTCCGGTGTTTGCGGGCGCAGTTGCTCGGCCAACGGGGCATGCTGGCGCTCATCGTTCGTTGAGGAAAACAGGTCTTCAGACATCGTTACATGGCATCCAGCGGAGAAGTGACACCGCGCCCGCCCTTGTTCAATACATGCGTATAAATCATGGTAGTGGCCACATCGGCATGGCCGAGCAGTTCCTGCACGGTACGAATATCGTAACCGGACTGCAGCAGATGCGTCGCGAAAGAGTGGCGAAAAGTATGCGGCGTAGCCAGCTTGGCCACCCCGCTCGCCTGCACCGCCTTCTTTACCGCGCGCTGCAAAAGCTTCTCGTCGATATGGTGGCGGCGTTCTTCGCCGCTACGTGGATCCATCGAATAACTGCCAGACGGGAAAATGTACTGCCAGGGCCAGTCGACCGCAGCAGTCGGGTATTTTTTGCCCAGCGCGTCGGGCAGATACACCGCCGCCCTGCCCTTCGCCTTGTCATCCTCGAACAACTGGCGACGCCAGCGCAAATGATCCTGCAAAGGCCCGATCAGCGCCTGCGGCAACATCGTGATGCGATCCTTCGCACCCTTTCCGTCGCGCACGACGATCTCGGCCCGCTCGAAATCCACATCCTTCACCCGCAGCCGCACGCACTCCATCAGCCGCATTCCCGTTCCATAAAGCAAACGCGCCATCAGGCCGTGCACGCCAGTCATGCGATCGAGAATCGCCGTGACCTCCTGGCGCGTCAGCACCACCGGCAAACGCTGGGGCTGCTTGGCGCGAACGACCTTGTCGAGCCAGGGCAAATCGATATTCAGCACCTCGCGGTAAAGAAACAACAAGGCCGACAACGCCTGATTCTGCGTCGCCGCCGCCACCCTCCCCGCAACCGCCAGATGCGTCAGAAACGCCTCAACCTCGACTGCCCCCATCTCGCGCGGGTGGCGCTTGTCATGAAAAAGGATGAAGCGCTTTATCCATTGAAGATATTGCGTTTCGGTACGGATGCTGTAATGCTTGACTCGCAGGCGATCACGCACCTGGTCAAGCAGTTTGGGGGGGTTTGAGGGATGGAATCCGGCATGATAAAGATTAATTAAAATTCAATGCGTTGCAAACATTACAATCACTTTATGCACCTTCGCAGGGTTAAGTAGTACGCCTGCCAAGGCGTAATCTTAGGGAAACTCTGCATAAGTAACCGTCATGCAGCGTAATTTGAGAAAATAGCGCTATCGTCATAACGCCCATGAAACTGATGAAATCGATGAAGCAACTCAGTCTTGCCGAGACAGGTTTCTTGCCCAAAGCCGGCAAGCAAACCCGGAAAGCTGTCTTTCTGTCTGAGATGGAAACGGTGGTGCCGTGGTCTCGCCTGGAAGCCCTGATCGAGCCGTTTTACCCGAAGAAGGGAAACGGCCGTCCGCCGATGCCGCTGGGCACGATGTTGCGCATTCACTTCATGCAACAGTGGTTTGGCTACTCCGATCCGGCGATGGAAGAAGCCTTGCACGATGTTCCTTGCTGCGCCAGTTTGCCGGGCTGGATGCTTTCGAAGACGTGATGCCGGACGAAAACACCATTCTTCGTTTCCGTCATCTGTTGGAACAACACGAGTTGGCGGTTGCCATCTTTGCCGAGGTCAATGCGGTACTGAGTGAGAAAGGCCTGAGCATGAAGCGTGGCTCGGTGGTTGACGCTACGCTGATCGCTGCCCCGAGTTCTACCAAGAACCAGGACAAGCAGCGCGATCCCGAGATGAGTCAGACCAAGAAAGGCAACCAGTGGTACTTCGGCATGAAAGCCCATATCGGCGTCGATGCCGAGAGTGGTCTGATCCATACCGTCGAATGCACCACGGCCAAGGCCGCCGACAACGTCATGCTCAAAGACTGCCTGCACGGTGAAGAAAGCATTGTCTTCGCTGATCGCGGCTATCACCAGAACAACCGCACCATCGAGTACCTTGCCAGCGAAGACGGCTTGGCCATTCTGGTACCGGCCAAGAAACCCAAAGGTGGCGAACTGACTGAGCAACAGAAGAAATCCAACCGGATTCTCTCGGCCATCCGCGCCGTCGTTGAGCATCCGTTCCGGGTGATCAAACAGCAATTCGGTTTTACCAAGGTTCGCTATCGCGGACTGAAGAAGAACACCGGGCAAATCGTCACGCTGTTCGCGCTCTCCAATCTGTGGATGGCACGCCATCGTTTGATGCTTACGACAGGCGAGGTACGCCTGTGAGGCGGAAAGTGAGAGGTAAAAACCCCGTGTATCACGGTAAACGCCCGAAATTCGCTCATTTCTCAGCGCTTTTATGACAGGCCGTGCAGAAATTGTGGCTTGTTCA
>CAVSFS010000017.1:0-87697 GCA_963727115.1 uncultured beta proteobacterium | reverse complement strand
TCGAGCGCCGCGACGGCGGCAAGCTGGATCGCCTCGAAGAGGCCGGAGTCGACGTTCGTCTTCAGCCGCCAGTAGGTCTCCGATCGCCCTCGGCGTTCCCCAGGATGGCCGCGCAGCGCCAGCCGGTCATGTTGAAGCCCTTCGAGAGCGAGAAGACCTCCACCCCCACCTCCTTGGCGCCCGGCGTGGCGAGGAAGCTCGGCGTGACGTAGCCGTCGTAAGTGGTCTCCGAATAGGCGTTGTCGTGGACGACGAGGATCTCGCTGCTTGCGCGCCAGCTCGACGACCTGCTCGAAGAACCCGTCGGGTACGACGGCGCCGGTCGGGTTGTTCGGGTAGTTGATGAAAATCAGTCGGGCGCGCTCGAGCGAGTCGGCGTCGAGCTTGTCCAGGTCGGGCGCGAAGCCCAGATCGGGCTCCAGCGGCAGCAGGACCGAGCCGGCTCCGGCCATGAGTGGGCCGCCCGTGTATGGGGGGTACCCGGGGTCGGACGCGAGCGCGATGTCGCCCGGGTCGAGGAACGTAGAGGTCAGGTTGCAGACCACGTCGGCGCCGATCGCCGGAATCACCTCCGAGTCCGGGTCGATCTCGACTTCGAACCGGCAGCGGTAGAAGTCGGCCAGGGATGCCCTGAACTCCTCGCGCCCCCGGTTGGACGGGTAGGTGTGGGTGCTGGGGTCGGTGACGGCGGCGTGCATCGCCTCGACGATGTGCGGGAACGTCGGGTAGTCGGGGTCGCCGATCCCGAGGTTGATCACGTCAATCCCCGGCGGCGCGCTTGTCCGCGACCTGCTTCTGGAGCTCGGCGAACTTGTACGGCGGGATCGCCTCGAGGCGCTTGGCGGGATCGGCGAGAGCCATCGGGCAGGTCAGGCTATCGACAGCGATAGGCACGCCGTGTGCAGCAGTCTTACGGAGTCGGGGCGACTGGATTTGAACCAGCGACCTTTCGGCCCCCAGCCGAACGCGCTACCAAGCTGCGCCACGCCCCGTGGTGCGCTCGCGATTCTACGCGGATGAGCGTCCGCCGAATCGGCGAGCTCCAGCGCCGAAGGTGCAGGCGGGATCCGCGCCGGGGCGCGGGCGGTGTGGCGGTCCTCCGGCTCGCGCGAGGCCAGCGATCGGACCCCCGCTCGACCGCGGATGGCCCGTCGAGGGCCTCGAGCAGGCGCAGGGCCTCCTCGACACGGGCTCGAAACGCCTGTTCCTGGGCGCCCGGAGCACCCGCCGCCGAGGCTGAACCCGAACAGGGAATTCGCTCCCTCGCAGAGCCCGGTGGCCGTCGCGGGCCAGCGTCCCCGGAGGGCGACCACGGCCTCCTCGAGAGATCCGCACGTCCCGGCTGGAACGATCCGCTCGGGGACTCAACGGGGTCAGGGGGGAATCTGCCTTGGTGATCATGGGACTCCTTTCCACTTCCCAAGGTAGGTGGCGAGGAGAAAGGGTGCAGGTCAAAGTTTGCTCGTCAAGGAAAGCTCAAATTCGAGCGCCTCCTTACGGACCCATGCCGGCGACAGCGGTCGAGAGAGCGGGCGACGGGACTCGAACCCGCTTCCTTCAGCTTGGAAGGCTGATGTGCAACCAGTTACACCTCGCCCGCGGAGCGGTCGATTATAGGTTCGGCGGGCCTCGAGGGCGCTCCGCTACGTCGGCGCGTAGCCGAAGTCGGTGTGTAGATGCCGCCGTCGGCGCTTGCGGTCCCCCGGCGTGCCGCAGGCGAAGCCGACGCCGAGGTCCCCGAAGCTGGGGTTGAGGATGTTGGCGCGGTGCGGCGGGCTGTGCATCCAGGTCTCGACGATCGACCTGGGGGTGCCGAGCCGATCGCGTGCCCCAGGCAATGTTCTCGCCGTAGGTCCAGCTGTAGGCCGCGACGATGTACTTGACTCTGAAGGCGGGCCCAGAACCGAGGGCTCGCCGGGGCAGTCGTGGTCGAAGCAGCCGCTCTTCTCCATGTACAGGGAGTGGTGACGGGCGGCGTCGTTCAGGTCGTCCTTGAGGTCGAGCGCGGGCAGGCCATGCGACCGGCGCCGCCTGTTGAGCAGGCAGGGCGACAGCCTTCTTCGCCTGCCTGGTGCTGATCGCCTTGGGCGAAGCCTTGGCGTGATTGGACGGCGGATGCGCGCTCGCGCCGGCCGGCTGTGACATTGCGAGCGCGGCGAACAAGGTCGCGATCGCGGCCATGCAGAGAAGCGTCGCCCGGAACGCGTCGGAGTTGTGGAGATTTCCACCCATGCATTGGATGGATCGGTGCCTGGCCCCGGCCTATGAGAACGGGCGGATTCTCTGGACGCCCGTATGAGGTCTGGCGCTACTTGCCCTTGAGGGCGCCCAGATCGAGCGTGTAGGTCATGAACTTGCGGTCGGGGACGCCCTGCTTGGGCGCTCCGCGCTTGACGCCGACGCCGACGTCCTCGAGGTGCTGGTCGAGGAGGTTGCCGCGGTCGCCCGGCGACTTCAGCCACCGTCGAACCATCTGCCTGGGCGTCGACTCGTAGCCGAGCTCCTCCGCGAAACGAGGCCGAGCCCTGGAATGTAGTGCCGGAAACGCCCCTTCAGCGACGGCTCGCCCTGGCACTGGTGGGTGAAGCAGTTCTGCGCGACCATCTTTCTGTGTGGCCCTGAGCGAGCTGATCGAGGTCGGAGTTGCCCGCGAGCTTGGGAACCTCTCCTTGGTCTCGTCGGCGCGGATCACCGCATAGGGGCCGATGAAGACATTGGCGCCGACGATCACCTTGCCGCACACGATGGCGGTCTTGTAGACATAGGCCGACTCGTCGATCACCGGCTGGTCGCCGTTCGGGTTCTTGCGAATCATCTCCGGCCCCGCCTCAGAAGAATGTGGTCACTGCCGCGTCGAGCGCATCGCGCATGTCGGGATCGTCGGTGATCGGGCGCACCAGCGCCACGCGGCAGGCCGTTGACCGGATCGACGCCGGTGGCGATCAGGCTGCCGGCGTAAATCAGCATGCGCGTCGAGATGCCTTCGTCCAGTCCGTGGCCCTTGAGGTTGCGGGCGCGCTCGGCGATGGACACCAGCTTGCCGGCCACTTCCGCATTGACACCGGTTTCATGGGCGACGATCTCGGTTTCGATGGCGTGCTCGGGATAGTTGAAGTCGAGGCCGCCGAAACGCTGCTTGGTGGACTGCTTCAGATCCTTCATCAGGCTCTGGTAGCCGGGGTTGTAGGAAATCACCAGCTGGAAATCGGGATGGGCATGGACCAGCTCGCCCTTCTTTTCCAGCGGCAGCACGCGGCGGTTGTCGGTCAGCGGGTGGATCACCACGGTGGTGTCCTGGCGCGCCTCGACCACTTCGTCCAGATAGCAGATCGCGCCGTAGCGCGCGGCGAGGGCGAGCGGGCCATCCTGCCAGCGGGTGCCCTTGGCGTCGAGCAGGAAGCGGCCGACCAGGTCGGAGGCGGTCATGTCCTCGTTGCAGGCCACGGTGATCAGCGGCTTGCCCAGCTTCCAGGCCATGTACTCGACGAAGCGGGTCTTGCCGCAGCCGGTCGGGCCTTTCAGCATCATCGGCATGCGCACGCGGTAGGCGGCTTCGTACAGTTCCACCTCGTCCGAGACGGGGCGGTAGTAGGGTTCTTTGTCGATGCGGTACTGCTGGATGATGTCGCTCATGTCAATCTCCTAATGGTTGATCGAGCGAATCAGCATCAGTGCGAAGCACGATTCTGCGCGTGCTTCATGCCAGATCTGCGTCCGTGCTGGGACAGAAAACTCCCGCGCCGCAGGCGAGGGGGCTGCGTCGGGCAACTGTCGCGACTTAAACCGTCTTGCCGCGGAAAATCACCATCGCCGCGCCCTGCGACTGGTTGAAGTTGTTGTAACCAATCAGACGCACGTGGTTGTTGGGGTTGGCCTTGTGGCAGGCTTCCGCTTCGGCCAGCACCTTGTCCACATCGGTTTCGCCGAACATCGGCAGCTTCCACATGTACCAGTAGGAGTCCATCAGGTACTCGGGCTCGGTGTGCTCGATGGCCGGGTTCCAGCCTTTGGAAACCAGGTATTCCACCTGCTTCTTGATCTCGTCCGCAGTCATGGCCGGCAGGTAGGAGAAGGTCTCGAACTTGCGGCTGGCAGGATCGCTGACGCGCGATTTGTAATCCATTACTTCACTCATGCATTTCTCCTTAAATTTGGGTTAGGGGTTAGGCTGGCAGTCGAGGCGGAAGCTCGTCGCCTCATCCCTGATCGCGTCACGGAGCTGACCTGCTTACTTGTGCGCCACGTCCAGCTTGTCGACGGTGTCGAACTCGAACTTGATCTCTTTCCAGGTTTCCATGGCGATCTTCAGTTCCGGGCTGATTGGCGGCGGCCTTGGTCAGGATGTCCTTGCCTTCCTTCTCGATATCACGGCCCTGGTTGCGCGCTGCCACGCAGGCTTCCAGTGCGACGCGGTTGGCGGCGGCGCCGGCTGCGTTACCCCAGGGGTGGCCCAGCGTGCCGCCGCCGAACTGCAACACCGAGTCGTCGCCGAAGATGTTGACCAGTGCCGGCATGTGCCAGACGTGGATACCGCCGGAGGCGACCGGCATCACGCCGGGCATGGAGCCCCAGTCCTGGTCGAAGAACATGCCGCGGCTAGCGGTCTTCCTTGATGAACTCGTCGCGCATGAGTGTCGATCCAGCCCAGCGTCGCTTCGCGGTCGCCTTCCAGCTTGCCGACGACGGTACCGGAGTGCAGGTGGTCGCCGCCGGACAGACGCAGCACCTTGGTCAGCACGCGGAAGTGGATGCCGTGGTGCGGGTTGCGGTCGAGCACGGCGTGCATGGCGCGGTGGATGTGCAGCAGCATGCCGTTGTTGCGGCACCAGTTGGCCAGGCCGGTGTTGGCGTCAGAGCCGCCGGTGAGGTAGTCGTGCATGATGATCGGTGCGCCGATTTCCTTGGCGAACTCGGCACGCTTGTACATCATCTTCCGGCGTTGGCGCGGTGACGTTCAGGTAGTGGCCCTTGCGCTCGCCGGTTTCGCGCTGGCTTTCAGGGTGGCTTCGTGCACGAACTCGAAACGATCGCGCCAACGCATGAACGGCTGGCTGTTGACGTTCTCGTCGTCCTTGGTGAAGTCCAGACCGCCGCGCAGGCACTCGTACACGGCACGGCCGTAGTTCTTGGCGGACAGACCCAGCTTGGGCTTGATGGTGCAGCCCAGCATCGGACGGCCATACTTGTTCATCTTGTCGCGCTCGACCTGAATGCCTTGCGGTGGGCCGCCGCAGGTCTTCACGTAGGCGATCGGGAAGCGGATGTCTTCCAGACGCAGTGCGCGCAGATGCCTTGAAGCCGAACACGTTGCCCACCAGCGAGGTCAGCACGTTGACCACGGAACCCTCTTCGAACAGGTCGATCGGGTAGGCCACGAAGGCGTAGAAGCAGGTGTCGTCGCCAGGCACGTCCTCGATGCGATAGGCGCGGCCCTTGTAGTAGTCCAGGTCGGTCAGCAGGTCGGTCCACACCGTGGTCCAGGTGCCGGTTGAAGATTCGGCAGCCACGGCGGCGGCGACCTCTTCGCGATCCACGCCAGGCTGCGGGGTGATTTTGAAACAGGCCAGGATGTCGGTATCCAGCGGGGTGTATTCCGGCGTCCAGTAAGTTTGCCGGTATTCTTTCACACCGGCGTTGTAGGTCTTGACTGCCATTGCGCTCCTTTACGTTTTCGGTTGTCTTACCCGATGGGATTCGGGTTGAGCACAGTATGCAAAGAACAACTGATATATAAAACTGAATAGATCTTAGACTTACTATTTAGTTTTATGTATTATTGCTTCATGCGCTTGAGCCTCCGCCAACTCCAGATCTTCGAAGCCGTCGCCCGCTCCCTGTCCTACACCACGAGCGGCGGAGGAATTGCACCTGACGCAGCCGGCCGTCTTCACGCAAGTCAAACAGCTCGAGGACAGCGTTGGCCTGCCGCTGCTGGAACGCATCGGCAAGAAGCTGCACCTTACCGATGCCGGCCGCGAGATGCTCGCCACCAGTCGCGAAACGCACGATGCCCTGGAGCGCCTCGAAATGCGGCTCGCCGACATGCAGGGCCTGAAACGCGGCAAGCTGCGCATTGCCATCGTCACCACGGCGAAATACCTGATCCCGCGCCTGCTTGGCGAGTTCTGCACGCGTTACCCGGGGATCGAAGCGGCGCTGACCGTCACCAATCGCGAAAAGCTGCTGGCGCGCCTGGCCGCCAACGAGGACGATCTCGTCGTGCTCGGCACGCCACCGGACAACCTCGACGTCGTGGCGATGCCGATCGCCGACAATCCCCTCGTGGTCCTGGCCCGCAACGACCACCCGCTCGCCGGCACGAAATCGATCACGCTCAAGCGGCTCGCGGCCGAACCGTTCATTCTTCGCGAGTCCGGTTCCGGCACGCGGCTCACGATTGAGCGCCATTTTGCACAGTACGGCCTGGCACCCCGCATTCGTATGGAGCTAGGCAGCAACGAGGCCATCAAGCAAGCCATCGCCGGCGGCCTCGGCGTTTCCATCCTGTCCAGCCACACGCTCGCGTTGGAAGGCGAACACGGCCTCCTGCAGGCGCTCAATGTAAAGGGATTTCCGCTGATGCGGCAGTGGTACGTCGCCTACGCTGCCGGTAAGCAACTGTCATCGGTCGCCGAGGCTTTTTCTCGGCCACCTGCTTGGTCATCCCAGCGCCAAAATAGTCGGCGCTGGCGGGACGGCATCGACCGCTGGATTGCCAAAAATTTGGGCCGACGTAGGTGCTACTGTGTGAGTGGCAGCTTACGGGTTGCCGACGAGAATCAATTACCGCAATAGAGAAGAACCACCAATGGCCCGTTTTGGCCGGGTACCGCCTGATGACGAATGGAAACTTGCCGAGCGGCCGAAACCCCTTGCGGTCATTCAGCCATTGACACCCTTGGCGGCAGTAGTCACCATCGGCGCCTCCGAGGCCAAACGGTTCTGGACTGATTTTCTGTAACGGATAATACTCATCGGTTTAGCTCGCACTATCGTCGTCAGAATGATGACGTATAGTTTTTGCCATATTTCCAATTTCTAACACCGAGGTGCTTCATGCTGAAAGGATTAAAGCTTGCGCTACTTTCCTGCCTAATCATGGTTCCCAGTTTTCTAAAGGCCAACGCCGAAGAATTGAAGATCGGTTACGTCAATATAGACCGCGTTTTCCGGGAAGCCCCAGCCGCCATCAAGGCGAGCAAAAAAATGGAGCAGAAATTTGAAGGGCGCAGGCAGGAACTTCAACTCACTGCGGATGACATCAAGTCACGTCAAGCTGCTCTATCGGAAAAGGGGCTGTCCCTTTCCGATAGTCAGCGGCGAGTACAGGAAGCAGAACTGACTGAGATCACGGTCAAGTTTCAGCGTAAGCAGCAAGCGTTTCAGGAAGACATCAAAATTTGGCAAAACGAGGAAACATCAGCCCTTCTGGAGAAGGCCAATAAAGCAATTATCCAAATTGCCGAATCCGAGCATTTGGATATGATTTTGCATGAGGCTGTCGTTGTCAGTAATAGATTGGATATTACTGACAAGGTGATCAAGAAGTTGACGGGTGACTAGCCCGTTGAAAGCGTCTCGGTGACGAATCCCTTGCGGATGTAGGCGGTGCGGACCGCCAGCGACCGCCGAGACCGAGGAGCGGGCCGACCTGCTACTGGGGCGCGCGGCCGATATCTGTTGAGTTTCCTGCCGTTCGATCAGATCGATTGATCGGAGCGGCTTTAGCCGCATCTGGCCGACTTCTGCCCCCTGAGTGCCACAGGTCGAAACCGAAAACCACCCGTATTCAGCCGTCGACCGCGACCTTCCACTCAGGCCATCAAGGTCGCTGCCATCGCCCGCTTGAGCGCGCCGCTCAGGGCCAGGCGCGCTGCCTGTTCGCGCACTTCGGCGCGGGTGCCGGCAAAGTGGCAGGTCAACGCTTCGCAGCCGCCATCGCGCTGCGCCCAGGCAAAGCAGACCATGCCCACCGGCTTTTCAGGCGTACCGCCGGTCGGCCCGGCGATGCCGGTGATGGCTACCGCCCAGTCGGCGCGGCTGTGCGCCAGCGCGCCCTGCGCCATCGCCCGCGCGGTCGCTTCGGAAACGGCGCCGTGACGTTCCAGCGTGGTCTCCGGAACGCCCAGCATTTCGACCTTGGCGGCGTTCGAGTAGGTGACGAAGCCGCGATCGAACCAGGCCGAACTGCCGGCGATCGCCGTTACGCTCTGGGCGACCCAGCCACCGGTACAGGATTCGGCCGTCGCCAGCCATTCCCCACGATTCAGCAGTTCACGGCCGAGATGTTCGGCAAGGGTTTCGAGTTCGGACATAATGGGCGATCTTACCACTCGGCAAACCCCTCATGTCCCGCCAGCGCGACAATGTCCGCGACTTCCCCGGCCGCCGCTGGCTCAACCTGAGCCTGCGCACCGCCCACCTGGCCGGCATCGTCCTGCTCGGCTGCGGCGCTGCTCGGTGCTGGCGAGGTGACGAACGGCGCCTGGCTGACTTTTCTTTCCGGACTCGGCATGTTCGCCGGTGATGCCTGGGCCAATCCAGCGCATGTGCGTGAGATCGCCGGGTTCGGCGTGCTGGTCAAACTGGGACTGGTCGCCGTCATGGCACTTTACCCGCCCGGCGCGCTGCCGGTTTTCTGGGCCATCCTGGTGATCTCGACTCTGCTGTCCCATGCACCGGGCAGCCTGCGCCACAGGCGCTTGTTCGGCAGCACGCCATAGGTCGGCGGAGCGGCAGATACACAGCAACTCAAGAATTATCGAACAAAGTTACGTAATCTCCGGATAATATTGTCCGGGGTTTGACTGTCCGCTGTCTTATCGAGGAGGGAGTTTCATCATGGGTATTGTCTGGACCATCGTTCTGGGTTTCGTGATCGGCGTCATCGCCAAGCTTCTGCATCCGGGCAAGGACAACATGGGCTTCATCGCCACTATCCTCCTTGGTATTGGCGGCTCCTTTCTCGCCGGCATCATCGGCCAGTTCTTCGGCTGGTACCAGGCCGGCGAGGGCGCCGGCTTCATCGCCTCGGTCGTCGTCGCCATCCTGCTGCTGGTCATCTACGGGAAGGTGCGCGCCGGTCAGTCCGGCAATTCCTGAGCGCAGCGCCGAGCAAAATGACCGCCGCCACCGCCAACCTTGACTGGACCGAGGCGCCTGAAAACAGCCCGATCGAGTCACTGCGCAAGGAGTGCCGCGCCATGGCTCGCCGTCGGGCGGCGCTCGCGGCGGCGACTTCCCTGATCCCGATTCCGGGAATCGATCTGGCGACCGATCTGGCGTTGATGACCCGGCTGATCAATCGCATCAACGAGCATTTCGGCCTCAGCGAGGAACAGATCGGCAGTCTCTCCAAGCCAGCGCCAGGCGCATTGTTTATCGCCTGCTGGCCGGCGCCGGCGGCACGCTCGCCGCACGGCTGACGACACCGGTTCTGGTCGGGCGCATCGTTCGCATGGTCGGCCTGCGCCTGACTACGATGCAGGCCGCGCGCCTGGTGCCGATTGCCGGACAAGTCGTCGCCGCCGGCATCGGCTACTGGTCGGTCAATACCGTGGCGATGCGCCACATCGCCCATTGCGAACGCATCGTCGGCGAACTGCAAGGCCACACCGGCGAGACCTGAAAATCATGCGCCAGACCTTCCTCGCACTGCTGACCGGCATGCTGCTGTGCACGACCGCCCAAGCCGCCACCACCATCGACCTGACGGCCGAGGCGAGCCGCCCGGCGGCCAACGACATGGTGCGCGCCACGGTTTTTGCCGAGGCCAGCGGCAGCAACCCGGCCGAACTGGCGCGCCGCGTCAATCAGGACATCGCCGAAGGACTCAAGGTTATCAAGACCAAGCCGGGCATCTCGGTCAAGAGCGGCCACCAGAGCACCTTCCCGGTCTATGGCCAGAACCAGAAGATCGACAGCTGGCGCATCCATTCGGAGCTGGTCCTCGAGTCGCGCGATACGGCGGCGGTTTCCGAACTGCTCGGCCAGTTGCAGCAGATGCGGCTGGCGGTCTCGGGCGTCAGCCAGTTGCCGACGCCCGAGACGCGCCGGAAGGTGGAAGACGAAGCGACGCGCGATGCCATCGCCGCCTTTCGCCAGCGTGCCGCGGTGGTCGCCGAGGTGCTCGGCAAGCCGTACAAGATTCGCCACCTGAGCATCCAGCAGAGCGGCCAGATGCCACCAATGCCGATCATGCGCGCCAGCCGCGCCATGGCGGCCGAAGCGGCGCCGCCGATGCCGATGGAAGCGGGCGAAAGCCTGGTGACGACGACCGTCAGCGGCCAGGTCGAAGTCGCCGACTGAGCGCTACAAACCGTCGAACAGCTGTACCTGGACGCTGTCGCCGGCCTGCACGCCGGCGCACTCTTCCGGCAAGACCACGAAACAGTTCGCCTCCGACATCGAGCGCAGCACCCCCGATCCCTGGTTGCCGGTGGTTTTGACCTGCCAGCGGCCGTTGACCGCAGCAACCGTGGCACGCAGGTATTCGCGGCGGCCGGGCTGCTTTTTGATGGCATTGGCGGCCATCACGGTCAGCAGCGGCCGCGCCGGCAACGGGTCGAGACCCGAGAGGCGAAGCAGCGCATCGAGGGCGAACTGGGTGTAACTGACCATCACCGCCACCGGATTGCCGGGCAGGCCGAACAGCCAGGCCTTGCCGACCTTGCCGAAGGCCATCGGGCGGCCGGGCTTGATGTTGAGCTTCCAGAAACTGACCTCACCCAGCTTGGCGAGGATTTCCCGGACAAAATCAGCCTCGCCGACCGACACGCCGCCGGTGGTAATGATCGCGTCGGCCACCTGCGCCGCTTCGCCGAGCGCCGCTTCGAGCGCCGCCGGCTGGTCGGGAACGACGCCCATGTCGATGATGTCGGCACCGAGCCGGGTGAGCAGACCGTGCAGCGTGTAGCGGTTGCTGTCGTATACCTCGCCCGGCGCCAGCGGCTTGCCGATCGACGCCAGTTCGTCGCCGGTCGAGAAGAAGGCGACGCGCAGGCGCCGCTTGACCTCGACTTCCGCCACGCCGAGCGAGGCGATCAGCCCCAGTTCGGCCGGACCGACCCGCTTGCCGGCCGACAATGCCACGGCGCCCCGTGCCAGATCCTCGCCGGCGCGCCGGGTGTTCTGGCCCTGCCGCTGGCCGGCGGGAACAATTACCGCCCCTTCCTCGACCCGGGTCACTTCCTGCACCACCACGGTATCCGCCCCCGCCGGCAGCACGGCGCCGGTCATGATGCGCACCGCCTGCCCCTTGCCGACCGAGCCGGAAAAAGAATTTCCGGCGAAGGCGGTGCCGACCACGTTCAACCGTGTTTCGCCCGCCGTGGACAGGCTGTCGAAGTGCACCGCGTAACCGTCCATCGCCGAATTGTCATGCGCCGGCACGTCGTGCGGGGCGACGATGTCGGCGGCCAGGATGCGCCCCAGCGCGCTGCGCACCGGCAGGAACTCGCGGCCGCTGATCGGCACGACTTCGGCCACCATGCGGTCGCGCGCCTCGGCGGCCGACAGGGCGCGGCTGTCGGGAGCGTTCGAGGCGCAGGAAGAGGTATCGGTCATGGCATCATTTCTTGGCGTTGGGGAAAAAGACCTGCTGGCCGTCGGCGCGGAAGGCGGCGATCGCCTCCTGTCCGGCCGTCGAGGTCAGCCACTGGGCGAAACGCTCGGCGGCTTCTTTTTTGACATGCGGATGGCGCGCCGGGTTCACCGGAATCACGCCGTAGGGGTTGAACAGCACCGGGTCGCCGGCCAGCACGAGGTCGAGCTCGCGGCGATTCTTGAAGGCGCCCCAGGTGGCGCGGTCGGACAGCGTGTAGCCGTTGATCGCGGCGGCCATGTTCAGCGTCGGGCCCATGCCGCTGCCGGTTTCCTTGTAGCCGGCCAGTCGCCTTCGGATCGATGCCGGCTTCCTTCCACAGGCGCAGCTCGGCGGCATGGGTGCCACTCTTGTCGCCGCGCGAGATGAACGGCTGGCCGCTGGCGGCGATCGCCTTCAGGGCATTCAGCGCACTGCCGGCATTGCGGATTTTCGCCGGGTCGTCCTTCGGGCCGATGAAGACGAAATCGTTGTACATCACGTCCTGGCGGTAGCTGCCGTAGCCTTCGGCGACGAACTTGTCCTCGGCGGCGCGGTCGTGCACGAACAGCACGTCTGCATCGCCGCGGCGGCCGATATCCAGCGCCTGGCCGGTGCCGACGGCGACGACGCGGACCTTGATCCCGGTCGAACTGCTCGAACTTGGGCAAAATCCAGCCGAACAGGCCGGACTGCTCGGTGGAGGTGGTCGAACGCGACGACCAGTGTTTCCTCGGCGTGGGCAGCGCCAACCAGCAGCCCGAGGGCGAGTATCAACGATCGAAAGCTATGCGCCATGGCAGTTCTCCCTGCATGAAAGCCCGCGCCGCCGGCGATTGCGGATGGGCGAAAAAGCGTTGCGCCGGTTCGTGCTCCTGCACGCGGCCCTCCGCCAGAAAAATGATGTCGTCGGCGAGCCGCGTGGCCTGCCCGAGATTATGCGTCGTCATCAGCACCTTGGCGCCTTCGGTGCGGATTTCGCGGATGATGCGCTCGACCGCCTCGGTCGCCGACGGGTCGAGGCTGGCCGTCGGTTCGTCGAGCAGCAGCAGGCGCGGGCGTATCGCCCAGGCGCGGGCGAGCGCCAGGCGCTGACGCTCGCCGCCGGAAAGCAGGCGGGCGGAATCTCGCGCACGATACGCCAGGCCAACGCGCTCCAGCACCTCGGTCGTCCGCGCGCGGCGTTCGGCAGGCGTCATCGCCTGCGGGCGCAGTGCGAATTCGACATTGGCGAAGACCGACATGCGCAAGAGCATCGGCTGCTGGAAGACCATCGCCAGCCGGCCGGCCGGCTGCGGCGCATCGCCCCAGACGATGGACCCGCCATGCGCCGGCAGCAGGCCGGCGAGCAGCCTGAGCAGCACTGTCTTGCCGCTGCCGTTGGGACCGAGAATGACGCTGATTCCCTCGCCGGCAAGAACGAGATCCAGTTCGTCGAGCACCACCCGGCCTTCCGGGGCGAAACGCAGGGCAGCGATGCGCAGCGGAAACATCAGCCATACCTCCGCAGCGCCCAGCCGCGTATGAAATGCACGGCGACGTTGAGGCCGAGAATGAGCGCCATCAGGACGAGGCCCAGCGCAATCGACAAGGCAAGGTCGCCCTTGCTGGTTTCCAGCGCGATGGCCGTCGTCATCACCCGCGTGTAGCCGTCGATGTTGCCGCCGACGATCATCACCGCGCCGACTTCGGACATCGCCCGGCCCAGCCCGGCGAGCATCGCGACGCTCAGGGAAAACCGGCAGTCGGCCAGCAACAGCGCCACCGCCTGCAAGCGGCTGATGCCGATCAGCGAGAGTTCCGGCGCGTAGTCGCGCCAGGCGTCCTCGACGATCTGCCGGGTAACGGCGGCGATCAGCGGCACGACCAGCACGCTCTGGGCGACGATCATCGCCGCCGGCGAAAACAGCAGGCCGTAGCTGCCGAGCGGCCCGCTGCGCGACAGCGCCAGATAGACGAGCACGCCGACGACCACGGAAGGCAGGCCCATCAGCGCGTTCAGCGCGACGATCAGGGCGCCGCGCCCGCGAAAACCCGCCACCGCCAGCCAGGCGCCGAGCGGCATGCCGAGCAGCGCGCCGATGACGAGCGCCGTCAGGCTCACGCGCAGCGAGAGCGCGACAATGTCGAGCAGGCGATGGTCGAAGCTGCCCAGCAGGCTGAGCGCTTCCAGAAGCGTTTGGGTCATGGGTTCGGACGTAACGGCGCCCGGCGGTCACCCACCGGGCGTTGCGAGGATACCACCGGGACCGGCATTTGGCTGTGGGGCAGACCGGAGATCGCTGGCCGGGTTAATATGACCGCTGCTTCTTGTATATAGCCGCGGAGCGCTTCACGCGATGAGTGAAAAGATTACAGGCGTCGTCCTGGCCGGCGGTCTCGGCCGCCGCATGGGCGGCATCGACAAGGGCCTGCAGGAACTGCGCGGGCGGCCGATGGTTGCCTGGGTCGTCGAGCGACTCGGCCCGCAGGTCGACGAACTGCTGATCAACGCCAACCAGAATATCGGGCGCTACGCGGCCTTCGGCCATCGCGTCATTCCGGATCAAATTCCCGACTTCGCAGGCCCGCTAGCCGGCCTGCACGCCGCGCTGTCGGCGGCCACGCACCCGCTGGTCGCCACCGTCCCCTGCGACTCGCCGTTCCTGCCGGCCGACCTGATTTTCCGCCTCTTTTCAGCGTTGACCGCGAATGCTGCCGATCTTGCCGTCGCCCGCACCTTCGACCAGCCGCACCCGGTTTTCTGCCTGTGCAAGCGTACCGTGCTGCCGCACCTGAGCGAATTCCTCGCCGGCGGCGGCCGCAAATTCGAGAACTGGTACGCGACGCTGAAAGCGGTCGAAGTCGCCTTCGACGACGAGGCCGAGGCCTTCGAGAACATCAACACGCGCGAGGAACTGGGCCGCTTCGAGACAACGTCGGGCAAGTAAGCCGCCCGCTCACGCCGGCAGGCGGACGTGCCCCTGTTCGTCCAGCGGGAAGAATGGGTTCCAGCAGACCTCCCAGAGAAAGCCGTCGGGGTCGGCAAAGTAGCCGCGATAGCCGCCCCAGACCACCTTGCCGGCCGGTTGCACCAGCTCGCGCGCCAGCCGCCACCGCCTCGGCCAAGAGGCTGTCGGCATCCGCCTTCGACGCGACGTTGTGCGCCAGCGTGAAGCCCGGAAAGCCGCTACCCACCGCTGACACGTTCGCATCCTCAGCCAGTGCGGCGCGCTGGAACAGTCCGAACACCACGGTGCCGGCATTGAAGAAGGCAATTTCCGGCTGACTGGCGGAAGACTCCTGCCAGCCGAGCGCGGCGTAGAAGGCGCGGCTGCGCGCCAGGTCGGCAACACCGAGGGTAATGAAGCTGATGGTCTGGCGCATGGCGAAATCTTTTCGGCAGGGCGATGCCAAAGTTTATACCGCCGGCCGTTCCGCGTAACATGGGCCATCCCGTCCGACTGAGATCGTCGCCATGAAACGCCGCTTTCCGCTCCATGTTCACATCTCGACGCTGTTCCTGACCCTGATCCTGATCGTCGGCGGCGTCATCGGCGGCCTCGGCTACAAGATCAGCCACGACATCCTCGAAACGACGGCCAGCGACTTGAGTGCCCGCATCAGCCGCGAAACCCTGAGCGAATTCACCAACATCATCGGTCCGGCCGAAATGGCGACCCGGCTGTTGAGTTTCGACGGCATCACGCAGGCGAAGTCGCTCGACGAGCGGCTGGCGAATCTCGGCTTCATGCGCGAGGCGCTGAACAATTCCGAGGCGCTGACGTCGATCTACGTCGGCTACGGCAACGGCGATTTCTTCATGGTCCGCCGCATCCGCAGCGAAAGCGGGCGGAAATTCTTCAACGCCCCCGAGGGGACCGCCTTCATCGTCCAGAGCATCGACCATACGGGCGACACCCCGCGCGGCCGCTTCATCTATCTGGATGCCAGGCTCGCCACGCTGCGCAGCGACGACCGCCCCGACTACGCGACCGCCTTCGATCCGCGCACGCGCGACTGGTACAAGGCCGCCCTGGCGGCCGGCGGGCAGATCAAGACGCCGCCCTACCTGTTCTTCACTACGCAGCGGGTCGGCACGACCATCGCCAACCGCGCCGCCAGGTCGGAAGCCGTGGTCGGCGCCGACATCAATCTCGAAACCCTCGACCAGTCGCTGGCCCGGCAGAAGGTGACCCCCGGCACCGAGGTGGTGCTGGCCAACCAGGCGGGGCAGACGCTCGCCTACGAGGACGCCGGGAAATCCGTACGCCTGCCGGAGACGCCCGATGGCAAACCGGTCCTGGCCAATATCAGCGAACTGGGCGCCCCCGTTCTCGCCCAGTTGCTGCCGGTTTTGCAGAGCATGGACGGCACGGCCGCGCGCGAATTGTCGCTGACGGTCGCCGGCGAGGATTGGCATGCGGCGATCCGCCCGGTCAAGCTCGAAGGCACGCGCCCGCTGTTCCTGATCACCGCGATTCCCGATCGCGAACTGATGGCCGCCGCCCATGCGCTGATGCGGCATTCGCTGATCGTCATGGCCCTCGTCATCCTGCTGGCGATCCCCATCACCTGGTGGCTGGCGCGCGGCATTTCCGGACCCTTGCGCCAGTTGGCGCACGAGGCGGAAGCGATTCGCCGCTTCGAGTTCTCGCAGCCGATCAAGGTCGACTCGCTGGTGCTCGAAGTCAATGACCTGACGGTGACCATGGACAGCATGAAGCGGACGATCCGCCGCTTTCTCGACATCAACATGGCAGTCGCCGCAGAAAACGACTTCGACCGCCTGTTGCCGCGCCTGCTCGGCGAAACGCTGCCGGCCGCCGGCGCCGAAGCCGGCGTGCTGTACCTGACCGACAACGACCAGCTGCTGCCGGCCGCGGCACTCCAGGTGGATGGCAGCGCCCTGCCGGTCGCCGCGCCGGCCATCGACCCCCAGGCCGCCGGCCCGCTGCTCGGTGCCGCGCTCGCCGCCGGCACCCCGCGTGCCGCGCCGCTCGCCGCCGACGACATCCGCGCCCTCGGCCTCGAGCAGGCGCTGGCGGCCTGCCCCGCCAGCCATGCCATCGCCGTGCCGCTGCTCAACCGCCAGCACCAGCTGGTCGGCGCCATGCTGCTGCTGTGCCGCAGCGACACCGACGCGGCCCGCCTCAGCTTCGTCGAGGCGCTCTCCGGATCGGTCGCGGTTTCGCTGGAAAGCAAGGAGCTGATCAAGGCCCAGAAGCTGCTCTTCGCCGCCTTCATCCAGCTCATCGCCAGCGCCATCGACGCCAAGAGCCCCTACACCGGCGGCCACTGCGCCCGCGTGCCGGAACTGACCAAGATGCTGGCGCGCGCCGCCTGTGCCGAAGCCAGCGGCCCGTACAAGGATTTCCAGCTCGGCGACGAGGAATGGGAAGCGGTGCACGTCGCCGCCTGGCTGCACGACTGCGGCAAGGTGACGACGCCGGAATACGTGGTCGACAAGGCGACCAAGCTGGAAACGCTCTACGACCGCATCCACGAAGTGCGCATGCGCTTCGAGGTCTTGAAGCGCGATGCCGAGATCGCCTGCCTCAAGGCCATCGCCGCCGGCGAACCGGAAGCGGCGGCGCGTGCCCGGCTGGCGGAAACGCTGGCCGGGCTCGACGACGACTTCGCCTTCATCGCCGAATGCAACGAGGGCGGCGAATTCATGGCCCCCGAAAAACTCGACCGGCTGCAGGCCATCGCCGCCCGGACGTGGACGCGCACCCTCGACGACCGCATCGGCATTTCGCACGAGGAAAAGGCGCGCAAGGAACGCACGCCGGCCCCCGCGCTACCGGTTCAGGAAGCGCTGCTGGCCGACAAGCCGGAGCATGTTTTCGAGCGCCAGGCGCGCGACCGCATGCCGCCCGACAACAAGTGGGGATTCCGCATGCCGGTGCCCGAGGTGCTCTACAACAAGGGCGAGCGCTACAACCTCGGCGTCGCCCGCGGCACGCTGTCGGAAGAGGAGCGCTACAAGATCAACGAGCACATCGTGCAGACGCTGATCATGCTCACCCAGCTGCCTTTCCCCAAGCACCTGCGCAACGTCCCGGAAATCGCCGCCGGCCACCACGAAAAGATGGACGGCACCGGCTACCCGCGCCGCCTGACCCGCGACGAGATGAGCCCGGTCGCGCGCATGATGGCGATCGCCGACATTTTCGAGGCCCTGACCGCGATCGACCGCCCCTACAAGAAGGGCAAGACGCTCTCGGAAGCGATCAAGATCATGTCCTTCATGAAAAAGGACCACCACATCGACCCCGAGCTGTTCGATCTCTTCCTGCGCTCCGGGGTCTATCGCGAGTATGCCGAGCGCTTCATGAAACCCGAGCAGATCGACCGCGTCGACATCGCTGCCTACATCGACAATCAGTCCGCCACGGTCTAACCGCCGCCGCGCTGCGTCGCCCGGTCAACCCGGTCGAGCAATGCGGATGCCGCCTGTTCGTCGCCCTGGCGAACCGTGATCTCGACGCGCAGGGTGCACAGTTGCAGCGCACCGACCCGCAACGGTTTTTCGCTGCTCAAGGCAAAATGCAGGCGAATCCCGCCTTCCGTGACCAGCAGCCCGGCGCCATCCTCGGTCACCGCGTCGCCGAATGCCGTGAACATGGCACGCCGGAATTCACCCGGCGTACTGCTCATCAGCCGCACCCGGCTCCGGCTCCAGGGAAACGGCCCCTCAGCCACCGGCAATCGGCGGCCAGACGGCCAGCGTATCGCCTTCCTTGAGCAGGCTGGTCGCCCGTTCCTCAGGCGGCACGAAGACGCCATTGACCAGCACCAGATGGGTCAACCGGGGCGGTAGCGCGAAAGGCGCCAGAACCGCGCTGACCGACGCATTCTCCGCTGTCTCGACGTCCACCCGATTGCTCTTGCTGCCGGCCGGCAGATAGTCGCCGAGCGTGGCGTAGAGCTTGACCGTTACCCGCATCCGGCTCAGCTATTCGGTCGCTGGCAGGCAATGAAGGCTTCGACGAAGCGCGTCGGGGTCTCCAGCAATTTCTCTTTCCAGTGGCCAAGTCGTGTCCTGGACTGGATCAGGCCACGCAGGGCACCGACATGTCCGGTAAGACCGATCGCCGTCGCGCCGACCAGAACATCGCCATCGAACTGCAGGCTGATGTACCGGCCACTGGCCTCGTCGGCCCGCTCGACGCCCTCGCCACCCGCGACACCCTGCCATTCGCCGAAGGATGACGAGATCATCCCCATCGAATCGAGCACGTTGATGGCCAGCACCCCGTTCATCCGGGCCGGTTGACCGGCCATGTTGAGCGCCGCGATGCGCGCCTGGTCGGCGGCATTGGGCTGGATGGCAGCCACCAGATGGCGCCCGGAGAACAGGTCGGGCGCTTCCGCGACGTCACCCGCGGCATAGATGCCGGGAACAGACGTCTGCATCGTGTCGTCGACCAGAACCCCCTTGGCGACATGGACATCGGTGCCTTCGAGGAAGGCGACATTGGGCGCCACGCCGGCGGCGACGATCAGCAGATCGCAAGCAAGCTGGTCACCAGTCGTTAGTGTTACGGTCGAACGGGCAGTTTTGACCATTTTCGATGCGCTCGACGCCCGCCTTGGTCACCACGCGCACGCCCAGTTTCTCGACCCAGCGCTTGATCATGCTGCCTGCTTCCGGCGTCATCATGCGCGGCACCATGCGATCGCCCATCTCGACGACAGTCAGTTGCACCCCGCGTTTGACCAGCGCTTCCATGATGATGCAGCCGATGAAACCCGCCCCCAGTTGCAGCACCCGCGCACCGGGCTTGGCATGGGCGGCGATCGCTCGCGCGTCATCCAGCGTCCAGCAGGTCTGCACCTGCGGCAGGTCGATGCCGGGAATTGGCGGGCGCACCGGATGCGAGCCGGTCGCTATCAGTAAGCGGTCATAAGGCTCGAATTGACCGTCATCGAACAAAATCGTCTGTTTTTCGCTGTTGACCGCAACTGCCCGTCCGCGGCGCTGCTCGATGCGGAGTTTGGCAAAGTGGTCGTCCGTTTTGCGCAGATAGGTTCCGCGCTCGTCGATATTGCCTTGCAGCAGGTAGGGGATGGCCATCCGCGAATAGGGCGGCGCATCCTCGCTGCCGACGAGCAGGATTTCGTCGGCCGGGGCGGCACGGCGCAGGGTCTCCGCAGCCACGACACCGGCCGGGCCGTTGCCGAGAATGATGTGCTTCATGCTTGTCCTCTCCGGTTGGGAAAGAAAAGCGGGGCTGCGCCAGGCGCAACCCCGCCAGTACGCACGCCGGACCTACAAGCCCAGACGTTCGAGCGTCGCTTTCTCCGGCACGCCTTCCGGCGTCCAGCCGCGCACCTTGTAGTACTCCGGCTTCATCTTGTCGAGGCCATTGACCAAGCCCTTGGCCGGTCCCGTCTTGGCCGGCTCGGTCTTCAGGCGCGGCGGCAGGTCGTCATCCTTGGCGGTCAGGCCGGCAGCGAGGTTGAACTGGCGCTCCATGTTCCAGATGCGCTCGCCGACCAGATTCAGCTTGTCCATCGACCAGTCGCCTTCGCAGGCTGCCTGGATCTGGGGCTGCACATCGGCCAGTGTCCAGGCAAAGCTGGTGAAAATACAGATACCTGCCGCGTCGAAGACACCGGTGGCGTCCTGAAAGGCCTTGACCAGATCCGCCTTGCCCTCGGTTACCAACGGATCGGTCTTGACCGGAATGCCGAGCACTTCCGAAGCCACGGTATAGCCGCGCAGGTGGCAGGCGCCGCGATTGGATGTGGCGTAGGCCAGACCCATGCCCTGGATGCCGCGCGAGTCGTAGGCCGGGAACTCCTGGTTCTTGACGCTCATCGACAGGTCAGGCCGCCCGTACTTGGCGCACATCCGGCCGCTGCCCATGCCGAGTTCCTTGCCGAATCCTTCGCCATGGGCCGTCATCTCGACCAGCTTGCATAACGCCTCGGCAGAACCGAACCGGGCATCGAGGCCGATCTGCTCCTTGCTCAGGATGCCCAGATCGTAGAGTTCCATCGCCGCACCGACCGTGGCGCCGAAGGAAATCGGGTCCATCCCGTGCTCGTTGCACAGCAGGTTGGCGTACTGCAGCGCCTCCAGATCGCCGACGCCGTTGGCCGCGCCAAGCGCCCAGGCCGCCTCGTACTCGAGGCCGCCATTGGCACCCCAGTATTTCGGGCTGTTCTTGACGCTGAAATGCGTTTCGTCAATTCGCGAAATTCGGCCACAGGCGATGGTGCAGCCGAAACAGGCGGCATTGGTGACCAGATGGGTCTTGCCATCGCTCTGGCGTTTCTCGTGCATGGCTTCGCCGGAGATCCTGCCTGCCTCCTCGAACTGGACGTCGCGGTGATTACGCGTTGGCAAGGCGCCCATTTCATTGATCACGTTCATCAGCACTTGCGTGCCGTACTTGGGCAGGCCCTGGCCGGTCACCGCATTGTCGGCCAGGACTTTCTTGCCGGCGTTTGCGGCGGCCAGAAAGGCCGGGAAATCCTTGATTCCGGAAACGCCCTGAGTACCACGAATCGCCACTGCCTTGAGGTTCTTCGAGCCCATCACCGTACCGACGCCGGAGCGGCCGGCCGCGCGGTGCAGGTCATTGACGATGGCGGCGTAGAGCACCCCGTTCTCGCCGGCCCCGCCGATCGATGAAATGCGGATCAGCGGATCCTGGTGCGTGGCCTTGATGGTTTCCTCGGTTTCCCAACAGGTCTTGCCCCACAGGTGTGCGGCATCGCGCAACTCGGCCTTGTCGTTCTCGAGGTAGAGATAGACCGGCTTCGGCGACTTGCCTTCGAAGATGACCATGTCCCAGCCGGCGAACTTCATTTCGGCGCCGAAGTAGCCGCCCGAATTGGAGCAGGCGATGGCACCGGTCAGCGGACTCTTGGTGACCACGGTGTAGCGGCCGCCGGTCGAGGCCATGGTGCCGGTCAGCGGACCGGTGGACATGATCATCTTGTTGTCCGGTGACAGCGGATCGACCTTGGGGTCGATTTCCTCGACCAGATATTTCGATGCCAACCCACGCGAGCCGAGATAGTCGTTGGCCCATTCCATGTTCAGCGGTTCAGGTGTGCAGGTGCCGGCGGTGAGGTTCACGCGCAGGACTTTCTTGTTCCATCCCATGATCTCTCCTCCTCAGGCAGCAACTGCAGCGGTATTGGACTTGGCGGCCCAGGCGCGCATGCGATCCAGACCAGTCCAGTCGGCATCGACATAGGTAATGGCGGCGGTCGGGCAAGCAGTGACACATTTCGGATCACCGCCGCACAGGTCGCACTTCTGTACCTTGCCGACATCGGCCATGTAATTGATCGTACCGAACGGACAGGCGATGGTACACACCTTGCAACCGACGCAGGTCGCTTCCCTGACCACCTTGGCGCCGGTGGCGGCATCGATCACGATGGCATCCACCGGGCAGGCGTTCATGCACCAGGCATCGGCGCACTGCGTACAGGTGTAAGGCACCTTGCGGCCTTCGTGTTCGAAATTGAAGACCTTGATGCGGGACTTAGACGGATTGATGGTCCCGGTGTGCTCGTAGGAACAGGCCATCTCGCACTGCAGGCATCCGGTACATTTCGCCGGATCGATGTGAAGCGACTTCTGCATGGTGTCTCCTCCATGAATTGCTGGGTGTCGCCAAAAGGGTATGTGCCGCACCTTCTCGACACGTCGGAGCATCATCACGCTTTTGTCAGTCGCTGTCATTCCGCAGTGCAGCATGTGCACTGCAACATCCGGTTACAGAAAGCTACGAAAGGACGACAGACACCGGTTCGGGCAATGCCTACACTGCATTCGTACGTTGAACCCCTCCTCTCGAAATTCCCCCTTTCGAGAACTTCCTACCCCGCCCTCCGGCGGGGTTTTTTTATGTCACCGGGCCGCTGGTGGCGGCGCCCCTTCCCCTCGGCGTGGCCTCGGGCCATGTGGATGCCGCTAACCAGCCTTCCGGTTTGGGCATAAGCCGTTTTATAATTGCACACTTATATTTTTTTGCGGATCGAGGTAATCAGCATGGCCGAGCAATATTCTTCCAAAGGCATCATGGTCACAACCATCATTGTGACTGTTGTTCTGATTGCGGTTGTCGTCCCGTTTTCCATGAAGGGCGACAAATCCGCTGCCGATGCCAGCAGCTCCGACCAGGCCGAAAGCCGCATCCAGCCGGTTGCCAAGTTCGAACTGGCCAAGGCAGTCCCGGTTGCTGCCGCCGGCCCGAAGGATGGCGCAACCGTTTTCAACTCGGTTTGCGGCGCCTGCCACAATACCGGTGTCGCCGGTGCCCCCAAGGCAGGCGACAAGGCCGCCTGGGCGCCGCGCATCGCTCAAGGCAACGCCACCCTCTACAAGAACGCCATTGCCGGCAAGGGCGCGATGCCGCCAAAGGGTGGCGCGGCTGATCTGTCCGACGCCGAAATCAAGGGCGCGGTCGACCATCTGGTGGGCTTGGCCAAATAAATCAGCACAAGATGTGGAACAAGGGAGGCCGCGGCCTCCCTTTTTTGTTGAACGATCCACAAGGGATACCCTCACCGGCAGGGCCGGTGACATAAAAATGGGCGCCTCGTGGGCGCCCAACTCAGGCCGGCTTTTGGAGGGCCGTACCCGAGTAGCTGCAGGGAGTTTATTTCTTGACCGGATCGGCAGCCTTGGCGGGCGCCGCCATCACTGCATCTGCAGCGGGAACTTCGGGCGTCTTCGGCTGAGCATGTTTCACCTTCTTGGCATGCTTGGCCTCTGCCTTCATTTCCGGGGCAGCGACAGCAGGTTTGGCTTCAGGCGCCTTCACTTCAGCCTTTGGCGCTTCGCTCTTGACCACAGCGGCAGTCGGCGCGGCGGCGGGTTTGACTTCTGCTGCCGGCTTGACGTCAGCGGCGTGGGCGATACCAAAAGCAGCGGCAATTACGAGGGCAATAAGTTGTTTGGTCATTGTGATTCTCCTTACACGGTAATTCGGGACTTGAACCGGCTTTGCAGGATTGCGCTGCCTTGTGCCGAATAACGCGGGCGCCGACCGCCCGGATGTCATAAGGAGAGTAACTCGCTGTAACGCGGTGTGACCAAGCGGTTAGCGCTTGTTGCCGGCCAGCATGGCCTTCAGCGCATCGAGCCGGGCACTGCCTTCCGCCTTGTCCGGCTCGGCGGCCAGCTTGCCGCCGGAGAAACGGATATCTTCAGTGCCCATTTCGGCAATGAAGCGCGAGGGCTCGCTGGGCATGAACTCGCGCGCCTGCTTGCGCCGTTCGCAGTAGGAAAGGTGCAGCGAACGCTGGGCGCGGGTGATGCCGACATACATCAGCCGGCGTTCTTCTTCTATTTTCGCCGGGTCGAGCGACTCGCGGTGCGGCAGGATTCCCTCCTCGATGCCAACCAGAAACACATGCTTGTATTCCAGTCCCTTGGCCGCATGCAGCGTCGAGAGCTGCACGGCGTCGGTCTCGTCGGTGTTCTGCTTGTCGAGCAGATTGATCAGCGCAATGCTCTGGGCCAGGTCGATCAGCGTCTTGCCCTCTTCCTCGCCCTTGCCGTTCAGCCAGTTGGCGAATTCGCAGACATTGGCCCAGCGCGTCTGTGCGGTGCGCTCTTCCTCGTGATCGTAAAGGAAGGTTTCGTAATCGATGGCTTTCAGCAGGTCGGGCAGCACCTGCTGCGCCGGTTCGCGCGAGGCCCGGTGCTGGATACGGTTGATGAAGTTGCAGAACTCGAGCAAAGGTTCGAGCTGACGCGGCTGCACGCGGAGTGCGAAACCTTCCTCGAAGGCTGCGTGGAACAGCGAAACGTGGCGTTCACCGGCATACTGGCCGAGCACCTGCAGCGTAGCAGCGCCGATGCCGCGCTTCGGCGTGGTCGCAGCACGGATGAAGGCCGGATCGTCGTCCTCGTTGGTCAGCAGGCGCAGATAGGAAGTGATGTCCTTGATTTCCGCCTTGTCGAAGAAGGACTGGCCGCCGGAGAGCAGGTAGGGAATCTTGTGGTTGCGCAAATGCTGCTCGAAGCCACGCGCCTGATGGTTCGAGCGATAGAGGATGGCGTAATCCCGGAACTTGCCGCGCTGCTCGAAGCGGTGAGCCTGCAATTTCATGACCACGCCTTCCGCCTCGGCTTCGTTGTCCTTGCAGGCGGTGACGGTAATCGGGTCGCCATGACCGAGTTCGGACCACAACCTCTTGTCGAACAGCTTCTCGTTGTGCGAGATAACGTTATTGGCGGCCTTGAGGATTCTTGCGGTCGACCGGTAATTTTGTTCAAGTTTGATGACCTTGAGCGCCGGGAACTCGGCCGGCAGCTTCTTCAGGTTGTCGATGTCGGCGCCACGCCAGCCATAGATCGCCTGATCGTCGTCACCCACCGCTGTGAACTGGGCACGGACGCCGGTCAGCAGCTTGAGCAGTTGATACTGGCCGGCGTTGGTATCCTGGTATTCATCGACCAGCAGGTAACGCAGGCGGTTCTGCCACTTTTCGGCGATCTCCGGATGCTGCTGGAAGAGGACCACCGGCAGGCCGATCAGGTCGTCGAAATCGACCGCCTGATAAGCCTTCAGCGTCGCCTCGTAGGACAGGTAGGCGTGAGCAGCGAGCACTTCGTGTTCGTTGGCGGCCAGATGGCGGGCCGCTTCCGGCGTCACCAGGGCATTTTTCCAGTTGGAGATGATAGCTTGCAGGCGGCGCAAGGCGCCTTTGTCGACGGTCCTGGCGACGTCACCGATGATGCCGGCGCAATCGGCCGAATCGAAAATCGAGAAGCGCGGCTTGTAGCCCAGCACCTTGGCCTCTTCGCGCAGGATGCGGACGCCGAGCGAATGGAAGGTTGAAATTTGCAGTTCTTCGGCGGTCGACCGTGACAGGAGCTTGCCGACCCGCTCCTGCATCTCCTTCGCCGCCTTGTTGGTGAAGGTGATCGCCGCCACGTTGCGTGGCTGAAACCCGCAGTCCTGGACCAGATAGGCAATTTTCTGCGTGATTACCCGCGTCTTGCCCGAGCCGGCGCCGGCGAGCACCAGCAGGGGGCCGTCGAGGTAGCGGATCGCTTCGCGTTGCTGGGGATTGAGGCCGGACATGGGTAGCAATCCGCAAGGGATACCATAGAAACAACTGCTGGAACCAGCACCGTCACCTGCAAAGCCGGTGACACAAAAGAAGCGCCCCGGAGGTCCGGGGCGCAATAACTTATTGGGGCAATTCTAACTCAAGCCGACCCGGAGCCAGTCCGGGATAGTGCCGGTCAAACGATATCCAGATGGCCGATACCTGTGGTCAGGTCACGATCCTTCGAGTCCTTGCCGTGCAGCTTGATCTGCAGACGCAGGTCGTTCAGGGAGTCCGCGTTGCGCAGCGCGTCTTCGTAGCTGATCTTGCCGTCATCGTAGAGATCGAACAGCGCCTGGTCGAAGGTCTGCATTCCAAGCTCGCGGGACTTCTTCATGGCTTCCTTGATTTCGCCCACCTCGCCCTTGAAGATCAGGTCGGAGATGTAGGGCGAGTTGAGCATGACCTCGATCGCCGCCAGACGACCCTTGCCATCCTTCTTGGGCAGCAGGCGCTGCGAGATCATGCCGCGCAGGTTAAGCGAAAGATCCATCAAAAGCTGATGGCGACGCTCTTCCGGGAAGAAGTTGATGATGCGGTCGATGGCCTGATTGGAGCTGTTGGCGTGCAATGTCGCGAGACAGAGATGGCCGGTTTCGGCAAAGGCGATAGCGTAATCCATCGTTTCGCGGTCGCGGATCTCACCCATCATGATGACATCCGGCGCCTGGCGCAGCGTATTCTTCAGCGCCGGCTTCCAGTCATCGGTATCGACCCCGACCTCACGCTGCGTGACGATACAGTTCTTGTGCTCGTGGACGAATTCGATCGGATCCTCGATGGTGATGATGTGGCCATAAGTGTTCTCGTTGCGGTAATCGACCAGCGCCGCCAGCGAGGTCGTCTTGCCGGTACCGGTACCGCCGACGAAGATCACCAGTCCGCGCTTGGTCATTGCAACATCCTTGAGCACCGGCGGCAGGCCAAGCTCGTCAAGCGTCGGGATGGTCTGGTTGATCGTCCGGCAAACGACACCGATACGTCCCTGCTGAACGAAGGTATTGACCCGGAAGCGACCGATGCCGGCCGGCGAAATGGCGAAGTTGCATTCCTTGGTTGCTTCGAATTCCGCAGCCTGCCGGTCGTTCATGATCGAGCGGGCAAGTTCGGCTGTGTGTGACGGCGTCAGTATCTGGTTGGAGACCGGCATGATCTTGCCGTCCACCTTGATCGCCGGCGGAAAATTGGCCGTGATGAACAAGTCGGAGCCCTTCTTCTGCACCATCAGGCGCAGGAGATCGTGCATGAATTTCATTGCCTGATCGCGTTCCATAACTCTCCCTCTTTCCCTGATATTCGCCGGCTCAGCCGGGGAAGTTGTCCTTGTTGGTTGCCCGGGACCTGGCTTCGGCATTCGACACCACATTGCGCCGCACCAGTTCGAGCAGATTCTGATCCAGTGTCTGCATGCCGAAATTCTGGCCGGTCTGGATCGCCGAATACATCTGTGCCACCTTGTTTTCGCGGATCAGGTTGCGGATCGCCGGGGTGCCGATCATGATTTCGTGCGCTGCGACACGGCCGTTGCCATCCTTGGTCTTGAGCAGCGTCTGCGAAATGACGGCGCGCAGCGATTCGGAGAGCATCGAGCGGACCATTTCCTTTTCCGCCGCCGGGAAGACGTCCACGATCCGGTCGATGGTCTTGGCCGCCGACGAGGTGTGCAGCGTGGCGAACACCAGGTGGCCGGTTTCGGCTGCAGTCAGCGCCAGGCGGATGGTTTCGAGGTCGCGCATTTCACCGACCAGGATGACGTCCGGATCCTCGCGCAGCGCCGAGCGCAACGCGTTGGCGAAGGACAGCGTGTGCGGACCGACTTCGCGCTGGTTGATCAGGCACTTCTTGGCCTCATGCACGAATTCGATCGGGTCTTCGACCGTCAGGATGTGGGCATATTCGTTTTCGTTGACGTGATTGACCATCGCCGCCAGCGTCGTCGACTTGCCGGAACCGGTCGGTCCGGTGACCAGTACGATGCCGCGCGGGTACTCGGAAATATCCTTGAATATCTTCGGACAGTTCAGATCTTCCAGCGTCAGTATCTTCGAGGGAATGGTCCGGAAAACCGCTCCCGCGCCACGATTCTGGTTGAAGGCATTGACCCGGAAACGCGCCAGATTCGGAATTTCGAAGGAGAAGTCACACTCCAGCGTCTCTTCATAAATCTTGCGCTGGGTGTCGCTCATGATGTCATACACCATGCCGTGCACGTCCTTGTGCTCCATCGCCGGCAGGTTGATCCGGCGCACGTCGCCGTGAACACGGATCATCGGCGGCAGGCCCGCCGAGAGGTGAAGGTCGGATGCCTTGTTCTTGACTCCAAAGGCCAACAGTTCTGTGATGTCCATACGAATCGTCCTTAGGGCGCGTGTATACTGAAAACAGAAAGAATTCCAAACAATTATGAGCGCAATCGCCTCCAACCTGCAAGCAGTCCGCTCACGTATCGCCAAGGCAGCTATCGACGCGGGTCGTTTGCCCGGGGAAATAGGTCTTCTGGCAGTCAGCAAGACATGGCCTGTCGAGTGCGTGATTGCCGCGAACCGGGCCGGACAAAGGGCATTCGGCGAGAATTACGTCCAGGAGGCGATCGACAAGGCACGGGCCACGGTCGACCTCGATCTGGAGTGGCATTTCATCGGCCCGCTGCAGAGCAACAAGACGCGCTTGATTGCCGAACATTTCGCCTGGGTGCATTCGATCGAGCGCCTCAAGATTGCCGAACGGCTCTCGGCACAACGGCCGCCCACGCTGCCGCCACTGCAAGTCTGTGTCCAGGTGAATGTCTCCGGCGAAGCCAGCAAGAGCGGTTGCGCGCCCATGGAAGCTTTGGCGCTGTGCCAGGCAATCGCTGCCTTGCCCCGGCTGAACTTGCGTGGCCTGATGGCCATTCCCGAGCCAGCCGACGACTTCACCGCCCAGCGTGCGCCATTGCGCCGACTGCGCGAAATTTTCGCAACGATCCGCGCGGCCGGCTTGCCGCTCGATACCTTGTCCATGGGCATGTCCCACGATCTTGAAGCAGCCGTAGCCGAAGGCGCGACCATCGTCCGCATCGGCACGGCCATTTTTGGTGAAAGAAACCACGCATGAAAATTACCTTCCTCGGCGGCGGCAACATGGCCAATGCGCTGATCGGCGGCATGTTGAAACAGGGCTTCGCCGCCGCTGACATCACCGTGATCGATCCGGGTGGCGAAGCGCGCGACAAGTTGAAGCAGACTTACGCGGTCAACTGCCTGGAAACAGCCGAAATGCTGGCCGGCGTCGGCGATCTGCTGGTGCTGGCGGTCAAGCCGCAACAGATGAAGGAAGCCGTCGCCCCGCTCGTCGGCAAACTGGGCAACGCCGTTGTCGTCAGCATTGCCGCCGGCCTCGATCTGGCCACGCTGGCGCGCTTTCTCGGCGGCCATCGCAAGATCGTCCGCTGCATGCCCAACACCCCGGCCCTGATCGGCGCCGGCATCACCGGTCTCTGCCCTCTGCCCGAAGTCAGCAGCGCTGAACAGGCCGCTGCCGACCGCGTGCTGAGCGCCGTCGGCAGTACCGTCTGGATCGCCGATGAAGGCAAGATGGATGGAGTAACCGCGCTCTCCGGAAGCGGCCCGGCCTATGTTTTTCTGTTCATCGAAGCGCTGCAGCAAGCCGCCGCCGACCTCGGCTTCACGCCGGAACAGGGACGTCAACTGGCCATCGAGACCGTTCAGGGTGCCGCCGCACTGGCCGCCCAATCGAGTGAGCCGGCCGCACTGCTGCGCGAGCGCGTCACCTCCAAGGGCGGCACCACTGAGGCCGCGCTGCGCACGATGGCCGAACAGGGCGTCAAGGAGGGCATCATCGCCGGCGTCATGGCCGCCGAGGCGCGCGGCCGCGAACTCGGCAAGCTGCTGGGAGCCAATTGATGCAGGCAGTCATTTTTCTGCTCGATGCCATCGCCGGTTTTTTCTGCACGTTGTTCCTGCTGCGCTTCATGATGCAGGCGCTGCGTGTTTCCTTCGCCGGACAGATCGGCAACTTCGTCGTGGCGCTGACCAACTGGGCGGTCAAGCCCTTGCGCCGGATCATTCCCGGGATCGGCGGCCTGGACTGGGCCAGCCTGTTCGCGGCGCTCGCGCTACAACTATTGCTGGCCGGACTGCTCATCGGCATCTCCGGACAATCGCTCGACGCCGACGGCGCGACGATAACTTTGATGATCGGCTGGTTCGCCATCCGCAGCCTGCTCCGTCTGGCGGCATACATCCAGATCGGCGCGCTGATCCTGCAAGCCGTGCTGTCATGGATCAACCCCTACTCACCACTGGCCGCCCCGGCGCATCAACTGACCCGGCCGCTGCTCGATCCGATTCGGCGCTTCATTCCGCTGATTGCCGGCATCGACCTCTCGCCGCTGATCGCCATCCTGCTGCTGCAAGTGGTATTGATGTTCCTGTGAGCGACTGGTATCGCGTGGCGGCCGATGGCCGCATCACGCTGACCCTGCACATCCAGCCCGGCGCCAGGAAAACCGAATTCGCGGGTCTGCATGGCGATGCGCTGAAAATCCGTCTCGCGGCGCCGCCGGTCGACGGCAAGGCCAACGAGGCATTGGTCAGGTTTGTCGCCGAAGCCTTGAGCCTGCCAAAGTCCGCGGTCAACCTGAAAAGTGGCCAGACTTCGCGGCGCAAGGTGCTGGAAGTGAACGGAACGACCGCCGAAGCAATCGCCCGTTTCGCTCAGCCCGTATAGACCGCGCGACCGCCAACCAGCGTCTTTCTCACCTTGCCATTCAGCAGGTAGCCCGTCCACGGCGAATTCTTGCCCCGGCTCTTGAGGGCTTCCGGGGTCAATTGCCAGATCGCCGCCGGATCGAAAACGCAGACGTCCGCGGCCGCCCCCACGGCAAGCTGCCCTCTTTGCAGTCCGAGCACCTCGGCCGGCGCCGAAGTAATCCGGGCCAGTGCCGCTGGTAGCGCCACGCCAGCCGCTTCAGCCCACTTCAGGGTCAGCGGCAACAAGACCTCGAGGCCGGTCGCGCCCGCCTTGGCCTCTCCGAAAGGCAACAACTTCTCATCGGCCCCGACTGGAGTATGGTCGGAGCAGATCGCGGCGAGACCCGAGGCAGCCGCGGTTGACAGCGCCTGACGGTCACTTTCCGTGCGCAAGGGCGGAGAGAACCGGGCATGCGGATTGAAATAGCCGATGTCGTTGTCAGTCAGCAACAGGTGATGGACGCCGATGTCGCAGGTAACGGGCAGTCCCTCATCGCGCGCCGCCTTGACCAGCGCCACCCCGTCCGCCGAGGACAGACGCGTCAGATGAACCCGGCAACCGGTTTCGCGCACAAGTTGGACGATGGTGGCAATGGCAATCGATTCGGCGGCCACCGGGATTCCCGCCAATCCAAGACGGCTGGCCACTTCCCCCTCATGCGCGATGCCGTTGCGCGACAGCCAGTAATCCTGCGGCTGCAGCCAGACGGCGAAACCGAAGGTAGCAGCATATTCCATGGCGCGCAGCAGCGCCTCGGTGTCGATCATGGGCACATTGGCCTGCGAGAAGGCAACGCAGCCAGCTTTCTTGAGGCCAGCCAGTTCGGCGAGGCGTTCGCCCTTGAGACCAAGCGTCAGCGCCCCCAGCGGCAGCACCCTGGCCTTGGCGATTTCCTTGGCGCGGTGCACCAGACGATCGGCCAGTTCGGGCTCATCGAGCGGCGGGTCGGCATCGGGCGGCACAACCACCGAGGTCACACCACCCGCAACAGCGGCAGCCAGTTCAGCCTCGATGCTGTTCAGCCGGGCGCCGAGGTCGATCAGTCCCGGGCAGACGACGCAACCGGTCGCATCGATGATCTGCTCGGCGACAAAGCCGGCCGGCGCGTCGTCCAGCGCGGCAATCTTGCCATCGGCGATGAATAGCGATGTGTTGCGGTCGACACCGTTTTTCGGGTCAATTACACGGCCGTTCTTGATTTCGATGTTCATTGATCAATTCCCCGCAACGATGCTCATGACGGCCATGCGCACCGCAATGCCGAAGGTGACCTGGGGCAGGATCACGGCCTGCGGTCCATCGGCCACCGCCGAGTGGATTTCGACGCCGCGATTCATCGGGCCCGGGTGCATGACGATGGCGTCCGCCTTGGCCAGCGCCAGCTTCTGCGGCGTCAGGCCGTAGTGGCGGAAATATTCGCCGGCCGAGGGCAGCAGCGCACCGGTCATGCGCTCGTTCTGCAGACGCAGCATGATGATGACGTCGCAGTCCTTGAGCCCTTCATCCATGTCGTGGAAAACATGCACGCCGAGCTTGTCGAGATGCTTGGGCAACAAGGTTTCCGGGCCGATGGCGCGGACTTCCGGAACGCCCAGCGTGGTCAGCGCGTGGATGTCCGAACGGGCGACGCGCGAGTGCAGGATGTCGCCGACGATGGCCACCCGCAATTGCGTGAAGTCCTTCTTGTAGTGGCGGATCGTGTACATGTCGAGCAGACCCTGCGTCGGGTGGGCGTGGCGCCCGTCACCGGCATTGACGACATGTACGTCGTCGCGACCGATGCGTTGCAGGTGCTCGGCAATCAGGTAAGGCGCGCCACTGGAAGCATGGCGGACGACGAACAGGTTGGCGTGCATGGCGCACAAGTTGTCGATGGTATCGAGCAGCGTCTCGCCCTTGCTCGCCGACGACTTGTTGATGTCGAGATTGATGACGTCGGCCGACAGGCGTTTGGCGGCGATCTCGAAGGTAGTGCGGGTGCGCGTCGAGTTCTCGAAGAACAGGTTGAAGACGCTCTTGCCGCGCAACAGGGGCACCTTCTTCACATCGCGCGCCGAGACCTCCATGAAGGAGGCCGCGGTATCGAGAATCTGCGTAATGATGGCCTGCGGCAGCCCCTCGATTGACATCAGATGAGTCAGTTCGCCATTCGTGTTCAACTGCGGGTTATTCATTTTCCAGCCTCCAGGCGAGTTGACCGTCGTCCTGCTTGCCGAGCACCAGGCTCTGGCCCTCACCCAAGGCAACATTCCAGACGCAGTAGGTCGCCGCGATCGGCAATTCGCGCCCGCCGCGATCGGCCAGCACGGCCATGCTCACCGAGGCGGGACGACCATAATCGAACAGCTCGTTGAGCGCGGCACGTGTCGTGCGTCCGGTATAAAGCACGTCATCGACGAGGATCAGGTGACGGCCTTCGACGTCGAAGGGGATCACGGTCGGCTTGACCTGCGGGTGCAAGCCCTTGGCTGCAAAATCGTCACGATAGAAGGAAACGTCGATCAATCCAATGTCTTCCGGAAGTCCAAGCAATTCCTTCAGGCGCTCGGCGATCCAGGCGCCGCCGCTGAAGATCCCGATCAGCGCCGGCTGGCGATGCAGGTGGGGGCGAATCAGGTCGGCCAACTGGCGGCACTGGTCCTCGGCGTCAGGCAGGGAATCAGGAAGGATTGACATGGTGCGGGCTTTCGAACCAGGTTTGAAGGATCAACTGGGCTGCCACTGCGTCGAGCAACGGCTTTGCAGTCCGGCTGCTATGGCCGGTTTCACGCAGGCGCGCCGCGGCGTCGAGCGAAGTCAGGCGCTCGTCGGCAAAGGCAACCGGGAGGTTGAAGCGGCGTTTCAGTCGTTCGGCAAATTTCTGCGCCAGGCGGGTCATTTCATGTGCCGTGCCATCAGCGTGGGTGGGCAAACCGACAACCAGTTGTACCGGGCGCCATTCGGCGACCAACTTGCCAATGGCGGCAAAGCGGTCGTCGTTGGACTCGGCGTGGATGACGGTCAGTGGGTGGGCGCTGCCGAGCAAGGTTTCCCCGGTGGCGACACCAATGCGTTTTTCGCCGAAGTCGAATGCCAGCACGGTGCCGTCAGGCATGCCCGGCCACGTCGGAAAGCTGGGTAAAGCTGACGCCAAGATTCTGCATGGCGGCCGGCAACCGTTCTTCCGGCGGCATTTCAAAGAGGATACTGGCCTTTGCCGGCACGGTAAGCCACGAATTCTGGCTCAATTCGTTCTCCAACTGACCTGCTTCCCAACCGGCGTAGCCCAGGGTGACAATGATCTCGGCTGGGAGTCCCTCCTTGCCGACCGCCGCCAGAACGTCGCGCGAACTGGTCAGTCCGACTTCGCTGTTTACGGCCAGCGTCGATTGCCACTGGCCAACCGGGCGGTGCAGCACGAATCCGCGGTCCAGTTGCACCGGGCCGCCAAAATAGACCGGCAGGTTGGCCAGATTCTCGGCGTCAAGCGCAATGTCGATTTTTTCGAACAGTCCAGCCAGGCTCATGTCGATCGGCCGGTTGACAATGATGCCCAGCGCGCCATTCTCGTTGTGCTCGCAGATGTAGACGAGGGCGTTGGAAAAATACGGGTCTTCCAGCGCCGGCATGGCGATCAGGAAATTGTCGGTCAGGTTGACGCTGTTCATGGGTGGAATTTTAATCTCCGGCAAGGTACAAACCAACCATGACACAAGAAAAAGCCCTCGTCTGGTTTCGCCGCGACCTCCGCGATTACGACCACGCCGCCCTGAGCGCGGCGCTAGCCGCGGGGAAGGCGGTCTATTGCGCCTTTATTTTTGATAGGCAAATTCTTGATGCGCTGCCGGCAAAACGCGACCGTCGGGTACATTTTATCCACGAGTCGCTGCTCGAACTGGACGCTGCGCTGCGCCAGCGGGGCGGCGGGCTGATCGTCCGCCACGGCTCTGCAAGCGATGAAATTCCGGCGCTGGCCCGCGAACTCGGTGTTGTGGCGGTTTTTGCCAACCGCGATTACGAACCTGCCGCCAAACAGCGGGATGCCAAGGTCGCCGAAAAACTTGCCGCAGCCGGCATTGCCTTCCACGATTTCAAGGATCAGGCGATTTTCGACGGCGACGAGGTAGTGACGCAGGCCGGCCGACCTTTTTCGGTATTCACGCCCTACAAAAATGCCTGGTTGAAGCGGTTGACCGCAACCGACTGGATAGCCCACCCCAGCGACGGCCGCCTTGCCCGCAGCGGCCTTGGCGGCGTCCCCGGCCTCGGCGAGATCGGCTTCGAAGCAACCGATCTGGCGGAACTCGGCATTCTCCCCGGCATGTCCGGCGCCCGACGCTTGTGGGATGATTTCCGCGCCGGGCGTATCGAGCGTTATGGCGCTCTGCGCGACTTCCCGGCGGTCAAGGGGGTTTCCTACCTGTCGGTGCATCTGCGCTTCGGGACCATTTCCGTACGCGAACTGGTCCGCGTGGCCATCGAGAGCAAGGCCGACACCTGGCTCGGCGAACTGATCTGGCGCGATTTTTATTTCATGATCCTCGACCACTTTCCGCGTGTCGCAGGTCATGCCTTCAAGCCTGAATACGATGCAATCCAGTGGGAGTACTGGCCCGAAGGCTACGCCGCGTGGTGCACGGGACGCACCGGCTACCCGCTGGTCGATGCCGCGATGCGGCAACTGAACCACAGTGGCTGGATGCACAACCGGTTGCGCATGGTGGTGGCTTCATTCCTGACCAAGGATCTTGGCCTCGACTGGCGCCTGGGCGAGCGGTATTTCGCCGATCACCTCAACGACTTCGATCTCTCGGCCAACAACGGCGGCTGGCAATGGGCGGCTTCCAGTGGCTGCGACGCGCAGCCGTATTTCCGCATCTTCAATCCGGTCACCCAATCGGAGAAATTCGATCCGGAAGGCAAATTCATCCGCCGCTATGTGCCGGAACTGGCCAAAGTCACCAACAAATACATCCACGCCCCATGGCAAATGAGCCATGGCGAGCAGGAAGCGCTGGCGGTGGTGATCGGCCGGGATTACCCCACGCCAATCGTAGACCACGCACGAGCCAGGGAGAAAACCCTGGCCCGTTACGCTGTTGTCAGGAAGCCCGCTTGGCCTTGATGTAGCCGGCGACCAGGGACAGCAACTCGTCTTCGTCGTAGGGCTTGCCGAGATAATGGCTGGCGCCGATCTCGAGTGCATAATTGCGGTGCTTCGCGGCAGTCCGCGAGGTGATCATGATCACTGGCAAGGCGCCGAGTCGCTTGTCGGCACGGATGTTGCGTACCAGGTCGAAGCCGTCCATACGGGGCATTTCGATATCGGAAATCACCACATCGGGCACCACTTCGAGCAGTTGCTCCAGCGCATCGACACCGTCCTTGGCCAGCACGACCTGATAGCCCTCGCGCGTCAGAAGGCGGCTGGTGATCTTGCGCACGGTCAGCGAATCGTCGACCACCATGACAGTCGGCAACGCGGCGACGGCCTTCTCGACCGGGGCGCCTGAAGCCGGAACCGCACTCTGGACACTGACCATGGTGGCGCGACTGGCCAGCGCGACCGGGTTGAGGATCAGCACCACCTCGCCGTCGCCAAGCACCGTGGCGCCGGCGATACCGACAACCCGCGAAAGCTGGGCGCCGATGTTCTTGACCACGACTTCCTGATTGCCCCTGAGTTCGTCGACCTGTACCGCCACGCGCTGTGAACCCGAGCGCAGCAACAGAATCCAGTAGCGACGTTGAATTTCAGGTGTCGCGCCTGCATCACCAAGAAGATGTGGCAGGAAGTGCAAGGGGTAGCTATTACCCTTCCACTCGATCTCGCCCTTCTGACGCACCTCGGAAAGAGGCCCCTCCTTGAATTCCAGAACCTGCTCGATCATCGTCGACGGCACGGCATAGATATTCGAACCGACACGCATCAGAAGGGTCTGGGTAACCGCCAGGGTCAGCGGCAGGTAGAGACGGAAGGTCGTTCCATGACCTGGCTGGGAGAGGATTTCGATCCGCCCGCCCAGTTCGCCGACCTCGGTCTTGACCACATCCATGCCCACCCCGCGGCCGGCAAGCTGGCTGACTTCGCCAGCCGTCGAAAACCCGGGACGGAAGATCAGGTCGTATAGCAGCCCGTCATCGGCCTCCATGCCGGGTTCCAGCATATCCATCTCCACGGCGCGGGCACGAATTCGTTCGCGGTCAAGCCCGCGGCCATCGTCGGCCATCGAGAGGATGATTTCATTGCCCTCATGAGCCAGCGCGACCGTGATTTCGCCAATTTCCGATTTGCCCGCCGCAACACGCTCGGCGCGTGTTTCGACACCGTGGGTCACCGCATTGCGCAGCATGTGTTCGAGCGGCGCCATCATCTTGTCGAGCACCGAGCGGTCGAGTTCCACCTGACCGCCGACGATGTCGAAGTTGGCGCGTTTGCCTAGTTCCTTGGCGGTCTGGCGAACGATACGGAACAGACGCTCGGCCTGACTGGCGAACGGCATCATGCGCACGCCCATCAGTTCCTGCTGCAAGCCGCGATTTAGGCGGGCCTGCGCGACGATGGCTGCGTTGGCATCATCTAGGTTCTTGAGCAGATTCTGCTGCACCGTCGCCACGTCATTGACCGATTCGGCCATGAAACGCGTCAGTTCCTGGAAGCGGGTAAAGCGGTCGAGTTCGAGCGGGTCGAAATCCGCCTGACCGTCGTGCGCCTGGGCGACCCGCGCCTGAATCTGGCCTTCGGCCTGAATTTCGATTTCGCGCAACTGACGGCGCAAACGAATGACGTTTTCCGTCAGATCGAGCAGCGAGCCCTTGAGGCTGAGCATTTCGCCTTCGATCCGCGCCCGCGCGATGGACAATTCGCCCGCTTCGTTGACCAGTCTGTCGATCAGATCGGCCCGGACACGCAGTGATGCGCGTTGGGCGCCGGTGTCGGCATCGTGATGATCGCGCTCGGCATCCAGAGAGACAGCAATTGCCGAGGCTGGCGCCACACCAGATTCACCCGGCGCGACAGGCGGCGGTTCGATGACTGCGGATTCGCCATTGCGCAGACGCTCGGTCACTTGCGCAAGCGTGTCGCAGCCACTCTCGATTTCATCGATAAACGCCGGGGTTGCAGCCCCCGCCCGCAAGACGTCCTCGACACGTGATTCCAGCAAGTGCGTGAACTCGCCGAGGTTCATCGCCCCGGCCATGCGTGCATTGCCCTTGAAGGTATGCAACAGTCGAGCGATGGCATGCGGTTGCGCATCACTGGCCAGATCACCACGCCACAGACGCAGTTGCACGGTCAGTTCCCGCAACTGATCCTGGGCCTCTTCGAGGAAAATCGGCAGCAATTGCTCATCGAGGTCATCCTGCAGCCTCGAGCCCGGCATGACCGCAGTCGGTGCGACAGCCTCGACAACCGGCTCGATTACCGGCTCGATCGGGCTGGCAAACTCCTCTGCCACCGTGGCAGGAGACTCGACGACGGATACCTTGGCTTGCGGCTCGACCAGGAAGACATCTTCAAGCGCAGAGATCAACTGAAGCTGCTCGCTTGGCGCCTCCTGGCGCGCCAGCCCGGCGAACATTTGCTCGAGGGTGATGATCGCTTGACGGACGGTTTCTAGCCCGCCGATGCTTTCCGGGCGGCCGGAACTGTCACGGCGCAACAGCGCGTGCTCGAGAGCGATCGCCAGATGGTTGAGCGGCATCAGACCAACCGTCGCCGCAATTCCACCCAGCGTATGCGCGGCGCGCGTTATCTCGAACGAGGTCGGTGCGCTCGGATTTACTTCGAGTTCTCCGTAGCCAGCAACAAGGGTCTCGAGGTGGCCGCGTGCCTCTTCGCGGAAAATGTCATAGAGGGTCGGCGCTACCTGAGCGACTGGCTCGACTGGCGGACTTTCGATGATCCCGGAAATCGCCCCGGCCGAATGGTCTTCGGGAACAGAAAAGTCGGCGAACATCTCCGCCATCTCGCTCGCCTGTTCCGCAATCGGCTCGGCTATTTCCAGGACCGGCTCCATCGTCTGCTCGGCGATTGGCGCGAAAGGCAATTCAGCAATCAGTTCAGCCCCAGCTTCGCCGGCAGGAACGGCTTCAGGTTCACCAGCCCACTCCGGACTCACCGGAAGATCGAGAACGGCAGATGGCGACTCTCCGGCTTCCGCAATGGGCAACTCCACGCTATGCACGACACTGGCTGGCGCCGGCGCCAGCGAACGCGGCTCTTCACCGCGCAAGGCCTCCGCGAGTGCGACCATTGTTGACGGGTCGGGAATGTCCGCAGCACGCTGCTCAAGAGCCGCAACCCAGCGCGAGAACAGATTGTGTGCCTCGGCGATCAGGGCCAGAAGTTCCGGCGTAACCACCATGTCCTGGCGCAGCCACATATTGAGCGTCTGCTCAAGCGCCCAGGCGGCATCACCCATATCGGTGAGACCGACCATGCGTCCGCTGCCCTTCAGCGTATGTGCGGAACGTCGGAGTGTGGTCAGCGCTTCCGTATTGCGCGGATCAACAGCCAGTTGTGCCGACTGGTCACCGATAGTTGCCAGAACCTCGTTTGCTTCCTCGAGGAAGATTTCCAGCAATTCGGCATCAATCTCTTCGTGACTGGAATGTGCAAGCTCGATCGTTGCAGCAGAAGGCACGGGCGTCTCGATGGCCGCCTTGGCCGTGTCGCCTAATTCGAGATTTTCCAGAAGCACGGCTTCCGTCTGCAGCGATTGCAGATTGTCCTTCAGTTCCTCGCGGATCTGGTCGTCGTCGGGAGGCTCCCTGAACGCTTCGAACAAGATCTGGGTTGCCTCCATGCCCTGTTCGACCCGCCCTTCAATACTTGGCGGGGCCGACACTTCGTCTTCGGTTGCCCCCTCGGCCACGGGCTGCTCGACCCCATGCAGGCGGCGGGCAAAGGTATCGAAGTCGGCTTCGCCATGCTGCAGTGAATCGATGAAGAAACCGAGCAAGGACAACTGCTGAGCCACGGCTTCAAAGTCTTCCGCGACCGGCACATAACCAGGACTGGCAAACTGCTGAATCCGCGCACCACATTCCTGCAACATGGAAACAGCGGAAAAATGCCCGAGCATGGCCAGCGCACCGGCGATCTGCTTTACCGGGCCGTCAAGCGGCGCGAGGTCGTGGCCTTTTTCCGGATTACGGAAAAATGCATCTAGCGCCTGCTCAACCTGTGCCAGATTGTTCTGAATTTCGCGGGCAACCTGCCCGACCAGCAGGCGCTCCTGAGCCCGACGCGTCATTTCGTCGAGCAAGGGGAGATCTTCGTTGCCGCCCGCCGGCTTGCCGGCAATACATGCGTACAAGCGGGCGACCATGAGGTCGACCTGCTGCGCAAAATCCATTCCCAGACGCCGGAAGTTTTCCTGGGCATTCTGGAGAAGGAGGATTGCGGTCGCCACCTCCATCGCCACGGAATCATTGTGACGCTTTGGATCTTCGGCGAGCCAGCTAGCCAGCGCGGCAAAGCTCTGACCCAGGCGCTTGAGGTCCGTATGCCCGATTTCGTTGGTCAGTTCGGCACAGGTCTGGGCATGCTGATCAAATGCCGGTAGCGCCGACGCACTGCCGGTACAGAATTTGTTCCATACTTCTTCGGTGGCCGCCAGGGTGTCACGCAGACGGCGCAAGGCGACTTCCTGAGGCAGGTTGGTTTCCTGATCGATCGCACTTTCCGGCAACATTGAGCGCAACGCGAACACCGACTGAACTTCGGCCACCAGCATGCTGGCATTCGCCGGCGCATAGGCAACGGCGCACAGGACGTCGCGCATCAAGCGCTCGGCAACGTTCAGCGACCCCTCCAGCAGACGGCGAATCTGCGTATCTATCCGGGCCAGAAGTTGGCGAGATTCAGCGTCCGGTTCGCCCTGACGATCGAACAAGGATTCGACAAACGCCAGCGCAACCCACCAGAACGAACGGGCGGCCGGAGAGTCCTGCGTTGATTCGATGTTGTCCAGTGCCGTCCGCATGTTTTCGAGAGCGACATGCTGCTCGCCGGTATGCTTGAGCCATGCCAGCAAGCCCTTCTGGAAACGCCCCCGCTCCGATTTGAGAAGGGTGTGCAACTGGTCAGCAGAGAGCGGGGCAACAGGAATCGAACGCTTGGGTGGACGAAGCGACAAATCAGGAAAGAACAGATCGGCCGGGCTGCAGGAACTCAAGCCCCGCGCCGTCGCCAACACCGAATAAACAAGGAACAGCCGCAACGGCTGGTTGGGTTCTCCGGCAAGGAGATCATCCAGGTATTTCCGGATCGCGGCCATGGCCTGGGTCAGCGTTATGGATACCTCTGCCGTGAACTGCAGGCGCTGCTCCTCGAGCGCGCTGAGCAATGCTTCAAGGGATTCGGTGACCTGCGTCACGCCATCGAGCCCCACTATCGAAAGGGCACCATGGACCTGGTGGACATGGGTGCGGCAGAACCTGAGCTGTGTCGCATCGCCGCTCAGTTCATACTGTACCAGCGCTTCCACAGCACGCGTAAGGGCCAGGTCGATCTCACCCTTGACCCAAGTCAACGGTCCCAGATCAAATTCGGTTGCCGCGTTCATAGTCTCTCGCGAATCTCGCTCAATCGACCTTGAAGCCCGCAACCGAACCCTTGAGTTCGGAAGCCAGGGCGTTCAGTTCGTCAACCGCCTGCGCGGTGCGCTGCGTGCCGGCGGTCGTCTGCTCGGTAACACTCAGAATATCCTGCATCAGATTGGCCACCTCGGTCGCCGAGTCGGCCTGACCCTGCGTCGAGGTGGAGATGTTTTCAATCAGGTCCGAAAGGTTGCGCGACACCTGCCCGATCTCGGCCAGTGCCTGACCTGCCGCATCGGACAGCTTGGCTCCTTCAACCACACCCTGCGTCGATTGTTCCATGGCCGATACCGCATCCTGCGTGTCGGTCTGAATGGTCTTCACAATGGCGGCAATCTGCTTCGTTGCCTCGCCGGAACGTTCGGCCAGTCGCTGCACTTCCTCGGCAACCACCGTGAAGCCGCGGCCCGCGTCGCCGGCCGAAGCCGCCTGAATCGCCGCGTTCAGCGCCAGCACGTTGGTCTGCTCGGTAATGTCGGAAATCAGTTCGACGATTTCACCGATCTCCTGCGAGCTTTCACCGAGACGCTTGATCCGCTTCGAGGTTTCCTGGATCTGATTACGGATTTCGTTCATGCCCTTGATCGAGTCTTCCACGGCCTGCGTACCCTTCTCGGCAGCAGCCAGTGACTGGCGCGCAACCTGGGCGGACTGTGTCGCATTGCCTGAAACTTCGCTCATCGAACGCGCCATTTCGAGCGCCGACTGGCCCGCGTCCTGAATTTCGCGCGACTGCCTCTCGGCAGCGGTCAGCAGTTCGGCGGATGTCTGGCGGGCAATTTCGGTCGCCGCCGTCACCCGGTTCGCCGCATCGTTGATGCGGCCGACCAGCAGGCGGAGTTCTTCGATCGTATAGTTGATCGAGTCAGCAATCGCGCCTGTAATGTTTTCGCTCACCGTGGCTGTCGATGTCAGGTCGCCGTCGGCCAGATCCCCCAGTTCGTTCATCAACTGGAGAATAGCGTCCTGGTTTTCACGGTTGGTCAGTTCCGAACCCTGCCGCTGCAACTCTGCATCTTCCGCGCGGCGACGCGTATCGTCGAGATAGACCTTTGCCAGCAGGGCCAGAATACCAACCGCCAGCACCACGAGGCTGATCAGCGTCACCAGGAAGCGGCCGTTATCGGTCAGCCCCTGTTGATAGCCAACCGCAAGATTGTCCGTCGTCTTCAGCAGTTCCTCGCTGCCGCGGAAAATGCGCGCACCGGCCTGCTTGGAAAGAACCAGCGGCTGCATGTTGCCTAGAATACTGCCGATGGCAGCCTGGTAGGACTTGAATGCGGCGTCGAGTTCACCAACCTTTGCGCGCGTGTCGGCGTCGTCTCCGGCCTTGCTCAAGCCCCGCAGGATGTCACGAAAGGCATTTGTATCCTTGCCCAGAAGGAACGCGACTTCCGGGTTGATTTCATCACCAACCAGCAGTGCCGAGGCATTCTTGGCAATCCGCTGCGTCAACATCACCAACTGGTTTGCCGCGGCAATTTCCTTGGTACCGGCACCCGATTGCAGCTTGAGCGACGCGACCTGCTCGGCAAGTTCCAGCATTGCCGCATTTTCGTTGTCGATGGTGGCAACGCTCTTGCCCAAGGCGAGCAGGTTTGCCTCCTGTTCGATCACGGTCAAGGCGTCCTTGTCGGTTTCCGCCCAGACCTTGGTCAGCGTCTCAACCTGGGGCCGGACATCCGTCGGGGATGCAGGGACATCGACGCCCTCGACTTCGCCACCTGAGGTCAGGCGCTCCAGCAAGCGTCCGAAGGTCTCACGCGATTCCTTCAATTGCCCAAAGGCGACAGGGTTACCTTGCAGCGCGAGCGTCGAGGCCTTGGCCAGTCGCTGCGAAAGCATCTCCATCTCACCCGACGCCGCGACGTACGCAGTTCCATATGTGGAGTTACGGTTATTGAAGTAAACAATGGTGACAATCGCGAGAAGGAGAATCACGAATATGCTGCCCAGGGTCTTCATCTGCTGGACAACCGGCTGCTGCGCAAAAAACGCCGGCAACAAGGGCATGCCTCCGCCAGGCGATGCCGCCGACACGCCTTCCGCGACAGTCATCGGTGCCTGATTGCTGTCATTGCCACCCATACCAAGGTTTTTCAAGCCAAACGCCATGTTTATCCTCCGCTCAGGGTCCGAGTGAATCAGACCCCAATATTCATGAAATCGTTATCAGCGAGCAAGTCGCGCACCGAGAGTTTTCGCCAGACACCGCCCTGACTGTCCGTATAGCGTACCGCGCCCCATGCCGGCGCCGCCGGATCCGCGCCCGCGGCGGCAAAATCATCCGGATTTTTCAGTCCAAGCATGCGCGTCACCAGCAAGGCGGCATTGGCGCCATGCTTGCTACCGACCAGCAGCAGCCGCGTGTTATTGTTCCGCGGCGTCGGCGCCCCTCCGCAGAACACCGAGAAATCGGCGACCGCATGCAAACTGCCGCGTATATTGGCAATCCCGGCAAACCACGGCCGGGTTAGCGGCACCGCCGTCAGTTTTGGCGCCTGAACGATCTCGCCGCTGTCGGACAGATCGATCAGCCAGTTGTCGTCACCAGCCCGAACGCCAAGCCAGGACGAGGCGCCACGCCCTTGGGCGGCGCCCAGGAGGCGCCCCGCAAGGTACTCCTGAAAATCGCGAAGACTGGTTTTCTTAGCCATTCAGATCAGGGCAGAGCCGCAATTTTTTTCAGTAATTCTTCCGGAATGACCGGCTTGACGATGTAATCCGCGGCCCCTTGACGCAGGCCCCAGATCTTGTCGGTTTCCTGCCCCTTCGAAGTACAGACGATCACTGGAATATTCTTGGTTTCTTCGTCGCGCGTCAGGGTGCGCGTTGCCTGATAACCATTGAGCCCCGGCATCACGACATCCATCAGGATCAGGTCGGGCTTGGTCGCCTTGGCCTTGGCAATCCCTTCTTCGCCATTTTCGGCGGTGGTCACCTGATAGCCAGCCTTGGTCAGCAGATCGACGGAAAAAAACCGCTCCGTGGGAGAGTCGTCCACAACGAGAATATTTTTGACGGGCATTATTGCTCCATGAACCGCTAAGAAATTTCGGACGCAGCCGGCGTCGCAAACATGGCGACGGTCTGCAGCAAGCTGTCCTTGGAAAAAGGCTTGGTCAGGTACTGATCGGAACCGACCATGCGCCCCCGTGCCCGATCGAACAAGCCATCCTTGGAGGACAGCATGATGACCGGCGTCGATTTGAACCGCGCATTCTTCTTGATCAGGGCACAGGTCTGGTATCCGTCGAGGCGCGGCATCATGATGTCGCAGAAGATCACCTTGGGCTGATGGTCGGCAATTTTCGCCAGCGCGTCGAAGCCGTCTTCCGCGAGCACGACCTGACATCCCGCCTGCACGAGAAATATCTCCGCGCTTCGCCGGATCGTATTGCTGTCGTCAATGACCATCACCTTGACGTCGCGCAACTTGGATAAGTCAGCCAATTAAGTCCCCTCCCCCTCGTCAGCGGGCTATTCTAGCGCCGCATCATACTACGCCGACTTCAAAATTCCACCATTTCAAAATCCGTCTTGCGGGCGCCGCATTCCGGGCATACCCAGTTCATCGGAACATCCTCCCAGCGCGTTCCCGGCGGAATACCCTCTTCCGGAAGACCCAGCCGCTCATCATAAATGAGGCCGCAGATCAGGCACATCCATGTTTTGTAGATTGTTTCATCGTTCATGTCTTGATCGTTGCCGCAAGCCGGATTCGGATAAAATTCAGGCCATCTTACCCAATCGTCGGCACATATGCCACGTCCGCAGCACTTGATGAACACCAAAATCCCGACGCCGCCGCTGGTTCTCGTGTTTGCCGCCAGCGATCCCACTGCCGGTGCCGGGATCCAGGCGGACCTGCTGACGCTGGCCAGTCTCGGCTGTCATCCCTTGTCAGCACTGACCGCGATCACCGTCCAGGACACGGTCGGGGTCGAGAGCGTGCATCCCGTCGCCGCCGAGGTTCTGGAGCGCCAGGCGCGAACACTGCTCGAAGACATGCAGGTTGCCGCGTTCAAGCTCGGCGTTCTGGGCAGTGTTGAAAACGTCGTCGCCATCGCTGAAATTGTTTCGGACTATCCCGACATCCCCCTGGTGTTCGACCCGGTTCTGACCTCCGGGCGCGGCGACGACTTCTCGGGGGAAGAAGTTATTTCGGCAATACGCGAACTCCTGCTGCCGCAGACCACGATACTGACCCCGAATGCGCCTGAGGCAAGGCGGCTGGCGGAACATGAAGATGACGAGAATGAACCCGGGATTGATCTTTGCGCACAGCGCCTGATCGAAATGGGCGCGCAATACGTCCTGATCACCGGAACGCACGAAAATACCCCGGAGGTCATCAACACCCTGTACAGCGCGGACGGCGTGCTGCGCCGCGACCGTTGGGAACGCCTTCCGGGCAGTTATCACGGCTCCGGGTGCACGCTGGCTTCCGCCATCGCCGGCTGCATTGCCGGCGGCGCCAGCATCGAGGATGCGGTGCGCGATGCGCAGGACTACACCTGGCAGACGCTGGCCAACGGTTTCCGGCCCGGCATGGGCCAGTTCATCCCGGATCGCTTCTTCTGGGCACGAGGCGAAGACGGCGAAGCCGCCAAGGACGAAGACAAGCACGATGACAAATAGCTTGCGCGGGCTCTATGCCATCACGCCGGAAAACCCGGACGGCGCGCGCCTGATGGCGGATGTCGAAGCAGCGCTGGCGGGTGGCTGCCGCATCGTGCAATACCGCGACAAGACCAGCCCAGCCCCGGAACGCGTCGCCCGGGCGCATGCCTTGCGCCACCTGACCCAAGCTTACAACGCGCGACTGGTGATCAACGACGACATGGCGCTGGCTTTTCTGGTCAAGGCCGACGGGGTTCACCTCGGCCGGGAAGATGGCAACCTCTTTGCCGCACGCGCCATTCTCGGGCCAGAAAAAATACTCGGTGCATCGTGCTACGCAGACTTTTCCGCGGCACAAAGGGCAGCGGCAGCCGGCGCCGACTATGTCGCATTCGGAGCCGTCTATCCATCACCGACCAAGCCAAATGCCACGTCTGCTGCGGTCAACCTGTTTTTTCAGGCAAAAACCACCTTGGCAGCGCCCCGCAGGAAGTACCCCTGGGGTACAGCCAGCTGCGCCATCGGCGGCATCACGCTCGATAATGCGCCAGCCCTTATTGCCGCCGGCGCCGACCTGCTCGCCGTCATCACCGATCTGTTCAGCGCGCCGGACATCGCGGCCCGCGCTGCCGCCTACCAACACCTATTCGAGGAAGCCCACGCATGACTTCACGCAACCAGCAACTTTTCGAACGCGCCCAGCGCCACATCCCCGGCGGCGTCAATTCGCCGGTCCGCGCCTTCCGCTCGGTGGGTGGCACGCCCTGCTTCTTCCAGAAGGGCGTTGGTCCGAAAGTACAGGATGCCGATGGCAAGTGGTATGTCGACTACGTCGGCTCCTGGGGTCCACTGATTCTCGGTCACGCCCATCCGGACGTGATCGCCGCCGTGCAGGCTGCTGCAGTCGACGGCCTGACCTTCGGCGCACCGACCGAGCGCGAGGTGGAAATCGCCGACCTGCTCTGCGAACTGGTGCCGTCGATGGAGATGGTGCGTCTGGTTTCCTCGGGCACCGAAGCGACGATGAGCGCCATCCGCCTGGCTCGCGGCTATACCGGCCGCGATGTGCTGATCAAGTTCGAGGGCTGCTATCACGGCCACTCCGACAGCCTGCTGGTCAAGGCCGGCTCCGGCGCGCTGACCTTCGGCAACCCGTCGTCCGGCGGCGTCCCGGCCGATCTGGCCCAGCACACCATGGTGCTGGCCTACAACGATCCGCAGCAACTGGCCGACGCCTTCACGCAACATGGCGACAAGATCGCCGCCGTCATCGTCGAGCCGGTGGTCGGCAACATGAACCTGATCGCGCCGACGCCGGAATTCCTCAAGGCCATGCGCGAACTGACCGCAAAACATGGCGCCGTGCTGATTTTCGACGAAGTGATGACCGGCTTCCGCGTTGGACTGAAGAGCGCGCAGGGTCTCTATGGCATCACACCCGACCTGTCCACGTTCGGCAAGGTGGTCGGCGGCGGCATGCCGCTCGGCGCCTTCGGCGGCAAGCGCGAGATCATGGAGAAGATCGCGCCGCTCGGACCGGTTTATCAGGCGGGCACCCTGTCCGGCAACCCGGTCGCCGTGGCGGCCGGTCTGGCCACGCTGACCCTGGTTCAGAAACCGGGCTTTTACGAGGCGTTGACCGCAAAGACCAAGGCACTGTGCGACGGCCTGGTCGGCGCCGCGCAAAAACACGGCGTCGCCTTCAGCGCTCAGAACGTCGGCGGCATGTTCGGCCTCTACTTCGCCACGCAATGTCCGGCCACCTACGATGCCGTGCTGGCTTGCGACAAGGAAGCCTTCAACCGCTTCTTCCACGCCATGCTCGATGCCGGCCACTACTTCGCGCCGTCGGCTTTCGAAGCCGGATTCGTTTCAGCAGCACATTCCGCTGCTGATATCGCGTCGACCGTAGCAGCGGCCGACAATTACTTCGCCGGCCCGAAGTGACAACGTGACAAATACGGGCTTCGCCTGGCTGATCCTTTTCATCGCCGGCCTGTGCGAAATCGGCTGGGCAGTCGGGCTGAAATATACCGAAGGTTTCAGCCGCCTGTGGCCTTCGGCATGGACGCTGGCGGCGATGGTGGCCAGCGTCGCACTGCTTGGCTGGTCGCTGAGGGTATTGCCGCTGGGCACAGCGTATGCGGTGTGGACGGGCATCGGCGCCGTCGGCACGGCGCTTCTGGGGATGCTGCTCTTCGGTGAATCGCGTGAAGTGGCGCGGCTGCTCAGCATTGGCCTGATCGTCGCCGGCATCGTCGGCCTTAAACTGCTTACCCCGGACGCTTGAGCGCGGCGCTGGCCTGCTCCAGTTTGCGGTGAACTTCGCGCCGCTCCGCCTGACGGAGCGCCAGATAGGTCAGCCAGCCGACAATACCCATGCCTATCGTGAAGGCGCCGTAAGCAACGGGCCACGGCGTGCCCGTGGTCATCATCGAAAATTCCGACATGCCGCCAATACCGGCCAGGATGTTGATTGGCATGAACACGATGGACAACTTCGTCAGTTTGGACACGCGCTGGTTCTGATTGATGTTGATAAAACCGACGACCGCATCCATCAGGAAGTTGATTTTTCCAAACAGAAATGAGGTATGTCCATCCAGCGACTCGATGTCGCGCATGATCTGCCTTGCGTCCTCCAACTGTGCCGTCGAGAGAAACTTGCCGCGCATCAGAAAGGATTCTGCCCGCCGGGTATCCAGCACGTTGCGCCGAATGCGTCCGTTCAAATCCTCCTGGCGTGCAATGTCAGCCAGGATATTGCCCGCCTCGTCATCGGTCACCTTCGTGTTCAGCACCTTCTTGCCGACTGACTCCAGTTCGGCATAAACGTCTTCCAGACGATCAGCGGAATACTCGGCATCGGCAGCATAAAGGTCGAGCAGCACGTCGGTGCCGTCATTTACGTAACCGGGTTTGGTGCGCGCGCGCAGTCTCTGCAGGCGAAAGACCGGGAGTTCCTCGGCACGCACCGAAAAGAGAATGTTCTTGTGCAGGATGAAGGCGACCGCAACGTTGCGCGACTCATCCTCGAGATCAAGGAGGAAGTCGGAGTGCAGGTGAACTTCGCCATTGTCTTCAACATAGAAGCGCGCGCTGGCCTCGAGGTCGGTCAGGTCTTCCGGATCGGGGATTTCCAGACCGAAATGCTTGCCGACCCATTCGCGCACACGTGGCGTCGGCGCCACCAGGTTAACCCAGATCGGCTTGATGTTGGCGAGTTGGGCAGGACGGTCGATGGTTACCTGACGCAGACGACCGTTATGCAGCTCGAAGGTGTTCACCATCACCTTGGTGCTGATATGGTGAGCATCGCCGACGAGGTCTTCGCGAATGTCGTCGGAAAGCAGTTCGAGGAGGCTGTCGACACGCTCCTCGGCGATTTCCTTCCAGGCCACCAGGCGATCTTCTTCCGGCAAGGCGCTCAGGATGATCGCCGCGGTGACCGTCGGCAGACGTGCGAACAAGTTCCGCAGTTCGACAATGTGCTGACGTTGCACAAGACTCTCGACCAACTCATGGCGCGGGGTTTCTTGCCGACGAACCATGTCCTCGACCAGCCGATGCTTGGCTAGCAGATCTTGAACCTCCGCCAGGTCATCCTTGACGGTATCGGCATCAGTCAGGTTGTCTTGTACGCTCATGGTGCATCATGGTGCAGTGCGCAATCGGGAGAACATTCTAGCATCGCAACCCGACAATGATGACCGGATCAGGGAATTTCCGCCGATGGCATGCGGGCGAAAATGATCGCCGTTTTTCTGCCCAGCCCAGGCGCACTGCGATTCCGGTCGTAGAACCGTGGATTCGGCACCATGCCGGCCAGTTTGGCGGCCTGCTCCGGGCCAAGCTGGGCTGCGCTGGTGCCAAAATAATGGCGAGCCGCCGCTTCGGCGCCGAAAACACCGTTACCCCACTCGATCACGTTCAGATAAACCTCGAAAATCCGCCGCTTGCTCCACAGGTTTTCCAGCATCAAGGTGATGATCGCTTCCTCGACCTTGCGAAAATAAGACTTGTTCGGCGTCAGGAACAGGTTTTTCGCGAGTTGCTGGCTGATGGTCGAGCCACCGGCGACGGTTCGCCCCCGTTTCTGGTTTTTCTCCATGGCTTTCTGGATTCCATCCCAGTCGAAGCCCTCATGATCGACGAACTTGGCGTCCTCGGCGGCGATGATGGCGCGTTTCAGGTTGGGGGAAATCCGCTCGTAGGGAACCCATTGCATCTTCAACTGGGCCTCGGGATTTTTTTCGCGCAATTCGACCAGACGTATCTCCATGAAACGCGTCGTCCCCGGATCGACCCACTTCCAGAACAGTACCCAGCCAAGCAGCCAGAACTGCCAGACGAGAAAAAGTCCGATCAGCGCGAGCAGGGACCATTTGAGCCAGCGGCCCAGGCGCATCATGCCGACAACTGGCTGCGCAGCTCGGCGAGCACCGGCGCGGTTTCCGGGCGCACGCTTCGCCAGACCAGAAAGGCCTCGGCCGCCTGTTCGACCAGCATCCCCAATCCATCGGCAAGACGAGCCGCGCCCTGCTGGCGGGCCAGTGCCAGAAAGGGCGTTTCACCCTTGCCGTACATCATGTCGTAGGCCAGGCTGCCCGGCGCGTAGATCCCGGCGGGCAACGGCAGGCTCGCGCCAGACAAACTCGCCGAGGTCGCATTGATGACGATATCGAAACTGTGGCCGGCGGTTTTGGCAAAGTTTCCGGCGTTGACCCTGGGGCCAGCCGCGCCCCGCAGGAAGCACCCTTGGGGTGTTGCTTCCATGGTCGCGCCGCGAAGCAAGTGCCCTTGGGGTGCGCCAAGGTCCGAAAACTGTCCCACCAGCGTCTCCGCCTTGTCGGCATTCCGGTTGGCGATGAACAGGCTGGCCGGACTGCAGTCAAGGAGCGGCGCGATGACGCCGCGCGCGGCGCCGCCGGCACCGAGCAGCAGGATGCGCTTCCCGGCCAGCGCGATGCCGAGATTAACCTCGATGTCGCGCACCAGACCGGCGCCGTCGGTGTTGTCGCCGAAAATCCCGGTTTCCTCGAAAGCCAGCGTATTGACTGCGCCCGCCCTTTCGGCACGGGCGCTGCGCCGGGTGCTGAGACGAAAAGCCTCTTCCTTGAACGGCACGGTTACGTTCGCCCCTTTGCCACCGGCGGCGACAAATTGCGCGACTGTCGCGGCAAACCCGTCAAGCGGGGCCAGTATGGCTTCGTAGCGAATATCCTGAGCGCACTGTTCAGCGAAGCGCGCATGGATGGCCGGCGACCGGGAATGGGCAACCGGATTGCCCAGTACGCAATAGCGGTCGGTCATTTTGCCGAGACCTGATCGCCCTGCGTGAAATACCAGGTTCGCGTAATCTCCAGAATGTCGGTGTCGCGCCGGATGTCGGGCGGGAATGCGGAGTAGGGCGACGCCATCTGGACGATGCGCTTTGCCGCGTCGTCGAGTACCTTGTAACCCGAAGAGCGGTTGATATCGACATGGTTGAGGCTGCCATCGTGGTTGATCGACACGCTCAAGACCAGCGAACCGTACAATTTGCCGCGTGCTGCCTCCGGGTAGTTCAGCGTGCCGATGCGCTCGACCTTCTGGCGCCAGTCCTCGATGTACTGTGCAAAGCGATATTCTTGCGTCCGCGAGCCGATGAATCGCTTGCGCGGCCGTTTGCTGTATTCATCGACGCTCTTGTTGATTTCGCCTTCCAGCCGCGCCATTGCCCGCGCCGACTCGGCCAGATCCAGCCCGCTGACGCTGGTCACGGGGGTTGGCTGCTCGGCGGCATTGCGCGCTGCAGCGACGGCACGCGCTGTCTTGGCCTCGGTCAGCATCTTCTGCTGGGCGACTTCAATTTCGCGCACCCGGCGCTGCATGCGTTCGATTTCAGTGCCCGTGGTCTGTTGCGGGGTCGGCGGCAACGGTGTCTTGATGCGGCGGTTTTCGTCGGTATTGCCACCACCATCGAGATTTGCCTGGGCCAGCGCCTGCGGGTCAGTCGGCTTCTTGGTGGACCTGGCATTGACCAAAATGATGTCGAGCGCCTTCTCGCGCATGGCCTTCGAAGCATCCGGGAAGGTGAAGTGCAGGGTCATCAGCAACGCGTGCACAGCCAGCGAAATGCCGATCGCCAGCCACAAACGGCGGTTATCGGGCACAACGGGCTGCCATGACCGCGTCGCAACGCTCACTGCTCTTCCTCCTCCTCGAGCGGTTCAGGCAAAACTTCATCCATGACGGAAAGATAGCGGCAACTGACTTCCGGGCCAAGCAAATCGATGGATTCGACAGCCAGACGGACCCGCTTGCCCGCTCCGATATCGGCCGGCATCGATGGCAGGCGCAGCATCAAGGGCAAATGGTCGAGCTTGACCAGTTGCTCACGACGCACGGTCGCGTCGATTTCCGTAATGCCTTGCTGCTGCAGCCAGCGCAGGCACCAATAACGCTCCATCAGACGCTGAAAATCGGCGTAGGCAGCGTAAGTCATTTCGAAATCGCGCATCGCGCCGAACAGTTCGGCCGATTTCTGGGCAAAAGCCGGCGTTTCACCCTTCAGACAGGCGATCAACTGCCATTGATTGACCATGTCGCAGTAACGGCGGAGCGGCGAAGTCATCCAAGCGTATTGCGGCACGCCCAGCCCCTCATGCGGTAGCGGCGAGGTCGTCATGCGCACCTTGCCCTGTGTCTGCGCACGGTACAGGCAGGCGACATTCTTTTCCGCCAGCAGACCACCCCACGTCGAGTTGGCGACAATCATCAGCTCGGCGACCAGCTTGTCGAGCGGGCTGCCGCGCTTGCGCTCGGAAATCTCGACCACGCACGCATCCGGGTCGGCCAGATCACCTGCGATGGAAAAGTTGTAGTCGTTGTTGCCCTGCATCGCCGAGGGCTTGCCGCGCCGGCCTTCGCAGGCGTTGGCGAAGTGCCAGAGGTGGAGCAATTCGTCCTTGAACGGCTGGTCTGGCAATGGGCCGCCAACCGTTTCGGCGTTGAACCAAGGCTCGACTTCATGATGGCGGAGATTGGCGGCGATATGCACCATTTCCAGCCGCGATTCCTGCGAAATCACCTCAAAAACGTCGTTGACCGTCGAGATAGAGCGACACCGCCGGGCAATCGACGCCGCCGGCCAGCGTGTAGTTCTGGACCACGGCGTCGGGCAGCATGGTGATCTTGTTGCCGGGCATGTAAACCGTGGACAGCCGGGCGCGCGCCACGCCGTCGAGCGGCGAGCCGTGTTCGATGGCCAGCCCGGGCGCGGCGATGTGGATGCCGATGCGCGAACCGATGCCCGGTAGCCTGGTCACCGACAGCGCGTCGTCGATCTCGGTGGTTTGCGCGTCGTCGATCGAGAAGGCGCGCACGTCGGCGCGCGGCAGATCGGTCCGGCAACTTCGGCGCCTCGAGCGCCGGGAAAGCTCGTGCCCTTGGGAAACTGCTCGTGCAGGAAGCGGCGGTAGTGCAGGTGAGTAGGCCGACTTGATGGCGCCGCACTTGAACAGCAGTTGCGCGGCGCGTCAGGCCGGTTTCGCCGCAGGCGGTTTCGAAGGCCTTGGTTTCCGGCTTGTTGCGGTCCGGCGCGTAGAGCAGCGCATCGGTCAGCGCGCCGATTTCCGGCGGCAGGCGGAATTCCTTCAGCTCGCTGATCCAGCCTTCCATCGCGAGCGCCTGCAGACGCTTCTTTTCGAGGCTGGCCAGCGCCGCCGCGAGAATTTCCGGCGGCGCCTTGCGGAAGCGGCCCTTGCCCTTGCGATGGAAATAGACCGGCGCGGCATGCACGGCCAGCAGCACCGCCGCCGCCTCGACCGGTGTCGGCTCGTGTCCGTAGTAATCGCGGGCAAAATCCAGAAACGAGAACTCGCCATCGTTCACGCATTCCCACAGGAAATCCGGTTCGATTTCCTCGGCCAGTGGCGTCGCCTGCTCCAGCAAGGCACCCGCCGCAGGCTTCTCGAAACGCAGCAACACGGTGGCGGCCTTGATCTTGCTGCGCTTGCCGGTCGGCAATTCGACCTGCAACGAGCTGTCGTTGTCGGCCATGACGCTACCGGCCTTGAAGCCGCCATCTTCTTCGAACAATACATTCATCGGCGGATTATAGCCCAGCGAATTCAAGGATTTGCGGCATGAAATCGGGAAAGCGGGTGAAGGTGTGATCACCGCCGGGAGCACGGTCTGGCGGCAGCCGGCATAAAATTCGGCCGCCTGCCGCCAGTCGAGCACCTCGTCACCAGTTTCGCTCAGCAGCCAGTAGCGTCCGGGGGTCGGCTGGCTGACCTGCGCCGCGAGCTGCGCGGCATGCGCCGCGGTAAAGGTGAAACGTTCACCGCTGTGGAAATTGGCATGGTCGCCGATGAACAGGGCCGCATCGAGGTACTTCACCGCCGCCGGGTTGATCAGCACCGCGTTCAGGCCGTACTTCTCCGCCAGATGGTTGGCGTAATGTCCACCCAGCGACGAACCGACCAGCGTCACCGGGCCGTCGGCTGCTTCGATCAGGCGGCCGATATTGGCGGCAACCTCATTCGGCACCGGAGAAAGCTGCGGACAGACAAAGCGGTCACCCAGTCCGCGTCCGCTCATGTACTCGCCGAGCTGCCGCGACTTCAGCGATGCTGGCGACGAGCAGAAGCCGTGCAGATAGATGATCAGTGCGCGGTCCACTCGACCCAGCCGAAGTGCGCGGTCGACAGCACCACGATGCCAAAAAAGATGCGATACCAGGCAAACGGCGTGAAGTCGTGGCTGGAAATGAAGCGCAACAACCAGCGCACGCAGAGGAACGCGGAAATGAAGGCGGAAATAAAGCCAACCACCCACATGCCGATATCGTCAAAACTGAGCAGCGCGCGCTCTTTGTAAAGCTGGTAAACCGTCGCCGCGCCCAGCGTCGGGATGGCGAGGAAGAAGGAAAATTCGGTCGCTGCCTTGCGCGACAGGCCAAAGAGCAGGCCGCCGATGATCGTCGCCCCCGAGCGCGAGGTACCCGGGATCAGCGCAAAGGCTTGGGCGATGCCCATCTTGAGCGCATCGACCAGACTCATATCCTCAACCGTCTGCACCCGGATTTTGTGCTCGCGCTTTTCGGCCCACAGGATGACGAAGGCACCGAGAATGAAGGTCGTCGCCACCGTAATCGGGTTGAACAGGTTGGCCTTGATCACCTTGCCAAAGGCCAGGCCGAGAATGGCCAGCGGCAGGAAAGCGACGAACAGATTCAGGATGAATTTCTGCGCCGCCTTGTCGCTGAACGCACCGCGCGCCACGACCAGCAGCCGCTCGCGATATTCCCAGACCACCGCCAGAATCGCGCCCGACTGGATGACAATTTCGAACAACTTGCCACGATCGTCGTTGAAATCGAGCAGATCGCCCGCCAGAATCAGGTGGCCGGTCGAGGAAATCGGCAGGAATTCGGTCAGCCCTTCGACGATGCCGAGGATGAGGGCTTTGAGGAGAAGAATCGGGTCCATGAGATACTGCCTTGATTGGGAGGCCGCATTCTACTATCCCGGCAGGGTACGTGCCTCAAGATCAGCCAGCCAGTGCAAGGCATGTTCGCGCGATTCACCGCACATCTCGGTAGAAGGCTGCAAGCCCGAACAGCAAGCCGGGCGCTCGGGGCGGCCGAAAATGGTGCAGCGCAGTGCGGCGTCCAAGTAGCTGCACGCCACACCCGCCGGTTTTCCCAGCGAAGTGATTGACGGGGCGATGCAGCATGCGGCGCAATTCGGTCGGCAGTCCAAGGCTTCTCGATCAAATGTCGGCGAGGTGCCATTTTCGTCCATTTTGGCAGGTTGACCACGACAATCGGCCAAAAACGTGCCATTGAACGACGCAGCCGCTAAACTCTCGGCTTCATCATCAGCGAGGCGGGCAATGCGCGCGATTGGCAATTTTCTCTGGTTTATTCTCGGCGGGTTTTTGATGGGCCTCGCCTGGTGGCTCGTCGGCCTGCTCGCGCTGCTGACCATCGTCGGCATTCCGTGGGCCAAGGCCAGCTTCGTGATCGGCCAGTTCTCGTTCTTTCCCTTCGGCAAGGAGGCGATCAGCCGCAAGGAACTGCATCAGGCCGACGACATCGGCACCGGCGGCCTCGCCCTGCTCGGCAACATCATCTGGTTCATCTTCGCCGGCATCTGGCTGGCGATCGGCCATGTCGTCTCGGCCGTCAGCCTGGCCCTGACGATCATCGGCATTCCGTTCGCCATCCAGCACCTGAAACTAGCCGGCATCGCCCTCGCCCCGATCGGCCAGACCATCGTCAGCAAGGAAGTGGCCGCAGCCGCGCGAGCGGCAAACGGGGCAGCGACGGCAGCTTCACTGCGACGCGAAGGCTGATTCCACGCAGCTAAGGCGGCAGTTCACGACAGGGGCCGCAAGCGCTGATCAAAAACAAAAGGCCGCACCAGCTCAAAGCCAATCTCGGCAAATCTTGGATGAAGTGGATTCAGCACGATATTGCGTGCCTCGGGCACGATGGCCGAAGGCACAATCAAGCCGAGCGCCCGCAGAGAGCGCAGAAACGTCGTACCGTATTCAAGCGAAACCGCACCGGGAGGCGTCGCCTCCCAGCCGGGCAGGGCTGCGATATCAGCTGTTTCGTAGAGCGCCATGTCATCGGGCAGGCTCAGCGCAACCAGCATCAGGTCCGGCGGCAGAATATGCCCAGTATGGGCGAGCTTTTCCATGGCGCAGATTTCCACGCTCAAGCCGGCGTAAATCACCGGAACGCCCTGCGCATGCCAGCGTCCGCCATCGGCCACCCCCCCGGCACCGCTCCGGTCAAGCGCAAACTTCGCTCCGGGCAATCCGCCATGCCAACATCAGGCCGCGCCACCATAGGCGATAGCGTTGAGGACACGCGACACCTCGCGGCAACCAATTTCGGTATCGAGCATGGACAAGGGCATCACGTTACCCAAACCAACATTGCCGTCTGCAACCACTCACTGGCCAGCGAAGGGCTGCCAAAAGTATCTTCAGCCAGCTTTTCGATAGCCCCCAGCCGCGTCAGGCGCTCGGTCAACATCGGATCAAGCGCCTCGCCCTTGGCCAGCTTGCGTTTGGCCGTCGAAGCCGACAGCCCGACCAGCTCATAAACCCGCTCACGCGGCAAGCGCAAGGCCTCGGCCGCCCCGACCAGATTACTGGCCGGCGCCCCCTTGCGAATCTCGCTGATCCGCGCCTGTGCCGAACTACCTAAAAACCGGTCGCGATAAGCCACCCAGGCACCGGCAGCACGAGGTTCGCCGGCAACCATATAGGCAACAGTTCCCTGCTCGGCAATCTGCACCGACGACTTGGCGGGAGAGGTTTTGGGCATCGGAAGCTCCATATGGATCATTTGATACACAATATTAGATCATTTGACCCTTTTACACAATCTTGGCCCCAGTCCATCCAGATCCTCAACTTCATTAGCCAGTAACGATTTTCTGCGGTTGACCGCGGAAAATGACCAAAATCCAAAAAGGCACAGCCAATGGCAGAGCATCCGTCCGGCTTTGCCTGACAATCACCCATCTTGCGCTGGGACAAAAAGCGGCGTAATTTCCGCTTTCGATACCATAACAACAAAAGGGGAAGCCATGACCACCGTACTGCACACCTGACCTGATACCGACCTCGCCACCCGTTACCTGTCCAGCGCGCTGCGCCTGCACACACAAGCCGAAATCGCCGCCCACCTTGGCGTAACCCCTCGCGCTGTGCGCCACTGGGTAGTCAACGAGGAAGTCCCGCAGAAATACGTTTTCGGCCTGCAACGCCTACTACCGCTCGAACTGCCACTCGCCGACAACGCCGCCTTTTCCTTCATCGATCTCTTCGCCGGCATCGGCGGCATCCGCATGGCCTTTGAGGAACTCGGCGGTCAATGCGTGTTCACCAGCGAATGGGACAGCTACGCGCAAAAAACCTATGTCGAGAACTTTCCGAGCGGCCACACCCTCAACGGCGACATCACCCAGATAGACGCCGCCGACATTCCCGACCACGACGTGCTGCTCGGCGGCTTTCCCTGCCAGCCCTTCTCGATTGCCGGCGTCTCCAAAAAGAACGCCCTCGGCCGCGCCCACGGCTTTGCCGACGAAACGCAAGGCACGCTGTTCTTCGACGTCTGCCGCATCATCGAGAAAAAGCAGCCGCGCGCCTTCCTGCTCGAAAACGTCAAGAACCTCATGTCGCACGACAAGGGCCGCACCTTCGACGTCATCAAGCGCGCCCTGACGATGACCTCGGCTATCGACATCCACACCCGCATCATCGACGGCGCCCACTTCGTGCCGCAGCATCGCGAACGCATCATGATCGTCGGCTTCCGCAAGGCCGACCGGATCAGCGTTCGACTGGAACGCCCTGCCGCTGCCCGCCAAGGGCCGGCGAACCATGGCCGAAATCCTGCACCAGCACGATGGCAGCGAAGCCAAACTGGCATGGGACGGCGACCGCTTTTTCAACCACGCCAAGGAGCAGGTTGCATGGCAAATACACCCTGAGCGACAAGCTCTGGGCCTACCTGCAAGGCTACGCCGCCAAACACAAGGCCGCCGGCAACGGATTCGGCTTCGGGCTGGTCTACCCCGACAGCGTCGCCCGCACCCTATCCGCCCGCTACTACAAAGACGGCTCGGAAATCCTTGTGTATCAAGGCGAGGGCATCAATCCGCGCCGGCTGACGCCGCGCGAATGCGCGCGGCTGATGGGGTTTCCGGATTCGTTCAGGATTTCGGTTTCGGACACGCAGGCATATCGCCTATTCGCCGATGCCGCTGTCGTGCCGATGGTTGCCGCAACGGCTAAACTCATGTTTCCGTTTTTAACGACAAGGGGGCCGGCAGCGACCACAGCAGTGGCACTGCCTGAAAACATCATGAGTTCTGGCCGCTGGACTAAAGATCAACTGAAGCTTGCTTTCCATTTGTATTGCCAACTGCCGTTTGGAAAATTGCACTCTCGTAATCCGGAAATCATTCAACTGGCCGAATTGATTGGCCGCACGCCGTCGGCTGTTGCAATGAAGCTCGTCAATTTCGCCAGCCTCGACCCGGCAATTACCAGCACCGGCCGCAAAGGCCTTGATGGCGCCTCAAACCTCGACCGCGAAATCTGGGCCGACTTCCACGCCGACTGGGAAGGCTTGGCCCTTGAATGCGAGAAACTCCGCGAGCAATTTGACCAATTCCTGCGGTTGAAGTCGTGAAGAGGAAAAACCGTACGGCTTCCAGATTCCCGATGATTTCACCGGCGAAACCCGCCGCGTCTTTACCGAACAACGCATCAAGCAAAACTTTTTCCGCCGCGCTGTATTCGCCAGCTACCGGGGCCGTTGCTGCATGTCCGGCCTTTCCGAACCACGCTTGCTGATTGCCAGCCATATCGTGCCGTGGAGTAAGGACAAGGCAAACCGTCTAAATCCAAGCAATGGACTTTGCCTTTCCGCCATCCATGACCGCGCGTTCGATAAAGGGCTGATTACCCTCAGCGACGACTGGAAAATCGTTCTGTCCGAAGAACTGCGTAAGCGCGACGAACCTTTCGTTCAGTCCGTTCTAAAGCCACTGGAAGGCCGCGCCATTGAGATTCCAGAACGCTTTGTTCCTGACGCAGCTTTTCTTCAGCGCCACCGTGCTGAAATCTTTCTGGACAATCGCTCACGGTGAAAAGTGGGGCACATGTCACCACGACGAGACTATCCAAATGCAAAAATCCACTCATTTTCGGCTGAGGACGTTTTCTACGAATATTTCCGCCCGTTCAAGCACCCATTGGCACGCTTCGATATTTGGGACGGAGCATGGGCTTGAAACTTTTGGCGACGATTTGCAGCTCGCTTTCAACCACGACGATAACCATGTTTGGACGGTCGTGGACGGAAGAGGTAGGCCGCGACCAATGGATCATCCCCGGCTTTCATTACGTCAATCGCATTTGCTTTCTGCTGACGGAGGTCGCGCACTTCGATGCGCCCATTGAGTTCCGCATCGAGCGCGGCCCTCACTCATTGACGCCCATTGGTCTGGCGCGTCGGATAACCACGCTCAAGCGAATTCGAGTGAGAGCGAAGCCAAGGATTGAGCGTCACGGCACTTCAATTTTGGCCATTTTTCCCGGTTTCACCGTGGGATTCCCCCAAAAGCAGAAAGGCGGCTGAATCAGCCGCCTTTCCTTTGTTACCAAGCGTTTGGCGAAGCTCAGACCTTGCGGTAAACCTCGGCCCCGGCCTTCACGAATTCCACCGACTTCACTTCCATGCCCTTCTCCAGCGCCGCCGCTTCGTCCAGCCCTTGCTGCGCCGCATAGTCGCGCACGTCCTGGGTGATTTTCATCGAGCAGAAATGCGGGCCGCACATCGAGCAGAAGTGCGCGACCTTGGCCGATTCCTTGGGCAGGGTTTCGTCGTGGAATTCGCGCGCCTTGTCGGGGTCGAGGCCGAGGTTGAACTGGTCTTCCCAGCGGAATTCGAAGCGCGCCTTGGACAGGGCGTTGTCGCGGATCTGCGCGCCGGGGTGGCCCTTGGCGAGGTCGGCGGCGTGGGCGGCGATCTTGTAGGTGATGATGCCGTCCTTGACGTCGTCCTTGTCGGGCAGGCCGAGGTGTTCCTTGGGCGTGACGTAGCACAGCATGGCGCGTGCCGTACCAGCCGATCATCGCGGCGCCGATGCCGGAGGTGATGTGGTCGTAGCCGGGCGCGATGTCGGTGGTCAGCGGGCCCAGCGTGTAGAACGGCGCTTCGTCGCAGTATTCCAGCTGCTTGTCCATGTTCTCCTTGATCATGTGCATCGGCACATGGCCGGGGCCTTCGATCATCACCTGCACGTCGTGCTTCCAGGCGATCTGGGTCAGTTCGCCCAGGGTCTTCGAGTTCGCCGAACTGGGCTTCGTCGTTGGCGTCGTAGATCGAGCCGGGACGCAGGCCGTCGCCGAGGCTGAAGGCGACGTCGTAGGCCTTCATGATTTCGCAGATTTCTTCGAAATGCGTGTAGAGGAAGCTTTCCTTGTGGTGCGCCAGGCACCACTTGGCCATGATCGAGCCGCCGCGCGAGACGATGCCGGTCATGCGGTTGGCGGTCAGCGGCACGTAGCGCAGCAGCACGCCGGCGTGGATGGTGAAGTAGTCCACGCCCTGCTCGGCCTGCTCGATCAGGGTGTCGCGGAAGATTTCCCAGGTCAGGTCTTCGGCCTTGCCGTTGACCTTTTCCAGCGCCTGATAGATCGGCACGGTGCCGATCGGCACCGGGCTGTTGCGGATGATCCATTCGCGCGTTTCGTGGATGTTCTTGCCGGTGGACAGGTCCATCACGGTGTCGCCGCCCCAGCGGATCGACCCAGGTCATTTTCTCGACTTCTTCCTGGATGCGATGGAGCCGAGCGCCGAGTTGCCGATGTTGGCGTTGATCTTGACCAGGAAGTTGCGGCCGATGATCATCGGCTCGATTTCCGGGTGGTTGATGTTGTCGGGGATGATGGCGCGGCCGCGGGCGATTTCGTCGCGCACGAATTCGGGGGTGATTTCTTCGGGAATGCTGGCGCCGAAGTTCTGGCCCGGGATGCTGGCGGCCAGCATGGCAGCCAGTTTTTCGCCCATCTGGCCGGTAGCTGCAGCGATTCGATGTAGGCGCGGCGGTTGTTGTTTTCGCGGATGGCGATGTATTCCATCTCCGGCGTGATGATGCCCTGGCGGGCGTAGTGCATCTGCGTGACGTTCATGCCGGCCTTGGCGCGGCGCGGCTTGCGGTGCAGGCCGGGGAAGCGCAGTTCGGCCAGCGCCGGGATCGTTCGGCGCGGCTGCGGCCGAATTCGGAACTCAGGCCGGGCAGTTCCTCGGTGTCGCCGCGCTCGGCGATCCAGTCGGCGCGCAGCGCCGGCAGGCCGGTGCGGATGTCGATTTTGGCCGCCGGGTCGGTGTAGGGGCCGGAGCAGTCGTAGACGTAGATCGGCGGGTTCTTTTCGCCACCGAAGGCGGTCGGCGTGTCGGCCTGGGAGATTTCGCGCATCGGCACGCGGATGTCGGGCCGGCGAACCTTCGACGTAGACCTTGCGGGAATTGGGCAGTGGCTGGACCGCGGCCGCGTCGACATGGGCGTTGGCGGCGAGGAATGTATCTTTGGCGTTCATTGTGGCTCCAGGCATGGGTGCATTGGGATGAGACGTGCAAGGAGCGACATAGTTCGTTTCCCTACGACGGCATGACCCGGTCAGGTTCGAAGGGTATTTCTCAGCCCGCCGGCCGGCAGGCACCCCTAACAAGTGCCTGCAAGTTACTGGAAGGACAGGAAAAAGGCAAGGTGACGCGGTCAACCTCGTGCGGGAGCAGAATTCCGGCAACCACCATTCGCTGGCCACGGTGCGTTGACCGCTACACGCGTCCGGTGGTAAATTAATGACCGGATAGTCATTAATTTACCCATGCCCACCGAAGCCACACCCAGAAAGCGCCGCAAGGAAGCGCGCCCGTCCGAATTGACGGCGGCGGCGCTCGGTCTGTTTGTCGAAAAGGGCTTCGCCGCAACCCGGCTGGAAGAGGTTGCGGCGCGCGCCGGTGTTTCGAAGGGAACGCTCTATCTTTATTTCGACAGCAAGGAAGCGCTGTTCAAGGCAGTGATTCAGGAAGGCATGATACCCGTGGTTGCGGAGGGCGAAGCCATTGCCGCGCGGCATGCCGGGAGCGCTGCCGACCTGCTGGAACGGCTGCTGGAAAACTGGTGGGTGAGAATCGGCGGGACCGAGTACGCCGGAATTCCCAAGCTCATGGTGGCCGAGGCACGCAATTTTCCGGAAGTCGCCCAGTTTTACTATGAAAACGTGATCCGCCGCGGACGGGCGCTGGTCGGCGCGGCACTCGAACGCGGCATGGCCAGCGGCGAGTTCCGGCGCATGGAAATCGAGACGACCATCGAAGTCGTGATCGCCCCGATCCTGATGCTGCTCATCTGGCGCTTCTCGATGGGCGCCTGCCAGAGCAATCAGGCCGACCCGCGCCAATATCTGGCAATCCACATGGATTTGCTGCGTCAGGGCCTGCAGGGGAGTCGGGTATAATTTGCCTTTGTCGGAATCTATATATAAGTATGTGCTAATATTTAGCCTGCGGAGATCCAAATGAATATCGAGCAAGCGCGCTTCAACATGATCGAACAGCAGATCCGGCCCTGGGAGGTTCTGGATCCGCAGGTTCTCGACCTGCTTTTCGTCGTCAAGCGCGAGGACTTCGTGCCTGCCGCCTACCGCAATCTGGCGTTCGCCGACATGGAAATCCCGATCGGCAGCGGGCAGGTCATGCTGGCGCCGCGCGTCGAGGCGCGCCTGATGCAGGAACTTGGCATCAGGAACACCGACAAGGTGCTGGAAATCGGTACCGGCAGCGGCTACATGGCCGCCCTGCTGGCTGCCCGCGCCGACCATGTCGTCACCGTCGAGTCCCGCCCGGAGATTGCCGAATTCGCGCGCCAGAATCTGGAACGCGCCGGCGTCGCGAACGTCACGGTCGAAGTCGGCGACGGCGCCAACGGCTGGGCCCAGCGCGGCCCCTATGACGCGATTGTCGTATCCGGCGCACTTCCTTCCTTGCCCGACGCACTGCTGAAACAACTGCGTCTCGGCGGCCGCCTGGCAGCCATCGTCGGCGAAGCGCCGGTGATGGAAGCAAAACTGGTGACCTGCAGCGCCGAAGGCGTCTACAACACGATTAACCTCTTCGAAACAGTCGTTCCCGCACTGGACAGCGGAAACGCAAAACCTGGATTTTCATTCTGATGGAACAGATGCGCCCGCAACAACTGGCTGAATGGCTCGCCGACGACAGCCGCAAGAAACCTGTCATGCTGGACGTGCGCCAGCCATGGGAATTCGCGCTGTGCAACCTGCCCGGTTCGCTGCACATTCCGATGCACCTGGTCCCGTTGCGCAGCAACGAATTGAAGCGCGACGAAGCGATCGTCGTCATCTGCCATCACGGCTGGCGCAGCAAACAGGTCGCGATGTTTCTGGAACAGCAGGGGTTTACCTCGATCATCAATCTGGAAGGCGGGGTCGCCGGCTGGGCTGACCAGGTTGACGCCGATTTCCCTCGCTACTGAGGACACCATGAAAAAACTCGTCTGGCTGCTCGCCACTCCCTTGCTGGCTTCCCCGCTGTGGGCCGCCGATCTGCTGCAGATCTATCACGACGCGCAGGACAATGACGCGACCTTCGCTGCTGCCAGGTCGACCCTCGAAGCCGGCCGGGAACGAACCCCGCAGGCGCGCGCCGGACTCCTGCCGACGCTGTCGTTGAGCGGCAATTCGCTCTGGAACCAGAACGATCTGTACTTGCGCGATGGCACTCTCCCTCCGACTCTGGATCCGAATCCGCGTTTTAACAGCAACGGCTACACGCTGGCGCTGACCCAGCCGCTGTTCCGCTGGCAGAACTGGGTCGCCTACGACCAGTCGAAATTCCAGGTGGCCCAGGCCGAAGCCAATTTCGTTCAGGCTGGCCAGGATCTCATCCTGCGCGTCGCCCAGGCCTATTTCGACGTGCTCTATGCGAGCGAAAGCCTGAAGGCGGTGCAGGCCAACAAGAAATCGATCGAGCAGCAGCTCGAATCGGCCAAGCGCAATTTCGAGGTCGGCACATCGACCATCGTCGATTCCCAGGAAGCGCAAGCCCGCTTCGACCTGGCCACCGCCCAGGAAATTGCCGCCGAAAGCGATCTCGAGGTCAGGCAACGGACCCTGCAGGCCATCATCGGCAAGGAGCCGGGCGCGCTGGCCCCGTTCCGCCGCGGCGCCGAGATTTCCTCGCCGCAGCCAGCCGACATGAAGCAATGGGCCGCGGCTGCCGAAAAGGACAATATCAGTGTCCAGATCCAGATGGCAGCCGTTGAAATCGCCTCCCGCGAAGTTGACCGGCAACGCGCCGGTCACTATCCGACCATCGACCTGGTCGCCAACAAAGGCCAATCGACGGCTTTGGCGTGACCGTAGGCGGCCAGCTCGAAACCAATTTCCAGAATATCGGCGTCCAGCTCAATCTGCCGATTTTCCAGGGCGGCGCGGTAGTTTCCCGCCAGAGCGAAGCGAGCGCCAATCGTGCTGCGGCCGAATCGACCCTCGAGCAGGCCCGTCGCAACGCAGCCCTGCTAGGCACGCCAGCAATACCTTGGCGCCACCAACGGGCTGGCCCAGGTACGCGCGCTCAAGGCCGCCCTGATCTCCTCGCAATCGTCGCTGGAATCCAACCGCCTGGGCTTTGAAGTCGGCGTGCGCATCAACATCGACGTGCTGAATGCCGACAACCAGGTTTACGTCACCCGCCGCGATCTGGCCAAGGCAGTTCTCGATACGCTGATGTCGCAGCTCAGGTTGAAGGCCGCTGTCGGCACCTTGAGCGAGGACGACGTGGTCGCCGCCAACGCACTGCTCGACCCGGCGGCTACGCCGCAGCAATAGCGGCGCGGATCACCGCCACCGTCCGTTCCGTGGCGCCGCGATGCGCCGCCGCGAAACGCAAGGCGGCGGCGCGCATTTCCGCCAGTTCGCCGGCATTCCCGAACGCCTGACTGATCGCCGCTGCAAGTCCGGCGCCGTCATCGACCCGGCGGGCCGCTCCGGCGGCGATCGCATCTTCGGTGGCCTGCAGGAAATTGAAGGTATGCGGACCGACGATTGCCGGGCAGCCGCAAGCAGCCGCCTCGATCAGGTTCTGCCCGCCCAGCGGCAACAGGCTGCCGCCGATGAAGGCAATATCCGCCAGCGTGTAATAGGCGGCCATTTCACCCATGCTGTCGCCCAGCCAGACCGGCGTCCCGCTGCCCGGCAAGCCGTCGCTGCGGCGCACGAAATCAACGCCGTTCTGCGCCAGCAGCGCGGCGACTTCCGGAAAACGTTGCGGGTGACGCGGCACGATGACCAGCAGCGGAACCGGCAACGCACCGCTGGCGGCGACCTTTCGCCACGCCGCGAGCACCAGCGCCTCCTCGCCTTCCCGGGTACTGGCCGCCAGCCACACCGGTCGCTCGCCGAGCGCCTGACGCCAGGCATGGCCCAGCGCGATCCTGTCGGCTGCCGGCGTGACGTCGAATTTCAGGTTGCCGCAGACGCTGACATTGACCGCGCCAAGTTCGGCAATGCGCCTGGCATCGACTGGCGTCTGCGCGGCCACCGCAGCGAGCGCCGAAAAAGCCGGGCCGGCCAGCGCCGCAATTTTTCCATAACCGCGTGCCGAACGTTCCGAAAGACGGGCATTGGCAAGGACGACCGGCACGCCTTTCCGCTTTGCAGCGGCCAGTAAATTCGGCCACAGCTCGGTTTCCATCAGCACCCCGAAGACCGGGGAAAAGTGCCTGAAAAAACGGTCGACCGCATCCGGATAGTCGTAGGGCAGATAGGCCTGGATCACCCGATCGCCATAGACCTCGCGCCCCGCTGCGCGGCCGGTCGGCGTCATGCCGGTGAGCAGGATGCGGTGGTCCGGCCAGGCGTGCTGCAAGGCCTCGACGAGCGGCTGCGCGGCGCGCGTCTCGCCGACCGAAACGGCATGCACCCAGATCAGCTTTTCCGGCACCGGCCGGCGATAGAAACCCCAGCGTTCCCCAAGGTGGCGCAGATATTCCGGTTGCTTGCGCGCGCGCCAGAGCAGCCGCAACAGGATCAGCGGCGTCGCCAGATAGATGACAAAACTGTAGAGCAGGCGCGCCATCAGCCGAGTACCGGGCGCAGCGCTTCGAGCACGGCGGCGGACGACGGCACCTGCGCCTTGCCACCGAGATTCCGGTAATACCCGCTGCCGAGGACGCCGGTCAGTCCCGGGTCGGTTGCGGTGTACAGGGCTACCGTCGGCGTCTTGAGCGCGACCGCCAGATGGCTCAGCCCGGTATCGACGCCGACAACCGCTTGCGCGCCGGCAAGCAGCGCGGCCAGTTCGGCGATCGACAGCGGCGGGGCTGCAATGGCATCGGGAATCGCCGCCGCCAGCCGGCTTGCCCGCTCGCGTTCAGCAGGACTGCCGCCGGGCAGAACCGCCCGGTAGCCGAGCGCCTGCAACTGCCGGCCAAGCGTCGTCCACTGCGACTCCGGCCACAGCTTGTCGTCACGACTCGTCGCGCGTCAGGAAAACCACGTAGCGCGCCGCGGGGAGCCAGTCGAACCGGGCGATGGGCGCCGTAATGCCGTAATCGGGTTCGCCTTCGAGCACGTAGCCAAGAGCGGCTTGGCGGCCAGCTGACGATTGCGTACCACCGCATGCGCCTGCGTCGGAACAGTGAACTTATGGTCGTAAAAACGCGCCGCAAGAGGCTCCCGCGCCGAGTCGACGGCATAACCCGCAAGCGGACCTTGCGCCTGGGAAGCGATCAGCGCGCTTTTCAGCAAGCCTTGGGTATCGATCACCGCGTCGTAGCAAGCGGCCTGCATGGCGGACCGGAAAGCACCGATTTCCCGCCACGTTGCCGCCTTGAGCAGCCCTTTGCGCCAGCGTCGAACCGCCACCGGAATGACCTGGCCGACGCCCGGATGCAAACGTGGAATCGCCGCGAAATTCTCCTCCACGCACCAGTCGACCGCAGCATCCGGAATCTGCCGCCGGATGTCGCTCACCACCGGCAGATTGTGGATTACGTCACCGAGTGAGGAAGTTTTCACGAGCAGGATGCGCATCGGCGGATAAAATGGCGGCTTTTCGAAGTCGCAATTATAGATGCCCGCCACGCGCCAGCCGCTCTCCGTCGCCATCATCACGCTCAACGCGGCCGCGCAACTGGAGGCCTGCCTGCGGAGCGTGCGCTTCGCCGACGAGATCGTCGTCGTCGATTCGGGCAGCAGCGACGGCACGCAAGCATTGGCCGAGCGCCATGGTGCGCGGGTCATTCAGCAGGACTGGCTGGGCTTCGGGCCGCAGAAGCAGTTCGCCGTCGAGCAGGCGAGCCACGACTGGGTGCTCTGTCTCGATGCCGACGAGCGGGTAACGCCTGAATTGCAGGCCGGCATCGAAAATGCCCTGAAAAACCTGTCAACCGCGCCGCGAAGCAAGTCCCTTGACGGGGCGGCGTTCCGCTTCGCGCGCCGCAATCGCTTTCTCGGCCGCTATCTGAAACACGGCGAGGGCTATCCGGACTGGAGCCTGCGCCTGTTCGACCGCCGGCAGGCCCGCTGGTCAGCCGATGCCGTGCACGAGAAGGTCGAGACCCAAAGCCGCATCGGCGAATTGCCGGGCGACCTGCTGCACGATTCCGCCGAATCGCTGGCCAGTTACCTGGCCAAGCAAAACCGCTACACCACGCTGGCCGCCGACATGGCGCTGGCGGCCGGCAAGCGCGCCGGTTTCGCGCGCATCGTCTTTAGCCCGCTGGTTCGCTTCATCAAGTTCTATTTCGTCCGGCAAGGGTTTCGCGATGGCCTGCCGGGGCTGATTCACATCGCGATCGGCTGTTGCAACAGCTTCATGAAATATTCCAAAATGCTGGAGCGCCAGAATTCCGATGCCGCGCCAAGGTAAAATACTGAACTTTCCGCAAGGAGCAACTCCGTGAAAATTCTCATCACCGGCGCCGCCGGCTTTATCGGCTCAACCGCCGGGCTGCGCCTGCTGGCGCGCGGCGACGAGGTGGTCGGCCTCGACAACCTGAACGACTATTACGACGTCAAGCTCAAGGAAGCCCGCCTGCAGCGGCTGGCCGCCCACGCGAAGTTCCGCTTCGTCAAACTGGATATCGCTGATCGCGCCGGCATGGAAGCGCTGTTCGCCGCCGAAAAATTCGACAAGGTGATCCACCTGGCCGCCCAGGCCGGCGTCCGTTACTCCATCCTGAACCCGAACTCCTATGTCGACTGCAATCTGGTCGGCTTCGTCAACGTGCTCGAAGGCTGCCGCCACAACAAGGTGGCGCACCTGGTCTACGCCTCAAGTTCCAGCGTCTACGGCGGCAATACGAAGATGCCTTTCTCGGAGCACGACAGCGTCGACCACCCGGTCAGCCTCTACGCCGCGACCAAAAAAGCCAATGAACTGATGGCGCACACCTACAGCCATCTCTACGGCCTGCCGACCACCGGGCTGCGCTTCTTCACCGTCTTTGGCCCGTGGGGCCGGCCCGACATGGCGCTCTTCCTGTTCACCAAAGCCATCCTCGAAGGCAAGCCGATCGACGTCTTCAACCACGGCAACATGAAGCGCGATTTCACCTACATCGATGACATCGTCGAGGGCCTGATCCGCGTTCTCGACAAGACTGCCACGGTCAACCCTGAATATGACGCGATTTCCGCAGACCCGGCGACCAGCAACGTGCCTTACCGCGTGTTCAATATCGGCAACAACAATCCGGTGCAGTTGCTCGATTTCATCGGCGCCATCGAGAATGCCCTCGGCCGCAAGGCTGAAATGCGTCTGTTGCCGCTGCAGGATGGCGACGTCCCGGCCACCTACGCCAATACCGACCTGCTCAACGACTGGGTCGGCTTCGTCCCGGCCATCACCGTCCAGGAAGGCGTCGATAATTTCATCGCCTGGTATCGCGACTACTACAAGGTTTGAGGACTACCCATGTGTGGCATTGTCGCGGCAGCAGCCGGCAGCAACATTGTTCCCGTTCTCGTCGAAGGCCTGAAGAAGCTCGAATACCGGGGCTATGACTCGGCCGGGCTGGCCGTCATCGGCGGCTACCGGCATCGAGCGCGTCCGCTCGGTCGGCCGCGTCGCCGAACTCGAAGCCGCCTCGGCCAACACCCGGTCGGTCACCGGCATCGCCCACACCCGCTGGGCCACCCACGGCGTGCCCAGCGAACGCAACGCCCACCCGCACGTCTCCGGCTCGATCGCCGTCGTCCACAACGGCATCATCGAAAACTATGAGAGCCTGCGCCGCGACCTGACCGCCCAGGGCTACGTCTTCACCTCGGACACCGACACCGAAAGCATCGCCCACCTGATCCAGGCCACGCTAAAGAGCGAACCCGACCTGTTCGCCGCCGTCCGGATCGCCTGCCGCCAACTGGTCGGCGCCTATGCCATCGCCGTCATCGATCACCGCCAGCCCGGCAAGGTCATCGTCGCCCGCGAAGGCTCGCCCCTGCTGCTCGGCGTTTCGGACACCGGCAACTACGCCGCCTCCGACGCCTCGGCCCTGCTCCAGGTCACCCGCAACATGGTTTACCTGGAAAATGGCGACATTGCCGAGTTCGACCGCAACAGCTGTCAAGATCACCCGCCTCGACGGCACCCCGGTCGAACGCCCGGTCCATGTCTCGCAACTCTCCGCCGCCGCCGTCGAACTCGGCAACTACCAGCACTACATGCAGAAGGAAATCTTCGAGCAGCCGGAAGCGCTGGCCAATACGCTGGAAATCGTCGGCGGCAGCAAGAGCATCCAGCCCGGCATCTTCGGCGCCGAAGCCGCCAGCCTGCTGCAGGACGTCGATTCGATCCTCATTCTCGCCTGCGGCACCAGCAGCCACTCCGGCTACACCGCCCGCTACTGGCTCGAAGCCATCGCCGGCGTGCCGTGCAATGTCGAAATCGCCAGCGAATATCGCTACCGCACCTCGGTACCCAATCCGCAGCCAGTTGATCGTCGCCATCTCGCAATCCGGCGAAACCGCCGACACGCTGGCCGCGCTGCGCCACGCCAAGTCACTCGGGCAGACGAAAACCCTGGCCATCTGCAACGTTCCCGAATCGGCCATCGTCCGCGAATGCGCGCTTGCGCTTCATCACCCGCGCCGGCCCGGAAATCGGCGTCGCCTCGACCAAGGCCTTCACCACCCAGCTTGCCGCGCTCTTCCTGCTGACGCTGGTCATGGCCAAGGTCAAACAGCGCCTGACTCCGACGCAGGAAAGCGCCTACATCGACCAGCTGCGCCACCTGCCGGTTGCGGTCAACAAGGTGCTCGAGCTCGAACCGCGAGATCAAGGCCTGGGCCCAGCGCTTCGCCGACAAGCAGCACGCCCTGTTCCTCGGCCGCGGCCGGCATTACCCGATCGCCCTGGAAGGCGCGCTGAAGCTCAAGGAAATCTCCTACATCCACGCCGAAGCCTATCCGGCCGGCGAACTCAAGCACGGCCCGCTGGCGCTGGTCGATGCCGACATGCCGGTGATCTCCGTCGCCCCCAACGACCAGTTGCTCGACAAGCTGAAGTCCAACCTCAGGGAAGTCCAGGCGCGCGGCGGCGAGCTTTATGTCTTTGCCGACAAGGATTCGGAGATCGCCGCTTCGGAAGGCGTGCATATCCTGCGCCTGCCGGAACACTACGGCGAACTGTCGCCGATCCTGCACGCCATCCCGCTGCAACTGCTGGCGTATCACGCAGCGCTGGTCAAGGGAACGGATGTGGATAAGCCGAGAAATCTGGCGAAATCCGTCACAGTCGAATAATCAGCACCATGATCGGAGAACCCATGATCCGTTCATCTCATTTGACCGAAAATACTTCGATACGGGTTTCCGTGCCACGTAGGGCAATGATTCCTAAAGAATAGGTCGAGTGTTTTTTCAATTTTGCGTTTGCAGCAGCACCAATCACCAGTTGCGTCGGCAGGTCGCGTGCAGTCGCTTCCAGACGGGATGCGAAATTGATGCAATCGCCGACGGCAGTATAAGTACTACGAAACGGGGTGCCCAAGTCCCCGACCAGCGCTTTGCCGCTCTCGATACCGATACGCACCCGCACCGGAAGAAAACCCTGCTTGCTCCGCTCACGGTTAAAGCCATCGACTTCACTCAATATGTCCAGGGCGGCGCTTACTGCGCGGTCAGCCTGCTCGGGGCAGGGTAACGGGGCGCCCCAAAAGGCAACCAGCCCATCACCACTGTACTTGTCCAGAGTCCCGGCATGCGCCAGTACCGGCCTGGTCAAACAATCCAGAAAGCCTTTGGTCAGCTGAGCTGCGTCTTCCAGAGAGAGCGACGATGTGGTCCGCGTATAGCCCTCCATATCCGCGATCAGGACCGTGACCTCGCGCAGGGTCGGCTTCAAGCTGTAGATCAGCCCGGAACGCAGGATTTCGTCGAGTACAGGCTGCGCAACATAATGCGAAAAGGTATCTATCAGGCGCAGTGCTCTACGCCGGGACTCTCTCCACTCATGATGAACAGCCGCTAGAAGAAAAAGCAAAAAGACCAATAATGGCGAAGAAATGGACCATTCCGCCTGGCCACGTACTCCCCAGAGGGCGATAAGCAACCAACTTGCAAGCAGACATAGCACCAGTAACAAGTTACCCCAAACAGACAAACGGGCCAGGAAAAACATCGCAATTAGCGTGCCGGCGAACAACCATAACACCGGCATGTAAGAACCCGTACTTGTAGTGATCGGAATACCCTCGGCCAGATCGAGAAGCGCGGAAACGCTGGCGGCATGAACCATGACCCCTGCGCTCAAGGGTGCCAAGGGCGTACTGACCCGGTCGCCTTGGCCAAGGGCGGAAGAACCGACCAGTATGTAGCGGCCACTGACCAATTCTTTCGGTGCCGTTTCCCGCAGTATGGCGGATGCCGGAATCACCGAATAGGCGCTTAAGGCGAACCGGTAAGGAATACGCCATAACCCCCGATCATTCCCTCTCTCCGGAAATGCCTGGGACAACACCTGTGCATGTGTCCGCATGCCACTAGGGCCGAAGCAAAATCAGGGTAGTCCTTTTTCTGGAAGCGTGTCAAAACCGGTAGGCGGCGGAGAATGCCATCGCTATCCGGAGCATAACCGATGTTGCCCACGCAGCGCGCCTCTTCCAGGCCGCGGTGATTGGCAATATGGCCATGCGCGATAGCAGGAGAAACAGTTGCCGATAGTGGCTGTCCGCCAGCGAGCACACCGAGCAAGAGACTTGGGCTGCGCGGTGTGTAATCAAGAATTTGGGCGAGGGTCAATTGGCCATTGACAGCCAGGGCGGCCAGACGAGCATCACCCGCCGGGTCGCCATGCTCAGGAAAAACGATATCCAGGCCAACCGCGCGAGCCTGATAGGAAGCAAACAGAATTTCGACCAAATCCGCGATGCGCTCTCGTGACCACGGCCAGGGACCAATTTCGGCAATCGATTCCTCGTCGATGTCGATCACCGTGACGCGGGTTTCCGGCGTTGGGTCGGCAGTTCAACCTAAGAAAGGCATCGCGCAGACTTTCATCGAAGCGGTTGACCAGTTCTGGACGCTGCCACTCGAGAAAAATAGCCAAGCAACAGGCCAGTAATACAATGACAATTCTGGTATGGCGAGTGGCACGCGGGAAAAGCGGTGTGCTGCCAACGAGCATGTTCATGAGTTGAAGAGCGTCCCCGGCAGCGCACAGGCGAGAATCATGGCTAAGGAGCTACCCATTAGATTTGCAAGCAGATCGAATAGACAAAATCCGCTGCCGTATCGACCATCCCAGCACTCCTTGGCGAAACCGATCAGAAAAACAGCCGCAAACGCCCACGGCGCCGGCCACAGAAGCAGGGCGGACAAAGTCAGCCAGAAGCTCCACTTCATATGCAGACGTTTGTCTCTTTCCCTTAACTTGCCGGGCAGCACAATAAAAAATTGGCTAATGGAAAACGTCATGGGCTTGAATAGTGATCGAATCTACAAAAAGGCATTTTAGCGTCGAAACGAAAGCCATAACCGGCACCCCCAATCCGGTTTTCGTATTCCGGCAGCCGCAGCAGCAGAAGGGTTTGCTTGCCGGTTACTGTTTCGATTCAGCTTGAGCGTGCCTGGTGACGGTGAGTTCCTCGCGCAAAACATCAGGTTGGCGAACAATCAATCTTCGCAGATCTTTTTCCACCACCCCGCGTTGAATAAGCATGTGTATGGCGCGCGAAACTGTTTCACGGCTCGTGTTGACCATGATCGAGATCTCCTGCTGAGTCGGCAATCTTTCAATAACCACCAGACCGCCGTGACCCTTCTGCGCGAGGTAATCAAGGAGCGCATAAACGCGCTGAAAAGCATTGGGTATACCGAGGATCATTCTGAAATTGGAAGCCCGACGGATACTTGCGGCAAACCTTTTCAACACTCGCTCGGCAACCAAGGGATTATTGTGGATCAATTCCAGCGCATGGGGCCGTGACAACAACGCATACATGGAAGGCTCACAGGCGATCACCGAGGCTGAGCGTGGCATCCCATCGATAATCGACAACTCGCCAAAATAATCTCCGGGTTCAAGGAAGGACAAACCAATCTCGCGTCCACCTTCAGTGATATCGACTGCCTGCAAACGACCGGAGAGCAAAAAAAGCAAATGATCGCCTGTGTCGCCTTTATGCAAAATATGACTTCCACGCTCGGCTGTGCGAACCTGCAATACACTGGCCACGCGCCTCAATGTCGCCTCATCGACACCCGCCAGGAGCGGAATGTTGTTCAGGTGGATTGTAATGGCTGGCCGGGAAGGCTTGTCAACGGCGTCCGGAGAGGCGCCATCGAGTTCTGCGGGAGTCGAGGTAACCGTCATTTGAGCATCATGTTTGGAAACCGGACAAATATATTACGCGAGAGATGGGGCAACTCTTTGTCAACCCGAACGGACCCGCAATGATCAACACTGCCGGAGTGGTTGCCACTGCCAATTAAGCTGAAATATCCAATTCCTGTACTCGAAGATCGAAATGTTTTCTTGATTTCGAATGTCCTTGAATTCGAGGTTGATCGCATGGCATTCGTTCAATGGAAAAATCGCAGCCATCCGCATGAAATTGGTATTCTGTGTACGCTGAACATCGATCAGTCCTGGGAAGTAGGCCTTCTCCCCCTCCCAGTGCTGAAACTGCCAACCCAGTTCGGCCTGCACGCGACTACCCAACGAGAAACGTCCCCGAATGTTGGCAAAGCTACCTGTGCGGTCGCCACCCGGGCGCTCGCCGGCTTGTCTATCCTTGACGGCGCCAACATTTGCCTGCCACCAGGAATCTTCCCCCAGGTAACTTAGGCCTCCACGAGTTTCCCACCACTGCGCATCAAAATTACTCAAGGTCGGGTAAGCAATATAGCTCCAGCTTCCCGTCAGGCCGAACTGCCAGCCTCGTCCCAACGGCAAGGGAGGCACAATCTCAAGCTGAATCTGGCTCTGCTGCAGGTAAACCTGGCCGTCCAGAGTCATAAAGCCCGTTGTCCCCGCCAACCTTCCGCCCCAGCGATCCCATCGCCATGGATTTTCGGCACCCACAAACAAGGCTGTCGTGTCGTAGCGAGACAGATGATCATAATTTCGTGACTGAAACTGCACGACACCGAATGCCCCATTCTGAGAGAAATCCCTGATCAGTTCTCCGGAAATATTTGTAAATTGATCGCCGCGCGGACGAAATTCAGGCAAAAGCACGAGATCAATCTGGCTGCCGCCGCTCCCTAGTGAAAAGTTGGGACTGCGCGCACCCTGATTTACATTGCTCTCATAGCCGCGCCCCAGGCGAATGCTTGAATTGGTCTTTGCCGTCCACCCGGCACAGCCGAGTTTACGCTGATGGGTGATGACTTCCAGAATGGGCGGCGGGGGCGCATAGCGCCGCTCAATCTCCGAAAAAAGATGCTCCGCCGCAGCCGCATTGCCGGACGCACAGTACAAAATCGCCAGATCCAGCCACGCGCCGGCATGGCGAGGCTCCTCGGCAACCAACTTGGACAGAATCTCTTCCGCGTCGCCAAGGCGTCCCTCCGATATTGCCAGCATCGCCTCCCCGTATAGATCCGGGGAACTCGCCTTGGGTATCGGCTCAGCCTGAACGACTCCAATCCAGAAAAGCAGTAGACCACCCAGCAAGACGCCACAACGCCGCACCGAACCCCGTCCCATGAGCGACAAGAACAATGAGCGCTTAATCATTGATATCGGGAATTTGCAACCCCCAGGCCACATAAAAATGTAGAATTGTGATCCGTATCACATTATTCTTTTATTGGCAGACTGACAATATAAATATGGAGGCCAACAAATGAGCGCGCATTTTAGACTGTTTCTAAATGCCATGCTAATGCTTGCATCGACTGCCCTGTTTGCTGGTGAGGCGGCACACATTGTCTTTACGGCTGGAGAGGCAAGGGTTGCCGGTCGCTTGGCGCAAGTTGGCGACAACATCAGCGAAGGCGATGCGCTAGTGACGGGTGGCGATGGTTACCTCTACCTCAAGACTCGCGACAATGGCTTCTTTATCTTGCGGCCAAACAGTTCGGGCCGGATTGTGTCATACCAGATCGATGCAAAAGACCCTTCCAACAACCGCATCAAGCTTGAATTGCAGCAGGGCGTTGCCCGTCATATTTCCGGGGATGCTGTAAAAAACGCCCGTCAAAATTTCCGCTTCAACACGCCGGTTGCTGCAATCGGCGTCCGCGGAACTGATTTCACGGTTTTTGCCAACGCTGAAACAACACGGGTAGCTGTTCTATCCGGCGGCGTGGTGGTCAGTCCGCTTTCCGGCGAATGCGCCGCAAGTGGGTCGGGCCCTGTGATGGCGCGCTCAGTCGGGAATTGTTTGCTGAAAAAATTGGGCACACCCTGCAAGTGGATCGCGGCCAGGTTCCGGTGCTGCTCAAAGGATCTGACAAGGCGCCAGATGCAATTGCACCGCCGCGTACCAATGAGCCGAAGGCGAATTCGTCCTCAAAAGATGCGGCGATGACCAATAGCGCCGCAGTGACGAACGCAGAGACCAATCTGCTGGAACCGCAGAAGATCGACGCGATCAATCAGCTTGTCAGTGTGGCGCTGACTCGCGTCACCGAGTCTGGTGCGGCACCGCTCGCCGGAACGCCGCTCATTTGGGGACGTTGGCAGGCAGTGCTCGACAAGAGTATCGAAGTTAACGTCGCTTCCCTTCAGGCCAACAATCAACTGATTGCAACAAACAACTACTACGCAATCATGCGCAGCAAGGAGACGCCATGGAGCGCGCCTGTTCAAAGCAGCGTTGCGTTTTCCGTGCAGGATTCCCAGGCAATGATTCAAAATCAGGTTTCAGGAAAATCCACCCCGGCCAGCATCGAAAATGGTCTGCTACAAGTTGATTTTGCAAAATCGAGTTTTTTCACGAAATTTGACCTGGTGAACCAGAATGAGCGTTTTATCCTGCAAAACAGAGGCGAAGTTTCAGCGGATGGTCGCCTGTACGGTGGCAACCAGTTTTTGCTCCCGAACAATATGGACGTACGCGGCGCGCTGTCCAACGACAGCCAAACCGCCGCATATCTCTTCCAGACGCGACTGGATCAGCAACGCTTGGCGACTGGCGTGATTTTATGGGGTAAATGAGTGTTTCAATGGTCTCTCTTGCATGACAACGAGGCACTAAGAGCTAGAACTTGAACAATCCATATCCTGTAGGCCGGTTTCGCCCAGAGGGCGTAATCCGACCTTCGAGGCTTGAATAAATCAGCGCATCCCCAAGCAGTGACTCCACGGTGTACAATCGTACTTTTGCGTGGCGCCCCACCATTTTGACTGCCTACTTCTTCCGCGCTCTTGAAGACCAACACCGTGGCGCGCGGGAACTGATCAAGTCCCGGCTCCGAGTCTATCCCGTTCTTGCTGCCGCTCGCGGCGACGCCTTCAGGCTATTCAGCCCTTGGGCTGTGGCAGAGGCAAGCTTTTGCCTTGAGCATGGCCTTTCGTTCGATGACCTACGATCAGGCGTTGAAAGCAGCATCAAACGCCGAGGGGGATGCCCTCATAGCCAAAGTGCCGCGCTGTGCAGGGCAAAGTCTTCAATGTTGCGGTCGACCGCAAAAACCGCCCAAAATTACCCCTGGTCGTGAATGTCCATGAAAACCATGCTTCTTGACACAGTCACCGCACGAGCCGCAAGCCTCTTTTTGCATGAAAGTCAAATATGACTGGAGAAAACCTGAACCGAATTACCCGGGAACCCGGAAAGCGGGTGACAGGCCATGCATACGCGGCTTGCGCATTGCGGTCTATGACGTGCTATCGATGTTATCCAGTGGCCTGGCTCAGCAGGAAATTCTCGAAGATTTCCCGGAATTGGCGCCAGAAGATATTTTGGCGGTGCCGTCCTTTGGCGCCGATCGTGAGCACAAAGTCTATTCATTGGCGGTGCAATGAAGTTGTTGCTGGACGAGAATCTGTCTCGTTGACTCGTGCCGTTTCTCCAGCACGACTACCCTGATAGTGCTCAGGTGGTTTTGCTGGGGCTGGAATCGGCATCCGATATCGTTGTGTGGCAAACCAACGGATTTTTGAATGAGGCCGATCGTTTTGGTAAGTATTCCTGGGGAACCGCTGAATTATTCGTCCCGCCAGGGCCCCCAAGGGATACCACTCCTGCGGGACATAACTTGCTGCGCGGCCTCACCTTGGCGTAAGCGGGGTCCAGTTCGTTGATTTTCCTTGATTCCGGCAAATAGAAGCATGGGCACCATCACCGTAAGCAACCTGGGCAAGGCCTACAAACAATACCCCACGCGCTGGTCGCGCCTGGCGGAATGGGTGACTCCGGTCACAAGCCGCGTCACACGCTCAAATGGGTATTGCAGGACATCAACTTCACGGTCAAGCCCGGCGAGGCGGTCGGCATCATCGGCATCAACGGTGCCGGCAAGAGCACCCTGCTCAAGATGATCACCGGCACCACCCAACCAACGACCGGGGGCGTGCATATCACGGGCCGCGTTGCCGCGTTGCTGGAACTCGGCATGGGTTTTCACCCCGACTTTACCGGCCGGCAGAACGCCTTCATGGCCGGGCAACTCCTTGGTTACAAGCTTCGAAGATATTGCCCGCCTGATGCCCGAGATCGAAGCCTTCGCCGAAATCGGCGACTACATCGATCAACCGGTTCGCGTCTACTCCAGCGGGATGCAGATGCGCCTCGCTTTCAGCGTCGCAACCGCGCACCGGCCGGATGTGCTCATCGTTGACGAGGCGCTTTCGGTGGGCGATGCCTATTTCCAGCACAAGAGCTTTGACCGCATCCGTGAGTTTCGCAAGCAGGGCACGACGCTCCTGATCGTTTCGCACGACAAGCAGGCAATTCAATCCATTTGTGACCGTGCCATTCTGCTCAACGCAGGAAAACTGGCGATAGAAGGCGAGCCAGAAGCGGTCATGGATTACTACAACGCCATGTTAGCCGAACGCGAAAATCTGACCGTGCGCCAGCAGGTTACCGACGACGGCAAAGTGCAGACCCTCTCAGGTACTGGCGAAGTAATACTTCAGGAAACCGTGTTGCTGGATGAAAATGACGAACGACTGGAAACGGTCAACGTCGGCCAATTGGTTAAATTGAAAGTTGTCGCCAATGTCACCGCCGACATTCCCGAACTCGTTCTTGGCTACATGATCAAGGATCGACTTGGTCAGCCAGTCTTCGGTACCAATACCCACCATCTGAAGCGCAACCTGTTTGCGCTGAAAAGGGGAACCAGCGCGGAGTTTGTTTTCCGCTTCGCCGCCAATCTTGGGCCGGGCGCCTACTCTATAGCGATCGCACTCCACGCGTCGGATACGCATATCGCCCGGAACTACGAATGGCGCGACCTAGCCCTGGTTTTCAACGTAATTAATATTGATAAAGAGTCTTTCGTTGGCGTTGCCTGGTTGCCGCCAACTTTGGAGAGTTTGCAATGAGTGATAACTTCTATCGCGCATTCGAGGATCGGCATCGTGGCTCTCGCGAACTCATCAAGACTCGTCTGGGCGTTTACTTACCATTTGTTCAACCTCTGCTGGGAGGAGGTGGCGAAGCAAAGGCTGTCGATCTTGGCTGCGGTCGTGGCGAATGGCTGGAGTTGATCACGGGGCTTGGTTTTGATGCAGTCGGAGTTGACCTCGACGAAGGCATGCTGGAAGCATGCCACGAGTTGGGTCTGAAGGTTGAAAAGGGTGACGCCCTCAGCTTTCTTGCTGTTCTGCCTGATGAGAGCCAATCGATTGTTTCAGCATTTCACGTAGTTCGAGCATGTGACTTTCGAGCAGTTGCAGACACTGGTTTCACAGGCGCTGCGCGTTCTCAAGCCGGGTGGCTTGTTGATTATGGAAACACCAAATCCGGAAAACATCGTGGTGGCGACGAGAAATTTCTATCTTGATTCCGACCCACCAACGCCCGATTCCACCAGAGTTGCTATCCTTCCTTCCAGAATATTACGGCTTTGCCCGCACCAAGATTCTTCGCCTGCAAGAGTCGAAGGAGTTGGCACAGCGAACAGAACTGGCCTTGCAGGACGTGCTTGGCGGCGCCAGTCCGGACTATGCTGTTGTGGCTCAGACGGCGGCGGCAGTGAATGTGGTTTCGTTGCTGGATACGCCCTTTTCGCTGGAGTACGGCTTGAGTCTTGAAAACTTGACTGCACGCTATCAGGATCAACTTTCCGCACGTTTTCAGCAAGCTGAGACCAAAGCCCAGCAAGCTGAGACCAAAGCCCAGCAAGCCCAAGCCCAAGCCCAGCAAGCCGCGCAACGCAGCGAACAGTTCGCCACCGAGCTTGGCGCCGTATATGCCAGTCAGTCATGGCACATTACCCGACCTCTGCGTTGGCTGGCCCGCCGGATTCGATCCCTGCGAAAAGACGCCTGACATCCCCCACCCCTCGCTTCGGCGGCCCATTTTGTCTGTTAGCAAACCATGAATTCAACTGCTGTTGTCACCATAGTCTCCAACAACTACCTTCACTTTGCCCGCACCCTCATGCAAAGTGTCGCGCAGCAGCACCCCGAGGCAGATCGCTACTGCGTGATCGTTGACCGGGATCTCACGCATGGCGAGGCGCTAAACGCCGAGTTCGACACCATACCGTCTCGACCAGCTCGATCTGCCCGAGGGTGACGATTTCCTTTTTCAATACAACGTCCTCGAGCTCAATACCGCAGTCAAACCCTGGGCGCTGGAATACCTCATCCGCCGCGGTTACCGCAACGTCCTCTACATCGACCCGGATATCGTCCTTTATCGTCCGCTGGAGGAGGTCTTCACCCCGCTTGATAGCGGCGCTGAACTGGTTCTGACGCCGCACCTGCTGGCACCTGTAACCGACACCCTGAACCCGGGCGAACTCGATATCCGGCGCGCCGGAACCTATAACCTCGGGTTTTGCGCCTTGCGCGCCGGCGACAACATGCTGGGCATGCTCCAGTGGTGGCAGGGAAAGCTGAAGCGCGACTGCATCATTGCGCATGATCGCGGGATTTTTGTCGACCAAAGCTGGATGGATCTGGTGCCCGGCCTGTTTCCGAACGTATTCGTGCTTCGCCACCCCGGTTACAACATCGCCTACTGGAATATCGCGCAACGTTCGGTGGTGGACGAAGACGGAAACATCCTCGTCAACCGCCAGCGGCTTGCCTTCTTTCACTACAGCGGGCTCAACCCGCTCGACCCGCAAAACGTCTCCAAGTACCAAAACCGTTTCACGCTCGACAATATAGGCGCGCCCATCGCGGGGCTGATTCGCGACTACTGTCAGCGTGTCACCGACAACAACATCGAACATTACCGCCGCATTGCTTATGGTTTTGGTTGTTATGACGATGGCACCCCGATCACCGACGCTGATCGCAGCCGGTTTCGGGAGAACGAAAATCTGCGCGGCCTGGCCTTGGGCAAGCCCTTTGCTTGCCGTTCCCTTCTGTCGATCGGTGATCAAGCCGATCAAGACGCCGCCAGCGCATTCCTGCAGCGGATCTATGCCCATTTTTTGGGCCGCCAGCCCGACGACACCGCGCTCGCCATATTTCAAGCCCGCCGCCAAAGCCTCTGGCAGCGCTGGCGCATTGTCATTGCCATTGCCACCTCCGTCGAGGCAAGAGCCACACCCGGCTGGTTGCTACGGCTCCTCGGGTGGCCCATGCAGCACGCCCAGTTTCAACCTGCCATTCTCCCCTCACCCGCCAGCGCCGTGACAGCCTGGCAACCGCAGGCCAGGCCGGCGCCCTATGGGGGTTTGAACGCCGCTGAGCCCGATAGCGCCGAACACGGCGTGTGGGTTGGGCCACGCCTGGATCTTCCGGTATGCGCCATGACGGCCGGGCGCATCGGCATCAAAGGCTTTGTTGACCTTGGTCTGCTGGCGCGCGGCCGGATGTTCGGCGGCTTCCGGCTGGATGTTCACGGTCCGGCCGGATTGCTGCACAGTGCGTCGATCGAACAGAGCGGCCATTTCTCGATCGATATCACGGTTCCCGTGAATTCGTTTGCCAACGGAAGTCAATGGACTTTGCGCGCTTCAGCGCATGTTGTGCCAAAGGCGATCGGCCTCGGCGAAGACACGCGAGAACTCGCCTGGCGCGTCATCAGTGTCCGCGTCGATGACATTGCCCTGATCGATAGCGCGCGCAGCCCGACCACCCTGGCCATCGAGCACCTCATGCCGGCCGGCGGCATCAATCTTGTCGGCTACCTGGCCGCCGAGCTCGGCCTCGGCGAAGCATCGCGCTCCCTGGCGCGCGCCTGCGTGGCTGCCGAGGTGCCTTTCTCGGCGGTCGACGTCGGTTATCAAAGCCAAAATCTCCAACGCGACACCGCACTGCTCAAGCATGCGGTCAGCGATCGCTTCCCGATCGACCTCATGTATGTAAACGCCGACCAGACCGCGGCGACGGCCAATTACCTCAAGGCGAAAAACCTGCAGTCCCGCTATCGCATTGGTTACTGGCACTGGGAGCAACCGCAGATTCCGGCCACCGCCCTTGGCGCCTTTGCGCATGTCTGACGAGGTTTGGGTTCCCTCGACGTTTGTTTACGATGCGGTGGCGCCCTATTCACCCGTCCCGGTAATAAAAATACCGCATGCCCTGGAGTTCGCTCCCAGCCCGGGGCTGCGGCGTAGCCAGTTCAACCTGCCGGACGACAAGTTGCTGGTGCTGGTCATGTACGACTTCCATTCCTACCAGTATCGCAAGAACCCGCAGGCCGCCCTGGCGGCATTCCGCCGGGCGGCGGCGGGGCGGACCGATGTCGCGCTGGTCATCAAGACAATCAACGGCCAGCACCATGCCGAAGCGCAACGTGAACTGCGGCGCAGCGTAAGCGACCTCGCCAACATCATATTCATCGATGAATTCTTCACCCGCCAGCAAGTTTGGGACTTGCAAGCCAGTTGCGACATCCTGCTCTCCCTGCACCGGGGCGAGGGGTTCGGCCTGGCGCCGGCTGAAATGATGTATCTGGGCAAGCCGGTCATCGCCACCGGTTGGTCCGCCAATATGGATTTCATGACGGCTGAAAACTCCTTCCCGGTCCGTTACGAACTCAAGCCCCTCGCCGAAGCGGTCGGCGTCTACCCGGCGGGCCCCCTGTGGGCGGAGGCCGACATCGAGCACGCCGCGTGGTGTCTCACCCGGCTGCTGGACGATCCCGACCTGCGGACCCGGATGGGCGCCAGCGCGCGTGCCGACATCCGGCGCCAACTCAGCCCGCAAGCCGTGGGGGCGCTGGTGAAGCAGCGCCTGTCCTTGCTCGCATTCTGGCACCCGATGCTGCGCCCATTGTGAAAATGAAGGATAGGTGTGTTGTAATCAAACAACGCAGCGCAGAAAAATACAAAAATGTGACGCACGTCACACACACTCTGAAAAATTAGTCTACATTCAATATTAAGCTTCGTGGCTCTGTTGCTGAAAGCACACATTCAACGAGCCAAGGAGCCAAATGGGATGTTGCGCGGAATGCATATTCTGCTATAGTCATCGCGTTTGAAGATCGCAAACACTATTTTCGTTTTTCCTTAAGGAGCATCACATGGCTACTAAAGCATTTCTCGAACAAGCCTATCTGGCCTATTTTGGTCGCCCGATTGACCCGAATGGCGTTGCCGCTTTTGTAAACTCGACCGAAACCGAAGTTGAAAACGCTTTCTGGGCTTCGCCCGAATCCCAGGCGCTGTATGGCTCGTCGTTTGGCCTTCAGCAAATCAACATGGTCTACAACATGCTGTTTGGCCGTGATGCCGAGCCGGCAGGTCTGGCCTACTGGGCCAATCAGATCGTCATTGGCAACCTGACCCCCGCCGGTGCCGCGATCGGCATCCTGAAGGGCGCCCTGAACGACGACGTGATCGCCGTCAACAACAAGCTGGCTGCCTCTGCCGCATTTACCGCCGGTCTCGATACGACTGACGAAATTCTCGGCTATGCCGGCGATCAGGCTGCTGCGGTTGCCCGTGAATTCCTGGCAGTCCGTCACCATGACGCCCGCCACCCAGGCTGAAGTTGATGCGGCGATCGTTGCTGCGGTTGCCGTTGGTGGCAACATTGGCACTCAAATTCTCACCACCGGTGTGGATGCCATCACGATCGCCACGGCCGGCACGATTGATACCATCAGTGGCGTCGTGGATGCTTCCGGTACGGCTTCGACCTTCAGCGTCGGCGACAACATCGTCGGCAACGACCAAACCATTCTGAACTGGGCCGTGGCCTCTACCGGCACGGCAGCCTTTAACACCGTCAGCAAAGTTGCGGAAGTCAATATCACGGCCGGTACTGCTGGCACGATCGACTTCAATGCGGTTACCTGGTCCGATATCGGTTCGATCAATCTGGTGAATGGCGCCAACGGCCTGGAAGTAGAAGTCCAAAACCTGCAAGGCGGCACCAATCTGTCCATTTCGTCCGCAGTGGCCGGTACCCTCGATGTGAACTACGCCACGGGTGTCAATGCTTGGATGTATTCCGATCAAGGCATCTCATCGCATTCACCGATGGCGCCGTGACCGGTAAGGCTGATGCCGGCGGTGATGTCGAGTTCGGCTTGACCAGCAATGCCAATGGGGTTGCCATCACCGTCGGCGACGTGTCCCTGACCAACGCCGATGGCAGCGCTGCCTCTGGTTACTTCTGGGCTTCTCAAACTGCCGCCTAAGGTGCCGACATTACCGTCGGCGACGTCACCGTAACCGGGTTTGATGACGCGGGCGTCTGGATCTCCAACACCGATCACACTGCTGCCGATACCGCCCATAACGTCACCGTTGGCAATGTCACGATGGCAGGCAATGACGATCAACCCCAGCATCGAAAACACCAGCTCGGCGAAAGGCGGTATTGGCGACCTGACGGTCGGCGACATTACCGAGACCATCGGCAAGAGCGGTTCCCTTGATAATTACATCAACAACTCGGCCTACAATGCTGCCGGTGATCTGACGGTTGGCAATATCAGCCTGACCCTTGGTGAGAACGCTTACGGTTCGATGGAGATTTATAACTCCGCCTACAATTACTCCGCTGGCGACGACGTAACCGTTGGCAACACCACGGTCGGCGACATTACCGTTGCGGTGGCCAAGAGCGCTTCCATGGAAACCCTTTCGGTCGAAGCTTACGCTTACGCAAATACCGGGTCCGCATCTGTTGGCTATTTTCCATGAGCAACATTACCGCCACGCTGGGTCTGAATGCAACCGCCTCCGATCAGTACTTCTACGCTGAAGCGTATGCGAGTAACGGCGCGCTGGCTTCCGTCGGCAATTTCACCCTGGGTGACACCACCGTTGACCTGTCCAACGACAGCTACTACTACCAGTGGGCTTCCGCCGAGGCTTACAATTCGAGCGGCGCCGCGGCGACGGTTGGTGACGTGACCTTCGGCAAGATCGATGTAACCGCCGGCATCAACAGCACTGCCTACATCTATCACAGCGCCTACGCCTACGGTACCGATCACACCAAGGTCAGCATCGGCAACGTTACGGCTGGCGATATTTCCGTGGCGGCCGACGATGGCGCCTATGTCTATGCCTACGGCCTTGACGTCACCTCCTACGGCAGCGTTGGTAACGTCGATATGGGCAACCTGACAGTAACGGCCGGCGTCAGTGCCGATGTCACCATCTACAACAGCGTTTCTGCCACCGACAACATCGGCGATATCACGATCGGCAATGTCAGCCTGACGGCGGCCAAGAACAACGGCGACATCTGGGCCAGCGCTTCGATCGATGCCTCGGACGGCGCAATTGGTAACGTGACCGCTGGCGATATCAGCGTGTCGGCCGGCGCCAACGGTTTTGCCGGTTATGGCATGTATGTATCCGCTGAAACCGCTATGGGCGATGTCACCGTCGGCAATGTTGCTGTCAGCGCGGTTGGTGCAGGTGCTTACGCCGAAGCTAGCGTAACCATCGAGAACGACGGTGCCGGTTCGATCGGCAATCTGACGGTTGGCAATGTCTCCATGACCGTCAAGGGCGCTGGTGCCGATGGCTACCTCGACATCGGCAAGCTCAGCCGCATCCACCGGTATCCTGACCGTTGGCAATCTGAACCTGAGTGTCGGCAACGACGCCAAGCAGATTGGCGCCTATCTGGATGGCTATATCTACAACGAAGACAATAACGTCGTTGTTGGAAATATCACCCTGAACGCCTCCAGCGTCCGCGCGGCCGGCGATACCACCATGGCCTACGATGCCGACATTTACATTCAATCCGGCAAGAGCGTTTCGGTTGGCAACATCACGGTCACCGGCGGTGACGGTGTTTCCGAAAACTTCGGCAACTTTGCCAACTGGCTGAGTTTGAACAATGGCGGCGGTAGCAATACCACCACCATCGGCAACGTGGATTACAGCGGCTACGGCGCTGCGGCGACCATCGACGTGTCCAGCTTCAAGGGCGCAGGCGAGATCACCGGCTCCGCCAGGCTGACACCATCACCGACAACAAGGGTACCAACGTGATCACCGGTGGTGCGGGTGCTGATTCCATGACCTTCGTGCTTGGCAACGCCAATCTCACGGCCGCCACGGCAGACCAGATCAAGGGTTACACCTACGGTTCCGATGCGATCAAGCTCGTGGCCGATGGTGCCGCCCTTGGCGTTCTGACCGTCGCCAACTACGGCGAAGCTTCCTACGCCAGTTTTGACGCCTTCCTTACCGGCGCCAATGGCGCTAACAAGGATGTCTGGGTTGGCCAGGTGGGTTCTGACTCCTTCGTCGCGGTGGATCACAACTCCGATGGTACGGTTGATTATGCAATCGAACTGGTTGGTGTTGGTTTGTCCGGCGTTGCTGTTGATTCCTTCACCTTCGTCTGATTAAGTAAAAAGTCGCTCAAGGGGCCTGTGCAAACAGGCCCCTTTTTTTTCATATTATCGGTTTGGAATCATGGTTGATATTCAAAAAACGCTGAAAGACTCGCTGGCACTCGAGGGGCAGCAGCGCTACAACGAAGCAATGGAGTTGATCCTGCAGGCGCGCAAACTGGCGCCGCAGCAACGTCCTCTCGCAATCAGGCACGCGCAACTGCTGGAGACGGTAAAACGTGAGCCCGAGGCGCTCAAGCTATACAAGCTGCTCAGTGATGCGCAGCCGAATAATCAGGAAGCGATCCTGGTGCTGGGCATGGCGCGTTGTCTGCTCAAGACGTCGCAATACGAGGCGGCAGGCAAGCTTTTGCTCCCGCTGATCGAGAAATTGCCCGGCAATCCAGGTGCTGACTGCACTGGCGACTTGGCAGCGCCATAAGGGGGCACTCGTGGATGCCGAGGCATCGGTCAGTCAGGCGTTGCGGAATCTGCCGGATTTCAAGCCTGCGGTGCATGAACTGGCTGAAATCGAGTTGGTCAACAAAGATGAAGAAGCGGCAATCCACACGCTGGAGCGCAATGTGTTGCGCGGCGACCTTTACGGCGATTCCATCGATCTCTGGCTGGGTACCCTGCGCCATCTTAAGCGGGAGCGTTACACCCAGGAGCGCCTCGAGGAGATGGTGGCGAAGTTCCCGGACAAGGTGGACTCGTATTCGCGCTGGGGGTCCAGGGCGCATCGCGCCGGAGAAATCAATGTCGCGCGGCCGGCTTTTGAAAAATCCAACCAACTCAGTCCCAACAATTTCCGCATCCTCCACGAATGGGGGGTCATGGAGCGTATTGCCGGCGATATCGAACGTTCCCAGGAACTGCTGGCACGTTCGCTGGAACTCAGTCCGGAGCAGGCGGCGGCGCTGCGTACCTTCAGCAGCGAACACAAATACAGCTACGGTGATCCAGTTCACCGCCTAATTTCGCGGCTGCCCGCCTGGCGGATGTGCAGCCAATCGAACAGATCCACCTGCACTATGCTCTGGCAAAAGCCTACGAAGATGTGGCCGAACTGGATACGGCTTTCCGCCACTATGAGACTGCCGGTATCAAGAAGCGCAGGATGGAA
>CAVSFS010000016.1:0-102094 GCA_963727115.1 uncultured beta proteobacterium | reverse complement strand
CCATAGCAAGCCCCAAAATGGCAGATGCCCGAGCCTCTTCAAGACATCCCGCTCGGCGCAACAGATCGCAACATAGGAGCCACACAACGCCTGGCTTCTCACAAGCATCCAGGTTGTCCAACGCTGCCCGTTTCAGGAGGTTGACCGCAATCAGTCGATGATCGTGGGAACGACCATCGTTCCCGTGACGTTCGAATTGCCAGGCGGCATGGATATGCAACCAGGCCGCATTGATGATCTCCCCCTGAGATTCGGCAATATGCGCCTGAAGCAAGAAGCCCAAACCCCCCTGTGAAATTTCGCCACTCAGGCGCAAGGCTTGGTAGGCATCGCTTCGAACGATCTCCGAAACCCCTGGGGCCGCAAGACCCACAAAGTCCGCAGAGTACCCACAGTCGGGACACGTCTGTACCAGCAGTTCAAGATGGGAAAACAAGGGTTCCGGCGGTCGACCATCCAGTCCCCAGGCACCCTCGGCCTCCCAATGCCCAATTGAAGGGAATTGGCCGGTATGGCCACAAACTGCGCAGGTCACTTCGTCACATAGAATAATCATTCAACTGTCTCCCTAGTATCTTCTTGTACGTCCCTGTCGCTGAGTGCGGTGCCCGCCATTCGAGCGCCGGTGACCTTCAACTGTATCCACAGGTGCTGCATGAAATTTGCGTAATTAAGTTATTGCCAAGCCATCCGTATTGAGTGACCGGGCCATCGGCCCGAGGTGGTCTCCCGTTCAATCGATTGGCGCTCGTCGGCCTCTCTCCAGACTGATCGAGCAGAACACCCCGTCGGGAAGGCAGCAGCGACGTACGGCACAGACGCGGTCGAGATGACGCATCTTGTAACATGCTGCCCTGGCGGATGTGCCGGTGTTCAATATTGAAATTCATGATGAACGCTGGTCGCTTAGGCGGCTTCGAACTCAGACTGCGGATCTTCTTCCAGCTCTTTCATCCTGCGCTCAAACAGAGCGCAAAGATTTTCAGTAGTCTCGTGCGAGAGACGTCCATGCTGCTCCTTCAGCACATTGTTAGCTTTTTCGACCCAAACGACCACATACGGCATCTGAAATTGGGGCCCACGTTGCGAGATGTCGGGCCAGACTTCGAGCGGTACCCATTCCATAAACTCGAAAGTCAGGTAGCTGAAACCATTTGAAAATTCCAAAGTAAACCAATCAAATGCTTCGAGCGATTCGATCTTGATGTCGAATGTTTCGTTGCCATTAAATGCTTCTACGACTTTCGGCTTATCTTCTTCGTACCAAAAGGCAGCGGCGATACCGCGCTTGGAAAAACCCAAGCCCGGTTCCATCTGGCGAGGCACTTTGAGGCTGTCGTTCACTTTTTCAGACATGGATTTGTTTTTGCTGCAATTTTTGATCGATGACTTCATTTTTAATATTCCTAGAAAAACGTCCCGCTGCGGCGCTTTGGTAACGTTGTGACATAGTAACCTTTGAAATTGAAAAAGTCAAGGCCTCAGGGACTCGAATTGAATTCAGCATGTTTTCCAAGCTGGGGATGAACCCGATGGGCATGCAGTCGTAGCCTCGAGCCGAATGTCTGACGGTCGTAATCAGCGGCTACCGCGCAGTCCGATCAGGAAGCTCTCGCAGAAGCCCATAACGCCTGCCGACGCTCGATTACCGCAGCCACCACGTCGGCGATGCACGCATCCGGATCAACCCGCAGAGCCTCGATTACCGCGATGATCGGAAGCACGCCAAGGCGTCGATCGATCAGCCGGGTGACTTCGCCAAGCACACTTTGAACAAAGGGTTCTTCGAGGTAATCCTCCAGGCTGCCAAGATGCCGGATGGCCATGCGCCGATGCAGAAACACCGGCCGGCCGATGACACCATCCGCACCATCAAGCTCGAACCCAACGCTTGCCTTGACTCCCGGGGCTACATCCATTGGCGCCGGAACAATCAGGATTTGCTGACTGCCATCGCCATGCGTGACTACAACATAGCCGGGTTCGATCACCGCCAGGATGGCGGATAGGTCCATATTTTCATTGTTCATTTTTGTCTCCTTTTTCCGGTCGCGCGTTTACGCGCCCGTCTGTACAAATCAAGCTGCCATCTCCTGGATAAAGCCGATCTGGTGTTTTTTGGGCGCCATGGATTTGTGCCTGAAGTGAGCTGGCGTCAGTTGCACCGAACCTCGTGCGGGCGGCGTCTGGTACGCGCCGATGGCACCTTCCATCGCTTCCTCCAGGCCTCGACGGATTTCCCGGGGCGACATGCCCGACTCGGCCAGGTAATCAACTACCGCGTCATTCAGCACCGGGGTAAACAGCGCCCCGTACGGCAGCTGCTCAACGAGCGTCTCGAAGATCGAATGCAGCAGGCCAGCACGGTAGTCCGTCGGCGTCGGCTGACCGATGTCAAAGACCTCCATCCTGCTCAGCAGATAGTCAGGAATTTTGTTGATGTCGTTGGCGGTGAAGATCCACGACAGATAACGGACACAAATCGGCACGCTGTCGCCGAGATAGGCATCGATGAGATTGGCGTTCTGTGGCTCGATGCAGAGCAGCTGATCGAAAAAACCGCCGCTGCTGCCGCTGTCGGCACTCCGGATCTGACCTCCGGCTTTATCCAGCTCATCAATAAGAACAATGGGATTGGCACATCCGGGCTCATCGCCTTTGCCAACCGCCTTGCCCAGGGCCATAGCGATAGCGCCCACCGTCGCCCCCCGCCACGGTGGGCCGAGGCCCGTCAGTTTCAAAATGTCGTGGCTTGCCGCTACCTGAAAGAAATCCACCCCGAGACAGCGCGCAAGCTCCCGCGCGAAAGTGGTTTTTCCCGTGCCCGGCCCGCCCTTGAGCAGAATCGGCGGGATCTGTGCCCAAGTGCCGGCGATTGCCCGGGCATGCAGGGCGGACTGGACGCGGTCAACCACCGCGCCGCAATGCGGAAACTTGAGTTTGAGCGCCCTCACCTTCTGGATCTGCCTGACCGTGACACGACGAAGTTCGCGGTGACGGCCGATCATCGGCAGCGTCTTGAGCAACCCACCGCTCGCTCCGCCACCCTGGTCCGCCGGCAGACGTTGAACTTCGTCGATTCTCGCCATCATCCGATCCGGATCGACAAGGCGAACCAGGATTTGGCCACCGGACCACCAAGGAATGCCCGGCGTCTTTGGGTCGAGCTGACGCATTGTCATGACCGGCGGCGGCAATTCGGTTGGCGGGACGCTGGTAGACCCCGTACCGATATCCGGCCCGTGGTATTCGCCGGTGGCGATGCTGAGTCGGTCCCGCTCGCGCTGCGCGACGACGCGTTTGACGATGACGGCGTAGCCCCGCTTGTCGCCAGGCTGAATATCCTCGGTCAGTACCCCAAGAATCGCCATACGGACGTACTCGAGCTCAAGGCCTGCAACGATGAAGAAAGCCGCGGCGTCGGGGTGCTGCTTGAAGAACTCGGCGACGCCACGGCGCGCCAGATTTTGTTCCCTATTCATCGTCGCCCTCCCAGCGCATATAGCTGGCTGCGTCGAAGTCACCGGGACGGATCACGGTCACCTTGCCGTTGCCATCGAGGGCAGTAATCCCACGGTAGCCCACGGCATGTGCCTGGAATCCGAGGTCGGTGAAGTGGTCCGCATAGTCCGGCCGGTCATGATGGTGACCATGGAAGGCGAAGCGGACGCCAAGACGACGAGCGAGGTCACCAATGGCTTGCCATCCACGACCGTCAGTCACGACATTCGGGCGCTTCGTGGGAGATCAGAATGTCTGCACCCTGCCGTTCAAGGGTGGCGATAGCCTCCGGAAAGATGGTCGTCAGGTGCCGGCGCTCCTCGGCTGCTCTCCGCCAGTCCGAAATCCTTTGGCGGACGACGCGCAATCAAGCTCGGCGCGCCAAGCCTCATAACTGGGAAAGGTGGGGTCTTCAGGCGGCGACCAGATGCGGCGCCTAAAAATCCCGCCGAGGCCGGCGATACGCCAGGATCCAACCTGTGCCACTCGGCAATGCAGATTGGCTGCGCCAACTCGCTGTAGACAAGGTTGGTCCAGGCGTTGTTGTCGTCCGAATCGTGGTTGCCCGGGATCCAATAAATCTCTGTCAGGCCGCGAATCGCTTTCAGCTCGAGGTGTAGGGGACGCGGAGCGTCGATGTCGCCGAGCAGGATGATCGCTGCCGGGCCATGCACCGGCTGCATGGGCGTCCAAGACATGCTCGACGATATGCTCGAGTGAGCCGTGGGTGTCCCCGCAGAACCAGAGATTATGCTGCCCATGCTCAATACTCGCTCGGCAGCAAGAGCACGTTGTCGGTCAGGTAGAAGCGCCACAGTCCATCGGGTGCGTCGGTGAAATGGATGTGCCGCGCGAAGAGAACTGGTGTCGTTGCCGTCGCTGACACGGATGTCGGCTTCCCCTTCATGCGACATCGATGGTGATCACCAGGAAGGGATGCATGCCATGGAGGCGCAACACCTCCGTGGCGACGATGTCGAGGAACCACCAGCACCCGGCGGTTTCAGCGAAATAGACGACGCCGTCGGTGAGCAGCATGTGCCGATTGAGGGCGTGGCGATGCCAGTTTTCTGTACCGATAAACGCGCTGAGATCCGCCCGCAGCCGGGCAGAAAGAGCTTCTTGTGCTTGCATGAATTGCTCCGTTTTGGCCTTGCAGGGAAGGCGCATCCCGAAGGGGATGTCAGCCCGGGTGCGGGCTGCGGAGCGTGAATAAAACGTTCGCCGCGGCCCGTTAGCGGGTCGGGGTATAGAGCGAAGGATTTGGGTTCGAATGTTCATGCGTTTTTTACGATAGCGTACTCCGGCGGCGTTCACAAGCCCCCAGCTTCAAATTCACGGACGACGACCTGGAAGGCGCCCGGCAACGTCCGGCCAGTCGAGATACGGTTGCCGGCGGATCCGCGCCGAGGCAAACCACCCTTCGCTCTTGCCGGCTGCAACAGACAGAAGGTCGATGCTTTTTTTGAATTTTTCCCGCGAAGCTCCGAAGAAGAAGGAAGCTAGAACGCCGTGGTCTGTGGTGTTGTACCGCAGCCTGAAAGCTGCGGTACGGATTCTGGTACGGGCGAAATTCCCGTCTTTGCAAGGTTTTCTATTCTTCTGTACCAATGTACCAAGGTAACAGTAAATATAAGGGGGGCTTCGCATCCCCCCTCACCCCATCAAGCCACCTCCATAATTTCCAGCCCATACCCCCTTCCCCCCTTTGGTACGGTGGTACGTGGTACAGGACTCGTCCTCCGGCCCCGCACAGGTCCCATATTCCGTCTTCGGCCGATTCCCCCTTCTCCCCTCTGGTACAGCGGTACGTGGTACAGGACTCATGCCATCCCCACCGCCCAGGCGGGTCATCTACCCAATTGCCGGCCCGATCCCCTCTTCATGTCCAGGTACAGCGGTACATGGTACGGCGCCCGGGGATGAGCGAGATCACACGACAGCCAAGCACGGTAAGGGAGAGGCAAGACACGGCACGGCGCCTTGCAGGCCCGCACCGCGACCGCCTGCGCAATTAAACCTGCCAAAATGATTCCCACCAGTCCGGGCGCCACCAGGAGGGCTTTTGCCCGCCCAAGGTTTCGTCCCAGTCATTCAGCACACTATCGTGCCGAGCTGCCACGAATGCATCACCGGCCGGACTCTCCGGGTAGGGATTTGGAAACTCGCAGTCATAGCCAAAGCGACACCCCATCCCCTTCGAGAGGTGTCCCAGGATGTAGCCATCCCTGGTCTCTTGCGGGGGCAGTTTTGTCGAAACTGATTTAGTCATTTTGAAGCTCCTTTATCTGTTACTGATGCTTTAATCAAAGTCTTGGTCACATATCGCCGGACGGCCGCCACTTTACCGCCACAGCGCTCCTCGATGCCGGGCGAGAAGCTCACCAGGGCCGCAACCACGCGGTCAACCGTGAGCTGTCTGGCAAGCAGTCTTTCCGCAAGCATGAAATCGGCTTTGAACCGATCGTAGTCCTTGCCATAACGCCAGTTGAGCCGGCGGTAGTGCTCACGGGCGTAGGCCGCGGTCTCGGCATCGACGCAAACGTCGGTCTCTGGATCCAGCACCGGGATTTGCTGCCCCTGGCGAAGCGCCTTCCGGGGACTCACCGGGATCGGGGATTTCACCTCGTTCAGCAGCGGCAGCAAGCCCTCGGGCAGCGGCTTCCCACCCCAGACCATGCCTGCGAATGGGTAGAAGCCGTTCGGCTGCTGGTATTTGGGCTTTCGATTTCTGAATCCGACGGCGCGGAAAGGATGGGTCAAACCAGAGATTTTGGGATCGCCATGCCGGGCGTTGATCAATCGGAACAGGTCATTTGCCTCATCCTTCGTCGCACACTCCCGGGGCAGCAGATAGATACCCTGGAAGCGCTGCGGGCTGGATTCGATCAGAAGCTGCGGGGTCAACCTCAGATGCGCCAGTTCCGCGATTTTAGCGGGCAGGATGTCGTCCAGCAGGAGGTACCAGACCGAGGCCGAAAATGGCGTAATGAAGATGTTGTAACCGCGCTGGTTGCTGTTTTCCTGAAGCAGGAAGGGCACGAGACCGATGGCCTCATCGCTGGTAAAGAAGCGCTCGGCTGGGGTCCCGGCAGGGCCTTGCAGCCCTGCCCCCTTGCCAAGGTTGTAGGTCGCCTCCTTTTGTTCGCTGTGCATCAGTGTGATGCGCAAACTGTCTGGGCGGAGCGCCATCAGCTGGGCACCGACGGCATCGGCAACCGCGATTTCCGCCGGCGATGCCGGCAATCGGATTTTTTGCAGGATGTCTTTCATCATCACCCCTTGCTGCCGAGGAGCATGAATCCCGTGGGGGATTCCAGGCCACGCATCGGTTTCGCACCGCGCGCGGGACGTCGTTGCTGCTCGGTCCATCTGTTACCCTCGGGTTGCGAGATGAGTGCGTGGCGAACGCGCTGGTAATCCTCGCCGATTTCTTTGCAGATATCGCGCAGGCCGCTGAGAAACACGGTGACCCCCAACTCGCCGTACTCGACACCCCAGTATTCCTTGAAGCCCGTCCGCTTTTCGTCACTCGACATGGGAAAGAAGCGGCCGGGGTTCATGGTGATTTTTTCGAGCACACGCTCAACCAGCTGCCCCTCCTCTGTGACCACACCATCGGGCAGTCCGGCGCGCCAAAGGTAGGTCTCGAGCCAGTTTTCGGCACCGGCGATGATGGCCTGACGCTCGTCGGCAGGCAGGTCATCACCCAGGGTGTCGAGGATCAATTCGAGGCCAGCCATGGCTGATGCGAGATGCGCGCAGCGACGATGGACAATGACTTCGGTGCGATCGTTCAACTTGCCGGTGAAGTGCTTCTTCCAGGCAGTGAGCCGCTCGGCAGCGATCTCGCGGTACTGATCATCGAGCAGGCGTTCGACCATTTCCCACCAGGCGTGGCCATGATGGCGCTCGAGTCCGGCAAAGACGCCATCGATGACCTGGGTCGTCGTCACCGCATCGGGCGCAAATTCAGCACAGATCGCCTGGTAGTCACCGGTTGCGCCACCCTGGACCTGGGCCTCGAGGTGTTCCCAGAACGGCACCCCTTCGAGGTGAAGGTCGACCACTCGGAAGTGGATCCCGCCGCGCTCGGCCTGACCCTTGGACCGCATCTTCGAGGCCATCGATTCTTCCCCCGAGGCGATCGTCTGTGTCATCCAGGATTTCGATTCACGCATCGTCGAGTCGGCATTCATGCGCGACTTGCCGGCACCGTTGTTGATCATGTAGGCCGACCCCGCCCAATCGGTTCCCGCCGGCCCCGAGCCGACTTCGTCGATCAGCGTGAAACTATGGTTTCTCGCTTCCAGTCGCCCTTCGAGACCATTGTCCGTGGTCCGGAAAGTAATGATGTAGCTGCCCGGCTTGCTCGGCTTGCTGGGTGCCGAAATCATGCTTGCGATCGCGCGCATGGCGGTAGTCTTGCCGCGCCCGGAAGCGCCGACGAGGACGATCATGCCGGGCTCGACTTCGGTGACGAAGGGATGGAGCAGAATCGAGGCGCCGAAACCCATGAGCGAAGCGATACTGCTGTTCTTGAGGACGATGCGCATGATCTGCCGCCAGGCCGCCGCCGTACCCTTGCAGCTCAGCGCTCCCGCCTTGGCGCCGAGCGGCACGATGACGGGAATGCCCGGCGCCGCCACGACCCGATCCTCGATGATGTAGCCTGCCGGCGATTGGGTTTCACCATCGGGGTAGCGCAATCCGAAGAAGCCCTTGGCTGATGTACCAAAAACGACCGGGTGTCCGCGCTGCCCTTTCTGCGTCGCCAACATCTCGCGCAGGTCCGGCAGCTGGTTGAGTTGCGTTTTGGTGAAGTCGCGGCCAATGAAGGCATCCGTTGTGTAGTCGCCCGGTTGCTGATGCCAAGTGACTTCCCGCCGGGTGGCCGTCACCCCTTCCATGACTTCGATGACCTGGGCCGACCCGGCGTTGCGGTCGAGGCTGATCACGCCGGCCTCGGGCCTGGTGACGATCAGGGTCTCACGCACCCGGCAATTGGGGACGCCGGAAAGTTTGATGCGCTTTTTGACCCACTCCTCATCGCCATTCTTGCCCTTCACCCGTTGCATCTTGTCTTTCTCGACGCTCGGTACATACGTGTCCGAAGACCGATACACCAGGGGGTAGTGGTATTGAAGCGGCCGTCCCGCAACGTGATCGTAGGTGTAACTGACGAAGGCGCGCGGCAACGGCTCGGCGACGGTGTCGAGCGTCTCGACGTCAACGGTGGCCAGCTTGGCCGGTGGCAGAAGCGCGGCCACCCCGCCCCGCCAAAGATGGACCCGGCAGTCCGTGTGGTATTGCAACGAGTGTCCCAGATGGGAGGTGGAAAGCGCTCTATCGAGAATCACCGTGCGCCCGTTGGCCAGATTCAGAAGACGGTCATCCGGCCTGGCTGTCTGGGCGAGATGGATGATGTCGTCGGGCAGCGGCATCGGCACATCGGGAGCCATCCAGGCATCCGGGTCGATGGCAAGACAGCGGATGCCGATGAGGCTGCCGAGGATGGCCTCCAGCGGATTCACGGTGACGTACAGGACATCCCCCAGCAACGCGAAGCCCTTGGGCGGCGGCCCCTGCACCGGAGGGATAAAACAGTTGAACGGGGTCAGGCAGGCATAGACGCCCGGCGCGGTCGCGTCGTACGCGAGAACACCGACCCTGGCGACCCGGAGGGCAAAACCGTCGCCTTCGCTGGCGCTGAGGATCTCCCCCTCTTCAATAAAGTCATCGGGGAAGCCGGAGTGCTGGAGATAGACCGCGTGATCCGCTTTAAGGGGTCCGTACCCTGGCGGCGGCGACCAGACCGTCCCCGATCGTCTTGCTGATTTGGCTGCCGCGACCGAAATGGCCACCGATGCGGCGATACTTGATTGCGCAAGGCGCGCAATATCGTAATTTAACAATTGCATGATTAAACTCCTGAATCAAAATATTTGATCAGGACCTGCGTTCTGACTTGAATCCCCAGACGGCCGTGAGCTATGATGCTCTTTATAGAGAGTAGTACCTTCTGGGCCCAGTCGACCGCAGGTCGCTGGGCTTTTTATTAGTACGACGTTGGATAAAACTCTTCCCCGGCGTAAAGGAAGAAATAATTCTCCAGGATGCGTTCGTTATAGACCTCGACACCATCGACAAGGCGCGCACCGAGGCAATTGACGCGGTAGCCGAGGTCGTTGGCCAGCACCTGTTCGACGGTCTCGCCGACAAAGCGCGCGACGCGCTCAACGGAGATGTATTTGTCGCCTGGATACGGTTGGGGGTTGTGGTACATATGCAGTACCCGTTCGTTGTGATCATCCATGATAAAACTCCAAAAATGGAACCGGGAAATACCGGTGTTTTTTATTAGAGTCATATCTGGAATATATTTTCAAGTGAATTGGCCTGATTATCATATTTACACGCCGCGACATTTAATAAATCGCAGTCTTTTATATACCAATCACACAAATTCAAGGTTATTTTTAGCCCCGGCAAAATAAAAACACTTTATTTCCAATCGCTTAAAAATATTTTCAAATGAATAAACCGGAAGATAAAAAGGGCAGGCTTTCCCGGTAAGTGAGTTGGGCAAAGGCCATGACCCGAAACTGTTCGGCACAACGCATCGTGCGAACGCCTTTGTCGCCGCTGTAGCGCGTGACGTATCGGTTGAATGTCGACCACGGCAGAAAGTCCATCAACTGGGCAAACAGTGTCTTGCCGGCATTCATGATCACAACCCTCCGAAAATTTCGAAGGGTCATTGTTCGCCGATTTCAAATCGACACCACCCTTCACCGCTCGGAAAGTCACGTCAGTCATGGCGTTCGGCGGTTCGGGTGTTCATTTAACCGGACAGTAGTGATTGGTGAGCCGATCGAACTTCGTTTGCCCTCTGGAGCATTTGGCAAGAAAGTTAAGCCAATAAGACGAAAGCCCCGCACCACGTAGAGTACGAAACTTTCAAGACGGCCTCCCATTGGTTGAGAGGTGGTTGTCTTCAGTTTGGCGCGCATCCAGAATAAGGCGCGTCAGAATGTACAGAGCCGATAGGCAAGTGTCTGTCTTGTTGATTGACCGGAGAGAAAAAGTGGCTGGTTTCGAGAATTACGGTGCCGATACCGCTGAAATCGAACTTGAGATGGAACGCAAGGGTATCGTGCTCGGCGTAGACTGGTCCGATGAAGTCCAGGTCAGAGCATTAGCCAGGGAAGCGCTGGATCACCTGCAGAAGGACATCACGATTGCCGCTTCCGGCCAGGTGAACTGCAAGTTGCTGGCCAAGGTTGACCTGTTCGGTCTGGCCGGAATCATGCTGAAGACGATGGAGGAAAGCGCCTCGATCGGCATCATGAGCCATGGCGGTGGCGCCTGGAAGGCGTTTGGCAAGGCACTATGGGCGGAAAAGGAATTCCGCAGTTCGGCAGGGCCTACGACCTGAACCCAAACTGTTCGCAACTCGCTGCCGAAGTTTCCTCGTGGAGCAGGGCGCTACCGAGGGCCAGGCTGTCATGAACCGCCACAGCGGCCAGCACGGCGAGGCTGACGGCGATGACGAGGTGAGCGAACAGCGGTCAATCATTTGCGGGCCTTGAAGGTCTAGCCCTCGATCGCCTCGATCAGGGTGCCGTTCTCGTAACGTTCGCGAATGATGCGGGGCGTAGTGCGGCGTATCTGGAGATTCAGGCCGACGCCTTGCGCAGGATCTGGTAGAGCTCGTCCTTGAGCGCCAACTTCTCCTTCTTCAGTGCCTCGATGGCAAGGTGCGTTGCCGGTTCGATGCCCGATTCCATGTTCCTGATTTTCTGGTCAAGTTCGTTGTGCTTTTCATAGACATTGAGGAAATGGATGTGGGTCGTCTTGAGCTGGGTAATCAGGTCACGGTATTCAGGAAACACGGCGTTTTCTCCATGAAGATCGGAATCGATGGCGACTCCCAGGAATGCAAAAAGCCAACCCCGTGGGATTGGCTAAGTGCAAGAACTGCAGGATATTGCTCATTCGCCATCTTTGCGGACACAATGGCATGAAAAAGGCACTGACATTATTGCGTCACTTTTGGCAGACGAAAATCAGGGGAAGAACTACGTTGAGGCTGAATAGTTGGATTGCTGGAAAGGACTTAACGGAGTGCAGGTTAGCGAAAACGTTCATTGTTCCCCGGGAAACTTTTTATTTCCCTTGTCTGGGGATGGCGTGTGGTTTTTTGAGGACCAAGCCGAGTTATAGAAACCATAGCCGTCACTGGGAACGGTATCCGTCTCGGCCTTTTTCTGAGCAACCAGATCCACTCGCCTATCCCAATAGAGCAACCTCCCGCTACGTTGTTCCTCCAGCACGTCGGGGTGCCCCTGAATAAACTGGTCAATAAATCGGGTGTAGTCCGAGACATAGTTGCGATCCATCACGCCCGGCGCCTGATTTCTGCTTTCCGGGTGAAGAAGGCGGTGAAAAAATTTGCTCATGAGCGGCTCCTTTCACGTTCTGTCACAGGCGAACGATCACTCAGACCGCCCACAGGACAAGCAGCATGCTGAGGATCGCGGCGGAAATGATCATCAAGCCAATCCACGCGCCGATGCCGGCCAGCGTGACCATGTTGGCGATGTAGTGAGCTATTTGACCATCATCGACCTTCAACATGGGGCGCACGCCATGACGGATAAGGGCGAACGAAGCCAGCCACGCGGCAGCAACTACCACGACATTGAAGGCCAGGCTGGGCACCAACAGGGCCAGCGATGACAGCCACAGCGGTACCGGCGCAATGGCTGCCAGCGAATAGGCGGCCTCATGGCCAGGGTCGTGATCCTGCGTCATAGACATGCGCTGAATGAGCATGGCCATAAACGACACCATGGCCAGTTGCACGGCAAACAGGACGATGCCGGTTATCGCCAACTGGAAACCGCTCAAGGCGGGAACAGAAAAGGGAAACACCGCCCCCGGATTAGCCAATTCCGCATAGGCATACATCAACGGGGGAATCAGGGACATCGGCATGACCAAGTAGAACAACAGCCGCTTGGCAGCCGGATGAGCCTGGGCAATATCTGACCAGCCTTCGGTCTCGGATATCAGCATTGCAGGTAAATGGGCAAATGACATGATCAACCTCCAGTCACCCGCCATCCATACCGTCACTCCATTCCGTCGAGGCGGGAGAACCATTGGAACGGTCGCTATACATCGAGTTCCCACGCAGGGCTTCAATTTACATGGCCACCAAGCCAGCATTCAGCGACTGCTTCCATAGCGCCGGGTCAATACCTCAAGCCGATGCCCATTAAGGTCGTCGAAATAGAAGCCGCGTCCCACCGTCACCGTGGTTGATCTGACCTGGCCGGGTTTTCCCCGGATCGGCCCAGTAAGGGATTTGGCGTGCCTGAATGCGCGCAAATATCTGCTCGAATTCGGCTTCGTCGATCAGGAAAGCGTAGTGCTGGCGAACGATTTCGCCATCAGTATCGAGGAAATCGAGGCTGACCCCGTTGTCAGCTTCAACGATCAGGAAAGGGCCAAACCGGGTGGGTGGGTCGAGACCGAGGATTTCACTAGGAATGTCGCCGAGGCCTGACTGTCGTGGGCAGAGACGATGGTGTGATCAAGTTTACCGCCATGACAGCCTCCTCTTGTTTAATCATTCCTAGGCCGCGAGGCCGGCACTCGCCGCGATGTCGTCGTGACAATGATTAGACCAGTTCGTCAACTGAACTATCCCGTTCGATCAGTGGCCAATGCAAAGACAGTTGCATGCGTCCGTAGCGCAAGCCACTGAGCCGACAGGAACATTAGCCGGCCGAGTCAGTCTTATCGATGACCAAGGCCAAGCGCTGGACGACGATAAGCCAGGCGGCTTCGTGGGAGGCTGGAAGGAGTCACTTGATGGCTCACCGAAACCTCGAAACTTGAGGAACTGATCGGCCGCGACTACCCGCATGGGTTCGTAACGGCGCTGGAGACTGATTCTGTTCCGGTTGGCCTGAATGAAGCAGTTATCCGCCTGATTTCGGCCAAGAAAAACGAGCCGGATTCATGTTGGAGTGGCGGCTGGAAGCGTATCGGCATTGGCTGACCATGAGCGAACCGGGCTGGTCTACGGTGCATCATCCGCCGATCGATTATCAAGGCATCAGCTATTACTCGGCGCCCAGTTCGCGCAAGGACGGGCCGCAGAGTCTGGCCGACGTTGATCCCGAATTGCTGCGCACCTACGAAAAGCTCGGTGTGCCCTTGCAGGAACGGGAACTGCTGGCCGGTGTTGCGGTTGATGCGGTTTTTGACAGCGTTTCGGTGGCCACCACGTTCAAGGACAAAGCTGGGCGAACTCGGCATCATCTTCTGCTCGTTTTCCGAAGCCGTGCGCGAACATCCCGAACTGGTGCGGCAATACCTGGGTTCGGTCGTGCCCTATACCGACAATTTTTTTGCGACGCTGAATTCGGCGGTGTTTTCCGACGGCTCGTTCTGCTACATCCCGCATGGCGTGCGCTGCCCGATGGAGTTGTCCACTTATTTCCGCATCAACGCCCGCAATACCGGACAATTTGAACGGACGTTGATCATTGCCGACGAAGGCGCCTACGTCAGTTACCTGGAAGGCTGCACGGCGCCGATGCGCGACGAGAACCAGCTGCATGCGGCGGTGGTTGAGTTGATCGCGCTGGAAGGATGCGCAGATCAAATACTCCACGGTGCAGAACTGGTATCCCGGCGACAAGGAAGGCAAGGGCGGCATCTACAATTTCGTCACCAAACGGGGCGATTGCCGGGGTGACAACTCGAAAATTTCCTGGACCCAGGTCGAAACCGGTTCGGCGATCACCTGGAAATATCCGAGCTGATTCTGCGCGGCGACAACGCGGTCGGCGAATTCTATTCGGTGGCGCTGACCAATCACTATCAGCAGGCCGATACCGGCACCAAGATGATCCATCTCGGCAAAAACACGCGCAGCACGATCATTTCCAAAGGCATCTCGGCCGGGCACGGCCAGAATGCCTATCGTGGCTTGGTCAAGGTGGCGAAAAGCGCGGACGGTGCACGTAATTACACGCAATGCGACTCGTTGCTGCTCGGCGACCAGTGCGGCGCCCACACTTTTCCCTATATCGAAGTCAAGAACCCGACCGCACAGGTCGAGCATGAAGCTTCGACTTCGAAGATCGGCGAAGACCAGTTGTTCTATTGCCAGAGCGCGGCATTGCGGCGGAAGATGCGGTGTCGATGATCGTCAACGGTTTTTGCAAGGAAGTCTTCAAGGAGTTGCCGATGGAGTTTGCCGTCGAAGCGCAAAAGCTGCTTGGCGTCAGCCTGGAAGGCAGCATCGGTTAGGCCACCGGAGAGCGAGGATGAATGATGCTCGAAATCAGCAACCTCCACGTCAGCATTGACGACAAACCCATCCTGCGCGGCCTCGATCTGACGGTCAGGGCCGGCGAGGTGCACGCCATCATGGGGCCGAACGGCTCGGGCAAGAGTACCTTGGCGCATGTGCTGGCCGGGCGGGAAAATTACCAGGTAACCGCCGGCGAGGTGTTTTTCGCCGGACGCAACCTGCTTGAACTGAGCCCCGAAGAGCGGGCGCGCGAAGGCATTTTCCTCGCCTTCCAGTACCCGGTGGAAATCCCCGGCGTCGCCAATATCTATTTTTTGAAGGCGGCGGTCAATGCGCTGCGCAAGCATCGGGGTGAAGCAGAACTGGATGCGGTGGACTTCCTCGCCCTGGTCAAGGACAAGCTGCAAGTTGCTGGGCATGGAGCAGAGCCTGCTTTACCGGGCGGTTAACGAGGGCTTCTCGGGCGGCGAGAAAAAGCGCAACGAGATCCTGCAGATGGCCGTGCTGGAACCCAAACTCGCCATTCTCGACGAAACCGATTCGGGCCTCGATATCGACGCGCTCAAGGTCGTCGCGACGGGCGTCAATTCAATGCGCAATGGGGAACGGGCGATCATCCTCGTCACCCATTATCAGCGCTTGCTTGATTACATAGTGCCGGATTACGTGCATGTGCTGGCAAATGGCCGGATCGCTCGTTCTGGTGGGCCGGCGCTGGCCATGGAATTGGAAACCCGCGGTTACGGCTGGATAGAGGAAGCTGCAAGTCAGGAAGAAGCCAGGCGGCTGGCTGGAGGTGGACGATGACGGCCAGCACCGATTTCTACAATGCCGAGTTCGCTCGCCTAAAAGCGATTCTTCCCGGGAGCCATTTGCCCTGGCTACAGCGCCGGCGGGAATCAGCATTGGCTTCTTTCGCCGCCAGCGGTTTCCCGACCCAGCGCCAGGAGGATTGGAAATACACGGGCGTCACCGCCATTGAGAAAAGCCGCTTTGAATTGGCAATGCCCATTTCAAACGGCGTTTCCGCCAAACAGATCGCCGCCTGGAGCCTGCCGGATACGCACCGGCTGGTCTTCCTGAATGGCCGCTATCAGCCACGCTGGTCCTACGTCGGCACGCTGCCGGGGGGTGTCATTCTGTCCAGCCTCATTGAAATGCTGGAACGTGATCCGGAACAACTCGATAGCCGGCTCGGCGAGAGCGAAATTGCCTACCCCTCCGGCTTTGCCGCACTAAACATGGCGTTCATGAGCGACGGTGCCTATCTCCATCTGGCGGATGGGGTTGCGGTCGATAAGCCAATCCATCTTCTGTTCATTGCCAGCGAAGCCAATCTGGCCACGCATTCGCGTAATCTGCTGAGTGCCGGCGCCGGTAGCCGGGCCAGCATCGTTGAGCAGCATGTTGCTGTCGGCGAGGGCGCCTACCTGACAAACGGAATCACCGATATTGTCGTCGGGCGTGACGCCGAGATCGTGCATCACAAGCTGCAGCAGGAAAGCCATCAGGCTTCCCACATTGCTGCGGTCAACGCCGATTTAGGGCAAAAAAGCCGCTTTACCTCTCGCTCCTTTGGGCTCGGTGGCGCCCTGGCCCGGGTCGATATTCGTGTCGGACTCAATGCCGAGCGCGCCGAATGCATCCTCGATGGCTTGTACATGACGGATGGCCGGCAGCATTGCGACCACCATACCCGTATTGACCATGCCGAGCCCTACGGCACCAGTCGCGAGTTCTACAAGGGCGTCCTGGCCGGTGCCTCGCGCGCTGTCTTCAACGGCAAGGTGATCGTCCATGCCAATGCCCAGCACAGTGACGCTGACCAGAGCAACCGCAACCTGTTGCTCTCGGAAAACGCCGAGGTGGATACCAAACCGCAACTGGAAATCTACGCCGACGATGTCAAATGCAGTCACGGCGCGACGGTCGGTCAGCTTGACCCGGAACAGATCTTCTATCTGCGTTCGCGCGGCGTGGATGATGAATCGGCCCGCGCACTGCTCACCTTCGCCTTCGCCGAAGAGGTGGTTGACCGGGTAGATATCCCGCCGCTGCGGGCAGGGCTGGAAAAATTGTTGCTCGGCCGACTGCCAGAACGGGTAAAGGAGTTGCTATGAATGCCCCGATGCCAAATCTGATGCTCGATGTGGCCCGGTTGCGCATGGATTTCCCCATCCTGAGCCAGATGGTGCATGGCAAACCACTGGTCTATCTCGACAATGCCGCAACGACCCAGAAGCCTCGGGCCGTGATCGATTGCATGGCGAATTACTATGCCGAATACAACGCCAATATTCATCGCGGCGTGCACATTCTCAGCCAGCAGGCGACGGACGCCTATGAAGGTGCGCGGGAAAAGGTACGGCGCTTTATCAATGCCGCTCGCCGCGAAGAAGTAATTTTCGTGCGCGGCACCACCGAAGCGATCAATCTCGTGGCGAGCAGTTACGGCCAACGGCTGTGGCCCGGTAACGAGATACTGATCACCGAGATGGAGCACCACTCCAACATCGTTCCCTGGCAACAACTCTGCGAGCGCTCCGGTGCGGTGCTGCGGGTCACACCAATTAGCGATGCCGGCGAACTGCGCCTCGATGAATTCGAGCGACAGCTTGGCCCGGCAACTCGTCTGGTCGCCGTGACCCACTTATCAAATGCGCTGGGCAGCATCAACCCGTTGCGCCGCCTGATCGAGTTGGCACACGGCGTCGGGGCCGTCGTTCTGGTCGATGGCGCCCAGGCCGTGGCGCACCTGCCGGTCGATGTCCAGGCGCTTGATTGCGATTTTTACGCATTCTCCGGCCACAAACTCTATGGTCCGACCGGTATTGGCGTGCTCTATGGCAAGGCGGCGCTGCTCGACGCCATGCCGCCCTGGCAGGGGGGCGGTGACATGATTCGTGAGGTAAGTTTCGCCAAAACGACCTATAACGACTTGCCCTTCAAGTTCGAGGCAGGCACGCCGCATATTGCCGGCGGCATCGGCCTCGGCGCCGCGATCGACTATGTCAGCAAACTGGGTCAGCCAGCCATCGCCGCCCACGAGCATGACCTGCTCAGCTATGCCAGCGAGCAGGCAGGGGCGATCCCTGGTCTGCGCCTGATCGGCACGGCTCGGGAAAAAGCCAGTATTTTGTCGTTCACCGTAGCAGGCATCCACCCGCACGATGTCGGCACCATTCTCGACGACGCCGGGGTGGCCGTGCGTGCCGGCCACCATTGCACGATGCCGGTGATGACCCATTTTGGCGTGCCAGCCACGGTGCGCGCCTCGTTTTCGTTCTACAACACAATCGAGGAAGTCGATGTGCTGATTCACGGCATTCGCCGGGCGCAGGAGGTCTTTGGCTAATGTCCGATTTACGCGACCTCTACCAGGAACTGATCGTTGACCACTATCGCCGGCCGCACAATTATGGGCCGCTGGTTGGAGCCAACCGGCATGCCGAGGGCTTCAACCCCTTGTGCGGTGATCGTCTGACCCTCTCACTGAATGTGGTCGATGGCATGATCAAAGAGCTTCGCTTCGAAGGCGTCGGTTGCGCTATTTCCACCGCCTCGGCATCGCTGATGACAGATGCCCTCAAAGGTAAGACCGAGGCACAGGCCGAAGCGATGTTTCAACATTTTCAAGCCTTGGTGACGGGTACCGACAAGACAGAAGCGCCGGTTTCGCTGGGCAAGCTGGAGGTACTGGCCGGGGTGCGCGAATTTCCGGTCCGGGTGAAATGCGCCACTCTGGCCTGGCATACCCTCCTGGCCGCGTTGCACAGCGTGAAGCAGCCGGTTTCGACGGAGTAAGCACCATGAGGAATCTTGTCGATTGGCTGAAACAGCCTGAGGAACCGGATACGGGACGATTGTCGGGGCAAGTGATCGAGATCCTGCGCACCCTCTATGACCCGGAAATTCCGGTCAATATTTATGACCTGGGATTGATATATGGGCTGGATGTGGATGAAGCCAATGGCAAGGTGAACATCCGCCTGACCCTGACTGCCCCCGGTTGCCCGGTAGCGCAAACCTTTCCGGAATTGGTACGCAGTACGGTTAGCACCGTGCCGGGGGTCGAGGCAGTCGAGGTTGAACTGGTCTGGGAGCCGCGCTGGTCGAGGGCGATGATGAGCGAAGCCGCCCTTCTTGAACTGGGGCTACTGTGACGGCCGAGTGGACAAATGTCGCCCGTGCCGACGATTTTCCGCCGGGTAGTTGCCGAACCTTGGATATTGATGGCGTGGCCATCGCCGTATTTAACGTTGACGGCCACCATCACGCGATCAGGGACCAGTGTACCCACGAGGCTGAACTGCTTTCCGGCGGAAAGTTGCTCGGTGATCGCATCGTTTGCCCAGCCCACGGCGCGCAGTTTTCACTTCTCACTGGCGAGGCGTTATCGCCGCCGGCCTACGAACCGGTAGCGATCTTTCTTGTACGGGTCAAAAACGGCATGGTTCAGGTAAAGAATAAACTTGTCCCGTAATGCATCGTGAGCAGAGATACGACATGGTTTTTTCGCCGATTGCGCCAGTCAAATTGGCGATCGCTTTGTATTGACCATCACCCATGCCGCCTCCGGTGGTTTTCGCTCACCACGGAACCGCTGATTCATTCGTCGCCCCGGCGAAAGCCGGGGTCCAGTTCGTTGATTTTCCGATTTTCTGGCCTGCGTCAGGAAGTGCTACCGTTCATTGCGCAAGGTACAATATTGTCACTGGTGGCGATGTAAGCGTGCGGCGGCACTCCATGGCCCGCATGCTGGCACGCAAAGCCACTTGCTGGCCGGCAGTCATCATTCGCTGGCCGGCGCGCCAGTCAAAAGCAAGCTCTCGCGACAGTACACCGGCGCTATTCAGTGCCGTCGCCAGCCCGCGCAAGTCGGGTTCTTCGACAATTCGACCATCAATTAGCTTGGCTACATATAAATTACCAATAGCGCCAACAGTTGCGGAGATGAACATTTCAATCCCTCCTGCGAACCTGAGTGCGGCGATTACGATTTCTCACCTTGCACGTCCTTGAAGGTGCCGGGGGATTACCCCGGTGCCGACCTTGAATTAACAGACCTGAATCAGCAACCCTTGAGTCGTTGGACGACGTCATTCATGTCTTCCTGGCAGGCATACAGCATCTCGTTGCTTATCTCCTCGTAGCTGTGGCGACGAATGAGTTGGCCCATCAGGTGATTGAATACTGCTCGCTCTATCCTGGTCCAGGAACGGACGCTCTCCGATTGAAATACACCACTCGCCCGTTGAACGAACCGATCGTGGTTCTCCTTGTAAGGCTCGCCTTTAGTTTCATAAGCCATGAAGTTCTCCTTGCGCTGGCACTGCTCCCCTTTTTGAGGGGGCGGCCATTTTTGTCGAATGGAATCTCAGTTGAGGTCGGGGTGGGCAACAAGGCCGCGCAATACAGGCTGTTCGACGGCCAGGCCCGCGACGGTCAAGTCAAGCGGCCGCCGATTGACGCAGGAAGATGGCCCTTCGCTTGCCAAAGGTATCCATTGGTTGCGTGGCGGCAACCTGCTCACTAATGGCCTCGGACAGCACCTTTTGCAGGTCGGCGGCAATTTTCTGCGTCAATTTGAATGACTTCATCTGGTAGTCTATGGTGGAAACAAGCGCATCGCGAATCATCGCATTTGCTTCTTCGATACCCTTGTGCATTGCATCCGGCCATTGCGCCGGCTCTTGCAACGCTTCTATCTGCTCCAAGGCAGCCCGCATTTGCTTGTTGTTGCGGGTGATAAATTCTTCAGCGCATTCCAGTTGCAAGTAGAGCAGTTCCTCGGAGCCCGCAAGGGTGAAGGTGCAAATGTTACGTATGGAATCAGCAGCTTGGGTAAATCCGTCAATTTTCTGGTTCATAGTGTCGTACCTCGCTTACACAATTGGTGGGATCAATTTTTCTTGGTCAATCACGCTGACCGAGTTCGAATGATCTCTTAATGCATTCCGCTGCGAAATCGGCAAATTGCGGAACTTGTGTAAGCGCTTGGCGTTTCCTATATAGGGAAACCCCTACATGGCCAACATGAATTACTGACCGATCTTATGCTTCAGAGCGTAGCGGGTAATGTCGGCGTTGTGCCGAAGCCCGAGCTTTTCCAGAATGCGTGCCCGATAGGTGCTGACTGTCTTGGGACTGAGGTGAAGGCGTTCGCCAATTTCGGTAAGTGGCAAGCCTTGGCTCAGCATGCACATCACATCGGATTCGCGAGCGGAAAGCGCGTCATGTGGTAATTTCTTGGCCGAGACTGTTGTTCCGTTTATCAGTTTTTCGGCCAGCGCCGGACTCAAATAGCGCTCACCCAAGCTGGCACGACGGATTGCAACAAGGATTTCATCGGGAGCGCTATCCTTTGGCAGATAGCCCACGGCGCCGGCTTCGAGCGCGGCCAAAGCATAATCGTCTTCGGCATACATGCTAAAAACCAGGACCGGCAACTCTGGACAATTTCGCTTGACCTGCTTCAGCACCTCGATCCCGTTAATGTCGGGTAATCCGATATCAAGCAGCAGCAAGTCCCAGTGCTCGTCCTTGATCTTTCCCAGCGCTTCCGCCCCGGTCCGTGCCTCACCGCCGATTTCAAATCCCCCGACGCTTCCAAGAAATAGTTTCAGACCGCCGCCGACAATGGCGTGGTCGTCAACGATAAGTATTCGAATCATGTTGACGCGTTCCTTGCCGTAATTCACCCCGTCACCTCGTGAACCGCACCCTCATTGCCACGGGCCGCCATTTCTGCGTCGCCGCGGCTTTCTGGCGCGATCTCGGAATTCTGAATGGACTCCAAGGGCGCCCGCAGCGTGACAATGGTTCCGGCGCCCGGAGAACTCTCGAGCAATAGACTGCCACCAACCATGCCGAATCTCCGTTCAATATTTGCCAACCCAGAACCCACATGGACCCCGATTGGATCAAAGCCGACACCATGGTCACGAACAACGATCCGCAGCATATCGCTCTCCTCGCGTTGCAGATCAAGAGTGACCTCCTGGGTTCCGGCATATTTGACCACATTCATCAGAATCTCTCGCACTGCATTGAAGCAAAGCAGCCTGATGGTCATGCTGGCGGGTTCCGTGTCCTGGCCATCCGTCATCTCCACCGCGAGTCCGTATTTTGATCGAACCCAGTGACCAAGGGATGCCAGCGCAGGAACCAGTCCGCGTTCCCGAATCAAGGGGGGACTCAGTTCGATGCTGAGTGTGCGTAAGGTCATGATGACCTGTGAAATCTGCTCGATCGTCTCGCTCACGTTCTGCAACACGAGCTTTTGCGGGCTGTGTTCTCCCAACCCGCTCAATCCAAGGCGGACGGCAATCAGGAGCGGCTGAACATGGTCGTGCAACAACTCGTAGAGACGATCACGTTCTCGCTGTTCGGCCAGGGTCAATGCGCTGGAAAGCTCGCGCAGGTTCGCCGCGCGTTCGGCTGCCACTGTGGCCAGTCGATCATTTGCCTTCGTTAGCTGCTCTTCCACTTGGCGCCGCTTGGTGATGTCCTGGGTAATGCCGAAGCCGCCCGAAATGTGGCCTTCGCTGTCGAATTCAAGTTCCGCCCTTTCGCGCACCCACACGATCTTGCCATCGACCAGCAGACGGTGTTCGATGTCGTAGGGTTTGCCAGCCAGTGCAGCTTGCCACATGTGATCAACATAATCGCGGTCGTCCGGATGGACGCGATCAAGGAAGGTTTCATAGCTCAAGTGCGTGCCTTCGGCAACCCCGAAAATCCGATGGGCTTCGCTGGACCAGGTTAACTCGTTGCGCTGTACGTCAAGCCGCCAACTGCCAATATTGCCGACGGTCTGGGCGCGATTTAGATCGTCCTCGCTGGCCCGGAGGGCCAACTCGACGAGTTTGAAGTGGGAGATATCTTCAGCCAAAATAATGATGCCGCCAATTTCACCATTTTCCGCTTTCCAGGGATGGACCGCCCAACGCAACCACTTTTTGGTGCCGTCAGCCCTTACCCAGAGGTCCGCATCATTTCTGGTGACGATGCCGCTCATTCCGTCGCGATGCACCTGTTTCCAGTAATCTGAAATATCAGGATTAACCTCGTAATGGTTTCGTCCGTTCAAGGTGGCAAGGCCGCCACCAAAATCGGCCAGCCAGCGGCGGCTGGTCGCCATGAAGTTCATGCCACGGTCGAACATGGCGATGCTGATCGGCGCCTGCTCGATCATTACGGTCAGTTGGCGCCGACTCTCGATCAACGACTGTTCTGCCCTGATCCGCTCGGTGATGTCACGCAGAATGACGGTAAATTGTTTGGTACCATTGACATCAAGCTGCGAGATCGAAGCTTCGATGGGGAACTCTTCCCCATTGGCGCGCAAGCCGAAAAGGCTTCCGAGCCCATTCATCCGCCGGTTGGTGGCACCGGTTAAACCGAAATCCCTGATTTGTTCGCTGTGACGCGCGCGGTAGCGCTGCGGAATCAGGTCATCGAGTGGCCGGCCCCGGACATGCTCGAGCTTGCGGCCGAACATCTGCTCGGCGGCGCGATTGAACACCGTGATGCGATGAGCAGAATCCAGCATGATGATGGCATCCATCGCGGAGTCGATAATCCCTGCCAATTGGGCCTGATTCTTTTGCTGCGCTTCCTCCGCCTTCGAACGGCCCAGATCGCTGAGGCGCAGAATATTGGCGGTACGCCAGACAACTGCGGAAAACAGGACAAGGTAAGTGAGGGATAGTAATGCTACCGAGAACCGGGAGCTGACCAGTTCCAAGTTCAGGTTTTCAACCAACAGCCAACCAATGACAAAAGGCGATATGACTGAAATCGGCAGCAATCTCCGCGCCATCATGCCACCGGTTGTGTTGCTTGTTATCACGGCCAACAGGCCATGCTGCGGCTTGGTCATCAGCACGGCGAAATTGAGAACCAGCAACCCCAACGCCGTGTGAAGCGCCACCGACGAGTAGGCGTCGATTCTGTAGAGTGCGCCTACACCGTACGCATAGCCAAGGATGGCCAAAATGCTGACAATGGCACTGGTCAATGCGGCAATTTGCGCGGAAAGAAAACTCCGGCGATGACATAGGCAAACCAGCGCTAGTCCGCTAAGGGTTAATGCGATTGCCGTCGCCACAGCCATTCGCCCCGGGGCCAGATATTCAGGGGGCTCGGCAGGAGCTGCAAACAAAAGCTGGTCAATACCGAAATCAATACTCCAGGCATATTCGCCAATGGTCAGGAGTCCCAGCGCGGTAACCGTCGCAGCTAGGAGAACACTGGCCAATCGCATGCCGGTATCAGCTTGGGATCGGCAAGCCAGTAACAATGCGATACCCGAGAGCAGAAAACCGAGGGCCGTGTTGGGTTTCATTGTCGCCCATCCTGGCAACACGCTTTTCAGGACAGCAATGTCCAGTTTCCAGCCGATCAGAACGACTAAACCGAGGCCGGTGACAGCGAATGCAGAGTATCGGGCAAACCGTTCATACTGCTCAATCAGGGAAGGATTGCTATCGAAATCACGCATTTAGAATTGCCATCAGCCTGCTTGCGACATCTGACAGTCGGCGTCTCTCTGATAACGATCAGTCAAGGCGGTTCCAGTCGTCCGTGGCGCTTGGTTAAATCACGATACGCTTCATCATTGAGCATTTACGCAGTGTGGGCGAAGGGTAGCCCACACAATGAACACATCGTTTGAAAAGATAACAGAAGACTGCCTGCGTCGGCATCAGTTTTCCCTGACAGCCATGGTTGCAAATCCCTACACGGACGAAAATTACAGTGCAACTATATTTAAAGATCCGGGTCACAAAATACATCGTTCAAACTCGCCAATGTCCGATCCGTTGAACGACCGTAACTCACTGGCAGCAACGGCTTGACTGCACATACGTTAGTACTGTTCAAGAAATCAACGGCGCCGGCCGATCTCTCCTTTGCGCGAGTTAATGAATCCCTGCCAAGGAAATGAACCGCATGCGGGAGGAGTCATGACGAAACTATATTCAAGTCTTGAATCACCCAATGCCAGACGCCCAAAGAAGTCGAGTTGCTCGATGTGCGGCGCCACGACATCCACGCGTCAGTACCACAGAATTGGGGATAGGTTTATCTGTGAGCATTGCTTGCTGGAAGCCCGCAAGCGACTGGCCGGTCTCATCGATATCCACCCCTACGAGGACTTTGCCGAGTCTCTTGCAGCAGCACTAGACCTCCGGGAAAAAGAAACCGGATTGCATTCGAAGCGTGTCGCATCGCATACCTTGATTCTCGCACGTCATTATTACGCGGACACAGAAACGCTACGAGAGATCTATTGGGGCAGTCTTCTGCATGACATAGGCAAAATTGGGGTTCCCGATTCGATACTCCTGAAACCCGGGAAGCTATCGGACGATGAGTGGATGGTAATGCGCCAACATCCAGAGCATGGTAACCGCCTGCTAGAGAAAATCCCTTTCTTTTCCCTTGCTGGGAAGATAGTGCTCTGCCACGAGGAAAGGTATGACGGCTCTGGCTACCCACATGCGCTCAAAGGGGACGCGATTCCCTTGGCAGCCCGCCTGTTTGCTGTCATCGACACGTTAGATGCCATGACTTTTGATCGCCCTTACCGCAAAGGTTTGCCGTTCGATACCGCGAAGGCGGAGATCATCCGAATGTCAGGTAGTCAATTCGATCCGGCAGCTGTTGAAACATTTCTAAAAGAGGAGCAACTGCTCAGGGAAATGACTGCGGTCGACCACCTCGAAGGAGAATGGACAGACTGAATCGCCACATCTTTGAGCACGCCGCGACATTCACCAATGCTCTGATCACGAATGCATGCAAGCTGCCACAGGAACTCTACAAATCACTAACTTGGGATTGAGGCACCGAGATGGCTATACACGAGCGCTTTACTGTGGCGACGGACATACAGGTCTATTTTTGCGACCCTCGGAGTCCTTGGCAGCGCGGGACAAATGAGAATACGAATGGGCTATTGCGGCTGTATTTTCCCAAGGAGAGCGATGTTTCGACACCCTCTTTCCAACATAGAAGCTGCCGAACTTAGTAACAGTGGCAAATGCAGTGGGATAGTGAGCGACTATCGTTACAATTCAAAGCTAGTCGCAGAGTATCGAATTCACCAAGACAGTGGCATGCTGGAATTTTACGAAGAACGCCTAAAAAAAGCCGAAGGCAAATAATATCAATTGCCAACACTGCGCCCTTGAGCTTGGACATTGAGCGTCAGCTTTCCACGGTATGCAACTTCCGCTTAGGGTCGCTATGTAAAGCTTTACATAGCGACCCCTATGCATAGATCTCAACTAGGCGTAGTTATGTCGAAAAGTCCCCGCCGGCCCCGCGGCACCACTCATCAGAAGCCGGCGCGTCCTTTACATAGTTATCGGCATTTGAAGGAACTTCATGAGAGGCCTTGGCGCACAGTATCCACATCACGATGCTTGGGAAGCTCTGCATAAGTAACTGTCATGCAGCGTAATTTGAGAAAATAGCGTCATCGTCATAGCGCCCACTGAACCGATGAAAGCGATGAAGCAACTGAGCCTGGCTGAAACGGGTTTCCTGCCCAAAGCCGGCAAGCAAACCCGGAAAGCGGTTTTCCTGTCGGAGATGGAAACTGTTGTTCCGTGGTCTCGTCTTGAAGTGCTGATCGAGCCGTTCTATCCCAAGAAAGGCAACGGCCGTCCGCCGATGCCGTTGGCGACGATGTTGCGTATCCACTTCATGCAACAGTGGTTTGGCTACTCCGATCCGGCGATGGAAGAAGCCCTGCATGATGTCCCCTTGCTGCGCCAGTTCGCAGGACTCGATGCTTTTGAAGATGTGATGCCTGACGAAAGCACGATCCTGCGTTTCCGTCATCTGCTGGAACAGCACGAGTTGGCGGTTGCCATCTTTGCCGAGGTCAATAGTGTCTTGGCCGAGAAAGGCCTGAGCATGAAACGTGGCTCGGTTGTCGATGCCACATTGATTGCAGCCCCGAGTTCCACCAAGAACCAGGACAAGCAGCGCGATCCCGAGATGAGTCAGACCAAGAAAGGCAACCAGTGGTACTTCGGGATGAAAGCCCATATTGGCGTCGATGCCGAGAGTGGTCTGATCCATACCGTCGAATGCACCACTGCCAAGGTCGCCGACAACGTCATGCTCAAAGACTGCCTGCACGGTGAGGAAAACATTGTCTTCGCTGATCGCGGCTATCACCAGAACAACCGCACCATCGAGCACCTTGCCAGCGAAGACGGCTTGGCCATTCTGGTCCCGACCAAGAAACCCAAAGGTGGCGAACTGACTGAGCAACAGAAGAAATCCAACCGGATTCTCTCGGCCATCCGTGCCGTCGTCGAGCATCCGTTCCGGGTCATCAAGCAGCAATTCGGTTTCACCAAGGTTCGCTATCGCGGACTCAAGAAGAACACCGGGCAAATCGTCACGCTGTTCGCGCTCTCCAATCTGTGGATGGCACGTCATCGTTTGATGCCTATGACAGGCGAGGTGCGCCCGTGATGCAGGAAATGAGGGGGAAAACCCCATGGGTCACGGTCAACGAGCGAAATTCACTCATTTTTCAGCATTTTTATGACAGGCCGTCCAGAAATCATGGCTTGTTCAGATAATCCCTTGGGGCAAGACTCCGGCCTGCTTTTCGAAGATCATGCCGCGAAGTCCCAATGCTGTCCCGGTGAGGCACTTTGTAAGTCAGTCGATTGTCGGCGCGTGCAAATCAAGATCAACGGATGTTCCCTATGATGGTCTCCAGAAGCGGAACTGCGATGGCGCTCTGCTGACAAAACTATGTTTAGAACAATCCCGATTGACCTCGCCGAGGACCGCCCTTTGTATGAGCCGATCCGTTCTGGCCTTTACGAACTATCCCTAGTTGCGATCTATGCATAGTGGCCGGGAGCTGGAGTTCATCATGCTACCCGTAAGTGGTCGGTGGCAAAATGCCGACAATATGCCGTCGCAGAGGGTTAAATGAAAAGAACGCTATTCCTTGTTCGTCATGCCAAATCGAGTTGGGATGACGTTACGCTGCCTGACAAGGAGCGGCCATTGGCTGGCCGTGGAAAGCGTGACGCGCCAATGATGGGAGAACGCTTGGCGAAGCGCCAAGTGAAACCTGACTTGATCTTGTCCAGTCCCGCGCGCCGCGCGCTTTCGACGGCGGAAATCATCTCCAAAGAGCTCAATTACAGCGCTAAGGATATCGTTGTGGATGACCGGCTGTATGCCACCGAGGCCGAAATGCTGCTTGGCGTTATTGGTGAGCTCAGTGACAAGCTGAAGTGCGTGATGCTCTTTGGCCACAACCCGGAGTTCGCCGACCTTGCTCAATGCTTGTCCAACGAGCCCGCCCTCATGCCAACGTGCGCGGTCGCACAGTTCACGTTCGAGTCAACGTCATGGTCGTCTATCGGTTCGACAAAGCCAACGGAAGTCCTCCTCGACTACCCGAAGAAAGGGTAAACAAAATCACTCGGCAACAGCACGGTGTCGCCTAGCGGCCGCCGAGATACATTGCTAGATTTCAGTCTGCTCCGAGATCTCCAGGGCGTCATCTACTTCGATTCCGAGATACCTGACTATACTTTCCAGCTTCGAGTGCCCCAGCAGCAGCTGAACGGCGCGAAGATTCTTGGTCCGTTTGTAAATCAGCGTCGCCTTGGTCCGTCGCATGGTGTGCGTCCCGTAGGCCGACGAATCCAGCCCGGCAGCATCGACCCAGTGGTGCACGATCCTCGCATACTGACGTGTCGAGTGGAGCCCTGCGCGGGTAGCATTACCCACAGTAGCCTCTGCCGAAGGTCCGTTTAGACCATACGTTTGGTCGCCAACAAGAAAACAAGGCACCAAAGCGAAAACAGTGACATCGTCTTTTCCAGAAAATTGAGAGGAAGGCAATTGCTCGAAATGTATCCAGCGGAATGTTTGTCCGATTGTATTTAACTCGAGCTGCACTATACTTAAGATTACTTTTGGCCCGCAAAAGAGGCATCAATATGCATACAAGCAGTTTCCGCACTCAATTTACAGGGATGCTGATCGCCATGTTGTTGCCTTTTTCGGTGGCCCAGGCACAGCTTGGGGATGTGCTCAAACAAGGAGGAGCTTCGGGAGGTGCCGGAGGGCTCGGGAACTTGGGCGGAATGGGGGGCGCATTATCGTTAGAGTCGCTCACGTCAAGCAGCACCGGCAACATCGCTGGTGTGCTGGAGTTCTGCATCAAGAACAACTACCTAAGCGGCAATAGCGCCTCATCTGTCAAGAACTCGCTGATGAACAAGCTTCCAGGTGGATCGTCCTCGTCTGACAAAGGCTATGGCGATGGCACGAATGGAATCCTGCACAGTAGTAACGGCAAGGCATTGGACCTGAGCGGTGGCGGCCTGAAGGAACAAGTCACGAAGCAGATATGTGACAAAATTCTTGCCCAAGGGAAATCCTTGCTCTGAGCATTACGGTAGAAAGGTACTAGCTGGGGTGAGCGTGTCCTTTCAGAGGTTGGCGATGGTCTTGTGGTCGGGTGTCAGTCTCCCCGTTAGCCACATCAATTAAAAGCAATACACACTTTATTGCGACCAGAATTCTTGGCATCGTAAAGTGCCGTGTCTGCAATATGGAGTAGTTCATCCATGCTGCCATCCATGGGCGACATTGAAGTTACCCCAATCGACACGGTGAATTGCACTGGCAGACCTCCTTCCAGCGGCACCTTCGCATGGGCGATGGCTTCTCTTAACCGCTCGGCAACTTCGACAGCAGACGTTTTATCGGTTTCTGGCAAAAGAACAGCGAATTCCTCGCCACCCAAACGGCCAAAAATATCGTTAGCCCGCAAAGTAACTTGGCAAACCTCGGCCAGCTTTTTCAGCACGGAATCGCCAACCTTGTGGCCATGGCGATCATTGATCTGCTTGAAGAAATCAATGTCCATCATGAATATCGAAAGCTCATTGCCGTATCGGACTGCGCGGCCCAGTTCAAGCTCGGCTCTTTCCATGAAGTGCCCACGATTAAAGGCCCCGGTCAGATAATCAATCTGCGCCTGCCGCGCAACTGCTTCTTCAAGTGATTTTCGCTCCGTGACGTCGGCATGGGTGCCGCACATGCGGATTGGCTTACCCTCTACATCGCGCTGCATCACGTTCGCTTGATCAAGAATCCATCTAATACTGCCATCCTTGTGAAGCATGCGGTATTCAAGTTTGTGGATTGGCGAGTGCCCCTCAAGAACTGAGTTTATCGACTTCCACGCTCTTTCCCTATCGCCGGGATGCACGAAATCGGACCACTGTTGGGTCGTTTGCTGTATTTCCGCATGACTGTAGCCGAGCATCACGGCCCATCGCTCGTTGCGATCCACCGCTCCTGTCGCAATATTCCAATCCCAGAAGCCCAGTTCCGCCCCTTCCAGCACGAATTGAAGTTGGGTTGCCCTCTCCTTCAGCGTCTGTTCCGCTTTCTTGAGTTGGGAAATTTCATAGAAATTGACCACGACCTGTTTCAATTCACCCATGGCATCAAATTCAGGAAAGGCACTGACTGACGCCCAGACTATTGGGTGTTGGTCTGACTGCTTGACTCCGAGTACGTGATCAATCAGCGGTTCGCGCGTGGCAATTACCCGACTGACTGGATAATTGGCAGGAGAGACCGTCTTCCCATCCTCATTGATAAAACACCATGCCGGGTCTAATGCCACCTTCCCGTGCATTTGGTCTTGCGAAAGCCCCAACAACTCTGAGGCGCGACGATTACTGAAGACGATTCGCGTGTCCGGTGCGTGAACGATAATGCCGACATGCAATTTCTGGAGCAGTTCGTGATGTTGCTCAACACCATCCATCGCAGTTTCCTTAACGTCATTGGTCTAGACTTCGGACAACCATACTCGGTGCTTTTGCCATTCGCAATCGGATACCCGATATGCTTGAATTCTGAGTGTCGCCAAGTCATTGCTGACTAAGTTAGCCAGCAGGCCGAATGACGGCAGTGGCCGAACTGCCGCCTGATGACCGATTCTGGTGAGAGGCAGGTTTAGGATCAGAAAACTGCCATCGCCCTTGGAAACGTCACCAGGCCGCTACGGGGACGAAGCGACTGTCCTCTCTTCGGATTTATCGCCGGAAAGCGGTCAGTGGAGTTCCGCTTCTTGGAAGCAGCCGTTCCCCGGGTAGGAGCATGCCCCGTCTGGACGGTAAAAGAAAGTGGAAGCGGCCGTTGACCGAAGGAGCCGCGAAATCGAAAGCGGTCCTTCATCTTAGATATGGCTGCCCCCGCGTCATCAAAGAAATCATCTACCGCGCCGCCGATCGTCGGCAGATCCTGAGCATTGCACGATCGAAAACCCTACGTAGCGCCCTCCATCGACCGGGCATACGTCCCGGCGCGCGCCAGACCATTGAGGTGGCATCGTTTCAGGAGCGCCTTCTGCGCCGCGGCGACATTGCTTTCAGCGCCCTTCCAGGTGGCCAGCACTGGCGCCTGCAACGCCCGTCCATACGAGAAACTGACTTCCCACGGCTGCGGGCCCATGGCGTTCATTGCGTTCAGGTGATCGGTGGCATCGACATCGCTCTGCCCGCCGGACAGGAACACAATGCCAGGGACCGCCGCCGGAACATGGCGCTTCAGGCAACGGAGCGTGGCTTCGGCGACTTCCTGCACGCTCGCCTGGCGCGCGCACTTCTTGCCAGGTATCACCATGTTCGGCTTAAGCAATATGCCTTCGAACACCACCCGATGGGCATTGAGTTCGGCGAAAACCGCTTCGAGCACCTGCGCCGTCACCTCCTCGCAACGCTCGATGTCGTGCGCGCCGTCCATCAGCACTTCCGGCTCGACAATCGGCAGCAGGCCGGCTTCCTGACACAGCGCGGCGTAGCGCGCCAACAGGTGGGCATTGGCGCGAATAGCGCACATTGACGGAATACTGCCCTCGTCGATATCGATCACCGCACGCCACTTGGCGAATTGCGCGCCCAAGCCTCGATATTCGGCAAGCCGATCGGCCAGGCCGTCCAGACCTTCGGTGATCTTGTCACCGGGAAACAGTGCGAGCGCCCTGGTTCCCTTGTCCACCTTGATACCGGGAACGATTCCGCGGCTCGACAATAACTTGGGAAAAGGAACGCCTTCGCGCGTGCTCTGGCGCAGGGTTTCGTCAAAGAGTATGACTCCACCGATATGGCGCTCGATGCCGTCCGCCGTAAACAGGATTTCGCGGTAGCGCCGGCGATTTTCTTCGCTGGATTCGATGTTGATCGAATCGAAACGCTTCTTGATCGTCGGGCTGCTTTCATCGGCTGCCAGCACTCCCTTCTGCATGGCAACGATGGCCTTAGCGATAGACGTGAGCTCATCGATATTCATCAAACATCTCCTTCCTCAGGGACGAAACAACTTGATTACGGCACTGCTTTTTTTGCGCAAAGAACATCGCTCTTATTTAACTCTAGCAAGCTGCGATGTTTTAGCAAGCGACAAGGCTGCGGGGTGGCCGCGCGCCGCCGGAATTGAGGCCTCGCCTCTTTCGCCCGGGGCGGTGGTCAATTTTCTCGCCTAAATGCGGACATTCAACCGGGCCAGGGGACGCCTTAACTATGGAAATTGAATGGCCACCTCGACCGGGCGGCCTGTGGCCGATAGGTTGAGGTCTCCAATGGCCGGTTCGAAGCACTCCAGTTCGCAGAGCCTAGGTTTGGCTGACTGTCCGCGATCGGGAAAGCGCTATGGCCGTTTTGGGCGCGATCCGGCCGTAGCGTGAAGGGCAAAGCTGCCTTTCAGCGAAGCTCCTAGACCACTGATGGGTATGCTGGAGGCTAGTGCATAGTTCCATGGGCGGTGGTTGTCGATATTCTCTCCAATGGCTGCGATAAAGGTAGAACGACCGACGTGACCTGCAAGGGTAAACCCTATTTTTACCAATCACTAGACGACTGGTCTATTCTATGAAAGAATGCGGCGCATGAACACTCGTCACGACAACACGCGCCAGCACATTCTCGAAACCGGTCTCGGCATTTTTGCCGGGAAGGGCTTCGCCAGCGTCGGTCTGAACGAATTGCTAAAGGCCGCCGGCGTGCCGAAGGGCTCGTTCTATCACTATTTCGAATCCAAGGAAGACTACGGCAAGGCCCTGCTCGAGGACTATTTCGAGCGCTATCTGGCCGATATCGACAGCCTGTTCGCGGCCGAAGCTGCATCGAGCCACGAGCGCCTGATGCGTTACTGGCAGCGCTGGCTGGACAAGCAATGCACTGAATGCGCCGAGCAGAAATGCCTGGTCGTCAAGCTCGCCGCCGAAGTCTCCGATCTGTCGGATGCCATGCGCCTGACCTTGCGCGACGGCACCGACCGCATCTTGGACCGCATCGCCAGTGCCATCGAAACCGGCGTCGCCGATGCCTCGCTACCGGCGCTCGAGGCCCGGCCGACTGCGCAGCTGCTCTATCAACTCTGGCTTGGCGCCAGCCTGCTCGGCAAGCTGCACCGCAACAGCCAGTCCCTCGAAAACGCTATGCGCTTTACCAGACAGTTACTGACGCCTTGAATCATTGACCATCCGACAACGGGCCGCATGCTGTTGCGGCCTATTTTTAACCCGAAACCATAGACGACCGGTCTAATTTTCACCAGCTACCATCCAGGAGACTCACCATGACTACCCTGTTCGACCCCATTCAAGTTGGCGATATCGCCCTCTCCAACCGCATCGTCATGGCGCCGCTGACGCGCAACCGCGCCATCGCGGGCAATGTCACCGGCCCGTTGACCGTCGAGTATTACCGCCAGCGCGCCACGGCCGGCCTGATCATTTCTGAAGCCACCCAGATCAGCCCGATGGCCCAGGGCTACCTCGATACCCCGGGCATCCATTCCCCGGAGCAAATCGCCGGCTGGCGCCAGGTGACCGATGCCGTGCATGCAGCCGGCGGAAAGATCGTGCTGCAACTGTGGCACGTTGGCCGTATTTCCCACAGCTCGCTGCTACCGGACGGTGCGGCGCCCGTCTCTTCGACGGACAAGCACTCCAGCGCCATGACCTTCACTCGCGAAGGTTTCGTCCCCGTTTCCCCGGCGCGCGCCCTGCGTGACGACGAGCTTCCGGGCCTGGTCGAGGATTACCGCCGCGCCGCACGCAACGCCATCGACGCCGGCTTCGATGGCGTCGAAGTGCATGCCGCCAACACCTACCTGCTCGAACAGTTTCTGCGCGACAGCGTCAACGATCGTAGCGGCCCGTACGGGGGCAGCATCGCCAACCGCGCCCGCCTGTTGCTTGAAGTGATGCAGGCGATTAGCAAAGAAATCGGCGGCGGCCGGACCGGCATCCGCCTGAGCCCGATGACCACCTTTGGTGGTACGACCGCGCTCGATAGCGATCCGCAGGCGCTTTATGGCTACGTTGTCGAGCAACTCGCCCCGCTCGGCCTGGCCTTCCTCCATGTTGTCGAAGGCGAAACCGGCGGCACGCGTACGCCCGAGGGCAAGGCTTTCGACTACGAAGCCCTGCATCGCGCCTTCCCCGGCGCCTGGATGCTCAACAACGGCTACTCGCGTGAGCTGGCAATCGACAATGTGGCTGCCGGCAAGGCCGACCTGGTCGCTTTCGGCCGCCCGTTCATCAGCACACCGGACCTCGTCCGCCGCCTGAAGGACGACCTGCCGCTCAACGAACTGCAGGCTGACAAGCTTTATGGCGGTGGGGCCGAGGGTTATACCGACTACCCGGCGCTGGCTGCCTGATTTTCAATCGACTCGCGCCCCGACCTGCCAAGCGCCGGCCGGGGCCGACTTTCCCGGAAACACCATGTCTGAATATCGCCGCTGGCTACCCGCGCTGGCCCTGATCGTCCTCTCGCTAACCTGGGGCTACACCTGGGTGCTCGCCAAGCAGGGTCTGGCCTACGCGCCGCCCTTCGCTTTTGCCGCCGAACGCTGTGTCGGCGCCGCTTTGGCGCTGATCATCGCAGTCAAGCTGAGCGGGCGTTCGCTAAAGCTCGACGCCCCGCGCCAGACCATCGCCATCGGCCTGGCACAAGTGTCGGGTTTCATGATTTTCCAGACCTGGGCGCTGGTTGAGGGCGGGCCGGGCAAGACGGCGGTACTCATCTTCACCATGCCAATCTGGACACTCCTGCTCGCCTGGCCCATCCTCGGCGAGCGCGTGCGCGGGAAGCAGTGGCTGGCCGCGGCAAGCACACTGGGCGGACTGCTCCTGATCATCGAACCATGGGACATGCACGCCAGCCTGTTCAGCAAGTTCCTCGGCCTCATGGCAGCGCTGTGCTGGGCGACCGGCACCATTCTGGTCAAGCGCCTGCGTGGCAAAACGCCGGTCGACCTGCTGACCCTGACCACCTGGCAGATGATCTTCGGTGCCGTGCCGATCATCCTGCTCGCCTTTATCGTGCCGGAACATCCGACCGAATGGACCGGCAGCTATATCGGTATCCTCATCTTCATGTCCATCGGCAGCACGGCGATGTGCTGGTGGCTATGGATCTACATTCTCGACCGCGTGCCGGCCTGGGAGGCCAGCCTGTCGGTGCTCGGCACGCCGGTGGTAGCCATTCTTGCGTCGCGCCTGACCTTCGGCGAGGCTTTCAAGAGTAGTGAAATTGCCGGCATCGTTCTGATCGGCAGCGGCCTGGCCCTGCTCTCCCTGCTCGGCTGGGCGGCGAGCCGGCGCACTCCGGTAAAACAGATTCAGGAGGCAGCATGAACACCCTGCACGACACCAAACTCTCGATGCTCGACCTCGTCGCCGTGCGCGAGGGCGGCACGGTGGCCGAGGCGCTGGCGATCGCCCTGCGCACGGCGCAGCACGCCGAGTCAGCTCGGCTTCACCCGCTACTGGCTGGCCGAACACCACAACATGGCGGGCATCGCCAGCTCCGCCACGGCGGTGCTGGTCGGCTACATGTCGCGGGCGGCACCCAGCCGCATCCGCGTCGGCTCGGGCGGCGTCATGCTGCCCAACCATGCGCCGCTGGTCGTGGCCGAGGCCTTCGGCACGCTGGCCGAGTTGCTACCCCGGCCGCATCGACCTCGGCCTGGGCCGCGCCCCGGGCACCGACCAGCAGACCATGCGCGCGCTGCGCCGCGACCGGGTCGAGACCGAGGATGATTTCCCGCGCGACGTCAGCGAGCTGCAGCGCCTGCTGGCCCCCGCCCAGCCCGGAGCAGACGCGTGATCGCCATGCCCGGCGCGGGCACCGACGTGCCGATCTGGCTGCTCGGCTCCAGCCTGTTCTCGGCCCGCCTGGCGGCCGAACGCGGCCTGCCCTACGCCTTTGCTTCGCACTTCGCGCCGCGCCTGCTGCAGCAGGCGATCGACCTCTACCGCAAACTGTTTCGCCCGTCGACCGCGCTCGCAAGCCCTATGTCATGATCGGCGTGCCGCTGATCGCCGCGCCGACCGACGACGAGGCCGAATTTCTTGCCAGCAGCACCTACCAGCGCGTGCTGGGCATCCTGCACGGCGAACGCAAGCGCCTGCAGCCGCCAGTGGAGCACTTCGCCGCCCGGCTGCATCCGCAGGAGCGCGCGCCATCGACGACTTTCTGGCCGCCGCCGTCATCGGCGGGCCGGACAAGGTGCGTGCCGGCCTGCAGCGCTGACGCAGGCCACCGACGCCGACGAGATTCATGCTGGTCTGCGATATCTTCGATCCGGCGCTGCGCCTGCGCTCGCTTGAAATTACCGCCGGCGTGTTCGCAGCGGACTAGCCGCCAGACTCGGGAGGTGATCCGGAACAGACACTGAATGCCACCCGAGTTTCACGCCGACAGCAATTAAACAACCCGGCCTTGCGTCGGTTTTTTTCACCTCACAAGCGGCGTCAACTGATTCGCTACCGCCACGTTTATTGTTGAAGGCGATCTGCCTTTCATAGAACGAGGTGGTAGAGATATGAACAAGATTATTTCTGGATTGGTCGCTGGCTTGTTTGCTGTCAGCTTCGCTTATGCCCAAACGCCAGCCCCAGCCCAACCGGCCACGCCAGCCAAACCCGCCGTTGTGGCACCAACCCAGCCAGCAGCCGCAAAACCCGCCGCTCCTGCGGTGAAAGCTGAAGCAGCGACACCTGCAGCAACTCCCGCAGTCTCTGACTGCGAAACAAAAGCTGTTGGCAAGAGCGGCAAACCACTTACGGGCGCCGCTAAAGCCTCTTCCATCAAAAAATGCGAAGGTGGCAGCAAAGCAGTAGGAGCATCTAGCTGTGCCGAAAAAGCTGTCAGCAAAAATGGGAAACCTTTGGCCGGTGCTGCCAAGAACTCGTTCATGAAGAAGTGCGAAGCTGAAGCAAAGTAATCTGGCGACAGCTCTTTCATCGAAGCCGGCTAGCTGCCGGCTTTTTTTATCGACAAAACTCAACGCCCAAGCAAAGACCGATTCCGCTACCGAATGTCATACTATCGCAGGGCAAGTTGAGTATTGGATCCTGGTTCGTCGAGGGGCCCTTGATAACCCAGAGCAGCCTGCAAAATTCATTTCGGATGCATTACCAGGACGGTTCCTAGACCTATGACGGGTTTCTGCTTCACACCGGTCGGGTGGCTGACTGGCCTGTCACCGACGGCTTTGGCCGACTAGTTCTCGGTCAACCTCTTCGTTGAACGACCGGTTGAATCCAAGTCAGAGACCTGCCGCAGGGCCACCGACACGTTGAATGTCGCTTGAGAGTCGATTTGAGCCTGTCATGCGAGGCGTGATCCGGTAGTCTGCTGGAAGAGATTTCTCAATTGACACAATCGGTCAATGCCAGCGTCGGCAACGCAGTACCCAGATCACGCCAGCGTCGGAATAACTCGTCTGCGTGGTTTCAGTCGGGTACGCCCACTTCTAATGCCAACACTTTAGCCACTGATTTCGGTGATACGGAAAAATGCGCAGCGATTTGCGCATCGGTCTTGCCCTCGTTCCGCATCTGGAGCGCCTGTTCGCGATCAATATGCGCGAGATCCCATCGCGAAAAAAACACGATCAAAGACTTGGGGTTTACCGTAGGAAAGTGCTTTGCGATATCCGATACACGCATCCCCTCGGCGCGAAGCCGCAAAGCTTCGTCATGGTCAATTTTGGTCGGCCTGCCCTTCCCTACTCGAGCGCCGAAATCCCCCCGCTCTTTCCAGGCATTCCAGCGGATCCACTGCTCGACCAGCAGCGATGGGGTCACAGCAATCAGGCCTTTGCTGATCTGGCCTACCCCTTCATAGTCTTCAACGTGTTGTCGCCATCTAAGCGCTAATTCAGTCCAATCCGGATGTCCTTGCGTCATCCAATGTAAGTCATCGAGCTTAATGTCAAGACGGATCCCTGAAGCCTGGATTTTGCGGATACTTTCCTTGAAAACGTACCCGGCATTTCCCCCCCCTTTGCGACGGGAGTTAAGCTCAAACCTCAACAATCCGAGTACCAGATCGTCAGGGGATTCCTGATCTGCCAGATACTCTTGAAATGCCTTCTGATGGGCTCGGCCGCGAAGGTAGCCCCCAGCATTCCCTTTGTTAGAGGCATGTTCCGGGCAATATTCTTTCAAACGCCCATTGGAGCGAAGCGCCACGGTGCGATAGCAAAAAGTGCAAAAAGGCCGTGCATCTGTAAACAAAACGTACTCGATGATTCTCGCCCACAGCCACAAACATGCAGGAACATCGTTGTCATCGAAATCTGGATGCTCCTCGCGACTAGAGAGTGTTTCTCGCGCCAATTGTCGGGAGCGCTCATCAAATCTCCGCACCAAATCCAAGGACAGGGCCTCGATCGGCTCTCCGAGTTGGTCGCTCACTTGCGCGCACAAAGCTTTCTTGGGCATACGTTGGGCCGCCGATGCGGCTGCCGATGCCAATACGGCCTCCCCTTCAGTACTTAGGGGCAAGCGTTTAAGCAGGTTCAAATAGACAGGAAGGCTTTTCATGATATTGACAAATCAAAGTTACTTAGTCATAATCTTACCACCATTCGATGTTGACATCACCATTTTTCGCGAGGGCGAAAACGGCCTGCCGGGATGGCGGGGACATTCTGTCGGATCGTAAGCTCGAACGGATGCTGCCATCGGTTTACCCGCTCACACATTGCGGGACAACCGGTGGTAACGAGGACATCATGCTTAAGACCCTTCCCTGCCCGGATCAGGCGCAAACCGCAGTTCGGCGATCCCATGTTGCCGCTGCAAAGCTTGGAGGCACCCCGCAGCACCCGTCTGTAATTCATGGAGGTTGATCGCCATGAAACAGATCTTTCTCGATCTTCCGCAACTTGCGGAAGCACTCACCCTTTCCGAAAGCACCATTCAGAAACTTACACGCGAAGCAATCGACTTTCCTAAGCCCCGAATGCTCTCCGGCCGGCGGGTGGCATGGCTAGTTCGCGAAATTGTTGAATGGGCAGAGCGCCGTCCGGCATCGGAATTGCTACCTCCCAGCAACACAGGCAAAACGAAGCGGCGCATGAACCTAGAGTGGGACCTGCCTGCTGATAGTAGTTTTGGCGCCTAAATTAGATCATTGCGTCGGACTACTTGCCGGTTGCAAGCTCCTCAAGATAGTTCGACAACCAACCGAGCCACTCCACACGCTCAGCATCGAAAGTATGCAGGTTATATACACCTTGTACGCCTGGAAGCATGTGTCCAAGAATAGACTCCCCGACATCCTTTGGACAACCTCTGGATGCAAGGAATGTGCGCACTGTTCGGCGTAGGTCATGCGGTGCCCAATGCGTTACGGGTAGTCGTGGCCGTGAAACTTTCGGCCTTGTTGAACTATAAGGCTGGTGCAGCCACACCGTGGATTGAATCGTCTTCTGCTCGACTGGAGCCGGTCGCCCTTTGACTCTTGCTGGGAAAAGATAACCTTCTCCGCTGAGCGCCTTCCGTCTGAGCATCACTGAGCGCGCGCGTCCGAATAACGGTACCCGAAGATCAGTTGCATCGGGATGACGCGCATTCTTGGTTTTTTCTTTGGGGACCGTCCACCAGATGTTTCCATCTTCCTCCTCGTTGATTTCCTTACCCTCCGCTGTAAGGATTTCCGCACCTCTACAGCCCGTCCAGAGATATACAGTCAGCACATCCTCAATCAAGCGCGTGAAATTTGGAAGCCATCGGATTAGCTCGCCAGCCTCGTCCGGCGTCAAGGCACGCTTTTTTGTTCCGACATACTGACCGGCAATTTTTTTTCCCTTGGATTTCACCTTTCCACGAAGAATTCGGCGCCACCAGTTCGGAGTTGATTCTGGTAGACGCCCCGAATCAATTGCATACTCCCAGGCAGCACCCAACTCAGAACGCAAGTAACGTGCCACCACCGGTCGCTCACCCGCATGGCCCTTGATGAGGTCAAACGCTTGCGCCCTGGTTAGGCTCTGGGCCGGGATTCCGCCGGTGCTACCGAGCATTGTGTCGAACATGCGGCCCACCTCGGTCGCACCCTTTTCGGCACGATTGGGAAATACATGGCCCTGCAAGTAGTCATCAGCCACATCAGCCACGGTATATCCAGCAGCGATAGACTTCTGCTTGGCACTCTCCGCTTGTACCCGCTTCAGAAGGCGTAATTCCTTGGCAGCCAAGGCTGGATCCTCGCCTGTTTCGCGCACCCTCCGCAACTCTTCCCATTTCGTAATTGCGGCATGAACCGAGAGAGCTGGCCAAGTACCAATCTTTGTCTGCCTCAACTTATTGTCAATTGGACTGCGGTATCGATAGATCCAGGTCCGCCGACTTGCGGATGCCTCAAGCCTTAGTCCTTGGTAATCTGGACTGGTAAGATGTTGCCCAGGGGTAAGGGCCTTCATTTCTCTAGCGTCGAACATGGTGTGTATAGGTTTTCTTCGAATGATTAGGTAAGTATAGGTTTTTAAAATCAACACTTAAAAAGCTACACCAAATCGACAAGTGTAGCCACATGTAAAAAAGCTTTGTTACCAATACAAGCAGAATGCTATTCGCGGCTTAAACATTAAAAATCAGTAAGATAACAATAATTCTGATGTCAAAACAAGACCTTCCCGAGAGATCAAAACAACAACACACGCCGATGATGCGCCAGTACATGGCGCTCAAGGCGAATCATCCGGACACGCTGCTGTTTTACCGGATGGGCGATTTCTACGAGCTGTTCCACGATGACGCCGAAAAGGCGGCGCGCCTGCTCGACATCACGCTGACCACGCGCGGCCAGTCGGCCGGCATGCCGATCAGGATGTGCGGCGTGCCTTTCCACTCGCTGGAGCCCTACCTCGCCCGGCTGGTCAAGCTCGGCGAATCGGCGGTGATCTGCGAGCAGATCGGCGACCCGGCGACCAGCAAGGGGCCGGTCGAGCGCGCCGTGGCGCGTATCGTCACGCCGGGCACGCTGACCGATGCGGCGCTGATCGACGACAAGCAGGATCTCTGGCTGCTCGCCGTGACGACGACGCGCAACACCGCCGGTATCGCCCGGCTGAACCTGGCCAGTGGCGAGTTCGTGCTGCTCGAAGTGCCGGCCGAACAGATTGCGGCGACGCTGGAGCGCATCCGCCCAGCCGAAATTCTCTACCCGGAAAGCTGGACGCCGAATTTCGGCCTCGACGTGGCGCGGACCCGCCAGCCGGACTGGTATTTCGAATATGACTCGGCGCGCCGCCTGCTCTGCGACCAGTTCGAAGTCGCTTCGCTGGCCGGCTTCGGCGCCGAAGGGCTGAAGCCGGCCATCGCCGCGGCCGGGGCGTTGCTGCAATACGCGCAGGCAACCCAGTCACGGGAAATTGACCCATTTACGCGGGTTGACCGTGGAAATCGAGGGCGCCTATCTCGGCCTCGACCTCGCCACCCGGCGCAACCTGGAATTGACTGAAACCCTGCGCGGCCAGCCGTCGCCGACGCTCTTTTCGCTGCTCGACAACTGCGTCACCAGCATGGGCTCGCGGCTGTTGCGCCACACGCTGCACCATCCGCTACGCGAGCGGGCGATTCCCGCCGCCCGCCACGGCGCGGTCGAAGCCCTGCTCGACGATTACGGTCGACTGGCCGGCGAGGTCAGAAAAGCCCTGCGCGGCATCGCCGACATCGAGCGCATCGCCGGCCGCATCGCGCTGCGCAACGCCCGGCCGCGCGACCTCGCCAGCCTGCGCGAATCGCTGGCCCGGCTCGCCGGCCTGCGGGCGCCGCTGGCCGACAGCCCGGCGCCGCTGATCGGCCAGTTGTTTGACGAGCTGGAGACGCCTTACCCGGCGCTCGAACTGCTGGTCCGCGCGGTCGCCGCCGAACCCGGCGCCCAGGTCCGCGACGGCGGGGTCATCGCCCCCGGCTACGATGCCGATCTCGACGAACTCAGGTCGCTCAACGACAACTGCGGCGCCTTCCTGGTCGACATGGAAATCCGCGAGCGCGAGCGCAGCGGCATCAACAGCCTGAAAGTCGAGTTCAACAAGGTGCATGGCTTCTACATCGAAGTCACGCACGCCAACGTCGACAAGATTCCCGACGACTACCGCCGCCGGCAGACGCTGAAGAACGCCGAACGCTACATCACGCCGGAACTGAAGGCTTTCGAGGACAAGGCGCTGTCGGCGCAGGAACGCTCGCTGGCGCGCGAAAAGCTGCTCTACGAGGGCATCCTCGACGCCTTGCTGGCGGTGGTGCCGACCCTGCAGACGATCGCCCGCGCCATCGCCCAGCTCGACCTGCTGGCCGGGTTTGCCGAAGCGGCACTGAAGCGCAACTGGTGCAAGCCGGAATTCGCCGAGGAAACGCGGTTGACCGTGACCGGCGGCCGCCACCCGGTGGTCGAAAACGAACTGTCGCAAAGCGCCGAGACCTTCATCGCCAACGACTGCCTGCTCGCCGACAACCGCCGGCTGCTGCTGATCACCGGCCCGAACATGGGCGGCAAATCGACCTACATGCGCCAGGTCGCGCTGATCGCCCTGCTCGCCCACATCGGCAGCTACGTGCCGGCCGACCGTTGCGTGCTCGGCCCGCTCGACCGCATCTTCACCCGCATCGGCGCCTCCGACGACCTCGCCTCCGGGCGCTCGACCTTCATGGTCGAAATGACCGAAGCCGCTGCCATCCTGCACCACGCCACCGCCAACAGCCTGGTGCTGATGGACGAGATCGGCCGCGGCACCTCGACCTTCGACGGCATGGCGCTGGCCTTCGCGATCCTCCGCCACCTGATCGACAAGAACCGCAGCCTGACGCTGTTCGCCACACATTACTTTGAAATGACCCGGCTCTCGCACGAATACAGCGAACTCGCCAATGTCCATCTCGGCGCCGTCGAACACAACGATCGCATCGTCTTCATGCACGCGGTCGAGGAAGGCCCGGCCAACCAGAGCTACGGCATCCAGGTCGCGGCACTGGCCGGCATTCCGTCGGCTGTCGTGCGCGCGCGCGCGCAAACAGCTGCGCGAATTCGAGCAGCGTGCCGTGGTCAACCCGCTGCAACCCGACCTTTTCGCCCAGAGCGAACCGGAACCGGCCGAACACGAAGCGCATCCGGTGCTGGAGCAACTGGCCGCGCTCGATCCCGACAGCTTGACGCCACGCCAGGCACTCGACGCACTCTATGCACTGAAGAAGCTCACTGGATGAAGCTCTGGCTGTTTGCGGTCGGCATTTGCGTAACAGCCCTGGCCCATGGGGAAACCTGGCAATTCGCGCTGATCGGCGACGTCCCCTACTCCGCCCACGAAAGGCGCGAATTGCCGCGCATGCTGGAGGCCATCGCCGACAGCACCGTCGCTTTCAGGTTTGCTCCGTTGAGCAGCTAACCGCTGCTGCCCACGGTGAACCGGAAATTCTGGCTGAATATGAAATCATCCCGGCCGGTGCAAAGCGGCGGCTTTCCCGCACAACCTGCCGGGCCGCTTGCGCAGCATTTCTAGAATGCCTGATCCCAGCGGATTGACAGCCGGATCGCCGCATTGATCAGCCCGACCATGCTGTAGGTCTGCACGAAGTTGCCCCACTGCTCGCCGGTTCGCGGATCGATGTGTTCGGCCAGCAAGCCGTGGCGGTTGCGGCAGGCCAGCAGTTTCTCGAACAGCGCGCGCGCCTCGTCGCGGCGGCCCAGCGCCGCCAGCGCGTTGACATACCAGAAGGTGCACACCAGGAAGGCATTCTCCGGCTCGCCGAAATCGTCCTTCTCGACATAGCGGAAAATGAAGTCGCCACGCCGCAAGTCCTTTTCGACCGCTGCCGACCGTGGCCGCAAAGCGCGGGTCGGCCGGCGTCGAGGAAGCCGACCTCGGCGAGCAGCAGCAGGCTCGCATCCATCGCCTCGCCCTCGAAGGTCGAGACGAAGCTGCGGACGCGCCTTCGTTCCAGGCTCGCTCGGCTGATCGTCTCGTGGATCAGGTCGGCCTGATCGCGCCAGTAGGCGGCGCGCTCGGCCAGCCCCAGCTTGGCGGCGATCCGCGCCAGGCGGTCGCAGGCGGCCCAGCACATCACGGCTGAAAAGGTATGGACGCGGGCGCTGCCGCGCAATTCCCAGAGCCCGGCGTCCGGCTGGTCGTAGCAGCGCCGCGGCCTGCTCGCCGAGCAGTTCGAGGCGGCGGAACAGCGCTTCGTCGCCCCGGCGCGTCAGGCGCTGGTCGAAGAAGATATGGGTCGCGGCGAGGATGGCCGAACCGTAGACGTCGTGCTGGACCTGGCGATAGGCCAGATTGCCGATGCGCACCGGCCCCATGCCGCGATAGCCGGCCAGCGACGGAACCTCGCGCTCGTCCAGCTCGCGTGCGGCCATCGATGCCGTAAACCGGCTGCAGCGGGCCGCCGGCGGCATCGGCGGCGATATTGACGATGTAGGCGAGATAGCGCTCCATGGTGCGCGTCGCGCCCAGCCGGTTCAGCGCGTTGACGACGAAATAGCCGTCGCGCAGCCAGCAGTAGCGGTAGTCCCAGTTGCGGCCGCTGCCGGCCGCCTCGGGAATCGAGGTGGTCATGGCGGCGACGATGGCGCCGGTGTCGTCGAAGGCGTTGAGCTTGAGCGTGATGGCCGCGCGGATCACCGCGTCCTGCCATTCGAAGGGAATGCCCAGCGAGCGCACCCACTCGTGCCAGTATTGCGTCGTCTCGTCGCAGGAAGCGGCGGCCGACCTCGCCGGCGCCTTCGTGCGCGGTCTCGTCGGCGCCCAGCAGCAGGGTGACGCTGTCCTCGAGGAAAAATGGCGGTTTCCTGCAGGATGGCGGTGAGCGAGGCATCGGTGGTCAGGCGCAGCGTCAACGGTCCGGCGCGACGTAGCGGATGTGGTTGCTGCCCCAGGTCACGTTCGGGCGTGCCGGCGCCGTCGCCGCAGGCCGGGCGCAGCCGCAGCGGTCAGGCGCGGACTGCCGCGCAGGCGGCCGGACCCGGCGGACCAGCATCATCGGCCGGAACATGCGGCCGAACTGGCCGAAGCGCGGCGCGAAATCGGTGATTTCGACGGCGCCGCCATGCGCGTCGTACAGGCGCGTCACCAGGATCGGCGGTGTTTTCCAGATAGTGCTGCTCGGTACGCTCGCAATCGGCCAGTTCGATGGCGAAGAAGCCGTCGCTCGTCGGTATCTCCTTGAGCAGCGCAGCAGAACACCGGGTCGCCGTCGAAGCGCGGGAAAGCAGCCCCAGACGATGCGTGCCTGTGCGTCGATCAGGGCACCGATGGTGCAATTGCCGATCAGGGCCAGATCCAAGCGTACTCATTGCCATGCCTTTCAGGGCGTTCGCCCAACCAGCTGCGGACGGCCGCGACGTCAGGCAGGCGGTAGCGGGCGCAACTCTTGCCCGCGACCGACCTTGATCGAAATGCCGTCCAGTCGGTTCACCTCGGCGAAGCCATGTTCGTCATTCAGATCGTCGCCGATGAAGACCGGACGTCGCCCGCAAAAGGGCGGTTCGCGCAGGTATTCGCCGACGGCCGTGCCCTTGTCGATGCCAGCCGGTTTGATCTCGACCACCCGCTTGCCGCGCTGCACTTCGAGCCCGTCGCCGGCCGTCGCCGACGCAGTCGCGCGCATCAGGCGATGCACATAGGCGGCCAGCTGTGGCGCCTGCCGATAATGCAGAGCCAGCGTCAGCCCCTTGTCTTCCAGCAACAGCCCGGGATGGCGCTCCTGCACTGGCGCCAGTGCCGCCTTGATGGCGCACTTGGCGTCCGGCGGCGCGGCGTGTATCCACAAGCGACCGGCGACATCCCTTCGCTCCAGGCCGTGCTGGCCGGCCATGGGCAGGCGCGAGCGTGCCGAGCAGTCCTTCGAGGTCGGATATTGCGCCGCCCGCTGATCAGGGCCAGCGGCACCGCCACTGGCGCGATGCAGCGTGGTCGATCAGGTCGAGCAGTTCGCGTGTCGACGCGAACGGCGTCCGGTGTCTCGGCGATCTCGATCAGCGTGCCGTCGACATCCAGGAAATAGGCCCAGTCGGCGCTCCGGGGACGGCGGCAGATGCGTTTGCGCTGCGTTGGTCATGGACGTCCAGCTGCTGCCGGCTTGCCGGCCAGACGACTGCGGCGGCGCATGGCGGCGGCATCGAGCAGCATGCGGCCGGCCCAGCGGTAGACGTTGAATTCGGCGATCAGGCCGCGCATCAGGCGCATGCGGTCCCGCTGTTCGGCGGCCGGCATGGTCAGCGCCAGGTGCAGCGCGGCGGCGCACTGGTCGGCATCGTAGGGATTGACGATCAGGGCCTCGGGCAATTCGCGCGCGGCGCCGGTGAACTGGCGAGAGGATCAGCACGCCGCGCTCGTCGTCGCGGGCCGCGACGAATTCCTTGGCCACCAGGTTCATGCCGTCGTGCAGGCTGCTGACGAAGCAGAGGTCGGCGGCGCGGAAATACTCGTAGACCTGCGGCGGTTCGTGGTGCTCGACCTTGAGCATGATGGGCGGCAGTCCGCTTGCGCGTCGAAGCGGCGCGTTGATGCGCGTCGCCATGGCGCGCACCTGCGCCTCGTGGTGCTGGTACTCGTCGATGCCGGAGCGGGTCGGCGCGGCGATCTGGACGAAGGTGAAGCGGCCCGATCCATTCCGGATGCAGTTCCAGCAGCCGCTCGATGGCGCGGAAGCGCTCGACGATGCCCTTGGTGTAGTCGAGGCGATCGACGCCGACGCCGAGCTGTGATCGGCCGGCAGGCCGTTCAGGCTGCGCGCATGTCGGCCGCGGCATTCGGCCACGCGGCTTCGCGCAGCATCTCCGGCTCCGGCGGCCACGCGATCGAGATCGGATAGCGGCGCACGGCGGTCAGCTTGCCGCCGTAGCGAGACGGTGAAGGATCTCGCGGTCGACGCGCGCCTCGAGCAAGCGGTCGACGGTTTCGACGAAATTGTTGCAGTGGAACTGCGTGTGGAAGCCGAGGATGCTGCTGCCCGAGCAGTCCCGTCCAGCACTTCGTCGCGCCACGGGCAGATGGCGAAAGACTCGGGGTTGGGCCAGGGAATGTGCCAGAAAGTGATGATCGTGGCATCCGGCAGTTCCTCGCGGATCATTCGCGGCAGCAGGGCGAAGTGGTAGTCCTGCACCAGGACGATGGGATCCTTGGTCTTGGCCTCGCTGACCACGGCCTCGGCAAATTTGCGGTTGACCGCGACGTACTGCGCCCAGTCGCCCGAGCGGAAAATCGGCCGCATGTGGGCGATGTGGCAGAGCGGCCAGAGGCCTTCGTTGGCAAAACCGTAGTAGTAGCCGGCTTCTTCTTCCTCGCGTGAGCCAGACGCGGCGCATCGGGTAGGCCGGATTCTCCGGCGGCACGGCAACGCGGTCGTTGCTGTCGACCACCTCGCGGTCGGCCGAGCCGCTGCCGTGGGCGACCCAGGTGCCCGAGCAGGCGCGCATGATCGGCTCCAGCGCCGTGACCAGGCCGCTGGCCGGGCGCTGCACTTCGATGCGGTCGCCGCGCCGCTGGTGGATGTAGGGTTCGCGGTTGGAGACGACGATGCACATCCTCGCCGCGCAGTTCGCCGTGCAGAATGGCGCGCAGCGCATCCGCCGTCCAGGTCATCTGGCTCTTCGTCGCGAGCCCGGGTCTCGGCTTCCAGTTCGCGGATCAGGCAGCTGCAGGTCGCGGGCAATCGGCTTGAATTCCGGGCGTTCCGGGCCAGCCGCAACCGGCGGCTCGCGCAGCAGCCCCTCGCCGCGCAGCAGCGAACGCATCCCGGTCATCCAGCCACGCCAAGCCATTTGGGCAATGACCACCGTGACCAGCGAAATCACCGCAGCCAATCCCATGAAGAAATAGAAAACGTAGCGCTTGGTTTCCTCGCTGCGGCGAGTTACGAAGCTCATGTCGTGTACACAGTACCAGACTGACCATCCGGCGCCGATTCGCTGGCCATCGGTTTTACTGCCACATGCAGGGGCCCACGCGAGCTCGGCAGCAAGTGGTGCGCCCGGCGCTTCCCAGACGATCGAGGTCGGCGCAATCGATTTCAGTCGGCAGTGAACGGCTGGCCAGCGGCTGTTCCTTGCTGTAGACATCGCAGTAGCCGATGGCATAACAGCCGTTCATCCTGGGTAATGCGATTGAAAAACTCACTGATCTTTGGCTTTCTTGCCTGCCGCCAGTTGCTCCTGCAGTGGATCCTCGATGGCTGTTGGCGATCAGCGAGGAACGGATTTCCAGATCGCGAATAAACCAGCTAAGAGTCATTTTATCGACCAGCGGTGCGACAGCATAGGCAATTCCGGCCAGAACCAGAATCAGAGGCAAGACGAAACGGAGAGATAAACGCATCGGGTCACGCTCGCAATCTGCCGGCAACGCCAATATGACCGTCCTCGCTGGCAATGGGCTGCAATCGAGCGTCGTAATAAACCAGCGCTGCTAACCCGAGCCCGGTTCCCGGTCCGAAAACGACACGCGGCGCCAGCCTGATCATCGCGCAATCTCCGGCAGGACATCAGAACAAGCCGAGATGTGTGCAACCAAAGCCCGCAACTGCGGCAGATAGCCGGCAAAATTCTGCTGGATGAAGTGCCACCAGCCCCTCGCGAACCCGACAGCGCAAATCCCAGGATTTACTGGCATCACCGGCGCTGACCAGAATGCGCAGTTGCATCGCCCGTTCGCTGGACTCGGTCACCTGCAGGACGCAGACCCGACCATCCCACTCCGGCGCGGCGTAGCAGATGCGTTCAAGCGCCTGGCGCAGCGGAGCGAGCGGCATAGCGCAGTCAACCCAGAGAAAGACCGACCCGGTGATTTGCGATGCGCTCGGCGTCCAGTTCTCAATGGATTCTGGATACACCATTCGAGTGGCACGATCAAGCGGCGATCGTCCCAGATGCGCACCACGACGTAGCTGCCGTGATTTCCTCTACCCGTCCCCACTCGCCTTTGACGATCAGCACATCGTCGATCCGTATCGGCTGGTCAAGGCGATCTGCAGGCCGGCAATCAGGTTGCCCAACACCAGCTGGCGGCGATACCAGCGACCAGACCGGCAACGCCGGCGTAAGCGAGCAAGCTGGCCCCGATCTGACCAACGCCAGGAAAAGTCATCAGGATCGAAGCGACGCCACCAGACCACAAGTGCTCATGACGACACGCGAAAAGACCCGCTCTGACGTAGCACGCCGCGCGCCCGCACATCGTTCGGCGACATCGCTGGATGCATGCTGATGACAGCTTCTGCCACCGCCTTGACCAGACGCATGCACAAAAAGTCAGGTGGCGATCAGCACGATGTTGAGCAAATGCGCAGCGGTTTATTCAGAAAGCGAATCCGGTGCCGCCGACCACAACATGACAAAGAGCAGCGCAACAGCAACTGCACGGATGCCTGGCGTAGTGACGAACTGCGATCATTACGAAGCCACTCGCCAGGCGGGAGGCCAGACGATACAGCGCGGCATGGAGAAGCAATCCGAGCAGCGCCGCCAGCGCGCACTCACCCCCAAATTCGAGCCACGGATTTGCGCTTATTACGGGAAATTCCAGCCATTTCGGCACCGGTTTGGTTTCCTACAGGAAAAGTTCTTGGCGGGTTGCAGCCTGTTGCTCAAGTACAGATTCCTCTTTTCACTGCTGCCGGGATTGCCGGTTCCGTTGGAATGGCAGGAAAATAGATGGCAGACCAAGGGTATCTTCGAATCTCATCAACTCACCCGATTCAAGATCCAGCAGGTTCAACCTGCAACATGAAGGGCTATCCTTGAATTCTTTGACACCTCGTTACCGGTTTCATTCACAGATATCCTGTTGCAGAAGCGGCCGTCGGCGTACCTGATGGAAACGGCAGCCCTCGCCGGCAAAGTGCTCGCTACACTCCATGGCGTTGAGGCATTTACTCCAGTGAAAGGGAAAAGGTGGTTTCCACGTAACCGAAATTCTGGCCAAAATTAATATGGTGTTGCTCTTCATCGGCGCGATCACTCAGCCCATGCCGAGGTCTGGCGTTTTGCCGTCATCGGCGACGTCCCCTATTCCGCCCACGAACGGCGCGAATTGCCGCGCATGCTGGAGGCCATCGCCGACAGCACCGTCGCTTTCATCGCCCATATCGGTGATATCAAGCACGGACAGGACCGTTGCGCCGACGAGGTATTCACGGATCGCCAGCAACTTTTCAATACCAGTCGGGCGCCGTTCATCTTCGTGCCAGGTGACAACGAGTGGACCGACTGCAGCCGAATTTCAAACGGCGCCTATGATCCGCTGGAGCGCCTTGCATATCTGCGTTCGCTGTTCTGGCAACGCCCCGATTCGCTCGGCCGGAAGACAATCCCGCTCGAACGCCAGGCGGGCGCTTATCCTGAACATTCACGATTCCGCCTTGGGCCGGTTCTGTTCGTCACGCTCAATCTGCCGGGGCCGGACAACAACTTTGGCTGGGGGGACGAGGCCGGCGCCGAGTTTCTCGAGCGCAATCCAGCCATTCTGCAGTGGCTGACGGAAAGCTTCACCCTTGCCCGGCAGCAGAAACTTGCGGGGATCGTGCTGCTTTTCCAGGCCGATCCCGGGTTCAAGCACTTTGCGCAAGGCTTGCCGCACCGCGGCTTTCGGGAATTCCTGGAAACCGTGCGTCGGGAAACGCTGCGCTTTCCTGGTCAGGTAGTCGTGGTTCACGGCGATACCCACGTGAGCCGGATCGATCATCCGCTGCGTGACACCAACGGAAAGCGGATTGCCAACCTGACCCGGGTAGAAACCTTCGGCTATCCGCTGATGGGCTGGACGCGCGGGATCATCGACACCGACTCACCCACGCTTTTCCGCTTCGAAACCTATCCCTGGCCGCCACCGGCTCAGTGATGGGTTTCCTCGTCATCGTCCCCGGTATGGACGTGACCATGTTCCAATTCCTCCCCGCTGGCGGCGCGAATCGCGGTCACGGTGCAGGTGAAGACCAGCGCCATGCCCGCCAGCGGATGGTTGCCGTCGAGCACGACCTTGTCGTCGGCAATGTCGGTCACGCGGTAGATGACGAAATCGTCATCCTCGCCTTCTTCCGGGCCGCCTTCGAACTGCATGCCGACCTGGAGTTCCTTGGGGAAATCCTTGCGCGGCTCGATCTGCACCATTTCGGCATCGTAATCGCCGAACGCCTCGTCCGGCTGCAGCTTGACATTCACCGATTCGCCGACCTTCTTGCCCTGCAGCGCCTCTTCGATCTTCGGAAAGATGTCGTCGTAACCGCCATGCAGATAAACGAGCGGCTCGCGTCCTTCGTCCACGACTTCGCCATCGGGATCGGTGACGTGATAATCGAGCGTGATGACGGAATTCTTGGCAACCTGCATGTTCATGAATTGAGTTCCTTGACCAGGCGCAGCACTTCCAGTGCGTGACCCTTGTAATTGACGTGGTAGAGGGCGTGACGAATCACGCCGGACTTGTCGATGATAAACGTGGAGCGAGCGATCCCGAATTTCCGGTGACCATCCACTTCGCGGGCCTGCCAGACACCATACTGCTTGCAAACGACACCTTCGGCATCGGACAGCAGTTCAGTGCCGATTCCTTCCTTGTCGCGAAACTCGGCGTGTTTCAGGCATTCATCGCGACTGATTCCGAACAGGACGCAGCCCTGGCGTTCAAATTCTTCCTCGTGATCCGAAAAATCGGTTGCTTCCATCGTGCAACCGGGTGTCCCGTCCTTGGGGTAAAAGAAAAGAACGATATGTTTCTTGCCCTTGTACGCTGCCATATCGACCGATTCCATATCGGCATCCGGCAACGAAAACACGGGCGCTTGATCACCAAGCTTGAGCAGCATGTAATTCTCCTTGGGCGCTCTGCGGGGTCTTGCCGTAAGCGATTCTAGCGGAGGCACATGCCGATGACTACTGCGGTCAACGCCTTTATTTGCGCTATTTTCCGGGAACTTTCTCCGGAATCTGAACGAAGTTTTCGTCCTGCCGGATCATGCCCAACTCGAAACGCGCACGTTCCTCGATGGCGTCATAACCCTGCTTCAGGTCGCGGACCTCGGCGTCGAGTCCCGCGTTCCTGATTTCCAACTTGCGCGTCACTTCCTTTTGTTGCTGCAATTGACGGTCGTAATCCCACACCTTCAGCCAGCCGCCCTTCCCCACCCACAGCGGGTATTGCAGCAATGCGATCAACGCGAGGAGGCCGACCGTCAGCCAGCGCATCAAGCGTTAGCGCAGGTTGTAGAAAGTTTCGCGACCGGGGTAGGAAGCGGTATCACCGAGATCTTCCTCGATGCGCAGCAACTGGTTGTACTTGGCGATACGGTCGGAACGCGACAGCGAGCCGGTCTTGATCTGGCCGGCATTGAGGCCGACGGCGATGTCGGCGATGGTGCTGTCTTCGGTTTCGCCGGAACGATGCGAGATCACCGCGGTATAACCGGCGCGCTTGGCCATTTCGACGGCGGCGAAGGTTTCGGACAGCGTGCCGATCTGGTTGATCTTGATCAGGATGGAATTGCAAATGCCCTTCTTGATGCCTTCCTTGAAAATCTTGGTGTTGGTCACGAAAATATCGTCGCCAACGATCTGCACCGTCTTGCCGAGGCGGTCGGTCAGCAGTTTCCAGCCGTCCCAGTCGGCTTCGGACATGCCGTCTTCGATCGAAACGATCGGGAACAGGTCGACCAGATTGGCGAGATAGTCGGTAAATTGGGCCGAGGTCAGTTGCAGACCTTCGCCGGCCAGGTGGTACTTGCCGTCCTTGTAGAACTCGGAAGCGGCGCAGTCCAGCGCCAGCAGCACATCCTTGCCGGGAACGTAACCGGCGCTCTCGATCGCCTGCGTGATGATCTCGAGCGCTTCGGCGTGGCTGCCAAGGTTCGGTGCAAAGCCGCCTTCATCGCCAACGGCGGTGGAGTGGCCTTTCTTGTCGAGCAGTTTCTTCAGTGCGTGAAAGACCTCGGCGCCGCAACGCAGGGCTTCGCGGAAGGTGGCGGCACCGACCGGCATGATCATGAATTCCTGGATGTCCAGGCTGTTGTTGGCGTGCTCGCCGCCATTGATGATGTTCATCATCGGCACCGGCATCTGCATCGGGCTCATGCCGCCGAAATAGCGGTAGAGCGGCAGGCCGGATTCCTCGGCCGCCGCCTTGGCGACGGCCATCGAGACGGCGAGGATGGCGTTGGCCCCGAGGCGCGACTTGTTGTCGGTACCGTCGAGGTCGATCATGGTCTGATCGATGAACGCCTGCTCCTGGGCGTCGAGGCCGATGATGGCTTCGGAAATCTCGGTATTGACGTTCTCGACCGCCTGCATCACGCCCTTGCCGAGGAAGCGGCTGGCATCGCCGTCGCGCAGTTCGATGGCTTCGCGCGAACCGGTGGAGGCACCGGACGGCACGGCGGCGCGACCCATGACGCCGCTCTCCAGCAGCACATCGGCTTCAACGGTGGGATTGCCACGGGAATCGAGAATCTCTCGTGCCACAACATCAACGATTGAACTCATATTTATTCCTTGTTTTCAATAGATTAAAATAACTACTTAAATTAAATTCTCAATACCGGCGACGACCAGCATATTCATTTCAGCCGCCCGCTCGCGTGATTGTCTGGCTGCCTGGTATTCAGGCGAATTGATAAAAACGCTGCGCCTGTTCCACCGATTCAAACTCGACAATGACCAGATCGCGGCAGTATTGGTCCATTTTCCTTCAAGAATCTCGACCGCCCCGCCGCGCACCAGGTAGCGCCCGCCATATTGCGCAATCGCCGCCTGGGCCAGGCCCTTGTATATTTCGTAGGCCTCCGGATCGCTGACCTTGGCCTCGACAATCAGGTATCCCTTCTGCGTCACTTCAACTCCTCGAAGCCAGCCGCCTTGACAACCCGGTCAAGCGCGACCAGCGTCGTCAGCAGGGATTCCATGCGCTCGAGCGGCCAACTGTTCGGGCCGTCCGACCAGGCTTTTTCCGGACAGGGATGGGTTTCCATGAACAGGCCGGAAATGCCGACGGCGACAGCCGCCCGCGCCAGTACCGGCACGAACTCGCGCTGACCGCCGGAAGTCGTGCCCTGCCCGCCCGGCAACTGTACGCTGTGGGTGGCATCGAAAACCACGGGGCAACCGGTTTCGCGCATGATCGCCAGGCTGCGCATGTCGGAAACGAGGTTGTTGTAGCCGAACGACACGCCTCGCTCGCAAACCATCAGGTTGTCGGCGCCGTTGTTAACTTCACGCGCCTTGTCGACGACGTTCTTCATGTCGCCCGGCGCCAGGAACTGGCCCTTCTTGATATTGACCGGCTTGCCGCAGGAAGCGACGGCGTGGATGAAATCGGTCTGGCGACAGAGGAATGCGGGCGTTTGCAGCACATCGACCACCGTCGCTACCCGGGAAATCTCGTCGATGCCGTGGACATCGGTCAGTACCGGCACGCCAACCTGGCGCCGTACCTCGGAGAAAATGCGCATGCCTTCATCGAGTCCCAAACCGCGCACGGACTTGCCGGAACTGCGATTGGCCTTGTCGTAGGATGCCTTGAAAATGTAGTTGATACCGAGTCGACCGCAGACTTCCTTCATGTGCGCAGCGACATCGACGCAAAGTTGTTCGGATTCGGCGGTACAGGGGCCGGCAATCAGAAAAAACGGCTGATCGAGTCCCGCCTCGAAACCACAGAGTTTCATTTACCCTTGACCTGTTGCTTGGTCAACGCCGCCTTTACAAAGGATGTAAATAGCGGGTGACCCTGGCGCGGGTTGGAGGTGAATTCCGGATGGAACTGGCAACCGACAAACCACGGATGCACGTCAGTCGGCAGTTCAACCATTTCGCACAAGTCCGTCCCCGGTGCGCGACCTGAAACCTTGAGGCCTTTTTCTTCGAGTTGGGCCAGCAAGGTGTTGTTCACTTCATAGCGGTGCCGGTGACGCTCGGTAATCTCTGCTGCACCGTAGATCTCACGGGCCAGCGACCCCTCGGCCAGCTTGCAGACCTGGGCGCCGAGACGCATGGTGCCGCCGAGGTCGGAATCCTCACCACGCTTCTCGACCTTGCCGGAAGCATCCAGCCATTCGGTAATCAGGCCGATCACCGGATAAGGCGTATCGCGAACGAACTCGGTGGAATGCGCGCCAGCCATGCCGGCCACGTCGCGGGCAAATTCAACGACGGCCAACTGCATGCCGAGACAGATACCAAGGTAAGGCACCTTGTTCTCGCGGGCATAACGGATGGCGGCAATCTTGCCTTCCGTACCGCGGCGACCGAAGCCACCGGGAACCAGAATGGCATCGATGCCCTTGAGGACGCCGCAGCCGTCCTTTTCGATGTTTTCGGAGTCGAGATAGACAATATTGACCTGGCTGCGGGTATGGATTCCGGCATGCTTGATCGCCTCGATCAGCGACTTGTAGGATTCGGTCAGGTCGACATATTTGCCGACAAAGGCAATCCTGACCTCATGTTCCGGGTGTTCCAGCGCGATGATCAGCCGGTTCCAGACCGACAGGTCGGCCGCCTTGGCCAGGATACCCAGCTTGTGGCAAACGATCTCGTCGATCATCTGTTCGTGCAGCATCGCCGGGATCTTGTAGATGGAGTCGGCATCCAGCGCCTCGATCACCGCTTCCGGCATCACGTTGCAGAACAGCGCGATTTTGCGCCGCTCTTCGACCGGGATCGAACGGTCAGCACGGCACAGCAGGATGTCCGGCTGGATACCGATCTCGCGCAACTCCTTGACCGAGTGCTGGGTCGGCTTGGTTTTCAGCTCGCCGGCGGTCGGTATGTAGGGCAGCAAGGTCAGGTGCATGTAGCAGACGTTGTTGCGACCTTCCTCGATACCCATCTGGCGGATCGCCTCGAGGAAGGGCAGCGACTCGATGTCGCCGACCGTGCCGCCGACTTCGACGATCGCCACCTCGGCGCCTTCGGCACCGGCCTTGATCTTGCTCTTGATCTCGTCGGTGATGTGCGGGATAACCTGCACCGTCTTGCCGAGGTACTCGCCACGGCGCTCCTTCTTGATTACCGTATCGTAAACCTGGCCGGTCGTGAAGTTGTTGCGCTTGCTCATCTTGGCGCTGGTGAAGCGCTCATAGTGGCCGAGATCAAGGTCAGTCTCGGCGCCGTCCTCGGTGACAAAAACCTCGCCGTGCTGGAAAGGACTCATCGTGCCGGGGTCGACATTGATGTAGGGGTCCAGCTTGATGTGGGTAACCTTGATGCCGCGGGATTCCAGAATGGCCCCGAGCGACGCGGCGGCGATGCCTTTGCCCAGGGAGGACACGACACCGCCTGTTACGAAAACGAATTTGGTCATGGAAAGACAGGCTGCGGGAAAGCCGAATGATAGCCGAAAAGGGAACATTTCCTCAAATCGGCATCATCTATAATTCAGCCTCATTCATTCATCGGTGCTTTCCCATGTCCCAATTTTCCTTTGACGTCGCCATCGAAGAATTCGAAGTCAAGGTCATCCAGGCATCGCAACAGGTGCCTGTGGTCATCGACTTCTGGGCCCCGTGGTGCGGGCCGTGCCAGACGCTGAAGCCAATGCTCGAAAAGCTCGCCGAGGAGTACGCCGGCCGCTTCCTGCTGGCCAAGGTAAATTCCGATGAAAACCCTGAACTTTCTCAACATTTTGGCGTGCGCAGCATTCCCGCGGTCAAGGTTCTCTATCAGGGGCAACTGGTCGATGAATTCACCGGCGCACTGCCGGAAGGCCAGATCCGCGCCTTTCTCGACCGCTTCGCCCTGCCTGACGCCGGCGGCAACCTGCGCGAGGAAGCCGCCGCACTGGTCGCCGAAGGCAAGCTAGACGAAGCGCTGGCCGTACTATCGGAAGCCAGCCGCGAAAAGCCGAACGACGAAGCCATCCGCCTCGATGCCATCGACGTCCTGATGCAACTCGGCCGCAACGACGAAGCCGGGCAGTTGCTCGCCGCCGACTATACCCAGGAGACCGACCGCGCCAATGCCCTGCGCGCGCGTCTGGCGCTGGCTGCCGGCGCTGCCGACACAACCGGGCTCGAAGCGAAGCTCGCCGCCAACCCGGCCGATCACGCCACCCGCCTCGAACTGGCGCGCGCCTATGCCGGACAGAACCGTTTTCGCGATGCACTCGACAATGCGCTGGAGGTCGTCATCCGCGACCGCTTTTTCGACGAAGGCGCCGGCCGCAAGGCGCTGCTGCAGATCTTCGAGGCGCTCGGCGGCAGCGAGCAATATGACGACCTGGTTCGCGAATTCCGCCGCAAGCTTTCCGCCGCGCTGAACTGAGCGTAGCCACGCGGATCTCGACCATGGATACCCGCCTCTACCGCAGCGCAAGCCTGCGCAGGATCGAAGCCGCAAATGCCGCCGAGCCGCTGATGCAAAGGGCTGGCGCGGCAGCGGCAGCCTGGGCAGCTGAACTGGCGATCCAGCGCGAACGCCCGGTTCTCGTTCTGGCCGGCCCCGGCAACAATGGCGGCGATGCATTCGAAGCCGCCCGACTCTTGCGCGAGCGCTTCTTCGCGACCTGCGTCGTCTTTGCCGGTGACCCGCTCCGCCTGCCAACCGATGCAGCGGCAGCGTACAAGCGTTTCAGCGATGCGGGCGGAACCGTCACCGGGGAAATTCCCGACAACGGACGCTGGTCGCTGATCATAGACGGGTTGTTCGGCATCGGCCTGGAACGAGCACCCGCAGAAAATTACGCAGACTGGATCACCAGCGCCAACCGTCTGGCGGCCCGCGATGCGTGCCCGCTACTGGCACTCGATTGCCCTTCCGGGCTGAATGCCGATACCGGGCAGGCATTCGATCCTTGCATCCGCGCCAGCCACACCATCACCTTCATCGGCGCCAAGCCGGGCTTGCTGACCTCGGAAGGGCCGGACCATTGCGGCGAAATTCGCGTCGCCAGCCTCGATCTCTTAGCGACACCCGATGTGCCCGCCGATGGGCACCGTGTCACCTTGTCCGACTTTGCTGCCCATGCCGGGCCGCGTCAGTTGAATAGCCACAAGGGCAGCTTCGGTAGCGCCGGCGTCCTTGGCGGAGCCCATTCGATGGTCGGCGCCGCCTTCCTGGCCGGACGTGCCGCGCTCAAGCTGGGCGCCGGCCGCGTCTACCTTGGACTGCTCGATCCCCAGCCTCCAGCTTGCGACCTGCTGCAGCCGGAGTTGATGCTGCGCCGCCCGCAGGCGTTGTTCCAGGCCGACCTCACGGCGCTGGCCTGTGGCCCCGGGCTTGGCGACAGCCTGGAGGCGACGGAATTGCTCGAGGCGGCCATCGCCAGCGAACTTCCCTTGCTGCTCGATGCCGACGCCCTGAATCTGGTGGCCAGCGAGGGCAATCTGCAAGTCGCGCTGGCCAGCCGGAATAATCCAGCGATCCTGACGCCACATCCCGCCGAAGCCGCACGCCTGCTCGAATCGACCACGGCTGAGGTGCAGGGCGACCGGATCGCGGCTGCGCTGGAAATCGCCGAGCGTTACCACTGCCATGTCGCGCTGAAAGGCTGCGGCACGGTAATCGCCGCGGTCAACGGTCGCTGGTGGATCAATTCCACGGGCAACCCGGGCATGGCCACGGCCGGCATGGGCGACGTGCTGAGCGGCTTGATCGTCGCGCTGCTCGCCCAAGGCTGGCCGGTCGACGCCGCTTTGCTCGCCGGGGTGCATCTGCACGGCGCTGCGGCGGATCGGCTGGTAGCCAACGGAGTCGGACCGATCGGCCTGACGGCCGGCGAGGTCATCGACGCCGCGCGACGACTATTCAACGACTGGACGGACAGTACAATTCGCCAGCCGGCACCTTGACCAAGCCATCATGCCCATCGAATTCGATTTTCCGCTCGCTCCTGAAATTGCCCGCAACGTCGAAGCCGCGCTGGCCGAGGACATCGGCGCCGGCGACCTGACGGCCAGCCTGGTTCCCGCTGAGCGCGTTGCCCGGGCCACGGTCATTTCGCGCGAAGCCGGGGTGCTTTGCGGCCGGGCCTGGTTCGACCGCTGCATCAAGGTTCTCGATCCGGCTGCCGAGATCACCTGGAACGCCGCCGATGGGGATCGCATCACGCCGAATCAGGTGCTTTGCGGAATCCGTGCCAATGCCCGCGCCCTGCTCTCGGCGGAACGCAGCGCACTGAATTTTCTGCAACTGCTCTCCGCGGTTGCCAGCAAGGCACGCCTCTACGCCGATGCGATTGCCGGCACCGGGGCGCACCCCATGGCCCGAGGCCACGCCGAGGGTACTTCCTGCGGGGCGCAGGTCGTCGATACGCGCAAGACGCTGCCCGGGCTGCGCATCGCCCAGAAGTACGCCGTGCGTTGTGGAGGCGGCGGCAATCACCGGCTGGCGCTGTGGGATGCCATCCTGATCAAGGAGAACCATATTCACGCGGCCGGCGGGATTCCCGAAGCGCTGGCAGCAGCTCGAGTGGTCGCCGAAAGTACGCGCGACCGCTGCAAGTTCATCCAGATCGAGGTCGAATCGCTGGATGAACTGCGTGCTGCACTGAGCGCCGGCGCGACCATGGTGCTGCTCGATAATTTCACGCTGGCAATGATGCGCGAGGCTGCAGCGATAAATGCCGGTCGCGCGGTGCTCGAGGCATCGGGCAATGTGACGCTGGAAACCATACGCGGCATCGCCGAGACCGGTGTCAACCGCATTTCGGTTGGCGCCCTGACCAAGGACGTCAAGGCGCTCGACTTGTCGATGCGCTTTGTCGACTAGTGCCAGCCGTTGGTTCTATGGTGCCACGGGGTTTGTGGCATTAATGGGACGGGCTAGGCTTTGCAGCCTTTTTTGGTCATAATCGACAACGATCAGAAGAAAACAACGATTTCCCAAGGGGGCCCAAATGCTGTTTGCGCTGTTTTACATCTTTGCCATTCTCGTCCTGGTTATGCACTTCACCGGCTTTTTGGCCCGGCGCAACCTTGAATGGCTGGTTCTGGTACTTGCGGTTGCCGTCTTCCCGGCCGTCATCTACCTGTAGCAGGCTTTCGCGCAATCAGGTCGATCAGCGCCGAGCGGCCTGAGTGCCCCCTGCCCTCATCGATCAGATCTTCGTGCTCGTGTAGCAGCACGATTTCCCAATCGGAAAAGATTTCACGCAGCAGCGCCTCGGTATAAAGGTTTTCCACGGCCGACGGCCCGCCGGTCCTGTATTCCAGTTGTTTCGGCGTATAGCCCTGCAGGAACAGCAAACCACCCGGCTTGACCGCCTGCTTCATGCCCGCCAACTGGCGCGCCCGCTCGGCGGGACCGACAAACTGGATGAAAATGCCGACCACGGCATCGAATGCCGCCGTCGGCCACGTCCAGTTCAAAATATCGGCTTGCACGAAGTCAACCGCAACATGCCTGCCACGCGCCAGCTTGGCGGCCTTTTCCAGGGCCACCGGGGAAATTTCGGTGGCCATGACGGCGCAACCCTGTTCCGCCAGCCAGACCGCATTCCTTCCTTCGCCATCGGCGACCGAAAGCACCGTCATCCCCGCACCGAAACGCTCGGCCTGAGCAGCAAGAAACTTGTTCGGAGCCGTGCCGAACAGATAAGTATCGCCCGCATCGCGATAGCGTGCAGACCAGAAGGCTTCGTGATCGAAGCTCATACGTGCTCGACGACGAATTTCTTTACGGCATCGACATCCGGCGCCATGACGACGACGCGCTGCGGCAGGTTCTCGATGCCCTCCAGGTCGGCCGGCCGCACCGGCTCGGTGCCCAGCGCCTCACGGATGGTTTCCTCGAACTTGGCCGGCTGCGCGGTTTCCAGAACGATCATCGGGATGCCCGGCAGGCGGTTTTCCAGCGCCACCTTCAGGCCATCGGCGGTATGGGTGTCGAGCATCACGTTGTAGCGCCCCTGCGCGAAGCGGATGGTCCTGATGCGGTCGGCGTGCGTGCTCTTGCCGGAGACGAAGCCGAAATTCGGCATGTTTTGCCAGTGGACCGTGGCAGACAGGTCGAAAGCCTCGCCCTTGTCAACCTTGGCCCACAGTTCGCTGCACGATGGCCGGATCGCGGCCGACCAGATCGAAGACGAAGCGCTCGAAGTTGGAGGCCTTGGAAATATCCATCGACGGGCTGGAGGTGATGCTGGTTTCCGCCGTATTGCGCGGACGATAGACGCCGGTGCGGAAGAACTCGTCGAGCACGTCGTTTTCGTTGGTCGCCAGCACCAGCTTGGCGATCGGCAGGCCCATCATGGCGGGCGATGTGGCCGGCGCAGATGTTGCCGAAGTTGCCCGACGGCACGGCGAAGGCCACCTGCTCGTCGTTCGATTTGGTCGCCGCGAAATAGCCCTTGAAGTAATAGACGATCTGCGCCGCGACGCGCGCCCAGTTGATCGAATTGACCGCGCCGATCTTGTACTTGGCCTTGAAGGCGGCATCGTTGGACACCGCCTTGACGATGTCCTGCGCGTCGTCGAACATGCCGCGTGACGGCGATGTTGAAGATGTTCGGGTCCTGCAGCGAATACATCTGGGCGCGCTGGAAGGCGCTCATCTTGCCGTCCGGCGAGAGCATGAAGACCTTGACGTTGTGCTTGCCGCGCATGGCGTATTCGGCGGCCGAGCCGGTATCGCCGGAGGTGGCGCCGAGGATGTTGATCGCCTCGCCGCGCTTGTCGAGCACGTACTCGAACAGGTTGCCGAGCAACTGCATGGCCATGTCCTTGAAGGCCAGCGTCGGGCCGTTGGACAGTTCCTGCGTGTACGAGCCCGTCTTCCAGCTTGGTCAGCGGCGTGATCTGCGCCGCGTCGCCGCCGTTGCGCGTGTGGCAATAGACCTCGGCGGTGTAGGTCTTGGCGACCAGCGCCTTGAGGTCGGCCGGCGGAATGTCGGTGATGAACTTGGAGAGGATTGCGTAGGCCAGGTCGGCATACGACAGCTTGCGCCAGGCATCGAGTTCGGCGCGGCTGATCTGCGGGTAGTTTTCCGGCAGATAGAGGCCGCCATCCGGCGCCAGGCCGCCGAGGAGGATGTCGCAGAAAGCCTGGGGCGCGGCGTGACCGCGGGTCGAGATATAGCGCATGGCGAAACCCTGAAAAGCGAAAAACGGCGATTTTACCGCGTCGAGCGCGCCCGGAGGCAACGGGGCCTTGGGCTCAAGTCCCTTTAGGGGACGACACACGCACGGCTTGCAGCAGTCCGCCGACGAACAACAGCAGTCCGCCGGCCACCAGCGGCCCGGCCAGCAAATCGAAACCGCCCAGCAGGGCCAGCGCCCCGGCGAGAAACAGGGCAGCCCGCCAGCCGCCGGTGGCGGCCAGTTTCTGGCGCATGAGATGGCGCGCCGGGATGGCAGGCCCCGGCCAGCGCCACACCGGCAAGAGCTGGCTGAGCGCCCCGGTGACCAGCGGCAACAGAAAACCGGCACCCCAGGCGAGCAAGGTCGGCCGGCCCGGTAGCAGCCCTGCTCCATGCGCCACCCCGGCCGCCAACGTCAGCAACAAACCGGCCACCGCCGCCAGCAGCGAAGCGGCAACGCCGTCAGCCAGCATGGCCTTGAATCCGAAGCGCCTGCCCCATTGGCCGATCAATCCGAGCGCCGCCACTACCAGCAGTGCGGCGCCTGGTGCCGCAAAAGGCCAGATCACCGCCGCGCCGGTAGCTATCACCAGCGCTCCGCCAGCCACCAGCCAGAGCCGGCGCCGCAGCCAGCTCGCCGCTTCCGGGTCGGGCTTGCCGAGCGCTGTCGGCAACAGCACGGGCAGCGTGCCGAGCGCGGCCAACCCGACCAGCCCGAGGGTATTCAGATGCAGGTGAAATAGGCGCAGGGCCTTCCAATACTGCGGCCAGAGCGGTATCAACAGAGCCGCCAGCAAGGCCAGCATCAGGCAGCCAAGCGCAACGCCATACCAGCGCCAGCCGGGATGCGGCGAACCAAGAGCGGCGCGCGCCCGGCCGGCAATCCAGTTGAGCAAAATGGCCGCCAGAAGGAGGTCAACCGCAGCAGCCGGATGCAGGAGCCAGCGCGGCAGCATGCCCTGCATGGCGGAAACCGCGACGATGCCGGTCGAACTGGGCGACGCCTGGCAGGTATGAAATCCAGCGTCCGGGGTCGCCGGTACGCGTCAGTACCGGCACGAAATGACTCATCGCCGCAAAAATCAGCGGCACGATGCCGACGGCAAATGCCAGATGCGCGACCGCCAGCGGCGAGCCCACCCCGCTCAGCGCCAGAACGGCGCTGCCCAGCAGGGAGAGAAGGGTCAGGCTCGCGGTATAAAGCAATCAGCTGACGACGGCAAAGTCGATCACGATGGCGCCCGGTTCGCGCTGTTGGTATTCGATGTTCAAGCGATCACCATAACGGGCCTGCAGCTGGGCAAGCAGCGGCAACGGGTCGTGGTCATTGCAGAAACGCATGGTTTCGCCGGGCTGCAGCGCATCCAGCGCGCCAAAGATGGCGGCATGGCGAAAACGCTTGGCGATACCGCGCGCATCGAAGGGATACATGGCTTCCGGGGTAGTGTGGTTGCAGACATGAATGGCTTGCATCATAGCTCCTTGAATGGCTTGCCGGAATGGCAATCAGCGGCGATTTTGCCGGGGTGCTGACAATATTTCCTTGATACGGATCGCAAAGGCCATTTGAGTCTTGCGGCTATCGATGCTGCAGAAAAAGGGGCCCGCAGGCCCCGTTGAAATGTGACGCGGGGTGCTGTTCGCCCCTTGTCTCGACCACAGAGTGATCAGTGTGCCGATGCAGCCGCGGCACCGAGCCCGGTCTGGGCGCGGATGTACTGCTCCTCGAATGCATCTGCTTCCTTGGCACCACGGGCGCTCTTGTCGGTAATCGAACCGAGCCAGGTCACCAGGAAAGCAGCCGTCATCGAGATGATGGCCGGGTGGTCGTAGGGGAAGATGGCTTGGGCGTTGCCCAGCACCTTGACCCAGACAGCCGGCGACAGAATCACCAGCCCAACCGCCGAGACCAGACCGGCGATACCGCCCCACAGCGCGCCGCGCGTGGTCAGGCCTTTCCAGTACATGGACAGGATCAGGATCGGGAAGTTAACCGAAGCCGCCACACCGAAGGTCAGCGCGACAAGGAAGGCAATGTTCTGATCGCGGAACAGCAGGCCGAGCAGGATGGCGACAATGCCGATGCCGACTGAAGCGATCTTGGTGACGCGCATTTCCTGGGCGCTGGTCGCCGTGTTCTTCTTGATCACGCGGGCATAGAGGTCGTGGGCAATGGCGGAAGCACCAGCCAGGGCCAGCCCGGAAACCACGGCCAGAATGGTGGCGAAGGCAACGGCAGAGAGGAAGCCGAGGAAAATGTCGCCGCCGACCGATTTAGCCAGGTGCATGACCGGCATGTTGGAACCGCCGAGCAGCTTGCCACCGACGATACCGCCTTCAAAGAACTGCGGATCCTGGCCGACGATGACGATGGACGAAATACCCAGAATGATGACGACGAGGAAGAAGAAGCCGATGAAGCCGGTCGCGTAGAACACCGACTTGCGGGCTTCCTTGGCGTTCGGCACGGTGAAAAAACGCATCATGATGTGCGGCAGACCAGCGGTACCGAAGAGCAGCGCCAGCGACAGTGAGACGGCAGAGACCGGATCAGCCATCAGCGACCCTGGGGCCATTATCTTGATGCCGGCTTTGTGCGCAGCCACCGCCTGGGTGAACATCGCGTCGAAGGAGAAACCGAACTTGCTGAAAGCGAGGATCATCAGCGTCGTGCCGCCACCGAGCAGCAAGCAAGCCTTGATGATCTGCACCCAGGTTGTCGCGACCATCCCGCCGAAGGTGACATAAACCATCATCAGCAGGCCGACGCAAATCACGGCGTAGGTGTAATCCAGTCCGAAGAGCAACTGGATCAGTTGGCCGGCACCGACCATCTGGACGATCAGATAGAAACAGACTACGGTAAGCGAGCCGAAGGCGGCAAAGGTACGGATGCGGTTCTGGTCAAGGCGGTAGGAAGCGATGTCGGCAAAGGTAAATTTGCCGAGATTGCGCAGCCGTTCGGCCATCAGGAACAGGATGATCGGCCAGCCGACGAAGAAGCTGATGGTGTAGATGAAACCATCGAAGCCCTTGGCGTAGACCAGCGAAGTCAGACCGAGCAGCGTCGCCGCCGACATGTAGTCGCCGGCAATCGCCAGACCGTTCTGGAAGCCGGTGATGCCGCCGCCGGCCGTGTAGAAATCAGCCGTTGACTTGGTGCGGGTCGAGGCCCAGTAGGTGATGCCCAGGGTGGCCAGCACGAAGACCATGAACATGGCGATGGCGCTGACGTTGATCGGCTGTTTCTGGACGCCTTCGAGCGCCCCTGGCGCGGCAAAGACAGTGAAGGTGGTGGCCAGCAGGCAGCCGGCCACCAATGCGGTCATGGAACGCTTCATTTGTGCGACTCCTTGAGGATCTGCTCGTTGAGCGTATCGAACTCGCCGTTGGCACGGCTGATGTAGATACCGGTGGTCAGCCAGGAGCCAACCACGAGAATCACGCCGATCGGCCAGCCGAGGGTGATGATGCTGCCATCGCTGATCGGCTGCGCGAGCAAGGCCGGGTTGAAGGCGGTGATCATCATGAAGGTGTAGTAAGGCACTAGCACGATGAGCGAAAGAACGATGGCGAAGCGCGTGCGCTTGCCGACCATTTCGGCAAATTTCGGATTGCTGCGAATCCTTGCCTGGATCGAGTTTTGAGACATGGCCCCTCCTGGGAAAATAGATGGTTGAAACGATGCTGTTTGCTGTTCTCTGGTTTTATTGATTTTTGCCGGGTTGACCGCGCCCCGAAGGAAGTGCCCTTGGGGTGCTGCAATGCCGCCATCAACCCGGTAGGTGCTACATGTTTGGATAGTTCGGCCCGCCGCCGCCTTCCGGCACCACCCAGTTGATGTTCTGGGTCGGGTCCTTGATGTCGCAGGTCTTGCAGTGCACGCAGTTCTGGGCGTTGATCTGCAGGCGCGGCTTGCCCTCTTCCTCGCCGACGATTTCGTAGACGCCGGCCGGGCAATAGCGCTGCTTCCGGCGCGTCGTACTTGGCGAGATTCACGCTGATCGGCGACGGGTTCTCCTTCAGTTGCAGATGGCAGCGGCTGGTCCTCCTCGTGGTTGGTGTTGGAGATGAACACCGAGGACAGCCGGTCGAAGGTGAGCTTGCCGTCCGGCTTCGGGTAGTCGATCTTCGGCGTGACAGTTCGTGTCGCCGCAGCTGGCGTATGGTCGGCGTGGTGGTGCAGGGTCCACGGCGCCTTGCCCCGGAAGACGTAGGTGTCGATGCGCCGTAGGCGAGCCGCCCCACAGGCCCCAGCGGAACGACGGGCGGATGTTGCGCACCCGTAGCAGCTCGTCCCACACCCAGCTCTGCCTGCAGCCGCTCGGGGTAGCCGGTCGCTTCGGCACCGGCGCCTTCCTTGCAGAGTGCTCGAACACCGCCTCGGCGGCGATCATGCCGGACTTCATCGCCGTGTGCGTGCCCTTGATCTTCGGCACATTGAGGAAGCCGGCGGTGTCGCCGATCAGCAGGCCGCCCGGGAAGGCCAGCTTGGGGATCGACTGGAAGCCGCCCTCCGACAGCGCGCGGGCGCCGTAGGCGATGCGCCGGCCGCCTTCGAAGATACGGCGGATCGCCGGGTGCGTCTTGAAGCGCTGGAACTCCTCGAAGGGCGACAGGTACGGATTCCTGTAGTCGAGCCCGACGACGAAGCCGACCGCCACCTGGTTGTTCTCCAGGTGATAGAGGAACGAGCCGCCGTAGGTGTCGGATCGCAGCGGCCAGCCGACGGTGTGCACGACCAGCCCGGGCTGGTGCTTGGCCGGGTCGACCTCCCACAGCTCCTTGATGCCGATGCCGTAGGTTTGCGGATCGACGCCGTCGCGCAGGCTGAAGCGCTCGAACAGCGCCTTGGTCAGCGAGCCGCGGCAGCCTTCGGCGAAGATGCGTCTGCTTCGCGTGCAGCTCCATGCCGGGCTGGTAGTTGTGCGTTGGGCTTGCCGTCCTGGCCGATGCCGATATCGCCGGTGGCCACGCCCTTGACCCTGCCGTCCTCGTGGTACAGCACTTCGGCGGCGGCGAAGCCCGGGTAGATCTCGACGCCCAGCGCCTCGGCCTGCTCGCCCAGCCAGCGGCACAGATTGCCGAGGCTGATGATGTAGTTGCCGTGGTTGTGCATCTGCGGCGGCGTCGGCAGCTTGCAAGACGCCGCTTTCGGTGAGGAACAGGAAGCGGTCTTCGCCGGCCGGCGTGTTGAGCGGCGCGCCGCGCTCCTGCCAGTCGGGGAACAGCTCGTCCAGCGCGCGCGGTTCGAGCACCGCGCCGGAGAGGATATGCGCGCCGACCTCCGAGCCCTTCTCCAGCACGCAGACGGAAATCTCCTGCCCGTGCTCGGCGGCGAGCTGCTTGAGGCGGATCGCCGCCGCCAGCCCCGACGGGCCGGCGCCGACGATCACCACGTCGTACTCCATCGCCTCGCGATCAGTGCGCATGGTCGTAATCAGAACAGGTTTTCAGGCAGGGCGAACACCGCACTCGCTACCGCCGGAGATTTCAGCGGAGTAGGCGGCGGCGAACGGCAACTGGTGGGCAGCGAAGTAAGTCGCGGTCGCCAGCTTGGCCGGTATAAAGTCGTCGGTCGTGCCGGCCGCGATGTGCTTGACGGCAATCGCCGCCGACTTGGCCATCAGCCAGCCGCCGACCACGATGCCGGTCAGCTTGAGGAAAGGCACCGCACCGGCGGCAGCCGATTGCGGCTTGCTGTCGTAATTGGCCAGCAACCAATCGGCTGCGGTCGACAAACGAATTGATGCCATTTTTCAGGTTGACCGCGATGTTGCCAGTTGATCGTTGGCGGCCAGCAGCTCGTGACCGTCTCGCTCATTTCAGCGATCAGCGTCTTCATCGCCGCACCCGGCACCTTTTCGCGAGCCAGCTTGCGGCCGATCAGGTCATTGGCCTGAATGCCGGTCGTGCCTTCGTAGATGGTGGTGATGCGCGAGTCGCGGTAGATACTGGCAGGCACCGGTTTCTTCGATGAAGCCGACACCGCCGAAAATCTGCACGCCGGTCGAAGTCAGCTCGACGCCCTGCTCGGTGCTCCAGCCCTTGACCACCGGCGTCAGCAGATCGACACGGGCCTGCGCCGCGGCATCGCCGGCATGGGCGCGGTCGATGTTGGCGGCGGCGTAATAGGCCAGCGTGCGCATCGCTTCGGTGCGCGACTTCATGTCCATCAGCATGCGGCGGACATCGGGGTGATGCAGGATGGGCTTCTTGATCGCCGGACTTGTCGCCAATCGGCGCGCCCTGGACCCGTTCGCGGGCATACCACAGCGCGTGCTGATAGGAACGCTCGGCAATGCCGACGCCTTCCAGACCAACGTTCGACCCGGGCGTGGTTCATCATCGTGAACATGTAGCCGATGCCCTTGTTCTCGTCGCCGACCAGATAGCCGATGGCGCCTGCGTTCTCGCCGAAGGACATCACCGCCGTCGGGCTGCCGTGGATGCCCATCTTGTGTTCGATCGAGGCGCAGATCAGGTCGTTGCGGGCGCCGAGCGAGCCGTCGTCATTGACCAGGAACTTCGGCACGATGAACAGCGAAATGCCCTTCAGTCCCGGCGGCGCATCCGGCAGACGGGCCAGCACGAGGTGGATGATGTTCTCGGCGCAGTCGTTCTCGCCCCAGGTGATGAAAATCTTGGTGCCGCTGACCAGATAGCTGCCGTCACCGACCGCCTTGGCCTTGGTGCAGATAGCGGCGAGATCGGAGCCGGCCGACGGTTCGGTCAGGTTCATCGTGCCCGACCAGGTGCCTTCGACCATCTTGGGCAGATACTTTTGCTTCAATTCGTCGGAAGCGTGGTGGGCGATGGCTTCAATCGCGCCGCCAGTCAGCATCGGGCACAGACCGAAAGCCATGTTGGCCGACTTCCACATTTCGTTGACCGCCATCGAGACGACTGCCGGCAAGCCCTGACCGCCGAATTCCGGCGAGAAAGGCATGGCGTTCCAGCCGGTTTCGACGAACAGCTTGTAGGCCTCCTTGAAGCCGGGCGCGGTGGTAACGACGCCGTCCTTGCACAGCGAGCCGGTGCTGTCTCCGGCGCGGTTGATCGGGTCGAGGACGCCGGTAGCAAACTTGGACGCCTCATCGAGGATGGATTCGACGAGATCGACGGAACATTCCTCGTTACCGGGCAACGCGCAGACTTCTTCAAGGCCGGCCACTTCGTTGAGGATGAACTGCATGTCACGCAGCGGGGCGATATAGGTACTCATGTCTTTATCTCCTGATTTCTAATTAGACGGCGGCAACGAGGGCAGGCACGATGTCGAACAGATCGCCAACCAGCCCGTAATCGGCGACCTGGAAGATCGGCGCATCGGGATCCTTGTTGATGGCGACGATGACCTTGGATCCTTCATCCCGGCCAGATGCTGGATCGCCCCGGAGATGCCGACGGCGATGTAGAGCTGCGGCGCGACGATCTTGCCGGTCTGGCCGACCTGGTAGTCGTTCGGCACGAAGCCGGCATCGACCGCGGCGCGGGAGGCGCCGAGGGCGGCACCGAGCTTGTCGGCGAGCGGTTCGAGCAGCTTGTGGTAGTTCTCGCCACTGCCCAGGCCGCGGCCGCCGGAGACGATGATCTTGGCGGCGCCGAGTTCGGGACGTTCGGACTTGGTGAGTTCGCTGTTCGTGAGGGTGGTTTGGTCGGTGTCGGTTGCGGCGCCGATGGCTTTCGATTTCGGCACTGTTTCCGGCGTTGACCGCATCAAAGGCCGTGGTACGCACGGTGATGACCTTGACTGCGTCGGCGCTCTTGACCGTGGCCAGGGCATTGCCGGCGTAGATCGGGCGCACGAAGGTGTCGGCGGTTCGACGCCGGTGATTTCGGAGATCTGGGCGACGTCGAGCAAGGCCGCCACACGCGGCATGAGGTTCTTGCCGAAGGTGGTGGCCGGGGCGAGGATGTGGCTGTAGCCAGCGGCGTTGGCGATGATCAGGGCGGTGAGGTTCTCGGCGGTCTGGCTTTGGTAGTGGGCAGCGTCGGCCACCTTGACGAGGCTGACGCCGTGCAGGTGGCGGCTTCCTGGGCGGCGGCGGCGCAGTTGCTGCCGGCGACGAGGACGTGGACTTCGCCACCGATCTTCTGGGCAGCAGCAACGGTGTTGAGGGTGGCGGCCTTGAGGCTTTGGTGGTCGTGTTCGGCGATAACGAGAATGGTCATGATCAGATCACCTTGGCTTCGTTCTTGAGTTTGTTGACCAGTTCGGCGACGTCGGCGACCCGGATGCCGGCACTGCGCTTGGCGCGGCTCGGCGACTTTGAGGGTGGTCAGGCGCGGCGTGACATCGACGCCCAGGTCGGCCGGCTTGACGGTGTCGAGCGGCTTTTTCTTGGCTTTCATGATGTTGGGCAGCGTGGCGTAGCGCGGCTCGTTGAGGCGCAGGTCGGTGGTGACGACAGCCGGGAGATTGATCTCGAGGGTTTCGAGGCCGCCGTCGATTTCGCGGGTGACCGTGGCTTTGCCGTCGGCGATCGACGACTTTGGAGGCGAAAGTGGCTTGCGGCCAGCCTTGCAGGGCGGCGAGCATCTGGCCGGTCTGGTTGGAGTCGTCGTCGATGGCTTGCTTGCCGCAGATGACGAGTTGCGGCTGTTCCTTGTCGCACAGGGCCTTCGAGAGTTTGGCGACGGCCAGCGGCTGCAGCTCGACGTCGGTTTCGACCAGGATGCCGCGGTCAGCACCGATGGCCATGGCGGTGCGCAGGGTTTCCTGGCAGGCAGTCGACGCCGCAGCGAGACGGCAATCGACTTCAGTCGCGATGCCGGCTTCCTTGAGGCGCACGGCTTCTTCGATGGCGATTTCGTCAAAGGGATTCATGCTCATCTTGACGTTGGCGAGGTCGACTCCGCTACCGTCCGCCTTGACGCGGACCTTGACGTTGTAGTCGACTACCCGTTTCACGGGGACAAGAATTTTCATTGGTTTTCCTTTTTCGAACACGTAAGCCCCCTGCTCCATCAAGGCAGTGGCGGCAGGGGGACTGCGGATTACTCGATGGCGAGCGCGGAGTTTGCGTGCTGGCGCAGGACGTATTTCTGGATTTTGCCGGTCGACGTCTTCGGCAGTTCGCCGAACACGACCTGCTTCGGCACCTTGAAGCGAGCCAGGTGCGCGCGGCAATACTCGATGATCTCGGCTTCGGTGGTCTGCACACCGTCTTTCAACTCGATGAAGGCAGCCGGCACTTCGCCCCACTTCTCGTCGGGCTTGGCGACCACGGCGGCAGCGATCACCGACGGATGGCGATAGAGCACGTCCTCGACTTCCAGTGACGAGATGTTCTCGCCGCCGGAGATGATGACGTCCTTGGACCGATCCTTGATCTTGATGTAGCCGTCGCTATGCACGACGGCCAGGTCGCCGGTGTGGAACCAGCCGCCTTCGAACGCTTCCGCGGTCGCCTTGGGATTCTTCAGGTAGCCCTTCATGACCAGATTGCCGCGGAACATGATTTCGCCCATGGTTTCGCCATCCCAGGGCACCGGCTCCATACTGACCGTGTCCATCACCGCAATCGCTTCCTGCATGTGGTAACGCACGCCCTGGCGGCCGTTGCGCGCGGCGCGCAGATCGATCGGCAGCGTGTCCCATTCCGGGTGCTTGGCGCAGACGGAAGCCGGGCCGTAGGTTTCGGTCAACCCGTAGACGTGGGTGATATTGAAGCCCATCTGCTCGGCGCCCTCGATGATGGCGGCCGGCGGCGCGGCACCGGCGATCAGGCCATTGACCTGATGCTCGATGCCTTCCTTGAGCGCCGCCGGCGCATTGATGATCATGCCGTACACGATCGGCGCGCCGCACATGTGGCGTCACCTGATGTTCCTTGATCAGGCCGAAAATCAACGCCGGATCGACCTTGCGCAGGCAGATGCTGGTCCCGGCATTGGCCGCCAGCGTCCACGGGAAGCACCAGCCATTGCAGTGGAACATTGGCAGCGTCCACAGATAAACCGAGTGCGGCGGCATGCCCCAGGAAATGATATTGGAGGCCGAATTCAGGTAGGCGCCGCGATGGTGATAGACGACGCCCTTCGGGTTACCGGTGGTGCCCGAGGTGTAGTTGAGGGCGATGGCGTCCCACTCGTTTTCCGGGAGTTGCCAGACAAAATCCGGGTCACCTTCCTTGAGGAAGGCTTCGTAATCCTTTTCGCCGAGCGCTTCACCGCCGGTGAATTCGGGGTCCAGCGTATCGATGATCAGCGGCTTTGGCCCTTCGAGCAGCGCCAGAGCAGGTTTGACGATGGCGGAAAATTCCGGATCGGTAATCAGCACCTTGGCTTCGCCGTGCGTCAGCATGAAGGCAATGGCTTCGGCATCGAGACGGGTGTTCAGCGTATTCAGCACGGCACCGATCATCGGCACGCCGAAATGACACTCAAACATGGATGCCGTATTGGGCAGCATCACGGCCACCGTATCCCCCTTGCCGATGCCGCGACTCTTAAGGGCGGAGGCCAGCTGACGGCAACGGTCGTAGGATTCCTTCCAGGTGTACTGGCGGCCCCCCTGGATCACGGAAATGCGCTTCGGATAAATGAAGGCCGAGCGCTCGAGAAAGCTCAACGGGGAAAGCGGAACGTAGTTGGCCGGATTCTGCTCCAGACCGATGGAATACGGGTTTGCCACAAATATCTCCTCACGATTCTTGCGAAAGTGCTGTTCTCTTTTTGGGATTTTTCTTATTGACCGAGAGGATTGCAAAACACTCTTGCACAACTATTGGCAGAATGTAACGAATCGTTACATCAAGGATGGCGAGTGAAGGAGTGCACTAAAATCGACCCGATGAATCCCGCACCGCACCTACCGGATACCACCCAGCGCTACGACATGTTGCAGGCCGGACTCGACCTGCTCGACCAGGGAATCACGGTGTTCGATGCCAATTTGCGCCTGGTCGCCTGGAACCGCCCCTTCCTCAAGCTGCTCGATTTTCCCGAGGAACTGGCCCGGGTAGGCACCCCGTTCGAACACTTCATCCGCCACAACGCGGAACGCGGCGAGTACGGGCCGGGTGACCCGGAAAGCCAGATTGCCGAACGCGTGGCGGCCGCCACCCGCTTCACGCCGCACGTCCGTGAACGGCAGCGACCCAATGGAAGGGTTCTGCTGATACGCGGCGAGCCGTTGCCGCACAAGGGATTCGTCACGCTATACACGGACATTACCGAACAGCGCTACATCGAGAACCTGTCCGAACACCAGAACATCCAGCTCGAGGAGCGCGTGCGCCGGCGCACCGCCCAGCTTGAAAACGCCAACGCCAACCTGACCCGCGCCAACAGCGAGAACAGCCGGATCACCGCCGCCCTGCGGCGCAGCGAAGAACGTCTGCGGCTGATCAACGACACCATCCCGATTCTGATCGGCTATGTCGACCAGAATGAGGTCTACCAGTACGCCAACAAGGGCTACTCCGACTGGTATGGCCATCCTGAAGGTGGTGTTACCGGGCGCGCCGTGCGGGACGTGATCGGGGATTACGTCTATGGCCAGGTCAGGGATAACGTGCGGAAGGCACTGGCCGGACAGCAGGTCACCTACGAATACCAGATGGAGCGCCAAGGTCAGGCGGCCTTTGCACGCAGCACGCTGGTTCCGGAAATCACTCCGGAAGGCGAAACGCTGGGTTTCTTCGTGTTCTCGCATGAAACGACGGAACAGAAGCGCATGCAGGCGGCACTTGTCCAGGCCCAGAAAATGGAGGCCATCGGACAGTTGACCGGAGGACTCGCCCACGACTTCAACAATCTGCTGACCGTGATCATCGGCAACCTGGCCGCCCTTCAGGATCACCGCCCCGCCGACACGGAGGTCAACGAGTTCGTCGAACCGGCGCTGCAATCCGCCCGCCGTGGCGTGCAGTTGATCAAGCGCCTGCTGACCTTTTCGCGCCAGCAACCGCTCGAACCCGAGGCGGTGAATATCGGGGGCCTGATCGGCAGCCTCGCGAAGCTTGTCCGCCGCTCGCTGCCCGAGTCGGTCATCGTGTCAACCGACCTCGCCGGCGCGTCAATCCACGCACTGGCGGATCCGGGCCAGCTCGAAAGCGCCCTGCTCAACTTCGCGCTGAACGCGCGCGACGCAATGCCCGAGGGCGGCCGCCTGCATATCGCCGCCCGCCCGGTCGAACTGGCGAGTGACGCAACGGCATTCGACGTCACACCCGGCCGGTTCGCGATGATCGAGGTAACCGACAACGGCAGCGGCATGGATGCGGCCACGCTAGCGCGGGTCTATGAACCATTCTTTACAACCAAGCGCTTCGGGCTGGGCAGCGGGCTCGGGCTGTCGATGGCCTACGGGTTCGTCAAGCAGTCAAGCGGCGGCATCCAGATTCAGAGCCAGCCGGGCCAGGGAACGACGGTACTGATGGTACTGCCGCTGACCACCCCGGAACCCGACAGCGACCTGCCTCCCGACACCACCGGGTGCGCCGGGGCCGGCGAACTCGTGCTGCTCGTCGAGGACGATCCGAACGTCCGGCGCGTCGTGCGGCAGCAACTGATCGACCTCGGCTATCCGGTCATCGAGGCGGAAAGCGGTGCCCAGGCAATCGACATGATCGAACAGATTCCGGATATCGGCATCGTCGTCAGCGACATCATCATGCCCGGTGGCATCAATGGAAGACAACTGGCTGAAACGGTCGTCGCCCGCCATCCGCAGATGCACTTCGTGCTGATGAGCGGCTACAGCGACGAAGCCGACAAACACGGTGCAAGCGACTTGCCGGTACTGGCCAAGCCGTTCAGCCGGCAGGATCTGGTGCAGGCCCTGCAACGCACAAACCAGGGAACGTCATGAAAGATGCGGATTCCTCCAAGCTGATCGTCATTGTCGAGGATGACCCCGACGTTGCCCGCATCATCGAACAGGTGTTGAGCGATTTCTCTTTCCGTACCGTCTGGTGCCGCAGCGCTGGCGATCTGCTGCGCCGACTGCGGACCCTGCAACCCGACCTTTGCATCATCGACCTCGGCCTGCCCGACATGGACGGCATCGAAGTGATGCATCGGGTGCGCGCCCAGTCGGCTTGCGGCATCGTCATCCTGACCGGACGCGCCCACGTCAGCGACCGCGTGATGGGTCTGGAACTGGGTGCCGACGACTACGTGCTGAAGCCTTTCGAGCCGCGCGAACTGGTTGCCCGCGTGCGCAGCATCCTGCGCCGCCGGGAAAATGCAGCAAGCAGCCCGGCGCGACAGATTGCCGAATTTTCCGGCTGGCGTTTCAATCTTGGCAACAACACGCTGCATGCGCCGAACGGCGAGGAAAACCTGCTCAGCACCTCGGAAGCCGAACTGCTCAAGGTCTTCGTCAGCAACCCGAACCGCATCCTGCAGCGCGAACAGCTGATGGGCACCCGCGACCTGGCGCCGACCGACCGCAGCATCGATGTCCGCATCTCAAGGCTGCGGCGAAAACTGGAATCGGACGAGCAAAATCCAGCCTTCATCAAGACCGTTTATGGCGCCGGCTATCTTTTCCTCGCCGCGGTTACCTGGACAACGCCCGGCGCTGGCCAATAAAAACGGGGGCCGGCAAGCCCCCGTTCCACACAAAGCAATGCAGGGCTCTGTTTACTGCAGTTCTTCCAGACGAATGCGCTTGACCTTGCCCTTTTGCGCAGCCAATCCTTCGATCTTGGCGATCGCGGCGTCGGCGCAGCTTTCCTTGCAGACGTGGGTGAGGATGATGATGTCGGTCTCGCCTTCGCCCTCTTCCGGCTCACGCTGCAGCATGGCATCGATCGAGATGCCCTGGTCGGCCAGGATGCGGGTGATGTCGGCCAGTACGCCCGGCTTGTCCTCGACGCGCAGGCGCAGGTAGTAACCGGTCTCGACTTCGCTCATCGGCAGGATCGGCAGGCTGGACATGGAATCCGGCTGGAACGCCAGATGCGGCACGCGGTGCGCGGCATCGGCGGTTGCCAGGCGGGTGACGTCGACCAGGTCGGCAATGACTGCGGAAGCGGTCGGCTCGGCGCCGGCACCCTTGCCGTAATACAAGGTCGTACCGACGGCATCGCCCTTGACCATGACGGCGTTCATCGCGCCTTCGACATTGGCCAGCAGGCGCTTGGCCGGGATCAGCGTCGGATGGACGCGCAGTTCGATGCCCTTGTCGCGGCGCTTGGCAATACCGAGCAGCTTGATGCGGTAGCCGAGTTGCTCGGCGTACTTGATGTCGGAGGCTTCCAGCTTGGTAATGCCTTCGATATAAGCCTTGTCGAACTGGACTGGAATGCCGATAGGCGATGGAAGCAATCAGCGTTGCCTTGTGCGCAGCATCGACGCCTTCGATGTCGAAGGTCGGATCGGCTTCGGCATAACCGAGGCGCTGCGCTTCCTTGAGTACGTCGTCGAAGGACAGCCCCTTGTCGCGCATTTCGGACAGGATGAAGTTGGTCGTGCCGTTGATGATGCCGGCGACCCATTCGATGCGGTTGGCGGTCAGGCCTTCGCGCAGCGCCTTGATGATCGGGATGCCGCCGGCCACCGCCGCTTCGAAGGCCACCATCACGCCCTTCTGCTGGGCGGCGGTGAAAATCTCGGTGCCATGCACGGCGAGCAGCGCCTTGTTGGCGGTGACCACGTGCTTGCCGTTGGCGATGGCCTGCATGCACCACTTCCTTGGCCACGCCATAGCCGCCGATCAGTTCGACGATGATGTCGATTTCCGGGTCATTGACCACGCGAAAAGGCGTCGTCGGTGACGCGCGCATGCGCCGCCGGTCACTTGCTTGGCCAGTTCGACATTCTTGTCGGCCACGGCCGTAATGCGAATCGGACGGCCGGCGCGACGGGTGATTTCTTCCGCATTGCGCTTGAGAACGGTCCAGGTGCCACCGCCGACGGTGCCGATGCCGATAAGGCCAACATTGATGGGTTTCATGGTCTGTGCTTACTTTGCTTGGTTAGTGTTGTGACGTTTGCGATAGTTTTCGAGGAAACGGGCAATGCGGCCGATCGCCTCGCGCAGGTCATCCTCGTGCGGCAGGAAGACCAGACGGAAGTGATCCGGATGCCGGCCAGTTGAAGCCGGTACCCTGCACCAGCAGCACCTTTTCCTCCTGCAACAGTTCGCTGATGAAGGCCTGGTCGTTCTTGATCGGATAGACCTTCGGGTCGAGGCGCGGGAACATGTACAGCGCCGCCTTGGGCTTGACGCAACTGACCCCGGGAATGGCCGTGATCAGATCGTAGGCGATGTCGCGCTGGCGCTTGAGGCGGCCGCCGTCGGCGACCAGGTCGTCGATGCTCTGGTAGCCGCCGAGCGCTGTCTGGATGCCATGCTGGCCGGGCACATTGGCGCACAGGCGCATCGAGGCCAGCATCTCGAGGCCCTCGATGTAATCCCTGGCATGACGCTTGTCGCCGGAAACCACCATCCAGCCGGCACGATAGCCGCAGGAACGGTAGTTCTTCGACAGGCCGTTGAAGGTGATGGTCAGCACATCGTCCGACAAGGCGGCAATCGAAGTATGCCTGGCGCCGTCGTAGAGCACCTTGTCGTAAACCTCGTCGGCATAAATGATCAGATGATGCTGCCGGGCGATGTCGATGATCTCGTGCAGCAGCTCGTCCGGATACAGCGCCCCGGTCGGGTTGTTGGGATTGATGATGACGATGGCGCGCGTCTTCGGCGTGATCTTGCTGCGGATATCGTCGAGATCCGGCAACCAGCCGCTTGCTCTCGTCGCACAGGTAGTGCCGCGGCGTGCCGCCGGACAGACTGACCGCCGCCGTCCACAGCGGGTAATCCGGCGCCGGCACCAGCACCTCGTCGCCGATATCGAGCAGGCCATTCATCGCCATGACGATCAGTTCGGAAACGCCGTTGCCGATGATAGATGTCGTCCAGCGTCACGCCCTTGATGTCCTTCTGCTGGGTGTAGTGCATGATCGCCTTGCGCGCCGCGAAAATGCCCTTGGAATCCGTGTAGCCGGCCGCGTTGGGCAGGTTGCGGATGATGTCCTGCTGGATTTCTTCGGGCGAATCGAAGCCGAACGCGGCCAGATTGCCGATGTTCAGCTTGATGATCTTGTGGCCCTCCTCCTCCATCTGCCTGGCCTTCTGCAGCACGGGGCCGCGAATGTCGTAGCAGACGTTGGCGAGTTTGGCGGATTTCTTGACGTGTTTCATGAGACTCTTCCAGCTTGGCGGCTTATGGCCGATGAAGGCCAAAGGTATAATCCTACTTTATCGCATGGTGCACCGCAATTTCGGCGGGCTTTTCGGACAGATAATCCCTTACCATCAAGCCAGAGGCTGGCACCCATGAAACTTCATCTCTCCAACCCTGCCGGAATCAACCTGTTCACCGCCTACGGAGACGACTATGTTGCGGTCAACAAGGAAAAACACGCAAAAAACCTGGTCGTGCTGCCGAAATCGCTGATATTCGAGTGGTTGACCGCAACACCCGATACTCTGGCCGAAGCCGACATGCAGAAACTGCTCGAACTGGGCAGCGAAATCGTCCTGCTCGGCACCGGCAAGCGCCAGCGCTTCCCGCCCGGCGCCCTGATGCGGCCCTTCGCGCCGGCCGGAATCGGTCTCGAAGTCATGGACCTGCAGGCTGCCTGCCGCACCTACAATATTCTTGCCGCCGAGGGCCGCAAGGTAGCCGCCGCCCTGCTCTTCGACTGATCAGCTACGCCCGTAGGTATCTTCGAAGCGGACGATATCGTCCTCGCCGAGATAACTCCCGGACTGCACTTCGATCATTTCGAGCGTGACCATCCCCGGATTCTCCAGGCGGTGCCTGACGCCGAGCGGAATATAGGTCGAACTGGTTTTCCGAAACCAAAAACACCTCTTCGCCGACGCGTCACCTTGGCCGTTCCGCTGACAACGATCCAGTGTTCCGCCCGGTGATGGTGCATCTGCAACGAAAGCGCCGCGCCCGGCTTGACGCCGATGCGTTTGACCTGGAAGCGCTCGCCAGAGTCCACTCCGTCGTACCAACCCCAGGGCCGATAAACCTTGCGGTGCCATTGGGCGACGCTGCGCTTGTCGGCCTTGAGCCGATCGACTATCTTTTTAACGTCCTGGGTCGAATCGTGATGTGCAACCAGAACGGCATCGTCGGTTTCCACGACAACCAGATTGTTAACACCGACACAGGCCACCAGGCGGCTTTCGGAAAAAACCAGCGTGTCTCGGCAGCCCTCCAGCATGACGTCGCCACGAATTGCGTTTCCCTCCTCGCACTTCGGCAAGACCTTCCATAATGCATCCCAGGCGCCGACATCAGACCAGCCTGCCGAAAGCGGAATCACCGCACTGGCCGGCAATCCCGCCTGCCCGGTCGTCAGACGTTCCATGACGGCATAATCGATCGAGTCGGAGGGGCATTTCTCGAAGGATGAACGGTCGAGACGGACAAAATCGCCGTCCGCGCTGGCGCCAAGCAACGCCGCCTTGCATGCGGCAAGAATATCCGGCCTGCAGATTTCCAGCGCCGCAAGCCAGGTCGATGCCCGCATTACAAAAATGCCGCTATTCCAGAGAAACTCGCCCGAATCCAGGTAGCCTTGTGCAGTTTCGCGATCCGGTTTTTCGACAAAACGGGCAAGACGGTAGCCGCCCGATTCATCACCCAGCGGCAGACCTTGCTGGATATATCCATAACCAGTTTCCGGACAATCCGGCGTTATGCCGAAAGTCACAGCCATTCCTTGATCGGCCAGCCGCGCCGCGCGCATGACGGATTCGCGAAAATTGTCGCCTTGCGCGATCACGTGATCCGCCGGCATGACGATCAACACCGGATCTGCGCCCCCCTTTGAAGCCCACAATGCCGCCAGCGTCAGCGCAGGCGCGGTATTGCGACCGAACGGCTCGAGAAGAACCGAGGCTCGCTTGCCAAGCAGGCGAACCTGTTCGGCAACCACGAAGCGATGCTCCTCATTGCAGACGACCAAAGGCTCCAGAAGCCCCTGAATCCCGTCAAGACGTGCCACCGTCGCCTGAAGCATGGAAAGTTCGCCGACCAGCGGCAGCAATTGCTTGGGATATTTTTCACGCGAGATCGGCCACAGGCGGGTACCTGAACCTCCGGAGAGAACGACGGGCAGCAGATCCAAGAAAACCTCGCAAGAAAAATTGTGGGAATAGCCATTGAACAGGAATTCCGTTCATGACCAGAGTTGGTCGATTGTAAAGGAAGGTGCCAAATAGCGGGCGTATCGCGAAGCATACTCGCAGTGAATTTCTGGCGAACCGTGAAATAGTTCCGCTATGCTTACGGCTTATGGCTGTACTCTGGCGCTGTTTCCGTTATGATCTATCGCTGAATGTTGTTCGGCTTGCCTAGTCTGCGACCTGTTTGGGGGAAAACCATGCTTATAATTCGTTCCACTGTATCTTCCGGTGCCAAGTGGCTTGTTGCGGCTTTCGCCGTACTGACGATGGCGGCCTGCTCGACCTACCCGCCCGCGCCTGCGGCCGCGGCCTCGCGCGGATTACAACTACATCATCGGACCGGGCGACAATCTGAATATCGTCGTCTGGCGCAATCCGGAGCTGTCCATGAGTGTTCCCGTACGGCCTGACGGCAAGATCTCCGCACCGCTGGTCGATGACCTTGAGCGATGGGCAAGGATCCTTCGACGCTGGCCCGTGACTATCGAGAAGGAACTCGGCAAGTTCATCCGCGACCCAGTGGTCACCGTCATCGTGACAAGTTTCGTCGGCCCCTACAGCGAACAGATTCGCGTCGTCGGCGAGGCAGCCAAGCCGCAGACGCTGCCTTACAAGCAGAAGATGACCGTGCTTGACGTCATGATCGCCGTCGGCGGCATCACCGATTTCGCGGACGGCAACCGGGCAACCATCCTCCGGCCCTCGGAAAACAATGCCCAATACAGTGTCCGCCTCAAGGATCTGGTCAAGCGCGGTGATGTATCCGCCAACGTGGACATGAAGCCTGGCGACATCCTGATCATTCCGCAGAGCTGGTTCTGATTCACGAAACGTAACGGACACCATCGGGTGGGTGAAACCTCCCGGTGATCTGCAAGCTCGGACCAAACCAGATGGAAGATATTCTTCAACAAGTCAGATCCCTTCTCCGCGCGGCATGGAAATACCGCCGCCTGGGGATGCTCTTCGCCTGGCTGATCGGTGCGATTGCGGCTGGCGTCATACTGCGCATACCGGACAAGTACGAAGCCTCCGCGCGAATCTTCGTGGACACCCAGTCGATATTGAAGCCATTGATGTCCGGGCTAGCCGTCCAGCCCAACATCGACCAGCAGGTCATGATGCTGAGCCGGACGCTGATCAGCCGTCCCAATATCGAAAAACTGATCCGCATGTCCGATGCGGACCTCAACATCCAGAGCAAGGCTGATCAGGAAGCCCTGATCGAGCGCCTGACAAAAACCCTGGAGATCAAGAGCACCAACCGTGACAACCTGTACACGATTTCTTATCGTGATACCGACCCGGCCAAAGCGCAGCGGATCGTTCAGTCTCTGGTGTCGATCTTCGTGGAGTCGAGTCTCGGTGACAAACGTCAGGACTCGGACTCTGCGCGCAAGTTCATCGAAGAACAGATTCGCACCTACGAAAAGAAGCTTGAGGAAGCAGAAAGCCGGCTCAAGAACTTCAAGTTGCGCAATCTAGAAATGCAAACAGCCGATGGCAAAAGTAGTGTGGACCGCTTGGGCGAAATTGCCGCAATGCTTGAAAAATCGCGACTCGAACTTCGCGAAGCAGAGAATTCCCGCGATGCCTTGCGACGCCAGATTGTCGGGGAAGAGCCTGTGCTCCTGCCGGAAGCGCCGGGGGCGGATGTCGGCATCTCGCTACCTGAAATAGACGGCCGCATTGATGCTCAGAAGCGCAATCTCGATGCGCTCCTCCAGAAATATACCGACAGGCATCCGGATGTGATCGGAACGCGGCGACTGATCAAGGATCTTGAAGAGCAGAAAAGAGAGGAAATCATTTCACGCCGGAAATTCGCGGCGGTCAATCCTGGCGCTGGCGTTAGTAGCAACCCGGTTTTCCAGCAACTCAAGGTGTCGCTCGGCGAAGCCGAAGCCAACGTCGCTTCACTTCGCACCCGGGTAGCGGAATACGAGTCGAGATATCAGCGCACCAAGGAATTGATGAAATCCATGCCGCAGCTCGAAGCGGAATACACGCAGCTAAACCGCGACTATGAAATTCACAAGAAAAATTACGAGCAATTGGTAACCCGCCGCGAATCTGCGGAACTGACCGGCGATCTCGAATCTGCTGGCGGTGGTGCTGATTTCAGGCTGATCGACCCCCCGCGCGCATCGTCAACGCCGGTTGCTCCGAACCGTTTGCTTCTCCTCCCCCTTGGGCTTTTACTGGCGATTGCCGGCGGACTGTTTGTAGCCTTCATCGCGAGTCAGTTGCGACCGGTATTTTTCGATGGCAAGGCCTTGCGCGATGAGACCGGTCTCCCATTGCTGGGTATTGTCTCGTTAATCCCCAATGAAACTCGCCAGAAGCAGGAGCGTTCAAGCCTGATCCGTTTCCTGCTGGCTGCCGCTGCTCTCGTGATTACGTACGCAGCAGGAATCGCCGTGCTCACGTATCTATCTCAACGTGCTGCCTGAGGATAATCAATGAGCCTTATTGAACAAGCGGCCAAACGTTTGGAACAACTCCGCCAGGCCGGCGTGGAACTACCGGAAGACGCAGTTGCGCGAGACCAGCTGTCACAAATCCCTGCACAAAAAGCCACGGAACGGGATACCCCGCGACAAACTTCCAGTCCAGACCCGATTACCCCGCTACCCGTTGGCAACGGCATCTGCGCAAATCGGGTCGAATCTCGATTTTGAAGCGATGGCCGCATCCGGCCTTCTCGTTCCAAGTCAGTCGCGAAACGTGCTGGCCAATGAGTTCCGGGTCATCAAGCGCCCGTTGATTGCCAACGCGATGGGCAAGGGTGCCACTCCGGTTACCAATGGCAATCTCGTCATGATTACCAGTGCCTTGCCTGGTGAAGGCAAGAGTTTCACCGCTATCAACCTTGCAATCAGCATTGCAATGGAACTGGACAATACGGTCATGCTCGTTGACGCCGACGTCGCTCGGCCGTCGGTTCTCAACATGCTTGGCCTCCCGCCGACAGAAGGGCTCCTTGATGTGGTCAAGGAGAATTCCCTTGATATTTCGCGCGTCCTGCTGCGTACCAACATTGAAAAGCTTTCCATTCTTCCGAGCGGAACCCCACATCCGCGTGCCACCGAGTTGCTTGCCAGCGATGCGATGATCAGGCTACTGGATGACATGGCGAAGCGCTATCCGGACCGCATCATCATTTTCGACTCCCCGCCCCTTCTACTGACGACAGAGGCCCGTGCTTTAGCCACGCATATGGGACAGATCGTTGTCGTGGTGCAGTCTGGCGAAACCACGCAGGCCGCAGTGAAGGAAGCTGTATCGACTATAAATGCCTGCCCGCTCAAGATGATGGTCCTTAACAAGGCCACGCAGTCTGCATCCGACCGCTATGGATATGGGTATGCCTACGGATACGGGTATGGCAATGAAAAATAGTACCAATCGACTGGTCGCGGCCACTGGCGCCTTTTGGTGCTGCCTTGCCATGCCGACGATGGCCCAGGAATCCGGTTCGGTCATCACACCCATTGGCACGCCTTCTGGCCAGAACGTTCCGGTGCCGCAGCAATCTCAAACCCTGGCGCTCAGGGAGACACAACATCCGACGGAGCGAATACTGCGCGGGCGTGGACCATCGTTCCGCGTGTAAGCCTGACGGAAACCCTGACCGACAACATCAACCTCAGTTCGACCGACAAGCAGAGCGGTCTCATTTCCCAGCTATCACCAGGCGTCCGTATCGATGCGAGAACTGCTCGCCTGAAGATGTATTTTGATTACGCACTCAACGCGATTGTCTATTCGACAGGTAACAATGGCAACCAGGCTCAAAATGCGTTGAACACATTCGGTACGCTGGAAGCAATCGACAACTGGCTCTTCCTTGATTTCAGCGGACAAATCTCGCAGCAGATCATTAACCCGTTCGGCCAGCAATCCCCGAGCAATGTCTACGACAACAGAAACACGACCGAAACATCTACCTATCGCCTTTCGCCCTATATCAGAGGACAGTTGCTTGGCTCGGCAGACTATTTTCTGCGCTACAACACCTCGGTTACCAATTACCAGAACAGTTCGCTTTCCGACGTCACGCTTTCCCAGTGGATCGGCCAAATTCGCGGGAACACAAGATTCCAAAACCTGAACTGGACCATCGACGGCAGCCAGCAGAACACTGATTACAGCCGTGGTCGCGATTACGAGGATGGGCGTCTGCGCGGCGTGCTCATCTACAGACTGTTCCCGGAGTTTCGTCTCCGGGGCAGTGGCGGCTATGAATCCAACAACTATCAGTCCATCAACAATGAGGGGCAAAGCACCTACGGCTTCGGTTTCGACTGGACACCCACCGAGCGCAGCCAGGCTTCCGGGTTTTGGGAACACCGTTTCTTTGGCACCGGCCACAATGTTCTTCTAAGCCATCGGTTTCCGCTGAGTAGTATTCATCTATACGGACATCAAGGACGTTTCCCTAACCCCGAATCAATCCACCAGCGCCGGATTAGGTACGGTCTACGACCAGTATTTCCAGCTATTCGCAAATCTCATTCCGGATCAAGTCGACCGCGACGCTTATGTAAGGAATTTCCTGAATCAGATTGGGGTTGCGCCAAACGCCCAAGCGGTAAGCAACTATGTGGCCAACCGTCCCCAGGTCCGGCGCGACCAGCGACTCTCGATGGTCCTATACGGTAGCCGAAATTCGCTAACCTTCATCGCCGGGCGTACCGACAGCGAAGCGCTGACCGTGCTTGGCAACAATACCGGGTTTGCCGGAGACGCCTCACGTATCGTTCAACAGGGATATTCTGTCGGTTTCTCGCACCGCCTGACGCCCGATACCGGCCTGAATCTGCTTGGTTCAAGAATGGAAAGCCAGAGTGGCTTTACGAACAACCTCAACACGACGACGACCACTTACCAGATTGGTGTGTCAACACGCCTCGGCACAAAGACATTCGGCTCACTCAACGCCCGCCATACAGACTTCAACGCGAACAATTCAGTCGTCGGTTCCTACAACGAAAATGCATTGATCGCCTTCCTGTCGATGGTTTTCTAGTCCATGTACGAATCATTTTATGGCTTGACCAGCAAGCCTTTTCAGCTCAATCCCGACCCGTCGTTCTATTTCGCCAGCAAGCAGCACCGGCGCGCCAAAGCTTACCTTGAATACGGCATGCACCAGAATGAGGGGTTCATCATCATTACCGGGGAGGTCGGCGCAGGGAAAACCACCATCGTCCGCGGCTTGCTCGAAAGCCTCGATGAGGACAAGATCGTCGCCGCACATTTGGTCAGCACCCAGCTCGATGCCGACGACACCTTGCGCCTCGTGGGTGCCTCGTTCGGCCTTCGAACCAAGGATGCCGCCAAGGCGGATATTTTGATGGCCCTCGAGGCTTTTTTAATCAGCATGACCGGCAAGGGCAAGCGTTGCCTGCTAATCGTAGATGAAGCACAAAATCTCACTGCACGGGCGGTCGAGGAACTGCGGATGCTTTCCAATTTCCAGTTCGGTAATCATGCGCTACTGCAAAGTTTCCTGATTGGACAACCCGAATTCCGTAAAGTACTGCAAAGCCCGCAAATGATGCAGTTTCGACAACGGGTCATCGCCTCATGCCATATTGGCCCGATGGATGCGGAAGAGACCCGGGGCTATGTCGAGCACCGTCTCAAACATGCAGGCTCCACAGGTTGCCCGGCGTTCTCGGAAGATTCATTCGAAGCGATCTTCAAGGCCAGTAGCGGTATACCGCGGCGCATAAATTCCGTCTGTGATCGCCTGCTGTTGTCTGGCTACCTGAGCGACAAGAAGGAATTTCGAGCAGCCGACGTTGAAAATGTCGCTGGAGAAATCGCGGAAGAGACACGAGGTACGGCACCTATTCAGCGAAGCGAAGTCTCGTCAGAAGTTGCCGAACACGATCCTCAAACTTCCCAAACCAACACCACAGTGCCACTGATCTCGGCTAAACAGGTACGTCGTGAATCTCCCGACTCTGAGTTGGATGTGGACATTTCGTCCCGTGACGATCTCAATCGGCTTCTGGGCGGACTCAACGCCTGGCAACTCAATGAGCGTTTGGGGCGCCTGGAACAGAGCCTGCAGCAATTGGAAATGATCAACGGCAAAACCCTCTCTCTGCTACAGAGACTGGTTCCGTCGATCGTGCCACCGGACTCCAAACCTCAATCCAGGAAAACAAAATGAGCCAGTCCCATTGGCCTGCTGACCTGGGCCCCGTGATCTGCGTAGTCGGCGCTCGCCCAAACTTCATGAAGATGGCGCCCATCCTGCGCGCATTTGCCGCCAACCGCCCCGCCATACCGACCCTGTTCGTCCATACTGGCCAGCATTACGACAAGGACATGAACGACAAGCTGTTCGAGGACCTGCGCCTGCCAAGGCCGGATATCAATCTGGATGTCGGATCGGCAACCCATGCCGTGCAAACCGCCGAAGTCATGCGGCGCTTCGAGCCGGTCATCGACGCGCACAAACCTTCCTGCGTACTGGTCGTTGGTGACGTCAATTCCACGCTGGCCTGTACATTGGTAGCGGTCAAGAAGGGAATTCCGGTCGTCCATGTCGAGGCCGGGCTGCGCAGCTACGACCGCAAGATGCCAGAAGAAATCAACCGCATCCTGACCGATCAGGTCGCCGACCGCCTCTATACGACGGAGCGCAGTGCCGAGGCCAACCTGGTCCGCGAAGGAATCGCTGCTGAACGTGTCCGCTTCGTCGGCAATGTCATGATCGATTCGCTGCTCCACAATCGGGAGTTCTCGCGCACTCCCGCCACTACGGTGGCAGCGGGCGGATTCGATCCCGCATTGATTGGTGGCCCGGAAGGCTACGGTGTTGTTACGCTGCACCGCCCATCCAATGTTGACCACCCCGATGTCCTCGCCTCCCTTCTCGGTGTGCTGTCGGAAATAACCCGGCAACTGCCACTGGTTTTCGCCCTGCACCCAAGGACAAAAGCCAACATCGAACGATTTGGTCTGGGTCATCTCATTGACTACACACGACTCATTCTGTTGCCACCGCAGGGTTATCTCGAAATGCTCGGCCTGATGGCCGGCGCGCGTATCGTACTCACCGATTCCGGTGGCCTGCAGGAAGAAACGACAGCGCTCGGTGTTCCCTGTCTCACGCTGCGCGAAAATACCGAACGTCCGATCACGGTCGAACAAGGCACCAACACGATGGTCGGTCGCGACACCGCGGCAATCCGCAAGGAAGCTGCCGGAATCCTTGCCGGTCATGGAAAACAGGGGCGGGTTCCAGAACTTTGGGATGGTCGCGCGGCTGAACGTATCGCCAGCGACCTTGCCAAGTGGCTTCTCGATCAGCATCAGGCCCAGAAAAAAGCCTGAGTTCCCAAACCATGCAATCCAAGAAGGTCACCAACGCCCTCACCATTGACGTCGAGGACTATTTCCAGGTTTCCGCGTTCGCCCCGCACATTCCGCGTAGCGAGTGGCCAATCAGGGAGTGCCGGGTCGAGCGCAACGTTGACCGCATCCTTGCGATGCTCGATCAGCATGGAACCAAGGCAACATTCTTTACGCTTGGCTGGATTGCCGAACGTTACCCGGAACTTATCCGGCGGATCGTCGCCGAGGGCCACGAACTGGCCAGTCATGGCTATGGCCACGAGCGGGCGAGCGAACAGACGGCGGCCGCGTTCTTTGCCGACATCAATCTTGCCAAGCTGATCCTTGAGGATCTGGCGGGCCAGGAGGTCAAGGGCTATCGCGCACCCAGCTTTTCTATCGGCCAGAACAATCTCTGGGCCTTCGACTGTCTTGAACGTGCAGGTTACCTCTACAGTTCCAGCATCTACCCGATTCGCCACGACCATTACGGAATGCCGGATGCGCCGCGGCACGCGCATGCCGTGGGCGGGCTTCTGGAGATTCCCGCCACGACGCTGCGTTTCCTGAATCGCAACTGGCCTGCAAGCGGCGGCGGCTATTTCAGGCTGATGCCCTATGGTCTCTCGTGCTGGATGCTCCGGCGGGTCAATCATGTCGACCGGCTTCCCGCCATTTTCTATTTCCACCCGTGGGAAATCGATGCGGATCAGCCACGCATTCCCGGCATCAGCGCCAAGACGCGGTTCCGCCATTACGTCAATATCCATCGCATGGAAGCCCGCCTGAACCGCCTTCTGGGGGATTTCCAGTGGGGGCGCATGGATCATCTATTCCTTACCGACGCCTGACCAGTATGCTGACGATCAGGCATCTCGATCCGGCTGACACTGCCACTGCTTTGCGCTGGGACGAATTCGTCTTCGCTTGTCCGGAAGCAAGCTTCTTTCATCGTTCGGCCTGGCAAGGAGTGATCCGGGACGTGTTCCGGCACGCCACCTATTTTCTCTATGCCGAAAACGATACAGGCATTCGTGGCATCCTGCCGCTTGCCCACGTCAATAGTCGACTCTTCGGGAATGCACTGGTTGCACTACCCTTCGCCGTCTACGGTGGCGTCGCGGCAATCGATGGCGAAGCCACGGTGGCATTGGAAAACGCGGCACAGGAACTGGCTCGGAAACTCGGCGTCGATCATCTGGAGTTCCGCAATGTGGCGCCTCGCCATGCGGAGTGGCCGACGCAGGATCTGTACGTCACCTTTCGCAAGGCCATCCTGCCAGACGTCGAAGAAAACCTGCTGGCCATCCCACGCAAGCAGCGGGCCATGGTGCGCAAAGGCATCAAAAATGGGCTGATCAGCACGGTCAACCGCAACAGCGAACGTTTTTTCACCCTCTACGCGGACAACGTTCATCGCCATGGCACACCAGCCATGCCCAGGCATTACTTCGATACCCTGCTCCGGGTCTTTGGCGAGGATTGCGAAATACTGACGGTGACCGGCCCGGACGGCCGCTTGTTGAGTAGCGTGCTCTCCTTCTATTTTCGCGACGAAGTCCTGCCCTACTACGCCGGCGACGATGAAAGCGCCCGCCATCTGGCGGCCAACGACTTCAAGTACTGGGAACTGATGCGCCGCTCGTGCGAGCGCGGCCTCAAGGTCTTCGACTACGGTCGCAGCAAGCGCGGCACCGGGTCGTTCGCCTTCAAGAAAAACTGGGGCTTCGAGCCAACGCCCCTGCATTACGAATACTGCCTCTACAAACGCGACAGCATTCCCCAGAACAATCCGGCGAATGCCAAGTATCGCCTCTTCATCGAGGCATGGCGACGCATGCCCATCGGCCTGGCCAACTGGCTGGGACCGCATATCGTCCGCAATCTGGGCTAAGCGGAACATGGCGAACATCCTCTACCTCGTCCATCGCCTGCCTTACCCGCCCAACAAGGGCGACAAGGTGCGCTCCTACCACCTGTTGAAACACCTTGCCCGGCAGCATCGCGTGTTCCTCGGCACCTTCATCGACGATCCTGAAGATGAAGCGCATGTCGACACCGTTCGCTCCCTTTGTGCCAATCTGCATGTCAGCCGCCTGAACCCGCGGTGGGCAAGAATCAGCAGTCTAAACGCCCTGCTTTCGGGCGACCCACTGAGCTTGCGCTACTATCGCTGCTCCGCGCTCGCGGACTGGGTCAGCCACACCTGCCGGGCCCATCATATTGATGCTGCAGTTATCTTCTCTTCGGCGATGGCACAGTATGTAATGGACTTTCAGCGCCTCCCAACCCTTATCGACTTTGTTGATGTCGATTCAGCCAAATGGACGCAATATGCGCCGCGCCATCGCTGGCCCCTGTCCTGGCTTTACCGGCGGGAAGGCAGATTGCTTCTGAATTACGAACGGCGCATGGCTGCCCGGAGCGCACGTTCTTACTTCGTCACGGAAAACGAGGCAGCGTTTTTCTGCGAGCAGGCTCCTGAATGCCAGGTTCGGGTCGAAGCGATGTGCAATGGCGTTGATTCGGAATATTTCTCTCCTGAAAAATCCCGTCCGTCGCCCTACCGGACCGATGAATTGCCAATCGTCTTCACCGGCGCCATGGACTACCTGCCCAATGTCGATGCCGTGTCCTGGTTCGCCGGCAAGGTCCTTCCAGGAATCCTTGAGCGTTGGCCCAAGGCGCGTTTCTACATCGTGGGCCGCAGCCCTGCCGCCCAGGTGCTCGCACTTGCCAGCGAAAAGGTGGTGGTCACCGGCACTGTTCCCGATGTCCGCCCCTATCTTCAACATGCCGCCGCGGTCGTCGCCCCGTTGCGTATCGCGCGTGGCATCCAGAACAAGATCCTCGAGGCCATGGCCATGGCGCGACCGGTTATTGCCTCGGCGGACTGCGCTGCTGCGGTCAACGCCGAAAAGGGCACGGAATTGCTGATTGCCGGCAGTCCGGCAGAGTACATCGCCGAACTGAGCCGGGTACTTGACACGCCCGATAGCGCAATTGCCATCGGTCATGCAGCCCGTCAGCGGGTTGTCGAGCGCTACAGTTGGGAAGCCCATCTTGGGGCAATCGACAAATACCTGCCTGCATCCCGGGAGTTGTCGTGATGAGTAAAACTGCCACTGAGCAAACGCACCAGGCCTGGCCCAGGACGCTGCTTCTGCTCCTGGCAACAATTGCCTGGGTGCTCTTCTGGTACTGGGATACGGCACAAGCCATGGTGGCAATCTGGGCCCGCTCGGACACCTACGCCCATGCCTTCGTCGTGCCACCGATCAGCCTCTGGCTGATCTGGCGCAAGCGCAAGGAGCTGGCCCTCCTGACGCCTGAACCGACGCTGTGGTTCATTCTCCCGATTGGCGCGACCGCATTTTTCTGGTTGATGGGCGAACTGACCGCAGTGAATGCACTGACCCAGTTTGCCCTGGTTGCCACACTGATTCTCGCGATTATTTCCATCCTCGGGCCCCGGGTCAGTCGCGCGATCGCCTTCCCTCTCGCTTTTCTCCTGCTCAGTGTGCCAGTCGGCGACTTCATGTTGCCCAAGTTGATGGAGTGGACCGCGTGGTTCACCATTCTGGCACTTCGTGCGTCCGGTATACCCGTCTACCAGGACGGCTTGCAATTCGTCATTCCCTCCGGCAACTGGTCGGTCGTCGAAGCCTGTAGCGGCATCCGCTACATCATCGCCTCGGTCACGGTAGGGACGCTCTTCGCATACCTGAACTACGTCAGCTTGCGGCGAAGGCTCATCTTCATCGCGCTATCGTTCATTGTTCCGGTCTTCGCCAACTGGCTGCGCGCTTACATGATCGTAATGATCGGCCATTTCTCAGGGAATACGCTTGCCGTCGGCGTCGATCACCTGATCTATGGCTGGGTTTTCTTCGGCATCGTGATCATGGCGATGTTCGCGATCGGCGCCCGTTGGAGCGAGGTGGCACCGGCGGGAACGTCTGCCAATGCAACGACAGGTCCCCAACACGGCAGGAAAATCGCCAGCATGGCTCGTCGTCCTTGCGATTGCAGCGGCAACAGCGGCTGGCCCACTTGCCTTCACGGCCATTACGGCTGCCGACAAGGTTTCACCCGCCAAGCTTGGCGAATTGCAAGCGCCACCTGGATGGCTCAAGGCGCCTGCCTTTACCGGCTGGAAGCCCGCCTACGCGGGATCTTCTGCAACCCTGCAGGAAACCTTTGGCGACGGAAATGGGAAAGCTGGCATTTATATTGGCTACTATCGAAACCAGAATTACGAGCGCAAGCTGATTACCTCTACCAATATGCTGGCCACCAGCAACGACAGAATCTGGTCCGTCATCTCGCGCGGCTCCTTCCAGACAAATCTGCAAGACGCTCCGCTACAGGTGCGAACCGCAGAAATCCTCAGCAAGGAAAATGGCCTTGAATCGCGGTTTGTCGTCTGGCAGTGGTACTGGATCAATGGTCACCTGACGACGAGCGACTTCACAGCCAAGCTCTTGACAGCGCTATCTCGCCTGCGCGGTCAAGGAGACGACTCGGCCGTGGTAATGCTTTACGCACCGGCTGAATTCGCACCGGCAACGCCTGCCCGCCTTCGCCGAAGCAGCCGGCCCACAGATTCAACAACTGCTTGCCGCAACCCGCGAGGCGCGGTGAGCGTGAATGACCCGCGCCCGCTCGTTGCCCACGTCATGTACCGCTTCGACACCGGCGGGCTCGAAAACGGCATTGTCAACCTGATCAACCACATGCCGGCCGACCGCTATCGCCATGCCGTGATCGCCCTGACCGAGGTCACCGATTTCCGCCAGCGCATCAAGCGCGACGATGTCGAGTTCATTTCGCTGAACAAGGCGCCCGGCCATGGCATCTGGCTGTTCCCCAAGCTGTTCGCCCTGTTCCGCCGCCTGCGCCCTGCCATCGTTCACAGCCGCAATCTCGCTGCGCTTGAAGCGCAGTTGCCGGCGTGGGCTGCTGGCGTTCCGGTCCGCATTCATGGCGAACACGGGCGTGACGTGGGAGATCTCGACGGATCCAACATTACCTATCAACGCATTCGACGCTTTTATCGACCGTTCGTGAGTTATTACCTGGCGCTGTCGCGCGATCTTGGCGAATATCTCACCACCAAAATCAAGGTTCCGGAAGACAAGGTGCTACAGGTATACAACGGCGTCGATACAGATCGCTTTCATCCCGTCGGACTCGATCATTCGCTACCCGGCTGCCCATTCTCGCGCGGCGATCACTGGATTGTCGGCACGGTTGGCCGCATGCAGACGGTCAAGGATCAGCCCATGCTGGCGCGGGCCTTCATTCGCGCACTTGAAATCGACCCCGCACTTCGTCCGCGCCTTCGCCTGGCGATTATTGGTGAAGGCCCGTTGCGCGCGGCGTGCGAACAACTGCTTGCGGCCGCTGGTGTGAGTGATCTCGCCTGGTTGCCGGGAGAGCGCCATGATGTCCCGGAGATCATGGGTGGTCTGGACTGTTTCGTTCTGCCCTCGCTCGCCGAGGGCATTTCCAACACCATCCTCGAAGCGATGGCTTCCGGCTTGCCCGTGATTGCCACTGATGTCGGCGGCAATGCCGATCTCGTGACAGCAGGCAGCACCGGCCAGATCGTACCGGCGGGTGATCCAGAGGCATTGGCGCATCAGATCGTTCGAACTCGCCAACAATCCTGATCGTGCACGGCGCATGGGGCAACTTGGTCGTCAGCGCGTGGAAGAAAAGTTCAGCATGAATGCGATGGTGGCCGCCTACCAAGGCACCTATGACAAATTGCTGGGCCACGCCGGTGTGGCGGCATAGGCAGGAACAGGAAATAACGGAACATGTGCGGCATCACCGGAATATTCGACACCCGAGGCAAACGCGACATCGATCGTGCGGTCCTCCATCGCATGAACGAATCGCAGTTTCATCGCGGCCCGGACGAAGGCGGCCTGCATGTCGAACCCGGCGTCGGGCTCGGCCACCGCCGGCTCTCCATCATCGACCTCTCTACCGGCCAGCAACCGCTGTACAACGAAGACCAAAGCGTCTGTGTCGTCTTCAACGGCGAAATCTACAACTACCAGGAACTGATCCCGGAACTGCAGGCGCTCGGCCACACCTTCCACACCCGCAGCGACACTGAAGTCATCGTCCACGCCTGGGAATCCTGGGGCGAAAACTGCGTCGACCGCTTCCGCGGCATGTTCGCCTTTGCCCTCTGGGACCGCAACCGCGAAACCCTGTTCCTCGCCCGCGACCGCCTCGGCGTCAAGCCGCTGTTCTACGCCCTGCTCGACGACGGCACCTTCCTCTTCGGCTCCGAACTCAAGTCGCTGCTCGCCCACGGCGGCCTCAAGCGCGAAATCGACCCCTGCGCCGTCGAGGAATACTTCGCCCTCGGCTATGTCGCCGAACCACGCGCCATCTTCAAGCAGGCCAGAAAGCTGCCGCCCGCCCACACCCTGCTGCTGCGCCGCGGCCAGCCGGTGGGCCGAGCCCCGCGAATACTGGGATGTCCGCTTCACCCTCGACAACCCGATCAGTGACGCCGACGCCTGCGCCGAACTGACCCACCGCCTCGAAGAATCGATCCGCCTGCGGATGATCTCCGAAGTCCCGCTCGGCGCCTTCCTTTCCGGCGGCGTCGATTCCAGCGCCGTCGTCGCCATGATGGCCGGGCTGTCGACTACTGCGGTCAACACCTGTTCGATCGGCTTTTCCGACCCCGCCTTCAACGAATCCGAATTCGCCAAAATGGTGGCCGACCGCTACCAGACCAATCACTACCTCGACATGGTCGAAAGCGACGACTTCGACCTCATCGACACCCTGGCCAGGCTCTACGACGAACCCTACGCCGACAGTTCGGCCATCCCCACCTACCGCGTCTGCCAACTGGCCCGCAAGCATGTCACCGTCGCCCTTTCCGGCGATGGCGGCGACGAAAGCTTCGGCGGCTACCGCCGCTACAAGCTGCACCTGATGGAAGAAAAGATGCGCTCGGCCCTGCCGCTGAGTCTGCGCCGCCCAGTCTTCGGCGCCCTGGGCAAGCTCTACCCCAAGGCCGACTGGGCGCCGCGCGTCTTCCGCGCCAAGACCACCTTCGAAGGCATCGCGCGCAGCTCGGTGGAAGCCTACTTCCACTCCGTCTCGATCCTGCGCGCACCGATGCGCGAGCAACTGTTCAGCCCACAATTCAAATCAGCCCTCGGCGGCTACGATGCCATCCAGGTCTTCAACCACCATGCCGCAAAGGCCAGGACCGATGACCCGCTGGCGCTTGATCCAGTACCTTGACCTGAAAACCTACCTGGTCGGCGACATCAACACCAAGGTCGACCGCGCCAGCATGGCCCACTCGCTGGAAGTTCGCGAACCGCTGATGGACCACGAGCTGATCGAATGGCTGGCCACACTGAACTCCTCACAGAAAATCCGCGGCCAGGAAGGCAAATACCTGCTCAAGAAATCGATGGAGCCCTACCTGCCCAACGACGTGCTCTACCGCCCGAAAATGGGCTTCTCGGTCCCACTCGCCCGCTGGTTCCGCGGCCCGCTCAAACAGCGCGTCCAGGACTCCCTCCTCGGCTCTCGCCTGGCCGATACCGGCTGGTTCAATCGCGACTACCTGCAGCACCTGGTCGACGCCCACAACAACGGCAGCCGTGACTACAGCGCCTCGATCTGGACCCTGCTGATGTTCGAAGCCTTCCTGCGCAACGTCATGGAACAAGGCGAACCCGCATGATCCGCATCCTCCACGTCCTCGACCACTCGATCCCCCTGCACAGCGGCTACACCTTCCGCACCGCAGCGCTGTTGCGCGAACAGCGTGCCCTCGGCTGGGAAACCTTTCACCTCACCTCGCCCAAGCAAGGTGAAACCTCGGCCCCCGTTGAAGATGTCGACGGCCTGCGTTTCTACCGCACCCCGATGGCAACCGGCGCCCTGGCCAAGCTGCCGATCGGCAGGGAACTCGCCCTGATGAAGCAACTGGAAACACGGCTCGAAGAAGTCGCCCGCGAAGTCCGCCCCGACATCATTCACGCCCACTCCCCGGTGCTCAATGCCCTCCCGGCCATCAAGGTGGCGCGCAAACTCGGCATCCCCGTGGTCTACGAAATCCGCGCATTCTGGGAAGACGCCGCCGTCGACCATGGCAGCACCAGCGAAGGCAGCCTGCGCTACCGCGCCACCCGCAAGCTGGAAACCCGCGCCATCCAGCAGGTCGACCATGTCTTCACCATCTGCGAAGGCCTGCGCGCCGACATCGTGGCGCGCGGCATTCCGGCCGGCAAAGTCACCGTCATTCCCAACGCCGTCGATATCGACGTCCTTCAACCTGGCCAGCCCACCCGACCCCGAACTGCAGCAAAAATTGGGGCTGACCGGCAAAACAGTGATCGGCTTTATCGGCTCCTTCTACGCCTACGAAGGCCTGGACCTGCTGCTGGAAGCCCTCCCCGCCATCATTGAACAGAAACCCGACATTCGCGTTCTGCTCGTCGGCGGCGGCCCGCAAGAAGCCAACCTGCGCCAGCAAGCCGAAAAAGCTCGGCCTCAAGGATGTCGTGATCTTCACCGGCCGCGTGCCACACCAGCGACGTCAATCGCTACTACGACCTGATCAACGTCCTCGCCTACCCGCGCCACCCGATGCGCCTGACCGAACTCGTCACGCCGCTGAAGCCGCTGGAAGCCATGGCCCAAGGCCAGCTTTTCGTCGCTTCGGACGTCGGCGGCCACAAGGAACTGATCGAACACAACAAGACCGGCATCCTGTTCAAGGCTGGAGATCGGCAGGCGCTGGCTCAAGCCATCGTGGAACTTCTCGACAACCGGCAACGCTGGCCAGAACTCAAGGCCAACGGCCGCCAGTTTGTCGAAAATGTCCGCAACTGGCGCAACAGCGTCGCCAACTACCACGATGCCCTATTCACTGTCTGTTGAAGAAAACTGACATGAACTGGTAGCGCGCTGCACATTGGCCTGGTTGGCCCTTTACCCCCGCCATTACGGCGGCATGGCCAATCAAACCCAACAACTTGCCGAACTTCTTCGGTGCCGAAGGACTTACCGTTTCGCTTGTACAGACGAATGCTGAATATCGCCCGCAATGGGTCTCCGGTTTTCCACTTATCAGAGCACTCTTTCGCCTGATTCCCTATCTCTTCGCACTTTGGCAATTAGCCAGGCGTTTCGATGTCATTCATATCATGGCTAACTCAGGCTGGTCCTGGCATCTCGTTTGCGGCACCCGCCATCTGGATAGCAAAACTCCGCAAGGCGCCCGTAGTCGTCAATTATCATGGCGGAGAAGCAGCATACATTCCTCGCCAAATCAGCCCGATCCGTCCGATTCATCGATGCGCCAGACATCAGCACTCATTGTTCCATCCGGATTCCTGAAAGCGGTTTTTGCGCGTTTTAATATGTCAGCTTCCATCGTTCCGAATATCATTGACATCGCTCGCTTCAATAACCCGGCGCCGCACCGCACCATCCGGCGCCACCTTCTGGTCGCAAGAAATCTTGAACCCATCTACGATAACGAAACAGCAATTCGTGCCTTTTCCATCGTTCACCGCAACCATCCCGATGCCACGCTGACCATTGCCGGTTCCGGCCCTCTGGCCGAATCGCTTGCCGTACTGGCCGAAACCCTTGGCCTTGCCGGAGCAGTCTAGTTTGCCGGCCGACTGGACAGGGACGCAATGGCAGCAAGCCTATCGAGAAGCAGATATCGCCATCAACCCCAGTCTTGTCGACAACATGCCTATTTCAGTGCTGGAGGCACTGGCCAGTGGTGTTCCTGTCGTCAGCACCAATGTCGGCGGCGTCCCATTTATCGTCAACGATGACAAACAGCCCTGCTTGTGCCGCCAAAATCGCCTGACGCAATGGCTGAAGCCATACTCCGGTTGATGGAAGACGCTGCCTTATCAGACAAGCTAATCGATAATGGCTTGGTGGAAGTACAAAAATATCACTTGGCCGCAAGTATGGCCAATACTCGCCGAGGTCTATGGCAAAGCACGCCACCTCACATTCTGCCAGCCTGAGGAAATCACTATGGGACTCTACACCGCGCTGGTTGCCAACATCCTGTTCCCGCTGCAGGAAAAACTAAAAAAACACGATACCGTAGCCATTCGCAAGGCAATGGATGATTCGCAATGGTGGCCGCCCGAAAAACTTGAAAACTTCGTCTCGAGCGGCTTACGCAGCCTGCTCGTCAAAGTTGGAAAAAGACGTCCCTTACTATCGGGATTGTTTTACAAACCTCGGTTTTAACCCGCAAGAAATCAATTCACTGGCCGACCTCCAAAAGTTCCCGCTTCTGACCAAGGCCGTCATCCGAGCTGAAGGCGACCGGATGAAGTCGGATATCGCACAAGGTCTGGCCCGCTTCAACACCGGCGGCTCGTCCGGCGAACCGCTGATCTTCTTCATCGGCACCGAGCGGGTCAGCCACGACGTCGCCGCCAAGTGGCGCGCCACCCGCTGGTGGGATGTGGACATTGGCGACCCCGAAATCGTCGTCTGGGGCTCACCCATCGAACTGGGCACGCAGGACAGAGTTCGCGCCATCCGCGACAAGCTGATGCGCACCGAACTCATGCCAGCGTTCCAGATGAACGAAGCCAACCTGGATCGGTTCGTGGCCCGAATCCGCGAGCGCCGGCCGAAAATGCTCTTCGGCTACCCATCGGCGATCAGCCACATTGCGCGCATGCCAAGAAACGGGGCATTCGCGCTCGAACGACTTGGGCATCAAAGTCGTCTTCTGTCACCTCCGAACGCCTCTACGACCACCAGCGCGCAAGCCATCTCCAGCGCATTCGGCTGCCCGGTGGCCAACGGCTACGGCGGGCGCGACGCCGGCTTCATCGCCCACGAATGCCCGGCGGGCGGCATGCACATCACGGCCGAAGACATCATCGTCGAAATCGTCGACGAGCACGGAACGTTCAGCCGGCTGGTGTAGTCGGCGAAATCGTCGTGACCCACCTTGCGACACCTGACTTTCCCTTCATCCGCTACCGCACCGGCGACATTGGAGTATTGGGAACTGAACATTGCTCTTGTGGCCGTGGCCTGCCGCTGCTCAAAGAGATCCAGGGACGCAGTACGGACTTCGTCATTGCCGCTGATGGCACGGTCATGCATGGCCTGGCGCTTATCTACATTTTGCGCGACCTTCCTGGCGTAAGATCATTCAAGGTGATTCAGGAATCACCCCGACAGACGAAAGTGCTTCTTGTCACTGATAGCAAGGCCCATCACTCAATGACTGAGCAGATCGTCACCGGGTTTAGACAGCGCCTTGGCTCCGACGTAGATGTGCAGGTTGAGATTGTCGATTCCATCCCAGCCGAAAAATCAGGGAAGTTCAGATACATCGTCAGCCATGCCACTCAACAAACATGAGCAAGACCCCATGCGTGACATCCTGATTACTGTCATTGTTCTAGGGCTTCTGCCGTTTATTTTGCGCAGCCCCCGTATTGGCGCCTATGTCTGGGCTTGGCTTTCCTTGATGAATCCACACCGTGCCGCATTTGGATTTGCTCGTAGCATCCCCTTCTCACATCTGGTCGCGCTTTCAACCTTGGTGGGTTTCTTTTTTCGCGCGAGCGCCGCCGTTTCCTGTTAAACAACATTACAGTAACCCAATTGCTCTTCTTGTTCTGGATGTCGATTACCTGTTTTTTTGCACTGAATACGACCAGAAATCGTTCTTGGAACGCTGGATATTTGTTTTCAAAATCCAGTTGATGTTATTTGTTACCATGATGTTGATCCGTGGTCGAGAGCAGATCGAAGATTGATCTGGGTCGTTACCCTATCGGTTGGATTTTATGGCGTCAAAGGGGGGATCTGGACTCTCATGGGGGGCGGTAGTGGCCGCGTTTGGGGCCCCGCCGGAAGCATGATCGAAGGCAACAATGAGGTTGGACTGGCCTTGGTCATGCTTATTCCATTCATGTATTTTCTACATCAGGTATCGACCAGACGGGTGATTCGCGCAGCATTGGTGTTTGCAATCGTCACGTCCTGCTTCGCGATCCTCGGGAGCCAATCCCGGGGCGCGCTGCTAGCACTCGTTAGCATGGCTTTCGTTCTCGCGCTCAAAGGGAAGCGCCCGATTCAGATGAGCCTCTTGCTAGGCACTCTACTCGTTTCAGCCATACTATTCATGCCTGAATCATGGACAGGTCGGATGGAAACGATCAAGAGCTATGAAGCGGATTCATCGGCGATGTCTCGAATATATGCCTGGAAAACAATGTGGGCGCTGGCATTGGACAGGCCCCTAGTTGGTGGAGGTTTTGCATCCGACAATGCAGTGGTATTCGCGGCTTTATGCGCCAGAGCGTGTTGGTGACTATGTAGGCGGCGCCGTATTCGTCGCGCACAGTATCTATTTTCAGGCTCTAGGTGAGCATGGGTTTCCCGGCTTGCTGCTTTACCTTCTCCTCGGTTTCTTTACCTGGAAAAGGCAGCGGAAATCGCGAAAAAGACGGAAATGGACGATCAGAATTCGATTCCTGGGTCCCATGTTGATGCGGATGGTTCAAGTCAGCCTGGTTGGATTTGCTGCTGGAGGGGCATTTCTATCACTCGTGCACTTTGATCTGCCCTATTACATTGTTGGTTATGTCGTGCTGGTTGACGCCACGTTGCGAGAGCGAGAAAAATCAAACTCGATCGCCCTGTTGAGCGAAAAGAAAACAACAATCATCTCAAAGCCCTTTATGGCGAATCCAAAATGACTGCTTTGTCGGAACAACTGCTACGTAAATATTATGCGAATAATCCCCATCCCTATCGCCTTTACGAGCAACACGTTGATACCCTTTTAAAGCGCTCCGACACACTTCTGGATGCTGGTTGTGGCCGTACTTTCCCGGTACTCAAGAAATACCTTGGACGTGCCGAGCGTCTCATCGGGGTTGAACTGGTCGATTTTACGGACACTCTTCCGGGGATTGAAACCTATAACGCTGACCTTGCAAAAATTCCGCTACCGGACGCAAGTGTTGATCTGATCATGTCACGCAGCGTTTTTGAGCATCTGACCGATCCCGACTCGGTATATCGTGAGTTCTCACGGATCCTGCGCCCAAGAGGATCCATAGTTTTTCTGACGGCCAACATGTGGGATTATGGAACTTTGGTTGCCCGTCTCGTCCCCAACCGCTTTCATGCAAAGATCGTAAAACATGTCGAAGGTCGAGCCGAGGAAGACACCTTCCCAATCGCTTACAATACAAACACGCGCAGCGATGTGGACCGGCTCGCGGCATCTGCGGGCCTCGCCGTTGATTCTTTTCAGTATTTGAGCCAATACCCGAACTACCTGATGTTCAACGGCGCACTGTTCTTCCTTGGAATGTGTTTCGAAAAGCTGATCAGCCACTTCGAGTCATTACGGATTCTGCGCGGTTGGATCATGGTAACCCTCCGTAACCTGGCCAGCCAAATTGAAACTGTGCATTCAGGAGATAACGTGGATTCGCTTGTCGCCATGATCGCCCGTAGCGGTATGGTCTTGTTCGGTGCTCTCACTCCGCCACGGCTCTCCATCCTGATTTTTCATCGCGTTCACGCGCGTGCCGACAGCATTTTCCCGAGCGAGCCGGATGCAGTCCGATTCGAACGACTGATGCGCTTTGTCGCCCGCAGTTTCCGGGTTATGGCTCTAGGCGAGGCGGTTACCTGCCTGGCGAATGGCAATCTGCCGTCACGGGCATTGGTGATCACTTTCGATGACGGCTATGCAGACAACGCAGAAGTCGCACTACCCATTCTGCAGCGCTGCGGACTGACGGCCAGTTTCTTCGTCTCAACCGGATTTCTTGACGGTGGCCGTATGTGGAACGATTCAGTTATCGAATGCCTGCGCGCGTGTCGCCATAGCGAGATCGATCTTGACTCATTCGGTCTTGGACGCTGTTCACTTGTGGACGCGTCGAATCGACGGCATGTGATTGAGTCACTATTGCCGACTATCAAGTACCTGGGCCTGAGAGAGGGAAGAGGCCATTGCCAGGCTTAAGAAGTTGTGCGGTGTTACAGACTTGCCGAACAACCTGATGATGCGCGCGGAACAGGTGCGGGAAATACACCGTGCTGGTATGGAAATTGGAGCGCACACAGTGCACCATCCGATCCTGACATCGCTGCCAGCGACTGAGGCCAAATATGAAATTTCCGAAGGTCGTAAGCAACTCCAGGCGATCATTGATGCCCCGGTAGATATGTTTGCTTACCCAAACGGGAAACCCGATCATGACTACAATCATTGCCACGTTGATTTGGTAAGAAATCTTGGTTTTCGCGGCGCAGTCAGCACGGCG
>CAVSFS010000015.1:0-11447 GCA_963727115.1 uncultured beta proteobacterium | reverse complement strand
AGACGAGTTCGGCATGCGCGGAACCCAGCAGGCCGACGGTTGCGGTCAACGTCAAAAAATGGGCAAATTTCATGCAGGCTTTCCAGGCGGCGAGGGCGGTGCTCAGGCGTTGCCAGTCGGCATCGCTGCCCGGCAGGCCGACGCGCAGCAGCGATCCCTGCTCGACGCGGTGAACGAAATGTCGTGACGGGCGAGATGGTCGTGCAGTTCGGCCGCCTGCGGCGTATCAATGCAGCGAACAGCGCCGTCGATTTGACCTCGCCGAACGGCGCCAGCAACTGTGCAGGCGCTGGCCGGCGGCCAGCAGCCGAGGGCGCATTGCCGCCTGCCAAGCGCTGTCGAGCAGCGCCAGCCGGGCCGCCGCCCGACGGCCCGGCGACCGTCCACGGCCCCATCGCCGCCGCCATTTTGGCCAGCAAGTCGGGCGCGGCAAACACGAAGCCGACCCGTGCCCCGGCCAGCCCGAAGAAATGGTCGAGCGAGCGCAGCACGATCAAATTGGGTGCCTCGGCTGAGCCGGCGAGTGGCGTCAGGCTCTCGTCCGGCGTCGGGTCGATGTGACTTTCATCGACGATCAGCCAGCCGCCGCGCTTTTTGAGCTGTTTCGCGGCGTCAACCGCAACGGCGTGCGGATGGCGGTCGGCGGTCACGTCGTTCGGGTGGGCGAACAAAACGTAGGGCGTCGCGGCGGCCAAAGCGCGCGGCAAGGTGGCGTTTTGTAGGAAGAGCGTGACGATGCCCGTTCTGAGTCCACGCCTGAACATGCGGCTTGGCCAGCGGGCCGATGCAGGCGACAACCGCACGCGGCAGCATGAGCCGGCAACAGTCGGGTAGCGGCCAGCGCGCCGACGCCTGGCAGCAGGTTGGCGTTTGGAGTCGTATTCGGCGGCAGCGGCTTCGAGGCCGTCATCGCCAGCCGGCAGGTCGTGCCAGGCGGCGGGTGGCAGCGGCGGCACCGGCCAGCCTTCGGGGTTGCCGGTGGCGGAGAGGTCGAGCCGCACGGTAGCGGCGGGGCGGAGGAATCCGGCTTCATAGCGGAAAACGCCCGTCGTTCTGCATCGCCGTCTGCATGTCGTGCAATGTTGCGGTCAACGGTGAATTTTGGCCCGAATCCGTGGCGCCCCACTGCTCGAAATACACCAGTTCCTCGACCGGCAAACGCGGCAGCCAGCCGGCCTTTTCCAGTTCCGGCTTGTCGTTGAAATGGCTGACGTAACCGATGCACAGGTAGGCAATCGGCACGATATGGTGCGGAATGCCGAGCGCGTCCTGCAGTGCCTTTTCGTGAAAGATGCTGACCCAGCCGACGCCGACCCCCTCGGCGCGCGCCGCCAGCCACAGATTCTGGACGGCGCACACGCTGGAATAAAGGTCCATCGTCGGCATGTGGGTGCGGCCGAGCACTACCGGGCCGCTGCGCGTGCGGTCGCAGGTGATGCACAGGTTGATCGGCGCTTCGAGAATGCCCTGCAGTTTCAGCTTGCTGTAAATTTCGCGCCGCTCGTCCGGGAACATGCGCGCCGCCTCGGCGTTGGCCTCCTTGAACACGCCCTGAACGCGCTGCTTCACCTCGTCCGAGCGCACCAGCAGGAAATTCCACGGCTGCATGAAACCGACCGACGGCGCATGGTGCGCAGCCATCAACAAGCGGCCGAGCACGTCGTCCGGCACGGGCGTCGGCAGAAACTCGCCGCGTAGGTCGCAGCGGCTGGAAGTGACTGGTCAACGGCGACGCACGCTGCCTCTGGAAACTGATGATCCACGGATTCTCCTCACGACCTTGGGCGCGAGGCCAGGCGCCGCCGATCTTTTCGACCCGGCAGGCGGAGGCAAGTGCGGTGATTCACCTTTTTCGTTCGGCTACCCGCCTGTTGCGGTCAACTCGGAAAAACAGGCAAAAATCAAAATTGTTGCGCCGGTGGTGCACCGGGATCTACCCAAACACAACAACGCTCAACCCTTGCGGGTATGCTGTCAGCGTTTATTTCCGACGCTCGAAATACGGAACCGGCCACTTCCTTGCGTTTCCCCGAGGTCGTAGTTAAAAGTCCGCAGCACGAGGCTCGCGGCGCGGAGCGCCTTGCCGCCCTTGAGTGCCTCGAGCACTCCGGCCTTGTCAGGCCCGCGGGCAGCGCGCCGGTTCGAGCGGGTGGCGATCAGCGTCAAGACGTAGTGCTGCGGCGCGTTGCCTTTCGGCGAGCAGGGGCCGAGCCAGGGCATGCCGAGCGTGTTCTTGCCCGGACTGAAACGGGCCGGTGCCGGCGAGCCCCCTCGGGAAGGCCGTTCGCCGGCGCGATGCCGTAGACCACCCGTGCTAGACGCCGAGCCCGGCGCGGCCGGCCTGGTCGTCCCAGGATGGCGAAGCTGCGGGTGCCGCTGGTGCGCTGCTCCAGGCCAGCGCGGGCGAAAGGTTCTCGCCGACGCAGTTGGCGTTGTTCGGGTTCTTGCCGGCGTAGCGTGTCTTGAGCTGCCCGTGTCGGCGCGGCCCGGCGACCACAGCGCGAAGCCGAAGCCTGGGTCGCCGACCGGCGCGGCGCCGGTGACATCGCGACAGCCGCGAGCGCGAGCGCGGCAACGGCCAGGCCGATTCGGCGTCGGAGATTGACGATCAGGTTCATGGAGGTCTCCTAAAGACGGAACATCAAAATCGCAATTCGTCGATTTCGCAGCCGATTTCGCGCAACTCAAGTCTGCACCTTTTTGCGCGGTGTCCCCGCACCATAACTGCATGAAAACGAAATGCTTTTTGATGGGGAACCTGAGGAATAAGCCGCGGTTTTCCCCTTCCCCCAAAGCCTGACTCCCACCCTCCCGAGTTGCGAGCCCAAAGATCGGCTGGTTATTGAAACGACTACAATAACCGTTGAATGGAGGTGAGTCATGGCGATTGACGTGTTGAGCAAGGTGGAAAAGCAGGCGGCTTATGACGCTTGGTATTTTGCCGAGGTCAACAAGGGGATTGCCGATTGCGATGCCGGTAATGTCCTGGGTGACGAGGCGGCGGAGCGGGAAATCGCCGGATTCATGGCCACGCTTTAGCCAAAGCGTGGCAAAGAGGCCATCTGAGTGAACCGGGTGGGCGTCGCCATTGGAGGTGTGTTGATGCGCGAGTTGCCGTTGAACAAGGCGTTTACGCTGCTGGAGCCGGGGCCGGTGGTTCTGGTCACCACCCACGATGCCGGCAAGGACAACATCATGACCATATCCTGGACGATGGTGATGGATTTCACGCCGGTTTTCGCCGTGACGACGGGGGGCTGGAATCGCTCCTTCACAGCGTTGCGCAAGCATCGGGAGTGCGTCATCGCGATTCCTGGCGTTAACCTCTGGATACGGTGGTCGGCATCGGGACGTGTTCGGGGGCGGATACGGACAAATTCGCGCGCTTCGGGCTGACGCCGGGGCCGTCGCGCTTGGTCAAGCCGCCCAGGATCGCGGCATGCCTGGCGAACATCGAATGCCGGTGACTGACGTAATCGAAAAACGCCGTATCGTGGTGCTGGAGGGCATTGCCGCGTATGTCGACGCTGACGCAAAGAGGGGCGCATCTTGCACGCCGTCGGCGATGGAACGTTCATTGTCAACGGGCGAAAAATTGCCGGAAGCGGTGATCGCCTCCAGGCTCCCGCCGGGAATTTAGTGGCCCTTCGAGTGAATTGAGCAAATCAAAAACGAATCTGGGTCTGAATCATCCGAGCGGAACCGCGTCAAGGGCTTCGTCATCAACCGCTTTCGCGGCGACATCAGCCTGCTCCAGCCCGGGCTCGACTGGCTGGAACAACGCACCGGCAAGCCGGTGCTCGGCGTCCTGCCCTACCTGCACGGCCTGATGCTCGACGCCGAGGACGCCATCGCGCCGGTTGCGGTCAACCCCGAAACACGGCAAAAATCAAGATTGTCGCGCCGGTGGTTCCGCGCATCTCCAACCACAACGACCTCGACCCGCTGTGCCTGCACCCCGAGGTCAACTTACGCTGGGTCGGGCCGGGCGAGGCCATGCCGCTCAGTGGTAACGGCTGCGATCTCATCGTCCTGCCCGGTTCCAAGGCCGTGCGCGCCGACCTTGACTGGCTGCGCGCGCAAGGCTGGGAAGCGGCGATCAAAAAGCACCTGCGCTACGGCGGCAAACTCATCGGCCTGTGCGGCGGCTACCAGATGCTCGGCCGCCACATCCACGACCCGCTCGGCCTCGAAGGCGCGCCCGGCAGCACCCCGGGCCTCGGCCTGTTGGACGCCGACACCACGCTCGCCGCCGAAAAACAGCTGCGCAATGTGCGTGGTCACCTGGCGCTACCGGGCCGGCCGGCAATGACCGGCTACGAAATCCACCTCGGCGTCACCCAAGGCCCCGGACTGGCCCATCCCGCCGTCGCCTCCGACGGCCGCCCCGAAGGCGCCATCTCGCCCGACGGGCAGATTTTCGCCACCTACTGCCACGGCATTTTCGACCACCCCGCCGCCCTCGGTGCACTGCTGGCCTGGGCCGGACTCGAAGCAAGCGCCCCGGTCAACTACCCCGCTCGCCGCGAAGCCGATCTGGATCGCCTGGCCGATGCGGTGGAGGCGGCGATTGATTGGGGGCGGTTGGCAGGAGTGGTGCCGGGGGTGTGGGGATGTTGCGGGGCGGCTAAATGGTGCAGTCGGCCAAAAGGCGACAGTCAGGGTAGCCATCCGATTCGAATACGGAAGGCTTCGTCGGACCTTGCTCTGCGTCCGCTATTCGGCGAGCAAATTGACGCCCTCACTGCCTCAACGAGAATCGGAGGCTGCCCGTGCACTTTCAGATGTCATCCGGCGGCCTAAGGCACATTTGAGCCACCGGCAACAGGGTCGAAATCACTCAAACACGTTCTTGAGAGACCTGTCAGCTAGCTACTTATCAGTCCGCCGCTCTTCATCTTTGCGATGTTCTCTATCCACCTACCCTTGCGCGCGGTTCTGGTCGCGCTGGTATTCAGCTTGACGCTGCGATTCACGCTGGCGGTTGTTTTCATCAACCTGCGCACAAGCAGCGCTGTTTCCGCTGCATGTGTATCGGCCGTCACCAACGTAGGTTACTCGACGTCTTCCCTAGCTAGCGCCATGGTGCAAGTGCAACCAGAATCAGGGCAAATCCCCAAAGTTTGGTTTTTTCGGAACAACTGTGAGTCTGAGACATGGGCAACCTCCTTGTTGGCGGCGGGTTCAATGTTCAGAACTCGCCGCAAGTCAATTCGCGAGCCATGATTTCCTGACGTGCCATGTCTATTTTTTCTGGATTGGTCTTTACGGAAAGTTCTTCGCGGCGTTTTTTCCCCGAATAAGCAATCCGCTCTGCATTGGCGGGCGTCGCATGCGGTCAGCCGCCAATGATGCGGTCACTATCCAACAAACCTTGTTTAGACAGGAACTGCAGCGCTTCGCTCACCTTGTCACCCAACGGAAGAAAAACCGCATTTGGTAGCGCTTTAACGTCCTCTCCAAAATTGTTATCAGCTGTTCGCAGACAACGGGTCTTGCTCATTTTCGGCGTGCCATTGTAATTCTCACCATCAATGAATACCGGATAACGCAGCGCCGAGGCCGTTTGCACGAGATGAGATGCCGCTCCAAAAGCTCGTTGCAACTAGCAATGCCAAGCCAGCGGTTAATGCCAACGGAGTCGAGCAACCCAATAAGGTGGCGCATCGCGCCCGAGAAACCTCCTGTTCGTTTGGCCGCTATCAGGCTAGTTATTGCATCTGCGCCTTGGTCGAGCTGACGACGCGTTCTTTGAGTGCATTCAGCATTAACCTCCGGCCGGGCGTAATGCCCACAATAACGACTCGTGCTATTGGATTCACGAACTCAAAAGGTGCGTAGCAAACCTCGATGTTGCCCTCACGCGCCAAGGAAAGCTTAATATTTAGTGAGGATGCGCGTCGAGTTCGGCTGCAGAGAGGTTGCGGATAACCAGCAACAAGTTAGAAAACTTTTGTGTTCATGATGGCTGTTGAAACTCCAAATAGGAAAAATCGAGGCTACCTTATTGAAATTAATGACGCCGAATGCGTTCAGTCAGATCGAGCTGCGGTGATGACCTTGTCATCTGATTAACCACGGCGCAAACGTAATATTGACTAACAATCCCGCCAGTGGCCCTGCATATGTCCGGATACGGCGGCGTGCAGCTTTTTCAAAGAAGACCTTCGAAGCGCCATGACCTCCGCTCGCTGGTTCCAAATTGCATTAGTAAATCAACCTGCATTTGCGAAATGGCGCGCTGCTGGCTACGGATGGTCGCGTGTTGGCTCATATGCATGATTGGTCTCCTTGTCTGATTACTGAATGGTTGCTGGCGTACGCAGCGATGCCATGAATTTATTGAAGTGTGTTTTCGACTCTTCGCTCCGCGGAAGCAATAACGGGCCGCCCACCCAGGCGCGCAGAGTCTGCAGTAACCGCTGCTCATCCTTGGTCATGGCGCTTTCCATAAACGGGGCAATCACTTTCCAAGTAGCCGGCTGGTATTCTTCCATACACATCTGGGGGAACCAACTTGTGTCGGGTCTGTTTCCAGCGCATTGGCCATCAGGCCAACCTTGTCGAGCGGAAGGCGGGTTTTACCTTGCTTAATCATGGTGATGATGTTCGGTTTTTCAAAGCCGACTTTGAATGCAATGTCTTTCTGCGTCTGGCCGGTTTCTTCAATGCGACGTTGGATAAAACGGGCGACTTGAGATGTAGTTTCCATGGCTCTTAAGCTCCTTGCTTTTGCAGATAGGTCAGTTCGTAGGAGCGCTCGCCAATTTTTTTGATTTGGATTACGTCCCCGGCTTTTGATGAATGGGCGGTGAAGTAAGCGCTAAACCGTTTGCGGGGGCTAACGAGTGCTTCGCTTTTCACGCGGAGATTTGTGTCGTAGGGAGAGCCTTTTACGTCGTGATGTAGCAACACGTTATTAATTCCATCATCTGCTTTGCCTCGGCTGCCAAAGCTGTCTGCCGGGAAAAACCGGTCTGCGTAGCGACGCTCAATGTCAAAGTAGCCGTTACGGATACCTGCTTCAGTCAGTACGACGTCTAGCGTCCCATCTGTTTCATTAAGCGGCGAAACAACTGCTTTTGGGGCTACCAGAATTGGCTGCAATTCTTTCATTGCATCTGGAAATCTAGCTTGCATGACTTGCGCAGTTGTTAACCAAGCGGTATCGAGACGAAGCAGGCGGGAGAATGCGGGGCAATCGTCAGGCGAAAGCGTTTCTATGGGCTGCGACAGAACCTCAACTAGCCGCTCTGAGGTCCAGCCAACCACGGATGCCGCATGGTTGATACTCAGTGCTACAAGTTCTTCCTCTGAGTGCTTAGGAAACAAATACGGGCGACCGGGAATTTCCAAATTTCTAGCTTGGTAAAACTCATTGAGTCGCGCATTCAGGAACGGCATGATTTCACTCGATGCCAGGGTGGCAGGGAGGTTCCCTCGTGTGCCAACCTGAACGGTCTCCTTGAAATTACGGCGACCCTTTCACCAAGTTCAGGGCTTCTTGCGAATTAACCACGAGTTCCCCTTCCGTATTCCGAACGGCTACCAGCATGGAGTTCCCATCGGCATACATGGCATTGCGAACGCTACGCTCGTTCATTTCGGATAGCACGGCAATGTCCCGAAGAGAAACGGAACTGGAGCAATCAAGATTTAATCGTGCTTGGGCAAGTTCAACCATGCGTTCAACAGCATGGCTATTGGCTCCATCCGTGCCAATCACAGAGTCTTCGAAGTCTTCCATGTTGCGACTGAACTGGTTGTAGCCAGCAATTTGGCAGAGAGCCGCTAAGCGCCCCAGGTTGCCGTCTTCACTGTCGTCGTCAATACCGGATAGGCCGCGCACCCCAAGTTCGCCGTGGAAAGCATAGGGGTACACCTCTTTAATATCGCGTTCAAAGCTGAACATTGAGAGGTCAAAGTTTGCAAAATCAGGGAAGTCGCAAACCGGCGTCCCTTCAGGAAGACCAAGCATGGCTGCGCCAGCGCCTTCACGCACTTGGATATCTAAGGTCGATGCGATACCGTAGAGAATTGCGATGAGATTGTTACGAACGTCTTGAAGAGTCGGTTGGTTTCCCATGATGCCCTCGTTTGTGTGTTTCATTTAATGCTGATGAAACGCATCATACGGAACGTTGTTGAAAAGCGCAAGTTTTATTTATTAACCCGGCAATCAAATAGCCGATTGTGATATAATGTTGGGCATGGAAAAGTTCGATGCCAGTAAATTACCGCGCGATGCCCAAGACGAAATGCGTCGGCAGGCGATGCGGATGCGTGAAGAACTGAAGTTACCCTGGAAGGAAATTGCAAGGGTGGTTGGCGTGCATGTGAGTACGGTCATCGGCTGGTCCAAGCGCTATTCAATGGAAGGCTCGACGGGCCTGAAGTCGAAGACGCGGGGTCGCCGCTACTTGTCGGGACGAACGCTGACCCTGGCTCAGGAGTGGCAACTGCGCTCGGTCATCGTCGGCGAGAACCCCAAACAACTGAGTTTGCCGTTTGCCTTGTGGAACCGCCGGGCGGTGATGCAGCTGGTCAAGGTGTTGTTCGACATCGAGATGCCGATTCGCACGGTCGGCGAATACCTGCTGCGTTGGGGCTACACCCCGCAGCGGCCGATGAAGCGGGCGCTGGAACAGAACCCGGTCAAGATCGAGCAATGGCTCACCGACACCTACCCGACGATCGCGGCACGCGCCAAGGCTGAAGGCGCCGTCATTTACTGGGGGATGAAACAGCGGTCGCGGAAGTCGGCACTGGCTCCGTGGCTATGCGCCGGCCGGACAGACGCCGGTCCTCGCGGCACCGAGCAAACGACATGGCCTGTCGATGGTTTCCGCCATCAGCAACCAGGGCTTGGTACGCTTCGGATTTTCATTGAAGAAGCCATGAACACCGATCTGTTCATTGGTTTCATGGAAAGGCTGATTGCCGACAGCAGCCAGAAAGTGTTCCTGATCCTCGACAACCTGAAAGTGCATCATGCCCGGCTGGTCACTGCTTGGTTGGCCGAGCGGAAAGATCAGATCGAGGTCTTCTATCTCCCGCCGTACTCGCCGGAGATCAATCCCGACGAATACCTGAACCGGGACTTCAAGACCGAGTTGCGCTCTGCCGATCGCGCCACCAGCAAAAAGGGGTTGCTGCACAAGGCGACCGCCTTCATGGAGCGCCTGGTCAAGACCCCGGAACGGGTGATGGCTTATTTCAACCATTCGGCTGTCCAATATGCTGCATTCTCATCTATTTGATTGCCGGGTTAATAACGAGGGGGCTTTTTTGAGCAACTAAAGTGTTTGGAGCAGAGCCTGGTTTTGCATCGGGCAGGTTTGGGGCGGTTTGAACCGCCGCCAACATTGGCCGATGTCTCTCAAGCGTTGGTTCTAGGGCGGTTGTCGGGGTCGGCATCCAGGCAGATGTGGCCATAGTGAGTGGCTTTTCGAAAACGACCATTCGACGGTGCCGCAGGCCATGAAAACGAAAGGAGGCGCGAACCCAGTGGAAATACGCCTGCTCGATTCGTATGCTGGAAGCAAGCTGGTTTTGTCGCGCTCCGACGCACGATGTTGAGGTCGCCAACGGCCGCTATGGGGAAAGCTGACTGACCGAAATGTGTCGAAATCTACCGCCAACCCCCGTTACGGCCCCCAACCCAGCCCAAAGCCCCGTTAGTTGTGGTCACCCCCAAAAACAGCCCAAATTCGCTGGCCGGAAATTGTCGGCTTCAGCCTTTCAGCTTCAGCGGCAACCCCGCTGCCACCAGCGTCACCTGATCGCAAACGGCGGCGACGCGCTGGTTGAGCCGCCCCTGCTCGTCGGCGAATATCCGCGACACCGGATGCATCGGCACGATGCCCCAGCCGACTTCGTTGGACACCAGAATGATGTGGCCGGGCAGGGTGGGCGAGCAATTCGATCAAGGCGGTCGTCTCGCCCTGCAGCAACGGGCAGTCGATTGCCGCGCCGGCCTCGGCCTGTGCCGCCGCCTGACCGGCGAAAAGCAGGTTGGACAGCCACAGCGTCAGGCAATCGACCAGCACGCAGGTGTCCGGCGCGGCCAGTTCGCGCAGTTTGGCGGCCAGTTGCAGCTTCTCTTCGGCGCAGCCCCAGTCGCTCGGGCGGCGTTCGCGGTGGTGGGCGATGCGGCGCGCCATTTCGCCGTCGCAGGCTTCGGCGGTGGCCAGGTAGACGACGCGCAGGCCGGATTCCGCCGCCCGCTTTTCGGCCAGCAGGCTCTTGCCCGAACGGGCGCCGCCGAGGATGAGTTCTTCATGGCCGGCACTTTAGGTGATTGCGCGCCTTCCGGCAAGCCGGATAATTCGCCCCGATTCGATGAAACGGAACCCGGTGCGAGATTTTCTCCATTCCGGGGCGGGCCCGCCGCTGTAATCGGGGACGGTTGTCGCAGGATGCCACTGGTAACGGGACAAAACCCGGCCGGGAAGGCGCGGCAGGCCGGACGATCCGAAAGCCAGAAGACGTATCGAATCGGTTCAGGGAGCCTGTGGACAGGGCTTCGCGGTCGCGTTCCTTGAATGCCGCCGCGAGGCCCTTTTGCGTTTTTTGACGGGAAGAATCGGATGCATTCCAAATTCAACATCACCGCCCCCGATCAGGGGCTGGCCGCTGCCTTGCAGCACAAGATCGACCAGAAGACCAAGCCGCTCGGCGCGCTTGGCCAGCTCGAACAGGTCGCCAAAAAAATCGGCCTGATCCAGCAGCGTCTCGACCCCGGGTTCGACGCAGCCGCACCTGCTGGTTTTTGCCGGCGACCACGGCGCGGCGAAGGCCGGCGTTTCGGCTTATCCGCAGGATGTGACCTGGCAGATGGTCGAGAACTTCCTGGCTGGCGGTGCTGCGATCAACGTGTTTGCGCGGCAGAACGACATCTATCCTGGCGATCATCGATGCCGGCGTCGCGCACGATTTCGGTCGGCGCAACGGGCTGATCGACGCCAAAGTGGCGCTTGGTACGGCCAACTACATTGAAGCGCCGGCGATGACCGCCGAGCAATGCGCCATGGCGCCATCGAGCGCGGGGCGGAGATGAGCCGCAATCTCTCGGCCAATGGCTGCAATCTGGTCGGCTTTGGCGAAATGGGCATTGGCAATACGGCGTCGGCTTCGCTGCTCACCCATTGCCTGACCGGTCGCCGCTCGCCGACTGCATCGGGCGCGGCACCGGGTTGGACGATGCCGGGCTGGCGCGCAAGCAGGCCTTGCTGGAACAGGCTTTGAAGCGTTATCGGGAGGCGGGCGGCAACGACGAGCCGCTGAACGTGCTGGCCGAATTCGGCGGCTTCGAAATCGCCATGATGGTCGGCGCCATGCTGGGCGCGGCGGAAGCGAAGATGACGCTGCTGATCGACGGCTTTATTGTCGGTGCGGCGGCGTTGACCGCAGCACGGCTGGCCCCGGCCTTGCTCGATTACTGCGTC
>CAVSFS010000014.1:0-196161 GCA_963727115.1 uncultured beta proteobacterium | reverse complement strand
CTGCGATGCCGTCACCGCTGCCTGGGGCGCCACACCGACGCACAAGGTGATTCTCAACTTGCCGGCCACCGTCGAGGCCGCCACGCCGAACGTCCACGCCGACCAGATCGAGTGGTTGTGCCGCCACCTGCCTGACGCGACACCGTGATCCTCTGCCTCCACCCCCACAACGACCGCGGCACGGCGTCGCCGCCGCCGAGCTCGGCCTCATGGCCGGCGCCGACCGCGTCGAGGGCTGCCTGTTCGGCAACGGCGAACGCACTGGCAACGTTGACATCGTCACCCTCGCGCTCAATATGTACACGCAGGGCGTCGCGCCCGGCCTCGACTTCTCCGACATCAATGCCGTCGCGCGCACTGTCGAAGAAAGCACGCGCCTGCCCGATCCACCCGCGCCATCCCTACGCCGGTGATCTCGTGTTCACCGCCTTTTCCGGCTCCCACCAGGACGCCATCAAGAAAGGCTTTGCCGCCCAAGGAGACGGATGCGCCTGGAGCGTGCCCTACCTCCCATCGACCCGGCCGACTCGGCCGCAGCTACGATACCGTGATCCGCGTCAACAGCCAGTCCGGCAAGGGCGGCATCGCCTATCTGCTGGAGACCGACTACGGCGTGGTCATGCCGCGCCGCCTTCAGGTCGAGTTTTCTGGCGTCGTGCAGCGCGATACCGACACCCATGGCGGCGAAGTGACGGCGACCGATATCTGGAGCTTTTTCGCGCACCTATCTCGATCGACCGCGCCGGTCTGTTATCGCGAACACCACCTCTTCGAACACGGCAACGCCCAGGGCATCCGCCTCAGCGTGAAATCGACGGCGCGCCGCACATTCTCACCGGCGAGGCAACGGCCCGATCAATGCCGCGGTGCATGCCTTGCGCAGTGCCGGAATCAACATCCAGGTGCGCAGCTACGAAGAGCGCTCGATGGTGCCGATGGGCGAGGACGGCAACGCCCAGGCCTGCGCCTTCATGGAAATTGCCGGCAGCGGCAACGGCGAGTTCTACGGCGTCGGCATCGACGGCAATATCGTCACCGCGTCGCTCAAGGCGCTGGTCAGCGGCATTAACCGCATGGGCATCGCCCGGCCGCTATCGAGCAGGCTGCCTAGGCAGGGCGCATTACTTGGGGAACATGAACTGCATCTGGAAGCGGATTTGCCCGTTTGATCGGGCGGTGCCGAATTCCAGGATACAGGCCTCATGCATGCTTGACAGAACGCGACATCTCGGCGGCGTGCGGCAGATTCCGGCATCGCCAATCCCGGGGCGAACAGCCGTGCCAGTTGCGAAAGGCTCGGGTGAATGCGCTGGCGTCGGAGTAGTCGAGCGCCGCCGCAATCCTGCCCAGCGTCATGTCGGTATCGAGCATCAGGCGTTCGGCAAAGGTGCGCAGCACCGTCTGCGATATCTGATGATAGGTCGTTCCTTCACGTTCGAGCATCCGATTCAGGCGCCGCCGATTCATCGAGAACTGGTTGGCAACCGCGTCGAGCGAACATTTGCGTACCGCCACCAGCCCGCGGACAGCGCGCAGCACCTGTTCGGATAAATTCAGATCACGCTGCCGGGCGATGGTCTTCAGGTGTTCCGCCAGCAAGGCGAATTTCCCCGGATCGGCGCCGGCAATCGGCCGCTCGAGATCTCCGACGGGAAAGAGCAGCGCCGCCTGCTCGGCGTTGAATTGCGGCATGCGGCCAAACACTTTCTTGAAAGGCGCCGCATCATGCGGCCGGCGGTGTGGCAGCAAAACCGCCGCCGGTTTCCATTTGGGACCGCACAGGGCACGCATCAACCCCATGCCGATGGCGATTGCCCCGTCATAGAGCTGATCGACGAAGGGATCCTGGGCATTGAACAGGATGTAGCCGAGCGATGCGACCTCGCCATCGACAAAACGGGTCGCCATCGCGCCGCGATCATGCAGATGAAGATTCTGCTGAAAGTAGGCGATGGCCGTCCCGACGTCGGCGCATTCCTGCATGACTTCGCCCAGCATCCCCAGCGGATTGCCGGCGGCACCCGCGCCGAGCAGCAGCCCGAAATGCGGGCACCGGGTGGCCACCAAGCAGTGTTCAACCAGGCTGCCGATCGCCTGAAACGAAATTGAGTTCTCGGGATTATCGAACAGTTCCGCCGGTATGCCCGCATCGGCAAAAACCTGCCCCGGGTCGGCGCCCAGTTCGCTGATCGTCCGGGCAATATGCATGATGGGCTGGACACGGACACAACCCGTCTTGACATTGCCAAATACTGTCGCTGCCGGGGAATTTTCGGAATTGATATCGGACATGACGTTAGCCAAAAAACGAGTGTCGCGAATTATCAAGCAAGACGAAAGCATTTGGTCAACAATCCGCAAATTACTACTTCTCAGCAGTTTTCCGAACCGACATAGAATATTCACGGCTTGATTCTTGCCGCGCGGGAAAAATGGGGCGTCACTTGGAGGAGAGACATCTTGGAAAACTGGCACATTACCGAGCAAGCCCTGGTGGGACTGGATTTCAAGTACGGCAAGCAAATCTTGGCCGCTTTGCTGCCCATGGGCCTGACCGTCATTTTTCACGGCCTCGGCATCGATCAGGTGCATTCGTTTTTCAGGCGCTTCGGGCGCCCCGTCATGCGCGGCCCACACCGAACCGCACGTACCGCGGTCATCATCGGCGTGGTTGCGATACTGCTGGTAAGCCACTTTGTCGGGGTGGTCGTGTGGGCTGCTTTTTATTTCCTGACCGATCTGACCAGGGACATGTCGCAGGCCATGCTCTATTCGATCAATGCCTTCAGCACCATGGGGGACAGCAATGTTGTTTTGCCCAAGAGCTGGCTAGGTTTCGGCAACTTCGAGGCAATGACGGCAATGTTGATGTTCGGATGGTCAACCGCGGTCCTTGCCGACATTGTCGGGAAATTCCACAATATCGACGAGTAGCTTGTGCCGTGCGTGATACGTCGATCCTTCGTTTCCTTCTGGAGTAGAAGCCATGTCAAAAAGCAGAGCAACCGTGGGTGACGATGGATTCGTGCTGCCGATCCTGCCGCCCGAGCGCGACCCGCGATTGTGGACGCGGCTCGTCCGCGTCATGTTCTTCACGCCCGGCTTCATGGCGCTGCTGCTGATCAAGGCGGGGGAGCCGGCGGCTTTCGGAGTCACCATCGAATTGCTGATGCTGTCGTGCGCCACGGCGGTTGTCGCCGGCCTGTTCATCGGCTCCCAATCGTCAGGCGCGGGCGCCGATCCGGCCTCCGAGGTCAGCCTCTGGTCCGGCGGACTGATCCTGGAGTTCCTGTCGGTCGTGCCATTCCTGTGCGCATTGCCGCCGCTGTTCCACCAGTTGGCAAACAGCAACCTGCTGCACACCAAGGCGCCCGGCGCCGTCGATTTGAGTCTTGGCGTATCCGAGTTGATTCCGGCTTTCGCGGTTCTACCATTCATGCTGTATCAACTGTCCGGATTCGGAACGCTGCATTACATCGTCTCCAAGACGACCAACTGGCTTCTCAACTTCGTGATTCTGGCAACGATCATTGCCGCCTACATCGCCAACCGGACGGGTCACTTTTCCGCCGAGGAAGTCTTTACAGGATTCCTGGTTACGCTCATGACGGTAACGGTCTTCTACGGCGTGCTCAAGCTGAAGAGCCTGCAGGAGGTCTATGAAGCGCACGCGCCAGCCAAGCCGCCCAAGGAAGCAAAAGAACCCAAGACCGCTTAGCACACGCCTCGGAAGCCAGTCCTGAAACCTGAACAGACTAATTTAATCGGAGGTTGCATGTCTTCACGCTCACTGCTGGTAATGCCCGACGACACCGGCAAGCCGCTTCTGGATGCCATCGCTGGCGCAAAGAAATCGATTCGCATCAAGATCTTCCTGTTTTCCGACCCGTCGCTGCTCGCCGCCGTGATCGCCGCTCACCAGCGCGGGGTCAAGATTCGCGTCATGCTTAACCCGGCCCGCCGTGGCGGCGAACCGGAGAACGAAGCAACACGCAAGGCCCTTGAAGATGCGGGGGTCGAGGTTGCCGACAGCAACCCGGCCATCGACATTACCCACGAAAAATCGCTGGTCGTGGACGACGAGACCGCTTTCATCCAGTCCCTCAACTGGGAGACCAAGAACCTTACGGTGACCCGTGACTACGCGGTGGTCACCTCGCATCGCCATGAGGTGGACGAAGTCATCGCGTGCTTCGATGCTGACTGGGAACGCAAGCCCTTCGACCCCGGTCAGGAATCCCACCTGATCTGGTGCAACATCAATGGCCGCAACCGGGTTGCCCAATTCATCGACCAGGCCATGGAATCGCTGTTCCTGCAAAATGAACGCTATCAGGACGAAGTAATCATCGAGCGCTTGGTGCGGGCGACAGCCCGCGGGGTCAAAATTCACATACTGGCGCGCCCGGCGCATACCCTGAAAAAGGGCAAGTTGGTCGAGGGTGTCGAGGGCCTGCGCATCCTTCAGGATCTGGGCGCCAAGGTGCACAAGCTCAAGGGACTCAAACTGCACGGCAAGATGATGCTGGCCGATGGCGCGCGCGCCCTGATCGGCTCCATCAACCTGGCGCCCGGCAGTTTCGACAGCCGCCGCGAACTGGCGATCGTGGTTAACGACGAGGCCGTGGTGAAACGCCTTCAAGAGTTTGTTCACCATGACTGGGCGCATTCCCACTCTCTCGACCTTTCCGACGAAGGCCTGCTCGCCGACCTCGCCGACGAGAAAGAGGAGGCCACCCGGGAACTGGCGCTCGAGAACAATCACAAGGGCCACCATCAGTGAGCCTGACCACATCTGTGCAGGGCTTTTGCACCGAAGGCGGAGCAAGCTGCTTCTCGTCCGATCCGCTGGGCAATATCCGATGAACTCGCAACCAGCAAGGCTCTCCGCCAATGAAAACTGATATTATGAATGCGTAGTTTTTCGGTGCGCGCCCCCCGAACCATCGCGCCAATTCACAGAACCCCTCTTGAGGACAACATCATGTTCAAAAAATTCTCAGCCTATGTTTCCGCCCTTGCCCTCGCCCTGACCCTGACCGCCTGCGCCACGCCCGGCACTCAATCAGGTGAGCTGGAGATTCGTTCCGGGTACATCGAACAGATCACGCCAGTCGAATTGAGGAGCGGCACTCCCAGCGGCGTCGGCGCCGTGGTTGGCGGCCTTGCCGGCCTTGGTATCGGCAGCCTGATCGGCGCCGGCACTGGGCGCGACGTCGCCATGGTCCTCGGTGCGGTCGGCGGTGCGGTCGCTGGTCACGAAGTGCAAAAGCGGCGTGACCAGCCGGTTGCCGGCCAGCAGATCATCGTCCGGACGAACAAGGGCGTTCTGGTTTCGGTAACCCAGGAGGCAAATCCCAACCTGCGTCAGGGCCAGAATGTCTTCATCGAAGGCAACGGCGAGGACGCACGCGTCGTCGCTCGCTAAGCCAGTCGGCGAAACGCAGTGCCGGGGATTGTTTTTGCGCCCGGCACCGTGTTTCGGCCGGGAGACAAGCCAATGACCAATGCACTTCATATCCGCCGGACGTTCCTGGCGTTTGCACTTTCTCTTTCCCTTGCCGCCTGCGCCCCGGATGCCTGGCGCCCCGACTCGCCCTATGAGGCATTCTTGAACCAGGTACAAAACAAATGCTGGAACCTCGACCTTGGCGGGCGCGAAATAAACAGCCTGCTGAATGATTCGAGCAACGCAGCGACCGGTGCCTATTTCCTCGACCTGACCTCGCGCTATTTCAATGGACGGATTTCGCGGGAGAACTATGTCGATACACTGAGCACCAACTACAACACCTCCCCGGACTCGCCGGGCATCCGCTGCATTCTCCAGCAAATGCCGCCTGCGGTCTCGCCACCCCCGTCAACCGTGCCGCCGGTGATCAGCCAATAAGCTTACGGGTCGCGCGTTGCGCCGCGCCCGTTTTCGATTTTTTCCGCCGCAACAATACCAACCCCTGGAGTTCATTCATGAAGACCGTTCTAAAAGCCTCGCTGCTCGCCATCACCCTTGCCTTCGGTTCAGCCCATGCGGCGGATGCGAAGCCCACCACCCCGGCCGCCGAAACCCCCGCCATGGTCATGGGCGACTCCGTCAAGGCCGAAGCCGAAGTTGTGGCGATCAACAAGAAGACCCGCACGGTGACGCTCAAGGGTGAGGACGGCAACGTGTTCGACGTCGTCGTCGGCAAGGAGGCCAAGAACCTGCCCCAGGTCAAGGTGGGCGACCGCGTGATCGCCGAGCACATGGAAGTGCTGGCGATGGAACTGATGAAGGGCGGCGGTCTGCGCGAAACGGTCGAGAAGGACATCAACCAGACAGCCAAGCCTGGCCAGAAGCCGGGCGCGATCCGGGGACGCCAGATCGACTTCGTGGCTGACGTGAAGTCGGTCGATGCCAAAGCCAGCACGGTTACCATCCTTGGCGCCAAGGGTCGCGTGGTCAAGCTCCACGTCAAGGACCCGGCAATCATGGCCCAGGTCAAGGAAGGCGACCAGGTCAAGGGCACCTACATCGTGGCGACCGGGATCGTCGTTGTGGCGCCAGCGGCCAAGAAGTAAACGGCCGATTCGACCAAACGAAGGCTGCCGCTCGGCAGCCTTTTTTATGTCGCCGGCTCTGCCGGTGACGGCAACATGGCCTTGGGCCGCGGAGCGGCATTGGTTTTATCCCTTGTGGATTCGCCGGTCAAGCGCGCCGCCGCCCGGGCCGGAACTGCCAGGTATCGTCGTAATAGGCCGGATCGACACTGTCCGGCGTCACGCCGGGAATGCCGAGCAGCGGCAGGGGCTGAAAATCGCGCGGCCGAGGGTAGCGACCGCTGGTCAAATCCGCCGCCAGCAGGGCGTCGACCGCGGCAAGCTGCGCTGCAGCCGGCAGGTGCAGCCAGGGCTCATCGATGTCATGGAGAATCGCCTTCGCGGTCAGCCCGCGAAACGGCTTGAGCAGGGCTTCGTAGGTGGCGTGGCCGAAAACGACGAAACGCATGGCGCGCATCACGTCGGCCCGGCGTTCGGAAAACAGTGCTTTCCACTTGAAGTCGCGCAACAGGTCGAGCAGGTCAGGCTGGCTGGAGAGCACGACGATTCCGCATTCGTCGAAGTGGGTCAGGGCATCGCGCGTCGCGCCGCGCGCCGTGCCGGCCTGTACCATCGCCCGCGCGTGGCGCCCGCTGAGGGCCAGCTTGGCCTGCGGAAAGCTCAGCCAGACCAGCGCATTGAAGAAATCATGCCAGTTGTCGGGGCGCGTCTCGACCTCACCGTTGTCGCGGATACGGCATTCGTAGGCGAGGCCGTCCGCCCGCGGCGGCACGAAACGGATGCACCTGCCATTCGGCGCAAGGATGGGAATGTGCGCGGCGAGCGCCGCTGTATCCGGCCTTCCATCCGCCCCCGGCGGCAACCGGTCAAGCCAGTGGCGCAGCGGGTCGAAGAGCGGCGATGCGAATGCTTCCGGAGCCATCACCGGGCAGCCGGCTCGCTGGCTCAGCGCATCTTCCAGGACAGCGTCTCGCCAGCCCGCAGCGGCACGATGCGGTCGCTGCTGATATAGGGATAGTCGGCCGGCACCGTCCAGCTTTCCTTGACCAGCGTCACCGTGCCGCTGTTGCGCGGCAGACCGTACCAGTCCGGGCCGTGGAAGCTGGCGAAGGCTTCGAGCTTTTCCAGCGCGCCGGCCTGCTCGAAGGCCTCGGCATACAGTTCGAGCGCCGCGTAGGCCGTGTAACAGCCGGCGCAGCCGCAGGCGGCCTCCTTGGCCATCTTGGCGTGCGGCGCCGAATCGGTGCCGAGGAAGAATTTCGGGTTGCCGGAAACCGCGGCGGCGATCAAAGCCTGGCGATGCGTTTCGCGCTTCAGGACCGGCAGGCAGTACCAGTGCGGCCGCACGCCGCCCTGGAAGATGGCGTTGCGGTTGTAGAGCAGATGATGGGCGGTAATGGTAGCGGCCACGGTCGACGGCGAATTTTGCACGAATTCCGCGGCGTCCCGGGTCGTGATGTGCTCCATGACCACCTTCAGCTTCGGGAAGCGCTGCGTCAGCGGCAGCAGGACCGTGTCGATGAACACCTTTTCGCGGTCGAAGAGGTCGATCTGCGGATCAGTGACTTCACCATGCACCAGCAGCGGCAAACCGACACGCTCCATCTCGGCCAGCGTGGCGTCGGCCTTCCGGATGTCGGTCAGGCCGGCATCGGAGTTGGTCGTCGCCCCCGCCGGGTAGAGCTTGACCGCTTTGACGAAACCGGAAGCGGCGGCCCTCGTCACCTCGCTGGCCGGCATGTTGTCGGTCAGGTAAAGCGTCATCAGCGGCTCGAAACTGGCGCCGGCTGGCAGGGCAGCGACAATGCGGTCGCGGTAGGCGGCAGCCTGGTCAACCGTGGTCACTGGCGACTTCAGGTTGGGCATGACGATGGCGCGGGCGAACTGGGCGGCGGTATGGGCAAGCACCGACGCCAGCGCTTCGCCGTCGCGCAGGTGAAGATGCCAGTCGTCGGGGCGGGTGATGGTGATTTGCATGGTCATTCCCTGTACGGTTTCCCGAATTTTAGCAGGGCGCCAAAAAACCGCAGGCGCGATTGCCAAATGGGAAAATTCGACCCTTTTGGGTCATTCACTGAAGGGCTACTTCGTGCCCAAGGACTAAACCGCTCGCGCGGTAGCGGGCTGCGCATCAGCAGTGGTGTGTTCTTTGAAATTGTAGGTCTGTTTCCTATGTTGAGGAATGAGGCAATCCGCCTTGTTTCTCGACAGGAGCAGCATCATGACCTCTACGACCCAACCATCAGTCCGTTGCGTCAACGCATGATCGACGACATGCGGATGCGCAAACTCGCCGACAAGACCCAGAGCCAGCTACATCCGCGCCGTGCGACAATTCGCCGGTTTTCTGGGCGTTCGCCCGACACGCGCCACCGTCGAAGATCTGCGGCGCTATCAGTTGCATCTGGTTGATCACGGCATTTCGCCGATCTCACTGAACGCCACCATCACCGGGCTGAAGTTTTTCTTCGACATCACGCTGGATCGATCCCGAATTGATGGCCAAGATGCACCCGGTGCATGTGCCGCGCAAGCTGCCGGTGGTATTGAGTCCGCGAGGAGGTGGCTCGCCTGATCGCCGCCGCCGGCAACCTCAAGCACCAGACGGCGCTATCGGTGGCCTACGGCGCCGGACTGCGCGCCAGCGAGGTGGTGGCGCTGAAAGTCAGTGACATCGATAGCCAGCGCATGACCCTGCGCATTGAACAGGGCAAAGGCAGAAGGATCGCTACGCCATGCTGTCGCCGGTGCTGCTGGAACGCCTGCGCGCCTGGTGGCGAGTTGCCCGTGCCCAAGGCAAGATGCTCGATGGCGGCTGGCTGTTTCCCGGCCTGGACCCCATCGACCCGCTCAGCACCCGTCAACTCAACCGGGCCATCCATGCCGCGGCCGAGGCCGCGCAGATCGACAAGCGGGTCTCGATGCATACCCTGCGCCACAGCTTTGCCACCCATCTGCTGGAACAGAAGGTGGATATCCGGGTGATCCAGGTCCTGCTCGGGCACAAGAAGCTGGAAACCACGGCGCTGTATGCCCAGGTGGCCACCGATATTCTGCGCGAGGTGGTCAGTCCGCTGGAGACCCTGCAGCCCGCATAGAGCCGACGCCATGGGGCGGCCCGCGCTGGAGGTGGCGGATATCTTCCGCACCCACGGGCCGGCTTGGCGAGAGCTCAGCATGAGCACTTGAGCCTGGGTCAACTCAAAGTCATGTCCGCCATCGAACAGTGCCGTACGCGCGGCGCTGGGCGGACATGTGCTGCGCTGCCCTGCCTGCGAGCACGACGAGATCGCCTACAACTCCTGCCGCAACCGGCATTGCCCGAAGTGCCAGGCCAGCGCCGCGCAACGCTGGCTCGAAGCCCGGCAGGCCGATCTGTTGCCGGTGGAGTATTACCATGTGGTGTTTACCTTGCCGGCGCCGATCAGCGCCATCGCCTACACCAACAAGGCGGTGATCTATCGGCTGCTGTTCGAGGTCGCCGCCGAAACGCTGACGCACCATTGCCGCCGATCCCAAACATCTGGGCGCACAGATCGGCGCGACGCTGGTGCTGCATACCTGGGGTTCGGCGCTGACGCATCATCCGCATGTGCATGGCATCGTCCCCGGCGGCGGGTTGTCCTCGGACGGTGAGCGCTGGGTCGCCTGCAAGCCGGGCTTCTTTCTGCCGGTACGCGTGCTGTCGCGGCTGTTTCGACGGCGCTTTCTGGAAGAACTGGAGCAAGGCGCATCGCGCCGGACAGTTGCAGTTCTTCGGTGAGTACGCCGCTCTGACCGACGCGGCGGCCTTCGCCGACTGGCTCGCGCCGCTGCGAAAGTGCGAATGGGTGGTCTATGCCAAACGCCCGTTTGCCGGACCCGAGGCGGTACTGGCTTATCTGTCGCGCTATACCCACCGGGTGGCGATCGCCAACTCACGCCTGATCGCCATGGACGAGCGCGGTGTCACCTTCCGCTGGAAAGATTACCGGGCCAAGGGGCAAGACGCGCCATAAAACCATGACGCTCACTACCGACGAGTTCATGCGCCGCTTCCTGCTGCATGTGCTGCCCAGCGGCTTTCACCGCATCCGCCACTATGGGTTGCTCGCCAATGCCGGGCGCCGCGAGAATCTGGCGAGGTGCGCGAGTTGTTGCTGGTGGCACCAACGCCCCTGCCAGAAACGGCGGATACCTCAGTATCCGCAACACTTGCTCAGCCCACCTTCGTTTGCCCGGACTGCGGCGCAGCGATGGTCATCATCGAGACCTTGTCGCGGGCAACTGATCCGCGCACCGCCATTGCTGCAGGGAATTTCATGAATGACATCCACCCAATCTTCTCGATGACAGTTCATTGGCGAGCACCGATGCGGCCTTGCTTTGCCTTTCGGGGCGAGAACCTCGGTTTTTACCGGGCGCCTCACAGGATAGAACGGCCTGTTCGACACTAAAGCCAGCATGCCGAGTGGCGAACCACGCCTTGGAGCTGCCGGAACATCGCTTCAAGCCAGGCTACAGAAGCTCAAATCCCCATAGCGGGATCGCCTGCGATAACCACCTCGGTGCACCCCGCGGTTTCCTCCCTGGGGGCTTCTCCAACGCCGGCCCATTGGCACCGTCATATCTGGAACCGCTAGCGCGTAGGGCCGACATCGGACAACCCTTAACCATTCCAGCCAGATGATAATTTTATGGGCGATGGCGGCTTACAGATCAATAAGCTGCCGGTCGCTGAAAATTGACCCTGTCGGCACGTCGGCCGCTGCGGTCGTTCGACTAGCTGACCCTCTCGGGCAGCAATGCGCGGTTAACGGCCTCTCGGCAAGGTTTCGGCCCGACCGTCACTTTCCAAACTTGCGAACGAGTCACTCCGATGCCCAAAACGGCCTGATGACTTTCGGACCGTGCCATGGCGGCCTTGTGATCCTCAAGCTGCCGGTCGAGTCTTCTAACCAAGCAGCCTGAATCCACAAACTGGATATCCCCAATCGCTTTTCACAGCCGCTCAGAAACTCGCTCTATTTTTCGCCTTTGAGCCGCTTCGAACCTTCGATGAGCGGGTGCCACCCGTACACCAGCGAGATCATGAAGCCGTCCATCTGCAGGTCGTCCGGGCGCCGTTGTCGTTGACGGTCGACTTGTAGCCGAAGGTGAGGCCCAGGTTGTCGTTGATCTGGTAGCCGAGCGTGAGGCCGACGCCGCAGTTGTTCAGCTTCTGCCCGCGACGCCGTCGATGGTCGCCTTGCCGCCGTTGTACCAGGCCGCGTCGAGCGAGCCCCAGAGGTGCTCGGTGAAGTCGCGCGTCAGGTGCGCGTCCAGCTGGAACATCGGATCGGTCTTCAGCGTCTGCCCGACGTAGTCGGTGTTGTCGCCGAAGAGCCAGACGGCCGGCAGGAACTCCAGCGTCGTGCGCCGGCCCGGCACCCAGGCGCCGAGCTGCCAGACGACGGGCGCGCCCACGCGGCCGTACCAGCGGTTCTGGCCGATGTTCAGCGGCTGGCTGCTGTCGTACTCGCCGATCGGCAGCGCGAGGTCGGCGAGCAGGTCGACGCGAGAACCCCGGCTCGTAGCGCAGGACGTCGGGAATGTTCTTCTGCGCCTTCGGGCCGACGAGGTTGAGGTTGAACTCGAGCATCGGGTCGCCGAAGCCGCTGGCCGACTGCTTGAACGTCCTGCCGGCCACCGTGACCTCGCCCGAGATCCGCCCCATCGGCACGAGGATCGCGGCCATGGCCGAGCGATCGAACAGCGTGAAGGTGCGCGCGTAGCCCGCCAGCGCCAGCGTCGCGTCGAAGTTGCGCGCCCGGCGTCACGGTGTGCGCGGGGTCGAACGGGTTCGTGTTGCCGCTGATCGACTTGACGATCAGCGGCACCGCATTGCGCGCCCGACAGCGTCTTCCAGTAGAAGCGCGCCGGCACCTGGGCCATGCGCCTGCGGCGGGCAGAGCACGCCCATGGCGAGCAACGCAGCGACGACCAGCGCGACCAGGCCACCGGCTTCATCGAACCTCGCGTCGTTGTTCATGGAATCGTCGTCCTTCGTTGATTGATTCGCGGATCGGCGGCGCTCACGGCTTGGGCTCGGCCAGCATGTCCTTGGGCGGCACGAACTGCCGCTTGTAGATGAGCGGCGGGTAGCCCGGGTCGTCCGGCACGCGCGGCGGCAGCTGGTCTTCCAGGGTCTCGAACACGCGAGCGGCTGGGCAGGACCACGTTGTTGGCCTGGACGTAGTCGTCCCAGAGCGCGAGCATCGCCTTGCACCTTCTCGGGTTGCTCCGCGGCGAGATCCTTGCGCTCGGCGGGATCGGCCGCCAGGTTGAACAGCTCCCAGTCGCCCTTGCCGTAGCGGCTTGTACTGCCAGCGCAGCTTCCAGTCGCCCTGCCGCACCGCGCGGTTGCCGAAGATCTCCCACGCCAGATAGTCCTGCGTCCGTCCGCGGCGACTCCGCCTGGCCCGCCAGCACCGGGCCCCAGGACTTGCCCATGAGCGGCGGCAGCTCGCTGCCCGTCGCAGCGTCTTCGGATAGCTGGCGCCGGCCATCTCGAGCAGCGTCGGCATGATGTCGGCCACGTGCATGAGCCCGTGGTTGATGCTGCCCTTGGGCCGCTTGACGACCGGGCCGCTGACGATGAGCGCGTTGCGGATGCCGCCTTCGCGCGAGCCAGCCCTTGTACTGGCTGAAGGGCGTCATCGACACCTGCGCCCACATCGGGCCGTAGCCGACGTACGAGCCCGGGTCGCCCCAGGCGTTGGGATGGGTCTGCGACCACTTGATCGCCGCGAAGAGGTAGTCGCGCGTGCCCGGCGTGCCGGCGATCATCTTGAAGAGGTCGGTGCCCTCGGCGCCGTTGTCGCCGAAGACGATGAAGATCGTGTTCTCGTACTCGCCGATCTTCTTCAGGTGGTCGATCAGCCGGCCGACGTGGAAGTCCAGGTTCTCCACCATGCCGGCGTAGAGCTCCATCTTCTTGCCGAGGATGGCCCGCGTCGCCGGCGCGAGCAGCGATCGGGTCGGGCACGAACCACATGCGCTCGGCGAGCTGCGTGCCCGCGGGCATGATGCCGAGCTCGATCTGCCGCTTCAGCCGCTCCTGCCGCACCGCGTCCCAGCCCTTGTCGTACTCGCCGACGTGGCGGTTGCGCCACTCCTTCGGCAGGTGGTACGGGATCGTGCGGCGCCTGGTGGGCGACGTAGGCGAAGAAGGGCTTGCCGTCGCCGCGGTTGGCGTCGATGAAGCCGATCAGCTTGTCGGTGTAGGTCTTCGTCGCGTAGTAGTCCTTCGGGCAGCTGCGTCAGGTAGCGGCCGTCCTCGGTGAAGACCGACTGCGGCGACGCGGCGGTGAAGTTCGTCATGTCCCAGTAGCTGCCCGCCCCGTCGAGCAGCGAGAAGTCGCGCTCGAAGCCGCGCGCGGCCGGGATCTGGTCGGGCGCCTTGCCCAGGTGCCACTTGCCGACCATGTAGGTGTGGTAGCCGGCGTCCTTGAGCAGCTGCGGCAGCGTGGCGACGCGGTCGTTGAGGTAGCCCTCGTAGCCGACCACGCCGCGCTGGTTGGGCGCCGTCCACTCGTCCATGTTGCCCGAGGCCGTTGCAGGTGCGTGTCGACGCCGCTCAGCAGCATCGAGCGCGTGGGCGAGCAACTCGCGTGCGTGTAGAAGTTGGTGAAGCGCACGCCGTCCTTGGCCAGCGAGTCGAGGTTCGGCGTCCTGATCTCGCTGCCGAACGCGCCCATGTCGGCGAAGCCCAGGTCGTCGCCGAGGATGATGACGATGTTCGGCCGGCGGGGGCTGTCTGCGGCCGTTGCAATGTTCGGGAAAGCGTATGTCGCAACCATGCCAACGAAACAGAGGATTCCCGCCAACCCACTCCGGCTGGACGGCTTTCCACCCGTTGCACGCGCCGAACCTCGCAGTACAGATTCCATTGACTGACCCCCCTGCTAAACCATCCAAACTCGACCGCAATTGCCAGGCGCATTGCGGCTTGGTCGATCAAATCGAAGTTTCCCGCCTCGGGTCGCACAATGTCGTCGCCGCTGGTCTTCGGGCCTCGTGCCGCGTCACCGCTGGTGACACTCCTCACTGCTACACTAGCGACTCGGCGAGGGCCATTTGCTCTCGGTCGCGTTGGCCGCATGCAGGCGTGGAGCATTGTCCGGCCTAGCCATTGGACCGTCTATCGGAATTCCGCAAAAGCCAAAAAATCGTGAAATCCCCAGCCACCAACGATCGAACTGCCGTCACTGTTGTCGAGATCAGCGATCCCACGGATGCCAATGCCGGCATCGAACTCATCGATCTGGATGCGGTACAGCTTCAGTCGCTGCCTTTTCGGGCACGACGTGTGGTTGTTCGTGCCGGGGCCGCCACAGTGGTGTTCCACTCGACCAACCTCCGCATGCGTACCCGAACACGCGTTTCCGAAGGACAGGTCGCGTACGTCACCTTTGGCCCGCAGTCGCAAGGGACGGTCAATGGACTCCCGGTTCGTCCGGGATTGATGCTTGCCGCCGGATCGGAGGCAGAAGCCAGGTTTGTCGTTGACGCCGGCTGGGAAAGCGTCACGATTCTGCTGCCGCCACGGGATATTGGTGACCATCTGGCGGCACGCCAGCGCGAAGGCGAATTTCGTCTGCCGGCGGGAATCGAGACGCTCAAGACAAGCCCGGCGGCGGTATACAGGCTGTTCGACTGGGGGAAACAATTGACCGACACGGCCGCAGAGCAGCCTGCCCTCTTCAATGAACGGCAGGATGAGCTGCTTGCGGTGCAGGTTGACCTGATCGAGCAGTTGCTGGCGACCATTGGCACGGCCAATGTTTTCGAACCCGGCCGCAGTGACCGGACGCTGCAGAAGCGGAGTCTCGTCGTAAAGATTGCCGAGGAGTATGCGCTGTCGCAGAAGGGGGCCAATCTCTACGTGACTGACCTTTGCAGAGTCACCGGCGTCAGTGAACGTGCATTGGAGTATGCCTTCAAGGAGGTCATGGGGCTGACGCCGGTAGCCTATCTGATCCGGCTTAGACTCCATCGGGTACGCCATGCGCTCTTGGCCGCGCCTCCGGGATCGACCACCATTGCGATTGAGGCGCTCCGCTGGGGTTTCTGGCACTTCGGTGAATTCGCGCGCGCCTACAACGACTGTTTCGGCGAGCTACCTTCCGATACGCTGCTGCGGATCCGGGATAGGCGGCGCTTGGGTAAGCGAGGCCCTACGATGGGGGCTGGTCGGGTAGGCACCTGAGTCACCCCATGACTCCGGGCACCTGCTCAAGAGGCGAATGTCCGGTATCTGATGAACTAGCTACCGTTCGTGCAGTTCGACTTTTCGAGGCTGATACGACCGCTTGTGGCCCAGAGTGTGTCAAAACGCCACCTGTGATATGATGTGCGCATATTGCATTCCGGGTATTCAGATGAAGCGTTTCATTGAAGGCGAAAGCCGCACACAAAGCATCTTCTGCCAGAGTGCCTCGACGACTACGTTGCGGATACCAATCCGGTTCGAGTGGTCGATGTCTTCGTCGATGAACTTGATCTGGGCAAACTGGGCTTCGATGGCGTCGATCCAGCGGCAACGGGCGACCGGCCTATCACCCTGCAGTGCTTCTGAAGCTCTACATCTACGGTTACCTCAATCGTATTCAATCCAGTCGGCGCCTTGAGAACGCGAAGCCCAACGCAACGTCGAACTGATGTGGCTGACCGGGCGGCTGATGCCCGACTTCAAGACCATCGCCAATTTCCGCAAGGACAACGGCAAAGCGATCCGCAGCGTGTGTCGTCAGTTCGTGGTGCTGTGCCAGCAGCTGGGCCTATTCTCCGAGGCGCTGGTCGCCATTGACGGTAGCAAGTTCAAGGCGGTCAACAACCGTGACCGCAACTTCACCAGCGCCAAGCTGCAGCGGCGGATGGAAGAAATCGAATCCAGCATCAATCGCTACCTGGCCGCGCTGGACACCGCCGACCGACAAGAGCCCGCGGTGGCGCAGGCCAAGACCGAACGGCTGCAAGGACAAGATTGCCGCGCTCAAGACGCAGATGCAAGCGCTCAAAGAGATCGAAGTCCGGCTCAATGAGACACCCGACAAGCAGATTTCCCTGACCGATCCCGATGCCCGCTCGATGAAGACGCGCGGAACCGGGATGGTCGGCTACAACGTCCAGACGGCCGTTGATGCGAAACACCATCTGATTGTGGCGCATGAGGTGACCAATATCGGGATCGACCGCGACCAGTTATCTGCCATGGCTAAGCAAGCGCGCAGCGCGATGGGAGCCCAGGAACTGACCGCGGTTGCAGACCGGGGTTACTTCAAGAGCGAAGAGATCCTGGCCTGCCACGAAGCCGGGATTACCGCCATCGTTCCCAAGAGCGACCACCTCGAACGCCAAGGCTGATGGGCGCTTCGGCAAGGCAGATTTCATCTACGATGCGGAGAAGAATGAATACCGTTGCCCGGCCGGACAACGCCTGATTTGGCGTTTCGCACGGCTCGAGAACAGGCTTGATGCTGCACCGTTACTGGAGTTCGCACTGCCAACATGCGCCATCAAGGACAAATGCACCCCCAGCGAGCAGCGGCGCGTGAGTCGCTGGGAGCACGAGGCTGTCCTTGAAGCCATGCAAACCCGCCTGGATCACAGCACCTGAGAGCATGCGCATCCGTCGCCAGACGGTGGAACATCCCTTCGGGACGATCAAGCTATGGAGCCGCGCTTACGCTACTACCCTTTAGGGCAAGTGCCGACAGCAACGGCTGAACAGTACGCAGCCGTCAGGTGCTCATGGTCGGCAGGTATGTACTCAGTAAGCCGCCATTGCCCATGAAAACATAAGCAGGCAGGAACTGGTCGGGAGTTCGCGTTCACAGGGTCTGGAAAGCCGATATTCGCTGCACATTAGGGCGGAGCGGCAGGTAAGCGACCTTGGATTCAACCGGTCGATGCAACGGTTTGGTGAAATCGTTCGGCGGGTGTTGCGTAGTTTAGTGTTTTCCTTGGGCGCTCATTCAATTTCCTCGCAATGGCATTGAGTTTCGCTTGCGAATAGGTCGAAATATCAGTTCCCTTGGGAAAATACTGTCGCAATAGCCCATTTGTATTCTCATTGGTCCCGCGCTGCCAAGGACTATGAGGGTCACAGAAATAGACCTTGTATGTCCGTCGCCAACGTAAATCGCTTGTGGTCCGGCCATCTCGGTGCCCCGATCCCAGGTCAGCGATTTGTAGAGTTCCTGTGGCAGCTTGCGAGCGTTCTTGATCAGCGCATTGGTGAACGTCTCGGCATCTTTGCTGGCGACCTTTACCAGCATCACGTAGCGTGTTTGACGTTCGACGAGAGTCGCAATCTGGCTGCTGCGATTTCCGCACAGTAGATCACCTTCCCAGTGCCCCGGCACGGCCCGATCTTCCGCTGTGGCAGGGCGCTCGCTGATCGATACCGCGTCAGGGATTCTGCGGCGATCGTCTGACTTCTGGGTGTGATGGCGCGAACGGCGCATTGCTCGCGTGCGCCGCAAATATTGCAACAACTCTTTCTTCAAGACGCCACGGGCTTGAATGAAGAGGCTGCGATAGATCGTCTCGTGTGACACCTGATTGTTCTCGTCGTCCGGGTAAGCGCACTTCAGCCAACCAGCAATCTGCTCCGGTGACCACAGACAGTTGGAGCTTCGCTGCCACGATGCGCGCCAACGTGTGGTTCTCCGCCAGTTTACAGGTCTTGGGGCGACGTGCCCGATCCCAAGCTGCCTGGTCGGCCTGGTTTGCCCGATAGCAACTCTGCCCACCGTTGCGCTGGATCTCGCGGCTGATAGTAGATGGCGCTCGCTCAAGAAGAGTTGCTATCGAACGGATCGAGTGACCGGATGCCAAAGCACGCGATATTTCTTCGCGTTCAGCCAACGTCAGCGCCAAGCTCGATCGGTGTCGTGGCGCCGGGCTTATCCCGCCGGTCTCAGCCAGTATACGTTGTATGGATGAGTGGTTTCGATCAAACAACTGGGCGATCTGCTGAAGGGACTCCCCTTTCCGCCAACGCTCCCACATCAAGGCTTTCTGGCTTTCCGTGTAATAAATCCTCGGTCTTTGCTTCATCTGCAACACTCCTTCTGCTTACGCAGTCTCTAGTGTGTTGCATCCACCGGTTGAATCCAAGCCACCTATTGCTGCCCGATGTCGAGCATTAAGGCAACGGCCGCTTCGGCCGACCAACTGCCTGATGTCCAAAACTGCGGAACGTCTCCTCTGGCAGATATTAGCGGACGTCCGTGCACGTCATGGCGTCAGTGCAAACAGGCGGACGGCGTTGCCCCAGGCAATCTGCCGTGCTACGCCTGGCGGCAGCTGCTCGAGCCACGGCCGGTAGCCGCCCATGATCTGCCCGTAGCTGATCCCAGCGCTCGTTGATCCATGTGTCGGAGCCGAGCAGGAAGCGCTCCGGGTAGCGCTCGAACAGTTGGCGCCACTCGGCGGAAATCTTTCCTGAGCCGTCGCTGATTCCGCTGCGATAGGAGAGTTCGGCAACCAGGCCGGGGTAGGTGCGGAGCATGCGTTCGACTTCGGTAGCCGGCAATGAAAAACCGGTGTGCGCCCAGATGATGCGGGCTTCCGGGTAAAGCGAAAAGAGGATTTCCAGCGCCGCGACATCGCTGTGGGCATGCAGCATCAGCTTGCGTTCGCGGGCAAAGCGGACCATCTGCGCGACGACCGGGCTGCGCGCTTCCTCGCCATGCAGATGGAACTCGCCGATTCCAACGAAATAGCCGTGGCGCTGGTATTCCTCTTCGATCAGCGTCATCGTCTGCGGGTCGTTGAACCAGGTCTGCACATCGGCGCGCACCCGGTAAGGGCGCAGGAAGGGCACGACCTGCAGCTTGTCCGAGCGGGCGGCATAGAGGGCGTGAGTCCCGGCGTTGGGCCGGCTGTTGGCCAGGATGCCGCGCACGCCGGCTGCCTCGAAGAGCCGGAGCGCCTCGCCGGTGGTGACCCGCGGGGTCGGTTCCCAGTTGTAATGGAGATGGGCGTCGAAGAGCGGCATCGGCTCGGCGGCGTCGACCCTGACGCCGAGGCCGAAACAGAGGAGCAGGGCAAGAATCTTGTGTTTCATGGCGGAGCCTCAACGAGTTCTCTGCTTTGCGACAGGGTATGCCGGTGTTCGTTCCTCTGCCACGGGGTGACAAAACGACGCCATCCCCACTTTGCCCTGTGAATTTGCCCTCTTTTACGGGGTCAACCGCAGCAACCGGTTTTTGGCGGTTTTGCCCGCCGCTTCGCTTACATCAGGATCGCGAACAGGCTGCTGTAATCGTCCTTCCACGGGACGGAAGTTCTTGGTATCCGCAATTGGCTGCGCATCCTGCAGGGAAGGATGCCGGAAAAATTCCGGATTGCCGCTGATCAGCGCCCAGCGCGAACGGAACACGCCGCGTTCCTGCGCGCCCTCGAAGTCGACGACGCGCACTTCCTTGCCGAAGTGATCGGCGGCGGTCCCGATTACCGGGCGCAGGTCGAGGAAACGGTTGGTGATATGCACTGCCAGCACGCCGTCCGGCTTCAGGTGCCGGAAATAGAGCGCGAAAGCCTCGCGGGTCAGCAGATGGACCGGTACCGAATCCCCGGAAAAGGCATCGACGACGAGAACATCGAATTGCTGCGGTGTTTCGTTTTCCATCTGGAGCCGAGCGTCGCCGAGGATCATCTCGGTCTGCGCCGTGGTTTGCGACAGGAAACTGAAGTGTTCGCGGGCGACGTCGATGACCAACGGATCGATCTCGTAGAGCCGGTAGTAGTCACCCTGTCGCCCATAGCTGACCAGCGTGCCGACCCCGAGCCCGACCACGCCGACCCGCAACGGGCCGCTGCCGGCCTTGATCTGTAGCGCGCGGCCGGCGCCGCCTTCCGGGCTGTAGTAGGTGGTCGGCTGCATGCTCTGGTCCGCCGCCAGGAGTTGCCGGCCATGGATGATCTGACCGTGCAGCATGGTCCGGTAACCCTTCTCGGTACTGGCGAAAACCTTCAGCGTGCCGTAGAAGTTGCGCAGGCTGGCTTCGGCGCCGCCGCTTTCCTCGTGATGATCGACGATGCGAATCCACGACAGCGCGACGAGAAAGGCCAGCGTCCCGCCGATGGCGGCCATGCGCCAGGCCGGGCGCGCGAAGCGGACGTCCGGAATGACCGCGATGGCGGTGACCAGCCCGGTGAGGATGATGCCGATCGACAACTCGTAGTTGCTGGTGAAGAAATAGGGCGCGATGACGCCGACAAATAATCCGCCAAGCGCGCCGCCGACTGCCAGCATCAAGTAATAGCTGGTCAGGTGGCCGGGGTGTGGCTGGCGCCGCGCCAGTTCGCCATGGCAGACCATGCAGGCGATGAAGAAGGCGCTCAGGTTGATCGTCATCGAGACGTGGATCGGTAGCGCGGTCATGCCCAGCGTCGGCAGCCAGGCCAGCGCGGCGAGCCCGAGCGCCAGCAGCGGCAGGAACACGCGGCGCCGGTACCAGCCGTGGCGCTCGAAGCAAAGAATGAAGGAGAGCAGATAGAGTGCCAGCGGGGCGACCCAGAGCAGCGGAATCGGCGCGATGTTCTCGCTCAGGAAACTGGTGTCCGCCACCATCAAAATCGACGGACAGGCTGCCAGCGCCGCCCACAGCAGCATCTGCCACGGTTGCAGGGGCGGGAGGTGGCGCTCATGATGCAGCACGATGGGTTCGCTGGTCCGCCCGCGCCAGGCCAGCACGCCACAAGCGACGGCGAAACAGGCGAACAGGATCGACCAGGCATTCGACTGCCAGCGCGTCGGCAGCATTGGCTCGACGGCCAGCGGATAGGCGATCAGCGCCAGCATCGAACCGAAATTGGACAGCGCGAACAGGCGGTAGGGCACTTGGCCGGAGCGCTCGCGGGCGAACCAGGCCTGCACCAGCGGCCCGGTGGTCGACAGCACGAAGTAGGGCAGGCCGATGGATACCAGCAGCAAGCCAAGAATGCGCAGCGTCGGGTTCTCGGCCCCGCTCGGTTTCCACGCCTCGCTCGGGCTGATCGGCAGCAGCGCCAGGCTCGCCAGGAGGAGGCCGATGTGGATCAGGCTCTGGCGCCGCGGCGCCAGGAAACGGACGACCCAGTGCGAGTAGAGATAGCCCAGCAGCAGGGTCATCTGGAAGAACAGCATGCAGGTCGTCCACACCGAGGCCGACCCGCCGAACCACGGCAGGATCATCTTGCCGATCATCGGCTGGACCTGAAAGAGCAGGAAGGCGCTGAGAAAGATCGTCAGGCCGTAGTGGAGCGTCAAGCGGAGGTCGATTTTCATCGGCGATCCCGGTGGAATGGGTGAAATTTTGCTTCAGTTCCACGCGCGCCCAAGCAAAACCCCGGCGCCATTCGTTGAAGTCGGCGGCACAATCCCGTTATCCTAGCAGAAGCTTCTCGTACTTATCCGGCGAACGAACCCTGAATCCCGTTACAGAGATCTATTCAAGAATGACCATGACTTTTCCCGAACCCGATGACCCGCAAGTTCTTGATCACCGGCAGTGGCAGCAACAGCGCAACGCTGAACTCGCCGCCCGCGATAGCTGGCTGGGTTTGATCGGTCTGTACTGGCTGGAGCCGGGACTCAACGATGTCGGCAGCGCCGAAGACGCCATCGTCAAGCTGCCGGATGGGCACGCGCATCGCGGCGATCTGCGCTGGGAAAACGGACGTATCTTCTGGCAGCTTGACGGCGCGTCGACTGTCGAATTGCAAACCGACATCGCCGGCAACCCGACTACGGTTGACCTCGGAAATCTGTCATTTTTCATCGTTGACCGCGACGGCCACCTTGCTGTCCGTTTGCGTGACCGCGACTGGGCGGCCGGCAAGCCGTTCGCCGGCCTCGACTATTTCGATTTCGATCCTGCCTGGCGGATCGAGGCCGAATGGCAGTCGCTGTCGCCGCCGCTAAGGATGGACGTACACAATGTTTCAGGAGAACTGAAATCCGTCGAAGTTACGCATCGGGCGGTTTTTGAAGCCGCCGGGCAAACCGTCACCTTGCTGCCGATGTCGGTGAATGACAAGGAGGTTTTTTTCGTCTTCCGTGATCGGACCAGCGGCAAGGAAACCTACGGCGCCGGGCGTTTCCTGAAGGTGCCTGTTGGAGTTGACGGCAAAATTACCCTCGATTTCAACCGCGCCTACAATCCGCCCTGCGCCTTCACTCCCTTCGCCACCTGCCCGCTGCCGCCGCCGGAAAACTGGCTGCCGTTCGCCGTGCCGGCGGGGGAGAAGAAGTGGGTGAAAGCGGAATAAGCAGCGCTGATCCCGCTTGAGGGCGGTGTTGCGTCCATGCCGTGACGGGCTTCATTGAGTCTGCAGCGGTGCGCCCGAAATCAGTTGCGCCTCGCGCCGTTTCATCTCGGCCACCATGAACTGGAACTGTTCCTCGACTTCATGGTGCAGAAACGACACGGCAAACAGGCCGGCGAGGATGGAGTCGAAGACGAATTCAGCGCGATATTCAATTTGTACCGACGACCCCTGGTTCGATGGATTCAGTCGCACATCGCTCTCCATACGCTTCAGGGAACCCGTCAGGTTCTTGGACAGAATGCGCTTCATCGGCTCCAGGTGAATCTCACGTTCCACCTGGAAGGGGTATGAAAACAGGCCGAACCGGGCGACGCCCTCCTGGTTCACGATCAGGACATTCCCGTTACGGCTGGCCACCTTGCTGGCGGACAGATTGCTCAATATGGTGGTCATGTGATCGTAGTTGACCAGCACCTCCCACGCCGTCTGTAGCGTGACCGGCGCCTTGATGGTCGCCTTGACGACGAACACGTCGCCCGCCTCATGGCCCGCAGGGACGGTATCCCCTGAGACGCGCACCGCGACGGCGACATCCTGCTCGGCACCGAAGGCGGTGCCGCTGACGAGGCCGATCAGGAATGAAATGACAAGAACGCGAATCGACATGAGACTCCTCGCCTTGCTTGACCGCGTTGCTGGGCGGCGACCGTTATTTTTCCGTGCTCTCGATCGGCACTGCGTCCAACGGCGATTCAAAGGCAACGAAGAGTACGCATGGGACGGCGCTTGCGCAGAAGCCCTTGTTGGAGCGGCCACAATCCATGCCCGTTCGGTCGTTAGTGCGGTGCAGCTTCGATTTATACCCAACCAATCATTGGAGTGCGCTTCGAGGAACTGGTTCTGTATATGTCGGGTGTCCGCAATTTGCGCTTGATAGACCTTCCGCTTGCTGTGGCGAAGCGAAACGACAGATTCCAGTTGTTGCTCGACTACCCGGCGGTGTGTTCCTTCTTGCGCTGCGCCGTACGTTTGCGCTTGGTGCCGCACTGGCTGGCATCCTTGATCATGTAGTCCTGGCCGACGGGGTGGAAGCCGAGCCGGGAATAGAACTGCTTCACCCGGTCGATCTCTTCCGCGCTGCGGGTGGCGCCGGGTTGTTTCGAAATCGGGAATGCCTTGAGCCCGATGACGCAGTTTTCCAGATCGATCGATTCACTCATTCGATGAAACAGCTCGGTTCCGACGCCTTTGCCGCGATGGGTGGGTTCGACGATCACCTCGTCGATGTACACGAGACACTCGCAGTGCTGCTGCGGCTGGTTCGATTCAACATGTGGCAGCGGCACGTAGCAGTTGCTGTCGGTGAAGGCGGTATTCTTGAACTCGGTGATGCCGTGCGAGATGGATTCCAGCAGTTCGTCCATGTTGACGCCATCGTGGCGCGCCAAGGCCAGATCGACCCGGTGGCCGGCGATCTTGCCGACCAGGGCTTCCTCGCCGGCGTCGTCGTCCCAAGCCCGCGCTTCGCCCCGGAAATGCAGCACATAGTGTTCAATCCCGGGGTGGGAATCGGGCCGCAAGATCCATTCAAATTCGAGCGATTCGGTCATTGTTCGCGGCTCCTGCCGATCGGAATTCCGGTGGAGCTTAGTGCATCGCCGCTTCGCCGGGTTTGATCGTTATCAACTCAATCAATTCCCGGATCGTATCACCCGGAGGCGGAAGTACAGGACAGGAAATTCAACGGCGCTTCCGGAACTACCCGCCCTGACGCAGCGCCTGGAGAATTTTCTGGCCGCCGCGACCGCTCACGGCCTGGCCGAGCCTGGCCTGTTCCTGTTTGATCGCAACCCGGCTCTTGTCGCCGAGCATGCCGTCGATTTCGCCAATATCGTGGCCCCGGGCCGCGAGCAGGGTTTGCAGTTCGCGGCGTTCGGCGCGGGACAGGCCGGGGTCATCGGTCGGCCACGGCGTGGCGAATGGCGACCCGCCGCGTAGCCGGTCCGAAAGATGGGCAATCGCCAGTCCGTAGCTCTCGGCGGCGTTGTAGCCGTAGATCACGTCGAAATTGCGCGTCGTCAGAAACACCGGGCCGCGCGGTCCGGCCAGCATCAGCAGGCCGGCGCGTTCGCCCGGGGCGAGACCGCTCGCGGTCAATGGGCGGCCATCGACCAGCGTCAGACCGGAAGCCGACCATTCGTCGAGAGTGCGCTTGCGCGTGCGACCGGCGAGGCTGGTGTCGAAACCGTTTGGTAGCCGCACTTCGACGCCCCACGGCAGTCCGCTCTGCCAGCCGCCCTTGCGCAGGAAGTTGGCGGTCGAGGCCAGCGCATCATCGCTATTGTCGACGAGGTCGCGCCGTCCGTCGCCGTCGAAGTTGACCGCCAGGCGCTCGTAGGTGGCGGGCATGAACTGGGTGTGGCCGAAGGCACCGGCCCACGATCCATTGAGGCGTTCCGGTGCGATATCGCCGCGCTGGAGAATGCGCAGGGCAGCGAAGAATTCGCCCTGGAAATAGCTCTGGCGCCGGCCGAAGCAGGAAAGCGTGCCAAGCGCCTGGACCAGCGGGTACTTGCCGGTAATCCGCCCGAAATTGCTTTCGACGCCCCAGACCGCTACCACGGTCGCCGGATCGACGCCGTAGCTTGCCTGAATCCGTTGCAGGACATCGGCGTAGCGGGCGAGGTTCGCCTTGCCGTCGGCGATGCGCTCATCGTCCACCAGGCCGGAAAGATAGTCCCAGATCGGCAACTTGAATTCGGGCTGGTAGTTCAGCTTGTCGAGCAGGCTGAAGTCGGCCTGCACGCCCTGGGTGAAGCGGCTGAAACTGTCAGTCCGGACGCCGCTGCGTTGTGCCGCCGGCTGCAGCCGCGCCAGGCAGCTTTCGAATTCGGATTGCGATTCGGCGAGACATTGGCCGCCGGCGAGCGTCAGGACGGCGGCAACGGTGATCGTCGCGCGGGGCAGGGTGCTCGTTCTCATTTTCGACGGAACTCGACGGTCAGGCGAGGGCATCCAGCGCCTTGGCCAGATTTTCCACGGTGCGCTCCGGATTGTGCAGCTTCTCCAGTCCGAACAGGCCGATACGGAAGGTTCTGAACTCGGCTGGCTCATCGCACTGCAGGGGCACGCCGGCCGCAGTCTGCAGGCCGATGGCGAGGAATTTCTTGCCGTTCTGGATATCCGGATCGCTGGTGTAGCTGACGACGACGCCGGGGGCCTTGAAGCCTTCCGCGGCGACACTCGGGAACCCGCGCGCTTCGAGAAGTTCGCGCACGCGGCGGCCGAGTTCCTGCTGCTCGCTGCAGACCCGGGCGAAACCGTAAGCTTCGGTTTCCAGCATCACATCGCGCATGGCGGCCAGCGCGTCGGTCGGCATCGTCGCATGGTAGGCATGGCCGCCGTTCTCGAAGGCTTCCATGATCTGCAGCCACTTCTTGAGGTCGCAGGCGAAGCTGGTGCTGGTCGTCGCGTCGATACGGGCGCGGGCGCGCTCGCCGAGGGCGACCAGCGCGCAGCACGGCGAGGCGCTCCAGCCTTTCTGCGGGGCGCTGATCAGGATATCGACATTGCTGTCAACCATATCCACCCAGACCGTGCCGGAAGCGACGCAATCGAGCACGAAAAGACCGTCGACCGCACGAACCGCGTCACCGACCGCCTTCACGTAATCGTCGGGCAGGATGATCCCGGAGGCGGTTTCGACATGCGGCGCGAAGACGACATCCGGCTTCTGTTCGCGGATCGCGGCGACGACTTCGGCAATCGGTGGTGGCGCGAATGGCGCCTGCGGGCCGCTGCCGACTTGACGAGCCTTCAGCACGATGCTCTCCGAAGGGATCTTTCCCATGTCGAAAATCTGCGTCCAGCGGAAGCTGAACCAGCCGTTACGGATGATCAGGCACTTCTTGTCGCTGGCGAACTGGCGCGCCACGGCTTCCATGCCGAAGGTGCCGCTGCCGGGGACGACGACGGCGGCCCTGGCGTTGTAAACCTGCTTCAGGATGCGCGAGATGTCCTTCATGACGCCCTGGAAGCGTTGCGACATGTGGTTCAGGGCGCGGTCGGTATACACCACGGAATATTCGAGCAGGCCTTGGGGATCAACGTTGGGTAGCAGGGCGGACACGGGTCTCTCCGGAGTTTTCGGTTTTGGCGGATGCCCATTTTATAGGGACGCGGACATTTTATGTGCTTCTGCGGTTAACCCTGAAAAATGGCCGGAATTGAAGCCACGTATAATCCTCGAACCTGGAAACCGCCACTGAAAGCCTCTTGCCATGAAACCTGAAATCCAAACCGACGTTGCCATCATCGGCGCCGGAAGTGCCGGCCTGTACGCCATGCGGGAAGTTCGCCAGGCAGGCCGATCCTTCGTGCTGATCGACCACGGCCCGCTGGGCACGACTTGTGCCCGGGTCGGTTGCATGCCGTCGAAAGTCGCGCTGCACGCCGGCGGCTTATGGGCTGCGCGCAAGGAAATTGCGGGGGTCGGCGGACTGGAGATGCTCAGTCTCGATACGGCTCAGGTGTGGGCGGCCCTGCGCAAGCAGCGCGATCAGTTTGCCAGTCGACCGGCCCAGGCAGCGCGTTCGATGGCGGGTGAATTCCTGCTCGAGGGGCCGGCCCGTTTTCTCGCGCCGGGCGTGCTTGAGGTAAGGCTGGGGGATGATGTTCAGATTGTCCGCGCCGGTGCCGTGGTCATCGCCACCGGTTCAAGTCCGGTGCTACCGAAATGGCTGGGGGCGGTAGCCGAGCGGACGGTGACGACCGATCAGCTCTTCGAATTGCCGGCTTTGCCGAAGCGCGTCGGCGTGCTCGGCCTCGGGGCGATTGGCCTGGAAATGGGGCTGGCGCTGTCGCGTCTGGGCGTCGAAGTGATCGGCGCCGATATTGCAAACACGGTGGCCGGCATCGTTGACCCGGCGATCGGCGAGCGGGCGATTGCCCGTTTCGGGCGTGAAATCACCCTCTGGCTCGGTAGCGAGGTGTCGGTGTCGGCCAGCGGCGAGGAGGTGCTGATGCGCTCCGGCGACCGCGTGGCCAAGGTCGATCTGCTGCTCGCCGCGCTCGGTCGGCGGCCCAATGTCGATAGCCTGAATCTTGAGGCGGCGGGCATTGCGGTCGACGCACGCGGCATGCCGGAATTCGACCCGGCGACGATGCAGATCGGCGATTTTCCGGTATTTATTGCCGGCGACGCCAATGGCGACCGGCCGCTGATGCACGAAGCCGCCGACGAAGGCGCCATCGCCGGTTACAACGCGGCGCGCGCGGAGATCACCCGGTTCAGGCGCAAGGTGGCGCTTGGCATTGCCTTCTCCGACCCGGATGTGGTCAGCGTCGGCGCCCGCCTCGACCAACTCGATCCGCAAGCGATCGCAATCGGCAGCGCTGGAGGTGACAGCAATGGGCGGGCCAAAATACTCGGCGGTGAAGAGAGTCTGCTGCGTCTCTACGCCGATGCGCGTGACGGCAAACTGCTCGGTGCCGCCATGGTGGCGACCGGCGGCGAACACCTCGCCCATCTGTTGGCCTGGGCCATCCAGCGTGGCGAAACGGCGCACAGTCTGTTGCAGTTGCCTTTCTATCACCCGGTCATCGAGGAAATGCTGCAGACCGCGTTGAAGGAAATCGCCCAGAAATTTCCGGACGGCTTGCCCTCCGGATTGGCGCGGGAGTAGTGGTTCGCACCCACGCCCGGGTTGCCGGGATTTTGCTTCGAGCCTGATCCGTCAGTTCTTGCGCAGCCCCAGTGTCCACGCTTCCATGGCCTGATTGGCCGGTTGCATCGGGGCTTCCATGAAACTGATGATGAATTTGTCGCCCATGTCGGCAACGCCGATCGAGCGCGGACGCACCGCCAGCATCTGCGGGGAGGGCAGGGCGAAACCGAAGCAGAAAATGATGTCGACCGCGGCAACGATACCCGGCGCGATATCGCCACCGATACTGCTGGTGTGGGCGTAGTGATCGAAAACGCCGATGAATTTGACCTTGGGATTTTCGGCGATCTTGCCCTTGTAATACTCGACAAGCGCATCTACGGTTTTGAAGTCGGTTTCACTCTTGTTGATTTCGGCGACGTAGAGCGGATATTTTTCCTGCAGCATTGTTTGTTTCACGTAGTTCTCCGGGTTAATGATTGTTTAGTAGGAAATGCTTATATTACCCGAAGTTTCGGGCCCGCCTACGTCAAAAGCGCTGTCGGCAAATTTTGGCGGCCCCATCACCTTCGGGTTATTCGAGAGGCCATAGCCTGTCAGTCGGAAACATGCCGAAGCGCAGGTCGAATTTTCCATTCAAGTCCGCATCGTGATAGGCCATGATGGCGTAACGGCCAGGTGGTAGCGCCGCGACATTGATTTCCGCGAATGGCTCAGCCAGTTGTTGATGACTGGCATGGAAGCTTTGCCCGACGGGGAATTCGATCAGTCGCTTTCCGGCAACCTCACCCTTCTCAAGGTTGTAGATCCGATCTTTCGGCACTTACCGGTGTGATCGGCGATGATTTTACGATTTTGGCTAGCGACGGCGATTTGCATCGCCCTCAGCCTGAGAATGAATTTTTTTGGATTTCTTGTTTCAAGACAAATAATAATTTAGTTAATAAGCGTACGCTAATAAACTAAATAACAGCCCGGTAGGCTGGTTGCGCCATTCATTTTTTGAGGGAGATAAACATGCTGAAGTTAATCGGCGGTTTTTTGTTGGGGATTGGGCTGGCGGTTTTCGTTGCCTGGAAAAGCATAGGCGGCATGATGTTCTCGGAGCAGGTCAGTCCGTTCTCGGTTGAGGAAACAACGGCCCGCATTCAGCAAAATATTCAGGCAGCCGGGAACGGCTGGTCCATCTCCGGGCTGCGCAATCCGGCCAAGCCGGTTGAGGCGGAAGGCGGCAATGTCTTGCCTGTCCTATTGATCGAGGCTTGTAGCACGGTGTATTCCGGTCCTATTCTCAAGGAGGATAGCGTTCGTTTCCTGTCCTTGCTGATGCCTTGCAAGATTGCGGTTTACAAGAAAAATGACGGCAAGGTTTATATAGGCATCCTGAATGCCGGCCTGATCGGTGAACTTTTCGGGCCACTGGTCGGCGGCATCATGGAAAAAGTGGTGGCTGATCAAAAGCGCTTCCTCGTGATGGATCCGAGCAAGCCGGCACCGCCGCTGATTGTCCCGAAAATGGGTGGCGAAGGTGGTAGCGGCGGGAGTGGCGCTGGCGCTGCTGCCGGTTGCTGACCGTCACGATCTCGGAGAGAGAAAATCATGCGCCAAAAGAGACTTCTGTCAGTCGCCGCTTTGCTCGGCGCGGTGTTGACCTGGAGCGCTGTCTGGGGAGATTCGCCGCCACCGGCGACCCCGGCCGCGCTGTCAGCGCCACCGGCCAAGGTGCAATCAGGCAGTAAAAGCACGGTCGACCATAGCAAATTGAAGGAACTGCAGAAGGTGTTCGCTTCCGGGCCGGAGGTGACCAAGGCCTGCCTGAGTTGCCATACCGAAGCGGCCAAGCAGGTTCAGCATACCAAGCACTGGACCTGGGAATACACCGATCCAAAATCCGGCCAGAAGCTGGGCAAGAAAAACATCATCAACAATTACTGCACCACCACCATCTCCAACGAGAAGGACTGCATGGCGTGCCATGCCGGATATGGCTGGAAAGATGCAAGCTTCGACTTCAAGGCCGAGGAGAACGTTGATTGCCTGATCTGCCACGACAGCACCGCCACCTATCGCAAGCTGCCTGGCGATGCCGGGCACCCGGTTTACGAGCGCCGGGAGTTTCCGCATGGCTCAGGCAAATTTGTCGAGGCGGTGGATCTGACCAAAGTGGCGCAAAGTATTGCCTTGCCCAGTCGCAGCAATTGCGGCTCCTGCCATTTCTACGGGGCGGGCGGCGATGGCACCAAGCACGGCGATCTCGATAGCGCGCTGAAAAATCCGGGGAAGTACCTTGACGTGCATATGGATGCCAAGGGGCTGAACTTCAATTGCTCCACCTGCCATGCCACCTCGGGGCACCAGGTTTCGGGTAGCCGCTACGACATGAGTGCGGCGCTGACCGGGCCGGCGCACATGCGCGGCAAGGCGGATGCCGCACCGGCTGCCTGCCAGTCCTGTCATGGCGACAAGCCGCACAAGGAGAGCGTTCTGCACGCTGAACGGCTGAATACGCACAGCAACAAAGTGGCCTGCCAGACTTGCCATATTGCCGAATTCGCTCGCGATGGCGTCGGTACCGAGAAAGTATGGGATTGGTCGACGGCAACGCAGATGGGGCCGGATGGCAAACCGCGGGTCGTCAAGGATAGCGCCGGTCGCCGGGCCTTTGATTCGAAAAAAGGCAATTTTGCCTGGGACTCCTACATGATTCCCGAATATCGCTGGTTCAACGGTCACGTCAGCTACAAAACCAAGGGTGACAAGATCGATCCCGGCAATATCGTCGAGATCAACCATCCGGAAGGCGGGCCGGGCGATGCAAATGCGCGGATCTGGCCGTTCAAGATCCATCGTGGCAAGCAGGCTTACGACACCGAAAATAACTACCTGCTGGTCGTCCATACGGCCGGGGAGGATGAGGCGGCGCTGTGGACCAATTACGACTGGCCGAAAGCCATCGAGGCTGGCATGAAGACAGCTGGCATGCCTTACAGCGGCAAATTCGGTTTTGTCAGTACGGAAATGAGCTGGCCGATTACGCACATGGTCGCCCCCAAGGCGGATGCCCTGAGTTGTGCTCAGTGTCACGCCGACAAGGGTCGCCTGGATGGCATTTCCGGTGTTTATCTGCCGGGTCGCGACCGCAACCATCTACTCGATATGGTTGGCTGGGCGGTTGTTCTGCTTAGCCTGCTCGGTGTGCTGATTCACGGCGGCACGCGTGTTTACATTCACTTCAAGCGCAAGGGATAAGATCATGAACGCACCCGCCCGCATCTATCTTTACAAGCGTTACGAGCGTTTCTGGCATTGGTCTCAGGCCGCGCTGGTCATCTTCATGCTGGTCACCGGCTTTGAAATTCACGGTGTTTACAAGAATTTCGGTTTCCAGCGCGCGGTCGAGTTACACACATTGACGGCGTGGGCCTTGCTGACGCTGTGGGCGTTCACCATCTTCTGGCAGTTCACGACCGGCGAGTGGCGGCAATACATTCCTACCGTGAACAAGGTGGTTGCCATGGTGCGTTACTACGGCTACGGCATCTTCGTCGGCGCGCCGCACCCCTTCCACAAGACCGCCGTGAAGAAGCACAATCCCTTGCAGCGGCTGGCCTACGTGACACTGCTGGCGATGGTTTCGCCGCTCATCTGGGGCTCCGGGCTGATCTACCTGTTCTATGCCTACTGGAAGGATTTTGGCCTCGATCGCTTCTTCGGGCTTGAAGGCGTGGCGCTGGCGCACACGGCGGGTGCCTTCATGATGCTGACTTTCGTCATCGTCCATGTCTATCTGACGACGACCGGGCACACCCCATTCGCGCACATCAAAACGATGATTACCGGTTGGGAGGATGCCGAGGAAGAGGCGCCTGTAGCCGGCAAGGTCTGATCCGCCGCTTGGCGGCTATCCGGCTATCCTACAAGGGTAGTCGGGTTATTTCCCTGAATACTTGGCGGCATCCTTGAGAAAAGCTTCGTACTGAGGCCAGTCATGGACCGGGCCAATGTGCGAAAAAATCACCAGGCCATGTTTGTCCAGCACGTAGCTGGTCGGAAAGCTGCGGGCGATTTCGCGGTCCGGTAACAGCTTGTTATTGGCCAGATATAGATTGGCGTCACTTTCGCCGTGGCTGCCCGAGTCGGCGAGCGGGAGTTCCAGGTGTTGGCTTTGCGCCCAGCGCCGGGATGTCTCAAAAGGTTCCCGTATCTGCAACAACACAAAAACGATATCCCGTTGCTCTTTCAAGGCCTTATGCAGCTTGACCAGCTCCGGCATCTCCTTCCGGCACGGTGGACACCAGCTACCCCAGAAGTGGAGGATGACGACCTTGCCTTTCAGTCCACTCAGTTTGGCTGGTTTGCCCTGGGCATCGCGAAAGCCAATGTCGGCCATCCGTTGTCCGGGTTCCGTCCCGCCCGGCGCTTTGGCGGCCACGGCAGTCGTGGCGTAAGGCCCCCACAGGCCAGGCCAGGACTTCGCATTGAAAACCACCTGGTTGTTGCGGGCGTACAGCACACATTTCTGGTGCGTGTTGGACTTGCAGGCGCTGATTGCCTTGTCTTCCGCGATATCCGGTGAGTCCGCATCGGCATGCCATCCCCAGGCGCCACCGGGTGCAATGGCAAAGGCGCGTTGCTCTTGCGCTTTTTCGTAGGCCTGATAGGCCTCTTGCCCAGCCACCGGAACGCCCGGCAGTTGCTGGGCTGGCGCTTGCGCAACCGGTAACATCATGAGTGCGGCGGACAGCAAATGACTTTTCATCAGCGAATTGATCGTGGGGAGAGACGTTTGAGCCAGGAGTAGGTTTCGGCTTGTAAGGACCGCGTATCAGAAAATACTAACATCAACCAGGACACGTTATTTTGACCGTCAGTGCTGAATGCTGCGGTTGACCGGGAAAAACGGCGATTTTCAATTACGTTTGGTTGTGTGCGGAAAAGGTCTGAAGTTCCACTCGACATTTTGCTCAAGTGCTAGAATCGCGCCATTGTCTCAAACAGCTTGAGGATCGCGGAAAAATGGGTGACGTAAATACGGGTTACGTGTCCGACCACACGAAATGGATTGACGAAGAACTGGAAAAGCATCCGGAGTGGGTCGAAGACCAGAAGGTCGGTCGCGCGCTGTGGTGGGACAAGAAACAGGATCTCCAGGCCACCGAGCGCAATGCTGTTTCGAATGTGCCGCAAAAGCCGTATCCCTACGACGTGAATTTCTACACCGAGTAAGCGTTTCGATCGTTGATCGCGGAACGGCCGGCCTCAAACCGGCCGTTTGCTTTTGCGGCTTCCGGCGAGCGTCGAGGCAGGCGCCCAAAATAGCTGACAAATTCAGTCGAGTATTTTAGAATTCGCCCTGTTATCGACAGGGGATTCTGCTTTCATGTTCCGGCATCTGCGTGAGGATATTCGTGCGGTTTTTGACCGCGATCCGGCAGCGCGCACCTTTTGGGAGGTGCTGACCTGCTACCCGGGTATCCATGCCCTGTTCATGTACCGCCTGGCGCACTGGCTCTGGGGGCATCGCCTGCGCTGGCTGGCGCGTTTCGTCGCGCATCTGGCGCGTTTTTTCACCGGTATCGAAATTCACCCCGGCGCCACGATCGGTCGCCGTTTCTTCATCGACCACGGCATGGGCGTGGTGATCGGCGAGACTGCCACGATCGGCAACGATGTCACGATCTATCATGGTGTCACGCTCGGCGGCACGTCATGGAACAAGGGCAAGCGCCATCCGACGCTGGAGGATGGCGTGGTGATCGGAGCCGGGGCCAAGGTGCTTGGTCCGATCACGATCGCGGCCGGCGCCAAGGTCGGTTCCAACGCGGTGGTCACCAAGGCGGTTCCGGCGGGCGCCACGGCAGTCGGCAATCCGGCGCGGGTGGTCGACCGTTCCGAGGAAAGCCGCCAGCGTGAGGCGCAGGCCGAGAAATTGGGCTTTTCAGCCTATGCGGTGGCGCTCGACCAGGATGATCCGCTGTCCAAGGCGATACACGGCCTGCTCGATCATGCCGCCGAAACCGACCGCCGTCTGGCATCGTTGCTGAAGGAACTGGAAGCGGCCGGGTTCAAGTGCGACGAGGAAGTGCTGGCGGCCGACCGCTTCGATCCGAAATACCTGAGTAAAATTGTTGACTAATTTGAGTCAAGATTCTATATAGTTGACCTGAATAGTAGGTTATTTACGAAGGGTACAGAATGCGACTCACGACCAAAGGACGTTTTGCGGTGACAGCCATGATGGATCTCGCCCTGCGCGGCGACGACAGTCCGGTGGCATTGGCCGGTGTCAGTGAACGCCAGAAAATTTCGCTGTCCTACCTTGAGCAGTTGTTCGGCAAGCTGCGCCGCTACAACCTGGTTGACAGTGTGCGTGGCCCGGGCGGCGGCTATTGCATCGCCAGGCCCGTGGATAAGGTGACGGTGGCCGATATCGTCCGCGCCGTCGATGAACCGCTCGACGCGACCCAGTGCGGTGGCCGGGAAAATTGCCTGGACGATCATCGCTGCATGACCCACGATCTGTGGGCTGCGCTCAATGTCAAGATGTACGACTATCTCTCTTCGGTGACCCTTGCCGATCTCGTCGATTGCCAGCGGGCAAAGGAAGCGAAGGCCGGCAACGCCTCGGTAATCGAGGATCGGCGGATCGGTCCGCAGCCGCGGTCGCGCAATGGCCGTGACAAGGTTGCCGCGGTCATCTGAGCATAGCCATGTTCCGGCCCGCCTATCTCGACCACAACGCCACGACACCGCTGGCTCCGGCAGTGCTGGCGGCCATGTTGCCGTGGCTGGAAAGCCAGTTCGGCAATGCATCGAGCCGCCATGAGTACGGACGGGCCGCGCGGCGGGCGATCGATGAAGCGCGGCAGCAGGTGGCGGCCGCGGTCAATGCGCATCCGACCGAAGTGGTGTTCACCAGCGGTGGCAGCGAAGCCAACAATCTGTTTCTCAAGGGCGCCGCAGCCTCGTGCAAGCCCGGCCTGCTGGCGGTGAGCGCCATCGAGCATCCGTGCATTCTCAAGCCGGCTGCCCAGTTGGCGAAGGGTGGCTGGCAGGTCGAGATAGTTGCGGTTGACGCCTCCGGGAGGGTCGATTTCGAGGACTTCGCCGGCATTCTGGCAGCGCGGCCCCGGTTGATATCCATCATGACCGCCAACAACGAGACCGGTGTCATTCAGGACATTTCGCGGCTGGCCACGGCAGCAAAGGCCGCCGGTGGCTGGTTCCATACCGATGCGGTTCAGGCCCTGGGCAAGTTGCCGCTCGATTTCCGGGTGCTGAACGCGGCTGGCGTTCACGCCATGACGCTTTCCGCGCACAAGGCCTGCGGCCCGAAGGGCGCGGCGGCGCTGGTGCTCGACAAGCGCGTCGAACTGCAGCCGCTGATTGCTGGCGGCGGGCATGAGCGTGGATTGCGCTCAGGCACCGAAAACGTGCCGGCGATTGTCGGATTTGGCGTGGCGGCGGAACTTGCGGCACGTAGCGTTGCCGAATTGCCGCGACGCCTGCGAGTGCTGCGCGAGCGGCTCGAATGCCGGTTGGTGGCACTTGGAGCAACGATGTTCGGTGCTGGTGTCGAGCGTTTGCCGAATACGACATATTTTGCCTTGCCCGATATCGATGGTGAAACGCTGGTCGGCAAGCTGGACCGCGAAGGCTTTGCAGTGGCCAGTGGCGCCGCCTGTTCGAGTGCCAACCCGGAGCCGTCGCATGTCCTGCGGGCAATGGGCGTGGCGCCGGAGATTGCGCGCGGCGCGGTGCGGGTCAGTCTCGGCGCCGGCAACAGCGAAGCGGATATCGATGAATTCATCAAGGCCCTGCAGGTGACGGTCGGACGCCTGCAGGGACTGACAGCGCTGGCTGTCTGAGATAACCCCGATTGAATCAACCTTAAAGCGAGAATCAAGATGAAACTCCCCATCTACCTGGATTATTCGGCAACCACCCCGGTTGACCCGCGCGTGGCGGAAAAGCTGATTCCCTACCTTTGCGAGCATTTCGGCAACCCGGCCTCGCGTTCGCACAGCTTCGGCTGGGTGGCGGAAGCCGCTGTCGAGGAAGCACGCGAAGAAGTGGCGGCGCTGGTCAGTGCCGATCCCAAGGAAATTATCTGGACCTCCGGCGCCACGGAATCCAACAATCTTGCGATCAAGGGCGCCTGCAACTTCTACGCCAACACCAAGGGTAAGCACATCATCACGGTCCAGACCGAGCACAAGGCCGTGCTCGACACCGTCCGCGAAATGGAGCGCCAGGGCTTCGAGGCGACCTATCTCGAGGTCAAGGAGAACGGTCTGATCGATCTCGAGGCTTTCAAGGCGGCCATCCGTCCGGATACCGTGCTGGCCTCGGTGATGTTCGTCAATAACGAAATCGGCGTCATCCAGCCAATCGCGGAGCTGGGCGAAATCTGTCGCGCGAAAGGTGTGATCTTCCACGTCGATGCGGCGCAGGCAACGGGCAAGGTGGAGATCGATTTGAGCAAGTTGAAGGTCGATCTGATGAGCTTCTGCGCCCACAAGACCTACGGCCCGAAGGGCATCGGCGCGTTGTACGTGCGGCGCAAGCCGCGTATCCGCCTCGAAGCGCAGATGCACGGTGGCGGCCACGAGCGCGGTTTCCGTTCCGGCACGCTGGCGACGCACCAGATTGTCGGCATGGGCGAGGCTTTCCGTCTCGCCAGGGAAGAAATGGCCGAGGAAAACAAGCGCGTCGGCGCACTGCGCGACCGTCTGCTCAACGGCCTGCAAGATATGGAAGCAACTTTCGTCAATGGCGACCTCGAACACCGCGTCGCCCATAATCTGAACATCAGCTTCGCCTATGTCGAAGGCGAGTCGATGATCATGGCGATCAAGGATCTTGCCGTCTCTTCCGGCTCGGCCTGCACCTCGGCCAGTCTGGAACCATCCTACGTCCTGCGCGCCCTCGGACGTAATGACGAGTTGGCCCACAGCTCGATCCGTTTCAGCATCGGTCGATTTACGACAGAAGAAGAAATTGACTATGCAATCAAATTGTTAAAATCGAAAGTTGGAAAACTACGTGAGCTTTCCCCGCTATGGGAAATGTTCAAGGACGGCATCGATCTCGATACCGTTCAGTGGGCTGCGCACTAAGGAAATTCAAGGAGAAACAACATGAGCTATAGCGTAAAAGTCATTGATCATTATGAAAATCCACGTAACGTCGGTTCCTTTGGCAAGGAAGATGATGGCGTCGGCACCGGCATGGTCGGCGCCCCCGCCTGTGGCGACGTGATGAAGCTGCAGATCAAGGTAAACAAGGCCGGTGTGATCGAAGATGCCAAGTTCAAGACCTACGGTTGCGGTTCGGCCATTGCCTCGTCTTCGCTGGTGACCGAATGGGTCAAGGGCAAGACGGTCGATCAGGCGCTGTCCATCAAAAATACGGAAATCGCCGAAGAACTGGCCCTGCCGCCGGTTAAAATTCACTGTTCGATTCTGGCCGAGGATGCCATCAAGGCAGCCGTGGCCGATTACAAAAAGAAGCACGGAGAATAAGCATGGCTGTCACCTTGAGCGACAAGGCGGCGAAACACGTCGCCAACTACCTGAGCAAGCGCGGCAAGGGCGTCGGCCTGCGCCTCGGTGTGCGAACCAGCGGTTGTTCCGGCATGGCCTACAAGCTGGAATTCGTCGATGAGGTAAGTCCCGAGGATCTGGTTTTCGAGAGCAATGGCGTCAAGGTCTTCGTCGATGCCAAAAGCCTGCCGTATCTGGACGGGATGGAGCTGGATTTCACCCGCGAAGGACTGAACGAAGGTTTCAAGTTCAATAACCCGAACGTGAAAGACCAGTGCGGCTGCGGCGAATCGTTTAACGTCTGATGGATTTCCGGGCCGACCACTTCGCCTTGTTCGGACTGAATCGGGGCTTCCGGCTCGATCTCTCGGACCTCGATTCCCGCTACCGCGACATTCAGGCGCAGGTTCATCCGGATCGTTTCGCCCATGCCGGCGAGGCCGAGCGTCGCATCTCCATGCAGTGGGCGACGCATGCCAACGAGGCTTACCAGACGCTGAAAAAGCCGCTTGAGCGCGCCAAATACATGCTGCATCTGGCTGGACACGACATTCAGGCGGAGACCAATACCGCGATGCCGGCCGATTTCCTGATGGAACAGATGGAATGGCGGGAAGCGGTCGTCGAAGCGCGCAATGGCGGCGATCACCACGAACTCGAGCATCTGCACAATCGCCTGCGCGGCGACATCAACGGTCGTTACGTCGAACTGGGTGAATTGCTCGATGATGCCGGCGATTTTTCACGGCGCCACCGATCGCGTGCGCCGCCTGATGTTCCTCGAAAAACTCTTGCACGAAATCGACGACGCGCTGGCGTCGCTGGAAGAATAAAAATGGCCCTGTTTCAAATAGCCGAGCCCGGCGAGTCGGCGGCACCCCACGAGCACAAACTGGCGGTCGGTATCGACCTCGGCACCACGAATTCACTGGTCGCCACCGTTCGTAGCGGCATGTCGGTAGTACTCAACGACGAGCAGGGACGGCCCTTGTTGCCATCCATCGTCCGCTACCACGCGGATGGCACGACCGATGTCGGCTACGACGCGCAGACCAGGCAGGCGGTCGACCCCAAAAATACCATCGTTTCCGTCAAGCGCTTCATGGGGCGCGGGCTGAATGACATTTCGCACGTCGAATCGATGCCCTACGACTTCGTCGAGGCGCCGGGCATGGTCAAGGTGAGGACGGTGGCCGGGGTGAAAAGCCCGGTCGAGGTTTCGGCCGAAATCCTGAAGAGCCTCAAGGCGCGCGCCGAAACGGCGCTTGGCGGCGACCTGGTCGGGGCAGTCATCACGGTGCCGGCCTATTTCGACGATGCGCAGCGCCAGGCGACCAAGGATGCCGCCCGGCTGGCTGGCCTTGATGTGCTGCGCCTGTTGAACGAACCGACTGCCGCCGCCATCGCCTACGGGCTGGATAACGCGGCCGAGGGTATTTATGCGGTCTACGATCTGGGCGGCGGGACGTTCGACATTTCCATCCTCAAGTTGACCCAGGGCGTTTTTGAAGTGATGGCGACTGGCGGCGATTCCGCGCTCGGTGGCGATGACTTCGATCACCGCATTTTCTGCTGGGTCATCGAGCAGGCGAAACTGCAGCCGTTGTCGCCGGAAGACGGGCGCCTGCTGATGATGCGTTGCCGCGAAGCCAAGGAATTTCTGACCATCAATCCGGAAGCGCCGATTACGGCGCGCCTGTTCACCGGCGAAATGGTCGAGTTGAAGCTCGATGTCGCGAACTTTGCCGAGATCGCCCAAACCCTGATTTCCAAGACGATTCAGCCGGTCAAGAAGGCGCTGCGTGATGCCGGCCTGCGCGTCGAGGATGTCAAGGGCGTGGTCATGGTCGGCGGTGCGACGCGGATGCCGCAGGTGCAGAAGGCGGTCGGCGATTTCTTCCGCCAGGAACCGCTGACCAATCTCGATCCGGACAAGGTCGTCGCCCTCGGCGCCGCCACCCAGGCCAATCTGCTGGTCGGCAACAAGACCGGCAAGGACGACTGGCTGCTGCTCGACGTGATTCCGCTGTCGCTCGGGCTGGAAATGATGGGCGGGCTGAGCGAAAAGGTGATTCCGCGCAATTCGACGATCCCGACGGCGCGCGCCCAGGAATTCACGACCTTCAAGGATGGCCAGACGGCGATGGCGATCCACGTCGTCCAGGGCGAACGCGAGCTGGTCAGCGACTGCCGTTCGCTGGCGCGCTTCGAACTGCGCGGCATTCCGCCGATGGTGGCGGGTGCGGCGCGCATCCGGGTCACCTTCCAGGTCGATGCCGATGGCCTGCTGTCGGTTGCCGCACGCGAGCAGACGACCGGCGTCGAATCCAGTGTTGTCGTCAAGCCTTCTTATGGGCTCTCCGACGACGAAATCGCCGATATGCTCAAGGATTCGATGTTGCATGCCAAGGATGACGCGATCAACCGCGCGCTCAAGGAGGCGCAGGTCGAGGCCCAGCGCATGCTCGAAGCGACCGAAGCCGCGCTCAAGGAAGATCCGCATCTGTTGAGCGAGGCTGAAATCATCAAGATTTCGGCAAGTATCGAAAAACTTCGTGTCGCCATTGCCGGCGACAACCGCCGCCTGATCAATGTCGCGATGGATGATCTCGGCTTCGAGACCCAGGAATTTGCCCATCGCCGCATGAACCAGAGCGTCAATCGGGCGCTCGCCGGCCGTAACGTGGCGGATATCAAATTGGGAGAAGAGGCATGACGCAACTGATCGTACTGCCGCACCCGGAGAATTGCCCGGATGGCGCCGTCATCGAGGCGGAAGAGGGCAAGTCGATCTGCGAAACGCTGTTGGAAAACGGCGTCGAACTCGACCACGCCTGTGAAATGTCCTGTGCTTGCACGACCTGTCATGTCATTGTGCGCGAAGGCTTTGACTCGCTGGAAGCGGCGGAAGAAATTGAGGAAGATCTGCTCGACAAGGCCTGGGGCCTGGAACCCAACTCGCGTCTCGGCTGTCAGGCAATCGTGCGGTCGACCCCGCTGGTGATCGAAATTCCGAAATACAGCATCAACATGGCGAAGGAAGGGCACCGCAAATGAAATGGACCGACATCAACGACATCGCCATCGAACTGAGCGAAGCGCATCCGGACAAGGACCCGCTGAAGATCAACTTTGTCGATCTGCGCGACTGGGTAATGGCGCTGCCCGGCTTCGACGACGATCCCAAGCACAGTGGCGAGAAGGTTCTCGAAGCGATCCAGCAGGCCTGGATCGACGAGGTTGCATGAAAGCCCGCGACTTCCCAGGACGCGGCAGTCAGTTGAATGTACTCGGCGGGCCGCTGCTGACCTGTTCCGATCGCCCGCTTACCGGCTTTTTCCGCGACGGTTGCTGCAATACCTCGGAAGAGGATATTGGTAGTCACACCATTTGCGTGGTGCTGACTGCAGAATTCCTCGAATTCTCCAAGGCGAGCGGCAACGACCTGTTGACGCCGCACCCCGAGTTCGATTTCCCCGGTCTGCTGCCCGGTCAGCGCTGGTGCCTGTGCGCCGCGCGCTGGCTGCAAGCGTTCAAGGCCGGCAAGGCGCCGCGCGTCTCGTTGAATTCGACCAATCAGGCAGCGCTGGAAATCGTCCCGCTGGAAGCGCTCAAGCAGCACGCCGTCGATCTGCACTGAGTGATTACAGCATGACTTATGAAGAGCATCTCGACGAAGTCACCACGCTGATCACCGAAAAGTACGACGTCGGTGATGAGGCCGCCATCAAGATGGTAATGCGCGCCCAGGCGGACGAATTTTTCAGCGGGCACGATGACGATCCGTCGATCTGCACGCTGGATCGCGCGCATCTGGACGCCAAAGCGGTTTTCAGGAAATACAAGTAGTCCGATGCGCTCGACCCGTGCCACCGCGGCAGTCGCCCGCCTGAACCGGCGCAGCGAAGGCCGTCACTACCTGATGGTGATGACCGGCGACGGCCTGTTTGTGCTGCGCGAACGGCTGAAAGACGGTGACAGGGATCTTGCACTGGCCAGCCCGCTGGATGATTTTGTGCGTCTGGTTGACGCCACCGGGCCGCAAAAAGCACCACGTATCACCAAAAACGACGCGGCTTTCGCCAGGCAACTGATCAGGAAGACCTGATCAGCGAGCGCCAGCGCTCAGTCGAACAGATTCAGCAGCGAATCCAGCCCGCCGAAATTGATTGCCACGCCTGCCTTGGCCCGGATTGTCGGCTTGGCGTGGAAGGCGACCGACAGACCGGCCTGAGCCATCATCAACAGGTCGTTGGCGCCGTCGCCGATGGCGATGACCTGTTCACGCTTGAGGCCCAGTTCATCGGTCAGGCGGGCGAGATGGTGGGCCTTGGCGGCGGCATCGACGATATCGCCGGAAACGTGGCCGGTCAGTTTTCCGCCGGAAATTTCCAGTTCATTCGATGTGGCGAAATCGAAGCCGAGTTCGATGCGCAGGCGTTCGGTGAAGTAGGTAAAGCCACCCGAGAGAATCGCCGTGCGCAGCCCAGCGTTCTGGGCGGCCTCAAGCAGTTCGCGGGCGCCGGGCGAGAGCAGCAGGCGCTCGCCATAAACGCGTGAGAGGACGCGCGCGTCCAGCCCGGCGAGCAGCGCCAGACGCTGGCACAGGCTCTCGCGGTAATCGATTTCGCCGCGCATTGCTGACTCGGTAATGGCGGAAACGTCTGCTCTTTTGCCGGCGAAATCAGCCAGTTCATCGATGCACTCGATGGCGATCAGCGTCGAATCCATGTCGAAGGCGATCAGGCCGAAATCGGAGAACTTTCGGTTGCGGTTGACGAAGGCCCAGTCAAGTTTTTCGGCTTCGATCAGCGGAGTCAGTTGGTCGAAGGCCGGCGTGCGGGTCGCGCCCGTCAGACGTACGACCTGCGGCGGGCGCGGCTCGACGCCGCTGGCGCTGGTAGCGGCCAGCAGGCGTTCGAGCAGAAAGGTCGGCAGGGCGCCGCCGTGGACGACCAGGTCCATCAGTCGATGATGTGCGAAACCAGACCGTCGGCCAGCTTCGGCTCGAACCAGGTGGATTTCGGCGGCATGACCTGGCCGGAATCGGCGACCGCCATCAGGTCGCTCATTCGCGTGGCGTGCATGGCGAAGGCGACGGCCATCTCGCCGCTATCGACGCGCCGCTCCAGTTCCTCCAGGCCGCGAATGCCGCCGACGAAATCGATGCGCTTGTCGCGGCGCAGGTCGCCGATGCCGAGAATGGGGGCCAGCAACTGGTCGGACAGCAGGCTGACATCGAGCCGGCGCACCGGGTCGGCGGCGGGAATCAGGTTCGGGTCGATTTCCAGCCGGTACCAGCGCCTGGCCAGGTACATGCCGACCACGCCCGGTTTTTCCGGCTTCACGCCGCCGGCCGCCGGGCTGACGACAAAGCGTTCGCCGACCCGCGCCGAGGAAGTCGGCGGGTGTCATGCCGTTCAGGTCGCGTACCACGCGGTTGTAATCCATGATGCGCATCTGGTGCGCCGGAAAGATCACGGACAGGAAATAGTCCGGCGCCGCAGCTGGCTTGCCCGCCGGCGGTTGGCGGCGACGCGGGAGGCAGCCGCCGAGCGGTGGTGGCCGTCGGCGATGTAGAGGTTGGGCATGGCGTCGAACGTGGCGCTCAGGGCGGCGATCGCCGCTGCGTCGTCGATCAGCCAGACGGTGTGGCGCACGCCGTCGGCCGTGACGTCGGCGACGGGATCGTGACCGCTCGTCCAGCGCGCGATGAGGTCATCCGCCGCCGCCGAGTCGGGATACGCCAGCAGCACCGGGCCGGTCTGGGCGTGACAGCGCCTCGATCTGGCGGACGCGGTCGTCTTCCTTGTCGGGGCGGGTGAACTCGTGCTTGCGGATGCGGTTGCTGTCGTAGTCGGCGACCGAGGCGGCGGCCACGAGGCCGGTCTGGACATGCTCGCCCATGATCATCCGGTAGGCGTAATAGCACGGCGTCGCATCGCGGATCAGGATGCCGTCGGCGATCAGCCGCTGGAAATTTTCCGCGGCTTTGGCGTAGACCTCCGGGGCGTAGGGGTCGGTGCCGGCCGGCAGGTCGATCTCGGGCTTGGAGATGTGCAGGAAGCTGAACGCCTTCCCGGCAGCTTGCGCGCGGGCTTCGTCGCTGGACAGCACGTCGTAGGGCGGTGCGGCAACATCACCGGCGCGGCCGGGGGCAGGGCGCAGTCCGCGGAAAGCTTGGATCAGTGGCATGTTTTTTCGGGATGTGTTGCTGATGAAATGTCGGGTTTGGTTCTCAGGCTATCCGTTCCGGCAGCACGTCGCGCAGCAGCACGGCGGCGTCGCGGATCATCTTTTCGGTGGTGGCCCAATCAACGCAGCCGTCGGTGACCGAGCAGCCGTACTTGAGTTGGCTGAGGTCGGCCGGGATCGGCTGGTTGCCGGCCTCGATGTTGGACTCGATCATGACGCCGACCAGCGACTTGTTGCCGAGGCGGATCTGGCTGACGATGTCGGCCATGACCAGCGGCTGCAGTTCCGGCTTCTTGAGGCTGTTGGCGTGCGAGCAGTTGACGACGATGTTGCTGGGCAGCTTGGCCTTGGTCAGCGCCTGCTCGACCATGGCGACGGAAACGGTATCGTAGTTCGGGCGGCCGTCGCCGCCGCGCAGCACGATGTGGCCGTGGCGGTTGCCCTTGGTGCGGACGACCGCGACGCGGCCCTGGCTGTTGATGCCGAGGAAGGAGTGCGGCTTGGAGGCCGACAGGATGGCGTTGACCGCGACGGCGAGGTCGCCGCTGGTGCCGTTCTTGAAACCGACCGGCGTTGACAGGCCGGAGGACATTTCGCGGTGGGTTTGCGATTCGGCGGTGCGGGCGCCGATGGCGGTCCACGTGATGAGGTCGCCGTAGTATTGCGGCGAAATCGGATCGAGCGCCTCGGTGCCGGTCGGCAGGCCGAGTTCGGAAACGTCGAGCAGGAACTGGCGCGCCTTTTCCATGCCGATATCGACGCGGAAGCTGTCGTCCATGAACGGGTCGTTGATGTAGCCCTTCCAGCCGACGGTGGTGCGCGGCTTTTCGAAATAGACGCGCATGATGATCTGCAGCGTGTCGCCCACTTCATCGGCCAGCGCCTTCAGGCGGCGGGCGTAATCGAGGCCGGCGACCGGGTCGTGGATCGAGCAGGGGCCGACGACGACGAACAGGCGATGGTCCTTGCGCTCGAGAATCTTGCGCAGCAGTCCGCGACCGTGGGTGACGGTCCTGGTGGCTTTGGCGCTGATCGGCAGGCGAGCGTGGATTTCCTCCGGCGTCGGCATGGTGTCGAAGGCGGTTACGTTGACGTTTTCGATGTCGATGGTGCGCATGGTCTATTGGCTCAGCTGGCGAATCATGTCTTTCACCGCGGCAACCTTGTCGTTCAGGGTCGGGCAGTGGCGTAAAAGTGAGATTTTATCTTGTCCGGCCAGCTTGTAGCTGCGGTTTTTCTGGATCAAATTGATTATCTTGATCGGCTCGATAGGCGGATTCTTCGAGAATTCCGGGCTGAACTGCAGGGTGATCTGGTCGTTGGTGGCGTCCAGCTTCTGCACGAGCAGCGGTTTGACCAGCAGGCGCAGGCGGTGCGTGGCGAGCAGGGACTGGCCTTGCAGCGGCAGTTCGCCGAAGCGGTCGATCAGTTCTTCCTGCAGGGCGTCGATTTCTTCCGCCGTTTCGCCGTTGGCCAGCCGCTTGTAGAGCGTCAGGCGCTCGTGGACGTCGGGGCAGTAGGCATCGGGCAGCAGGGCCGGCGTGTGCAGGTTGATTTCGGTGCCGATGCCGAGCGGCTGGGTCAGGTCGACCACATCGGGTGCTTGCCTTGCTTCAAGCGCAGCGACGGCGCGGTTGAGCATGTCGGTGTACAGGTTGAAGCCGACCTCCTGCATTTCGCCGCGACTGGTTGTCGCCCAGCACTTCGCCGGCGCCGCGGATTTCCAGGTCGTGCATGGCGAGGAAGAAGCCGGAGCCGAGTTCTTCCATCGCCTGGATGGCTTCGAGGCGCTTCTTCGCCTGCTTGGTCAGCGCCTTTTCGTCCTGCACCAGCAGATAGGCGTAGGCCTGGTGGTGCGAGCGGCCGACGCGGCCGCGCAACTGGTGCAACTGGGCGAGGCCGAACTTGTCGGCGCGGTTGATGAGGATGGTGTTGGCGTGCGGGTTGTCGATGCCGGTTTCGATGATGGTCGTGCACAGCAGCACGTTGGCGCGCTGGCCGGTGAAGTCGCGCATCACGCGCTCCAGTTCGCGCTCGCTCATCTGGCCGTGGCCGACGACGATGCGCGCTTCGGGCAGCAGCTTGGCCAGCTTTTCCCGCATGTTGTCGATGGTGTCGACCTCGTTGTGCAGGAAATACACCTGGCCGCCGCGCTTCAGTTCGCGCAGCACGGCTTCGCGGATGATGCCGTCGGAGAAGCGGCGTGACGAAGGTCTTGATCGCCAGGCGCTTCTGCGGCGCGGTGGCGATCACCGAGAAGTCGCGCAGGCCTTCCATGCGACATCGCCAGCGTGCGCGGGATCGGCGTCGCGGTCAGCGTCAGCACATCGACCTCGGCGCGCATCGCCTTCAGCGTTTCCTTCTGGCGCACGCCGAAACGGTGTTCCTCGTCGATGACGACCAGGCCGAGGCGCTTGAATTTGACGTCCTTGCCGATCAGCTTGTGCGTGCCGATGATGATGTCGATCTTGCCTTCGGCCAGTTCCTGCAGGGCCTGCGCCGATTCCTTGGCGGTCTTGAAGCGGGAGATTTCGGCGATCTTGACCGGCCAGTCGGCGAAGCGGTCGGAGAAGGTCTGGAAATGCTGTTCGCAGAGCAGGGTGGTCGGGCACAGCACCGCGACCTGCTTGCCGCCGGCGACCGCGCAGAAGGCGGCGCGCAGCGCGACTTCGGTCTTGCCGAAGCCGACGTCGCCGCAGACCAGGCGGTCCATCGGCTTGCCGGAGCGCATGTCGTCGATCACGGCGGCGATGGCGGCCGCCTGATCGTTGGTTTCCTCGAAGCCGAAACCGTCGGCGAAGGCCTCGTAATCGCTTTCCTTGAAATCGAAGGCGTGGCCCTGGCGGGCGGCGCGCGCGGCGTAGAGGGCGAGCAGTTCGGCGGCGGTGTCGCGCGCCTGTTCGGCCGCCTTGCGCTTGGCCTTTTCCCACTGGCCGGAGCCGAGCGTGTGCAGCGGCGCGCTTTCCGGGTCGGCGCCGGAATAGCGGGAGATGACGTGCAACTGCGCCACCGGCACGAAGAGCTTGGCCTCGTTGGCGTAGTGCAGTTCGAGGAATTCCTGCTCGCCGAGGCCGAGATCCATGCGCACCAGCCCGCGATAGCGGCCGATGCCGTGGCTTTCATGCACCACCGGGTCGCCGACCTTGAGTTCGGTGAGGTCCTTCAGCCAGTTGTCGAAAGTGGCTTTCTTCTGGGCCTCGCGCCGCGTGCGGCGCGGGTGTGCCGGCGAACAGTTCGGTTTCGGTGATGAAGGCCAGATCATCCAGCGCGAAACCGGCCTGCAGCGGGCCGATGCCGAGCGCCAGCCGGGCATCGCCGGCCAGAAATCCGGCCAGATCGGCGCTGGCGGCGGGTTTCAGGCCATGCTCGCCGAACATCGCGGCCAGCGTTTCGCGGCGGCCGGCGGTTTCGGCAACCAGCAGCACGCGGCCCTTGAAGCCGGCCAGGTGGTTCTTCAGCGCGCCGAGCGGGTCGTCGCTGCTGCGGTCGACGGCAACATTGGGCAGTTTTCCGCGGCTTCGGCATTTTTGCGGTCCAGCGCCAGTCGACCGTAGCTCTTGGCCGCCGTGAAAAAGGCTTCGTCGGTCAGGAACAATTCTTCCGGCGGCAGCAGCGGCCGCGCCTTGTCGCCCTGCAACAGGTTGTAGCGCGAGCGGGTATCGGCCCAGAAGGCGGCAATGGCGGCCGGCGCATCGCCGTGGGTGACGAAGACGGCATCCTTCGGCAGGTAATCGAAAATGCTCGCCGTTTCGTCGAAGAACAGCGGCAGGTAATACTCGATGCCGGCGCTGGCGATGCCGGTCGAAATGTCCTTGTAGATGCCCGACTTCGCCGGGTCGCCCTCGAAGCGCTCGCGGAAGGCCTGGCGGAAATGCGTGCGCCCCTTGTCGTCCATCGGAAATTCGCGCGCCGGCAGCAGGCGGACTTCCGGCACCGGATAGACGGTGCGCTGGGTATCGACGTCGAAGGTCTTGATGCTCTCGATTTCGTCGTCGAACAGGTCGAGCCGGTAGGGCAGTTGCGAGCCCATCGGGAAGAGGTCGATCAGCCCGCCGCGAATCGAGTATTCGCCGGGCGACACCACCTGCGTGACGTGCGCGTAGCCGGCCAGCGTCACCTGGCTGCGGAACTTCTCGGCGTCGAGCTTCTGGCCCTTCTTGAACTCGAAAGTGTAGGCCGCCATGAATTCCGGCGGCGCCAGGCGATTGACTGCGGTCGACGCCGGAACAAGCAGGATTTCCACATCGCCCTGCAGCGCGGCCCACAAGCGTGGCGAGGCGCTCGGAAACCAGATCCTGATGCGGCGAAAAGTGGTCGTAGGGCAGCGTTTCCCAGTCCGGCAGCAGGCGCACCTTGAGGCCGGGCGCGAACCACGGGATTTCATCCAGCAGCCGCTGCGCATCCGCCGCGCTGGCAGTGACCACCGCCAGCAGCCGCCCCTTGCTCTGGCCGGCCAGTTCGGCAAGCGCCAGCGCATCCGCCGAACCGGCCAGCAGCGGCAGATCGATGCGGGCGCCGGGCTTGGGCAGGGCGGGGAGGGAAAGCAGGGAGCGGGAGGCGGACACGATGACGCGGGTACGGCTGGGAGGGGTTGGATTATAGCCGCTTCAGAGGAGGCGATTTTTCTGCAGCCGCCGCTTAATCGGTTGGCATTGAATGGTGGCAAGCTGGTAGCATCAGAATATTGGCATCCAAGCTTATGAGTCGGCCCTGCAAAACGCCAGAAATGCCCACAGACAGAAGGTTTTCACCGGAAACTCGCCCCATGAAATCCCCGAGAAATTAAAATAACGGCCATAGAAACCTGAGAGAAACTGAAGGAAACTCTGATGGCCACTGACGATTTTTTCCGCGCCCGGCTCGACCAGATGATTGATCTCCGGCACCCCTTGGCGGTGCTGGCAGGTCGAATGCCGTGGGGCCAGATCGAAACCGCCTTGGCGCCGGCCTTCGTCCGCAAGGATCGTTCAGGCCAGGTGATGCCCGGCAATGACCTGTTCGGGACGACGCTGGAAATTGCCGGTGCCGGCGTCAGTGCGGCAGGCCGGCCACGGTTGCCGATCCGGCTGATGGCTGCACTGCTCTACCTCAAGCACGCCTTCAACCTGAGCGACGAGGAACTGGTCGCCCGCTGGTCGGAGAACGTGGTGTGGCAATACTTCAGTGGCCAGGACTACTACACGCCGACACTGCCCTGCGACGCCACCCAGATTGGCCGCTTTCGCACCGCCATTGGTGAAGCCGGGGTGGAAGAACTGCTCAAGGCGACCATCGATACCGCCGTACAGACCAAGGCCGTGCGTCCGGTGGAGTTCGAGCGGATCATCGTCAACACGACCGTCCAGGAGAAAGCCATCGCCCATCCGGTCGATAGTCGCTTGCTGGAGATTGCCCGAGCCAAGGTCGTGCAAGCCGCCAAGCGTGTTGGCATTGCCTTGAAACAGACCTTCGTCCAGGAGGGCAAGGAACTGCGCCGCAAGGCCGGCGGCTACGCCCACGCCAAGCAGTTCAAGCGTCTGCGTCGTACGGTCAAACGCCAACGCACCATCCTCGGCGTCGTGCTGCGCGAAATCAAACGCAAACTGACGATGGTGGCCAGTGAATCCCATGGCGCCATCGCCCATCTGAACAGCTGCTCGAACGCGCCGAGCGCATCCGCCAGCAACAACCCAAGGACAAGAACAAGCTGTACGCCCTGCATGCACCGGAAGTCGAGTGCATCGGCAAGGGCAAAGCCAGGAAACCCTACGAGTTCGGCGTCAAGGCCAGTATCGCCGTGACCCACAAGAGCGGACTGATGGTCGGGGCAAGAACCTTCCCCGGCAACCCTTACGACGGCCACATTCTCTCGGCACAACTCGAACAGACAAGCATCCTGTTGGAAGATGTCGGCCGATCGCCGAAAGAAGTGGTCGTGGATCTGGGATTTCGTGGCGTGGATCGTGACAATCCCCAGGTGGAGATCATTCATCGTGGCAAATACAAGTCGCTGACCAGGCAGCAGCGCCGCTGGCTCAAGCGACGACAGGCGGTGGAGCCCGCAATTGGCCACCTCAAGTCGGATCACCGGATGGATCGTTGCTGGCTCCAGGGCCAACTGGGTGACGCCCTGCATGCGGTGTTGTGCGCCACCGGCTACAACCTGCGCTGGTTGCTGCGGGCCATGATCCGCCTGGGCCTGAAGGCCGATTTTTTGCGCCCCGTTTTACGGGCGCTGATGCGGCTCATCAATGGCGATCATGCGCAATTCAGTTCGGGCAAGCAGAATTTCCGGCTGGCCGGGGCGCTTGGATGAATTTTGCAGGGCCGACTATGTATTTTGAATGCCGAAAACGGATTGCTGCGGTTGAACGGGAAAAAATCAGGAAAATCAAATGACCCCAATGGCATTGACGACGGCCAGCGTGCGGCCCTTGTTGCGAACGGCCAGTTCAGCTAGCGCTAGGGCATCGGCGGAACCAGCCAGCGGCGGCAGGTTGACGCGGGTGCCAGTGCTTAGTCCCACGGTGTGCTGGATCGGATTGATCGTGAATCTTTCCGGCGAATTTGTCCATGCTTTACAGATGAATTCGTAGGGCGTTAAGCCCTTCAAGGTTTTCAATCTTCTTGCGAAGTTGTAGGCCATCAAGAAGGTCTGCAAATGTGATTTCAGCTGGTCGTGAGATTGATAGTGGTAGCGCTTTACCGTCGCATCCTTGATCGTTCGGTTCATGCGCTCGACCTGGCCATTGGTCCACGGATGGCAGACCTTGGTGAGCCGGTGCTCGATGCCCTGAGCCCGGCAAACACGGTCAAAGGGGATTTCCCGATAGGCTTCGGTTCCTTTGCGTTTGGCGAACTGGATGCCGTTGTCGGTCAGCAGGGTGTGGATGGCGTACGGCACAGCGCTGACCAAGTTGGTCAAGAAGTCCCGAGCCACCATGCGCGTGGCCTTCGGGTGCAGTTCGGCGTAGGCGAACTTTGATGTCCGGTCGATGGCCACGAACAGGTAGAGACGACCTTCGTCGGTCTGTACTTCGGCGATGTCCACATGGAAGTAGCCGATCGGATAGGGCTTGAATTTCTTCTTGTCCGGTTTGTCGCCTTCAACTTCAGGCAGCCGCGATATCCCATGCCGTTGCAGGCAACGGTGGAGCGAAGACCGCGTCAGATGCGGAATGCTGGCCTGCAAGGAGTAAAGACAGTCATCCAGCGGCAGCAAGGTGTATTTGCGGAAGGCCACGATTGCCGCTTCTTCTTCCGCAGTCAGCACCGTCGACTGAACGTCTTCGGCCCCATCGGGGCGTCCTGACGCTCTCTCGCTGGCGCCATTTCGCTACCGTCTTTGGATTGATCCCGTACTGGGACGCCAGCGCATTCAGGCTCGCTTGACTATGTTGTATCGCTCGCCGCACTGCCTCTGTTGTGCGGGCGCATCCGTGTAGTACCTGTCCCATAAGTCATCCCTCCGTAGCTGGCTATAAGTTACACCAGCACACCGTGGGACTAAACAGGCTGAGTGGCGTCAAGTCAGGCAATCGCAGCTTGATCAACGGCAAGGCATATCAGATAAGCAGTTCGATCAATTGCGGGCCACTGGTAGCGAACGCCCGGCGCAAGGCGACACGAAAGGCCGCGTCATCTGCAGCCTGCGCATAGCCGAGGCCGAAGGTCAGCGCGGCATGCTCGAAGCTGATTTGCTGCGGCGTCCGCCAGCCCTGTTCGAATTCCGGCAGGGCGGCTTGCGGCAAATGATCGAAAATACCGCCGCCGCCGTTGTTGACCGCGACAATGACTAGCGTCGCGCCCCTGCGCGAGGGCGAGGCCGCCGAGGTCGTGCTGGCAGGTGAGGTCGCCGAGCAGGGCGACGACGCGGCCATGCACGGCGGCGATGCCCATGGCCGTCGAGATATTGCCATCGATGCCGCTGGCGCCGCGGTTACCGAAAAACAGCAGGGGCCGGTCGCCACTGCCGGAATGGCTGTCCACTTGCCGAATGGCGAGCGAATTGCCGACGAAGAGCGGGGTGCCGGTTGGCAGCTCATCGATCAGGATGCCGACGTGCCCGGTGGCTTCGTGCTCGGCTTTCGCTTCCCTGGCGACAAAGGTGGCGTGCCAGCCAGCAGCAGTCGGCTCCGGCGCCTCGGCCAGCAGCGCCTTACAGAAGGCCAGCGGGTCGGCGCGCAGCAGGTGGGTGATATTGTGCTGCGGGTCGGACCAGCGCGGCCAGGGTTCGACCAGGGCATGGATGGCGGGTGAGCCGGCCAGCAGTCCCTGCAGGTTGCGCGTCACCGGGAAGGCGCCGAAGCGCAGTATCCACTCGGGCTGCGCTTCCTGTCTGGCCTGCGGATCATTGAGCCAACTGTTGTAGCGGACGCAGAGGTGCGAGCGGTCATGCGAGCCGAAACGCAGGTTGGAGAGCGGTTCGGCGAACAGCGGACAGTCAAGACGGGCGGCGAGGGCAGTCACGGCCTCGGCGAAGCCCTCTTGCAGCGGCATTTCGCCGCAGACGATGATGCCTCGCCGGCCGGTAATTGCGGTCGCAAGGCGCCGCATGTCGGCTGGGGCGGGCAACAGCACGGGTGCCGAAACGCTGATCTTCGGCAGCGCAGCTGCGAGCAGGCGTTTCCTGCGCCGGCACCAGCGGCTCGCGGAACGGCTGGTTCACATGCACTGGGCCCGGATGCGGCCAACTGGCCTGTTCGCATACCTGGGCTGCAAGGCGTTGCAGGTACCCGGGGTCGAATCCCTCAGTCGGGGTGCCGAGCAGGTGGCTGGCGCGCACATGCGGACCGAACAGGCCGCGCTGGTCGATGGTCTGGTTGGCGCCGCAGGCCTGCAGTTCGGGCGGGCGGTCGGCGGACAGCAGGATCAGCGGAACCGCCGCCTGGCTGGCTTCGATCACCGCCGGCAGCCAGTTGGCCGGCGCCGTTCCCGAGGTGGCCAGGAGCAGCACCGGGCGCCGCGTGGCCTTGGCGATGCCGAGGGCAAAAAATGCCGCACAACGCTCGTCGACCGCGACATGGCAGTCGAGGCCGGGCTGGCGCAGCATGGCCAGCGCCAGCGGGGTCGAGCGCGAGCCGGGGGAGAGGACGGCGTGTTTGCAGCCCGCCGCGACGAAGCCGGCGACCAGTGCCTGCGACCAGAGAAAATTGAGCGTGCCGGTGTCGATCATGTCGCGCGTCTTCAGCCAAAGCGCAGATTGTATGCGCAAGCCGCCAAGTTGCGCCGTCCCAACTGCAGCGCCTGTGCTATGATGCGCCCCGTTCTTCGCTGTTCCCCTTGTTCTGGGTGCGCGGAAGAGGAGTGGTAGTTCAGTTGGTTAGAATACCGGCCTGTCACGCCGGGGGTCGCGGGTTCGAGTCCCGTCCACTCCGCCAACCATTTTGATTGAAGGTCGTTGTTCTGCAATGAAATTGCTTCAGACAACGACCTTCAAAGGCTACCGTGGTACAGCGAACAGGTACGCCGCCGTCTAAAAAGGACGGAAAAGCGACTCCACGAAAACGGCTCCACAAGCGCGCAAGATGACCAGAAGAGCCAAACCCAAGCGCAGCCACCCATCCCCAATGCCGACAAGCCCCGTGGCGCCGAAGCCGCGGCGCCAGCGCTTCATCTATCTTGGCTTGGTACTCGCCGCTCTGGCTGCTGGAGCTACGCTGTTTTTTGTTTCCTCGTCACCGGTACCGCCACCTGCCTCCGTGTCTTCGGTTGTTCCCGCTGTCGCGTCAAACGCTGTGCCACCTAGCGCTCCTCCCACCTACGTCGGCGCCGAAACCTGCAAGACCTGCCACGAGAGCGAATTCAAGGCGTGGTCAGGTTCGCACCACCAACTGGCGATGCAGGAAGCCACGGCGACCAGCGTGCTTGGCGACTTTGCCAACGCGAAGTTCAAGAAGGATGGCGTCGAATCCACTTTCTTCAAGCGCGGCGACAGGTTCATGGTGCGCACCGATGGCCCGGACGGCAAACTGACCGACTATGAAGTCGCCTACACCTTCGGCCTCTATCCGCTGCAGCAGTACCTGATCCCTTTCCCGGGTGGGCGTTACCAGGCGCTGCCGATTGCCTGGGACTCGCGCCCGAAAAGCGCGGGCGGTCAGCGCTGGTTCCATCTTTATCCCAAGCAGAAGATGGACTACAAGGATCCACTGCACTGGACGGGCGTCTACCACAACTGGGCCCTGCAGTGCGCCGAGTGCCATTCGACCAATCTGCACAAGGGCTACGACGCGGCCAGCCAGACCTACAAGACGACGTTCAGCGAAATCAACGTCGCCTGCGAAACCTGTCATGGTCCGGCGTCCGCGCACGTCGACTGGGCCAAACATGCCAGGCCGCCGTATGGCGCCGGTGACGACAAGGGCCTGCCTTCGCTGCAAAGCCGCTGGAAAGAAGCCTGGAAATTCCCGACCGACGCAGCGAAATTTGCAGTGCGCGACACGCCAGCCGCGCCAGCGGGCATGAACAGCTGCGCCGCCTGCCACGCCCGCCGCTCGACGCTGAGCGAAGACCGGACGCCCGGTGCGACGCTGGAAGACAGCCATCGTCTGGCGATGCTCACCGCACCCAACTACCATGCCGATGGCCAGCAGCGCGAAGAGGTCTATGTCTGGGGCTCGTTCCTGCAAAGCAAAATGCACCAGAACGGTGTCACCTGCATGGATTGTCACGAGCCGCACAGCCAGAAGTTGCGCGCCGAAGGCAATGCGCTGTGCACCCGCTGCCACGCCGCCGCCGAATTCGATGCGCCCAAACACCACCACCATACGGCGGGCGGCAAGGGTGCACAGTGCGTCACCTGTCACATGCCGACACAGAACTACATGGTGATCCATGCCCGCCAGGATCACAGCCTGCGGGTTCCGCGCCCCGATCTCTCGATCGCAATGGGCAGTCCCAACGCCTGTATCCAGTGCCACACCGACAAGAAGCCGCAGTGGGCAGCCAGCGCCATGGACCAGTGGTATGGCAAGGCCTGGCGCGAGCGCCCGCACTACGGCAGCACCCTGTACGCCGGCGAAACGCAAGGCGTGCGCGCCTTGCCCAGCCTGCTCGAACTCGCCGCCAGCCCGACGGCGCCGGCGATCGTCCGGGCGACCGCGGCGACACTGGCGCAGCCCTATGCCAATCCCGGCACCCTGGCAGAAGCGCGTGCGCTGTTGCAGGATGCCGACCCCTCGGTGCGCATCGCCGCGCTGGGCATGATCGCACCGGCCGAGTCGGTCAACCGGGTACTCAGTGGCGCACCGCTACTCGCCGACCCGGTACGTGGCGTGCGCATCGAAGCGGCGCGCCTCCTCGCCGATATACCGGATGCCCAGATTCCGGAGGGCAAACGCGCCGCCCGTGCCACCGCCCTGCTGGAATATGAAAACGCCTTGGCGCTGGAGTCCGACTGGCCTTCAGGGCAGATCAACCTCGGCAATCTGCGCTTGCGTCAGGGACGCGGCGACGAAGCGATCGCCGCTTTCGAGCGTGCCATCGTGCTCGACAAGGGCTTTGCCGGCGCCTATGTCAATCTGGCAGATGCCTTGCGCCAGCTCGGGCGCGAACCGGAAGCGGAAAAGGTATTGCGCCGGGGCCTGGCGGCGCTGCCGCGCGATGCCGATCTGCACCATGCCCTCGGGCTGCTGTTGACGCGCAAGGGCGACAAGGCCGCAGCGCTGAACGAATTCGTCGAAGCGGCAAGGCTGGCCCCGGATAACGCGCGCTATGCCTACGTGCAGGCGATCGCAGTCGACTCCGCCGGCAAGCGCGAGCAGGCGCTGGCCCTGCTGCGTAGCGCGAACAAGCGACACCCCAATGATCTCGACATCCTCGGTGCGCTGCTCTCGATGAGCCGTGAAACCGGCGACCGGCAAGCCGCCCTTCGCTACGCGAAGCAACTCGCAGAGATGGTGCCGGGCAACCCCAACCTGAGCCGGCTGATCACGGAGCTGGAAGCGCCGTAAGGTGAGCGTTAGTACCCTAAACCCAAAAGGCTGGCACTAGAGGCCGTGCTGGCGCGGGTTTTCTGTTTGATACAGGCGGATATTGATCGCCAGCGTGGCGCTCAGAAGGCCAGCGGCGCCCAGGTTATGAGCAACTGCCAGCGCCAACGGCAACGATAGCAGGACATTGGCGATTCCCAGTCCGATCTGCAGGGCCAACAATCCCAGCAAGATCGATCCCAAGAACCGCCCGCCCGGCCAACTATTCCTGACAAGCGCCAGCGCCAGTGCCCCGACAACGAAAAATACGACCAGCGCCCCGAGGCGGTGGCTCCAGTGGATTGCGGTCAGCGCCTCGGAGGAAAGCAGGCCGCCGTCACCGGTATAACCAAGTTCGCGATGCAGCGTGAATGCCTGGGCAAAATCCATCGGCGGTCGCCACTGTCCCTGACACAGCGGAAAGTCGGAGCAGGCGAGGGCGGCATAGTTGCTACTGACCCAGCCGCCAAGCGCGATCTGGGTGATCACAAGGATCAGAGCCGTTGCGGCCAGCGGGCGGAGCAACCCACTGGAAGCTTGCAAGGGTGCGAGCCTGCTGTCCCTCAATAGCAGCGTCAGCAACAATGCCAGCGTACTCATGCCACCGAGCAGATGCAGCGTGACGATCATCGGCTTGAGCAGCAGGGTCACGGTCCACATCCCCAGCGCAGCCTGCAGCGCCACAATGCCAAGCAGCAGGGTCGGCAGTGCCGGGGACCGGTCGCGCCGTGATTCCTTGCGCCAAGCATAGAGGAAAATGCCAAGAATCAGCAGCCCAAGGGTGCCGGCGAAATAGCGGTGGATCATTTCCTTCCAGGCCTTGGCAGTTTCTAGCGGGCGATCCGGATAGGCCTGATGTGCCGCCAATTGCTCATGCGCCTGATCGGGAACACCCAGCCAGTGACCGTAGCAGCCGGGCCAATCCGGACAACCAAGCCCGGCATCGGAAAGGCGCACGAAAGCACCCAGCGAGATGACGCCAATGGCCAGGACAGTTGCAGCGAGCAGCAGACGACGATAGAGCGGCACGGGCCCGGCGGGTCAGAACATGATCAGGCGGTCGGCAAACAGCGCAGCGAACAGCAAGGTCAGGTAGAGAATCGAGTAACGAAACGTGCTTCGCGCAAGGATGTCGCTGTAGTTGCGGACGAGCGCAATGGCGTAGCCGAGGAAGACCAGATCAAGCAGACTGATAACCACCAGATAGAGCCAACTGGTCATCCCCAGCGACACCGGAATCAGGCTGGCGCCGGCGAGCATCAGCGTGTACAGGAGGATGTGCTGGCAGGTGAAGGCGATGCCGTGGGTGACCGGCAGCATCGGCAGTCCCGAGCGCGCGTAGTCATCGCGCCGGTAACAAGCCAGCGCCCAGAAATGAGGCGGGGTCCACAGGAAAATGATCAGGAACAGGACCAGCGGCTCCGCCGACACGTGGCCGGTCATCGCGGCCCATCCGAGAACCGGCGGCATGGCGCCGGAGGCTCCGCCGATGACGATGTTCATCGGGGTCGCCGGCTTGAGGATCATCGTATAGATGATGGTGTAACCGACAAACGTGGCCAGCGTCAGCCACATCGTCAGGTCGTTGATGAAGGTGTGAAGCAACCAGAGTCCGGCAGCGCCGAGCAGGGTGGCCAGGGTGACCGTTTCGAGTACCGAGATGTCGCCGCGTGCCGTGGCGCGCCAACTGGTTCGCGCCATTCGCGCGTCGATGGTGCGTTCGACCAGGCAATTGAGTGCGGCGGCGGCGAAGGCAACCAGAGCAATGCCGGTGGACGCGACGAGAAAGCGCAGCAACGGCGGAAAGCCCGGCGTCGCCAGGAACATGCCGATCATCGCGGTAAAGACGATGAGACTGTTGACCCGCGGCTTGCACAGATGAGAAAACGCAGTCAGGCGCTGAGTTATGGACAGGGTCGGTTCGGCAATGGTTTGCATGATGGGTCTCCTAGCCGGTCCAGGCGAATTTGAGCAGGCGTTCAAGGTCGCCGCGCACGTTTTTGGCGGCGATATCGGTAGGGTAATCCATGATCAGGCTGCCCTGGGGGTCGATGATGTGGAGGCGGTAGCCTGCTCGCTCTCCGGAACCGGGTAGCCAATGCGGCGGCGCCTCGGCCAGCACGAGGTCCGGCTGTCGCTGCACGGCCGCAGCGAATTCCGGGTCGGCGAGCTGGTCAGTCAGGACGACGCGGCGCAGGCGTCCCATATCCTTGTTCAGCGAAACCTGGATACGGCGCATTTCGTCGATGCGCTGGACGCAGTCTGCCGCGCATTGGCCGTTGCCATTCAGCAGCAGCATCCATTTTCCTTGAAGTTCGGCGGTTGCCAGCGGACGCCCGTCAGACGTTTTCAATCCGCTGACGGGCAGGGGAACTGGCGGATTGACGAGTTGCCCATGGTTACCCGTCCTTTCGGGCTGCCAGCCGACAAAATAAAGCCCCGCAGCAATCGCGAAGGGCAGGGCCAGCAGACCGACGACAAGCGCCAGCATCGGCAGGCCGTTGCCTTTGCGCGCGGACACTTGCAGCGTCGTGCTCGTCATGGCCGGCGGAACAGGAAATAGGCCCAGATACCGAGGCTTGCTGCGGCGAAGCCGAACCATTGCAGGGCATAGCTGCGGTGGCGTTCGGCGCGCTCGTCGGGCCGCGGCCATTCGCGCAGATAGCCGCCCGGGGCTTCGGGATCGAGCTGAATGACCACCGGTTGCAGCGGATACGTGACTACCTGACGGAAACGCTCGAGATCGAGGTTCTGCCAAACCGGATCCCAACCACTCGAGGGTTGCGGCGCCAGGTTGAAAAAGCGCTGGCCCGGTACGACGGCGATGCCGGTCAGTTCGATGGTGCCGGGCGGCACGGTAGCTTGCGGAAGAATCCGGTGATCGGCGGCGGCCGGCAGCCAGCCGCGATTGATCAGGACGTGCATCGATGAGTCTTCAAGGCGCAGCGGGGTGATGACGTGGTAGCCGGCCTGCTCCTGATGCAATCGGTTGTCGATCAGAACCTGGCGTGAGGCGTCGAAGGTGCCACGGAGGATTACCCGCCGGTAGCGCAGCGATTCGGCGTCGGCGGGAACGGTCGGCATGGCCACCGGTAAACCCGAGCTGCGGACGTCGAGTTCAAGCTGCATGGCCGTCTTGGTCTCGGCCTTGCGCCACTGCCACAAGCCCAGAGAAATGAAAGTCGGGAGCAACACTGCAAGCAGCAGGCCCCCGAGTATTGCCGCCTGCCGCCGGCTGGTTCTTGCCGGTTCGGACGTCGGGCGCGCATACTTGGGCACGGTTGCACTGTCGAGGGAGTCAGCGATGATGAAGGTACTGGTGATTTTGCTGTTGTTGGGCATTGTCGGAAGCCTGTTTTCCGGGCTTTTCTATATCTACAAAGACCGGGGAACCGGCGTCCGGACAGTGCGCGCATTGACCTTGCGCATCGGACTGTCCATTTCGCTCTTTTTGCTGCTGCTGATCGGATTCCGGCTCGGTTTCATTCCCGGTTACACCCAATAAACAAAGACAAACAGGATCAGCCATACGACGTCGACAAAGTGCCAGTACCAGGCGACCCCTTCGAAGGCGAAGTGGCGTTCGGCGCTGAAATGGCCACTCAAACTACGTAGCAGGATGACCAGCAGCATGATGGTGCCAAGCGTCACATGGAAACCGTGAAAGCCGGTGAGCATGAAGAAGGTGGCGCCGTAGGCGCCGGCGCCCATGGTCAGGCCCAGTTCGGCGTAGGCGTGGTGGTACTCGTAGGCTTGGAAGCCAAGGAACAAGGTGCCGAGCAGCACGGTGGCGGCGAGGCCAAGAACGAGATGCGTGCGATTGTTGCGCAGCAAGCCCCAGTGCGCCCAGGTGACGGTTGCGCCTGAACTGAGGAGCAGGGCGGTATTGATCGCCGGAATTCCCCAGGCACCCATCGGGGTAAACGGCGCGCCTTTGGGTCCGCTGGTCGGCCAGGCGCCAGTGAAGTCAGGCCACAGGCTGGTTCCATGAGCACTGACCATGCCGCCCAGATCGGGAACCGAGATGACCCGCACGTAGAAGAGGGCGCCGAAAAAGGCGGCGAAGAACATGACCTCGGTCGCGATGAACCAGACCATGCCGTAGCGGAAGGAGCGGTCTTCCCAGTCGCGGTAGGAGCCGCCCTGCGATTCACTGATCACCCGCCCGAACCAGCCGAAGAGAACATAGAGTATGACCGCGAAGCCACCCAGCATGACCCATTTGCCGAGTGGAAAGGAATTCATTGCCTGGATGAAGCCAAGCGCCAGCAGGAACATCCCGCCGGAGAGGATCACCGGATAGAGACTCGGCTCGGGAACGAAGTAGTGTTCGCGCGAACCGGCTTGGACAGTGCTGGTTTTCATCGGGCCTCCCTGGTGCTGGTCAGTGTTTGTCGCTGTCCATCGATGGCGAAAAACGCATAGGACAAGGTGATGTGGGTGATGTCGCGGTCGACGCCTGATTTGACGATAAAAGCGAGCGGCATCTCCCGCGCTTCACCGGGACCCAGCGTTTGCTGGGAAAAACAGAAGCACTCGATCTTGTCGAAATACTGGGCAGCCTTGCCCGGAGTGACGCTGGGGACGGCCTGTCCGGTGATCTCGCGATCCGAGGTGTTACGTACCAGGTAGCTGACCTGTTGCAGTTCGCCGGGGTGGGCGTCAAGCTTGAAAGTCAGTGGGCGCATGTCCCAGGGTAGCCCGGGCATGATCGTCCCGGTAAATTCGACGGTGATCGTGCGGGAGGCATCGACATTCGCTGCCGGCGCTGCGTCCGTCTTTAGGCCACCGACCCCGAAGCCGTCACGGATTGGTTTCTGGCCGGCAGTCTTGCCATTGAACCCGGTCGCTGCGCACAGCACGTTGTAAAGAGGCACCAACGCAAACGCGAAGGCGAACGCAGCAGCCACCAGTAGAAGCAGGCGGCGCACGAGTCGCCCATTGCTCGGCGGGGCCGGATGCGTCTGCTCCATCATCTAGCGCTTGATGAACAGACCGGCCAAGTAGAGCACGAGCGCGACGCCGCCGATCAGCCAGCCGAGGCGTCGTGAAGCGGTGCGGCGTCGCTCAATGTCTGAGCTGCTGAATGGCTGTTCCATGCTGCGATTCTCCCTTACTTGATCTGCGGCTGAACTTCCCAACTATGATGGGGTGGTGGCGACGGCAGTTCCCATTCCAGACCTTCGGCGCCTTCCCAGACCCGTGCGTCCGCCTTGCGCCCACCGCGGACGCACACCCAGACGTTCCAGGCGAAGATCAGTTGGCTCAGTCCCAGAATGAAGGCGCCGACCGTGGAAATGGCATTGAATTCCGTAAACTGCAGCGCATAGTCGGGGATACGGCGTGGCATGCCGGCCAGACCGAGGAAGAATTGCGGAATGAAGGTCAGGTTGAAAGAAACGACAGTCAACCAGAAGTGCAGCTTGCCGAGCGGTTCGCTGTACATGTGGCCGGTCCACTTGGGCAGCCAGTAATAGACCCCGGTCATCACGCCCATGATGCCGCCGGCGAACAGGGCGTAATGGAAATGGGCGACGACGAAGTAGCTGTGGTGGTACTGCGCATCGGCGGCGACGTCGGCGAGGATCAGCCCGGTCAGCCCGGCGATGCCGAACAGCACGATGAAGCCGACGGCGAATAGCATCGGTGTCTCGAAGGTCATCGCGCCCTTCCACATGGTAGCGATCCAGCAGAAGAAGAGAACCGCCAGCGGCAGCGAAATCGCCATGGTGCTGAACATGAAATAGATCAACGCCGGCACCGGCATCCCGGCGGTAAAGAAGTGATGCGCCCAGACGATGACAGAGAGCAGGCCGATGGCGATGAAGCTATATACCTGCGCCTTGTAGCCGTAGGTCGGTTTGCGCGAGAACGTGGACAGGACGTGGGGAACCAGACCCCAGACCGGCAGCAGCAGGATGTAGACCTCCGGATGGCCGAAGAACCAGAACAGATGCTGGAACAGGATCGGATCGCCACCACCGCCCGCGTCGAAGAAGTGTGTGCCGAAATGGCGGTCGGTCAGCAACATGGTCACGGCGCCGGCCAGCACCGGTAGCGTCGCGATCAGCAGGAAAGCGGTAATCAGCCAGCCCCAGGCGAAGAGCGGCAGCTTCATCATCGTCATGCCGGGCGCCCGCATGTTGAAGATGGTAACGATGATGTTGATCGATCCCATGATCGACGAAATGCCCAGGATGTGCACGGCGAGAATCGCGAAATCGACGCCCATGCCGCCCTGCACCGAGAGCGGAGCATAGAAGGTCCAGCCGGTGGCGATGGCGCCGTCGCCCACACCGAACAAGGCCAGGGTGAAGGGCAGGGTGAGCAGGGTGGCAGCCGGCGGCAGGAGCCAGAAACCCCAGTTGTTGAGGCGTGGCAATGCCATGTCGGGCGCGCCGATCATCAGCGGAATCATCCAGTTCGCGAAACCCGTGGCGGCGGGCATCAACGCCCCGAAGATCATCACCAGCGCGTGTACGCCGATCAACTGGTTGAAGAACTCGGGCTTCATCAATTGCAGGCCGGGCTGGAACAACTCGGCCCGGACCGCAAGGATCATGATGCCGCCGACGAAGAACATGATCAGCGAGAACGTCATGTACATCGTCCCGATGTCCTTGTGATTGGTCGTCGTCAGCCACCGGGTAAAGCCGCCCGGGTGATACTCGGTGTGATGTTCTGCGGGAAGGGTGCTGATGCTGCTCATCTCGATTCTCCTAACGCAGTGTCTTGATCTGGGCGGGCTGGATCATGTCGCCCTGGCGGTTGCCGAAACTGTTCCGCTCGAAGGTGATGACCGCCGCCAGTTCGACATCCGACAGCGTGTTGCGGAATGCCTGCATGGCGGTGCTGGCCTTGCCGTTCATGACCCGGTCAACGTGACTGTCCTTGAGAATCTTGCCGTCCTTGCCGAGCAGCTGGCCCTTGACGATCGGACTGCCGGCCAGGGCCGGGAAAGCCGGCGGCATGCCCTGGCCGTTCGGCTGGTGGCAGGCCACGCACTGCTTCTCGTAGACTTCCTTGCCCTTGGCGATCAGTTCGTCGCTGCTCCAGGTCCGGTCGGCGCCGCCCGCGGCAGCCTTGCGCTTCGGCTTTCTTTGCTTCCAGCCAGGCCAGATATTCGGGCTCGGGAACGGCATGCACGACGACAGGCATGAAGCCGTGGTCCTTGCCGCACAGTTCGGCGCATTGGCCGCGATAGATGCCGGGTTTCTCGATCAGGACCCAGGTCTCCCGCAGAAAGCCGGGAACCGCATCGCGTTTGACACCGAACTGCGGTACCCACCAAGTGTGGATCACGTCGGTCGAAGTCAGCAGAACCCGGACCTTCTTGCCGACCGGAAGCACCACCGGGTTGTCCACCTCGAGCAGGTAATTCTCACCCTTGCTCTCGGCATTGCTGATCTGCTCGCGCGGGGTAGCCATCGTGCTGATGAACTTGATGCCGGCCTCAGGGTACTCGTACTGCCATTTCCACTGCATGCCCGTCACCTTGAGAACCATGTCGGCACGGGTCTTGGTGTCTTCCATCTGGATGATGGCATTGACTGCCGGGATGCCCATCAGAATGAAATCGATGAAGAGCAGTATCGCAAACGGGATCAACGCCCAGAACCACTGCAATCGGCTGCTTGGCCCGGTAAATTTTGCGGGTTGGTGACCGATGCTCTTCCGGTGCTTGATCATCGAGTAGATCATGATCGCGAAGACCACCACAAACAGGATGGTGATGATCAACATGAACTCGTTGTGGATGTGCAGCGTTTCCCGGGCGATGGGTGTCACCGGATCGGGAAAATTGATGTTGTAGGCGGCGCCGGCAATACCTGGCAGAAACCCCGCCGTCGCCAACAGACGCTTCGGCAGACTGTTCGCAGGTGCTTCGCCCGCAGTCTTCAAGCTGTTTTTCTGAAAAACACAGTTCCCCATTCTGTTCCCTCCCCTTGTGAGAACCGACCATCAAGCTCAGAATCAACCGCGTCGAAATAGTTCAGAAAAATTTTCATGAATCGTAGCCTGTTTGCTGCACTTGCCTGTCTGCTTCTGGTGGCCTGCAGTCGGGCACCCGTAGAGTTTCGCAACACGGACCTTACCGGGGCCACTTTCGGGCGCCAATTCACGTTGAACGATCATAATGCACAAACTCGTTCTCTCGGCGACTTCAAGGGCAAGGTTGTCGTCATTTTCTTTGGGTACACGTCATGTCCGGATATCTGTCCGACCGCGCTTTCCCGTCTGGCCGAGGTCATGAAGGTGCTGGGGCCGGAAGCGGAGAAAGTTCAGGTGCTGTTCGTTTCCGTGGATCCGGAACGTGATACCCAAGAACGACTGAAGGACTTCGTTCCCTGGTTTCATCCATCCTTTCTGGGGCTTTACGGTGACGCGGCGCAAACCAGGGCGGTATCCGAAGAATTCCGGGTTTTCAGTTCGCGCCGGGAAGTCGGCAGCCAGCTAGGTTACGTTCTGGATCACTCGTCGGGAGCCTACGTATATGACCCTGCGGGGCGACTGCGGCTCTATGTCAGGGATACGGCCAGTGTCGAAGACATCGTTGCCGATATTCGCCAGTTGCTCGCCGGGCAATGAGGATATTCGCCAAGCTTACCGCGACTCGTGCTGTTCCAGTGCGGGCAGGGTAATGTGGAAGCGCATGGCTGCCAGACGCAGAACAAGGACGATGGCCATCGCGATCCACGCCGCAATGAAAGGCGAGATACCGATCTCCTGAAGCCCGATCAGTGACAGGGCGCCAATCCAGGCCGCAGTGGCATAAAGCTCGCCCTTGAGAAAGACCAGCGGCACGTCGTTGCACAGGATGTCGCGCAACACACCGCCGACGACGCCGGTGATGACCCCCATCAGGCTGGCGGTCAGCCACGGAGTGTGCCACTGCAGGGCTGCCTGGGTACCGACGATGGTGAACAGCGCCAATCCGAGCGCATCCGGAATCAGGAACAGGCGGGGAGGCACAACGAAGGCGCGCGCCACGGAAAAAGTGACCAGGCCAGTTCCCAGGGCTGCAATCAGGTAGGTCTGATCAACCACCCAGAAGACATTGCGGTCGAGCAAGAGGTCACGAACCGTGCCCCCACCCAGCGCGGTGGCGACGCCAACGAGCAGGGCGCCGATCAGGTCCATCTGCTTGCGCCCCGAATCCAGAACGCCGGTCACGGCGCTGACGGCAACCGCCGCCATGCCGATCCAGTAGAGCAGGGTGTCGATGCCCACGTTAGCGCTGGCGTTCCTTCATGGCGCGCTGAGCTTCGCGCTTCGAATCCTTCTCCTGCTCGTCTCCCCGCTTGTCGTGCTGCTTCTTGCCCTTGGCCAGGCCCACTTCAAGCTTGATCCGGCTACGGGTGAAATGCAGATCGATGGGAACGAGGGTGTAACCGGCACGTTCGACCTTGCCGATCAACTTCATGATTTCCCGATTGTGCAACAGCAACTTGCGGGTGCGGGTCGGGTCGGCAACGATATGCGTCGAGGCCGTCGCCAGCGGCGTAATGTGCATGCCGATCAGGAAAATTTCGCCGCCCTTGATGATGACGTAGGATTCCTTGATGTTCATCCGGCCGGCACGAATGGCCTTGACCTCCCATCCCTGGAGGGCAATACCGGCCTCGAACTTCTCTTCGACGAAGAAGTCATGAAAGGCTTTTTTGTTGACCGTGATGCTCATGCTGCCAGCGATCCATTAAAATCGGGCATTCTACAGGAATCAGGAATCCCCTCGACGCATGGCGCTGGTCGAAAAATCCGTTCTAATCGGACAGTCCGCTGAACGCATGTTCGAGTTGGTGGATCGTTGCGAAGACTATCCCGTCTTTCTGCCCTGGTGCAGCCAGACCGAGGTCAAGTATCGCGATGCGCAAAAGACGGTGGCGACGCTGCATGTCAACTATCACAGTGTTAAAACCTCCTTTACGACCGAGAATGACAAGGAACATCCGCATTCGATGAAAATCCTCCTGGTCGATGGCCCTTTTCGCCGCCTCGAGGGCGCCTGGCATTTCAGGGCGCTGGCGGAGAATGCCTGCAAGATCGAGTTTCAGCTGCACTACGATTTTTCCAGCAAGGTATTCGAAAAGGTGATTGGCCCGGTGTTCAGTCACATCGCCAATACCTTTGTCGATGCTTTCGTGCGGCGTGCGGCACAGGTTTATGGAGAAGCCAATGGTTGAAACGCTCAAGTTCGAGGTCTGCTATGCCTTGCCGGACAAGCAGGAACTGGTACCGGTGAGCCTGCCAGCGGGGGCGACGCTGCAACAGGTGGTCGAAGCATCGGGGCTGCTCGAGAAACACCCGGAAATCGATCTCAAGAAGAACAAGTTCGGGATTTTTGCCAAACTGTCCAAACTCGACAGCGTATTGCGCGACCGCGATCGCGTGGAAATCTATCGCCCGCTTATTGCCGACCCCAAGGAAGTGCGCAAACAAAGGGCTGCCGAAGGGAAGGTCATGAAAAAGGGCGCCGGCGAAGCCGACGCCCCGGAATCCTGAGCGAACTACGCTGGGTTCAACGAGTTTCTATTTGCAGGACTCGTTGATGGCGTTGCGGGCACGTTCGATTTCGTCGCCACGCTGCGCATCTTCCAGGAAAGTCTCACCACCATTGCCATCGGGGAGAATCATGCGGCGCCCGGATTCAAGCGCCTGAAGGTGGGTCCGGGCGCGCTCGCAGGTCTCGCGAAGCTGTGCCGCCTGAGCCGCTTCCTTCGCTTCCTTGTCACTCTTTTCACGCGCTTCCTGCTGGCGCTTCCTGAATTCCATATCCTTTTCTGCCGTCGTCTTCTGGCTATCCGCGGACTGCGGGGCACTGGTCAACGGTGGTGCGGAAGTGCCGATGGTCTTGGCATCGCGAGCTGATGTCGGCGGCGGCCTGTCGGAAATGACCAGCCGCCCGCTGCTGTCCCGCCATTGATAGGTTTCCGCGTGGCTCGTCACGACGGTTGCGGTCAACGCAATTCCAAGGGCAAAAACCAGGGCGTTTTTCATGGTCATCCAGAGTTTTGTTCGATTTCGGTATAATACGTTTTTGTGACCTTGGATCAAAGGCCATGCGACTCCTGCAAAAAGCCCTCACCTTCGACGACGTCCTGCTCGTCCCCGCACATTCCCAGATTCTGCCCCGCGATGTCAGTCTATCCACCAGGCTGACGCGTAACATTTCACTCAATCTCCCGCTCCTTTCCGCGGCCATGGATACGGTGACCGAAGGCCGGCTCGCCATCGCGCTGGCTCAGGAAGGCGGTATCGGCATCATTCACAAGAACCTGTCGCCCAAGGCTCAGGCCGTCGAGGTTGCCAAGGTAAAGCGCTTCGAGTCGGGCATCCTGAAAGATCCGATTACCGTTTCGCCACGGATGACGGTTCGTGATGTCATGGCAATCACCCGTCAGTACAAAATTTCGGGGTTGCCGGTAATCGACAAGGCCGGCAAAGTCGTCGGTATCGTTACCAACCGCGACCTGCGCTTCGAAACCAACCTCGACCAGCCGGTCAAGGCGATCATGACCCCGCGCAAGCGCCTGGTCACGGTAAAGGAGGGCGCCAGTGTCGAGGATGCCAAGGAACTGATCCGCAAGCACCGTCTCGAGCGCGTGCTGGTGATCGACGACGAATGGCATATGCGCGGCCTGATTACGGTCAAGGACATTCTGAAATCCACCGAACATCCGCTCGCCAACAAGGACTCTTCCGGACGCCTGCGTGCCGGCGCCGCGGTCGGCGTCGGTGCCGGCACTGAAGAGCGCGTGGCCATGCTGGCGGAAGCCGGCATCGATGTCATCATCGTCGATACGGCGCACGGGCATTCGCAGGGCGTGCTCGATCGCGTCCGCTGGATCAAGAAAAACTATCCGCAGATCGAAGTGATCGGCGGCAACATCGCGACGGCGGACGCCGCCCGCGCGCTGGTTGACCATGGCGCCGACGCGGTCAAGGTCGGCATCGGCCCTGGTTCGATCTGCACCACCCGCATCGTCGCCGGCGTTGGCATGCCGCAGATCACCGCCGTCCAGAACGTTGCGGAAGCACTCAAGGGGACCGGCGTGCCGATGATCGCCGACGGCGGCATCCGCTACTCGGGCGATATCGCCAAGGCCATCGCGGCCGGCGCCGACACGGTCATGCTTGGCGGCCTGTTCGCCGGCACCGAGGAAGCACCGGGCGAGGTCGAGCTGTTTCAGGGCCGTTCCTACAAGTCATACCGCGGCATGGGCTCGCTGGGCGCCATGCAGGCCGGGTCTTCCGACCGCTATTTCCAGGAAACGACGGCCAACGTCAACAAGTTCGTTCCCGAAGGCATCGAAGGTCGCGTGCCGTACAAGGGTTCGGTACTGGCCGTGATTCACCAGTTGATGGGCGGCTTGCGCTCGTCGATGGGCTACCTCGGCAGCCCGACGATTGCCCACATGCATGACAACGCCTGTTTCGTCGAGATCACCTCGGCGGGCATCCGCGAGTCTCACGTTCACGACGTGCAGATCACCAAGGAAGCGCCCAACTACCATCTCGACTAGGCGGGGACGCATGTCCAAATGGCCGATCTGGCTCAAGGTGCTACTGGCTGTGATCGGTACTGGCGGTGTTATCGCGTTCGCCCAGCTTCTGCTTTATCTGGACAAGATGGGCGCCAGCAAGTTTGATATCTGACAGGTGCCGGAGTTTTCCGGCACCTTTTTCTATTTCAGCTGAGAATTACAGCCACCATGTCACACCAGAAAATCCTCATTCTCGATTTCGGCTCCCAAGTCAGCCAGCTGATTGCCCGCCGCGTGCGCGAGCATCAGGTTTATTGCGAGATGCACGCCTTCGATGTCTCGGAAGAGTTCATCCGCAACTTCCAGCCGAACGGCATCATCCTCTCGGGCGGCCCGAATTCAGTCTATGAAGCGCTCGACTGGAGGGCGCCACAGGTGGTTTTCGAGCTGGGCGTTCCGGTGCTCGGCATCTGCTATGGCATGCAAACCATGGCGCAGCAACTGGGCGGCAAGGTGGAAAGCACCGGCAAGCGCGAATTCGGCTTTGCCGAAGTGCGCGCCCGCGGGCACTCGAAATTCTTCAACAACATTCAGGATCGCACCAATGCCGAAGGGCATGGCCTGCTCGAGGTCTGGATGAGCCACGGTGACAGCGTCACCGAACTGCCGGCCGGCTTCAAGGTCATCGGTAGCAGCGAATCGTGCCCGGTCGCCGCAATGGCCGATGAGGAACGCGGTTTCTACGCCGTCCAGTTCCACCCGGAGGTTACCCACACCCTCAAGGGCAAGGAAATGATCGGCCGCTTTGTGCATGACATCTGCGGCTGTGGTCACGACTGGAACATGCCGGACTACGTCAATGAAGCGATTGCCAAGGTGCGCGCCCAGGTTGGCAAGGACGAGGTCATTCTCGGGCTTTCCGGCGGTGTCGATTCCTCGGTGGTTGCCGCCTTGCTGCACAAGGCCATCGGCGACCAACTGACTTGCGTCTTTGTCGATAACGGCTTGCTGCGCCTCAACGAGGGCGTGCAGGTAATGGAAACTTTTGCCCGCAATCTCGGCGTCAAAGTCATTCACGTCGATGCCACCGATCAGTTCATGGGCCACCTGCAGGGCGTCTCCGACCCGGAGGTCAAGCGCAAGATCATCGGCCGCGAGTTCGTCGAAGTCTTTCAGGCTGAAGCCGGCAAGCTGCCCAACGCCAAATGGCTGGCCCAGGGCACGATCTACCCTGACGTGATCGAATCCGCCGGCGCCAAGACGAGCAAGGCGCACGCCATCAAAAGCCATCACAACGTCGGCGGCCTGCCGGAAACCCTGAATCTCAAGCTGCTTGAGCCGTTGCGTGAACTGTTCAAGGACGAGGTTCGCGAACTGGGCGTCGCGCTTGGCCTGCCGCACGAAATGGTCTATCGCCATCCCTTCCCCGGTCCCGGCCTCGGCGTGCGCATCCTCGGCGAAGTGAAGAAGGAATTCGCCGATCTGCTGCGCCGTGCCGATGCCATTTTCATCGACGAACTCCGGGCCGCGGATTGGTACGACAAAACCAGCCAGGCCTTCGCGGTTTTTCTGCCGGTCAAGAGCGTCGGCGTCATGGGTGACGGGCGCACCTACGAATACGTGGTGGCGCTGCGTGCCGTGCAGACCCAGGACTTCATGACCGCCCACTGGGCCGAACTGCCGCACAGCCTGCTCGGCAAGGTGTCGAACCGCATCATCAACGAAGTCCGCGGCATCAACCGGGTCGTGTACGACATTTCCGGCAAGCCGCCGGCGACGATCGAGTGGGAATAAGCGAGGAAGTCACCACCGGACTCGGCGACGAGTTTTTCATGCGCGAGGCCATTTCCCTGGCCCGCGCGGCGGAATGTCTTGGCGAGGTGCCGGTCGGCGCGGTCGTGGTCAGGGCCGGCGAAATTGTCGGGCGGGGCTTCAACAGCCCGATCGGCGAGAGCGATCCGACCGCCCATGCCGAAATTGCCGCGTTGCGTGATGCCGCGCGCAGCCTAGGCAACTATCGCCTGCCGGGGTGCGAATTGTTCGTGACCCTCGAGCCTTGTGCGATGTGCGCCGGAGCCATCCTCCATGCGCGAATCGCCCGCGTCGTCTATGGCGCGCGTGACCCCAAGACCGGGGTTCACGGCAGCATTGTCGATCTCTTCGCCGTCGAGCGCCTTAATCACCATACCACCGTGGTCGGCGGCGTTCTGGCCGAGGAATGCAGCGGCGTGCTTTCCGCTTTCTTCGCCGAACGGCGGCGGAAAGCCTCATGAAGATACAGGTCTCGGTTGCCCGCCAGCTGCTGACATTGCTCGACGATGACCGTCAGGTGCTGCGCGAATACCGTGTTTCCACCGGCAAGGCGGGCGTGGGCGAAGTGTTCGGCAGTTTTCAGACCCCGCGCGGTCAACACCTGATCCGGGCCAAAATCGGGGCGGGCGCTGCCGAGAACACGATCTTCGTACGCCGCCGGCCAACCGGGGAAGCGTGGTCCGCGGCATTCGAGCAGGAGCATCCCGGGCGCGACTGGATCCTCACGCGCATCCTGTGGCTGTCCGGCTGCGAGCCCGGGCGGAACCGGCTTGGCCGCGTCGATACCATGCGCCGCTATATCTATATCCACGGGACGCCGGAGCACGTCGAGATGGGAACGCCGGGCTCGCATGGCTGCATCCGCATGCGCAATACCGACATTGTCGAACTCTTCGATCTGGTCCCGGCCTACACGCCGGTCGAAATCACCGAAGACTGAAGTGGTTTGCCGCCAGGCCCGAAGCTGCGTTCCTCGAAGCTTATTCCGCCATCAGCGGCCTGCACCACCACCGTCGAGGCGCGGGTTCCATAGCCCTCGGAACGAACAAAAATAGCCGATAGACGCCGTTCCCAGTCGAGCGGAATCCCGGTGTCCGGCAACTCGGTATCGGGAACAATTTCGTCGTCGGCCAGAATCCCGAACAGTGGTTCGCGGTCCGGCAAACTCGTCATCGCCTGCGCAAATCCCTGACGCGCGGTCAGCAGTTTCGGCCACGGGCTGTCCAGCAGGTGATTCGAGAGGCCGTAGACGCCCGGCGCCAGTTCCAGTGGTGTCGCGCGGCGATTGCTGCAGTACCAGAGCGAGTCGCCATCACCGACCAGTAAATTGAAGCCCGCGTACTCGCCCATTTCGATCCGGGCAAGATAGTCGGCCGCGCCTTGCTGGCCAACGAGAAAGGCCTGCGTAAGCCGTCCTCTTGAATAATGCCCCTTGCCCGCGCCGGATTCGCGAACGTTGGTGACCGCCGCGAACCGCCCGCTTCGGGTGATTCCCAGCCAGGTTCCGCCTGCTTCCAGATCACGGCCGGCAATGACGTCAGGCGCATCGGCCCAGAAGTCTGCGCGGGCAGTCGGGCGCGCATGGAACTCGTCACGATTGGCGGCGACGACCAGCGGGTAATCCGGATGAACCCGCCAGCCGACCACGATCAGGCACATTTTTGCCCTTTTTCAGGGGTTGACCGCAACCGCCTCGATTTTCGGACCTTCGCGCGAGCCGAGGTGCAGATTGCCGGCAAAGTTCGACTGAACCACGGCCAGCGCCTCGTAGCCGCCGGTGGGCGAGGGCGCGCCGCTGACGATCTTGCCGCAGGCTTGGTCCGGGTTGTCCGGAGAGTGGAGGTCGGCGCCCGCCTCGAGCAGTTGATCGCTTGTGACGCGGTATAAGTGACGCTTGACCTTGCCGAGATACTGGGTACGGGCCACGATTTCCTGTCCAGGGTAGCACCCCTTGTGAAAACTGATGCCGCCCAGCTTCTCGAAGTCAGCCATCTGCGGGACGAACTCTTCCTTGGTTGCCGCCGTTACCAGCGGGAAACCGGCCTGAACATCGAGCCAGCGCCAGGCAGGCAGTCCGGCTGGTTGCGCTTTGAGCGTGAGCTTGTTCCACAGGTCGGCAATCGTCTCCTGCTGAACGGCAACGATATATCTGCCCGCTTCCAGGCCGATCACGTTGGCCTGGGTGCTGATCGCGCTGGTCATTGGCGCCACAGGGCAGGGCAGGCCGGCATCACCAAGCGCCTCGACAGCCTGCGGGCCGGCCAGACCCAGCAACAGACGACTCTCGGTCACGCTCGTCAGCTTGACCTTGGAGCGCAGCACGAACATCTGCAAGCGTTTCAGGGATGCAGCTTCCAGATCGCCCGACACGACCAGCCGAAAGACATCCTCCTCGCGCCAGGCGAGAAAACTGGCCTGCATGCGCCCCTTGGCCGTACACCAGGCGGAATGCTGGACCTGATCGCCACCCAGATGATTGATGTCGCTGGTGAACTGGCTGTGCAGGAAGGCCTTGGCGTCATCGCCTGATGCTTCGATCAGACCAAGGTGGGTCAGCGGGACGAGTATCGTCTGATTGCGCGCCGTCTGCAGTTCGCCGCTTGCATTGCCGAAATTGAGAACCTCGTCGCTGCCGTCTTTGAAGACGGCCTTGGTGGATTCAAGAAAGCTGCGCCAGTTGGGATTCATGTCGGAAGTGCTCCTTTATGGTTTGCGATATTATAGCGGTCGTTCAATGATGCCCGTCCCCCAAGGGCATGACCCGGTGCCAGCCAGCGAGTTCCCTTGCGTTTATTCCTGAAGCTCTTTCTTCTCTTGAGCATTGTGCTCGCGACCATTATCGGCGCGACTGTCTGGTGGGCCAACGCACCGATCCGGATGCGCGACGCAACCGTCGATTTCCGCATCGCCTCCGGCAGCAGCTTGCGCGCCGCAGCCGCCCAGATGCAGGAAGCGGGTATCGCCATCAATCCGGACCTTCTGGCCCTGCTGGCACGCTGGCGTGGCGTGGCGACCGGCATCAAGGCCGGTAGTTATTCGATCAATCAAGGCGTCACCCCCGAGCAACTGCTGGCAAAACTGGCGCGCGGCGACGTGACGCAAGGTGAATTGGCGCTGGTTGATGGTTGGACATTCCGCCAGTGGCGCGCGCGCCTTGATCAGCACCCCGACCTCAAGCACGAGACGCAAAGCCTCACCGAAGCCGAGATTGCCACGCGCCTCGGCATCGATGGTGGCCGTATCGAGGGTTGGCTGTTCCCCGACACCTATCTTTTCGACAAACAGTCGAGCGATCTCGAATTGCTGGCCCGCGCGCACCGTGCCATGCGCAAGAAGCTCGACGTCGCCTGGGCGGAGCGTGACGCCAACCTGCCTTACCGAAACGCTTACGAGGCCTTGACCATGGCCTCGATCGTCGAAAAAGAGACGGGGCGCAGTGATGATCGCTCGCTCATCGCTGCAGTCTTCATCAATCGACTGCGCAAGGGTATGCTGCTGCAAACGGATCCCACCGTGATCTACGGGCTGGACGACAAGTTCGACGGCAACCTGCGCAAGCGCGACCTGCAGACCGACACCCCCTACAATACCTATACCCGTACCGGATTGCCGCCGTCTCCGATTGCCATGCCGGGAAGCGCCGCACTCCAAGCGGCCCTCCATCCGGCCGCCAGCGATGCCCTCTATTTTGTGGCCCGCGGCGATGGTAGCAGCCAGTTTTCGCGAACACTCGATGAACACAACAAGGCAGTCAACAAATACCAGAGAGGCAACAAGTGAGAGGAAAATTCATTACCTTCGAAGGTATCGACGGGGCCGGCAAGAGCAGTCATGTCGAGTGGCTAGCGTCGTTCCTGCGCGACAAGGGCCAAATCGTTCATGTCACGCGTGAGCCGGGGGGCACCGAGTTGGGCGAAAAACTGCGGGAATTGCTCCTTCATACGCCAATGCACCTTGAAACCGAAACGCTGCTGATGTTCGCGGCGCGGCGCGAACATCTGGCGACGCTGATCGAACCTGCGCTGGCCGGAGGCGAGTGGGTGGTCTGTGACCGCTTCAGTGATGCGACCTATGCCTATCAGGGGGGAGGGCGTGGTCTCGACCGTGCCAAACTCCAGCAACTTGAACACTGGGTACACGGACACCTGCAGCCGGATCTGACCTTGCTGTTCGATCTGCCGCTCGACGTGGCACGCGAACGCATCGCGTTGGCCAGCCGGGTTCTCGACCGCTTCGAGCAGGAACGCGCCGACTTCCACGAGCGTGTTCGCCAAGCCTATCTGGAACGCGCACATTCCTCGCCAGCGCGCATTCGCGTGATCGACGCTCAGCAAAGCATCGAAAATATTCGTAATTTACTTGAGATAACCGTTTCAAGTACCTGTTTATGAATTTTATTTCGCTTCATCAAAGCACATGGGGCAATCTTCAGTCACAGCGTGGCAGGTTGCCACATGCACTGCTGATCATCGGGCAGCGCGGACTCGGGAAGTTTGCGCTGGCCCAAGCGTTTGCGAAGAGCCTGCTGTGCGAAGATCCTCAGGAAGGCTCGCGTTCCTGTGGCAAGTGTCTCGCCTGCAACTGGTTCGAGCAGGGCAACCATCCGGACTATCGACTCCTGCAGCCCCAGGCGCTGGTTGACGATCCCGATGCGGAAGAGGGAAAAAAGAAAGCCAGCCAGCAGATCACGATCGATCAGGTTCGCGGGCTCGACGAGTTTTTCAATATTGGCACGCATCGGGCGGGGCTGCGGATTATCGTGGTCAATCCGGCTGATGCAATGAACCGCAACACCGCAAATGCTCTTCTTAAAACACTCGAAGAACCTGCTCCAGGCACTTTGTTTTTATTGGTTTCAAATGAGCCATTGCGCTTGTTGCCGACGATCCGCAGCCGCTGCCAGGCAATTCCGGTAGGCGTGCCTCCAACCGCCATTTGCGAAGCCGCGCTGGCGCAGGATGGACTAGCCCAGCCCGGGCGCTGGCTCGCACTTGCCGGCGGCTCCCCCGGCGTGGCAATGGAACTGGCTGCCTCGGGCGAGGGAGGCTGGCTCGAACTCCTGACCCGGCGCCTGGCTGCGACCGGGGATCTTGAGCCGCTGGGTCTGGCTGCGGAATTGGATAAGGCAGTCAAGGAAAGCAAGGGCAAGCTGGCCTTGAAATCGGTAGTCGAAGCAATGCAGAAGTGGCTGGTCGATCTGACACTGGCCAGCAACGGCTTGCCAGCACGATATTTTCTCCCCCAACAGGCCACAATATCGAGGCTGGCTGATATGATTCCCCCCGATCGCCTCGTGCGCGCGTACCGACTTCTTCTGGCCCGTCGTCGCGAGGCCGAGCAGCCGCTTAATTCCCGCCTTTTCCTGGAGGGATTGTTCATGGACTATCGAGGCCTGTTGAGAAACTGAACGACAATGAGTGACGCCAAACCTTTACAAAGCCAACGCCCAAGCGTTCTTTCGCTCAACATCAATTCGAAATCCGCCCTCTACGCGGCATTCATGCCGCATCTTCGTAATGCCGGAATATTCATCCCGACCACGCGCAACTACAACATCGGCGACGAAGTATTCATGTTGCTGTCGCTGATGGAAGACCCCGCCAAGTTGCCGATCGCCGGGACCGTAGTCTGGGTGACGCCGGCTGGCGCACAGAATGGTCGTGCCCAGGGCATCGGTGTTCATTTCAATAGCGACGAGAGTGGACAGGAAGCGCGGCGCAAGATCGAAGGGCTGCTTGGCGGTGTGCTCCAATCCACCCGTCCGACTCACACACTCTGATCCAGCCGATGCTGGTCGACTCGCATTGCCATCTTGATTTCCCGGATCTGTCCCGACGCCTTCCGGAAGTGCTTGAACACATGCAGCAGAACGACGTTGGCTGTGCAGTATGTATCGGCGTCAATCTGGAGGATTTCCCGCGCGTTCTGGCGCTCGCCGAAGCCCATCCAAACCTCTACGCCACAGTGGGCGTTCATCCGGAATATACCGATGCCGAAGAACCTGGCGAAGCAAGACTGGTTGAGCTTGCCGGACATCCAAGGGTGATTGCCATCGGGGAAACCGGTCTCGATTACTACTGGCAGAAGGATAGGCCTGAGTGGCAGCGTGACCGCTTTCGGCGCCATATTCGCGCAGCAATAAGCACCGGAAAACCCCTTGTCGTTCATATGCGCGATTCGGCCGAAGACACCCTGAGAATCCTGAAAGAGGAGGGCGCCCAAGCGGTCGGCGGTGTGATGCACTGCTTCACCGAGACCTGGGAGATCGCCCGCCAGGCGCTCGATCTAGGGTTCTTCATCTCGTTTTCAGGTATCGTCACCTTCAAAAACGCCATCGCAATCAAGGAAGTAGCCCAAAAGACACCGCTTGACCGCGTTCTTGTCGAAACGGACTCGCCTTATCTTGCCCCGGTACCCTATCGCGGCAAGCCAAATGAACCAGCGTTTGTCCGGCATGTCGCAGAAGAGGTCGCGCGGTTGCGTAACCTTTCGCTCGACCAGGTGGCCGAGGCGACGACAGCCAATTTCTTTAATCTTTTCAAACACGCCCATCGACCGGTACAAACATGAAAAAGACACTGCTTGCTATAGCGCTCGCCGCTGCGTTGCCTCTAACGGCTTCCGCAGCCACTTATGACGACCTGATCAACTCCGCAAAACTGGGTGACACCAGCGATATTTCCAAGATGGTTCAGCGCGGGGCATCGGTTAACACGACTGACAAAGAGGGCAATACGCTGCTGATGCTGGCGGCACGGGACGGCCATACCGATCTGGTTGAATATCTCATCAAGCAGCACGCCAAGGTCAACGCGCGCAATGCCGCCGGAGACACCGCGTTGCGCCTTGCCGCGTTCCGTGGACACCTCAAGGCCGCAGAACTCCTTGTTACCAACGGCGCCGAAGTGAACATGAGCGGCTGGACGCCGCTGGCCTATGCTGCATTCAACGGCCACACGGATATTGCCAAGCTTCTAGTGAAATCGGGCGCGGATGTGAATGCGGCGACCGAGAACGGCACGACTGCATTGATCGTCGCGGCCAAGGGTGGTCACATCGAGATCGTGAAGCTGTTGCTTGCCAATCGAGCCGATCCAAGCAAGCGCCTTGATAGCGGCGAGACGGCGCTTGATATCGCACTGAAAAACCAGAATACGGATATTGCCGACCTGTTGCGTCGCGCCGGAGGAAAATCAGGCAAGTCGGTAACTATTGAGGTGAGGTAGGCCAGTTTCGGGGGAGCGCCGGAAACTGGTGCTCTTCCACTGGCTAACGCCAATCCATTAGTGCGCATAATTTGCATTATGTAAAGTAATGACCGGGAGGAGATGTACTCAGGCCAGATAAAATTTCCCCAATTTCAGCCTGATTTGATATCTTTATGGATTGTGTTTGCTGCTTTGCAGTAAACATCAGCATCATCCTAATTTTATAAAGGGAGCAGAACATGACAAGTCCAAAATTCGTCTATGCCTTTGAAGAGGGCGATGGCAAGAACAAGATGCTGTTGGGCGGGAAAGGTGCCAACCTTTGCGAAATGACGCAGATTGGTTTGAATGTTCCCCCGGGCTTTACGCTAACCACCGATGCCTGCCGGGCCTATCTGGAGCACGACGCCCTGCCCCAGGGGTTGATGGATGAAGTGTTGAAGTACATGAAGGACCTTGAGAAGAAAACCGGAAAGACCTTCGGTGGTGGCGATAACCCGTTGCTGGTGTCGGTTCGCTCGGGTTCCTCGATGTCGATGCCGGGCATGATGGACACCATCCTCAACCTCGGTATCAACAAAACCTCTCTGCTGGCGCTGATCAAGCTAACCGACAATCCACGCTTCGCTTACGACGCCTATCGCCGTTTCATCCAGTTGTTCGGCAAGATTGCGCTGGGCGTGGATGACAAGCATTTCGACGATGCCATGGCGGTAATGAAGAAAAAGGTCGGCGTCAAGGAAGACGTGGCTCTCGATGCCGAGCACCTCGCCGAACTGGCCGACCAGTTCGCCAAAATCATCGAGGTCAATACCGGCAGACCTTTCCCAGAAGAGCCTTACAAACAACTGGAAATCGCAATCGGTGCCGTGTTCCGTTCCTGGAACGGCAAGCGCGCCATCGATTATCGCCGGCAGTTCAGGATCACCAAAGAGCAGGCCAACGGAACGGCGGTCAATATCTGCACTATGGTTTTCGGCAATATGGGTAACGACTCAGGCACCGGCGTCGGTTTCACACGGAACCCCGGTACCGGCGAAAACCTGATCTACGGTGAATACCTGGTTAACGCCCAGGGCGAAGACGTCGTGGCCGGCATCCGTACGCCCAAAGCCATCGCCGAGATGCAGCAGGATATGCCGGAAATCCACCAGCAACTGATCGAATTGCACAACCGCCTCGAAACGCACTATAAGGAAGTGCAGGATTTCGAATTCACCATCGAGCGCGGCACGCTCTATTGTCTGCAAACCCGTAATGGCAAGATGAACGCGGCAGCGATGGTGCGTACCTCCGTCGAAATGTTCAAGGAAGGACTGATCAGCAAGGAAAAGGCGCTGCTGCGCATCGATCCGGCAATGCTAGAGCAATTGCTAGTGCCGCAACTGTCGCCCAACTTCAAGGGCAAACCGCTTGCCACTGGCCTCTCGGCATCGCCCGGCGCGGCTTCGGGCAAAATTGTCTTCGATGCCGATTCTGCCGAATCGCGTGGCAATGCGGGTGAAAAAGTCATTCTGGTTCGCGAAGAGACCAAGCCCGAAGACATCCACGGCTTCTTCCAGGCGCAAGGTATCCTCACCAGCCGCGGTGGCAAGACTTCACACGCGGCTGTGGTGGCGCGTGGCATGGGGAAACCCTGCGTATCCGGTTGCGAAGCAATCCACATCGACGACGTGAAAAAATGCGCCACCATCGGCGACTCTACCCTGCATGAAGGCGACGTCATCACCATCGACGGTGGCAACGGCAACGTATATGCCGGCGAAGTGCCTACTGTCCAGGCCGCATTCAGCGAAGACATGGAAACTTTGCTGAAATGGGCCGACCAGGTTTCGCGCCTCAAAGTGATGGCCAACGCCGATACGCCCGATGATGCCATCCGCGCACGCGGTTTTGGCGCCATGGGCATCGGCCTTTGCCGTACGGAACGCATGTTCAATGCCTCGGACCGCCTACCCATCGTTCAGGAAATGATCCTCGCCGAATCCAACGAGGAACGCCAGACCGCGCTCGACCGTCTGCTGCCAATCCAGCGCGCTGACTTCAAGGGTATCTTCAAGGCCATGAAGGGCCTGCCGGTCACCGTGCGGCTGATGGACCCGCCGCTGCATGAGTTCCTGCCCAGCGCCGCCCAACTCGAACTCGAAATCGCCCACTTGCACCACCTGCGCGATTCTCTCAAGGCAGTCGAGGAACTGCCGGAAACCCTCAAGCTGCTGAGTCCGAAGCTGTATCAGCAGTATGCTGACGGCCTGAACAAGCTGAGTCGTAGCATGGAGGACTTCAAGGACAGCCACCTTGAGGAGGATGTCATCTCCAAGAAGGAAAAGACGCTCAAGAAGGTGCGTGCGCTCTCCGAAGTCAATCCGATGCTCGGTCATCGCGGCGTGCGTCTCGGCATCACCTATCCCGAGATTTATTCGATGCAGATTCAGGGGGTGCTAGAAGCCGCGGCACTATGCGCCAAGGAAGGTATCGAGGTTTATCCCGAGATCATGGTGCCCCAGGTTGCTACCGTCGAGGAACTGCGCCGCATCCACAGCTATGTACAGCGCATCCACAAGGTGGTCGAACTCACCCACGGCATCAACGTCGGCTTCAAGTTCGGCAGCATGCTCGAAGTTGTGCGCGGCTGCCTGCGTTCCGGCCGTCTGGCGGAAATTGCCCAGTTCTTCTCATTCGGCACCAACGACCTGACGCAAGCCACCTTCTCATTCAGTCGTGAAGATGCCGAAAACAAGTTCCTGCCTGACTACATGCAGGCGGGTATTCTTGACGACAACCCCTTCGAAGTGCTCGATCAGAAGGGTGTCGGCGAGTTGATGAAACTGGCAGTGAGCGAAGGCCGCAAGACCAATCCGGAACTAAAGATTGGCATCTGCGGCGAACACGGTGGACATCCTGGCTCGATCGCTTTTTGCCACAAGATCGGGCTGACGTATGTCTCCTGTTCAGGTCCGCGCGTGCCCATCGCCCGACTGGCAGCGGCGCAGGCACAACTGCTTGACGATGGTGGCGCGGTGACGAAGAACGCCTGATAAATTTCGTGGTGCCCGGGACGGGGGTCGAACCCGTACAGCCTATGGCCGAGAGATTTTAAGTCTCTTGTGTCTACCAATTTCACCACCCGGGCGACTCGCGGATTATAGCGAGCGGCAGATGCAAAAAAGGGAAAGCGCCAAGCGCTTTCCCTTTTTCATGTGGAGCGGCAGAAGAGTCTCGAACTCTCGACCTCAACCTTGGCAAGGTTGCGCTCTACCAACTGAGCTACTGCCGCAAATTTTTGGAGGCGCGAGCCGGAGTCGAACCGACCTACACGGATTTGCAATACGTCTCACGCCAAATAAATCAATGCCTTGCACGCAAACCTACTTCTCCAACCTATCGCTGCAACGCGGGGCGAATTATCCTAGATGCCGCATCTTGTGTCAATTTCTTTCGAAATGAAGGTGATCAAGTAACTATCGCTGTCTTTTTTGATACAAATATTGCCAACAACCTTCATCAATCCCGGCATGCTATTGACGAACGTCTCCGGAGTTAACATCATAGATCTATGCAATTTGCGTACGCTACTCATATTTCCGATATAGCCCGCTCGTCACCCAACTGACGAGCCTGGGCATGTCCGATTTCGGCCTCCCGGGTGCTTCACCAAAGCACAATTTTCAGGAGGTCCCATGCCCCACCCCACCCTGTTTCAAACCGTTCCCAAGTTCGCCTCCGTCGCTGGCGGCGTCGCCTTGGCGACCGGCATCCCCATGCTCGGTTTTGCCCTCCTGACCGGTTCGGCGCTCATCAATCTCATCGGCGCAATCCGCGAGAAAAAGCGAGGTGATTCCGGGTTTTTCGCGGCCTGGGCCTGCCTCAATTCGTGGTTCGCAACGCATACCGGGGGGCACTGAAATGGCAAAGCCAAGATACCTCACCAAATCTCGCTTCAAACTCGCCGTCGAGTGCCCGCGTAAGCTGTACTACACCGGCAAGAAGGACATCTACCAAGACGCCATGGCAGAGGATTCCTTCCTTGAGATGCTTGCCGAGGGTGGGTATCAAGTCGGCGCCCTGGCGAAGCTGCGCTACCCGGAGGGGATCGAGATTCACGAGACCGATCACGCTGCCGCAGAGGCTGCCACCAAGAAGCTTCTGGCACGCGATCACGTCGTTCTTTTCGAACCGGCCATCCGCTTTGGAAACTTTTTCATCCGCATCGACGTACTCGTCAAAGACGGCAATCGATTCGAGCTCATCGAGGTCAAGGCAAAGTCCTACAATTCCGCGAAACCTGAGCTTCTCGGGGCAAGAGGCGGCATCCGCTCGGACATGCTGCCTTATTTTCAAGACGCCGCATTCCAGACCTGGGTTTTGCAACAAGCCTTCCCGGGCGCTGTGATCAAGACCTTCTTGATGATGCCGGACAAAGCCCAGATCGCCCCGGTTGGTGGGATCAACCAAATGTTCCGGATCCTGCCAAACCGCGAAGTGAAAACCATGATCCCGCCCGGCGTTGATGGCAAGGCCCTGGCTGAGCTGCTCCTGGCCAAGGTTGATATCACAGCATCTGTGAGCGAGATTCTGGCCTCTCCTCTGGCATTTCCGGGCGGCCCCCTGCCCTTTGCCGATGCCGCGCATCTTTGGGCAAGGCAATACGCGAATGACGAGCCGGTGGCACCACCAATCGGCGCGCATTGCGGTAAATGCCAGTTCGATGCGCCGGCCGACAGCGACCTCGCAAGCGGATTCCGCGAGTGCTGGAAAGAAGCGCTTGGCTGGAGCGAGGCTGATTTTGCTGCCGGCACGGTGCTCGATCTCTACAAGTCGCTTCGGAAACAGAAGTTGATCGACCAAGGGGTTTTCAAACTCAGCCAGGTGCAGAAGGACGACTTGGGAGACTTTGACGAGGAGCCAGGGCCGAACGGCCTGTCGATCAAGCAGCGGCAATGGATGCAGGTGGCCGGTCTCGCCGACGAAGACCGTGATCAGGGCTATTACCTCGACACGACATTGGTCCGCAATGCGATGTCGGGATGGCGCTTCCCGCTTCATTTCATTGATTTCGAAACCGCGGCAGTCGCCCTACCCTTCCATGCCGGGATGCGGCCCTACGAGTCGCTCGCCTTTCAATACTCGCACCATGTGATGGACGCGAATGGCGAGATCCGGCATGTCGGCCAGTTCCTGTGCGCGGAACCGGGCGTTTTTCCGAACTACGATTTCGCTCGGGCGCTGATGCGGGAACTCGGCAATGATGACGGCACCGTTTTTATGTGGAGCCATCACGAAAACACCATCCTCAATGCCATCGCGCGGCAGCTGACAGAAGACAACAGCCCGCCGAGATGACCGGGAAGAACTGCTGAATTTCCTGGAGCGGCTGACAAAAGGCGGCGATCGGGCGATGGTCGATCTCTGCGACCTCGCCGGAAAGGCCTATTTTCACCCGGACACCAAGGGCAGCAGCTCGATCAAGAAAGTCTTGCCGGCAATTTTGAAAGGGTCGGAACTCCTGAAGGATCGTTACAGCAAGCCCATTTACGGATCTCCTGGCGGGATGCCGAGCCTCAATTTCGCTTCGCCTGAAGGATTTGCGTGGATCGATGTCTCCAGCTGACGGCACGGTGTCGGATCCCTATGACCGGCTGAAAGCGATGGCGCGTGACATGCTGCCAGAGGGGGTGGATGTTGTAGCCGGCGACGACAGCATCATCGCGGAAGGCGGTGCCGCAGCTACTGCCTACGCCAGGCTCCAATTTGAGCAGATGGACGCTCAGACGCGTGAGCTGATCGAGTCTGCCCTGCTGCGCTACTGTGAGTTGGACACGCTGGCGATGGCAATGATTGTCGAAGCTTGGCGTGCCGATTGCCTTGAGTGATCGGGGTGGTCTGTAACAGCGTAACGCTGTAACAAAGGGAAGAGAGACAAAGGAAGGGACGGGAGAAATGTGGGTGCCTTGGGGGTCGGGGAGGCAGGGGGAGCGCGTATCTCTCTATTTCTTCTGTTACGTTGTTACAGTGTTACAGAAAGCTGGAAACCCTTGCAGGAAGGGGCTTTCCGCTGTAACAGAATCCGTAACGCAGCCTTTCGGCTACGTTACAAACACCACAGGCCACGGCGTCTGCTTCGCGATCTTCGGTCGCTTCGCAGGAAAAAACCTCGAAAACCTCAACATCGGTCTCCGGCCGTAACGCAGTTCGTAACGCAATCTGTAACCGACGACCTGTTACGGCAGACCGAATCGGGTTGGGAGTATTCGCCAAAGCAAGAGGGACATTTCCCGTATCGTTTAGCGCCGGCCCGAGAAGCGCCTCGCGCCCTGAGCAGTCAATTTTCCCGGCCCTTCAGCGCAGCGGTCAGGAAGCTCGAATACGGTGCAGCCCGTCGCCCCACCCCGCCCTCCGGAGAAAACAAATCTTGAGATCTAGCTGACGAGGTCCGACAAGGTGTCTTGGCGATGTTTCCCGATGGCCCGGTTCGTGCCACAATGCACGGTTTATATTATATTTGATTTTTGGTGCAATATATAACCGCTTATTTGTGCTTTATGGTGCAACTATATGAAAACTAACTTTCCCAAACTCAGGCTTCGCCAACTCGATGCCGCGCTCGAGCGCTGGCGTAGCGCCGACTTGCCGCCACGCCCGCCGTCCGGCTGGATCAGAGCCATCCGCGACGGGTTAGGCATGTCTGCGACCTATCTCGCAGGCAGATTGGGTGTCGCTACCTCTACGGTTACCCGCCTGGAGCAATCCGAGGCTGACGAAACCATTAGCCTGGCCACCCTGCGCCGGGCTGCCGACGCCCTCGGTTGCGAACTGCGTTACGCCCTGGTGCCCAGGCAATCGCTCGAAGCCACCCTCGAGGCGCGGGCCACGACGCTGGCACTTGAGCAAATGGCAGCAATCAATCACACCATGGCACTGGAAGCCCAGTCCACCTCGCCAGGAAGCGCGCGAGGCGCAGACCCGTGCCCTTGTCGAAGCCCTGCGCGCCGGTTCGCAGCGCACGCTCTGGAAAAGTACTGGCAGGATCGTTGAAGCCGATGCCGATTAACCTCGGCCAGCTGACCAAGGCGCAAGGCAGAGAAAGCCTGCCTCTTCCGTGAACACTTCAAGGGCAAGAGCAAGCGCCGCACTGACGTCGCCGACACACCATTATGACCAGCACAAAGCCCTGTTCCTGCCACAGCGATGATTCGCCAAAGATTACTGGCAAGCCGCATGTCGAGAGTTCATTGGTGCGTTCGGTATTTCGGATTCCCGGGATGGATTGCCCTTCTGAGGAGCAGATGATTCGCCTGCGGCTGGGCGACATGCCCATCGTCTCCATGGAATTCGATTTGCCAACCAGAAGTCTGGTGATCTGCCACGGGGGCGAAGTGTCAGACATCCTGAGTCGCCTCGAGCCCTTAGGCTATGGGGCCGAACTGGTGGAATCATCGCCTCTCGGTCCCGATGATCTTCAATCGGTCAGCCAGGAAGACGAATCGAAGACCCTGTGGATTCTGATGGCGATCAATTTGGTGATGTTCGCCATCGAGATGATCGCCGGGTGGCTGGCCGATTCGGCGGGCCTCATCGCGGATGGTGCCGACATGTTTGCCGACGCTGCGGTTTATGGCACGGCCCTTTATGCCGTCGGGCGTGATGCCAGGCACAAGCTATCGGCAGCAAGGCTCGCCGGCGTCCTGCAACTGGCCTTTGCCCTCTGGACGTTAATCGAAGTTGGGCGAAGAGTCTCGACGGGAAGTTTTCCGGAAGAAATCGCGATGATCGGCATTTCCTTGTTGGCGCTGGCCGCCAACATCATTTGCCTCGCATTGATCTCTCGTCATCGTGAGGGAGGCATCCACATGCGCGCCAGCTACATCTTTTCGGCGAACGACGTGCTCGCCAATCTCGGGGTCATCCTGGCTGGCGTGATGATCGCCTGGACGGGCAGCCCGATTCCCGACTGGGTCATCGGCGGCATGATCGGGGTCTTGGTGCTTACGGGAGCGGTTAGGATTCTTCGCCTACGCTGAACACGATAATCAGTTGAGCTCAAGGCAAACGATACAGGCGGACCATGACGGTAATGCCCTCAGGATTGGCCGAGTGGCGCATTTTCGGCCTTATGTGGAACACAACATAAGGCCGAAACTGAGACACCCAACCACGAAACCCACCCCACAGCTTACGTTTCAAAACGCTGCCATTGGGAATCCCGGCTCACGCCATAAATATTTTTTGACATCATTCGAGGAGCGCTCCCTATGAAGCAGGCTGTAGCTTCTCCGTGTGCCGGCATTCCGGAAATGCCGAACACCCTAAAAACCAGCCGAACTTCCCGTTCTTCTCACGCAACACCCCGACCCCACACTTCGGACACGCTTTCGCCGCAGCATGGCCGGCCGTCCCATAACGCACCTTCCCGCGAAACTCGGCGACCAATAGTTCGGGAATGAACCGCGAAATCCGCGACGTCCTGGTAAATAGCACCACCTTGTGCCGGGAACGCGTCAGGGCCACATAGAACAATCGCCGCTCCTCGGCGTGCGGAAACGTCTCCCGCACCGGCATGACCATGTCGAGCAACGGATCATCCTCAATCTGACTGGGGAACGAGAACGAACCGGAATTCACGCCGAGCACGATCACGTAGTCCGCTTCAAGGCCTTTCGAGCGATGCGCCGACTTGAACTCGATCGTGAGTTGCCCTTGGTAACGTGCCTGCAACAGCTTCAAGTTGCCTGGCTTCAGGTAGTTGTAGCGGGCCAGAATGAACACCGTGGCTGATTTCTCCTTGGCCGCAGCGATTGCCGCCAACTCACCCAGCAGCCGATTCAGGAGTCCGACGACGTCTTCATCCCGGCTGTACTCAACGATCTGGATGACGTCCTCAGTGTTCTTGTCGGTCGCGCGAACCTCCTTGCGATACTGCAGCGGATTGGCCTGAACGAAGGTGGCAGCGACATCGGAGATCCCTTGGTTGGAGCGAAAGGTTCGGGTCAGATAGTTGATTGCAGCAGTGCCGAAATTGCCGGCGAAGTTGGCCATGATGTCGATATCGGCACCGGCGAAACGATTGATCGACTGCCAGTCATCACCGACCGCGAATAGCTTGCAGCGGGGATTCTGGGCCAGCATCGCCTTGATCAGCGCGGCCCCCGCCTGGGAGATGTCCTGAAACTCGTCAACCAGGATCAACTGGTAGGGATGCCGGTATTGCCCATACACCACATAGTCGGCCGCCCGCCGCACCATGTCCTCATAGTCGATGAAGCCCGCGGCGACCAGCGCCTCCTGATAGCGTTGCCAGACGGGCTCGAAGACCTTTAGAAACACCGATCGCCCGCCAGTGATCGCGCTGCTCGCTGGCCTTGGCCTGCAGGTGATCGAGGGAGAACCCATTCGATTTTAGATGCGTAATGAAGGTTCGCAGAAATGGGGCGTACTTGGTCTGCTTCTGGTTGAGACGATCCAGGATTTCCTTCACCGGCCGTGGCTGGAAGACGACGCCGCGGCTCTCCAGTTCATGTTTCAGGTGAGTAAACAGTTCGCCTTGGCGATACATGGCGCTGGTGGTCTCGATCAGCGCGGTGCCCTTGTCCGTATGCAGGGCGCGTTTCCAGATTACGCCCTGTTCGTAGTCCCCCTTGAACAAGGGCGGCGGCTTGCCGTTGTCGTCCAGCGCGAAGTGCTCGTGATAGAGATCGATGTCGGGATAGTAGAAGTCGGGGAAGTATTGCCGGTGTTGCCGGTCGGCGGTCTCGAATTCATAGGGTCGCTCGTACTGGTAGTTCACCCCGTTCAGGTAGAGCCAGTTGGCAATCGCCACCTCTTCCATGGAGCGAACGAGTTCGCCATTCAGGGTCAGGATGCCGCGATGGCCATCGCGCTCTTCGCCGACCTCGCGCAGATAGCGGTCATAGTCTCGTTGATCCTTGAATTGGGCCAGTTCCCGGTTGGGCCGGAAACAGACCGTGCGAAAGAGCAGCCAGTGGCTGAGGAATTCCGGATCGTCGAGCAGACCTTCGACCAGGCGCTCGATGAAGGCGGCACTGGTCTGGGGACTGTCTTCCCAGGGCGCCGGTGTCGGTTGCTTGCCTTCGACCTCGGCGATGATGTCCTTGCCCAGCTTGTGGAAGGTGCAGGCGGCCACCTGGCTTCCATGTACGGGCAGGCGTTTGGTGAGTCGGGCTTCGAGTTCCTCGCGGGCGTTACGGTTGAACACCACCGCCAAGATTTCACTGGGCTGACAGAGACCGGTCTTGATGGTGTAGCCAATCTTGGCCACGACGGTCGAACTCTTGCCGGAACCTGCCGCTGCGATCAGCAGATTGCGGTCTTCCATGATCACCGCGGCTTTGCGCTGCTCGTCGGTCAGCGGCTTGCTCTCGACCGAATCGAAGAAGTCGATGTGGGCCAGCAGCTCGCGTTTGACGAAATTCGCGTTGCGCTCGACCAACCCCTGACGCGGACCAACCAGGATGTCCTGAAGTTTCCGGTAGGCCGGTGCGAGATCCGCCGGGATTGCCGTGGTATCGAGGTAGGGGTGATTGAGCAGCGCGCGCAGCCGGAGCAGCTCCGGCTGTGGCAGCGCCTGTACGGCATTGAGCCAGTTCTGCAGATCGCTCTGTGCCAGATACTTCGGTGAGGTGAGGAAGGTATCGAGATGGCGAAACAGGCGGCGCGCCGATTCCTGTAACTTCGTTACCTCGCTGGTGACCGCGGCCGTGATCCGTGGCGTGATTTTCTCGATCAGATTGCGGGCATCGACCTTGGGGGCGCCGGACAGAAAGATGTCGCCTTCCGCTGTCCGGAACCGCAGGGTCAACCACAGCCAGCCCGTCGTTTCGTCGAGGTCGGTGATGGCGGCATAGGGCAATTCCACCGGGGTGCCATTGAGCCTGGCGACGACGCCGTCTTTCCGGGTGACTAGCTCCCAGGGAAGCGTCTTCTTCAGCAGGACGGCGAGGCGGCTTGGCTTCAGGTGGGCCATCGGGTGACGATGGAAGTTCGTGGAAGGTGGCGCCTAGTCTACACTTATGCCTTTGTATTCGGGTTGGGGTGTAGTGACATGGCCAGGCAGCGCAGTTCGACATTCGAGGACATTGCCGTCGTTGTTTCGCGGTTGCCGTGGTGGGTCGGTGTTGGCTTGGCGATCGTGCTCTATCTTTGGCTGCATCATGTCGCCACTCAACCCGCTCCACCACCCCCTGCTGACCTGAAGCAGATGGGGGCATCAGTCACCGGGCAGATCTGGAGCGCCTTCGCGCTGTATCTCCAGTACATCTTGCCCATCTGCTGTCTGATCGGTGCCGGACTCTCGGCTTATCGGCAATATGGCTCCGGCCGGCAGTCAAATACCCTTGGTAGCGCCAAACACTGGTCAAATGCTGAAACTGCAGCGGAGCGGAAAGCGTCATCCAGGCCTGAGTCGCGGTCGGTTCCGGAGTGCCCGGTATGTGGCGCATCGATGGTTCGGCGGGTGGCCAAGAAGGGGGGCACCGCCGGGGACGCGTTCTGGGGATGTACGCGCTTCCCGCAATGCCGGGGAACCCGACCGGGCGGCTAAGCGATCTTGACCCAAAGCCGGCGTGATGCAAGTGCCTTCGGTTATGCAAGGCGAATTAAATCCGTTAGACTTCGGCCACTGAATGCAGGGCGACATTTCCAAATGACCTTCGGCGAATCTATCCAGACCTGCTTTTCCAAGTATGCGGACTTTACCGGACGAGCTCCCCGTTCCGAATATTGGTGGTGGTTTCTGTTCCTGGTGTTGGGGAACATTGCAGCCAGTCTGATCAGTGAGACTGTGAATGGGCTATTTTCACTGGCGACCATTCTCCCGACCGTGGCCGTTGGCTGCCGCCGGCTCCACGACATTGACAAGAGCGGCTGGTGGCAACTGCTCAACTTCCTGCCGATCATCGGCTGGATTGTGCTGCTCTACTGGGCTGTGCAAGAAGGGCGGGAGCCGAACCGGTTTTGATGCGCTTCATCTTCCTCGTTTCTTCTGGCGTGTTCGGTTCACGCCGATACGCTTACCGGGCGGGTGGTCGGGATTGCCGATGGCGATACGATTACGGTGTTTGATGCAAATCGCCAGCAGCACAAGATTCGTCTCGCCGGCATCGATGCCCCGGAAAAGGCCCAGCCGTTCGGTGACCGCTCGAAACAGAACCTTTCGGCACTGGTATTCGACAAGCAGGTTGCGTTCGAGTCGAACAAACAGGATCGCTATGGCCGAACGGTCGGCAAAGTTCTGGTGAATGGAAACGATGCCAACCTGGCGCAGGTCAAGGCTGGGATGGCATGGTGGTATCGGGACTATGCAAAGGAGCAGTCAGCCGCCGATCGCCGGTTATATGAACAGGCGGAACAGCAGGCGCAGGCTCAACGGCTTGGATTGTGGGCCGACAAGAATCCGACTCCACCTTGGGACTTCAGGCATGCCAGCGCAGGGGTAGATACGAATCAGCAGTGCCCATGTTCGGGCACTGTACGCTGTACCGGCCCGAAGGGCGGGCGCTATTGCCTGACTGACAGTGGTAGCAAAAAATACCAATAGCTACGGCCAGCCGAGCGGTCTGGTGATTTATCGATGGGCGGTAGCAGCTACTGATCCTAAACCTGCCGTTCTTCTGCATTGGCTATCCGGCTGCAGTTCGGCCTCAACGGTCATTGGCGATCCGTGCCAACTTGGTCCGCAATGCGGCGCTTATCGGCCGCTATGCTCCGATTCACGCCGAACGGCCGCTTCTCGTCTCGGCAAATTTCCCCTATGTACCCCTTGCCGACAAATGAATCTATCATAGGCGATGGCGGCTCACTCATCATAAAGCTGCCATCTACGGAACCCTGACCCTTGGGTGCTGTTCAGCGAAATCAGTCCTTTGCGCTTGAAAGCATTCGCGTCTGCCGTGAGTCGATGAACTGCCAACTATCAGTCATCTTGAAAGCGTTATTGTCCATCGAGTTCTACCACCAAGCGCGCAAGATCGGTGTTGTTCGGCAGCAGCACGGCGGCCTGTCTGGCATAGCGCAGCGCGGCCTGGCGGTCGCCGACTTCGCGGTTGATTGAAATCAGCGCACCGAGAATATCGAGGTCGTCGGTGTGGCGCTGGTTGGCACCGCGGAGTACGGCCAGCGCCTCGGCCCGCTTGCCGGCGGAATTCAGGGCGATGGCTTGGACATAGGCGTAGCGCGCGTTGTCCGGTGCCAGCCGGGCGGCTTCTACGAACTCCTTCAGGGCGGCGTCGTTGTCGTGCTGGCGCACCAGCACGAGCCCCAGCGCATGGTGCAGGTCGGCAGAGCGCGGCATCACGACCAGGCCCTGGCGCAATGTCTTTTCCGCTTCCGGCTCGCGTCCCTGCTCACGCCAGGCATCGGCGAGGTTGATGTAGGCACCGGCGAAACGCGGGTCACGCTTGATCGCCCGCTCGTAGGCGGCGACCGCCTCGTCGGCGCGGCCCTGGCGCATGCGCAGGTTGCCGAGGTTGACGTTGGTCGCCGGCCAGTCGGATTCCTGCGCCAGCGCGGCCTCGTATTCCAGCAAGGCGGCCTTGCGGGCAGCCCGCCTGTCCTCGGGAACCTGGCTTTCGGGCACGTCGGCGAGAACCCTGGCGGCCTCGATGCGGACGCCACGGACGGGGTCAGAGAGTAATGGCGCGGCACTCAGCACCCGGTTCGGTGCATCGACCGGCGCCAGCATGCCGAGCGCCGCGATCCGCACCGAGGGATCGGCGTCGTGCAGCAGCGCCCGCGCCGCTGGCAAGGTGCCGGGGCTGGCATAAGGCTGGGCGAGGGTTGCCGCGCTGGCCCGGACGATCGCCGGCGCCGTCGGGCTGGCCGCCAGTTCGAGCAGGCGCGGCAAGGCCAGCGGGCCGCGCGTCTCGCCGGCATGCAGCGTCGTGCCGTAGTGCGGGCGTTCGCGCCATGCCTTGCCGTACCACTTGTCCATGGCGCTCGCCGCCCATGCCGGCTTTTTATCCGTGTGACACTGGGTGCAGGCATTCGGGCTGCCGAGCGACTGCGACAGGTCGGGACGCGGGACGCGCAGGCTGTGGTCCTGGCGGGCATGGATCACCATGTAGTTCTGCGTCGGCATGTGGCAGGTCACGCACTGGGCGCCCTTGCCGCCGGCAACATGGCGATGGTGCTTGGGCGCATCGAATTCGGCGGCATTGTGGCAGCGCGTGCATAGCGCGTTGCCCTCGGCGCGCAGTTTCTGCGAGTGCGGCTCGTGGCAGTCCATGCAGGTGACGCCGTTCTGATACATCTTGCTCTGCAGGAAGGAAGCCCAGACATAGACCTCCTCGCGCTGCTGGCCGTCGGCGTGGTAATTGGGCGCCGTCAGCATCGCCAGGCGGTGGCTATCCTCGAGCGGTGCGCCTGCCTTGCGTTCCTCGCTCAGCGTCGAACGGCGGGCATGGCAGGCGGCGCAGGTGTTCATGCCGGCGGGGTCGGCCGGCTTGTCGCGCACCGCGAAGCGGGAATCGCTCGCCGGGAATTGCCATGCATCTTTCCAGCGGTTGTTCAGCGCCGGCAAGCCCTTGTCGCCGTGTGCGGTATAAGGTGGCTTGGCCTTCTGCGCCCAGTCCACATGGTTCGAGCCTTGCCCGTGACAGGCTTCGCAGGCGACGTTGATTTCGCTGTAGGTGGTTTTGTAAGTATCGCTGGCGGCGTCGTAGCCCTTCTTCAGGTCGGTCGAATGGCACTCGGCGCATTGCAGCGCCCAGTTCTGGTAGAGGCCGGTCCAGTGCAGCGGGTCGTCATTGTCGATCTTCTCGCCCGGCTGCAGGTGGAACCAGCGCTGGCCGCCCTGACCCTGCGCCCGGGCATCCCAGGCGATCGGCAGCGCCTGATAGCGCCCGCCGGGAAAGGCGATCAGGTATTGCTGCAGCGGATAGACGCCGAAGGTGTAGGCGATCTCGTAGTCGGCGAGTTTGCCGTCGGGGCCGTCGGTGCGGACCATGAATTTGTCACCGCGCTTGAAGAAGCTGGATTCGATGCCCCGGTGCTTGAACTTGACGTCGGCGAAATTGCCGAGGACGGTCGCGGCCGTCGCTGCCTGCATGGCCAGATCGTGATGCGAACCTGACCACGCCTTGAATTCGCCTTCATGGCAGGTCTTGCAGACAGCGGCGCCGACATAGGTAGCGGTTTTGCCCGGTTTTTCGGGGTTGACCGCAACAGGCGGCAATGCCGGCACACTCGCTGAAGCGGGCGGCGCCTTGGTCGATATGGCATAGACAACGACGCCGGCAACCACCAGCAGCGCCACGATGACGGCAGCAATAAGGCGGTGGCGCTTCGGTTTCTGGTCGGCGACGGCAGGCGTCACGGTGGCAGCGGGGATGGCCGCCTTGTTTCTGGATTTTTTTGTCATTGCCTGTCGCCTGAATCTTGAAACGATCGGTAAACCATGAATGTTAGCATTTGCCCCGCCGCGCCTGCGGTGGCGCGGAAAGTCAATTTCGGCCCGAAATGGCCGTTGACCGCAACAGGTGCCCTCATGGCGGGCCATCGCCCACGCGGTCGCGATTTCAAGTTCCTGTTGCCGTAAACGAATCGGAACTTGCCCGATTCTTCGTACACTGCATCGGCCAGGCCGTTCTGCGGGGCCGGACTTTCAGTCCTTCCCGTCGTCAAAGGGAATCCTGGCGTCCTTCTCGAAGCGCCCCTTGCGCTTGCGACCGAACGCCCAGATCACGATACCGATGAACGCCGCGATGATCAGCCAATGGTAGATAGTCAATTCCATGATGATTCTCCCCGTTCCGCCAGTTGACACCGGCCACCGACCTGGGCGGACGCGAGCAGGGATGCGGCCGACACCGCTGAAGCACGTATTTTCGTTCTGGCAGCAAAAGAGCGGCCCTTTTGGGCCGCCCGCGAAGTCACGCAAATCCGCGTACTCCGAGCTACTTGCCCGGATGACTCTTCTGACTCTTGATCTCCTGGATGACCTGGTCCAGGTTGTAGCTGGCCGCTTCCTGCATCGGCGGATACTTGGCGTAAGTCTCGAGCTCCCTGAGCCACAGCGCCTGGCCGATCGGCAGCATGTTCCAGTCGTAGACATAAGCCGTTGACGGCGACGTAATGGCGCCGCCCAACCCGGTGAGCGTCTTGATCTGTGTACCAACGGACGTTTCGAACGGATCGCGCTTAATGTTGACGACCTGGGCCCAGGCAAAAGGAAGCGGACCTGCGACGAAGCCAGCCGGCGCGTCGGACACCATCGTGAAGTAGATCTTCCAGTTCTTGTAGCGCACGGCAGACGGCCGTGAGCCCGAGTAGTAGAAGAACGTATCGCGCGCCGACTTCTCCGTCTTGCCTTCGAGGTAGTCGCGTTGGTTGACGCCGTCGAGCGTGGTCTTGACGATGCCGGGATACTTGCCGGCCTCGATCTGCTGCTTCAGGCCATCACCCTTGGGGCCGCCGGCGATGTTGACCAAGGTCGGCAGCCAGTCGAGCGACGCGAACATCTCGTTCTTGACCGTCCCCGGCTTGATGTGGCCTGGCCAGCGCACGAGCATGGGCACGCGCATGCCGCCTTCCCAGGTGGAGAGTTTCCCGCCCTTGAAGGGCGTGGTGCCGCCGTCCGGGAACGTGATCGTCTCGGCGCCGTTGTCGGTGGTAAAGGCGATGATCGTGTTGTCGAGCTCGCCCATCTCCTCGAGCTTCTTCAACACGTAGCCGATGTTGTCGTCCATCTGCTTCATGCCCGCTTCGTTGGCGCCCCAGTCCTTGCCGCCGGGCTCACCGATCATCGCCAGGTACTTGTCCGGCAGCACCGTCGTGATGTGCATGCGCGCCGGGTTGTACCAGACGAAGAAGGGCTTGTTGGTCTTCTTGGGGTTGTTGCGATCGAGGAAGTCGATAACCTTGGCCGAGATTTCCTCGTCTACGGTCTTCGATCGCTCCAGCGTCAGCGGGCCCTGATCCTCGCACTTCTGGTTCTTCGACGTGCCATCGGCGGACTTGCACCAGAGGACATTGCGCGGCGGAGTCAGGCAGATCGTCGTCTTCGGATCCACCGCGCCTTTAACCTCGGGGAGACCGGGGATCGGCGTGTTCTTGCAGGGCGGTGCGACCGTCTGTTGGGTCGGTGTCTTGTTGATGTCCGGGAAGCTCACCCCCTGCATCGCATCCAGGTGATAGAGGTAGCCCCAGTACTCCTGGAACCCGTGCGCAGTCGGCAACGCGTCGGTATGGTCGCCCAGGTGGTTCTTGCCGAACTCGCCGGTGTTGTAGCCGAGATCGCGCAGGAACTTCGCCAGTGCGGGCGTCCCGGGCCGCAGGTAGGACGGGCTGCCAGGCAGCTGCGGCGGAATCATGCCGGTGCGTAGCGGGTGCATGCCGGTGAAGAAGGCGTTACGCCCGGCGGTGCAGCTCTCCTCCGCGTAGTAATGCATGAAAATCGCACCCTCGTGACCGATGCGGTCGATGTTGGGCGTCTCGCCGACTGCCAGACCGCGGTGATAGATGCTCGGCTGCATCCAGCCGATGTCGTCGCCCATGATGAAGAGGATATTGGGCTGCTTTCCGGCGGTGGTCTGCGCCACCGCGGTGGTGGCCCCGCCAATGGCAGCCACGATGCTCCACATCGCTACCGCCAAAAAAAACTTACCATGATTCATGGTTCATCTCCTTTGCTTATCGGCGCTCCGGTGGCATCGCGATTTCAGTTCAGCGCATAGTCCCTCCGGAATTTCGTTCCGGCAGCTGCGCCGCCAACCTGGAGCCAGAATTTGGCCAGCATACGCACTTCGACTTCGCATCGGCGGTTGCGTTCCCTCCGTTCGCCCCGCTCGCCATCTTGCCGGCGGCGCTGGTGCCAATGCCACCCAATCCCCGGCATTTGGCCACGAATTCGTCCATCGCCTTGGCCGACTTGAAGGGGATCAGTGTTTCGCTTTCTGCTGCACCGACCTGCGTTGACCGAAAGGATTTACTTCGGGAACATGAGCTGCACCTGGGCGCGAATCTGCCAGTTCGGCCCGTCATCCGGCGTCACCACATTGTAGTAGGCCGCCAACTGTGTGTTCACCGGCAGGCTGCCGATATGGAATATCTTGCCGACGCCGCCGCCGATCGGTACCGTCCACCGTTGGCTGCTCTCGGCCTTCCAGTTGACGGTGATGATCGGGGAGCTTGTGAGGTACAAACCGCCAGGGAGGTTGTAGTTGATGAAGGGCTGGATCAGGCCGTTGTTGTAGGAGCCGCCGGTGCCACTGTCGGAGAGCGACCAGATGTTGCTGGCCAGCACGCCGAGAAGCCAGGGGTCGCCTTTCTTCGTGTGCAGCACAACGGCCGTCGGGCCGAGGCCCCAGTTGCGATTGCCGAGGTCCGAGTTGCTGTTGGTCGGCAGCTGCACGACCGGCCCGACGCCCCAGATCAGGTTGCCGGGATTGGCCGGCGAGAGGAAGGCGGAGAACACCGTGTCGCCGATGCCGTTGGTGCGGTCGCCGTCGGGCAGCGGCTGCGACATCACTGGCACGATGGTGCGGGTGATGATGTTCCAGTCGCTGTTCACCGAGACCGGGATGACCGGCTGGATGTTGAGGATGTTCTGCGTGCGCTGCTCCGGTCCGAAATTCAGATTCGTGTTGTTCTGGAACGGCACACTGACCATATTGCCGATCGGGTTCTGGGCCAGCTTGGCCAGTTGCTCGGCACTCATTTCGGCGAGCGCCGGGGCGGACGCGAGCACTGTTGCGGTTGACACCGCAAAAACAGCTGTTTTGATTCTGGTAATAAAAGTCATTGAAAAGGCTTCCTGGTAAAAAATTCGGCCGGCCCGCCAGGAGAAATCATGGAAAAACGCTGTCTGCTTCGGCGCACCAACGACCAACGACCAACGACTCTATCCACCGTAAGCGTTCTTGCATGTCCATCCTCACTAACGAGTCGATTCGTCGGCCATCGTGGTCTTGGTCATCTCACTTCGGTGGCGTGTAAGGGTCCGGCGTGCCGAGCTTGATCGGCGGATACTTCTTCAGGCTGGCCTCGAAATCAGCGACGATTTTAACCATCGGGTCCAAGACCCAACTGTTCTTTGCGGCCGTGTCGCGCTCCTCCTTCATGTCGGTTAGAAGGTTGATGAGCTTCGGCAATGGAAGTATCTGCGGCGTGGCATACATGTTCTCCTGCCAGATGAAGTGCGCCTTCCAGTTCCGCCACTTCACGGCTGAGAGCCGATTGGCCACATAGGCGGGGAAGCCTTCGCGGTTGGAGTTCTCCTGTTTGCCGAGGAAGAAATCCAACTGGTCCACCCCGTCGATCGGGCGATCTTTCGGAACTTCCGCGCCACCCACGCGCGCGAGGGTCGTGAAGGTATCCACGATGTGGACGATCTCATTGGTGACGCGACCGGCCGGCACTTTGCCCGGCCAGCGGATAATGAACGGCGTGCGCAACGAGCCTTCCATCGCGGTGAAATAGGAACCGCGCCACGGCCCGTTCGCGCCCTGCCAGGGGTCGGTCGCCTCAGGGCCGTTGTCGCTGGTGAAGATGACCAGCGTGTTGTCTTCGACGCCGGCCGCCTTGATGGCGTCGAGAATTTGGCCGGTGCGGTAGTCCATCTCCGCGAGAGCGTCTGCCCAATCGCCGTTGCCGGTTTTGCCGGCAAACTCCGGATTGGGCAGCGTCGGCATGTGAACCAACGAGAAGGGTATGTAAGCGAAGAATGGCTTGCCCACCTTCGCGTTGCGCTGGATGAACTCGACAGCGCGGGTCGTGATCTCCGCTTCCATCGTTCGGCGACGGTCGATGTTCAGCTCTGCGATCTGCCGCGCCTTTTCGCCCTTGCGTACCTCATAGATGTGCTCGGGATGAACGACCTTCGCGTTCCAGCCCTGCTTGTTGCCGACCGAGGGCCACACGCTTTTCGTTTCGTTGAACGACGGCCACATGGCCTCATCGTAGGTGCGCGGTATGCCGTACCACTCATCGAAACCCTGATGTGTCGGGAACCGGTCCTCGGCGCTGCCGAGATGCCACTTGCCCCACATGCCCGTGGCGTAACCCTTGGCCGACAACAGCTCCGCGATGGTGACCTCCCACTGTGTCAGCCCATCCGGGACGCCGCCGAGCGGGACTTCGTACGTGCCCGACCGGATGGAGAAGCGGCCGGTCATCAGCGCCGAGCGCGACGGCGTGCACTGGGCCTCGACGTTGAAATTGAGCAGCCGCGTGCCCTCGCTGGCCATCTTGTCGATGCGCGGGGTGGGCGCGCCGCGCAAGACACCGCCACCGTAGACGCCCAACTCGCCATAGCCCAGGTTATCCGCCAGCATGACGACAATGTTGGGTCTGCCCTGTTGCGCAAACGCCTGCCCGCCCGCGGCCAGCAAGGCATATAGAACCAGAATACGCGCGAACAGAAAAAGACGAGTTACGGGTTTCATGGGAAATTTCACTCTGCCATTTAAGAAAAGACGGGTAGCTGATATTGGCTACCCGTTCGCTGGAGGACCACTTCCTGCATTTAACGTCCCCCGCCTGGCGCCGTTCAGTTGAGCGCTTTGTCCTTCCAGAACTTCGTTCCGGCAGCCGCCCCGCCAATCTGGAGCCCGTTCTTGTTCAACGTGTAGTACTTCGCGTGGGCGATGGCGTTCCCGCCGCTCTGCCCGCCCACCGTCTTGCCAGCAGCGCCGGCGCCAACGCCACCACCGCCGCCGAATTCCCAGCCCTTGGCCACGAATTCGTTCATCGCCTTGGCCGAATCGAAAACGATCAGCGTTTCGCTCTCGGCAATGCCGACCTGCGCCCCGACGCTCGCCTGTGCCATCTCCATGAAGGTGTCTTGCTTCGTCTTGCTGTCATGCACGAGCCCCTTGCCGCCCTCACCGCCGACCAGGAAGCTCAGGCCGTAGGTGGTGAAGACGGCATAGCCCGGTGCCTTGGCGACCTCGCCCTTGATCTTGGGCTCGACCTTGTAGAATTTTTCCAGGCTCGCCTGCGTTACCTTGCGGATCTCGGCCTGCTTGCTCGCCTTGTCGTCCTGGGCGAGCGCGTTGCCGGCCACGAGCGACAGTGACAAAGCGGCGGCGGTGAAAAGTTGGTGGAGTTTCATGGTAGTGATCCTTTCGTGATGGGTTGATGCGGTGAACTCATTCCCAAGCTGAAAATCCAGGATGGGTCAAACGGTACTGCTTTCATTACGTGGCGTGATTGGCACTGATTTAGCAGCCCTGTCCAAAAACACGCCGGCGATGGTTGGAAACAGCAGGACGGACAGCAACGTGGCACCAATAAGAGCAGCTGCAATGTCCGGAGTCATGCTCTTCGCCCGAAGGCCAAGTTCGGTGATGACAACGACGATCGACAGTGACGGGACCGCCAAAGAAAGTGCAAACGGTAGTTGCTGCGCCCTGGTCATGTCGTTGCGATAGAGAAAAACCGGGGCACCCCGAATGACGAGAAACAGGATGACGAAGGTCGGCACCAGAAGCATGGTGGTCAGATCCCGACCCAACGCGGCGATATCGAATTTGACGCCGGTGCCGACGAAAAAGAAGGGGTAGAACCAGCCGAAGCAAACCGCCTCGATTTTGTCGCGAAACGCTTTGCCACCCGCGCCGCGGGTGGCCTGCCCGACGACCATGCCGGCAGCAAAGGAGCCAAGGAGGCTCTCGAACCCGAATTGCTCGGCCAGCAGGAACAAGGCAGCCAGCATCAGCAACGAGATACGGACTGGTAGCTGCGTACTCGTGTGCATGTGGCGGTCGAGGAATGCCAGCACCCTGGGCGGTCGTGCACCCATCCCGACCACGACCGCAACGCCGACGATCACCAGGAACAGCAGCAGAAAACCGGTCTCCTGCCATGTGCTGTACTGCTGTGACAACAACAACGACATCGCGACGATAGGGCCGACCTCACCCAGCGTGCCCGCCGCCATGAACAGTCGCCCGAACGGGCTCTCGAGTTGCCCGCCGTCGCGAAAGACCGGGATCAGGACGCCCAGACCCGTCGTGCATAGTGCCACCGTGACCATCAGCGGGGCGTGCACCTGGGGGATGACATGGAGGAGCCCGACGATGGTGATGCCCAGGACAAGCGTCGCCCCCCAGCCGCCGACCGCCAGCGACAACGGGCGACCCTTGATGGTGCTGAATTCGAGTTCCATCCCTGCCATGAACAAGGTCGTGGCCATGGCGAACGGAAAAATCATCGACACAAAACCGTCGAATTGAACCAAGCCGATGACGTGTGGGCCAATGAGAATACCGAGGAGGACTTCAAGTACCACTATCGGCACTTTGAAGCCGAGCGGGATCTCAGCCAGCAACGGCGCCGCGACTGCGGCAAGCATCAGCCAAAATACCGGGTGAGCGTTCAAGAGTCTTTCCTTTACGCCAACAGCAAAAGTGCCACATCGCACCCCATGTCAAGGTGGGACCAAACGGGGGTTCGGCGACGAGTGCGCAGACATTATTCCAATAAAAAGGCGGCCCTTTCGAGCCGCCCTTGCGGTTACCGCCTAGTGCGCGCCGATGGTCTTCGGCGCCTTGATTGGATCGTAGGGCAGCGGGTTCTTCGGGTTCTGCAGATTCGGGATCATGTCGTTCGAAGCGCCGCCCGGGAACCGTACCTTGTTCGGATACTGGACGATCGACTTGTTGAACTCCGAGAGCGGGATGTCCAGCAGCGAGATGGCCCAGCCATTGTCCATGCCCGAGTAGCGGCCCGGCGAGGACGTTGGATTGCGCGTCGCGACGGCACCGTTGAACGTCATATCGTACTTCTCGTACGGGTCCATGGTGAGGTTGTAGGTGGAACCGATGGCGCCCATGTCGAGTGTCGGCCCGAGCCAGGTGTCCTTCGAGGTGAAGAGTATCTTCCACGCGATCTTCAGATCGGGATTCGCGGGGTCGCCGCCGACGTCGGCACGCATGCCCAGGAACTTCTCGCCGTCGGTGTAGATCCACCCGTCGCGCGCCGAATGCCGCGCCTTGCCCGTAACGTAAGCGGTGTTGTCGATGCCGTCGAAGTAGATCGCCTTGCCGTTGTTGTCCTTCCATCCACCGTGCGGCGGCGGGGTCAGGCCAGCCATCGTCGCGGTTGTGGGCCACACGTCCATGTGCGACATCATTTCGTAGAGGACCTGCCCGCCCGGAATCCGGCCCGGCGCCCACATGATGCCCGGCACCCGGAAGGCACCTTCGAAGCCCGTGCCTTTCTCGCCACGGAACGGGTTGGTTCCGGCGTCGGGCCACGCATCCTGCCAAGCGCCATTATCCGCCGTGTGGATGACGATGGTGTCGGGCGCCTCGGCGCGGATGGCGTCCATGATGCGGCCGATGTTGGCGTCCATTTCCAGCATTTTGTCGGAGTAGTTGCCAAGGTGCGACTTGCCCGCGAACGCCTTGTTTGGGCTGGTCGGCTGGTGCATGCCCATGAAGTTCACGCTCATGAAGAACGGCTTGCCATCCTTGGCGTGCTTCTTGATGTATTCCACTGCTGAATCGGTCTGCCGGACATCGAAGTCGGCCAGGTTCTCCAGCGTGATGACGGCGCCGTTGTTGCCCTTGACCGCCGGCTTGCCCGCCGTGCCTTCCCATTCATACCGGTTCACCACTTTCTGGTACATGTCCCAGTATGGCTTGTTGTATTTGGGGAACCATGGATGGGCATTGGGTGATGTGTCTTCGTAGCCATAGACACCCGGGTAGTAGGCCGCGAACTGCTTCATCTCGTCGAAACCGTGATTGATCGGGTAGAACTTCTCCACGTCGCCGAGATGCCATTTGCCGGAGAAGTAGGTCTGATAACCGTTCTTCTTGTAAAACTCGGCAATGGTCGGGGTATCTGCATCCAGGCCGTTCGGGTCGCCAGGGACGACAACCACCGACAGCGCCGAGCGGACCGGGATACGCCCGGTCATGAACGAGGCGCGGCCCGCCGTGCAACTCGCCTGACCGTACCAGCTCGTGAACATCGCGCCTTCCTTGGCCAGGCGATCGATGTTCGGCGTCGGATGCCCGAGCGCCTGACCGCCGTGATACACGCCGTAGTCGCCCCAGCCCACATCGTCGCTCATGAGCATAATGACGTTGGGCTTCTTGCCGGTCGTCTCGGAAGGCGCGGCCGACGCGGGCGACGCCGTAAACATCGTGACCGCGAACGCACTCGCAACCACGAAAGAGAGCTGTTTAATATCCATATCCATACCCCTAAAAATGAAACGAAATCAGAACGGCATCGACGCAAGTCTCTCTACAACTGACCACAGTCTCGATAATCTCATTCTCCCGACCTGGCAATTGCCTCTCCGGGCAATTTCTCTTGAAGACACTGGGAGCACACCTCGTAGTTTCCTTTTTAGCGCGACTTACCAAAGCCGGAAACTAGTCTTTGGTTTAGTTGTGCATCCAGAAAGATGTGAACTCCGATCGAATTGCGGTGTGCCTTATGTCTCCTCCACGACAAACCCGACGAGGATCAGGACATACTGGCACCCAGGGTGACCTCGATGGCCGCCAGCAACTCGTCGCTGCGAAAGGGTTTGCGAAGCAGACACGCTGCGCCGGCATCATGCGCCGACCGCTCAAGCACGATATCGTCGCTCGCGGTGATGAAAAGCACAGGCAAATTGACGTGCGTCGCCTGTAGGCGTGACTGGACCTCCAGGCCAGAGAGTCCCGGCATGTGAATGTCGAGAATTGCGCACGCGGGAACATGCTTTGCGAGGGAGACCAGGAACTCCTGCCCGGAGGCAAACGCCGATACCTCATATCCGGCCAGGCGCAGGACGCGGCCAAGCATGCTGCGCACGGGCAACTCGTCGTCCACCACGGCGATAACAAGCGTATCGGTATAGCTCATTCGCCAAAGCTACCGGCTTTTTGCGGAGTACGTCACTAGACCTTGGTTTAGTCGGCGGCGGCGATGAGACGTCCCGTGACCAGGAGTGTCCGGGCTAGGCCTTGTCCGGACGTGGCGAATGCCGGGGCATGATGCCGAGTTGCGCCGCGATATGCATGAGTTCGGCAACCGTGTGCGCCTGCATCCGCTTCATGATGTGAGCCCGATGGAACTTGACCGTCTGCTCGACGATCCCCAAGTCGCTGGCGACCTGCTTGTTGAGTTTGCCGGAAACCACCGCGACCAGTACTTCGCGCTCCCGTGGCGAGAGGCTCGCAAGTCGTTGCCGGAGTTCGCTGACGTCCGCCAGCGCCGACCGCGCGGACTGGTGCTGGGCTATGGCCGCCTGCACGGCATTCAGCAGCACTTCGGTTGTCACCGGCTTGGTGAGAAAATCGGAAGCACCAGCCTTGATGGCCCGCACCGACATCGGAATGTCACCGTTACCCGTGAGAAAGACGATAGGCAGCGATTGCCCGGTTTGTGCCATTTTGCCCTGCAGTTCGAGACCGTCGAGGCCGGGCATGGTCACGTCCAGCACCAGGCACTTCGGCTCCGCCGGGTCGGGTTCGGTGCGCGAAAGAAATGCTTCTGCCGACTCGAACGCTGCGACTTTCCATCCTTCCTCACGCAGTGCGCGGGAAAGCGCCTTGCGTATTGCGGAATCATCATCGACGAGGAAGATGGTTTTTTCGGTTCACGATCAGGCCTCTGGCGTTTGCCGGGTGGGCAGTGCGACGCTGAATGTCGCCCCACCGCCCGGATTGTTCGCCGCCGTCAGGGTGCCTCGATGCGCAACGACGATGGACTGGCAGATCGCGAGGCCAATCCCCATTCCTCCCGCCTTGGTACTCCAGAACGCGTCGAATACGTGCTTCAGATCATCGGGCGCTATGCCTGTGCCATGATCCGCGACGCTGAGCCGAACATTGGCACCGGCAAGCTCCGTGCGGATCGTGATCGTTCGCTGCGGCAACTCGCTGCCGTTCATGGCGTCCGCGGCATTCAGGATCAGATTAAGGAGTACCTGTTGCAGTTGTATGCGGTCGCCTTCGATCATCAGCATCGACGGCGCAAGTTCGGAGTTCGTTTCCACGTGACGCGTCATCAGTTCAGAACGCAACAGTTCGAGCGTGTCGCATACCAATTCATTCATATCAAGCGACACCAACCTCATCTCGCCGTGCTTGAACAGGGCGCCCAGGCGCCGGATGACATCCGCCGCGCGGATGTCCTCGGTCACGATGTCGTCGCAGATATCCTGCAATTCAGCAACATCGATCTGATCCCGCCCGAGCATCTTGCGCGCCGCTTCCGCGTTACCGAGGATCGCAGCCAGCGGCTGGTTCAATTGGTGGGCGATTGACGCCGAAAGTTGCCCCAACATCGAGACCCGAGTCATGTGCGTCAACGCGGACCGATCTTTCTCGGCCTGCAGTTCGGCCATCTTGCGGTTGGTGATGTCCTGCGCAACACCCATCAGCCAACCAGCGGGTTCAGTTTCGGCGCGCCCGCGCACGGCGAACCAGCGCACGCTACCATCCGGCTGGAGCACGCGGTATTCGATGTCCAGGTCTTCGTCCCGCTCAACCGCGAAATGCACTGCGCGGTCGACTGCATCACGATCTGCCGGATGCACCCTGGCGAGGACATCGGCTAAATCCATCTGTACTTCAGTGGTCGGCCTGGTCTGCTGCCGCAAGGTGGTCCACACCTTTTCGCGACCCACGTTCCACATCCACGTCGTGAGGCTCGCCGCGCGCGTTGCGAGACTCATGCGCCGCTCGCTGTCGGCCAGTGCCGCGGCGGCCTGCCGCGCCGAACGCCGTTGCGCGAAGAGCACGGCGATCATCGATCCCTGGATGAAGAGCAACGCCAGCACTGCCATGATCTGCCAGAAATGGTCGCGCCAATATGAGTAGTCGGCAAATTTAATATCGCAACCGGCAGGCAAGAGTTCCTCGTCGAGCTTCCATCGCTGCAGTGCGCGTGCATCGGCAACGCATCGGTGAGGTACTTCGAGCAGGATCTGATCCGGTGCTGGAGTCCTACCCGGTCAGCGCCGAGCGCACCTGATAGCCCACCAGCCGCCCGCGTTCTTCGAACGACTCCATGCTCCCGGCGGCAACCCCGAAGCCCACCATGGTGTCATACAATGCGTACACCGGCGCAGCCGACGAGTTGCTGATCGCCCGTAGCACTTCCCGTGGCGTGTAGGGCCGGCCATCGCGGTCGCGGAACTGTGTGAGGTACAAAACAATCGAGTCCGATGGCAGCGCTGCGATACGACCCTCCAACTCCGGCACCGGTAAACCAGTCAGAAACTCTACTGACTCCAGCCACTCTTTGGGCGACAGCAACTGCCGCGTCTGCTGCAGAAGCCGGTTGTCCATTTCAGCTGAACCGGAAACGACGACAATTCGACGCGCTTTCGGTTGCAGGCGATGGGCGATGTCGATTGTTCCAACGATGTCTTCGCGCGCCTGCACGCCGGTTGCATAAGAAGGAAGCGACGCCAACTGGATACCCGTTCTCGAAATGCCGTCGTGGAACACCACGCGCGAGTCCGGCCACAACTGCTCACGGTGCTGCTTGTAGAATTCGAGCGCAGGTTGCGTTACTGCAACGACTACATTGATGTGCAACCCGGCGTACTTCTTTCTGAACAGCGCGAGGAACTCGGGCTCGAGTTTTTCTACGTCGAAGCGCTGGGCGTCGAGCGGCTCGGAAAAGAAGACAACACGCTTTCCTTCAAGCTGGGAAAGCGACGCTCGCATTGCGGTGTCGATCACCAGGTAGGCGGGGAGATAGGGGTCGGTGCCATTGAGGATCAATACCCGTGCTTCGTCCTCGGCCGCCTGCAGCGGCACCATGGGCATGCACAATCCCACGATCGTGCAGACCATGAATGCCGCCTTCATCCATCGCATCATCAACCGCAGCGCCATTATTGAAGGGTGTCGAGCCGGCCTGTTGGATTGCGCCGCAGACTGGAATCTGCCGCCAGAGAAAACACCTGCAATTGTTGCCTCCCAAGGAACCGGGGAGGCAACGGAAGTTCTGATGTTTCTCAATCGCTCAATGCTCCATCTGTGCTTCGATTTGCCCTTTGCGAATGGCGTCAATGAAGGCTGCATGGTCGCGCTCGGCCTGGTCGGCATAGCTTGTCGAGAATTTCGTGATGGCGCGGTCGAAGACATCCCGCTTGCCCAGATATCCGGCAATCATCGCGGCATCGCCCGAACGCGCATGCGCACGTGCCAGCGTCCAGCCGCACAGCGCGGCGTAGTCGAACATGGTGGCCGGATTGAAGACCTCCACCAGGGGCTTCATTTTCATGTCGCGCAACTGGCGGAGGTAAAACTGCCGCCCCAACTTGCCATGCGTCCAGCCGAGGAAGATATCGCTGGCGGACTGCATCAGGCGCTGTCCCACGACGACGCGTTGACCATGGTTGGCGTAGGCGCTCTTCCCGACATACGGTTCCAGCACCGACTGGCGCGCCTCCTTCACCTGCAGGAACAAGGGATCGTTTTCTTCGGCCATCATCAACAGGATGCCGCAGAAAGTACCGACGCTTCCTACACCGACCACCTTCAGCGCGAAGTCCACCATCCGGTAACGATCCAGCAATACCTTGCGGTCGTCCGGAAGCGTCTCCCTGTACTCGGCGAATGTGCCGAGAACATTTTCCCGGTCGGACGACAGGTTGATGTTTTGATCGTGGAAGATGAGCGGCGGATTGTCCTTGACGACAAACCGGCCACTACTGCTTTGGACCATTTTCGGGAAGTCGCTTTCCACAACGGTGCGCGCCGCTTCCTTGGCGAGACGCTTGCGCAGTCTTGTCACGGTGGTGGAATCGGACAACGATGCCAGAACGGCCTTCATGTCGATGCGCGCGTACCAGACATCGAGCCCCCGCATTTCGGAATACTCTGCGATTCGCTCGCGATATGCACGCACGCACGCCATCGCCGCATCGCGCTGATCGGCTACTGAAAAGCCGTTCGACCGTGGCGGCATGCACAAAGCTCGCTGCCAGGCGCTTTACGTCCCACTCCCATGGACCGGGCAAGGTTTCGTCAAAATCGTTGATGTCGAAGATGACTCGCCGTTCCGGCGTGGCGAAACCACCGAAATTCAGGAGATGGCAGTCGCCACAAGCCTGCACATGTATCCCGGTGTTCGGCGTAGCTGCCAGGTCGGCAGCCATGTTCAGCGCCGTACCCCGATAGAACGTGAACGGCGATACAGCCATGCGCCCGTAGCGAATCGGAATGAGCTCGGGGAGGCGTCCCTTGCTCGATTCGATGATCAGGCCAACCGGGCTGGGCCGGTGGCTCGGGGCCTTCCATTCGCCGTGCTGTTCGCGCGGCACGCGGTCGCGCAATGCCTTGCCGGCGGCGTAACGCTCCGCACGGTCTACGTGGTGTAGCTGTTCATTCGCCGGTTTCCCGGTGCGCCGATCGTGATTCCCTTTCGTCAATTTGCACCCCCCTCCCTGGCAGTAGACACGCATACCAGCGGTCTGTCTGGCAATTGGTTGAACAAGACGAAAGCGCCGGACTAGTGTTTCTGGCCAACCATGAACCGTTGCTATCGCGAGGACTCTATCTATGTTTCGTGACTAACTGCGTACAAAGTATATATCTAACCGTTGCGCAGCTGCTTCCGAACGACGAACGCACCAACTGCATCGGCGACACGGTGTTCACCCGAAGTCCTCGGTGGTGGAAGCACCCGAGCTTCTTGATGTCGAGGTGGAGCATGTTATCCGGCTTGGGGGGCTCATGTAGGCGGTTCGCACGCTGACGCCGCAGGTTTGGGTTATTTCCACGGGCCGTAGCCTGCCGGGTGAGCATTTTCACAAAAACTTTGACACCCTCGAACAAAAGTGCGGCACCGGTCCAGCTGTCTATCCGCCAGAAGTCCGGTTGCGGTTTCAATGAAATCTTGGTACGGCATAAGTTGAGCGGCCACTTTTCCAAGCCACGTTCGTCCGCATTGGGGAGTACGCGTCAAGCCTTTGGAAAGCTGGCGTTCGGGTCATACAGCCGGGGAACGACTGCTCACCGCCACATTGCAACCTGAATCCGTTAAAGTTGCGACCGGCGGCAAAGGCCGATCTGTCGTCTGTCGCAAGTCCAAAGATTGATCAGCGATCTTTGAGGGAAGATATACCATCTTCGTATGATGATCGACCAATCGCAATGCAACCATCAATCTTCTCGCAAAGATAGATGACGAAAGAGCATCGTTGTGACAAAAATATTCACGGCGACTTTCCTATTGCTGATGAGTCTAAAAGCGTATGATGTACAAAATACTGCACATGATCTGTGACAAAGGAGACCATCATGGGAATTTCCGCAAGCGACGTCATCCCGCTCTCGCACGCCCGGGCCAACTTCTCCGAACTGGCCGAAGAGGTCAAAGGCCGGTAGCGAGAAGATCATCACCAAGAACGGCGAAAGCTACATCGCGCTGATCGATGCCAGCCGCCTGGACTACTACCACCAGCTCGAACGCGAGCGCATTCACCTGCTGTTGATCGATGAGGCCTCGAAGGGACTCGACGATGTGGTCGCCGGCAAGGTGAAGGACGCCCGTAGCGTGATCCAGTCAATCAAGCGCCGCCGTAGCGCCTGAGTTACGGCAGGGCCTGCTGGTGGCGAAGAAAATCGGTCGTCAAATTCACCGCCAATTTCGAGCGTAACCTCGAAGACATCGAGCACTTCCTGACCGAACAGGAAGCACCACAGGCCTTCGACGGCTTGTTGGATGAACTGCTCGAGACGGTGATTCCCAACCTTGAACAATTCCCGGAAATGGGGCGGCCATTCATGGCCCGCCAACCGCGCTCGGTCGAGACCACCAACGCACTGGCAAAGCTTCGCGCAAAGCTGTCTGGACTGAACCAGGAGAGCGACGCATTGCGCGAATACGTCCTCAAGGACTACCTGCTGCTCTACGCGCTGATCGATGGGGCAACGATCTACCTGCTGTCCATCCGGCATCAGCGGCAACTGTCCTTCGATTTTGAAGGTCATTGGGGGCGGTAGGCCGACGCCATTGCACCATCTGTCATACTAAGAATAATCGACAAACAATGACCTACAGTCCGCACCAACTTGCGTATTTCGCACATCAACTGACCCGCCGCGCTGCGTCTAATTCGATGGACCGAATGGCGGGTGCGCTGCTGGATGCCCAAGTAGACTTGAACCCGCACCAGATCGATGCCGCACTGTTCGCGACAAGCAATCCGCTCTCCAAAGGGGCCATCCTTGCCGACGAAGCGATTGCCAAGGAATACCTCAAGGCACCCTACGTTAACGTCGATAAAAGACATCGCGGGTCGGCCCTAAATTATGATTTATATGATGCGGATCGTAACGAGGTTCTGGTTCAGCGCCGCTATACCGCCTGCACAAAATACGGCAACTCTCCGACTAAGGATTATTTCGTCATCCGACGTCACAGGCAGGCAATCCAGGTTCTCCTTGTATCCGACGATGCGAAGCGACTTGTAGTCAAACGCAGCAGGACCACCAAGGAACTGGGCGAAGTCCTTGAAGTATTGCACCGCAATGATGAGGTGTTCTCTCCGCCCTCGCAGTGCTTTATGGTTGTCGAGACCCTGGAGCAGGATCGCCTGCAAAGCCTTGAATTCAAATTGCCTATTTGGCGGACGAAAGACTCAGCAACATTTAGAGATGGAAAGACCTGGTTCCAGCTTTTTTGCGCGCGTGATCGCCTTGACTGTGCGATCCGAGATGAAAAGAGATATCAGGATGCAATCCGCGATGGAAAACGCCTGGCAATCGTTGAGGTGACACCCAAAGGTCGAGTCTTTCGCCAGACTGACCCTCTCCGATTCCTTGTTTCCTCTGTCCGGTACATCAGGCAGATCGAGTTGATCCAGCCGGCAGCGGCGGCCACTTGACGACACCGGGGCCTGAGATGGATCACGCAAACATCCAATTTGCGGACTGAATAAGCGGGGGTGAAACCACCCCCGCCCTCTTCCGGATTCATGCCGTTCTCAGATCAAGAAGTCCAGGGTCCGGTCGCCATACTCTCTCACGAGTTCCTGCCACCGGGCGGCCCACCAATTTGCGCTCACAAACGAAAAAATAAATTGCGCGAACCGATCCTCGCTGTAGCACCCGATCGTCCGAAAATCGTGGAAGAAATCAACCGCATGGTAAAGCGCGAGACACTGGAGCCACGGGATGTTTTGCGGATCATCCGCCGCACAATCAAGAATATCGTCACGCAATGTGTCGCATGTCACGGGATATCCAAGGAGACTTTCCCAAGCAAGCTCTTCAAGTTTGTCGATGGTTTTTTGATCGACACCATTCAGAATTCTTTTCGGTTCCCGTAATAGAGATTCAATCTGCCGCAATGCTATATGCGGTATCTAAACTCATCACCATTGAAACTAGCCACTCTCCATCGAGGGGTTCGTCCGGCGGCTCCAATTCTTCATCCAAATTCGGGCAGTCGGCGGGATCAATGTCGTAATGTTCGGGACCGAAATCATCGTCCGGATTGCCTTCAATTATCATGATTTTTCTCCCCGTGTTATTCATCAGGCATGAGTAGGCTGACCCCAAACCTTGGGTTCTTTCGGTCTGCAAAATAAGCCTTGCGCATTGCCTCACCGCGCACCCGAAGATTGGCTTGCTGAGCAACATCGACGGTCTCTAAAAACTGCTCCCGAAGCAGGGACAGCGCGCCGATCAGCAGATCGACATCTAGTGCTATGCGCCGCCGTCCGGCGACGTCCCCCGCTGACTTCCGATCTCCGCCAAGCCCGCTACCCGGGCGATTGCGCCAAGGAGACGCACTTCCTTCTCGATACGCTGACGCTCCTTGAGTCGAGCCAGCTTCTCCTGAAGTGCCGCCTCTTCCCGAACCCGCTCTCGAGCTTGCTGCGCTTCTTGCTGAAGCCGCTGTGCCCGCTGTTGAAGCCGGTCGATTTTCGACACTGCCGGGATTGGATTTTCCATACCCCTGTTGATTTGAATATTCTCCATTTACCCCTCCGCTTTTAAATAGGAGTAAATAGATTGGCATATCCATTATTTATATTCAAATTAAAACACTGGTTTTTTGTTTGATTTTAATTTTCGGGTACGGGATGATTATCTGGAGGTGAGAAATATTTTTTTGTGGTTCTAATGCGCACTTATACATTCACTTCGTAACATGGCGCGCCAAGGGGGCAATGCCCCCCTGGACCCCAGAAAAACAATAAACCGGAGGAGACAAATATGAATATGGAAAAACAAACAAAAGACAAAACCTGGAGCGATTTTCCATTTTGATTGCAAAGTTCATGGACGATCCACCGGCGCCAATGCCGATTCGGCTTGGCGGCTTATCGTGCCGGCAGCCGATTGCGCTCAGAACTCACCGGCCGGATCCACAACTACACGCGCAAAAAGGAGGTCTTGTTCAAGTCGATCTGGCGCCACCTGGATGCACCGGACTGGGTCAAAGGATCGCGGCCTCGCTTTGGAACGTCGTTGATACGATGGAGCACCGTTCGACGCCCAGCTGGCCAGGGAGGTTGAAGTCTCTCTTGCCGCTTGCCCTGGAGCCAGACTGTACATTGCGAACTTCTCCGCCACTGGGTTCAGGAGTTGTTCGTCTCCGAAGGCATGGTTGCGGACGTCTGCTATGCACGACAAAGTCGGCAATCCACATGCGCACATCCTGGTGACGCTCAGAGACTCCAAGACGTCAGGGTTTGGTCAGAAGGTCCGCACATGGTCAGATCCACAGTTGGTCGAAACTTGGAGAGCCTCGTGGGCGGAAACCGTGAACAACGCACTCGAGCATGCGGGCCTCGATATCCGGATCGACCATCGCAGTCATCGCCGACGCGGAGTCGATCTGACACCGACCAAACATGTCGGAAGGATGACGCCATGGAACACTCATAAGGTCGCGGAAGTGTCACTGGAAAACCAAATCACCCAGATCGAACGCGACCTCTTGCAACAGAAGCGGGTACAGAAAAAGGCGGCGGACTTGCCAAGACCTCTCGAGACCGTAGCCCCCGCCACTTCTCCCGCTTTCATGCCGACACAGCGTCCGTCTCGCGTGCGCCGCCCGCGGCCCGCCCGCATTCAATCAAATCCTGGATTCGTCCGCGGATCCGAACCGACTTTTTAACCCCCAAAGGAGCAGCACATGCCACAAATCACATTTGAAGAAACAAAGTACGACGAGATCATCCGCTTGAATACAAAAGCCGGCTGGTACAACGGCAACAGGATGGCGTCAGCAGAACTACCGGGTTACCTCTAGGAGCCCCGGGGAAAAACCGAGCCCGGTATTCCGACCCTGGAAGAAGAGATCGCCGCATACCACAGGGGATATGCCGAGGGTGAGGCCGCGAGACAGGAAGGCAAAATAGGCCCGGAAAATCCCTACACCCACGACAACATCGTTCTGCGCATGGCAATCGAGCGAGGGATCGACCCATCGACGTAGTCTTCTGAGGTAGTCTGGAGGGCTTGCCCTCTCTGCCTCACTGTCCGAGTACTTCCGCGAGAACGAACTCTAACTTCCGACCCGAAGCGGTAGTTCGCTTATTGGAAAAACAGACTCTCAGGAAAGCGAGGAGGTCACCGGCTTGCATGGATTTTTGCGCAGGTCTGGTGGTGGGCAGGGCTATGTTTCAGTTCCATCCCCAAATATTGGCGGTCTTTGCGTCATAGACTCTAACCTTGCATTTGAACTGATTCTGAATCTGCTCAATGTGGTGCAAATCCTCTTCGGAATAAACGCCAATGTAGACACTAAGAAGCTTGGGGAAGTCTTTCCGGCCATGCTTTGCCGCTCTGTTTATCGCCTCAATAATGTGCTCGTCGTATGGGCCAAAGTTAAAGCCAAACGTTACCAATGAGCCGGTGATATTGGACAAGGAGTCGTAGCAGAAGGAGAGATAGTGATTGTGCATTATGTGCGCTAACTTCTCCTTCCCGTTTCCTGCGGTAACGAAGATTGGGTATTCGCCATTCTCCATTCGGTGCCCAATTTTCTCTAGCAGGTAGTTTCGGGTGTCGTATTCCTCTTTAACAATCTCGGCTCCAGCGTCAAAGAAGGGTAACGCCCCGTGCACATAAAATACATTTTGTTCTTTACGGTATTTACCCCACCGTAGCTCTGACCACTCCTGCTCCTCCGGCGGTACGAACTCTCCAGGATTTTCAAGTTCTCTGCCAAAGCCATCAGCGTGTTGAATGATGGCGTTACGCATCAATATCCAGTAAAGCAAGAGATCGTAGTTTGTGGAGAAAATCTTCCCCCTTGTGTCCAGAAAAGACTTTAGAAATGCAGAGCAGGCTTGGCTCTGGGCCTCGGGTACGGTAAATACATGCTCAGGGTGAAGTTCCTGGACAGCATCAAGCAGACTTGTTTTGAGCTTGGTACTGGCTATGTCGATCTTGGCCTTAAGGGCTGGGTCTCCACCGAAGGCACTGATTAGTGCAGAGCAACTATCCAACTGCTGCATGATGAGTTCGAAATTCTTTGTCTCAATTACGCTGAAGATTGTAGATAAGTTCGTCGTCATCGAGTTTTTCGATGAAACCGTGTAAGGCATTGTAAGAAAAGATGGTTGGGTCATAGGCCATGCTGAACCCGTTGCCTAAGAGCAAATGAAATTCACGATCATGATTCTTGCCGATCGAACTTAATACGTCATCGAATGATTCGAGTTTCATTTCGGGCTCTCAGGTTACAAGCTGCGGTTGGCTGTTGCTCAAACATGTCCGATGACGCCTAGTTACCGTAATCGATGACAGCCCTAGACTGCGGACAGCCAGGAGTTGAAAAAGCGGACGCTCATCGTTTGAATTAACCTGTTGGCGCGGCTTTGTCGCGCCAGTCCTCGTCGAATGTTGGTTATGCGGCCTGTGCATTGAACATTCTGCTGGCCGGTAATGGGCGATTTTTGTTGTTGCACTGCCTCACATCAATGTTTTTGTGCATCTCGGGAGTTTTTCTTAATGGCCTCTCGGAAACGCATCGGCGAGCCAGCACAGTAATCGCTCAATTTTTTGAAATCCTCTTCATAAGATGGCAGGTCTTTACCAAAAGTCAAGAACTCAGGAAGTGAATTTGTAGTATCTCTTATCGTCTTAAATGTGATCGTTCGATGCCTCTTGTTTTGGTTTACCAGTTTTAGTTCGGCGACTTTTTCCATGTCGCCATTATGCAATTGCTTGATGAAGAACGATCTATCTATAAATATATTCTTTAGGTTCGGCGATTCGCTTTCGAAAGAAATGATCCATGTTATTGGCAGCGCATCACATATTTTTTGGCTCAATATTTCACCTTCAACGCCGCCATCATGATCAACATCCAAAGTTAAAATCATAGTTGGTTGCACTTTATCAAGACCAGCTTCTTTGCTGTTTAGCACGTACTCGGGATTAGTTGACCATGCCCCCTTCAAAAGGTCTTTATCATAGAGATATGTTTTTTTGAAATCATTGTAGTTGGCCGGGAGTTTTGTGATGTTTTCAAGCACCCCACTGAAATTAGTGATAAACCCGACGCAAAATGCGGCAAAATATTTCACCCAATTTAGTACTTTCATTTTTTCTTCACTCACAGTGCTCATTTTTGTCTGCCGCCTTTTGCACCTTTGCCGAATAACGTCTGAATTCACCCGCCTGCACAGCTTTTCGCGCAAGCCCGGTGGAATGATAGGTTAGGCCCTATCGAGATCAATTCTAGCCCGCAACTTAGATACATCACTGTCGATTTGGCGGATTACTGCGCTCATTAGCTCATGAGTGATTTGGGCAAGCTTGTCATGCACCCGCGACCTTTGTTCATCTGCATCCCATTGTTCGGCCCCGGCTCCAATGGCATACGCCTCAGCGAGATCAAGTCCCGACTTGTACAGATCACTACAGCGGCAGTTCTGCCTGGACAACGCCACCTTTCACATCCGACAACGCCACCAGGCTGCCGGCCCGCACACCGAGCAAACGTATTCGCTGCTCCAACGGCACCCGCTTAAGGCACTCCCCTGCGGCTTTTCGAATTTCCTGGGCGTCGGTCACGCCGACCGGCAACGTGACATCGCGCGTCACGGCATGGAAATCCGCATATCGCAGCTTGATGCCAATGGTTCGGCTGGCGTAGCCCTTCCGCTTCAGATCATCGGCCACACGCAGGCACAGCGAAGTAAAAATCTCCGACAGTGCTGCCCTATCCTGCCGTGCATGCAGATCACGTTCGAAGGTACTTTCGCGGCTGATCGATTTGGGTTCTGACTCCGTAACCACGGGCCGGTCATCGATGCCATGTGCCACCCGGTGAAGCCAGGCGCCAGTGGTGCGACCAAACTTGCTGACCAGAAACTCGACAGGCGTCGCAGCCAATTCGCCAATGCTATGGATAGCGAACTGTGTCAGTCGTTCGCTCGCTTTGGGGCCGATGCCATTGATTTTTTTGGCAGGTAACGGCCAGATCCGGGTGGCAACCTCTTCCATGCCGAGGATCGTGATTCCGTTCGGCTTGTCGAGGTCGGAGCAGATTTTTGAGAGCAGTTTATTGGGGGTGATGCCGATTGAGCAGGTCAGGCCGGTGGCATCAAAGACTGCCTGCTTGATGCGCCGTGCCAATGCACTCGACTCTTCAGGGATCTCGCTGAGGTCGATGTAGATCTCATCGATTCCCCGATCCTCGATTTGCGGCGCGATGGTTGCCACGGCGGCTTTGAAGCGACGCGAATACTCACGGTAAGCGTCGAAGTTGGCTGGCAGCAGAATAGCCTCCGGTGCCAGTTGTGCCGACTTCATCAGCCCCATCCCGGAAAACACACCAAGCGCCCGCGCTTCATAGGTTGACGTCGTGATGACGCCGCGCCCGACATAGTCACGCAATCTGGCAAACCGCTTGTTGCCGTCCGGTTGCACAACAGGTTGATGGACATTACGCCCACCGACCACCACAGGCTGCCCACGCAGTTCCGGGTAACGAAGCAATTCTACGGAGGCGAAGAACGCATCCATGTCGAGGTGAGCGATGCGCCGAACACTGTTCATATGCACAGTATATCGGGATTGTTGTGATTGTTGGGACTCATGCCCGTCGTTTCGGTATCTTGAGCGGGAGTCTCTCTTTGTGATTCAAATCGGCGCAGAGCTACACTTACGCTCGTCATTGCCGTATGTCAGAATGTTTTCCACTGTCTTGAAGTCGTTCCCATGACCTGTCCCTTTTGCCAATTGCCGCCCGAGCGCATCGTCTTAGCAAACCTGCATGGCGTGGTGATCCGCGATGGCTTTCCGGTGTCGCCGGGACACACGTTGATCATCCCGCGACGCCATCTTGGATCCTTCTTCGAGATCGACACCGCCGAGCGCGATGCCTTGATGGCGTTGTTGGAAGAGGCCAAGCGGCGGTTGGACAAGGAGTTCAATCCGGATGGTTACAACATCGGGATCAATGACGGTCCCGCGGCTGGGCAGACAGTGCCGCATCTCCATATGCACCTGATCCCACGATACAGCGGTGATCGCGGTGACCCACGCGGTGGCGTCAGATGGATCATCCCGGAGAAAGCGGATTACTGGTCTAAATGAAGCCTACCGCCGAGCAGCAGCTCCAGTTCCTGCAACATCTTCAGCGATTGTTTGATGAAGGCGATTTTGTTGCCACCTACAAGTACGCGCTGCTGATGTCACTGGCCGAGTTGGCTGTCGAGTCCGGTGTCGATGATGGCGAACTCGAACTGCCGATGATTCATGTCGCCGAGAAGTTTGCAGAGTTGTACTGGCCGCAGACGCTGCCCTTCGTATCGGGCGTGCCAGGCGCGTCGGCTGCGATTCTTACGCAGAATTTGGGCAAGCAAGCGGCGGTCGTCAATACGCTTTCAATGCTCCGCTCCAAGGGGGCCGCAACCATTGCTCAGGCGATGCGTCTCCCTGACTGGATGCCAACCATCCGCAGCATCGCGAAAACGGTTGCTGAGATGCCAGTGAAGTACCTCCAAAACGTCGGCAGCATTCAGGTTGCGTTCCTTTACGACTATCCGAACCCGCGTGGAAAAATCGTCCTGAAGCCCGGCGTGGCCTTCATGCTGCGAACCTTCCATCCGTTGATCCAACAATTCGCTCGCTCAGGCTGGGTGCGCCATGTCCGTGAGAACACCAGGAACGCCGCCGTGATCGGCCAGGCAGATGAACTCGAGTCCTTCATGTTCGGGGCTTCCCGCAATGCGCTGGCCGCAGCTGGCGTCGTCCTCGGCAAAATGCAATCCGGAAAATGCTTCTATTGCGGCAAAACGATCTCTTCGACAGGCGACGTCGACCATTTCATTCCCTGGTCAAAATATCCACGAGACCTGGCGCACAACTTTGTCCTGGCCCATCCCAAATGCAATCGGCGGAAGTCGGACATGCTGGGCGCCGAGCGCCACCTCCACCACTGGCTGGAACGGAATTGCCGCTACGGGTCAGATATCACCGGCGAGATGAAGGGATTCCTTGCCGATATCGATTGCTCAAAGCGAGTAGCACGGTGGGCTTACGAACAAGGCATTGCAAGCCATGCGCACGGCTGGGTTGAGAAGCGCATCACCGAATCGCTTACCAACCGTTGCATCGACGCGTTGAAATGGGGCGTTCAAACTGACTGTATCGATCTGGCCCCAACAAGCACTTTCAATCAGCAGATGTCATTTTGACTATCGCCATCTCCCCGGCTTGAAACTCTCAGACAGGAGGCGGCCAGGCTGGGCCGCCTCCCGTCCTATTCCTCATCTAGCCATTACTTGGCTTCGCTTATGCACTTCTTGACGGATGAGTTCTTCGCGGCGCCGGTCAGCGGCTTGCCATCCTTGCTGACCGCTTTTGCCTCACAGGCAGCCTGAGCACCGCCACCAGCTTCCTTCTCACATTTCTTGATGAAAGAAGACTTGGCTGCGCCGGCCAGGGGTTTGCCGTCCTTGCTGACCGCCTTGGCTTCGCAATCCGTGGCAGCCTGGGCGGCACCGGCAAAAGCGAATGCGGAAATTAGTGCGATGAGCAGCGATTTCTTCATAACGTCCTCCTCCTTGTGAATTGAAAAATGACTATACACCGGGGATCGCTGCACAAACGCGGGAACCCGGAATCAGTAGATAAAGGGAATCAGCTTCCGAACACGCCGCCGGTAATCCTCGTAATTCGGAAAGTGCTCGGCCAGCCAGACTTCCTCGCGCCGCGACTTGATGTCGAAGAACACGGCCAGTGCTGCCGCTTCAAAAAGGGTCAGCCAGCCTTGGACCGACAGGGCAAAGCCGATTCCCATGACGATGACGCCAAAATAGATTGGGTGACGCACGAACCGGTACATCCCTGTTTCGACCAGCGTTGCGCCTTCCTTCGGGTGCGGCAGCGCCGTCAAGTTCGACCCAAGATGAAGCACGGCGAGTAGTGACACGAGGCCCCCAAGCGCCAGCAACACCGTCCCAGCGATCGAGGAAACGCTGAACAGGCCCGCCGGCCAAGGCGGCAATCCGGTTACGGTTCTCGGCCCCAGAACAATGAGCAAGAACAAGGCGAACTGGGCGATGACATACCACTCACCGCGTTGGCCACGCCACCAAGGTTGCTTCGATTGGTCCATGTTCCGATTGATCAACTCGCAAAGCTTCAGCAATAGTCAATGAACGGGTGAGTCGGGCTCGTCCAGGGTGCCACCGGAGACCGTCGCCAGAACCCCAACGAAGGCCTCTGAGCCATCACGCAAAAGGGCTACGCTCTCATCGTCTACCGATCCAGCCGACAGGAAATGCGAGAAGTCTGGCAGTTCCTGCTCCCCGTACTTCCGGGTGAAATGAGCCACCTGCATCGCAAGAATTCGTGCCGTCTCCACGATCTCATCCTTGCTGGCCTTGGCGACCATTTCCTCTGAGAGGCGCCAGTACCCGATGAATTCCTGAACCACGGGGTTGTTTTTGTCCATTTTTAATACCCTACACGCGGTAGCAGTCTAGCAAGCGGGTGCAATGAAGCCGCCGCAGGAATCCTGGGCGGGAGTAACCGGCCCCGCGGACAGATGGGTTGGTCGGCAACCCCGCCCTGCCCTTAGATCGCCAGGCTCTCGATCTTCCCGCCCTTGGCCAGAAATTCGGCAATCCACTTCGGCTGCCGACCACGGCCGCTCCAAGTCAAACTATCTTCGTCCGGATGGCGATATTTCGCGGCCACCGGCTTGCTGGCCCGCTTCGCGGTTGCGCCGGCATCGCCGAGCAGTTCTTCGAGCGAATAGCCCTGCGATGCGGCAAGTGCTTCCAATTCCTTGCGAATTCGTGCTTTCTCGCCCTTCTCTCTCCTCGAGATTTCCTTGGGAATGTCCGACAAGAGCTTGTTCAGTTCGGCAACGGAGAGTGCGGAGAGGTCCATGGATACAAGTCCTGTGATTGGTTGAGAAATGCAGAGGCTATAGATAACGGGCGATTTCAGCAAATTACGAGTTCCATTTACTCGCCATAGAAAAACAGAACGGGCGCTTTCGCGCCCATTCGTCCATCCCTGATCCTCTGGGGATCCATGCCCAGGTCTGCCGGGTCTCCAGCAGCCCCAAACAAACCATATCCTTACACCTTCTTTCTGCGGGGGCGGGGCGGCGGCCAGTCGGGACCAAGCGCATTCGGCAGTGGAATTTTGTCGTCAAGTACGCCCTCCTCGGACAATAGCTGAGCAAGAGTCAGGACAGACTGCCATACAGCCTCTTCACGCAATTTCGCCTCAGTCAAGTCCATCAGTCGCCAAAACTCCATCTCTCCAGAAATAAGATTTGCAATACCAATTGCCTTGACGAAATCGTCATTAGGGCTTCGAATGTTGAGCGGTTCGATCGGCACCTTGCCGGGCGTGTCTGGATACAGCAGGATCACTTCCGCAATTGGACCGGCCAGGTACATGCAAATCTGTGCGCGAAGCTGACGCAGATAATTCTCCTTGTTCCATTGAGGAACACGGTCACGAACATGCTTTAAAAATTTGTGCCGCTTGACCCGATAGATGCATTCGTAACTGTCCCACCATAAGAATTCGGAATCCACATAAACATCGGGAGTGTTGCAGTAGCCTACCCGATGAGCAAAACATAGCTTTCTATCGTCTTCATCGTAATCGCGATCCCACTCACCGGATTTAACCGGTGCAACTGCGATTTCATAAACTTTTTTACTGCCAAGTGAAGCGACCACTGCATGCGCTGCTTCATGCACACAAACGGCCCATCGCTCTTCTTCATCGTTAAACATAACTTCTCCTAAATATTGAGTTCGGTGTGGCGGCGTCAGGCACATGGAATTGCGCAAGACGATCGGCCACCCGCAAAGAAAATTGCGTAAAAAAACGTATGTCGTATTTCTGGAATTACGGGTTGGTTTTGGGCTGACGATTAGCGATACACCAGGCCCAAGCGTGAAGCAGCCAGCGCGCTTTGATCAGCGCCGGGTGCAACCCTTTCGAGGCGACGCAGGGAAGTCGCTCCATCATTTCCTCTTCCGAGAGGTTCAACATCCCGTCCTCATCGCGGAGATCCCAGATCTCGGCAAGCGCCGGGCAGACAGCGTTGACCGAGGAATCCGAATCATGGTGCTCTCTGAGCATCTCTGCATCATATTCGGGACGGAAGAAAACAAGGTCGTAGCCTGCTGTGAGAATACGAAAAGTGTCAGTTGTTTCCTTGAGTTCTGCCAGCTGCCGACGCGTGGTCGGCGGGGTACGGTAGAAAGGAACCAGTACCGGGATCAGCGCGGTGAATCCGTCGCTACCGGCGAGTGCTACCGGGAACTCCGCCATGCCATTGAGGTAACGTTGTCGATCGTGCTGAACCCAAATGGCAAGCGTACGTTTTTGAAAGTCAAACGGGATTTTCTGGTTTTGATAGTTGCTCATAGTTCCTCCAAGTTAGTTGAGCTGGAGGACAGGCGTCATGAGTGGGGTTGGCCACAGACCGACCTGTCTTCCGGGTGTTGCGCATAAGTTCGTTGCGTTTCGTCGGTATCAGGTCTGGGGATGTGAGCTTGGGAAAGCGGACGCGTTGCGCGCCCTGAGTGGCGGGATATCCGTTTGCGGTATGAATATTGGCGTTAGCTACGCTCAGTCGCCCAACTTGTTGGAGTCCGTGACGATGCATCATGTCGAGCACGCTCGGATTTGCGACAGAGTTGATAGTCATACAGAGACCCCTTAATTGTTGCTTGCTCGAAACCCGCCGATCGGGCGCCGCTCAAACATGACCGAATTATAGTGGTGGATGTATTATACGTCAACCCCCACGTCATATTTTTTTCAATGACTGTAGTGGATGTACAATACGAACTCATTTGAGGCATCTAACATGCGCGACACCACGACGCTCTACGCCCGCTTGCCTGCGGAGCTGGTCCAACTGATCAATGCCCGCGCGAAGGCGATGAATTCAGGCTACCGCTCGAGTAAGGCGTACCTTGAGGACGGCATGAAGCGGTTCCTAGAACGCTCTCCCTGGAGGGAGTCTGCTCCCTGTTTCCCTACCCCACGGGATGTCCGTACCTATAACGGCGGTCAGACCGACTGGGTCGCCTATAACCTCATCCTGTCCAGGGATGTCGCGGATAACGCCCTTGAAGTGGCCAGCCGCTTTAAGGTTTCCAAACCCGCTTTCGTACTGGGTGCCCTACTCTGGTGGCTTGAGCAGAGCTTGGGCGAGTCCGGGGTGTCCCCGTCTAAGGAAGATCTGGCGGCAATCGCTGCCCGCCATGGGCTGCTGCTGTGGAGTGCGCCAAGAGGTAAGCCTGAGTCGCCGGCGGACTCGACCATGGCGGACCAGACTCAGCCAAGAAAAGGTCCTACGCCAGACAAACCAGTGCGCTTCAAGTCTGCCGACCAACTCGATATCAAGGTGAATTCTCAGACGCTTGAGCAAATCGACGAGGTCATCCGGAGCGTCGAGGGACGTTCGAAATCCGGTCGCCTGGTTGCCACCGACCTGCTAACTGCAATCTCCTCCCTGGGCAACGTAGTCAATGTTTTGGGTCCCGACGCTGACGGGACGAAGATCGAGTGTATCGGCCCCCATGCGGGGGAAGCGGATCCGGCATTGCGCTACTACGCTACCGCGGCCACCATGGAATACCGCAATGACAAGGTGTGGCATTTGTTGAAGGTATTGCGCAAGGCAGTGCGTGCCAAGGAAGGCGGAATGACCGTGCTGAAATACACGCCACGCGGGCGTGTGGCGCTTGGCATGGATGCGGGACGCGCGATCAACACACCGGAACAGCAGCTGACTGCCCTGCTTCGAAAACGGTTCGCGAACGATGACCTGTATTTCTGGGTGGGGCTGATGCACTCGCTGGTCTCGACACAGCGCCTTCCGGTTGATCAAGCCCAAGATCTTCTCCTTTGGCGCGGCGCGCGATCTCCGGATGGCGCAGCCAGGCTCAAGGAGGCTTTCGAAGCGCTGACACGGACTTCTGATTTTGTGAGTGACAAGCCCATACATGCGCTGATGCTCCCCTCCGGCACGATCACGGAGGATCAAATAGCGTTGGCCAGTTTGGCATTGTTGCCACCAATGAGTGAGGAGGCTCGGTCAGAAAATCTGGAAGGGAAGGTGAAGCCTGAAGATCTGGCAAATCCCTTCGATTTCTGATGAGTGAAGTTAGTCTGCCCTCACCACCGCCAGTCCGGACCAGTCCGTCGTGTAGCCCGGCGACAGATTCCCCCGCCGCATCCGCCACGCCCGATCGACCCCCTCGGCCGCCAGGCGCAGGGAACCCCGGCCATAGCGCTGGTTGATCCCGTCCAGAACTGCCATCAGCCGGTCCGAACGTACATCACCCGCCCCGCCCTGCCCGTCCAGCAACGAGAACTGCCGGTTGCCTGCCGGCCGGAGGTCGAGCAGCATCACCCCGGCTTTGTGATAGCCGAAGCCGGGCCGGTAGATCCTTCGTAGGATGCGTCCTGCCCAGCCGGCCAGGATGCGCGTATCCGCAGTAGCCTCCGGCAGCGGCACCGTCACGCCCCGCTGATACTGCGGTATCTCCGGCTTGAAGATGTTGGTCCGGACATAGACCTGCACCGCCCCGGCCAAAGAATCCTGGGATCGCAGCTTCTCGGCGGCCCGCGCGATATAGCTGGCCACCGCTTCCTCCAGTTCGTCGAGGTCAGTCACCAGGTGGCCGAACGAGCGGGACACCATGATCTGCTGCCGGTCCGGTACCACCTCTTCCAGGTCGATGCAGGAAATGCCACGCAGTTCGCGGACCGTGCGCTCGAGGACCACCGAGAACCGGGAGCGGATGGCCTCGGCATCGGCATCGCGCAGCTGGCGCACCGTCCGGATACCCATTGCCTCGAGCCGGGCATCGATCTTGCGCCCAACGCCCCACACCTCGCCGACCGCAATCCGGTCGAACAGCGCCGTCAGCTCATCCCGGGTCAGTGCGGTGAGATCACAGATCCCATCATCACCGGCCAGCCCCTTCTTCGCGCAGTGATTCGCAAGTTTCGCAAGGGTCTTCGTTGGCGCGATGCCGACGCACACCGCGAGGCCCAGCCAATCAGCGATCCGCTGCCGGATTTCAGCGCCATAGGCGACCAGGCCACCTTCCGACAGCGGCAGGCCCGACAGTTCAAGGAAGGATTCGTCGATGCTATAGACCTCGAGATTCGGCGCAAAGCCGGACAACACCTCGACCACCCGGTTGCTGAGGTCGGCATACAAAGCGTAGTTCGAACTGAACGCGACGATGCCGATGCCGCCTGGCTTCGTCCTGGATCTTGAACCACGGGACACCCATGGGGATGCCGAGCGCCTTGACCTCGGCGCTGCGGGCGACGACACAGCCATCGTTATTGGAGAGCACGACCACCGGGCGGTCTATCAGGCGTGGGTTGAAAAGCTTCTCGCAGCTCGCGTAGAAGTTGTTGCAATCAACCAGGGCAAAAATTGGCACCGGGATCAGGCGGCAAAGCGCTTGAACTTGCCGACCACCACACCCCAGACCTCGAGCTCCATGCCGTCACGGACCTCGATCGATGGGTAAGCTGCGTTCTCGGCAATCAGCGCGGTTCGTCCAGCACGGTTATAGAGCCGCTTCACCAGGCGTTCGCCGTTGATGAAAGCGACGACGACGTGTCCGTGCCGGGCGCGGATACTGCGATCGACCACGAGGATATCGCCGTCGAAGATCTCGGCCCCCTGCATGCTGTCCCCCTGGACCGCGAAGAAGAAGGTCGAGACCGGATTACGGACGAGGTACTCGTTGATATCGAGCCGCTTATCTTCGTAGTCAGCTGCTGGACTTGGAAAGCCTGCCGAAACCTTGACCCCGTCGAGTGGCAGCGGACAACGCGGCGCATCGGGCAGCGGGACAAAGATGCCGGGCGGCAGTCCCGGGCCAACGAACAGCTCAGGCATTGGCGAAGGACGCTTCCGGATAGTGCTCTGCAAGGGAATGGGTCTCACCCGCTGGTACCGCCTCGGATACCAGGACGGCGGCACACTCCGGACACAACAGGCTCAGCTGGCCATTGATCGTGGCCTGTTCCAGCTCGTTGGTGGATAACGGTGCATGGCAGTGTGGGCAAACGATGCGAATCATGTTCGGCTCCTTGTTGTCGGATTACTGTATTTTTGTACAGTAATCATTGGAGCGCAATACTGTATGCGAATTACATGATTCTATCTTGGGTATAACAGCCCATATTTAGTGCCCCACTCAGTCAAGCACGATGCTCGACAACCCGCTAAAGATCTCGCTCGAGACGGGGAATGCCAAGCCGGTGCTCGCACAGAAAGCGTTGAAATCGGCTGCGGGAATGTGGGTCGTCCAATACATCAACTCCGACTCCCATTCACCACCGATACGATTGAGCGCTTCCGTTGGAAATGCAGCGTCACCGCCACCAACCGATTCGAAATGACGCATCGGGGATGGATGCTGAATGCCGACCAATTCGTATTTCCCATCCGCCAAGGGAGAGACAACAACCCGGTCGCCGAACAGGATCCGGAAATCTACAAGAATCCCTGAGGACTGCATGACCACAGCCGTGTCATCAGTCAGGAATTGGACGTGGAGGCGCTGAACGTGGCACTCCAATTCTCCGTCAAGTTCATATCGCGTCACCAGGTCTACCGGTCGCGTCGTCGATTGGGCCGATGCGCTCATTTCGCCGTTCGAAGGTCTGAAGGCAGGAATTATGGCAGGTCAACGAAACCATTGGATACGTCTCCGTCACCGACCGATACACGGCATTACGATTCTCCTGACATCCCCCCGGCAACCCACCGCGTTATTCGGCCCATGGCGCTGCAAAAGGTTGTCAGCACCTGAAATCGAACAAACAACCTACCTGCTTAGGAGATTCAAAATGCAAGTTTCTAAACTGATCGTTGCCCTGACCGTTGCTGCCGGTTTTGCTTCTGCATCTTTCGCCCAGGGCACAACCCCGGCCACCCCCGCGACGCCGGCTGCCCCGGCCGCCAAGGTCACCACCCCGGTGCCGGCGGCTGCCGAAAAGAAGGTTGAAGCGCCGAAGGCTGCTGAGCCGGTCAAGGTGGAAGCGGCCAAGACCGAAGCACCGAAGGCGGATACCGGCAAGCCTGCCGAAAAGCATGCCAAGTCCAAGGGCCATGAAAAGCAGGCAAATCATGAAAAGTCCGAAGGCAAGGCGGAGATGAAGCCGGAAGCCAAGCCTGCGGCGCAAGCGCCGGTCGCCAAGTGAGTTATTCGTAGTCTGGTTGTACCGTAGTCCCGCAGAACCCCTCGGCGTCCAAACCCGAGGGGTTTTGCTATTCTGCGGGGCATGTGTGCTCACTATGATCCGCAAACCGATCCCGCTCGACTAAAAGCCTATTTCGGCGTTGGCGATCTGCCGCTGGGACTGAAGACGAGCCTGTGGCCGGGCTACCATGGCCCCTTCCTGCGTAGGCATGAGTTTGCCGATGTCGGCGATGACGTAGTGCCGTTCCGGGAATTGCTGGTCGGGTCGTTCGGGTTGATTCCTCACTGGGCAAAAGACACGAAGATTGCCCGCAACACCTACAACGCCCGCTCGGAAACGGTGCACGAGAAACCGTCTTACCGAGATGCCTGGCGTCTGGCACGACATTGCATCATTCCGGCCGAAGCGATCTATGAACCGGATTGGCGCAGCGGCCGTGCGGTTCCTACCCGTATTTCGCGGGCCGATGGCAAACCCATGGGGATTGCCGGGCTGTGGTCAGTCTGGAAGCCCCCGGGCGGCGAAACGACCTACAGCTACACGATGCTGACGATCAATGCGGATCAGCATCCGTTCATGCGCCAGTTCCATAAACCCGATGATGAAAAGCGTTCCGTCGTGATCCTGCATGAGCACGACTACGATGGCTGGCTTCAGGCACCAGCGGCAGATAGCCGGGGTTTCCTCTATCCCTATCCGGCAGACAATCTCGTCGCTGAAGCACCGCAGCAGACCTTGCTTTGATAGGCATCGTTTATCCCCGGTATCTGTGGATAAGCTTGTGGGTTCGGACTGAGGAGAGGGTGTAACCGATTGACGGGAAGAAGCTTCTGATGCGTCGCACAAAATTTAGGCAACTTGCCTTCGCCATCCTGCTGATCACGGGAATTCAGGTCGTACAGGCTGACGGCAGGTTTCACCCGCCGTTTGAAGTCACCGGCAGCGTGATGAAGAATCATGATGGGGACACCATCAAACTGGTGACCGACGAGCGGGGCGTGATCACGATCCGCCTCTCCGGCGCCGACACGCCGGAAACGGGCCAGGCCTATTGGAAGTCGGCGCGGAATTACCTCCGATCCATGGTGGCCGGTCAGCCAACGACGGCATGGTGCTACAAGCAGGATCGATTTGATCGAGAGGTTTGCCATGTCCGAGTTGGGAGTCAGGATGTCGGACAGGCCCTAATTGCGGCGGGGTATGCCTGGTATGCATTTCAGTTTGCCGCAGAGCTGACGGCTGAGCAGCGATTGACGTATCCGGAGGCTGAGCGGTTAGCGAAAGCTGGGCAGATAGGACTGTGGCAGGAATCGGATCCGATGCCGCCATGGGAGTGTCGGAGGCTTAAAAGGGCTGGGAAAGGACATCTCTGTCGGTAGATGAGCGGCGGGAGCTCGGCCAAAGCCGACCTTGGAGTAGCCGTCTGCATCCGACGGCAATGCGGCGATTAGCTGCCGCTCAGGCGGTGATCATCTTGAGGGTAAGTCAGATTTGGCCGTTTGCCCACGAGATCAAGCAAGGCAACCTGGTTGTCCTGCCGCTCAAAACCCAACCCGCCATCTACATCAGCGAGATGATGTGGGCGATGTAGCCGAATTGGCGACGACAAACGCTTACAGCGTCAACAATCTTTTCCTATCCTTGCGATAACACTTAAACGCAAGCAGTAAGAACGCCCCCAAGGAAGACCAAGCCGCCTTGTCGTATCGACCCAGGACTGCTTCGCGTACAGCATCGGACATAGGGGCAAAAACACCTTGAAGGCTCAGATGACCCGCGAAATAATCGCCAGCGGCTAAGATCACCACGAAGCTCGCAATCCCTAAGCCAATCGCCCATTGGGTACGCTTCGAATAGACAAGGACCATCAGGAATTCTTCAACCCAATTCATCATTTTGACCTTTCAAGCGGCAACCGCAGATCTCCCAACGCTTCCACTCATAAGTTGAGCCTTATTTCCCGACCTGTCGATCCTTCAATACACCTGTGTTTCCATGAGGCGTTTTTGAATAAGGTCACGGCTAGTCACGAACAGCGGGCTGATTTCCCGCGCCAAATCAACTGCCAGTTCATCAACTTCAGCCTTCAACCGGTGAAGGGAGGTCAAACTTCTCCGGTGTGTCGATGATCTTCCTCGACTGGTCTGGAACATCTAGTGATCTGGCATAAGAAGGGTTATCAACAAGGAACTGCAGATAATTTTGGGTCTCCGCCACCAGTGACAGCTCAAGATAGAAAGGCTTACGTAAGGCTTCGTCCTGGACGTGCCAGACCAGGGAGGCAATGTCATAGCTTGTAAGCTTGATGTCCTGCGAAGAGTCCTTCTTAATGTTCTTCAGTAGCCGAATGACTTTCTTCGCCCCGGCGCCGGTCCTTTGATCCTTTTCCTCAATGCGCCGCATATGCAAGAACGGGCGATTGGTAATCAGCGTCAGGTTGTCCTTGTTCAGAATCTTTACCTCGCGATCATGCTTAGCCCCGGACTGCTGATACGCCGCCGTGTCATGCCAGTGGCTGGGAACAACATCGACTTTCCGTTGCAACGATCCGCCAGAGATGGATATCGACTTGGCACCAGTCTTGTCTACTTGAGCGGCTGGAAACTTGTGATCCAAGATGGACTCGCACCTGCGTCGCAATGCCAGCATGTCGTCCAATACGCTTCCAGAACGAACGCTGTAAGTCTGGGCACGCGATCCGCCCCAATCGACTGTGACAAATCCCACGTGAAGAACCAGCAGATCGATGTCGCTTGCAAACCGGATATGGATGTTGAGGGGGACCGAGCCCTGGTATTCGATGGTTGCCGGGATGCCTGCTGTAGTGAGACCCGCATTCAGCTGGTCGCGCACCCGATTGCCTTCTTCGATGCTGATTCTCGTGTACTTGGCTTCCAATTCCTGCATGGCGCCGAGCGCATACTTGATCGCTTCGGTCGTGGCTCGATCTTCGTATGCTTCCCTGAAAGTCATGGCATCCTCGGCAAAGGACGCTGATTTGCTCAACGCGGCAAGGGAATCGAGCCCCCTTCTGCGGTTGCGCATGTTGGCGAGTTTTTGTGAGTAATTAGCCATTCTTGCTTTCCTTTCTAACCAATTTCATGCGCCCGAAGGTGATTCGGCCCTTGTTGTTGAAGTAATCGCCTTCGGCTACCGTAAGGTCCTCACTCAGTTGCAGCTCGCAATAGCCGACATGCGCCCGCAACTCAGGCTCGCCAATCCGCGGCTCATTCTGGTAGCTGTACATCAAGACGTAGCCGCGGCCCGGTTCTTTGACCAACGAGGCTGACTTGCTTCGGGAACTAGATTGCCCAGTACTGAGATAGACCCGTATCTTTTCCCAGGTCTGGGTGATGGTGACCGTGGCCATCCACTCGTAGGTGACGTTGCCCTCATTGTCCTTTGTCGAGCCATGGCACTCCCATTCCCCGTTCAGGTCAGGAACACCAAGCATCGCCTGGACGAACTTGCGCCGCCAAATCCATTTGTTGAAGGCTAAGTGGCCTAAGAAATAGAAAACGGTGGCGTTCAGGGGGAAGATCACCAAACTGGAACCCGCTTCGGAGAATCCAAGACGGGTCGCCAAATCAAAGGTCAGTGTCGCCAAGATCGCGGCCAACGAAGCCATCAGGCCGGCAGCCGTACCGAGGTAGCGGCCGATCGCGGTCCGATCCAGGCCTATGACTGAGTACTCGTGGGGTTGCATCACCGCACACCAATGATTGGTAGCGATTTAGGGGTGCCGGCGTCCAATAGCAAATGAACCATATAGGCTCCGATATCGACCAAGATGGCAAAGCGAACGGCTTCATCAAACTTGTTTTCAGTTTCCCAGTGATAGGCTTGGTGCGCTGCTATCCCTAGCATTCCCGCGAATGTCCAGCTGTGGAAGAACTGCCGATGATTTGGGTGGGTCGCAGGTTCAAGTATGTCTGGCAAGTTAGTCAGTACCGCCGACAATGCTGCGCCCCAAAAGGGTTTGGCAGATTTCTGCTGTTGGTTGGCTTCGGCGCAATAGCAGACCGATCCAACGGTGGCTGCAGCAACCAACTGATGAGTTATTCCATTTGCCATCTTGAAGATGCTCCGTTCCGGGAGATGACAGTCGCCAACTCCCGGTAGCTGCGCTGAACTGCGAGTTTCACTTTTCTTTACGGACGCCCTTAAACGGCGTCTTGTCCGTGGTCTTCACATCCATGAAGCGCCCGGTATTGATGTCCCGCTTAACCCAATTGCCAGAAGGCGTTTGGGTTTGGCTACGTTCCTTTACGGCGCCGATGCGGTGTCCGTCACCGCTAGGTGGGTTTTTGGCCATGACAAATCTCCAAAGTTAGAACCGCGACATGCGTATTATGTGAACATATCATCATCGTTTTGATGATGTTAACGTATCGATGTGATTTGACTGACCTACAGCCCTTGGGGCAGAATCCGCGCCCATGAACCAAATGAACTCCGGCTCCTGCATCCCGACGTTGGATAGCCTTAGCCAAGCTCAACGTGAGCGTCTGGCCTACATCGAGTTCCGGCTCTATTTCCTTGGTGAAGTGGGACGGGCTGATCTAATGAAGCGGTTCGGCGTGGCGCCCGCTGGCGCCACCCGCGATTTTGCGCTCTACAAAGAGCTCTTCCCGCGAAATATCGAATTCAACACCGTCACGAAGACTTACGTTATTCGTGAAGGGTTCACCCCTGCGTTCGAGCACGTGCAAGAACGTGTCCTCACGGCACTATCGCAGGGATTCGGCGATGGTGCTAACCCTGTGGCTGGCCCGCTAATTCCATGTGAAGTGCCTATGGCGCTTAATCGACCTCAGATTTCTGTCTTGGCCCCTATCACGCGGGCTATCCATCTGGGTAAAGCAGTTCGCCTGCGATACGCATCTCACTCCAGCGGTGCTTCGGAGCGCGAAATTGTGCCTTTTGCGATTGCGACCGATGGGTTGCGGTGGCATGCCCGGGCTTTTTGCAGAAAGAATCGGGACTTTCGCGACTTTGTCATCAGCCGCATGGAAGCAGCCTCGGTTCTGAATGGTCAAGCCATTGAAAAGCACGAACTGCCCGCGTCTGATATCCAATGGAATCGCATCGTCGAGTTGGCGCTAGTCCCCCATCCTGACAGAAAGCACCCCGAAATTACGATAACTGATTTTGGGATGCGCGACGGTGTACTCCATCTCCAGGTCCGTGCGGCTATGGCTGGCTATGTCCTGCGGCAATGGCACGTGGACTGCTCGCCTGATCACAGTTTGACCGACGAGGCGTTTAGATTGTGGCTTAGAGACCCGCTGTCTCTATATGGCGTCGGAAGTGCGTCATTTGCTCCGGGCTACCGAAACCCTTAGCAATTACCGTTTCTTCAAGTCCATTCTCCTTCTCGAAAACGGACTTTACTAAATCCCCGTGGCACTATTTATGGGGGGCACCTCACTAGGTCCGAAGCCGAAAGTAGTGTGGGCAGGCAGAGTCCGTGGTTGGGTGGCCAGCGTACGGCGTATTTGATCCGATAGGGCCATGGGGATTTTTCGCTCGTTTGTCATACAAAACTTTATACTGCTGATTGAAGGATTTGAAATCCTTCCGCCCATATAAGCCATCGCTATCAGTTGGCAGGGTAGAAAGGGAGAAGGTGAATGTTCCGTCTGTGCCTATTCGATCTCGACAACACGCTGGTCTCCACGGACGATGTGGAAGAACTTCGGTTAGCGAGCAAAAAGCCAACCGAGGTGTTGTTGAAGCAAATCACTGCGGCATTGGAAGCAGACGAGGATCGCGTGATCTATTCACGCGAGTTGCTGGAGAAAATCAGGGCCGATTTCCCCGAATTGATGCTAGGCATCTTCACGAGGGCGCCCAGGCGGTACGCTGAAACCGTGCTCGAGTGGGCCTATCCTGACTTCGAATGGGACATTCTTGTCTCATACGACGATACAATACGGACCAAGCCCTACGGAGATGGGATTGATCACGCAATGGCGGAACTCGAGCTCGAGTACCTCAACGAAGTCATTGTGGTCGGAGACAATGATGTGGATATCCGGTCCGCCTATCATTGCGGCTGCTTCGTGGCGCTCGACAAGAGCGACTGGCCAGGCAGGCTGAAACCTGAGCATTGGCGAGCTTTGGAGCGGATGCCTGACGCCATCATCAATAAGCCGGAACTTCTCGTCGATGTGCTCAATTCCTATGAACGGTTCCTTCCTGAGCTGGAACGCCTCCTGGTGGAGGGCGATAAGCCATTTGATATTGGGTATCGCTTCGACAAAATCGGTCATTTCATTCCGAGGGATATAGGCGGCGACACCACTTCCTATCCCATCTACGCGTGCGGCCGATCATTTGCCAATTACAAGTCGCTGAAGTATCGGCAACAGTGGCACGAACTGACCGAATCCATTAGCGAGAACAAGGAGGCCGATTCCTTCCCCGAAACTTGGATCGCCGCGGTTCGGCACTTCATTGAGAGCGAACTGGAAGTGCTATCGCTGTTCAAGAAAACCAAGGTTATCATTACCGTCGTTCCGCACCGGCCTGGGCGCAAGCCTCGCTTGGAAACGCTTCTGGCAGAGCTCGATGCGCATTTCAAGGATGAACCCGTCAAGCGAATTAGCGTCACGACCGCGCCTGGCTTACTAGCCTACAAAGAGGGCGTAAAATCGAACCATGGCGAACATTTAAGCGCCAAAGAACGATTTAAGAACGTCCGCGATTACCTGTTTGTCGCCCAACCAAAAACAATCGTAGCCGACGCCATCTATATCGTCATCGACGATGTCGTCACTACGGGCGCGTCTTTGATTTACGCTGCACAGTATTTGGAGGACAGCGGTGCCAACCAAGTGAAACGCTTGGCATTCGCCAAGAATGTCTCTGAAATATTGCCGAAGGAATAAATGGGCGTAATTTCTCCCGCCACGAAGTTTTTGCTCACACTTTCAATGCTGAAGGGCGTGGGTCCGGCTTCGCTCAGAAAAGTGGCAGCGATCCCCAACTTCTTGGGAGAAAAGCCGGCTACTTTGGGGCGCCAAGTGTCTCAGATTGCGCGGTCGCTCGAGGCCGAGGATGCTTGGCACCTCGCCTGCGAAAAGGCCGAACGCCAAATCGAGGCTGCCGAAATGGCCCAGGCCAGAATTATTTCTGCCGCCGATCCGGAATACCCTCGCCTGCTGGCGGCAACGAAGGACGATCCCTTCATCCTGTACATCAAAGGCAAGCTGGCCCCGGATGGCAACCATTCTGTCGCGATTATCGGTACGCGGCAGCCGACCGCGCATGGCATTCAAATTGCGCAACGAGTCTCCAAGTTCTTCGCTGAGAAGGGCTCCAGTATTGTCAGTGGTCTCGCACTGGGCTGTGACGCTATCGCGCACGAGACGGTCCTTCAATGTGGGGGCCACACGGTCGCCGTTCTGGCGCACGGACTTCAAACCATTTCGCCATCGAAGCATAAAAAGTTGGCCGAGCGGATTCTCGAGTCTGGCGGCGCGCTCGTTAGCGAGTACCCTTTCGGCCAGTCGGCCCAAGCCCAACAGTTCGTCAAACGAGATAAAACCCAAGCAGGCCTGGCTGATGGCGTCGTCATGATCCAGTCCGATCTGAAGGGGGGCAGTCTGCATGCTTCGCGCGCCACGCTGGAGTACGGCCGATGGCTGGCCGTCCCGTATCCGACGGATCGTGATCGGGCTAACGATGAACCCAAGATTCAAGCGAACTTGCTGATCGCTGACGGAAAACCAGGGCCCAAAACCGACCTATTGCGGTGTGATGAGTTTGCTTTGTCTCGCATCGTGGTGCTGCGCAGCAAGGAAGACTACCAGCAACTTCTTGAAGCCGATCCTGCCGGTACCGCCTTAGTGGAGAGCGTGCCGGGAAATGACGAAGAAACCTTCGTCCAAGGCCCTTCAAAGCTAGATTCAATGTCAGCTCTCCAGCGCGTCGAACCGGATGATGATGGTGACAAGACAGATTCCATGATGAAGACGTCGCACGTCTCCTCGGTGAGCAAACGCGTTGAGAGCAACGTAATGTTGCACATCCGCTGGAAAGGTCAAAAGACCCTGTCAGTTTCCGATGTGCTTGCAACCATCGAGAAGTTCAAAAGCACAGCATCCAGCACCGACGCTGAATTGGCGATTGATCTTGAATACCGGCTGAGATTTCTACAGAAGGAGCTTGAGGAGATCTCCAAGCTGCGATCGGGCGGCAGTGTGTCCGAAGAGAAGTCAATGTTCCTGCAGTTCACAGTCGAGAACGCCTGGTGGCAAATGAGGAACGTGGCCGACTCGGCCGCACATTCGTACTTCAAGACTTGGATCAGTGCTAGAAACGCGATTGCCCATTCCACAGAAAGTCAGTTGAGTTTCTTCCAGCTCGCGGCGGAAACTACGCCCAAAAAGAGCACGGAAGAAATCTTTAGCTTGTTGCGCTCGGACCTCGCGGCTGCGGTCGTTGAAAGCAGGTCATCGAACATCGTGCGCCAGTCTTCCCCAATCCGGGAAGTCAACTTTGATGACTTGGTAAATTGGTTCAACGCTTCTCTGTCCGTCCCCAACGAGCAACTGGAGGATAGTCCCTAATGCTTGCGCTACTTACGTCACCTGATGCCCTCCTACGGCAGGGCGTTCCTGATCAGCAACTCGCTGCCGTTCTGAAAGCAGGAAGAGCCGCCGGTAATCCGGTCGGGCTGGTTTCCAATCATGGCAAGCCGGCTTGGTTCGATGGACTGTTTGACGGTAGCGGTGTTCAATACTTGCACGCGCCAGGACGTCAGAGGGGCGGGATAGTCAGCGAGAATGCGGCGCACTTTAAAATCCAACCCTACGACATCGTCGTTTTGGCGACCAAGCCCGATGACGTACAAATGGGCAAGAATGGCCGAGCGCTATTGGTCGCGGGAGGTTGGGCGACGGATCGCCAAGTAGCCGGTCTGGGGATTCAGGTCGCTAACGCCGCCGAGCTCCAGGAGATTTTGAACCTGACTGCCGGCTGGTCCGGCCAGTGGTGGTTCAATGGTCATGGGCAGCGATACAACGTGAAAGCACTGTCGGACCTCTCCGGGTATGGGAAGACTGTCGATCAGCAGGCCTTTGCCCAACGGCTTACGGCCACCGTCAAGAACGGGGGCAGCCGCCTGAATGCCTTGTTGGCGCTGACGGCGAGGTCATTGCTTATCGACGGTACGGATCAGGTCAAGGATCTGATCTGGGGCGTCTATCCTTCCTCGAGTAGCGCGAACGACGATAGTGATGTGCTGTGTGACTTTACCCATAGGCTGCGAACGACCGTCTCTCGCGTGCAGTATGCGAAACGCAACGTCCCCCTTTTTATCCGACACACGCCATCTATCAAGCGATCACGTGCTGGAGGCTCTGTTAACCGCACGGATCCGAGCGGGCAGATCGTCAGTCTCCACTTGAATCCCGCGTACAGGAAAAATATTTCGGGAAGGCATGTCATTGTGGTGGATGACTGCACCACGTACGGCGTGTCGTTCGGTGTGGCAGCAGCTTTTTTGAACAAGGCCGGTGCCGCCTCGGTTACAGGGATCGCTCTCGGTAAGTTCGGAAATGCGCTGCGATACTACGACATCAACATCCTGACGGATCCATTTGCGCCAGTTGCCGCAAATGGCTTTCAGGTCGCGATAAATGCTGGATGGCAGGGGCAAACGAACTCCGTGAGTCAGGCGGTGCTTAGCTCATTGCTACCCTAATCGCTGGCGTGATCCTACTAGCTTCGTTCCGGTTATACGGCCAACCATAGGTGTAACAATTTGATAGGACGGGGCGAAGCCGTCGTTCCCAGATGCGTCCAATCTCTGTCGTGGATCGCCGGCATGCACTTGGGAAATTAGCAGAACCAATCCAACGATTATGAAAAATGGTGAGCAACGGGGCATGTTGGAGACAGCTTCGAATTCGCTAGACCGGTGGTTGGAGGCCATTGTTGGCAAGTACCTCTTCCATGCTCCAAGGACAGCTATCAGGAAGCGTTCCGCATCCCGTTTCGTCAGCCGCCTGAGCTAATGCATCAGACCAAATCTCTGTCAGCCAGTCAGGATCATCAAAGACAGCGCCCAAACTGGGGCTCAGCGCCAACTGATGGTGAATTTCTTGGCGCAACTGCGCTACTGCCGCTTCCCAAGTGACGTCGCGCCGTGTGGGCTGGATCTGTCCTTCGAGAAGGGTAGCGAGTAGAGAAGCAAGTTGTTCGGGCATTTAAACTCAACAGCTAAACGGGGCATTGCCATTATCATATCGCTTTCCCCAGTAGGCCTGATTGATGAGTGCGCCCCTAAACTTCACGTTCCTGAGAGTCCGCTTTCCCAAGCAGGCTACTTCCGTTTTGGGCACGATGCCGACCTAGCTCGGCTGCAAAAGTAGTCGTTCAGTTCCTAAAGGAGGCAATGGCCGGTCTGGAATCAGAACCGGCCATTTTTCATTTTGTACCCACCGTCGGCTTTGGCCGACGTCCCGAAGTAGGTCATCCGGCAGCTTTGGGAGACGAGTTATCGCTCGAATGACCGTGGTTGCGAGAGGCTGAACGGCCGGTTGTGGATGGGAGCGCCAGTAAGGGAGGTGTGCCACATTGCTGCCGATGGTAAACATCACAGGATACCCAATAGCCATACTTCACGACTTGAGGGGAAATCTATGGTGTCTGTACTAAACGATAAAAAAGCGCGGGCAATCAATGTTGGCTTGTTTGTAGAGCGAAATCGCTACCATCTTGGTTCCAAAAAACCTGGCGACCTCAAGTTCGGATCGGCAGATCCCCAGCGCAACTTTCTGGCGCATCGAACCGTCATATCTATCAACCACGTCCTCGATCTCTTCGCAGATGAACACCCCTGTTTCGGTTCGGTATAGGTTCAAGTAAATCAACTCGCAATTCACCCCGTATGAATCGGCTGTCGGTTCACATTCAGAAGCCAGGTGTGATCCAGTAAATGTGATCGTGATTCCGTCGTCGGATTTCAGCGTAAAAGTAGTCATCGGAATCATCCTTAAGTAATGGGTAGCCGAGCAAACAGGGCAATGTGCCCAGTACAGTGCAATTGATTGGCGTGGGGGTTCTGCCGCCCTGACGAACTACCTACCCCGCTCAATCGTATTGCTCCAGGCTCTCACGGTTTCTGGGCACAGAACCGAGGTCATTCCTGATGACTGGGGTCTTCCGAAAGCATCCCAGCTGTCCCGAAACGACCTATCCCCCTCGTCAATCAGTTTGAGTTCATACCGCAGCGCGGTTTCATCATCTGTTCCCGGCCCCATAGCAAGCCCCAAAATGGCAGATGCCCGAGCCTCTTCAAGACATCCCGCTCGGCGCAACAGATCGCAACAGAGAAGCCACACAACGCCTGGCTTCACAGAAGCATCCAGGTTGTCCAACGCCGCCCGTTTCAGGAGGTTGACGGCAATCAGCCGATGCTCGCGGGAACCAACATCGTTCCCGTGACGTTCGAATTGCCAGGCGGCATGGATATGTAACCAGGCGGCATCGATGATCTCCCCCTGAGATTCGGCAATATGCGCCTGAAGCAAGAAGCCCAACCCACCCTGTGGAATTTCGCCACTCAGGCGCAAGGCTTGGTAGGCATCGCTTCGAACGATCTCCGAAACCCCTGGGTCCGCAAGACCCACAAAATCCGCAGAGTACCCACAGCCGGGACACGTCTGTACCAGCAGTTCAAGATGGGAAAACAAGGGTTCCGGCGGTCAACCATCTAGTCCCCAGGCACCCTCGGCCTCCCAATGCCCAATTGAAGGGAATTGCCCGGTATGGCCACAAACTGCGCAGGTCACTTCGTCACATAAAACAATCATTCAACTGTCTCCCTAGTATCTTCTTGTACGTCCCTGTCGCTGAGTGCGGGGCACACCATTCGAGCGCCGGTGACCTTCAACTGTATCCACAGGTACTGCATGAAATTTGCGTAATTAAGTTATTGCCAAGCCATCCGTATTGAGTGACCGGGCCGATGGCCCGAGGTGGCCTCACTTTCGACGTACAGCACAGACGCGGTCGAGATGTAGCATCTTGTTGAACATGCTGCCCTGGCGGATGTGCCGGTGTTCAATATTGAAATTCATGATCAATGCCGGTCGCTCAGGAGGCTTCGAACTCAGATTCCGGTTCGTCTTCCCGTTCCTTCATCCTGCGCTCAAACAGGGCGCAAAGATTTTCAGTAGTCTCATGCGAGAGATATCCGTGCTGTTCCTTCAGCACATTGTTATTGCCTTTTTCGACCCAAACGACCACATACGGCATCTGAAATCCGGGCCTGCGTTGCGAGATGTCGGGCAGACCTTCGAGCGGTACCCATTCCATAAACTCGACAGTCAGGTAGCTCAAACCATTTGAGAACTCCAAAGTAAACCAATCAAATGCCTTCGGCGAATCGATCTTGATGTCGAATGTTTCGTTGCCATTAAATGCTTCCACGACTTTCGGCTTATCTTCTTCGTACCAAAAGGCAGCGGCGATACCGCGCTTGGAAAAAGCCAAGCCCGGTTCCATCTGGCGAGGCACTTTGAGACCGTTGTTTACTTTTTCAGAAATGGATTTGGTTTTGCTGCAATTCTTGATCGATGACTTCATTTTTAATATTCCTAGAAAAACGTCCCGCTGCGGATGCCTTGGTAACGTTGTGACATTGTAACCGTCCAGAATGGAAAAGTCAAGCCCTCAGGGACTCGATTTGAATTCAGCATGTTTTCCAAGCTGGGGATAAACCGAATGGGCGCGCAGTCGTGCCCACGAGCAGAATGTCTGACGGTCGTTAATCAGCCGCTACCGCGCAGGCCGATCAGGAAGCGCTGGCAGAAGCCCATAACGCCTGCCGACGCTCGAGCACCGCTGCCACCACTTCGGTTACGGACGCATCAGGATCAACCCGCAGGGCTTCGATTACCGCAATCACCGGCAATACGCCAAGACGGCGATCGATCAGCCGGATGACTTCACCCAGTAGGCTTTGAACAAACGGTTCTTCGAGGTAATCCTCAAGGCTGCCAAGATGCCGGATGGCCATGCGTCGATTCAGAAACACCGGCCGGCCGATGACACAGTCCGTACCGTCAAGCTCGAACCCGACACTGCCCTGAACGCCTGGGGCTACATCCATAGGCTGCGTGAGCAGGATCTGCTGACGTCCATCGCCATGCGTGACCACGACGTAGCCGGGGTCAATCACCGCCAGGATGGCGGATAGGTCCAGATTGTCATTGTCCATTTTTCGTCTCCTTTTTCGGTCGCGCGTTTACGCGCCTGTCTGTACAAATCAAGCTGCCATCTCCTGAATAAAGCCGATCTGCTGTTTTTTGGGCGCCACGGATTTGTGCCTGAAGTGAGCCGGGGTCAGTTGTAGCGAACCTCGTGCGGGCGGCGCTTGGTACGCACCGATGGCACCTTCCATTGCTTCCTCCATGCCACGACGGATCTCCCGAGGCGACATCCCCGATTCGGCCAGGTAATCGAGAACCGCGTCACTCAGCACCGGGGAAAACAGCGCCCCGTACGGCAGCTGCTCGATGAGCGTCTCGAAGATCGAATGCAGCAGGCCAGTTCGGTAGTCCGTCGGCGTCGGCTGACCGATGTCGAAAACCTCCATGCGACTCAATAGATAGTCGGGGATCTTGGTGATGTCGTTGGCGGTGAAGATCCACGACAGATAGCGGACACAGATCGGTACGCTGTCGCCAAGATAGGCGTCGATGAGGTTGGCGTTCTGCGGCTCGATGCAGAGCAGCTGATCGAAAAAGCCGCCGCTGCTGCCGCTGTCGGCACTCCGAATCTGACCTCCGGCTTTATCCAGTTCATCAATCAGGAGAATTGGATTGGCACATCCGGGCTCATCGCCCTTGCCAACCGCCTTGCCCATGGCCATGGCGATGGCGCCCACCGTCGCCCCTCGCCACGGCGGGCCGAGGCCCGTAAGTTTCAAAATGTCGTGGCTTGCCGCCACCTGGAAAAAATCCACCCCGAGACAGCGCGCAAGCTCCCGAGCGAACGTTGTTTTTCCCGTGCCCGGTCCGCCCTTGAGCAGAATCGGCGGGATCTGTGCCCAGGTGCCGGCGATCGCCCGGGCATGCAGGGCGGACTGGACGCGATCGATCACCGCGCCGCAATGCGGAAATTTGAGTTTGAGCGCCCTCACCTTCTCGATCTGCCTGACGGTGACACGACGAAGTTCGCGATGCCGGCCAATCATCGGCAGCATCTTCAGCAACCCACCGTTCGCTCCCCCACCTTGGTCCGCCGGCAAGCGTTGAACCTCGTCGATTCTTGCCATCATTCTTTCGGGATCGACAAGGCGAACCAGGATTCGGCCATCGGACCACCACGGAATACCTGGCGTTTTGGGGTCGAGCTGACGCATTGTCATGACCGGCGGCGGCAATTCGGTTGGCGGGACGCTGGTAGCCCCCGTACCAATGTCCGGCCCGTGGTATTCGCCGGTCGCGATGCTGAGTCGGTCCCGCTCGCGCTGCGCGACGACGCGTTTGACGATGACGGCGTAGCCTCGCTTGTCACCGGGCTGAATGTCCTCGGTCAGTACGCCAAGGATTGCCATGCGGACGTACTCAAGCTCAAGACCAGCAACGATGAAGAAAGCCGCGGCATCGGGGTGCTGCTTGAAGAATTCCGCGACTCCGCGGCGCGCTAAATTTTGTTCCCTATTCATCGTCGCCCTCCCAGCGCATATAGCCGTCTGCGTCGTAGTCGCCGGGACGAATCACGGACACCTTGCCGTTGCCATCGAGGGCGGTGATGCCACGGTATCCCACGGCATGTGCCTGGAATCCGAGGTCGGTGAAGTTGCTCGCATAGTCGGGCCGGTCGTGATGGTGGCCATGAAAGGCAAAACGGGCACCAAGGGCACGTGCGAGGTCACCCACTGCCCGCCATCCACGACCGTCGTCACGGCATTCGGGCGCTTCGTGGGAAATCAGAATGTCTGCGCCCTGCAACTCAAGGTCGGCAATAGCCTCCGGAAAGATGGTCGTCAGGTGCCGGCGCTCCTCGGTACTCTCCGCCAGTCCGAAATCCTTTGGCGGACGAAGATCGAGAAGGTCGGCGCGCCAAGCCTCATAACTGTGAAAGGTGGGGTCTTCAGGCGGCGACCAGATGCGGCGCCTAAAAATTCCCCCGAGACCGGCGATACGCCAGGATCCAACCTGTGCCACTCGGCAATGCAGATTGGCTGCGCCCAACTCGCTGTAGACCAGGTTGGTCCAGGATGTGTTGTCATCAGAATCGTGATTGCCCGGAATCCAATAAATGTCTGTTAGGCCTCGAATCGATTCGAATTCGATGTGAAGGGGAAGCGGAGCGTCGATGTCGCCAAGCAGGATGATCGCGGCGGGAGCCTGCCTGGCCGCATGGGCAACCAAGACATGCTCGACGATATGCTCAAGTGAGCCATGCGTGTCGCCGCAGAACCAGAGATTGCGCTTGACCATGCTCAATACTCCGAGGGCAACAAGAGCACGTTGTCCGTCAGGTAGAAACGCCACAGTCCATCGGGTGCGTCGGTGAAATGGATGTGCCGCTTGAAGAGAACGACCTCGTCACCATCACTGACACGGATGTCGGCCTGGCCCTCACGGACGTCGATGGTGATCAAGAGGAATGGATGCGTTGCCTGGAGGCAGAAGACCTCCGTGGCGACGATGTCGAGGAACCACCAAGCCCCCGCCTGGTCAGCGAAGTAGCGGACTCCGTCTGTGAGCAGCAGGTTTCGATTGAGGGCGTGGCGTTGCCAGGTTTCTGTCCCGATAAACGCGCTGAGATCCGCCCTCAGGTGGGCAGAAAGGGTTTCTTGTGCTTGCATGAGTTGCTCCGTTTTGGCCTTGCAGAAAGGCAGCATCCCGAAGGGGATGTCAGCCCGTTAGGGCTGCGGAGCAAGAAAAGCTAAAGCCGCAACCCGGTCAGCGGGGTGGCGGTATGGAGCGGAAAGAGATGGCGGGCTGGGTGCTCATGCTTTTTAAAAGATAGCGTACTCGGGCGGCGTGCACAAGCCCCCCACCTTCAAATTCACGGACGCCGACCTGGAAGGCACCCGGTGATCGTCCGGCTAATCGAGATACGGGTGGCGGCGGATCCGCGCCGAGGCAAACCGCCATTTGCTGTTGCCGGCTGCAATAAACAGAACGTCGATGCTTTTTTTGAATTTTTCCCGCGAAGCTCCGAAGAAGAAGGAAGGAGAACGCCGTGGTCTGTGGTGTCGTACCGCAGCCTGAAAGCTGCGGTACGGATTCTGGTACGGGCGAAATCCCTGTCTTTGCAAGGTTTTCTATTCTTCTGTACCAATGTACCAAGGTAACAGTAAATATAAGGGGGTTTCGCATCCCCCCTCACCCCATCAAGCCACCTCCATAATCTCCAGCCATACCCCCTTCCCCCCTTTGGTACGGCGGTACGTGGTACAGCACTCGCCCTCCGGCCCCGCGAAGGTCGCATGCTCCGTCTTCGGCCGATACCCCCTTCTCCCCTCTGGTACAGCGGTACGCGGTACAGGACTCATGCCATCCCCACCGCCCAGGCGGGTCATCTACCCGATTGCCGGCCCGATCCCCTCTTCATGTCCTGGTACAGCGGTACATGGTACGGCGCTTGGGGATGAGCGAGATCACACCACAGCCAAACAAGGTAAAGGAGAGGCAAGGCACGGCGCCTTGCAGCCCCGAACCGCGCCCGCGACCACCTGCACCATTACAACTGCCAAAATGATTCCCACCAGTCTGGGCGCCACCAGGAGGGCTTTTGCCCGCCCAAAGTCTCGTCCCAGTCATTCCACGCACAATCGTACCGACCTCCCGTAAAGGCATCGCCGGCCGGACCCAGCGGGTAGGAATTTACAAACTCGAAGTCATAGCCAAAGCGAAAACCCATCCCCTTCGAGAGGTGTCCCAGGATGTAGGCGTCCCGGGTCTCTTGCGGGGGCAGTTTTGTCGAAACCGATTTAGTCATTTGAAGCTCCTTTTTCTGTAACTGATGCTCTAATCAAAGTCTTGGTCACATATCGCCGAACGGCCGCCACTTTCCCGCCACAGCGCTCCTGGATGCCGGGCGAGAAGCTCACCAGGGCCGCGACCACGCGGTTGACCGTGAGCTGTCTGGCAAGCAGTCTTTCGGCAAGCATGAAATCGGCTTTGAACCGATCGTAGTCCTTGCCATAACGCCAGCTGAGCCGGCGGTAGTGTTCGCGGGCGTAGGCCGCGGTCTCGGCATCGACGCAAACGTCGGTCGCTGGATCCAGCACCGGCATTTGCTGCTTCTGGCGACGCACTTTCGGGGGAGTCACCGGGATCGGGGCTTTCACCTCGTTCAGCAGCGGGATCAGTCCATCGGGCAGCGGTTTCCCACCCCAGACCATGCCAGCGAAGGGAAAGTAGCCATTCGGCTGCCGGTATTTGGACTTGCGATTTCTGAATCCGACGGCGCGGAAAGGATGGGTCAAGCCAGAGATTTTGGGATCGCCATGCCGGGCGTTGATCAGCCGGAACAGGTTATTTGCCTCTTCCTTCGTCGCACACTCCCGGGGCAGCAGATAGATGCCCTGGAAGCGCTGCGGGCTCGATTCGATCAGCAGCTGCGGGGTCAAACGCAGCTGCGCCAGTTCCGCGATTTTGGCGGGCAGGATGTCGTCGAGCAGGAGGTACCAGACCGACGCCGAGAATGGCGTGATGAAAATGTTGTAACCGCGCCGGTTGCTGTTTTCCTGGAGCAGGAAGGGCACGAGACCGATGACCTCATCACTGGTGAAGAAGCGCTCGGTTGGGGTCCCGGCAGGGCCTTGCAGCCCTGCTCCCTTGCCAAGGTTGTAAGTCGCCTCTTTCTGTTCGCTGTGCATCAGCGTGATGCGCAAACGGTCTGGCCGGAGCGCCATCAGCTGGGCAGAGATCGCATCGGCAACCGCCATTTCCGCCGGTGATGCTGGCAGCCGAATTTTTTGCAGGATATCTTTCATGATCACCCCTTGCTGCCGAGGAGCATGAATCCCGTGGGTGACTCCAGGCCACGCATCGGTTTCGCACCACGCGCGGGACGTCGTTGCTGCTCGGTCCATCTGTTACCCTCCGGTTGCGAGATGAGTGCGTGGCGAACGCGCTGGTAGTCCTCGCCGATTTCCTTGCAGATATCGCGCAGTCCGCTGAGAAACACGGTGACCCCCAACTCGCCATAATCGACACCCCAGTATTCCTTGAAGCCGGTCCGTTTTTCGTCACTCGACATGGGAAAGAAGCGGCCGGGGTTCATGGTGATTTTTTCGAGCACACGCTCAACGAGCTGCCCCTCCTCGGTGACCACACCATCGGGCAGACCGGCGCGCCAGAGATACGTCTCGAGCCAGTTTTCGGCACCGGCGATGATGGCCTGACGCTCGTCGGCAGACAGGTCATCACCCAGGGTGTCGAGGATCAATTCGAGGCCACCCATGGACGATGCGAGATGCGCGCAGCGACGATGGACGATGACTTCGGTGCGATCGGTCAACTTGCTGGTGAAGTGCTTCTTCCAAGCAGTGAGCCGCTCGGCAGCCATCTTGCGGTATTGATCATCGAGCAGGCGTTCGACCATTTCCCACCAGGCGTGTCCGTGATGGCGCTCGAGTCCGGCAAAGACGCCATCGATGACCTGGGTCGTCGTGACCGCATCAGGCGCAAATTCAGCACAGATCGCCTGGTAGTCACCGCTGGCGCCACCCTGGACCTGGGCTTCGAGGTGTTCCCAGAACGGCACCCCCTCGAGGTGAAGGTCGACCACACGGAAGTGGATCCCGCCGCGCTCGGCTTGACCTTTGGACCGCATCTTGGAGGCCATCGATTCTTCCCCCGAGGCGATCGTCTGTGTCATCCATGATTTCGAATCGCGCATCGTCGAGTCCGCATTCATGCGCGACTTGCCGGCGCCGTTGTTGATCATGTAGGCCGACCCCGCCCAATCGGTTCCCGCCGGCCCCGAGCCGACTTCGTCAATCAGCGTGACACTGTGGTTTCTGGCTTCCAGTCGCCCTTCCAGGCCATTATCGGTGGTCCGGAAAGTGATGATGTAGCTGCCCGGCTTGCTTGGCTTGCTGGGTGCCGAAATCATGCTTGCCACCGCGCGCATGGCGGTGGTCTTGCCACGCCCGGAAGCGCCGACCAGAACGATCATGCCGGGTTCGACTTCGGTGACGAAGGGATGGAGCAGAATCGAAGCGCCAAAACCCATCAGGGAAGCGATACTGCTGTTCTTGAGGACGATGCGCATGATCTGCCGCCAGGCCGCCGCCGTACCCTTGCAGCTCAGCGCACCCGCCTTGGCGCCGAGCGGCACGATGACGGGAATGCCCGGCGTCGCCACGACCCGATCCTCGATGATGTAGCCAGCCGGCGATTGGGTTTCACCATCGGGGTAGCGCAATCCGAAAAAGCCTTTGGCTGAGGTACCAAAAACGACCGGGTGTCCGCGCTGCCCCTTCTGCGTCGCCAACATCTCGCGCAGGTCCGGCAGCTGGTTGAGTTGCGTCTTGGTGAAGTCGCGGCCGATGAAGGCATCCGTTGTGTAGTCCCCCGGCTGCTGATGCCAGGTGACTTCCCGCCGGGTGGCCGTCACCCCTTCCATGACTTCGATGACCTGCGCCGACCCGGCGTTACGGTCAAGACTGATCACGCCGGCCTCGGGCTTGGTGACGATCAGGGTCTCACGCACCCGGCAATTGGGGACGCCGGCGAGTTTGATGCGCCTCTTGACCCATTCCTCCTCGCCGTTCTTGTCCTTCACCCGTTGCATCTTGTCTTTCTCGACGCTGGGCACATACGTGTCCGACGCCCGATACACCAGGGGGTAGTGGTATTGAAGCGGCCGTCCGGCAACGTGATCGTAGGTGTAACTGACAAAGGCGCGCGGCAACGGCTCGGCCACCGTATCGAGCATCTCCACGTCAACGGTGGCCAGTTTCGCCGGCGGCAGAAGCGCGGCCACCCCGCCCCGCCAAAGATGGACCTGGCAGTCCGCGTGGTATTGCAGTGCGTGTCCCAGATGAGTGGTGGAAAGCGCTCTATCGAGAATCACCGTGCGCCCGTTGGCCAGACTCAGAAGACGGTCATCCGGCCTGGCCGCCTGAGCAAGGTGGATGATGTCGTCTGGGAGCGGCATCGGGACTTCGGGGGACATCCAGGCATCCAGGGCGATGGCAAGGCAGCGGATGCCGATAAGGCTGCCGAGGATGGCCTCCAGCGGATTCACGGTGACGTACAGGACATCCCCCAGCAACGCGAAACCCTTGGGCGGCGGCCCCTGCACCGGAGGGATAAAACAGTTGAACGGGGTCTGGCAGGCATAGACCCCCGGCGCGGTCGCGTCGTACGCGAGAACACCGACCCCGGCGACCCGGAGGGCAAAGCCGTCGCCCTCGACGGCGCTCAGGATCTCCCCCTGTTCAATAAAGTCATCGGGGAAACCGGCGCGCTGGAGATAGACCGCGTGGTCCGCTTGAAGCGGACCGTACCCTGGCGGCGGGGACCAGACCGTCCCTGATCGTCTTGCTGATTTGATTGCCGCGACCGAAATGGCCACCGATGCGGCGATACTTGATTGCGCAAGTCGCGCAATATCGTAATTTAACAATTGCATGATTAAACTCCTGAATCAAAATATTTAATCAGGACCTGCGTTCTGACTTGAATCCCCAGACGGCCGTGAGCTATGATGCTCTTTATAGAGAGTAGTACCTTCTGGGCCCAGTCAACCGCAAGTCGCTGGGCTTTTTATTAGTAAATCGTTGGATAAAACTCTTCCCCGGCATAGAGGAAAAAGTAATTCTCCAGGATGCGTTCGTTGTAGACCTCGACACCATCGACCAGGCGGGCGCCAAGGCACATCACGCGGTAACCGAGATCGTTGGCCAGCACCTGCGCCACGGTCTCCCCGACGAAACGTGCGACGCGCTCAACGGTGACGTACTTGTCGCCGGGATAGGGCTGGGGATTGTGGTACATATGCAGTACCCGTTCGTTGTGATCATCCATGATAAAAATCCTAAATAAATGGCACCGGGAAGTACCGGCGTTTTTTATTTAGGTCATACCGGGAGTATATTTTCAAGTGAATTGGCCTGATTATCATATTTACACGACTCAACATTTAATAAATCACGGCTTTTTATATACCAATCACGCAAATTCAAGTTTATTCTTAGCCTCGTCAAAATAAATACTCTTTATTTTCAATCGCTTAAAAATATTTTCAAATGAACAAACCGGAAGATAAAAAGGGCGCGGTTGATTTGCTGACGAACTTTTGTCGACCGAAGCCGACGCCGACGCCGACGGATGGCCGAAAAGACAAACCACCTGAGCAGATGACGAAACGCCGAGACGCGCTCGAGATGCGGAAGCATGGGGACGCATTTACCGAGATCGGCAGGAAGCTCGGGGTCCATCCGCGGACGGTCCAGCATTGGTGCGCCCAAGCGCTCACACATGGCGACGATTTGGTCATCCGTGGCGGCAAACGCGGCATCGCCGTCGGCGCCAACCGGACCCTTACAGCCGAGCAGGAACAGGAGATCAGGGCATCGATCGCCGGGCACCTGACGAGCGACCAGGCATTCCGCTTGCCATTCCGGATCTGGAGCCGCGATGCCGTTCAAGCACTGATCGCGCAGAAATTTCAGCTATCGCTGTCGGCACGATTGTTAACCGATTATTTGACCCGCTGGGGCGTTCTTCCCCAGGAGCCCGATTTACAGGATAGAAAGTGCGCGCACTACCGCGCGATCGCCGGCGAGGCGAAAACGGAGGGTGGAGAAATCTTCTGGGGCGGCGAGGCCGATGTTCCGATGCGGGGCAACGTCGAAGCCGGCTCGAACCCGACTGCAAGAATGATTTACGCGGTTACCAATCGAGGGAAGGTCTATTTTTTGTTCGAGAGCGAAAGGCTGCGTGACCGCAATTCGACCTGGCCGGAATTGTTGGATGCGCTCGGCAAATTGAGCTCACGAAAATCGACTCCCCGGAAGGCGTTCGTGATCATGCCCGCCTCTCTGGCTGAGCATGAGCCGCTGAAGTCATGGAACGCGGTCGAAATGGGTCGCACAGTGCAAAGAAGCAAAGTCTTGTTCTGGCCGAAGCCTTTGGATGAACAGTGATGCCAACTTGGAGGCAGCGTTTGGCTTTGTCTTCAGCAGCTGGTAGAGGATGACTGTCATAAGACATCTGACGGTGAGGCCGGACGTTGAGGGTTCGGTTAAGTGGGTCACTTTTCGAAATTCATCGCCGGAAAGCCGACACTGATCTCCGCTCCCCGGAAAGCGCCGATCGTGGATGGGAGATATCGACCCACTCTGGACGTTCGCGGCTTCGCATGTACCTCTCCTGCGAACTGACTATTTAACGCCTGCGGCCGCAGCGGCGCAAGACTGGACATTCTCGTCTGGAAGAGTAATCTGTACTCGGAAGTCGAAGAGAATTGAGTCGGCTCTCGAAACAAACAACGCGACTGGAGGCAACATGGTTGAAAGTCCGCCGCAGTACGAGATGATTGCGTAGTACCCAAACGGCGAAAGCCGGAATGCTTCGGTCAATTACTACGAAGCCAAAGATTTACGAAGCCCAAGCTTGAAACTCTTGGGCTTTTCGCTTGTGGGTTACCGACTTGGCCGATGCCCTTCCAAGCACTGCTCAGGCCAGGCCGGTTACACCCTATCCTGACGCCAAAACCTTGGCCACTGATTTCGGTGATACCGAAAAATACGCGGCGATTTCTGCATCGGTTTTGCCCTCATTCCGCATCTGGAGAGCCTGTTCGCGATCAATATGCGCAAGATCCCATCGCGAAAAAAACACGATCAAAGACTTGGGATTTACCTCCGGATAGTGCTTTGCGATGTCCGATACACGCATCCCCTCGGCGCGAAGCCGCAAAGCTTCGTCATGGTCAATTTTGGTCGGCCTGCCCTTCCCTACTCGAGCGCTGAAATCCCCCCGCTCTTTCCAGGCATTCCAGCGGATCCACTGCTCGACCAGTTGCAATGGGGTCACAGCGATCAGGCCTTTGCTAATCTGGCCTACCCCTTCGAAGTCTTCAACGTGTTGTCGCCACCGGAGGGCTAATTCAGTCCAATCCGGATGTCCTTGCGTCATCCAATGTAAGTCATCGAGCTTAATGTCAAGACGGATCCCTGAAGCCTGGATTTTGCGGATACTTTCCTTGAAAACGTACCCGGCATTCCCCCCCGCTTTGCGACGGGAGTTAAGCTCAAACCTCAACAATCCGAGTACCAAATCGTCAGGGGATTCCTGATCTGCCAGAAACTCTTCGAATGCCTTCTGATGTGCTCGGCCGCGAAGGTAGCCCCCAGCATTCCCTTTGTTAGAGGCATGTTCTGGGCAGTAATCTTTCAGACGCCCGTTGGAGCGAAGCGCCACGGTGCGATAGCAAAAAGTGCAAAAAGGCCGTGCGTCTGTAGAACAAAACGTGCTCGATGATTCTCGCCCACAGCCACAAACATGCAGGAACATCGTTGTCATCGAAATCTGGATGCTCCTCGCGACGAGAGAGTGTTTCTCGTGCCAATTGTCGGGAGCGCTCATCAAATCTCCGCACCAAATCCAAGGACAGGGCCTCGATCGGCTCTCCGAGTTGGTCGCTCACTTGCGCGCACAAAGCTTTCTTGGGCATACGTTGGGCCGCCGATGCGGCTGCCGATGCCAATACGGCCTCCCCTTCAGTGCTTAGGGGCAAGCGTTTAAGCAGGTTCAAATAGACAGGAAGGCTTTTCATGATATTGACAAATCAAAGTTACTTAGTCATAATCTTACCACCATTCGAAGTTGAACATCACCATTTTTCGCGAGGGCGAAAACGGCCTGCCGGGATGGCGGGGACATTCTGTCGGATCGTTTGCTCGAACGGATGCTGCCATCGGTTTACCCACTCACACATTGTGGGACAGCTGGTGGTGACGAGGACATCATGCTTAAGACCATTCCCTGCCTGGATCAGGCGCAAACCGCAGCTTGGCGATCCCAAGAAGCCGCTGCACAGCCTGGAGGCACCCCGCAGCAACACCTGTCTGTGATTCATGGAGGTTGATCGCCATGGAGCCAGATTTCCCGGTAGGGACGACTCTCAACAATCCGTTTGTCTATCAACGCAAGACTGAACCTCGACTCGCAAATTCAAAGAAAGAGAATGAGGGTCCCGATAACAAACGCGTTCAGACACGTATCGATCATGACGTTGTAAGTCGCTATGACCTGATGACACTTAGCACTGATGAGGTTGCTCATGTTCTTCAGTGCCATGAGCAACGAGTGCTTGAACTGGCGCAACAAGGCCAACTGCCTGGCGCCAAAATCGGACGGGGATGGATTTTCAGACCGACCGATGTTGCCGAATTTCTTCAAAAGCAAGTGATTGAGCAGACCGCACAACGCGCGAAAAACATGACGCCCGTTTTGGAAGGGAAATCCTCCCAAACGTATCCTTCGCAAGGACGAAAACGAAACGAACTACCCCTATGCGTCCGGCTGTAAGCTCATCACTTCATTCCTGCTGCTCCCTCAATCTGCTCGACAAGGAATTTAGGTCGAAGATTGAGATATCTAGCTAAGGCTTCTTTCGAAAGGTGTCCCGTGATTTTTTGAATCGCGGTTTCGCCTAGATTAGTTCGTTCGAAGAGACGGCTGACGGCTTCATGCCGCAAATCATGAAATCGAAGATCACCACAACCAGCCGCATCAAAGAGTGCCGCATATCGATGCGATAGCCGATTTGTAGTGGCTTCACGCCTCGACTGCGTTTCCTCTCGCGAATCGACATCACCGGGATAAAACGGAAACAGAAGGTCGTTTACATGACTAAAGCCCGTCATGCCTCTTGTGCCATTTTTGACATGCTCAAGGTACTCGGTAAGCAAAGCGACCACCAAAGAATTCATTGGCACGAATCTCTCCGAACCATTCTTCGTTCTTGAAAGATGGATAATTCTTTCTTCAAAATTCACCTGAGACAGCCGAAGTGTATGAATTTCGGATAACCGCATTGCGGATTCAGGAGCGATTTTCAAGATGCACTCAAACGCTGCCTGAAACTCCAACTCCAAAGATCTCTGGCGGTTTTCTGGCTTTTCTCCGGATGCAACGCGCAAGATCTCAGTCCATTCGTTAACCGTGGGGCGACGCGAGCGAGGCTTACTTTCCTTTACCTCTTTGCCGTTACCAAGCAGCCAGTCAATGTCAGCTGAGGTATATGTCCCGAAACCTCGCTTTTCGAACCGCAGCGACACTGACGATAATTTTCCATTTCGGACGGCAAAATCCAAACACCGGCGAAGCGCGCCGATGTAATGAAGAACAGTCGCTTCAGAGAGATTTTTTTGGCGTTTCAGTTGGCTAATAAAGTTGGTGGACCACTCGCTGGTGTTCATGACAGTCAAACTTAGTCCCACCGTATTCTTCAGCAACCTTGTCTAGTCTGCTGAGGTCATCTTTTTTGATGTCCTGAACCCCCGCGGCCTTTCGATAGCTGCGAAGCAACCAACCGAATGTATCGGTACCGCCAGGCTCGTGGTGCTTTCCATCAAATTTTTCTTTAATCTCTGGCGGGATTACACCCAAATCCAACGTTGCTTCGAGCTTGGCAATCCACGCATCATAGATGGCCTCCTCAGCTTTGCTACAGGAGTAATACAGTTTCTTGCCTGGAATAATTTTTCGGGTAATCGTGTATTGAATCCGAGTACCGTTTGACAGATATTTTTTGCTCGCCATGACCTCACCTCATCCCTTCCATTGTTACCAGCATAACTGGGTTACACGGATTTAACTAAAAAGGAGCGGTAGGTTTGACCTACTTTTGGTAGGTTTTCATGGCTTTTTCAAGCTTTTTTAAGCTTTGAAAAAAGAAAAGCCAACTCAAGGTTGGCTTATAAGTCATTGATTTAATATTGAATTCTTGGAGGCGCGAGCCGGAGTCGAACCGACCTACACGGATTTGCAATCCGGTGCATAACCGCTTTGCTATCGCGCCCTGCCGAAAACTGTCAAATCTTCAACTAAAAAGGGAAAGCCATGCTTTCCCTCGGAAAAACTGGAGCGGCAGAAGAGTCTCGAACTCTCGACCTCAACCTTGGCAAGGTTGCGCTCTACCAACTGAGCTACTGCCGCCCTGAACAGAGCGCGCATTATAGGCGCTGCAAGGGAATTGTCAACATTTCGCCTGTCATTTTCCCTCGCTCCGCTCTGCAATTTCAGGCCAGGCCATCCGCAGGTAGTAGCCCATGGACCACAAGGTCAAGAGCGCGGCAATCCAGATCAGCCAGTTACCGAGGACGCGGGAATCAGCTCCCCAGAACTCTGCATGGTAGAGAAGCAAGGGGATCGCGACCATCTGCGCCAGCGTCTTGACCTTGCCGAGCATCGAAACCGCAACACTTTTAGAGGCCCCGATCTTCGCCATCCATTCCCGGAGCGCCGAAATCGTGATCTCGCGACCGATGATGATGGTGGCAACAATTGCATCGGCGCGTCCCAACTGCACCAGAACGATCAGCGCGGCGGCCACCATCAGCTTGTCAGCCACCGGGTCCAGGAAGGCGCCGAAGGCCGACGTCTGGTTCAATTTGCGGGCAAGGAAGCCGTCGGCCCAATCGGTAAATGCAGCTGCCAGGAAAATGCCGGTCGCCACGAGATCACGTTCGTGACTGCTCGCCCAGTCGGCCGGCAGATAGTAAACGGCGATCAGCAACGGGATGGCGACGATGCGCAGCCAGGTCAGCAGGATGGGCAGGTTGAAGGGCATTGGCTCAATGTAGGGCTGCGAATATCTTCTCGGCTTGTTCCCGGCTGATTCCGGAAACTTCGGCCAGTTGGTCCGGCGATGCTGCCAGAACACCAGCCAGGCCGCCAAAACGCGCTACCAGTGCCTTGCGGCGCGCCGCGCCGATACCCGGCAGATCTTCGAGTTTCGAAGTCTTTCGTGCCTTGCCGCGCCGCGCCCGGTGGCCGGTGATGGCAAAGCGGTGAGCTTCGTCTCGGATCTCCTGGATCAGGTGCAGCGCCGGGTGTTCCGGTGGCAATTGTAACGGCTCGCGGGCATCCGGGAAAACCAGTGTTTCAAGTCCGGGCTTTCGCCCCTCGCCCTTGGCGACACCGATCATCGCGAGTTCTCCCAGCCCTAGATCCGAAAGTGCCGCGTGGGCGCTAGCGACCTGCCCTTTACCACCATCGATCAGAATCAGATCCGGTGCCATGCCCTCCCCGCTAGCGATACGCTCGTAACGCCGGCTGACGGCTTGGCGCATGGCGGCATAATCGTCGCCGGGCTGGATGTTGCGGATATTGAAGCGCCGGTAGTCCGCCTTTTTCATGCTATTTCCCTGATAGACCACGCACGATGCAACGGCTGCCTCTCCCTGTGTATGGCTGATGTCGAAACATTCGATGCGCTGGATTTCATCAAGCAACCCCAGTGCCTGCTGCAGCGCCAGCAGCCGTTGTTCCTGATGCGCTGTTGCCTGATTTCTGGCGACGATGGCCAGACGGGCATTCTGCAGGGCCATGTCAGCCCACGCCCGGTGCAGGACCGAGCGTGGCTCGATGACGGGCACAACTCGCCCGGCCAGTTCGGCCAGCAGTTGAGCGCCATCGCTCCCCTCCTCCGGTTCCGGCAACGGCAGCGTGATCACCCTGGCAGGTGCCGGGTGGACGACATAGTGCTGCCGGATGAATGCCGCTACTGCCTCGGCCAGCGAGGAGTCGCCAGCATTCACCGGAAATTGCGGACGATCGCCGAGATGCCTGCCGCCCCTGACCATGGCCAGATTGACGCAAAGCTGCCCGCTTTCCCGCAGGGCGACGATGATATCGATGTCCTCACCCTTGCTGCTGGAAACGTACTGTTTTTCCTGTACCTGGCGCAGGGACTGTATCTGATCGCGATAGATCGCCGCCTGTTCGAACGCAAGCCGTTCGGATGCGTCCTCCATCGCCTTCGTCAGGCGCCCCGTGACTTCCTGTTGCCGCCCGAGAAGGAACATCGAGGCCAGTTGCACGTCCACCGCATAGTCTTCGGGGCTGATGTGCCCGACACACGGCCCGCTGCAGCGCTTGATCTGGTAGAGCAGACAGGGGCGCGAGCGGTTGGCGAAGACCGAATCTTCACAGGTTCGCAAGCGGAACATCTTCTGCAGGAGGTGAATACTGTCGCGGACCGCCCACGATGAAGGATACGGACCAAAATAATCGGCCTTGCGGTCCGGATTGCCGCGAAAAAACCCCAGCCGGGTGTATTCGCCCTTGGTGAGTACGATGTAGGGATAGGACTTGTCGTCGCGAAATAGAATGTTGTAACGCGGCGACAGCGACTTGATCAGATTGTTTTCCAGCAGCAAGGCTTCCGCCTCGGTTCGCGTCGAAGTGGTTTCGACGGTCGCTATCTGGCTGACCATGTGGGCGATACGCGGACTCGGCAGATTTTCCCGAAAATAGGATGCAACCCGCTTCTTGAGGTTTTTCGCCTTGCCGACGTAAAGCACGGCACCACCCGCATCGAGCATCCGGTAAACACCTGGCAACTCGGTCAGTGAGGCAAGGAACTCCTTGGCGTCGAAACTCATGGTCGTGCCGTGCTACCCGAGCCGTGCTCTAACCCCGGCAAAAACAGCCTCGAAACTCTCACGCGACAGACGCCCGGTGCGCCAGTTGTAGCCGCTGCAGTGGTAGCTATCGACCAGCAAGCGGCCGTCGGGCAACGAGTGCGTGACGTTGTGGCCGAAGACATGATTCTTGAGTTTGAGTTCGTAGGCCCAGAGAACCGCCTGATGGGCGATGGCACCCAGCGCGACAATGATTTTCAGGCGCGGCATTGCTGCCAACTCGGCCTTGAGATGGCCATTGCACTGGCGGATTTCGGCGGTGGTCGGCTTGTTGGCGGGCGGCAGGCAACGAACGGCATTGGTGATCCGGCAGTTGGTCAGATGCAGGGCCGGATTCGCCCATCCATCCGGCCCCAGTGCATCGGGAAAACTGGCGAAACGGAAACGATGCAGCGCCGGGTAGAGCAATTCACCAGCCACGTCCCCGGTAAATGGGCGGCCGGTACGGTTGGCTCCTTTTTCGCCCGGGCCGAGGCCGACCACCAGCAGTTCTGCATCCAGCGAACCAAAAGCGGGAACGGGAAGCGCGTGCCAATCCGGGTCGCGCCGGCGAATGGCCGCAAGGTGTTCAGCCAGGCGGGCGCAGGCTGTACAGTCCTGCGGATCGTGAAATGAAGGCATGGTGACGATGTTAGCATGGCGCCCATGCAGCTTCATTGGGACATCTTCTGCCGCGTCATCGACAACCACGGTGACATCGGCGTCTGCTGGCGACTCGCGCGGCAACTGGCGCGCGAGCATGGAAAACAGGTCCGGCTCTGGCTTGACGATGTGGATAGCCTCAAACCGATGTGCCCCGCTGTTGATGTCGCGTTGGCCAGGTCAGAGATGTCTGGGCGTGGAGATTCGGCAATGGACCGAAGATATTGTGGTCGACCGCGTTGGCGAAGTCATTATCGAGGCTTTTTCCTGCGACATTCCGGAAAATTACCTGCAAACAATGGCGACGATCGCCCCCAAGCCGTGCTGGATCAATCTCGAATATCTGACCGCCGAAGCATGGGCAGACGGTTGTCATGGCCTGGCTTCGCCCCACCCTTCCCTGGCGCTGGTCAAATATTTCTATTTTCCCGGCTTCACGACAACAACCGGCGGCCTGTTGCGCGAAAAAGGGTTGCTGGCGGCACGGAATACGGAAATTGCCCGACTGAATCGGGACACCGGGCTCGATATCAGCCTGTTCTGTTACGACACTGCGCCGGTCGGCGAGTTGCTAAACGTACTGGCCAACTCAGCCTCCGCGATTCGCCTTCATGTGGCGTCCGGCAAGCCGCTTGCTGCAGTGGGGACTCATTTGAGCGGGAGCGGCCCTTGGCAACTTGGTCGCTTACAGGTGCTTCCCTTCGGTTTTCTGCCACAGGACGACTTCGACCGCCTGCTATGGCGCTGCGACATCAATTTTGTCCGGGGCGAGGACTCCTTTGTCCGCGCGCAGTGGGCTGGCAAGCCCTTTGTCTGGCAAATTTATGTGCAGGAGGAACAGGCCCATCGGGTCAAACTGGACGCCTTTCTCGCCCGCTACACCACGGGATTGAGCGTTGCGGGAAAGGCTGCTGCGGTCAACCTGTTCAAAGCATGGAATTCCGACGGCAGGTTGCCGTCCGCCTGGGCGGATTTTATGGAGGCCAGAACGGAGATTGCCGGGCACAATCTTCGTTGGTCGGAACATCTTGCTGAAAACATGGATCTTGCCGAGGCACTCGTCAAGTTCTGTGCCGCCAAGGTATAATCCAAAGCTTTTATTTTTCAGATTTTTGGGAATCCCGAATGAAGACCGCACAGGAACTCCGCTCCGGCAACGTAATCATGGTTGGCGCCGACCCGCTCGTCGTCCAGAAGGCCGAATACAACAAGTCCGGCCGTAACGTGGCCGTGGTCAAGATGAAGCTCAAGAACCTGCTGTCGGGTGCCGCTTCCGAGGCCGTATACAAGGCTGACGACAAGTTTGAGCTCGTTCAGCTCGACAAGAAGGAAGTCGCCTATTCCTACTTCGCCGACCCGATGTACGTATTTATGGATGCCGAGTACAACCAGTTCGAAGTCGAAGCTGAAAACATGGTCAACGCACTTAAGTATCTGGAAGACGGTCTGGCTTGTGAAGTCGTTTTCTACGACGGCAAGGCAATTTCCGTTGAACTGCCGAACAGCGTGGTGCGTGAGGTGATCTACACCGAACCCGCCGTCAAGGGCGATACCTCGGGCAAGGTGATGAAACCGGCGCGCCTGACCACCGGTTTCGAATTGCCGGTTCCGGCTTTCGTCAGCATCGGCGACAAGATCGAAATCGACACCCGTACCGACGAATACAAGAGCCGCGCCAAGTAATCTGCATTCTTTTCCTTGCATTGATCGGGCAGCCTTGGCTGCCCGATTTCATTTATGTCACCGGATCTGCCGGTGACGGCGGCGTGGCCTTGGGCCATATCCCTTGTGGATCAGGCCATCAATCGTGCGATGGTTTCCTGTGCTGCCAGATAGAGCGAGTTGGACTGCAGTGCCTGCCAATTGCTGGCCACCTGCCTTGGCAGCAAGGCTTCGACCCGCTTGCCTCTGGCCGGATCGACTTCCGGTTGCCAGTCGGCCAGCACCTCGCCCACGGACTCCGGGGAGTTGCACACCACCAGCATGTCGCACCCGGCGCGATAGGCCGTATCGACGCGGTTGAGCATGCCGCCGACCACGCCGGCACCCTGCATCGACAGATCATCGGTAAAAACAACACCGTCAAACTTTATGTCATTTCTCAGATAATCAATCCATTTGTTTGAAAATACAGCAGTATTGCAATCCATGCAGTTGTAGATCACATGGGCAGCCATCACCGCATCGAGGTCGAGCTTGCGATAGGGAACCAGGTCTTCCTGCAGCGCTTCCAGACTACGATCATCGACCGGCAGTTCGACGTGTGAATCGGGAACCACGTAACCATGCCCCGGGAAATGCTTGCCGCAGGAACCCATGCCACCTTTGCGCAGTCCGGCGACAAGCGCACCTGCCAGCGCGACAACGGCTTCGGGCTGGCGATGAAAAGCGCGATCGCCGATCACCCGCGACGGCCCGTAGTCGAGGTCGAGGACTGGGGTAAACGAATAATCGACGCCACGCGAACGCAACTCGGTGGCGAGCACGTAGCCGACCTGAAGTGCAGCCTCGAGCGCCGCTGCAGGTTGCTGATCCCACAGATGTCCCAGCGTGGCCATCGATGGCAAACGTGTAAATCCGTCGCGGAAGCGCTGCACCCTGCCCCCTTCATGATCGACGGCGATCAGGAACGGGCGGCGAAGCGCATGGATTTCGCTGGTCAGCGCCTCCAACTGGTCGGGGTTCACATAGTTTCTGGTGAACAGGATGATCCCGCCGACCAGTGGGTGACAAAGACGCTCGCGGTCGAAATCACTGAGCTGAGTGCCGGCGATGTCGATCATCAGCGGGCCGAGGGCGAGTTGCTTCATGGGCGTTCCAGAATGACATAGGCGATGGCGTATTCGGCTTCATCGCTCAGGGAGAGATGGGCCGTGAGGCCCTGGTTTTCGATCATTTCAGCCAGTTGACCGCAGAAGGCCAGGACCGGCTTGCCCAATTCGTCGTGCCCGATGGCAATCGACGGCAAAACAGCAGGCGGACGTACGCCGGTACCCAGCGCCTTGCTGAATGCTTCCTTGGCCGCAAAGCGCTTGGCGAGAAAGCGCCCCTTGTCGGCTGCCCGGGCGAATTCTCCAAGTTCCTGCGGGGCGAGCAATTTCCCCAGCGCCTTGTCACCGTGCCGTTCCCACATCCCTTGCAGGCGCTTCACTGCAACGATGTCGGTGCCGATGCCGTAGATCATTCGCAGCGTTCAGCCGCTTCGCGCATCAACTGTTTCATTTCACGCACTGCTTCGCGCAGACCGACGAAAACCGAACGGCTAACGATGGCATGGCCGATGTGTAGTTCGCGAATCCCGGCCAGTCGGGCGACCGGCTGAACGTTGTAGTAATTGAGCGCATGGCCGGCATTGAAGCGCATGCCGAGTTTACGAACGCGCTGGCCGGCCTGCCGGATTTTGGCCAACTCGGCGATCACTGCCGGTGCTTCGGCATCGCGGCCCATGGCGTGGAAGGCATGGGCGTAAGGACCGGTATGAATTTCACAGACGCGGGCGCCAATGCGCGCAGCCGCTTCGATCTGCGGAATTTCGGCATCGATGAAAACGCTAGTCATGATGCCGGCGTCGGCCAGGCGGGCAATGACATCGGCCAACCGGGCTTCCTGGACCAGGATATCGAGCCCGCCTTCGGTGGTGACTTCGTGACGGCCTTCCGGAACCAGCATCGCCATTTCCGGCTTCAACTCACAGGCAATGCCGACCATTTCGTCGGTCGCCGCCATTTCCAGATTCAGTTTGGCCTGGGTCAGATCACGCAAGCGCCGGACGTCGGCATCCTGAATGTGACGGCGATCTTCCCGCAGATGAACGGTAATGCCGTCCGCACCTCCGAGATGGGCTTCGACCGCGCCCCAGACGGGGTCCGGTTCATAGGTGCGGCGCGCCTGGCGCAGCGTGGCGATGTGGTCGATGTTAACGCCAAGTTCGATCATATTTCCTGCAACTCCTTGAATATTTTGCGCGTTTCGAGTTCCTTGCCACCCAGATAATAGGCCATCAGCGTCCGCATGAGTTGCTTGGCTTCGCTACGCGATCGCGGATCCGAGAAATCCTCGGCCTCGAGATCGATCAAGGTCTTGCCCCAGACCGCCTGTGCTGCCGCACCGGCGTGCTCCAGCCGCACCGGGCCCTGTTCCATCCGGTAGGTGTAGTACGCTACTGGCAGGATCGCATCACCCGCGCTGTCGTGGGTCAAAGTCAGGCCGTAGCCGAGTTCCTGCAGCAGTGTTTTTTCAAAGCTGCGCAGATCCGCTTCGCTCACCTTGCCGCCGGGATCCCTGGTTAGCCGGGAGAGCATTTCGGCGTATCCATCGAAAAGTCTGTCGTGCGCATCCTCGCGCGGTAGCAGGTGCATCAGCAATTCGTTGAGGTAATAGCCGCAAAACAGGGCTTCACCCGACAGCAAGGGTTGCCCGCCCTGCCATTCCGCCTTCATCAGTGTCAGGACTTCGCCTTTGCCCGCCCAGCCGATTTCCAGGGGCTGAAAGGCCATCAGCAGGCCGCGAATCGCCGAACGCGGACGGCGTGCCCCCCTTGCCAGCAGCGCCATGCGCCCGAAATCACGGGAAAACACTTCGACAATGAGGCTGGTTTCCCGAAACGGGTAGGTATGCAAGACGTAAGCCGCTTGGCCATCGACTTTGCTGCGCAGGTTCATTCGTATCCGAGGCTCTTCAACAGGCGCTCGTCATCGTTCCAGCCGGATTTGACCTTGACCCAGACCTCAAGATAAACCTTGCCATCGAACAGGCGCTCCATATCCTTGCGGGCCTCGCTGGCGATTCGCTTTAGCGATTCGCCACCCTTGCCGATCACGATCGCCTTGTGGCTGTCGCGGTCGACGACGATGGCGGCAAATATCCGGCGCAGATTACCCTCGATTTCGAACTTTTCGATCTCGACCGTCGTGGCATAGGGCAATTCGTCGCCAAGGAGGCGAAAAACCTTTTCGCGGATGTATTCCGCGGCAAGAAAACGTTCGCTCTTGTCGGTCAGTTCGTCCTCGGGGAACATCAGCCCTTGGTTGGGCAGATGCTTGCGTGCCTCGGCGAGCAATTCGTCCGTCTGGCGCCCCTTGGCCGCACTGATCGGCACGATCGCCGCGTAATCATGCTCTGCCGAGACCTCGGCCAGGAAAGGCAGCAATGCCGTACGATCCTTCAACTGGTCGGTCTTGTTGATGACCAGAATGACCGGGCGGTCCTTTGGCAGCAGCCTGACGACCGCCTGGTCCTTGGCGTCATAGCGTCCAGCCTCGATGACGAAAAGCACCAGGTTGACGTCGCTCAAGGTCTGTGTCACGCCGCGATTCATTGACCGGTTCAGGGCATTGGAAAACTTGGTCTGAAATCCCGGCGTATCGACAAAAACATATTGCGCATCGTCGTTGGTGACAATGCCGGTAATCCGGTGCCGTGTCGTCTGCGCCTTGCGCGAGACGATACTGATCTTCTCTCCGACCAGACGATTGAGCAGCGTTGACTTGCCGACGTTGGGACGGCCAACGATGGCGATGTAGCCGGAACGGAGTTTTTTCATGCCTTGAGTGCTTTCAGTGCGTTATCGGCAGCGGCCTGTTCGGCCAGACGACGGCTGCTGCCCTGCCCAGTCGTACGCAAGGCGGGATTCTCGATTTCGCAAGCGACCTCGAAGCGTTGTTCATGGGCCGCGCCGCTGGCCTCAATGACGTGATAGCGTGGAAGCGGCCTTTTCCGGCCCTGCAGCCATTCCTGCAGGCTGGTCTTGGCATCCTTGGTTACCGGTCCTGAAGTCATTTCGTCGAACAACGGAAGATAGAGACGGCTGATGACGGATTGTGCCGCCTCGAACCCGGCATCGAGGTAAACCGCGCCGATCAGCGCCTCGACTGTATCGGCAAGAATAGAAGGGCGCTGGCTGCCGCCGCTTTTCAGCTCTCCCTCGCCCAGACGCAGATAGTCGCCAAGGTGCAGTGAAATCGCCAGTCGATGGAGGGCATCCTGGCGAACCAGATTGGCCCGCAGGCGCGAAAGGTCACCTTCGGCCAGATCGGGGTAGCGCCTGAAGAGTGCAACGGCGATCACGCAGTTGAGAACTCCGTCGCCGATAAACTCCAGTCGCTCGTTGTTGGGAGCGCCGAAACTGCGATGCGTCAGTGCAGTCTGCAACAGGGCGCGATCGGCAAAGGAATGCCCCAGCGCCGCTGTCAGCTTCGCCAAGTTCATCCCTCAGTGTTCAGCGCTCGAACCCTTGTAATTGATAAGCAGACTGACGTTGGCAAACAACGGGATGCGCTTGTCGTAATCGAATGAAGCAACGATCTTGCCGCCATCCTTCGAAATATCGAGTTGCTCGGGTTTGAAGTCGAGTTGATCGATATTGGCGAAATTGTCAAAGGTCCGTCCTGACATCCGCAACGGTGGCGTCAGGACCGACCTTGTTAACCGTTGCCTTTACGTCCTTGAGGATCTTGTAGTACTCGATCGTCGTCGGCACGACCTTCATGCCCAATACCGCAACCATCGCAATGATCACACCCCAGAAGATCAGCCCGGAAAGAGCCACGCCACGTTGATATTTCATCTACTTCTCCTCACTTGAAGGAACCTATCCGGCCAAGATTGCTTAAATTCAGCCAAACAAAGAATGCCTTGCCAACGATATTCTGTTCCGGGACAAACCCCCAGAAACGACTGTCGCGGCTGTTATCACGGTTATCGCCCATCATGAAATAATGCCCTGCGGGTACCTTGCAGACGACGCCGGCAGCATTGTAGGTGCAATTCTCGCGATACGGAAATTGTGTCGCATCGGGAATAAACGCTGGCGCGTCGCTGTCATTGAGGTAGCGATATTCGACACCGCCCATTCTAGCGACATATTGTTCCGAGTAGTAGAGGCGTTCCGGATGAAGGTAATCAGCAATCTTCGTCGTTTCGACCGGCTGGCCGTTGATGGTCAGGCGCTTGTTCTGATAGGCGACCGTATCGCCGGGAACACCAACGACCCGCTTGATGTAATCGAGAGACGTATCCTCCGGGTAACGAAACACCATCACATCGCCGCGCTGCGGCGAGTTGATGTCGATGATCTTCTTGTTGATCACCGGCAGGCGGATGCCATAGGTGAACTTGTTAACCAGGATGAAGTCGCCAACCTCCAGCGTTGGAATCATCGAACCGGAGGGAATCTTGAACGGCTCAAACAGGAAGGAGCGCAACACGAAGACGATCAGGATGACCGGGAAGAAACTGGCGCCCCACTCCACCCAGAGCGGTTCCTTGGCATTCGTGGCGCGCAATTTCCGGAATTTCAGCACGTTGACCGCGTAAAGCACGCCGGTCACGACCGTCAGCACCAGAAGAATCAGGGCAAAATTCATAATCGGTATTCTCAGTTATCGACGCGCAGCACGGCGAGGAAGGCTTCCTGCGGGATCTCGACATTGCCGACCTGCTTCATGCGCTTCTTGCCGGCCTTTTGTTTTTCCAGCAATTTCTTCTTGCGACTGATGTCGCCGCCGTAGCACTTGGCCAGCACGTCCTTGCGCATCGCCTTGACGTTTTCGCGGGCAATGATATGCGAGCCGATGGCTGCCTGGATAGCCACGTCATACATCTGGCGGGGAATCAGCTCACGCATCTTCGAGGCCAGTTCGCGACCACGATATTGGGAGTTGGCGCGGTGCACGATCAGCGACAGGGCATCGACTTTCTCGCTGTTGATCAGGATATCCAGCTTGACCACATCGGCTGCGCGGTATTCCTTGAAGTCATAATCGAGCGAGGCATAACCCTTCGAGCATGACTTCAGCTTGTCGAAGAAGTCCATCACCACTTCGGCCATCGGCATTTCATAGACCAGTTTGACCTGGCGACCGTGGTAATGCATGTTGACCTGATTGCCACGCTTCTGGTTGCACAACGTGATGACGTTTCCGAGGTAATCCTGCGGTACGAAAATCGTTGCCGTGATGATCGGCTCGCGGATTTCCTCGATCTTGCTCAGATCGGGAAGCTTGGCCGGGTTTTCGATCTGGATCAGCGAGCCATCGCGCATCACCACTTCATAGACAACAGTCGGCGCGGTGGTGATCAAATCCTGATCGAACTCGCGCTCCAGGCGTTCCTGCACGATCTCCATGTGCAGCAGACCCAGGAAGCCGCAGCGGAAGCCGAATCCGAGAGCCTGCGAGACTTCCGGCTCATATTGGAGCGAGGCATCGTTAAGCTTGAGCTTTTCCAGAGATTCGCGCAGCGAGTCGTACTGATTGGACTCCACCGGATACAAGCCGGCAAACACCTGAGGCTTGATTTCCTTAAAACCGGGCAAGGATTCGGTCGCCTTGCGGTCAAGCTTGGTGATCGTGTCCCCGACCTTGGCGGCCTTCAATTCCTTGATGCCGGCGATGACGAAACCAACCTCTCCGGCGCGCAATGCATCGCGTGGAACCGACTTCGGTGAGAACACACCGACCTGTTCACACAACTGCTGGGCGCCACTCGCCATGAAAAACAGCTTGTCCTTGGGCCGGAGCACACCATCGAACACACGCACCAGCATGACCACGCCGACGTAGTTATCAAACCAGGAGTCGATGATCAAGGCCTTGAGCGGCGCTTCCGGATCACCTTTGGGCGGCGGAATGCGAGCAATCACGGCTTCGAGGATGTCCTCGACCCCCAACCCGGTCTTGGCTGACGCAAGGACTGCATCAGTGGCATCGATACCGATCACGTCCTCGATTTCCTGACGGGCATTTTCGGGGTCGGCCGAAGGCAGATCGATCTTGTTCAGCACGGGGACCACTTCGACATCCAGATCGAGCGCCGTATAACAATTGGCTACCGTCTGCGCCTCGACGCCCTGCGACGCATCAACCACCAGCAGCGCGCCTTCGCAGGCCGAAAGGGAGCGCGAGACTTCATAGGAGAAGTCCACGTGTCCCGGGGTGTCGATCAGATTCAGGTTGTAGATCTTGCCGTCACGCGCCTTATATTGCAGTGCGGCCGTTTGGGCCTTGATGGTGATGCCGCGCTCGCGCTCGATATCCATCGAATCGAGAACCTGAGCCTCCATCTCGCGATCCGATAGACCTCCGCAGAGGTGGATGATGCGGTCGGCCAGCGTCGATTTGCCGTGGTCGATATGGGCGATGATGGAGAAATTGCGGATGTGATCCATTGATGCTAGTAAAAAAGGGCGCTTTTCCGGCGCCCTTCCCTGTTCAGAAGACCCTGAATTTTAGCGGATTTTGGCCAAATATTCACGGGTTTTAGGCTCGTCCAGGAAGTAGTGACAGAGTTCGGTATTGCAATGCAGCAAAACCGGCACCAATTCATCATATTTCGCTTCGAGAAGCGCGTCGGAATCGACGTCAACCACCTTTACCGATGCTCCGAACTCCGCCGCCAGCGGCACCAGCGCCACCTCCATGTCGTGACAGAGGTGGCAGCAACTCCGGCTGAGCAGGGTCAATTCAGTTGCCATTGATTCCCTTGATGGTGACGAAGGTCTGCATTTCGCCGCGCCGGATCAACAACGTGACATTGCTGCCCTTCTCGAACTGCGCGAGCAGCTTGTTGAACTGATCGACCGTCTTGATTTCCGTCGTTGCGCCCTTGCTGATCAGTGCGACGATGACATCGCCGGAACGCAGATCGGCGCGCGAAGTCGTCCCGCGAACATCCTCGATCAACAGGCCGGCGGACATCTTGAGATCACGCTTCTGCTCGGTTGTCAGTTCGCTCAGTACCAGTCCGAGGCGATTGGCCTGTTGTTCCGAGGGCTTGCTGCCGCGAGCCGGGCGATTGGAGACTGTTTTCTCTTCGGTCATTTCACCCACGGTCACGGCAATGTCGCGGGTCGCACCCTTGCGCCAGACCTGGACCGTCGATCGGGTTCCTGGCCTGGTTGCACCCACCATGCGCGGCAGGTCGGCAGACGAATTGATGGGTTTGCCATCGAACTTGAGGATGACGTCACCCGGCTCCAGCCCGGCCTTGTCGGCGGGACCGCCCTTTTCGACAGCATTCACCACAGCGCCCATCGGCTTGCCCAGAGCCAGCGAATCCGCCAGTTCCTTGCTGACCTCCTGGATCACCACGCCAAGCCGCCCGCGACTGACCTTGCCGGAAGCGCGCAACTGGTTCTGGATATCCATGGCCACATCGATCGGTATGGCGAAGGAAACGCCCATGTAACCGCCACTGCGGCTGTAAATCTGGGAGTTGATGCCGACCACCTCGCCACGCATGTTGAACAGCGGCCCGCCCGAATTGCCCGGGTTGATCGCGACGTCGGTCTGGATGAAGGGAACGTAGTTCTCCTGCGGCAGCGAACGGCCCTTGGCCGAAACGATGCCCGCGGTGACCGAATTGTCGAAGCCGAATGGCGAGCCGATCGCGACAACCCATTCGCCGACTTTCAACTGGGCCGGTTCGCCCAGTTTGACGACGGGCAGGCCGCTGGCCTCGATCTTGAGCAGCGCGATATCGGTACGCTTGTCGGCGCCGATGGTCTTCGCCTTGAATTCCCGCTTGTCGGTCAGGCGCACGGTAACTTCGTCTGCACCATCCACCACATGGGCATTGGTCAGAATGTAGCCGTCGCCGCTGATGACGAAACCGGACCCCAGCGACTTGTTCTCGAACTCGCGCGGCGTGGCGCCTCCGGGGTTCCGTGGAATGAAGCGTTTAAAGAACTCGAAGGCCGGATCGTTCTCGTCGAACGGGAAGGGCGTCGTCTGGTTGCTGCGCGTTACCTGCGTGGTGCTGATATTGACCACCGCCGGGCCCTGCCTTTCGGCGAGCTCGGTGAAGTCCGGCAGGCCACGTGTCTGCGCTACCGCGATGGAGGAAATCAACAGGAATGACAAAAGAGCCAAGATGCGTTTCATCGGCACGTACCTCCAGAATTACTTAAGACGAACGGGAAATGATGTGGGGGTGAGTTGCAGAAAAACCAGTACCCGTCGCGGTCCGGCGACGAATGTAAAGAAGCGAGAGGAGCAATCCGGCCACTGCGCCAAGCATGGCGCCCGGATCCTCTCCCAACTGCATGCCGAGCAAGGCGCCGGCGATGGTTGCGGTCAACGGCAAAACATAACCCAAATTCGCGCTCTGTCGCACACTGCCAGACGCAATGGCGACCGTCACATGATCCCCGACGCCAGCGCCGACATCGTTTGCCACACGATATCTCTTTGGTTCGCTGCAGAACATCTGGGTCAGGGTCTGGCCGCCACATCCGCCCTTTTCGTGACAGCGTCCGCAACCGCCTTGTTCGACTTCGACCAAAGCGCTGTCTGCCTGGAGTTCGCGAACAATGGCGCGAACGGTTGTTTGTTCAGTAGTCATGCTACCACCGGCGGTCGGGCGCGACATCGAGCAGCGGACGCAATTTCAGCGCCACCGCTTCGCGCGCCCGGAAGATGCGCGAACGTACCGTGCCGATCGGGCAATCCATCATGCTGGCAATTTCATCGTAGGAAAGTCCTTCGATTTCACGCAGAACGATCGCTGTACGCAACTCTTCGGGCAAGGCATCGATGGCGCCATTCACCGTTTCGCCGATCTGCTTGGACAACAGCAGGCTCTCCGGCGTATTGATGTCGCGCAATTGGTCGGCCGACTCGAAGGTCTCGGCTTCCTCGCTGTCGAATTCGGTTGACGTGGGGGCGCGACGCCCCTGTGCCACGAGATAGTTCTTGGCCGTGTTGATGCCGATCCGGTACAGCCAGGTATAGAAGGCACTGTCGCCGCGGAATGAGGGCAATGCGCGGTAGGCCTTGATGAAGGCTTCCTGCGAAACATCCTCCACCTCGGCGGGATCGCGGATGAAGCGCGAGAGCAGACGCCCCAGCTTGCGCTGGTATTTGCTCACCAATTGGTCGAAGGCGTGTTTATCTCCACCTTGCGCCCGTTCGACCAGCGCTTGGTCGATCTCGCGCTCGCTCATATGTTTTTCATTCTCCCTGCGGGAACTCTCGTTGGTTTCGTTTAAGACAGAGTATAGCTTAGCCAATTTGATGACATGGATACCTGGTTTCCATTATTTGTGACCATGTGTAACGCTTGTGATTGGCGCGTGCATGCTATATTCAGCGCGAAAAATCCTGATCGAGAACCGACTTGCAGAATTTCGACGTCCTTGTCATTGGTAGCGGGCTGGCGGGCCAGTCAGCAGCTTTGCGTCTTGCCGCACACTGCCGGGTTGCCCTGGTAAGCAAACGCACGCTTGAAGATTCGGCGTCGGGCTGGGCTCAAGGCGGCATCGCGGCGGTCCTTGACAGCCGCGACTCGATCGAGGCCCACATACGGGACACACTGGTCGCCGGCGCCTGGCTCAATGACGAGAAGGCAACGCGTTTCGTTGTCGAGAACGGACGGCGCGCGATCGAATGGCTGATCGATCAGGGCGTTCCCTTCACCAAGGACGAATCGGGCTATCACCTGACGCGCGAGGGTGGGCATAGTGCCCGGCGCGTGATTCACGTGGCTGATGCGACGGGCTCGGCAGTTCAGGCAACGCTGATGGACAAGGTTCGCGCCAATCAGAATATCGTTGTTTTCGAAAATCATATCGCGATCGACCTGATCACCGGCGCCAAACTCGCAAGTAGCAAAAACCGCTGTTTTGGCGCCTATTTGCTGGACAGCTTCAACGGCGAGGTCATCACCATCGGTGCCGCGAATACGCTGATTGCGACTGGCGGAGCCGGCAAGGTCTACCTGTACACGACCAATCCGGATACCTCGACCGGTGATGGAATTGCCATGGCCTGGCGCGCCGGCTGCCGCGTCGCCAACATGGAATTCATCCAGTTTCATCCGACCTGCCTCTATCATCCGCAGGCCAAGTCTTTCCTGATTTCCGAAGCAGTACGCGGCGAAGGCGGCCTGCTCCGCCTGCCCGACGGCACCCGCTTCATGCCGGAACATGACGAGCGTGCCGAACTCGCGCCGCGCGACATTGTCGCCCGCGCCATCGACTTCGAAATGAAAAAGCGTGGCCTGGATTGCGTCTATCTGGATATTTCCCATAAGGGTGAGGAGTTTATCCGGACCCACTTCCCGAACATTCATGCCCGTTGTCTCGAATTGGGCATCGATATCGCCAGTGAGCCGATTCCGGTGGTGCCGGCGGCCCACTATACCTGTGGCGGCATCGTCAGCGACCTGATGGGGCGCACTGATCTGCCGGGCCTCTATGTTGCCGGCGAAGCATCCTGTACGGGCCTTCATGGCGCCAATCGACTGGCCTCGAATTCGCTCCTCGAATGCCTGGTTTTTGCGGAAGCTGCGGTCAACGACATTCTGGGCAGCAAAACCGGCCCGCTTCCCCGTTTACCGCAATGGGACGAAAGCCGGGTTACCGATGCCGACGAGGAAGTGGTGATTTCACACAACTGGGACGAATTGCGCCGCTTCATGTGGGATTACGTCGGGATTGTCCGCACCAACAAGCGTCTCAAGCGGGCGCAGCATCGTATTCGCCTGCTGATGCGGGAAATTGAAGAGTTTTATGCCAATTTCCGGGTCAGCCACGACCTGATTGAATTGCGTAATCTGGTGGTCACGGCCGATCTTATCGTCCGTTGCGCAATGCAGCGCAAGGAAAGCCGTGGTCTGCACTTTTCGCGGGACTATCCGGAAATGCTGCCGCAAGCGAAAAATACGGTACTCAGGAGTCGCCGGGGCCGTCGCTGACCTCCGCACGCCAGCGCAGCCAGACCCGCAAACGCCTGAACTCGTCCGGGGCGACAGCATCCGGCGCAATCGCCAGAAGATATGCGCCCTGCTCGTGGGCAAGGCGCAAAACCGTCAGCCAGGGATGCGCCGTCGCACCGGGCAGCAGGCGCACAGGGATAAATTCTGATTCTCCGCTAGCCTGACAACTGAGGCTTCCGTCGTGGTCGATACGCAAGGTCCGGATTCGTGGGGTCAATGCCTGTCTCACCAGGAAGGCAACAAGGACGATAGCGGCACCGAGCAGAGAACAAGTGACCAAGTGCCAAGGCACGAGCAAGACCGCCGTGAGCCCGACAAGCGCCGCAATGAGAAGCACGCCATCCAGAAAGCGCGAACGGCGCAGCCCGATCACTATCGGAAACTGCACCGCTCTATCCTGCGCGCCGAATTAGAAGCGCTTGAAGACCAAAGAGCCGTTGGTCCCGCCGAAGCCGAAGTTATTCTTCAGCGCATAATCAATTTGCATTTCCCGCGCCTTGTTGGCACAGAAATCGAGATCACATTCCGGATCCTGATTGAAAATATTGATGGTCGGTGGGGATATCTGATGGTAGATGGCAAGCACGGTAAACAGCGACTCAATACCGCCCGCGCCACCCAGCAAATGACCGGTCATCGATTTGGTCGAATTTACCACCAGATTGTAGGCGGCATCACCAAACGCGAGCTTGATGGCCTCGGTTTCGTTTTTGTCACCAAGCGGCGTCGAGGTGCCATGCGCGTTGACGTACTGGATATCTGATGGACCCACACCGGCATTCTTCATGGCATTCAGCATGCTGCGCCTTGGGCCATCCGAATTTGGTGCCGTAATGTGATATGCATCGGCGCTCATGCCATAACCGACCAGTTCAGCATAGATCCTGGCGCCACGGGCCTTGGCATGTTCGTACTCTTCGAGCACCATGACCCCGGCCCCCTCGCCCAGCACGAAGCCATCACGATCCTTGTCCCAAGGCCGGCTGGCGGTAGTCGGATCATCGTTGCGGGTAGACAGTGCACGCGCGGCACAGAAGCCGCCCATACCGAGCGGTGAGACTGTCGATTCGGCACCGCCGGCAATCATCACGTCGGCATCTCCGTATTCAATGATGCGCGACGCCTCGCCAATTGAGTGCGTTCCCGTCGTGCAAGCCGATACGTGGGCGATGTTCGGGCCCTTGAAGCCGTACATGATCGACAGGTTGCCGGAAATCATGTTGATGATCGAACCCGGCACGAAGAACGGCGACACCTTGCGCAGGCCACCGGAAAGAAACTCTTCCTTGGTCTCCTCGATCAGCGGCAGGCCACCGATTCCGGAACCGATTGCCACCCCTACTCGCTCGAGGTCGACAACGTTTTCCTTGTCCAGACCGGCATCACGCACTGCCTGAATCCCCGCCGCCATGCCGAAATGGATGAACGTATCCATGCGGCGCGCATCCTTGGCCGAAATATAGCTGGTGATATCGAAGTTCCTGACTTCGCCGGCAATCTGCACCGGGAAGGTCGATGTGTCGAACTTGGTGACATGGGCAATGCCGGAACGGCCAGCCAGAATGTTTTGCCAGCCTTCTTCGACGGTGTTTCCGACCGGGCTAACAAGACCCAGACCGGTAATTACGATTCTGCGACGTGTCAAGGTGAACTCCGAATGCAAATGTGGCAAGGCCGGCCATGGGGCCGGCCTTGTCTGGATCTACCGAAATGGATTACTTCTTGTTGGCGAGGATGAAATCGACCGCCTGCTGGACCGTGGTGATCTTCTCGGCCTGTTCGTCGGGGATCTCGCACTCGAACTCTTCTTCAAGTGCCATGACCAGTTCGACGGTGTCCAGGGAATCCGCGCCAAGATCATCCACAAAGGAGGACTCATTCTTGATGTCCGCTTCATTAACGCCCAGTTGCTCGGCGACAATCTTCTTGACGCGCTCTACGATGTTATCCATTAGAAAAACTCCTTCCCCTCAGGGGTTCGAAAAAAACGTTGCTAGTTTACCAAAAGCCGAGGCTTCGGGAAATCAATCCATGAACATACCGCCGTTTACATGCACTGTCGTGCCCGTGACATAGGCGGCAGCCGGGGATACCAGAAAGCTGACGGCACCGGCGACATCCTCGGGTGCGCCAGCGCGACCGAGCGGAATGGAAGCCAGCATGGCCTGCTTCTGCTCGTCGGTCAACGCATGCGTCATGTCGGTGGCGATAAAGCCCGGTGCGACGCAGTTCGACCGTGATGTTGCGACTGCCCAGCTCACGGGCCAGCGAACGGCTCATCCCGGCAACCCCGGCCTTGGCGGCGCAATAGTTGGCCTGCCCGGCATTGCCCGAATAACCCACCACCGAGGTGATATTGACGATGCGGCCAAAGCGCGCCTTCATCATGCCGCGCATCACACCGCGCGACATGCGAAAAACCGCCTTCAGGTTGGTGTCGATGACGGCATCCCACTCGTCGTCATTCATGCGCATCGACAGGTTGTCGCGGGTGATCCCGGCGTTATTGACGAGAACCGTGATCGCGCCAAATTCCTTGGTCAGTTCGGCAAGGACCGCGTCGGTCTGGGCTGCGTCGCAGACGTCAAGGGAAACGCCCTTCCCCTTGAGGCCTGCTTCGGCGAGGTAGGTGGAGATTTTTCCGGCCCCGTCCGCACTGGTCGCAGTGCCAATCACCGTAGCGCCCAACTTGCCGAGGTCGAGCGCTATGGCGCGGCCGATTCCGCGGGTGGCGCCGGTGACCAGTGCAATCTTGCCGTTCAGCATGGCTTACTCCAGTCCGAGATTGGCTTCGATGGCAGCGGCATCGGCGAGCGCGACACCGGCGACGCCCTCGGCGCAGCGCTTGGTCAGGCCGGCCAACACCTTGCCCGGGCCGCATTCTGCCACGGTCGACACGCCCATGGCAGCCATTTTCTGAATGGTCTCGACCCAGCGCACCGGGTTGTAGGCCTGACGAATCAGTGCATCCTTGATGCGGGACGGATCGTTTTCGATGGCGACGTCAACGTTGTTGATCACCGGAATGACCGGTGTCTTCAAAGGCAGCTCAGCCAGACGTGCTGCCAGTTTGTCGGCGGCGGGACGGATCAGCGAGGAATGGAACGGCGCCGAAACCGGCAGCGCCTTGGCCATCTTGGCGCCACGCGCCTTGCAGGCTTCCATTGCCCGTTCGACTGCGCCCTTGTGACCGGCAATCACGGTCTGGCCGTTGGCATTGAAATTCACCGGCTCGACGACTTCACCCTGCGCCGCTTCGGCACAGGCGGCGGCGATACCGGCATTGTCCAGGCCGAGTACGGCGGCCATGGCGCCGGTGCCGACCGGCACCGCTTGCTGCATGGCTGCGGCGCGCAGGCGAACCAGCGGCACCGCATCCTTGAAATCGATGACGCCGGCGGCGACTAGCGCGGAATATTCGCCGAGGCTATGGCCGGCAACGACGGCAGGCATCTTGCCACCCTTATCGAGCCACAGGCGCCACGCTGCAATACCGGCGGTCAACATCACCGGTTGCGTGTTGACGGTCTGGGTCAGAACTTCGGCCGGGCCGTCGGCAACCATCGTCCACAGATCATCGCCCAGCGTCGCCGAGGCTTCGTCGAAGGTTGCGCGGACCACCGCGGCATCGCCGTAGGCGGCCATCATGCCAACGCTCTGCGAGCCCTGGCCGGGAAAAACAAAAGCAAAAGACATCGTTTCCAGCCTCCTGAATCAGAATACCAGCAGGGCTGCGCCCCAGGTAAAGCCGCCGCCGACACCTTCGAGCAGTATCTGCTGCCCGCGCTGGATGCGACCATCGCGAACCGCCTCATCGAGCGCCAGGGGCACCGACGCAGCCGACGTATTACCGTGGCGATCCACGGTGACGATCACCTTGCTACGGTCAACGCCGAGTTTTCTGCCCGTCGCATCGATGATACGGATATTCGCCTGATGCGGAATCAGCCAGTCAACTTCACTGGTTCCGATACCGGCCACCTTGCACACCTCTTCGGCAACCTCCACCAGAACACGCACCGCAAACTTGAAGACAGCCGGACCATCCATGCGCAGGAACGGATCTCCCGTGATCTGCCCGCCGCATACCTGCCCTGGAACATTGAGAATCCCGCTCTGGCTGCCGTCTGCGTGCAACGCGGTCGCCAGAATGCCGGGCGTATCGGACGCTTCGAGGACCACGGCGCCAGCGCCGTCGCCAAACAGTACGCAGGTGCCGCGATCGCTCCAGTCGAGAATCCGCGAAAACACTTCGGTACCGATGATCAACGCCTTCTTGTGACTGCCCGAGCGAATGAACTTGTCGGCAATCCCGAGTGCATAGACAAAGCCGCTGCATACGGCCTGCACGTCGAAGGCGGTCGCCCCCTTGTTGCCAAGCTGCCCCTGGATCAGGCAGGCAGTACTCGGGAAGATGAAATCCGGCGTCGAGGTGGCGACGATGATCAGGTCAATTTCACTGCCATCAACGCCCGCCATTTCCAGCGCCCGCCGGGCTGCCGCAAGCCCCAGTTCACTGGCGGTCGCGCCCGGCTCGGCGAGGTATCGACTACTGATACCAGTGCGGGTGACTATCCATTCGTCGTTCGTGTCGATGCCACGGGCAACCAGGTCGTTATTGGTAACCGGATTGCCGGGCAAATAACTGCCGGTCCCGATAAGGCGCGTATACATTCAGGCTGGCTCCGCGGAAGTGGTTATATCCGAAACTGCCGTCTTCGCCATGCGACCAGCGATCCGCTCGACGACACGATTCTCCGCCGCGTCATAGGCGCGGCCAATGGCGAAACCGAAGGAAAACGCATCAGCCGAGCCGTGGCTCTTGACCGAAATGCCTTTCAGGCCGAGCAGAATGGCTCCATTGTAACGACGGTGGTCGAAGCGCTCCTTGAAGTTGTTCAACACCGAGATGGCGATCAGCGCTGCAATCTTGGTCAGCCAGTTGCGCTTGAATTCACTGCGCAGCGAAGACCCGAGCATCTGGGCCAGGCCTTCTGATGTTTTCAGCGCAACGTTACCGACGAAGCCATCGCAGACAACGACATCCGCATCGCCCTTGTAGATCCCGTCACCTTCAACATTGCCGATGAAGTTGAGATCGGAGGCACGCAACAAATCGGCAGCCGCCTTGACCACTTCGTTGCCCTTGATCTCTTCCTCGCCGATATTCAGGATTCCTACTGTCGGACGATCCGTGTGCTCCATGGCGGACACCAGCATGGCGCCCATGATGCCGAACTGCAGCAGGTGTTCCGGGGCGCAATCGACGTTGGCCCCGAGATCTAGCATATGGGTGTGCCCCTTCGTGGTGGGCAGGGGCGCGCAGATTGCCGGGCGCTCGATACCGGGCAGCATCTTCAGGACGAACCGGGAAATCGCCATCAACGCACCGGTATTTCCCGCCGAAACGCAGGCATCCGCCTCGCCATTCTTGACGAGGTTGATCGCCACGCGCATCGACGAGTCCTTCTTGTTGCGCAAGGCGAGCGCAGGAGACTCATCCATCTCCACGACTTCAGACGCGTGAACAACGCGCAGGCGTGAATTGCCGGCCCACTTGCCCAATAACGGCTGAAGGGCCTCTTCTCGTCCGACGAGAATCAGGCTGACGGCCGGGTGATCGTCAAGGAAACGGAGCGCCGCCGGCACCGTCACCGACGGTCCGTGGTCCCCCCCCATGCAATCGATGGCAACGCGGGCTGTCATGACAAAATAAAAGGCAGGCGGCCCGAAACGAACCGTCTGCCTCTCACTTATCGATTACTCGCCCTTGGCCTTCAGGACTTTTTTGCCGCGGTAGAAGCCGGTCGGCGAAACGTGGTGGCGCAGATGCACCTCACCGGTGGTCGGTTCGACGGCCAGCGGCGGGTTGGTCAGAAAATCGTGGGCGCGATGCATGCCACGCTTGGAAGGGGACTTCTTGTTCTGTTGTACGGCCATTTTGTTGCTCCAAAAAAATCAGTTCGGCTTGCCTTTAAGCCCGGTCAATACAGCAAACGGATTTATCCGCTCACCGGCATCGGCCGCGCCAGGCAAACCACATCTTTCATGCCGGGGCGCGACCGGCAGGGCCAGGAGAACTTCGTCCTCCACCAATTCGGCCACATCCAGCTCGCCTGCCACCGGCAGGAAATCACGAGTGTCATCTTCCAGCTCTTCCTGCGACAATTCGACGTCAGCCGGGATCAACTCCAGCAGGCTGTCGATATCGAGTTTGAAATGGATCGCTTCCAGGCAGCGCTGGCAGGCTAACGGGAGTACCCCGCCCACCACCAGATGCAGCATGGATTGTCCGCGCTCTCCCTTGAGCCCCTCAATCCGGAAGGTGATTTCTCCGGACACTTCCGCCAGCAGATCCTGCAGGCGTTCAAGGCCGGAAATCGCCAGTGTTCCTTCCAGAACACGGCCTTCCCGGGCAAACGCAAAACTATCCGAAATCCTTTTCAATCTTGAGCGGCTTCGACTTAAACGCGAGATAATATTAGCTTTAGGCCTCCAAGTCAAAACTAAGTGCTGCCTCAAGAAGCTTTTCCAAGCACTTGTTGCAATTACAAATTATGTCGCAAAAACTCGTACTCGCCTCGACCTCCCCCTACCGGCGCGAACTGCTGAATCGTCTCGGCCTGCTGTTCGAGGTCGCCAACCCGGAAACCGACGAAACCCCGCTCCCCGACGAATCTCCGACAGCAACAGCCCTGCGCCTGTCGGAGGCCAAGGCGCGGGCAGTGACGCGCGACTATCCGGACGCCCTGATCATCGGTAGCGACCAGGTCGCCGAAATGGGGGGCAGGGTCTTCGGCAAACCAGGGACGCATGCGCGCGCCGTCGAACAACTGCGACAACTTTCCGGACAGACCGTGAATTTCTTTACCGGACTCTGCGTGCTCAACTCAAGAACCGGTGAAGCAGAGGTTCGTGGCGTGCCCACGCTGGTCGGCTTTCGCGAACTGACTGACCGGGAAATCGAGAACTATCTGCGCCGCGAACCAGCCTACAACTGCGCCGGGTCAGCCAAGTCCGAGGGTTTGGGAATTTCGCTGCTTAGCCGGATACACGGTGACGACCCCAACGCACTGGTCGGCCTCCCATTGATCGCCCTTTGCGATCTCCTGAGGAAACACGGAATGAACGTCCTGTGACCCACGGCACGCTCTACCTCATTCCCGTCCCGCTCGGCCACATCTCCCCGGAGGCATCGCTGCCCGTTCCAGTCCTGGAGCAAATCCGTCGACTGACCCACTTCGTCGTCGAGAACGCAAAATCTGCCCGCGCCTTTCTCAAGGCGGTCGGTACCGAGCAGGCGCTACAGGCCTTGCAACTCGATGAACTCAACGAACACACCCGGCCGGATGCGCTGGATCGCCTGCTTGCGCCGTTACGCGCCGGGCACGATCTCGGGCTGCTCTCCGAAGCCGGCTGCCCGGCCGTTGCCGACCCCGGGGCGGACCTGGTAGCACTGGCGCAAAGCGAGAGCATCCGCGTAGTGCCGCTGATCGGCCCCTCCTCCCTGTTGCTGGCCTTGATGGCGTCGGGCCTCAACGGCCAGCGTTTTGCCTTTCAGGGCTACCTGCCGGCCAAGGAAGCCGAACGGGCAAAAACCCTGCGCGAACTTGAAGCCGAATCGCGCAAGCGCGGGCAAACCCAGATCTTCATCGAGACGCCGTATCGCAACCAGCAACTGTTCGCCAGCATCTTGCAGACCTGCCAGCCAGGGACGCGGTTTGCGGTTGCCACCGACCTCAGCCTGCCTGGCGAGTCGGTCAGGACACGCACGGTTGGCCAGTGGAAAAAGGAAACGCCGCCCGAAATCGAGCGGCGTCCGACCGTCTTCCTGCTGCTTGCCTGAGAATTCTCAGCGCAGGCCGATTGCAGTAGCGCTTTCGGAAAATCCCTTCCACAGGCTGTTGACCGCACCAGCCCCGAGTCGCTTGGCAAAACGCTCGGCGATATTGTCCTTGACGGAGTAATCGAGAACCTTCTCGGCCTTGATCACGTCGCGCGCCACGGAGTCGACACTGCCGAAGTCGTCGGCCAGGCCCATCTTGATGCTCTGGTCGCCCGTCCACATCAGCCCCGAGAACATCTCCGGCGTCTCCTTGAGACGAGCCCCGCGGCCCGTCTTGACGACATCGATGAACTGCTGGTGGATGTCGTCGAGCATGACCTGGGCGTGTGCCGTCTGATTGGGGTTCTGCGGCGAGAATGGATCGAGAAAGCCCTTATTGTTCCCGGCGGTCAAAAGCCGGCGGTCAACGCCCAGCTTTTCCATCGATCCTGTAAATCCGAACCCGTCCATCAATACGCCGATGGATCCGACGATACTGGCCTTGTCTACATAAATCTTGTCTGCGGCAACGGCAACGTAGTAACTACCCGACGCGCAAACATCCTCAACCACTGCGTAGAGCGGAGTTTCCGGATGCTTGGTGCGCAAACGGCGAATCTCGTCATTGATGATGCCAGCCTGAACCGGGCTGCCACCGGGACTGTTGATGCGAACGATCACCCCGGCAACATTTTTCTCCTTGAACGCGCTTTGCAGGGATTCGAGCATTTTTTCGGCGTTGGCCGAGCCCTTGGACTCGATGACACCGGTCAGGTCGATCAGTGCGGTATGGCGCTCCTGATGCGACGCCTCGACCCCCCAGTTGACCAAAGTGGCGAGCACTGCGGTCAGATAGGCGAATCCGAGAATCTTGAAGAAAATTCCCCAGCGGCGCCGGGCTTTCTGTTCCGCAAGCGCTGAAAAGGCAAGTTTCTCGAGCGTCTTGCGCTCCCAGTCCGGGGAATTGTTTGGGGCTTGGGGATTATCCATGAGCGATTTCTTGTATCAAAAAAACCTGACCATCAACCTCGTCGACCGCAAGTGCCGCCAGGCCCTTGCCTTGACAGCGCCCGCCAAGGCACCGACCCGAATCCGGAGCATAAAGCGCGCCATGAACCGAGCAGATCAAGTATAGCTTGGAATCATCGAAGAACTCCCCCGGCAGCCAGTCGAGTTGTGCCGGAATATGCCCACATTCATTGATATAGCCGAAAATCCGCCCGCGAAAGCGGACGACGAACGCATCCGTTTCGCGCTGATGATGGATGGTCGTGAAACGGAAGCCTTTTCCCGCCTCCGCAAGATCGGCGCTGGCGCAGATCAGGCGTTTGTGTTCAGCCAAGTTCCGAGTTCCGCAACGGTATGGAGGCATGCCAGCGGCCTGTGTTCGAGCAGATGATCATGAGGGTGGGCGCCGTAGGTGACGGCGAGGCTGTCGACACCGGCGTTGCGGGCCATCAGGAGGTCATGCGAGGTATCGCCGATCATCAGGGTCGCTTCGCCGGTGACGCCGAATTCCGCCATCAGTTCGTCGAGCATCTGCGGGTGCGGCTTGGAATGGCATTCGTCGGCGCAGCGCGATGCCTGAAACAGCGGGCGCAGGCCGGAATGATCAAGCGCCCGCTCGAGACCGAGCCGGCTCTTGCCGGTGGCAACCGCCAGAATATGTCCGGCCGCCTGCAATTCGCCCAGCAGTTCCGGAACTCCCTTGAACAAGCTCAGTTGATGATCGCCGGCGAGATAGTGAAAACGGTAGCGCTCGACCAGCGCCGGATAGCTTTCCGGAGGCAGATCCGGCGCCGCATGGCGCAGCGCATCGATCAGGCCGAGTCCAATGACATGACGTGCTTGTTCGTCACTCGGCGGCGAATGGCCGATATCGCGGCAAGCCGCCTGAATGGCCAGGACAATCGCGCCGGCTGAATCGAGCAGCGTGCCGTCCCAGTCGAAAACCACAAGATCGTATTTCATGCGCTTCAGAGCCGTCTCCCGAGAATTTGTTCCAGATTGTCAGCGGTGAATTCCCGCGCTTTTTGGCCGTCGACCGCAGCAATGTAGCCGGCGATGCCGTCCGGCAGCGGCGCGACGCATTCCAGCGGCGTCCCGGTCAGCGGATGGCGCAGCGCCATGCGCCAGGCATGTAGCGCCATGCGTTTGAGTCCGGCGCGCTTGAGGTCCCGGTTCAGCGCGAAATCGCCGTATTTTTCATCGCCGAGAATCGGAAAGCCAAGATGCGCCAGATGCACCCGAATCTGATGGGTTCGCCCGGTTTTCAATTGCGCCTCGAGCAGACTCATCTCCGGCCAGCGCGCCAGCAGCCGGAAAACCGTATGCGCCGCCTTGCCCTCGGGATTTACCGATACCCGCCGCTCGCCGCCTTCCGTCAGATATTTGTGCAATGGCAGTTTGACGTGCTGCGTATTGTTCATCCAGCGCCCCTTGACCAGCACCAGATAGCGCTTGTCGGCACCAGCGCCATGCTCGCGGAACATGTCATGCAGAGTCGTCAAGGCCAGGCGCTTCTTGCCAACCAGCAGGATGCCCGAGGTTTCCCGGTCCAGGCGGTGCGCCAGTTCGAGAAACCTGGCCTCGGGCCGTTGCCGGCGGAGCGCCTCGATGACCCCGAAACTGACGCCGCTGCCGCCATGCACCGCAATGCCTTCCGGCTTGTCGATGACCAGCATGGCTTCGTCTTCGTAAATGATCGGCAGATCGATCCGCTGTTTGGCGGCCTCATCGACCTCGTTCTGCGGCCGTTCGGCGATCCGGATCGGCGGAATACGCAGCTTGTCACCCATGCAAAGGCGATAAGTTGCATCGACCCGCCCGCTATTCACCCGTACTTCGCCGCTACGCAAAATCCGATAGAGATGACTCTTGGGAACGCCCTTGCAGCAGCGGATCAGGAAATTGTCGAGACGCTGGCCCTGCTCTTCTTCGCCGATCACCAGGTGAGTGACCGAATTGTTACCAGCGCTGTTCATTTTGCAATATACTGCCCACGTTTTACATCCCGGTTTGCAAGAGACTACGAACCGTCAGACCGTTTGCCTCGCACCATTGGTGCGACCGCCACGCGGCAGGCTCCGAAGTTTCACTTGCGCGACTTGCGCAAGCCAGACCAACGTAAAACGACTGGTTAAGTTCACTCACCAAAAGTAGTGATGGTAATGGATTAGCCCACCGTAAGCACGCACGGATTGCCCGTTGCAGGAATTTTCAGGTCGCGCCTTTCAATAAAAAATATCGCGGCTGTTTGTTGATCAGCACTTTCATCATCGTCTTTGCCCTTTTTCGTATGACGCAACCCGATAACTGAAACTGTCGCTGCCTGCACGGGACTCCGTTGCAGCGTGCCTTGGTGCGCTGGAGCCCCAAATAATGAAACGCATGCTTTTCAATGCGACACAGGCTGAAGAACTCCGTGTCGCCATTGTTGATGGTCAGAAACTGATTGACCTGGACATTGAATCGGCCACCAAGGAACAACGCAAGAGCAACATCTACAAGGCGGTCATCACCCGCATCGAACCCAGTCTCGAAGCCTGCTTCGTCGACTACGGCGCGGACCGCCATGGCTTTCTGCCGTTCAAGGAAATTTCCCGTTCCTATTTCAAGCCGGGCGTCGAGGTTGGTCGTGCCAAGATCAACGAAGCGCTGAAGGAAGGCCAGGAACTCATTGTTCAGGTCGACAAGGACGAGCGTGGCAACAAGGGCGCCGCCCTGACCACCTATATCTCCCTCGCCGGCCGTTACCTGGTTCTGATGCCGAACAATCCGCGCGGCGGTGGTGTTTCCCGGCGCGTTGATGGCGATGAGCGTACCGAACTCCGCGATACCATGGACCAGCTCGAAGTGCCCAACGGCATGAGCCTGATCGCCCGTACCGCTGCCATCGGCCGTCAGGCTGAAGAGTTGCAATGGGATCTCAACTACCTGATGCAGTTGTGGACCGCCATCGAAGGCGCTGCCCAGCAACAGAACGGCGCCTTCCTGATCTACCTGGAAGGCAGTCTGGTCATTCGCGCCATCCGCGACTATTTCCAGCCGGAAATCGGCGAAATCCTGATCGATACCGACGAGGTATTCGAGCAGGCCAAGGCCTTCATGGGCACCGTCATGCCGGGCAACGTCAATCGCGTCAAGCGCTACCACGACGATGTGCCGCTGTTTTCCCGTTTCCAGATCGAACACCAGATCGAAACCGCCTTCGGTCGAACAAGTTTAACTTGCCTTCCGGCGGCGCCATCGTCATTGATCACACCGAGGCGCTGGTGGCGGTCGACGTCAACTCGGGGCGCGCCACCAAGGGTGCCGACATCGAGGAAACCGCCTTCAAGACCAACCTGGAAGCGGCTGAGGAACTGGCCCGCCAGTTGCGTCTGCGCGACCTGGGCGGTCTGATCGTCATCGACTTCATCGACATGGAAAATCAGAAGAACCAGCGCGAGGTCGAAAACTGCCTGCGCGACGGCCTGCGCTTCGACCGTGCCCGGGTTCAGATGGGCAAGATCAGCCGCTTCGGCCTGATGGAACTCTCCCGTCAGCGCCTGCGCCCTGCCCTCGCTGAAACCAGTTACATCACCTGCCCGCGCTGCACTGGAACCGGTCACATCCGGTCTACCGAATCCGCCGCCTTGCATATCCTGCGCATTCTCGAAGAGGAAGCGATGAAGGAGAACACCGGCGCCGTGCATGTCCAGGTCCCGGTCGATGTCGCGACCTTCCTGCTCAACGAAAAGCGCCCGGACATCCAGGCCATCGAGTTGCGCCACAAGGTCACCATCCTGCTGATTCCGAACATCCATCTCGAAACGCCGGCGCATACGATCATCCGTTTGCGTCACGACGATCTCAACAACGAAGATATCCGCGAGCCATCCTACCGGATGGTCGATGCGCCGATCGAGGAAGCCGCGAAACAGGCCAATGGCAAGGACGAAGGCGCCAAGCCGCGTCAGGAAGCCGTCATCAAGGGCATCTCCCCCGACCAGCCGGCACCCAACCTGCCGGAAAAGGCCACTGAAAGTGCGCCGACCCCAATCCAGCCGGAAGCAGGCATTTTCGCCAAGATTATTTCGTGGTTCCGCAGCCCGGCCAAACCCGTAGCAGTTGCGCCGGCGCCAGAGCCAGCCAAAAAGCCGCGCGAAGGCCGGGGCGATGGTCGCCGTGAGCGCAATGACGGGCGTCGTAGCGGTCGTAACGGTATTCGCCGCGAGGAAGAGCGCAGCGAGCGTGGCGATCGTCAGGAACGCGGCAATCGCAACGAACGCAATGCGGAAAAGGCCCCGCGTGACGAGTCGACCGCAGCAACCGGCGAACGCCAGGAGCGTCGGCCGCGTGGCGAACGCAAGGAGCGCCGCGACCGCCAGAAACCTGAAGCGGTTGTCAGCGAACCGACGGCCGAACTGCCAGCTATTGAAGCGATGGCAGCCATTACCGCAACGGTCAGCGCCAGCGAAGCTTCTGAATCCGGCAACAGCGAAGAGCAAGGTGCTCGCCGGCGTGGCCGTCGCGGTGGTCGTGGGCGTGGCGAGCGTCGCAACGAAGCCGAGAGCAACGCAGCCGCCCCGGTTGAAGCGACCGAAACGACCGCCATACCTCTGGAAGTTGCACCGATAATCGCTCCGGTCAGCGAGGAACCCGTAGTCGTGGTCATTCCAGCGCCCGAGCCGGTTGTTCAGGTTGCCGAACCAGCCCCGGCAATTGTTGATGCCGTCGCGCAGATTGCCGAACCACTCGTTACGCCACCTGCCATCGAACTGTCAGCAATCGAGCCGGTTGCACCTCAAGAGTCCTTCCTGCAAGGCGCGGTCAACGCGCCAGAAGTCGAGGAAATGGTAGTGGCGCCTGTGGAAGTTCCCGCAGCAGCGCCGGTTGACCTGGGCCAGACCTTGGCCGAAAGTGGTCTGGTGCTGGTTCAAACCACGGCCGCTGCGGCCGTTGCCCAGCCCGAACCGCCGGTCAAGCTTGGGCGTCCACGCAAGCTGAAGGCTGAGGAAGTCACCGAAGAAGCCTCGCTGGTGATGGTCGAAACGCAGAAGTAAGCGCGTAAGCGACAAGAAAAAGGGCATCCGCGGATGCCCTTTTTTATTTCAATCCGATTTCAAGCCCGGTCGAACTTCGGCTTTAGTTCATCGACCAGTCCCTGTGCAGCATCCTCGATCATGTCGAGAACGAGATCGAAACCGTGGCCAAGTCCGTAATACGGGTCGGGAACCTCTTCGTCGTCGAAGTTCCTGGCGAAATCCATGAACAGTTTGATCCGCTCGTGGGCATCCGGCGGTGCCATACGGCGCAGGTTGTCGAGATTACTCTTGTCCATGGCCAGGATAAGGTCGAAGTAATCGATATCCTGTCTGGCGACCTTGCGGGCCCGCAACTCGGAGAGGTTGTAGCCCCTCACCAAAGCTGCCTTTTGCGTTCTGGGGTCCGGCGCCTCCCCCACATGATAGCCATGCGTTCCCGCAGAATCAACTTCAACAATATCGCCTATATTATTGTTTTTAATGTATTTTCGTAGAACACCCTCCGCCGTTGGCGAACGACAGATATTACCCATGCACACCATCAGGACGCGATAATTCATTTTCTCTCGTCTCCATCCCGGTCATGCGGAGCCGCGCCAAAGACCCTCTCCCGCAGGCGGAACAAATCGTCGCGGGCCGCTGCCGCTTTTTCGAACTCCAGATTTCTGGCGCACTCGACCATCAATTTCTCGAGGCGTTTGATCTCCTTTGCCACCGTCTTCTCGTCCATGGCCTCGTAGAACAGCTTGCTGTTGTGCAACCTTCAGTTCGCTCTGAACTGATTCGAGATCGTAAACACCATCAATAATATCCTTGATCTTCTTGGAAACACCACGCGGCGTTATTCCGCGTTCCGCATTGAAGCCAATCTGTTTTTCACGCCGCCGCCCGGTTTCGGCCATGGCACGCTGCATCGATTGTGTAATCGTATCAGCATAGAGTATCGCTGTGCCATGGATATGGCGCGCTGCCCGGCCCATCGTCTGGATCAGCGAACGTTCGGAACGCAGGAATCCCTCCTTGTCGGCATCCAGAATGGCAACCAGCGACACCTCCGGAATATCCAGTCCCTCGCGTAACAGGTTGATGCCAACCAGTACATCGAACTCGCCGAGACGGAGGTCGCGAATGATCTCGACCCGCTCGACGGTATCGATGTCCGAATGCAGATAACGCACTTTGATCCCGTTGTCGGCAAGGAAATCGGTCAAATCCTCGGCCATGCGCTTGGTCAGCGTCGTCACGAGGACGCGTTCGCCGGCATCGGTCCGTTTGCGGATTTCGCCGAGCAGGTCATCAACCTGGGTCAATGCCGGACGTACGATGACCTCGGGGTCGATCAGACCGGTCGGCCGCACAAGTTGTTCCACCACCTGACCGGCATGGCGGTTCTCGTAATCCGCCGGAGTTGCTGAGACGAAGATCGTCTGCCGCGGGTGCGCCTCGAATTCGTTGAACTGCAGTGGCCGGTTATCCAGCGCTGAAGGTAGCCGGAATCCGTAATCGACCAGATTCTCCTTGCGCGAACGGTCACCCTTGTACATGCCGCCAACCTGGCCAATCGTTACGTGCGACTCGTCGATGAACATCAGAGCGTCGGGCGGCAGGTAGTCGATGAGAGTCGGTGGTGGTTCACCCGCCTTGCGCCCGGAGAGATGCCGGGAGTAGTTCTCGATACCCTTGCAGAAACCGATTTGATCGAGCAGTTCGAGGTCGAACCGGGTGCGTTGCTCGATGCGCTGTGCCTCGACCAGTTTGTTGTTTGCGATGAAAAACGCCACCCGCTCGCGCAGTTCTTCCTTGATCGCCTCGATGGCACGTAGCACAGTCGCCCGTGGCGTCACGTAATGCGACGCCGGAAAAACCGTGAAACGCAGCGCCTTGTGCAGCAAGTGTCCGGTCAATGGGTCGAAAAACTGCAAGCCCTCGATTTCGTCGTCGAACAGCGAAACGCGAACCGCATGCTCGGCATGTTCGGCCGGGAAAATATCGATGGTGTCGCCGCGCACGCGGAAAGCACCGCGCTGAAAATCGATGTCATTACGCTCGTACTGCATGTCGGTCAGGCGCTTGACGACGGCGCGCTGATCGAGCCGATCGCCAACCCGCATGGTCAGGATCATGTTGTGGTACTCGTCGCGATCGCCCAGACCGTAGATACATGAAACGGTGGCGACGATCACCACATCGTGCCGCTCGATCAGGCTCTTGGTCGCCGAGAGCCGCATCTGCTCGATATGGTCATTGATCGAACTGTCCTTCTCGATGAACAGGTCGCGCGACGGCACGTAGGCTTCGGGCTGATAGTAATCGTAATAGGAAACGAAATACTCGACGGCATTCTCGGGAAAGAACTCCTTGAACTCCGAGTAAAGCTGTGCCGCGAGCGTCTTGTTCGGCGCCAGTACCAGCGCCGGCCTGCCGGTCCTGGCGATGACGTTGGCCATCGTATAGGTCTTGCCCGAGCCGGTCACGCCGAGCAGGGTCTGGAAGGACAGGCCATCCTCCAGTCCCTCGACCAGACGGCGAATAGCCTCGGGCTGGTCGCCGGCAGGCAGGAAGGGTTGATGCAGTCGAAACGGGCTGTTCTCGAAGGAGACAACCGGAGTGCTGGTCTTGGTTTCGGTCATGCTAAAATTGGCCGGTTTTTCTCGCGCTGCAACATTGCCGCGCAGACAATGTTCCTATTATTCCATGGAGTTCCCTATGCCTTCTTCGATCTTTGCTGCGGTGGAAATGGCCCCGCGTGACCCCATCCTCGGTCTGAACGAATCATTCAACGCGGATCCCCGTGGCACCAAGGTCAATCTTGGCGTCGGCGTCTATTTCGACGACAACGGCAAGATCCCGCTGCTCGGCGCCGTCAAGATTGCCGAGGATGCCCGTGTCAAGGCGGCGTTGCCGCGCGGCTACCAGCCGATCGAGGGGGCTCCCGCCTACAACCAGGCGGTGCAGAACCTGCTGTTCGGTTCCGACTCCCCCCTGCTCGCCAATAACCAGGTCATCACTGCTCAAGCCCTGGGCGGTACCGGTGCGCTCAAGATCGGCGGCGACTACCTGAAGCGCCTGTTGCCGAACGCCAAGGTCTATATCAGCGATCCCTCCTGGGAAAACCACCGCGCCCTGTTCGAGTCGGCCGGTTTCATCGTCGAGAACTACCCGTACTACGACGCCGCCACCCGTGGCGTCGATTTCGCTGGCATGAAGGCCTGCCTGAACGGCCTGGATGCCGGCTCCATCATCATCCTGCACGCCTGCTGCCACAACCCGACCGGCGCTGACCTGTCCGACGCCCAGTGGGGTGAAGTGGTTGATGCCTGCCGTGCCCGTGGCCTGGTTCCCTTCCTGGACATGGCCTACCAGGGATTTGCCGACGGTATCGAAGCCGACGCCGTCGCGGTTCGCGCCTTCTCCGCCTCTGGCCTGCAGTTCTTCGTTTCCAGCTCATTTTCCAAGAGCTTCTCGCTTTACGGCGAGCGTGTCGGGGCGCTGTCGATCGTCACTGCCGGCAAGGACGAATCAGCCCGCGTCATGTCCCAATTGAAGCGTGTCATCCGCACCAACTACTCGAACCCGCCGATCCACGGCGGCGCGCTTGTCGCAGCCGTGCTTGCCTCAGCAGAACTGCGCCAGATGTGGGAAACCGAACTGTCCGGCATGCGTGACCGCATCCGCGCCATGCGTACCGGGCTGGTCGATGCCATCAAGGCACAGGGCGTGGCGCAGGACTTTTCCTTCGTCGTCCAGCAACGCGGCATGTTCTCCTACACCGGCCTGAGCGCCGCCCAGGTAGAGCGCATGAAAGACGAATTCGGCATCTATGCCGTGTCAACCGGGCGCATCTGTCTGGCTGCGCTGAATACCAAGAACGTGGATTACGTCGCCAAGGCAATTGCCACCGTAATCAAAAGCTGAAAACGCTTGCAGGCAAAAGCAAAGGCGAGGCGCATGAAGCCTCGCCTTTTTATTTCCGCCGCCGGATTTAGCGGATGCTGGCGGCCTGCAGGTTGGGCAGCGTCCCGCTGACCTTGATCGGCAGGGTCCGTACCGAGGCCGAAGTCTGCATGGTCACCATGAGGTTGCTGTCAACCTGGCGGTCACGCGTGGCGACAAACTGGCCGGTTGCGGTAAACAGCCCCGCATTCATCGAAAGATCCCGCCCGACAACCTGCCGAGGGTCAATGGTCATTTTCACGGCCAGTCGATCGAATCTGGTGGTCCCGGCACGCACCGGAGATCCGGACCCGCGACGGGCCGCCTCGCCAAGATCGACGCCATTCAAGGCGCCGCGCAATACGATTGCATCCAGGTTCGCATCGACATTCGCCCACAGCGACTGCCAGGTTTTCCCGGTACCACGCAGACGCAAGATGCCCATCAGTTCGCCCTCGAGCGCCAGGGAGGGAGCGAAATGAACCGTTACCTTGCGACAATCGAGACGCTCAAGTGTCGCGTCGCCTGCCATGACCAGCCCCTTGCTCCAGTCAAGCAGCCAGGAACCCTTCAGCACGCCACCAAGAGCGTGCATGTCGAAACTTTGAATGACCAGCTTGTCCTTCCTCAGCAAACCCTTTGCCTGCACGGAATCGAGTGTCAATGCCGATTCATCGGTTGGACGCCAACCCACACCCTCGATCGCAAGAAGCACCCCCTCGGGGGTGGTCTGCGCATCGATGCGCAAGGTACGGTCAACGGTCTGCAATGTCACCTTTTCGATCCGTCCATCATTGCCGAAGCTCGCATCACCAATCAGTTCGCCAGAAGCCAATTGCCCGGCCGCGATAGACAGGCCATCGAAGGCGACGGTCTTCAATCTTGTTTTTGGCGGGTTCCGCACACGCTCATCGCCGGGAACCGACAGCGCCAGGAGATGGTCGGTGGCAATTTTTCCACTGGAAATTTCTACCCGTGGCAGGCTGTGCACGCCTGATCCAAGCATGGAATACGGTTCAAAAACACGTATCTTCTCAATTGCGGATTCGCCGCCGTCGCCGATCCGAACATTGGACAGCAGCAGGAACGGTTGCGGCAAGAGGTTCAGACGGACATCGCCGACGCTAACCGGCACCTGCCAGACTCTTGCCAATTCCGCCTCGATATCCGGCTTGAATCGGGCATAGGGAAAGAACAGCAGAACCGATACCGCAACCAGGACCAACCCAAACAGCCCAACCAGCGCCCACCTCAGGCGTGAGCGTCCTGGTGCCGCAGCCCCCTGCTCCGGCGCCCGCTCGTTTGACGCAGCACGGTGCCCACTGGCAGGAAGGACGGGCTTTCCGAACGAGGAGAAATTGCTGGAAGCACTGCGCGAATCGCTCTCGGTCCGCGACTTGGCGCCCAAGGTAGAAGCCCCCGATGCCGCAGCAGCCTTTAGCCGATCCACGCGCAACTTGCTTTCCTGCCAGACCGATACTGCCTCAAGGGTTGGCGCGATATACCCGCCCTCTTCAAGTTCTCGCAACGAGCGCTCAACCATTTTTGGGTCGCCGAGCTTGGTGCCGAGTTCTGCGACAGTCAACTTTCCGTCAACCTGCACCAGCATCATGCGTAAATTGCGTTGAACGACTCGAGTGCTTTGACGAACTGCCTCGTCCCCAATCGGGGTTTTTGCGTAAACTAGTTTTTGATCCATGGGGAGCGAATGATTTTTTGCAAGTATAGCCTGCATTCGCTTGACCGGCCCGCCTTTAGCGTCTAACATGCGCGCCTCTGTTCCTCGATAGCTCAGTCGGTAGAGCGCCGGACTGTTAATCCGTAGGTCCCTGGTTCGAGCCCAGGTCGGGGAGCCAAAGAATTTGTTTTGGTTCTTGCACTTAGCCCATCCCACGAGGTTGGGCTTTTTGCATTCCGGAGGATTCCGGGGATCGCCATACCTTTAGTCCGGCGCTCTCGATAGTATCGAATCCTCACCCTGCCCTGGAGCCCGCCCCATGTTTCCCGAATACCGTGACCTGATTACCCAGCTCAAGACGACCGACAGCCATTTCCTCAATGTCTATGAAAAGCACAACGAACTCGACCAGAGAATCAGGAACATGGAATCGGGCATCGAACCGGCAACGCACCTTGTCATCGAAGCGCTGAAGAAGGAGAAGCTGGCACTCAAGGACGAGCTCTACCAGATCCTGCGCAAGGCGTCGGCCTGAGTGCCTGTCGCAACAGCTACGCTCACACTATGCCCCGCATCATTCGCGAACGCTACGAGAATGGCATCCTGTCGAGCGCACGTCGAGGGCTCGAACTACAACGCCCTGGAATTGGCTGATGCTCGTCGTTCACCTCGTCATCGCCATCAGCCTTGCCGTGCTGGCCGCTGTGGCCGTTCATGACAGCCTGGCCCTCAGCAGCGACCCTGCTCCAGGAGGAAGCCTCGGCAGCCAGTTGCGAACAGTCAGGGTTTCAGGTCGTAGGCCACGGGATATCCATGTTCAAACTGATCATTGCCCCGCTGATCGCCTATCTGGCCAAGCTGCGCTTCCCGGCCCTGTTCGCCATCACCGCCGTCTTGTTCATCCTGGACTTCTTCATCCCGGACGTCATTCCCTTTGTCGATGAAATCCTGCTGGGGCTGGGTGCGGCACTCCTGGGGAGTTGGAAGAAGCGGAAGGAGCCGGGATCAGCGGGCGACAAGGGCGGTCAATAGTCGAGCTTACAATGTTCGGGAAACCCAATGGATATGATATGACTTGGACCATCCACGCCGCTCCATCGCAAGCCGGACGCCTTGCCATTGTTACCGGAGCCAATATCGGTTTGGGCTACGACACCGCCCTGGCGCTGGCTGAGGCTGTTTCCCCGGCTACGTAGGAGAATGCTCAGCCGCCAACTACCGTTGATTTCCGGGGAATTTCAGAGCGCAGCGCCTAACTTTCGGGCTTAAGCGCTCACCTTCGCGATCATGTGGTTGATGACATGGCTATGCTCATGCTGGGGGCTGAACATGACGATCTCCGCGTCTTCATCTACCTTTACGTTATGCCCGGGTGGCCAGTAAAACAAATCGTTCGCATTGACTGTCTCGTGCACACCGTCCGCGTCAGTCGTGGTGAGTTGCCCGCGCAAGACAAACCCCAATGTGGGCACTGGCACATATCGCCTTCTAGTCCTTGAAACAGCGGGGTCGTATCGACGCCTGCCGAGAGACTGAAGTACTCGCCACTGATCTTGCCAAATCCTGTTGCATCACCGAAATCCGTTCGTTTGACGGAGCACGGCGCCTGGGATCTGCATCTTGATGTCCACCTCATCTTTGGTAATTCGCATTTTGGTTTCTCCTCGTGCATCCATAGAGGAACTAGCGCCACCCTCGCACGCGTCCATCTCGGTTACACGGTTAGCTGCTTAGGCCGCGTGGCTATGGTTTCGCGTAAACGTCGGCGCTCATTACCTCGATTCCAACATAGGGCTCGTTGCCCTCGACCCAAGCATCGTGTCCAGGCGGGATCGTGTAGGACTCGCCAGCGGCGATGGTCTTTTCGGTGCCGTCCGTCATGCGAACCGTGAGTTGCCCTGAGACAGCATAGCCGACATGGGAAACCTGGCAATGGTCGGTCTTGACGACGGGTTTGACGCATTCCGACCAGCGCCACCCAGGCTCAAAGTTGAAACGCCCCATCGTGACGCCATCGAGTTGGACCACTTCGACGCGAGTCTTGTTAGGCGAACGCACCTCGTCGGGCGAGTTGTGGGACTTAACCTGGAATTTCGTTACTGTGACTGGAGTTGCCATGTTTTTCTCCTTGCTCAAGTAAGGCTACGGCCGGTGGTCGCAACCAAATCGCCAAGGAAGCGCACGTTACGTGTCGAAAAGAGGACCGGCAGAACGTGGCAGCGTCCCGACTTTCAAAGTGCAATATTTGAATTGGACTCAACTCCAGGGCAGAGGTTCAGGTACGTGGCACTGGCCTTTTATTGCACAGCCTCCCTGCCCCTCCAACAGGCCGTCCTGAAAGCCTCGCACTCCCCTATCCTTGGTGCCTCGCAACTTCGATGGTCAGCAATCGTGTCGATTGGGTTGAACCAGTACCCAAGACGTCAGTCTCAGATCAACCCATCACAGATTGCAAGGAGTCAATATGCCGAACCGTCGAGTCAGTGAAGTTATCGGTCAGCGAGCCTTCGCCACCGTTAGTGCATCCGCAACCGTACGTGAAGCCGCAATCATTATGAAGGAATGGCACTCAACAGCAGTTCTTGTCATGGAGGACGGCGCGTTAGTTGGAATCTGCACCGAACGGGATATCGTCTTCCGGGCGATCGCCGCGGGTTGCATTCCTGCGACGACATGTTTGGCCACCATCATGACCAGGGATGTACAGACAATCCATCGCGATAAACCATTTGGACATGCACTTCATCTAATGTACGAAGGGGGCTTCCGACATATTCCGGTAGTAGATGACACCGGACATCCGGTGGGTTTGTTGGCGGCACACGATGCACTTGACTTGGATGGCTTGCAGATGGAGCAGGAGTTGGTTCGTCGTGAGGAAATCACAGTCATCCTTTAGGTGCCGAGGAGTGATGGGCACACGCTGTTGCAAGCCGTTACTTGAAATCGCCGGTGGTCGCCCGTATCTTCCCTCCATGCGCTGACCAGACATCAGCCTGACGGCCAACCCTCCTCCCTCCCCCAAACTGGCCGTCCTGAAAGCCTCGCACTCCTCCCCCTGGTGCGGGGCTTTCGCCTTGGTTAGAAAAATCATTGCAGCTCTAGCGAAACCTGGGCGACACTGACAGGCGTTCCAGGCTCTTTTGTGTTAGACGGGACCGTGGACAACCGGGCCTTCGTACAGTTCGATACAAAGCGTTTCATAACGTCTACTGCCAAAAACCACGTTCTCGGCAAACATGGCGTCTGCGAACTTAGCGAGGAGAACGTTATGCCAGAGTTTAGCAGTCGGCAGAAAGCCATCATCGACAATTTACTTCAGGTCTCACGAAAGCATTTCGGCCTGTCCCACCGCAACATAGATCGTCAGACTTACCTGCAACATTTCGGTCGAACCATCATCCAATCCCTGTTGATTGCCGGCAGCGTCGGCATTGGCGGCACGGCTTACGCTGAACCGGTCTTCAAGGGAGGCGAGACACGTGCCGAACGAATTACACGGGAAACCCCATCAACTGCTGAAGAGTGGAAAGCAAGGCCGCCCGTCGAGCGTATGCCCTGACGCCGGGTGGGCATGATTGCCATCAGTCTGATCGTGCTGACCGTCATCGTCGTTCATGACAGCTTGACACTCAGGGCGATCCAGTCCGAGGAGGACGCCTCACAAACCAGTTGCGAACGGCCAGGGTTGCGGTCTTAGCTATGGCGGGCTTCGAGAACTACGCGGAGGAAGTCCGGGAGATCGAACAGGAGATCGAGCGCAAAGGCATCGTTCTCGGTCTGGATTGGAACGATGACGGCCAGGTCCGTGCGCTGGCACGGGAAGCGTTCGACCATGCGGCGGGTGAGGCACATGTATCGGCTACTGGCCCACTGGACTACAAACTCATGGCCAAGCTCGATCTCTTTGGCCTCGCCGGCATCATGCTGAAGACCATGGAAGAAAGTGCCACGATTGGCATCGAGAGCCACGGCGGTCCGGCGTGGAAGGCCTTCGCCAAGGCTCTGTGGGCGGAGTCGAAGTCGAGAAGCAGAGCGGTGTGAGTCCTACAGCACGTAGCGTAGCCCAGAAAGTTATTTGCTTTTCAAGCTCACCGTGGAACCAAACCTTAGCCAATTAGGGCATGGGATTGCTTTCCTCTGGCAGGAGGCAAACAATCCCCTGATGGACATCATCGCACATGGATTATGGTGTGGATTAGGAGTTCGCTGGGTGAAGCGGCGTCGGCCCGTGCCTGTGACTATTGCCGGGCTTGCGGTCGGAGTGTCGATACTTCCCGATATAGTGCATCTGCTTCCAGTGACCATATGGGCCATCTTCGGATTAGGAACAATCGACCAACTCTTTGCTTACGCTACTGCCGTTCCCGGAAGCGAGCCGGCAATGCCGTCTTGGGTGGGGTTATGGTCGCATCACCTTCATTGCACGATGCATAGTGCGATCATTGCTATCGCATTCACTTTGGCGTTGAGGCGCTGGTGGGCAACGATTTGGTTGCCGCTTGCAGGATGGTGGCTACATATTTTGATCGATGTATTCACACACTCGGCCGAGTTCTACCCCGTTTCAGTGCTCTACCCGATAACCTACCGAGGATTCGACGGAATTGCATGGAACACGCCATGGTTCGTGGTGGTGAACTACTCGGCGTTATTGCTATGCTGGGTGGCAGGGAGAAATCGCACACCAAAAGAGAAACCCCCGGCATAAGGGCGGGATACCCAACCTCCGCAAGGAGCTTGATGTTGGCTATTGTCTCTCTGGGGAGAGCTAGAATTCGCATGCCAGATTCGTTTCGATGAAGCCGGCCGAGTCTGTTGCGTTGTCCCTCGGTGACGGAAGGAGATTGCAATGGGAGTAAAGCGCACCAGCTGTTTCATCGCGATATTGTCCTTGCTATGCATGGATACGGCCCTAGCCAGAGGCCCCTGGCGGGCGAATGAGGTAAACACGACCGGCTGGCTTTTGATGACACCAGAAGAGCGTGTGGAGCATCAAACCAGGATTCGGGGTTTCAAGACCTATGAAGCATGTCATGCCTACCAGTTGGACCATCATCGGTTGATGGTGGCAAGAGCCGCCGAAAGTGGTCTCAGACCTCCCGGTAGTCGTCGCGATTTCTGTGACCATCTGAAGGAGCCGGCGCCCCTGCGCTAGCTCACACTCCTCATGCCCCGCATCACGCCTCTTGCCCTTGTTACCGCTCTGCTGGTTGGGGTACCGGTCTACTGGGCTCTCCCAGAGGGTCTTGGTCCCTGGCGCAGTATCGCCATCGTTTTCGGGTGGGTGGGGTGCGGCCTGCTGCTGGCCAACTTGCTATTCGTCATTCGAGAACCATGGCTGGCAAAACAGCTTGGCGGTCTGGAGCGCATGTATGTGTGGCACCACAAGCTTGGCCTGGCGGCCTATATCGTCATTTTGTCTCATCCGCTCGCCTTGGCGTTCGATGCCTGGACTGAGCAACCCAGTCTGGCCTGGGCTGTACTGGCACCTTGGCAGCAGAGCTGGCCCGGATGGCTGGGTTGGTTGTCGCTGCTATGCCTGATGGCAGGCATGGGCAGTGCGATGGCCTCTCGTACGCCGTATTCGATCTGGCGCTGGCTGCATTGGCTGTTAGCGGTAGCAGTTATCCTGGCCGTCGCTCATCTTTTTGTACTCGGGCTGGATTTCCCCTTGCTCTGGTCGCCATTTCTGGCAATCGGCTTCATCCTCTGGCGCGTAGTCAGAGCTGATTTCGGCGTTGCAGCCAAGCCATTTATTGTTAGCGAGGTTAAATCGCCAGCCAAGGATATTGTCGAGGTTCTACTCAAACCGCTGTCACATGCGATTGACGCCCGCCCAGGACAGTTCGTGTTGGCTGTTCGTACGACGGCCCTCATTTTCGTGGCTGCCGTCAGTTCCACCCATTTACCATCAGTGCCCTGGGTTCGCATGGGGAGCTTTCGCTTGGCATCAAGGCGTTGGGCGATTGCACACAGCACCTCCAGTTATTGGAGCAGGGGGTTTCCGCCAGAATCCATGGGCCTTTTGGAGACTTCCTCTCTGAGCAACCGTCTGGTCCGGGTCTATGGATTGCCGGCGGCATCGGTATTACACCGTTTCTCGCGCGCCTGCGTGCTGGCCAGCCTGACCATCCAGTACGCCTAATCTATCTCTATCGAACCGAAGAGGATGCCGCTTATCTACACGAGTTACAGACACTTGCGCATTCCTACGCCAACCTCAGCCTACTGCCCGAGAAAGTGGCACCACAGCACCGCCGTTTTTGGAAATTATTCCCGCAACAAGCGAGTTGTTGGGTTTGAACTGTTACCTGTGCGGGCCCCCCGGCCTGGTCGCGTCAGCGGTCGATTATTTGTTGGCGCAAGGTGTACCGGGCAGGCAAATTCACTTTGAGCGATTCGACTTCCGATGAGCCGCAAACTATTCCTAGTGGCGACTGTGCTCTTCTGGATAGGTGTATTGGCTGTCTGGCTTGCGGGCCGCTGGGTGCCATCAACTCCGGATGCGCCACCGATCAGGGTCAGCAAGGATTTCGGGTTGGCCGACGTCGCCCAACATGCCAAGGAAGACGATTGCTGGATGGCAATCAACGGAAAGGTCTATGACCTCAGCTCTTACATTCCAGAGCACCCATCACGACCTGACATCATCCTGCCCTGGTGTGGAAAGGAAGCCTCCGAGGCTTACCTTACCAAGATGAAGGGGCGACCCCATTCATCCATGGCAAATCAACTGTTGGAAACCTACGATATTGGGAGCTTGCGCAGCCAATAGGTGTTGCTGCTCGTTCGGCTTGAAAGTCGCTGACCATCGCGCACACGGATGATCGGCGCCATGTTCGTCGGGCGCACGTCGGCATTGCTGTATGGCTCTGCAATCATGTCCAGCATGAAATACAGCGCCAGCATTTGCGGAGAGTCGATTAGGTCGTAGCGGCCACACATGGGGGATATTGTGCCACCCTCCCCGCGCTGGCCGCCGTCTGGGGTCAATGGCAGCCTCCAAAGAGGATACGGCGCATCCCGCTAAGTGCCGACCGCGATCAATGCAAGGTCACAGGACCATCAGCTGAAGTTTGTTGAGGGAGGAAGCGGGAAAATCGTCCCTCGACTTCCTTGAAGAAGGTAAATTCAGGCTCACCGATCGTCCGCTTCTTTTTCGACAATCCTTTTAGTCGAATTTCGCACTGCGCAACCCACACCCCGTAGCGCGTTTCAAGGACGAAGGAAGCCATGTCGACCCGGTAAGGACATGCAGCTGATTGAGCCGTACTTGTCGATGATCGCGTCCATGCGCGGCATCTTGTCCTTGGGCAGCCCCCAGACTTCCATGACGACGAAGACAAAATCTGCGGCCAGCATCTCGGCAGCCATGCGCACTGCCCTTGCCGAGCGATCCTTGCTCTCTTCGCTCTCGCTATCGAGCATATCTGCATGGTCTTGCCGGTGCCAAGGTTGCCGACAAACGCGATCGGGGCCAATGCCTCGCCCTTTCTCGAGGAAGGCCGCGGGCCGCATCAATCAGGGCTTGATCAGTGCGAAATAGGTTTCAGGTGGGTTGCCGACGGTTCCGTCAATCATGGCTTAGGAGCAGTGAAAAGGTAAGGAATAGGTAGTCGTGGATATTAACGCCCCTAGTCAAGAGGTGCCTATGAACATTGCGATGATCTCGAATACTGTTGCCTTGGCATTCTGCCCTAACAAAATCTGCCACGAATGTACTCATGGGTACCTCAAGGCTTTCCCATTCCCCGTTTCCCGCATTCAATGGCATGTGTTGGCTCATTTGCTCTGGTGTTATGACGGCCAATCGCTAGGAATGGTCCGGTCAAGTCCCACAAATGAAACAAGTGGTTTTTGCCGCGTGTCGCGACATCCCACTCGTTGCGGTTAATGAAACCGCCCTCCAAGCCCTAGACGAGACGCCTTTACTTCAATCGTGCATTTCGACAGGTCTTCGCGGCTTGCGACCGAAGAGCACGTCATATCCCTTCGAACTGCTATCTACCGCGACCCATTTGGGCTTAACTCCAGTCCTTTTTCCTCGTGCTTGAGCGATAGCCGTTCCCCTTCCCGACCGATGCGCGTTAAAGCGTCGTCTCGCTGGCCTCTGGCCATCGCCGCGAGCATGTCCCAGAAAGCAACCGTTTCATAGTCAAATCCCGTTGTCAGCCCGCATTCGTCAATCATTTGCCTTATCGCTCCGGGAGCGAAGGTCACAACTTTGTTTCTCCCGAAACAGGCCTGCTCAACCCAAGAAGGATTCTCCCTCTCCACGAAATCCAGAAGAGCTCGACGGAACCTGGCTCTCGTATCCGATTGTTCAAGTATTCTGGCTCCCAAGACGGTGAGCTTGGCTTCGCCTGAGTCGCCCGCAGCAACCCTATCA
>CAVSFS010000013.1:0-227440 GCA_963727115.1 uncultured beta proteobacterium | reverse complement strand
CATCGCGCCCGTTGCCGTAAAACACGGAAACCGGAATCACCGCTACGCCAACCTCGCGCGTCATCCATTCGGCAAAGGCGCGGTCGGGCTGGTCGGAAATTTTGGCGTAGCTCGCCAACTGGAAGTAAGTGCCGCGACAGGGCAGCAGCTCGAAGGGCGTTGCGGCCAGCAGATTGCGGAAGAAATCGCGCTTTTCCTGATAGAACGCTGCCAGCCCGAGGTGGCGCGAATGATCCTGCATGTAATCTGCGAGCGCCAGTTGCGAGGGCGTGTGGACGGTGAACACGTTGAACTGGTGCACCTTGCGAAACTCGGCCATGAGCGCCGCCGGGCCGACCACGTAACCGATCTTCCAGCCGGTGATGTGGTAAGTCTTGCCGAAGCTGGAGACGACGATGCTGCGCGGCGCCAGTTCGGCATGGCCGCACAGGCTGGCGTGCTTTTCGCCGTCGAACAGGATGTGCTCGTAGACCTCGTCGGAGAGCACGACGATGTCGGTGCCGCGCACCAATTCGGCCAGTTTTTCCAGGTCGACCGCAGTCAGCAGGCTGCCGGTCGGGTTGTGCGGCGAATTGATGATGATCATCCGCGTTTTCGGCGTCACCAGCGCGCGCACTTGCGCCCAGTCCGGCGCGTAATCCGGAAATTGCAGTTGGGCGAAGACCGCCGTGCCACCCACCGTCTCGATGGCCGGCACATAGGAGTCGTAAACCGGCTCGAAGACGATCACCTCGTCGCCCGGCCGGACGAAGGCGGCGATCGCCGTGAAGATCGCCTGCGTGGCGCCGGCGGTGACCGTCACCTCGCTCTCGACATCGAAACGCGTGCCGTAGAGCGCCACCACCTTGTTGACGATCGCCTGCCGCAACTCCGGCATGCCGGCCATCGGCGCGTACTGATTGCGCCCGGCGCGCATGTGGCGATCCATCGCGTCGAACAACGCGGGTTCCGCCTGGAAATCGGGAAAGCCCTGCGACAGGTTGATCGCCCCGCACTCGGTCGCCATGCGCGACATCACGGTGAAGATGGTCGTCCCCATGTGCGGGAAACGGGAATCGATGCGGATCGGAGTTTGCATATTGGCCCTGCACTCCCTACGGTCGCGGTCGACCGTGAAAAGAAGGTGAAAATCATGCGCCAAGGCGGCCCGGCTAGCAACCACGGGGCGAAAAACAGCGTAGTATTACATTCGTTATAACAAGCGTGGAGATTGCCATGTTCGCACTCAAACTGACCCAGATCGGCAATTCGGTCGGCGTCGTGCTGCCCAAGGAGGCTTGGCCATGCTTCATGTCGATAAAGGCGATACGCTCTATCGGTCGAATCGCCTGAAGGTTTCGCCATGACACCGTTCGACCCCGAATTGCCCGCCAGATGGAAGCCGGCTCGCGAATTCATGCGCGAGTACCGCAACATCTTCCACGAACTCGCCAAATAGCGTGTTTACCTGGATTAACCGGCGCGCCCTGTTGCTCCTGTCAGAGGCGAGAGTCTGGCGATTGCATGGCGGCGCCCCCGGCATCCGTGACCAAGGCTTGCTCGACTCGGCGCTGGCGCGACCGGAAAACCTGGCTGCCTATGAGCTCGCCGGATGCTGTTCGCTTGCGCGGCCGCCTACGCATTCGGTCTGGCAAAAAACCACCCGTTCATCGACGGCAACAAACGCGCCGGCTTTCTCGGCGCCGGCATGTTTTTGCGTCTCAACGGTTACCGCCTGCCGCCACGCAGCAGGATGCCACCTTGTCAACCATGCTCGCGCTCGCCGCCAGTGAAATTACCGAAGCCGAATTCGCCGCCTGGCTGCGTACCCATTCCACGACTGTCTGAACCATGAACATCGACGGCATCCCCACCCGTACCCTGCGCGCGCATCCGGCGCAGAACGCTATCGACATCATCGACCAGACCCGCCTGCCGCATGCGCTGCATTGGGCGCGCGTCTCCACCCTTGAAGAAGCGGCGCACGCCATCCGCGCCATGCAGGTGCGCGGTGCCCCGCTGATCGGCGCCACCGCCGCCTACGGGCTGGCGATTGCGCTGGAATTCGAGGCTTCCGATCGGCGCCTGGCCGAAGCAGCGGCGCTTTTGCGGTCGACGCGCCCGACGGCAGTCAATCTGCACTGGGCCCTGGCGCGCATGGAAAACGTATTGCAGCCGCTGGCGCCGGAAGCCCGCCACCAAGCTGCGTGGCAGGAAGCCGGGGCGATTGCCGATGAAGATGTGGCCCAGAACGCCGCCATCGGCCAGCATGGGCTGAAGCTCTGGAAAGACCTGATCGTCGCCGACGGCCAGACGCTGAACGTGATGACCCACTGCAACGCCGGCTGGCTGGCCACCGTCGATTGGGGCACCGCCCTGTCGCCGATCTACGCCGCGCACGATGCCGGTGTGCCGGTGCATGTCTGGGTCTCCGAAACCCGCCCGCGCAATCAGGGCCTGCTGACCGCCTGGGAACTCGAACACCACGGCGTGCCGCACACGCTGATCGCCGACAACGCCGCCGGTCATGCTGATGCGCATGGGCCGCGTCGATGCGGTGATCGTCGGTGCCGATCGCATCGCCGCCAACGGCGACGTTGCCAACAAGGTCGGCACCTACCTCAAGGCGCTGGCCTGCGCCGATAACGGCATTCCCTTCTACGTCGCCGCACCGCGCTCGACCATCGACTTCGCCTGTCAGGACGGCGCCGACATCCCGATCGAGGAGCGCGAAGGCGATGAATTCCGCTTCGTCCACGGCCTCGACACCCACGGCCAGCCCTCGGCGCTGCGCCAGCTGCCAGCCGGCGAGGATGTCGCCAACCCGGCTTTCGACGTCACGCCCGGCTGGCTGGTCAAGGCCATCATCACCGAACGCGGCGTCTGCCCGGCCAGCCGCGAAGGCCTGCTGGCGCTCTATCCGGAAGAAAGCCGATGACTGACCCGCGCACCGACCTGATCGCCACCGCCCTCGCCATGGGCGCCAACGGCCTCAACCGCAGCACCGCAGGCAACGTCAGCGTGCGCGCCGGCGACGGCTTCCATATCACGCCGACCGGCATGCCCTACGACACGCTGGTCAGCCGACGACATCCCGCTGATGGCGCTCGACGGCACGCACCAAGGCCGGCGCAAGCCGTCCTCGGAATGGCGCTTCCACCGCGACCTCTACGCCAGCCGGCCGGAAGTCGGCGCCGTGCTGCACGCGCATTCGCCGTTCGCCGTCAGCCTCGCCTGCCTGCGCCGCGACATTCCGCCCTTCCACTACATGATCGCGCGTTTCGGCGGCGACACCATCCGTTGCGCCGACTACGCCATTTTCGGCTCGCAGGAACTGTCGACCGCGGCAATGCAGGCGCTGGCCGGGCGCTCGGCCTGCCTACTCGCCAACCACGGCCTGCTGGTCGCCGGGCGCAATCTGGCCGAAGCGCTGGCGCTGGCCATCGAACTCGAGGAACTGTGCGAACAATACTGGCGCGCCTGCCAGCTCGGCCAGCCGGTTTTGCTGACACCGGAAGAGATGCGCGCGGTACAGGAAAAATTTGCCGGCTACGGCCAGCAATAATTTGTTCTTGCGCGGACACCCCCTGATGCCGGTAAACTGAACGGGTTGATAACAACAAGTGGGAGGGGAGACAATGAAAGGGGCTGCAGCAGCACGCAATTGTCTATGGGCGGTGATTTTTGGCCTTTTCCTGCCGTTGACCGCGGCAATCGCCCAGGAAGTGCGCTCACTGAGCACCGGGCAGACGATTTACCTGCCAATCTACTCGCACATGCTCTACGGCAATCTGGGCAAAAGCGGCAAGGCTTCGCAGGTATTGCTCTCGGCGCTGGTCAGCATTCGCAACACCGACGCGCGGCGCCCGCTGCGCATTCTCTCCGCCCGTTATTACGACACCCACGGCAAGCTGCTCGGCGAGCGCGTGCCGACGCCGACGACCCTGCCGCCGCTCGGCACCCTCGAACTGTTCGTCGAACTCAATGATGCTTCGGGCGGCTCCGGCGCCAACTTCATCATCAAGTGGGACAGCGACGCGCCGATCAATCCGCCGCTGGTCGAGGCGCTGCATGCCAACATGGACGGCGGCAAGGCGGTCATCTTCATGACCCAGTCGGTGCCGATCAACGATCCCGCGGCGCTGCCGACGCGGTGATCAACACCTCGCAAATCGGCTACATCGTTCGCCTGCTCTGGCTGGCGCTCGGGCTGCTGGTCGCCGTTCACATCTTCGGCACCGTCGGCTACATGTGGCTGACCGATGGCAAGTATTCCTGGTTCGACTGCTTCTACATGACCTTCATCACCGTCGCCACCATCGGCTTCGGCGAGATCATCGACATGTCGAGCAACCAGAATGCGCGCATTCTGACCGTCATCATCGGCATTCTCGGCGCCGGCAACCTGTCGATGCTGTTTTCGATCGTGACGGTCGCCCTTCTTGAAACCGATCTTAACGGAGGCCTGCGGAGACGACGCATGGAAAAGACAATCAGAAAACTCAAGGGACACTACGTTCTCTGCGGCTTTGGCCGGGTCGGGCGCAACATTGCCCGCGAACTGGAAGCCACCAACCGCCACTTCGTCGCTATTGACGAGGAACTGGACCGCCTTCAGGAATACAAGGAAAAGAACCCCGGCATGCTCTACCTGCACGGCGACGCCAGCGACGACGATGTCCTCATGTCCGCCGACCTCGATGACGCCAAGGGCCTTTTCGCGATCACCGGCGACGACTCGCGCAACCTGATGATCGTTATCACGGCCAAGCAGTTGAAGCCGACGCTGCGCGTCGTCGCCCGCTGCTCGGAACAGCGCAATACCGAGAAGATGCGCAAGGCCGGCGCCGACGCCATCGTCTCGCCCGACTTCACCGGCGGCATGCGCATCGCCTCGGCGATGATCCGGCCGCATGTGGTTTCCTTCCTCGACGAAATGCTGAAGTCGGAGAAGAACCTGCGCATCGAGGAAGTTCCGATCCCGGCCGCCTTTATCCCCAAGCCGATCGGCTCGCTGAAGCTGCGCAGCGCCAACTACGTGTTGCTCGCCGCCCGCGAGCGCAATGGCAACTGGCAGTTCAACCCGGACAAGGATTTCCTGCTCAAACCCGGCTTCACGCTGATCGCCATGGCCAGCGCGGCCGGGCGCCAGGAAATCGAGACCCTGCTGATCGACATGCTCGGCTGACAAGGATTTCCCCACAGGCCGGCGCGGCGGGTGGTCGAATGCTAAAATCTGCCCTTCACTTGAAACCCGAAAAGAACAGCATGCCCGCCCTCCGCCACCTCGCCCTGCTTCCCTTGGCCCTCTTCGCGCTACCAGCCTTTGCCGCCAGCGGCCCTGCACTTGCCGGGATCCCGGTCGATTTCATCCTCTTCGCGCTGACCCTGCTCGGCGTCGCGCTGCTGCACAACCATACGCTTCTACGTCGCACTGACCGGGCTGGTCGACGATCTCCCTGTACAAGATTCTCTTCACCGGCTTCAAGACCGGCGTCGGAATCGCCGGCTTCTTCGGCCACCTCGGGCACGAATGGGTCATCCTGGCCAACCTGTTCTGTCTGCTGATGGGCTTCGCGCTGCTCGCCCGCCATTTCGAGAAGAGCCATGTGCCGGTCATCCTGCCGAAGTATCTGCCGGACGACTGGAAAGGCGCCTTCCTGCTCCTGGTCATGGTCTGGTTCATTTCCAGCTTCCTCGACAACATCGCCGCCGCGCTGATCGGCGGCGCGATGGCGCATCAGTTGTTCAAGGGCAAGGTGCATGTCGGCTACCTGGCTGGCATCGTCGCCGCCTCCAACGCCGGCGGCTCCTTTTCGGTCGTCGGCGACACGACGACAACCATGATGTGGATCGCCGGCGTGCAGCCGGGCCAGGTTTTCGAGGCCATTATCGCGTCGACCGTGGCGCTGGCGATCAGCGGCGTAATCGCCGCCAAGCAGCAGCATGCGCTACTCGCCGATCCTGAAGAACGCCCATCAGCACACGAAAGTCGACTGGGCGCGCGTCGGCATCGTGCTGCTCATACTCGCCTTCGCGATCACCACCAACGTGCTGATGAATACCCGCTTCCCGGACGTGGCCAATAACTTCCCGTTCGATCGGCGTCGCCGTCTGGGCGGCGATCCTGCTCACGGTCGGCATCCGCCGGCCGGACTGGGAAATTCTCCCGGAGAACCGTCAAGGGAACCATTTTTCTGCTGTCGCTGGTCACCATGCGCCTCGATGATGCCGGTCGAGGAACTGCCGGCCGCCTCGTGGCAGACCGCGCTCGGACCTCGGCTTCGTCTCCGCCGTTTTCGACAACATTCCGCTGACCGCGCTGGCGCTCAAGCAGGGCGGCTACGACTGGGGCTTCCTGGCCTACGCGGTCGGCTTCGGCGGCTCGATGCTGTGGTTCGGCTCGTCGGCCGGCGTCGCACTGTCCAACATGTTCCCCGAAGCCAAGTCGGTCGGCCAGTGGCTGCGCCATGGCTGGCACGTGGCGCTGGCCTACGTCGTCGGCTTCTTCGTCATGCTGGCGGTGTTGGAATGGCATCCGGAAACGGTATCGACCGTGGCCGCGCCAGCGGACGCCGGCGTGCATCAAATGGTTTCCCCTGGCGACTGCCCACTAGGCTTAACGCCCCTTGACGCCCCTCGCCATCCGCCGCCTCGTCCCGCTCGCCCTGCTCGCCGCCGCCTGGCCGGCGTTCGCCTCGGGCTCGGAGGTGGTCGGCGAGAACCTGCTGTGGCTGGCCATCATCATCCTGGCCGCCCGCCTCTTCGCGCCGCTGGCCCAGAAAGTCGGCTTTCCGGCGGTGCTCGGCGAACTGCTGCTCGGCGTCGTGCTCGGCAACCTCAGCCTGCTCGGTATCCATTATTTCGACGCCATCGCCCGCGACCCGATCATCATGTTCATGGCGGAGTTGGGGGTCATCATCCTGCTGCTGCAGATCGGCCTCGAAACCCGGCTCGGCGACCTCGTCAGCGTCGGCGCGCGCGCCTCGGCGGTCGGCACGGTCGGCATCGTCGTGCCCTTCGTGCTCGGCGCCTTCATCGCCGGACCGCTGGTGCTGCCGGGCATGGAATTCAACGCCTATCTGTTCCTCGGCGCGACGCTGGCCGCCACCTCGGTCGGCATCACCGGCCGCGTCTTCCGCGACCTCGGCAAGCTGAAAATGCCGGAAGCGCAGGTCGTTCTCGGCGCCGCGGTGATCGACGACGTGCTCGGCCTGGTCATCCTGGCCGTGGTTTCCAGCCTCGTCGAAGCCGGCACGGTGAGCGTGGTCGAGGTGCTGCTGATCATCGCCAAGGCGGTCGCCTTCCTCGGCGGCTCGATCGCCATCGGCCGCGCCGTCGCGCCCCGCTTGCTGGGCTGGGCTTCGCGCCTGGACAACAGCCATTCGATGCTCTTTTCGCTGGTGCTGGTGGTCGGCCTGTTCATGGCCTGGCTGGCGCACGCCGTCGGGCTGGCGCCGATCATCGGCGCCTTCGCCGCCGGCCTGCTGTTCGAGCCGGTGTTCCTCAAGGAATTCGAAACGCCGAAACTGGTGCAGGATATCGAGGCTTTGCTGCCGGTTGCGGTCGACGCCGAAAAACAGCAAAAAATCAGAGCCGTGCTCGCCCGCCATACCAGCCACCAGCACGAACACATGATCGAGCCGATCGGCTATTTCTTCGTCCCGGTCTTCTTCGTGCTGACCGGCATGCAGGTCGACCTGACCGCCCTCGCCGACCCCAAGGTGGTCGCGGTGGCGCTCGGCATCACGGTGGCGGCGGTCGCCGGCAAGCTGGTCGCCGGTTTCGCCGCCGGCAAGGGCATGAACCCGTGGCTGATCGGCTGGGGCATGGTGCCGCGCGGCGAGGTCGGCCTGATTTTCGCGATGGTCGGCAAGAAGCTCGGCGTCATGAGCGAGGCGATGTTTTCGGTGATCGTCATCATGGTCATCCTGACCACGCTGCTGACGCCGCCGATCCTTACCATGCTGCTGCGCCGGCACAAGTCTTGAAGATGCCGGCATTGACCGCCGAACAGAAGCAACGGCGCTGGCTGGCGCTCGGCGTCGTCGCTGCCGCCTACGTGCTGTCGTTCTTCCAGCGCTTCGCGCCAGCCGGGATTGCCCAGGATCTGGCGGCGGCCTTCCAGACCTCGGCGGCCTCGCTGGGCGTGCTGGCGGCGACTTATTTTTACGTTTACACCGTGATGCAGATCCCGACCGGGATTCTCGCCGACACGCTCGGGCCGCGGAAAATTCTGGCGCTCGGCGGCGTCATCGGCGGGCTCGGCAGTTTCATGTTCGGCTTTGCGCCGTCACTCGACTGGGCGCTGGCCGGGCGCACGCTGATCGGCCTCGGCGTCTCGGTAACCTTCATCGCCATGCTCAAGCTGATCGCCGTCTGGTTCGAGGAAAACCGCTTCGCGACCATGGTCGGCATCTGCATGCTGGTTGGCAACATGGGCTCGGTGCTGGCCGGCGCACCGCTTTCCGGGCTCGCCCAGGCGACCGGCTGGCGCGGTGTGTTCATCGGTGTCGGCGTCGTTTCCCTGGTTCTGGCGGTGGCCTGCTGGTTTATCGTGCGCGACCGCCCGGATACCGGCAGCAACACGCCGACGCCGAAATTCGACCGCACTGTTGTTCTTTCGGCACTGCTTTCCGTGCTGAAGAACCGTGCGACGTGGCCAGCCATCGCCGTCAATACCGGCATGTCCGGCGCCTTCTTCACCTTCGCCGGCCTGTGGGCGACGCCTTACCTGATGCAGGTGCACGACATGGCGCGCCCGACGGCGGCGGCGCATCTCTCGCTGTGGTTCGGCGGCTTTGCCGTCGGCTGTTTCTTCATCGGCACGCTGTCCGACCGCATCGGCCGGCGCAAACCGGTACTGATCGCCACTTCCCATATCTATGCGGCGATCTGGCTGATCTGGCTGTCCGGCGCGACCATGCCGCTGTGGCTGTCCTACTCGCTGTTCGGCTTCATGGGGCTGGTGACGGCAGGCTTCAGCCTGACCTGGGCCTGCTCGAAGGAAGTCAATCCGCCGCTGCTGTCCGGCATGTCGACCAGCGTCGCCAACATGGGCGGCTTTCTCGCCGGGGCGCTGCTGCAGCCATTGGTCGGCTGGATCATGGATCTCAACTGGCACGGTGAAATGCTTAACGGCACCCGCTTCTACGACCTCGCCGCGTGGCGCACCGGCGTGCTGATCATCGCACTGTGCGCGCTGCTCGGCGCCATCGCTAGCTGGTGGATCCACGAAACGCGCTGCCGCAACATCTGGCAGCAGGCACCGGCCGACACCACCCGCTGAGGGTACCGGCGCCGCCCACCGGCATGTGCAGCGACGAATAGCAACCATGAAAATCGGGCCGATCGTATGACCGGCCCGTTATTGCGTCGCTGGAAGAACCCGTCAGCCACTCGCCGCCGCGACGGCGATTCAGCCGCCAGGGAACACGACGCAAGGCCGGAAGTCAGGGGCCATCCGCACTCAAGGACGTTGCCGACAACGCCGGCGCATCTTCGGGGTAAGCGAAGCGATCGGCCGGCGCATCTTCAGCGTAAGCGTAGGGGGCGCTCAGAGCAGCACGGTCATCCATAAAATCCGAGCGGATCGGGCCTTGCGCACCCTTTGCCTGCGACCCGGCTTCATAATTGCTGGTCAGTGACGGGTTGTCGCCACCAAGGTGCCTCTGAATTTGGTCATTCGCGTCTGCAGCGTAACCCGCGCCAATCGGCGCCAGAAGGCCAATCATCACGCCACAGCCAATTTTGGAAAAAGTGAGTTTCTTCATGATTTTTCTCCTACGGTCGATGTCCTCCCTGGAGGTTGAACCGTCGAATTCGTCCGGCCTGCCGATTATTTTCCGGTCACCGGGTAGCGCCCTGATCGCTCAATCCGCTTTGGTCGCGGCTTGATAAATCACGGTAAAAATGTGACACGAAAGTAGGAGAAGAGTTCGCTCTGACGAGACGAAAAAGTGGGAGCGCCGATCACCTGTTGTCCGGCAATTTTCGCGTAGCGGCCATCCTCGTTGCCAGCGCAGTATCGGCGACCGTGACCAGGGTTTTCTCCGCCGGAATGACAGCGGTAATCACCTCGCGCATCTGGAACTGGTCGAATACATCGGCGATGAAGGTCTTGTGCTCGTCCGGGGCGTTCCGATGCCTGGACGACGCCCTGCTCACTTCTCGACGAAGGCACGCTCGATCACGTAGTCGCCAAGCTCGCCGGTGTAGTGGCGGGCCACCTTGAACCCACGGGCATCGAGCATGGCGGCGGTGTCGACCAGCATGGCCGGGCCGCCGCAGATCATCGCGCGATCGGTGGCCGGATCGAGCGGCGTTTCGCCGATATCGGCAAACAGCTTGCCGGACTCGACGAGGTCGGTGAGGCGACCTTCATTGTGGAAAGATTCCCGCGTGACGGTCGGGTAATAGACCAGCTTCTCGCGCGCCCATTCTCCGAAGAATTCGTGGTTGGTGATTTCGTGCTCGATGTACTCGCGGTACGCCAGTTCGCTGGTCCACCGCACGCCGTGGATCAGAATGACCTTCTCGAAGCGCTCATAGGTTTCCGGATCGTGGATCAGGCTCATGAACGGCGCCAGCCCGGTGCCCGTGGCAAACATGAACAGCCGTCGGCCCGGCTTGAGGTCGCGCAGGACCAGCGTCCCTGTCGGTTTCCTGCTGACGATGACCGGATCGCCCGGCTGCAGATGCTGCAGGCGCGAGGTCAGCGGACCATTGGCGACCTTGATGCTGAAGAATTCCAGATGTTCCTCGTGATTAGCGCTGGCAATGCTGTAGGCGCGGGTCAACGGGCGCCCGTCGACCTCGAGCCCGACCATCAGGAACTGGCCGTTGGTGAAGCGCAAGGCCTTGTCGCGCGTGGTCCGGAACGAAAACAGCGTGTCGTTCCAGTGATGGACGGAAAGTACGGTTTCGGTGGCGAGTGTGGTCATGACGTGGCTCCAGTTGCTGCTTTGACCAGCCAGAGCAATAGGCGTTGCACAATGATTGCATACACGGATAATCCACAGCTTGCCAGCGCCCGAAACGCCGCTGAGCTTGCACAGGAATAGAACATTAGCGTATACTTATATTTATGAAAACGAAACTGATTTTTGCCCTTTTTTGTGCGTTGACCGTGACCGCAGGGAATGCAGCGCCAACCGTCAATGCCGGGACCCTGCCGACGTTCGTCGTCCAGGAGCATACGGTCGCCAAAACTTTCCCGGTCGAATCGCTGGTCGAGGCGGTGCAACAGGCCACGGTCGGCGCGCAGATTTCCGGTCGCATTCTCGAAGTCAAGGTCAACGCCGGCCAGCAGGTCAGGAAAGGCGATGTACTGATGCGCATCGACGCCCGCGAAGCCGAGGAAGCCGCGCGCGCTTCCGACGCGCAGTACGCCAACGCCAAGCTCAATTACGAACGCAACAAGAGCCTCAAGGAACAGAAATTCGTCAGCCAGTCCGCGGTCAACAAGGCAAAAAGCGATTACGACGCCGCCACGGCCAACCGTGCCGCGGCCAGCGCCAGCCAGAGTCACGGCACCGTCGTCGCGCCGATGACCGGCATCGTCGCCCGCCGTCTGGCCGAAATGGGCGACATGGCGACGCCGGGCAAGCCGCTGTTCATCATTTACGAGCCGGGCAGCCTGCGCGTTACCGCCAGCGTGCCGCAATACCGCCTGAAGGACATGCGCGGCGTCAAAGCGGCGCGCGTCGAATTCCCCGAACTGGACAAATGGGTCGATGCGACTTCGGTGAACATCCTGCCGACCGCCGATTCCTCCACCCACGTCTCGCAGGTTCGTGTCGGTCTGCCGCCAGTACCGGAAGCCACACCGGGAATGTTCGCCCGCGTCCACTTCATCGTCGGCCAAGGCGAGAAGCTGACCGTGCCGGCGAGCGCCGTGCTGCGCCGCGGGGAAGTGGCGGCGGTATACATATTGAACGCCGACGATCACCTCAGCCTGCGCCAGTTGCGCCTGGGCGAAGTCGTCGGTCAGGGCGAAGTCGAGGTGCTGGCCGGTCTTGCCGCGGGCGACAAGGTGGTGACCGATCCGGTCAAGGCCGGCATTCAACTCAAGTCGGGCAAATAAGCGATGAGCCACAAAGCCGGTTCGCCCGATCAGAAGATGGGCATCTCCGGGCGCATTGCCGCCACTTTCCAGGACTCGCGGATGACCCCGCTGCTGGCGCTGGTCGCCTTCATGCTCGGCCTGTTCGCCGTCCTCGTCACGCCGCGCGAGGAAGAACCGCAGATCGACGTGACGATGGCGGATATTTTGGTCGCCTTTCCCGGCGCCTCGGCCGAAGACGTCGAGAATCTGATCTCCCGGCCGGCCGAGCAGGTGCTGTCGCGGATGCACGGCGTCGATCACGTCTATTCGGTGTCGCGACCCGGCATGGCGGTAATCTCGGTGCAGTTCGACGTCGGCCTGAAATACCTCGACGCGGTGGTCCGCCTGCACGATACCGTGCAGTCGCACCGCGACTGGCTGTCGCCCAACCTCGGCGTGCTGGAACCGGTGGTCAAGCCGCGCGGCATCGACGACGTGCCCATCCTCTCCTTCACCTTCTGGACCAAGGATCCGCAGCGCTCGGCCTTCGAGCTGCAGCAGGTGGCGCGCGCCGTCGAGATCGAATTGAAGCGGATCAAGGGCACGCGCGACGTCTCCACCATCGGCGGCCCCAACCACGCCATTCGCGTGCTGATGGACGCCGAGCGGATGAACGCCTTCGGTGTCACGCCGCAAGAGATCGTGGCCGCGCTGAAGGTATCGAACGCCCTGCAATCATCGGGCAACATCACGACTGGAAACCTCGACCTGCTGGTGCAGACCGGCACCTATATAGAATCGGCGGCCGACGTCAAGCAACTGGTGATTGCCGTGCGCGGCAACGCCAACGAGCGCAAGCCCGTCTTCCTGAGCGACGTCGCGACGGTCGAGTCCGGCCCCGACCAGCCCAAGGCTTACGCCTGGTTCGGCGACAGGGAAGGCGAGTTTCCGGCGGTGACCCTGCAAATGTCGAAGCAACCGGGCGTCAATGCGGCGGACATCGCGGTGGCTGCGGTCAAGCGCATCGAGAGCCTGAAAAATACCGTCATTCCGGAAGGCGTCGAAGTCACCGTGACGCGCAACTACGGCGCCAGCGCCACCGAAAAGGCGCAAAAGCTGATCGGCAAGCTGATCTTCGCCACCTCATTCGTCGTCCTCCTGGTCTTCTTCGCGCTCGGCTGGCGTGAAGCGCTGATCGTCGGCGTCGCCGTCACGCTGACCCTTGCCGCGACGCTGTTCGCCTCGTGGGCCTGGGGCTTCACGCTCAACCGCGTGTCACTGTTCGCGCTGATTTTCTCGATCGGCATTCTGGTGGACGATGCCATCGTCGTCGTCGAGAACATTCACCGCTGGCAGGCGCTGCACCCCGAAAAGAGCCTGTTCGAGATCATTCCGCCCGCCGTAGACGAAGTTGGCGGCCCGACCATTCTCGCCACCATGACTGTCATCGCCGCCCTGCTGCCGATGGCCTTCGTCACCGGCCTGATGGGGCCTTACATGAGCCCGATCCCGATCAACTCCTCGATGGGCATGGCGATTTCACTGGTCATCGCATTCGTCGTGACGCCGTGGCTGGCGCTGAAATTCATGCGCCCATCGAGCGTTGGTCACGACCATCAACCCTCTAAGCTCGATGCCCGTCTGGACAGCACTTTCCGCAAGCTGCTGACCCCCTTCCTCGACCCGCTGAAGGGCGGCGCGGCGCGCCTCAAGCTCGGCCTGGTCGTCGTCCTGCTGATTCTCGGTTCGGTGTCGCTGGCCTACTTCCAGGTGGTGGTCCTGAAAATGCTGCCGTCCGACAACAAGGGCGAATTCCAGATCATTCTCGACATGCCGGTCGGCACGCCGGTCGAGGAAACGGCGCGGGTGCTGCAGGAAATCGGCAGCGAACTGACCCCGCTTGCCGAGGTAACCAATTATCAGGCCTACGCCGGCACCGCCAGTCCGATCAATTTCAATGGCCTGGTTCGCCAGTATTACCTGCGCGCCGCGCCGGAAAAGGGCGACATCCAGGTCAATCTGATCGACAAGCATCAGAGATCGCTGAAGAGCCATGATATTGCCGCTTCCGTGCGCGACCGTGTCGAGGCGATCGGCAAGCGGAGTGGCGGCGTGGCGAAGGTCGTCGAGGTGCCGCCGGGACCGCCGGTGATGTCGCCGATCGTCGCCGAAATCTACGGCCCCGACATGAAGGGCCAGATGACGGTCGGCAAGCAGGTGCGCGAGGTGTTCGAGAAAACGAAGGACATTGTCGCGGTCGACGACTACATCGATGCCGATTCGCGCAAGTTCGTGCTGCATGTGTCGCAAAGCAAGGCGGCGCTGCTCGGCGTCGCGCAGAGCGATATCGTCGAGGTGGTCAGCATGGGCCTCGCCGGGCAGGACGTCACTCCGGTACGCAACACCGAATCGAAATTCGAGATCCCGGTGCGCGTCACCCTGCCAGCCGAAAAGCTGTCCAACCTCGATGCCCTCTTGAAACTCCGCGTGCGTTCGCGCGAAGGGAATCTGGTGCCGATTTCCGAACTGGTCGAAGTGCGCGAGGCGACGCGCGAGAAGGCGATCTATCACAAGGACCTGGTGCCGGTGGTCTATGTCGTCGGCGACATGGGCGGCAAGATCGATTCACCGCTTTACGGCATGTTCGACATCCGCTCGCAAATCAATGGCATGGAGCTCAAGGAAGGCGGCACGCTGGGCGAATGGTTCCTGCGCCAGCCGACCGATCCCTATGCCGGCTATGCCGTCAAGTGGGACGGCGAGTGGAAGGTCACCTACGAAACTTTCCGCGACATGGGTATCGCCTATGCGGTCGGCCTGATCCTGATCTACCTGCTGGTCGTCGCCCACTTCGGCAGCTACCTGGTGCCGCTGATCATCATGGCGCCGATCCCGCTCACCATCATCGGCGTCATGCCCGGCCACGCCCTGCTCGGCGCCCAATTCACCGCCACCTCGATGATCGGCATGATCGCGCTGGCCGGCATCATCGTCCGCAACTCCATCCTGCTCGTCGATTTCATCCGGCAGCAGGCGGCTGAAGGCATGCCCTTCCGCGACGCGGTGATCCAGTCGGCGGCGGTGCGCGCCAAGCCGATCGCGCTGACCGCGCTGGCCGCCATGCTCGGCGCGCTGTTCATCCTCGACGACCCGATTTTCAACGGGCTGGCAATCAGCCTGATTTTTGGCATACTGGTTTCCACCCTGCTCACGCTGGTAGTGATCCCAGTCCTTTATTACTCTGCATTCCGCAAGGAGCATCAATCATGACTATCGACAGCATCATCCGCATCATGGCCGGCTTTTTCATCCTGCTTACCCTCGCGCTCGGCTTCGATGGCAGCCCGATCTTCGTCTCGAAATGGTTCCTCGCCTTCACTGCCTTTGTCGGCTTCAATCTCTTCCAGAGCGGCTTCACCGGCTTCTGCCCGCCGGAAAAGCTGCTGGCGAAGATGGGCTACAAGCGCGGCGACGGAGCGAGTTGCAGCAGATAAGTATCTTTCCCGGTGCGTCTCGCCAATCGGCGTACAAGGAAAAGCTGGTATCCGTGATCCGTTGTTGATTCTCCAGTTCGGAAACATTCAGGAAACAGGAGAGAAGGCTCAAATCAGCCGGATCCGGTTAGTCCTGTGCGCCATGCTTCAGCAGCATCTGAACGAAAGCTTCGTTATTCATTCGTCTGGCCCAGAATAGAGCTGTTTTCCCGCTGGCATCCCTGGCGTTTACGTCAGCGCCGCGACTCAAAAGTAGCTCGGCCACCGGCATCGCGGAACTCACGACTGCGTTCTTCAGAAGAGGCGCTCCGTTAGCCATGATCTCGTTAGGGCTTGTACCGCGATTCAGATACTCATTTACCGTGGATTTGTCTCCACGCTGTATTGCGGTCAACAAGCTCGAACTCAGTGGTTGCTCTTGTCGAGGCGCAATGACAGGCGCGCGATCACTCCTGGCCTGATCAGGCTCCGGTGGCCGAACTGCCTTTCCGCGATCCGGCGGATCGTTTTGCCTGGATTTATCCCCGCTCGGCACGGCGGGCAATGCGCTTGAAGCCGGCGGCTTTTCCTGCTGCAGCGAAACGACAGGCGCTCCATGTGTTTTCGCCGGATCAGGCTGCTGGGGCCGGGCCGTCTTGGGCTTCTGGCCAGCAGAATCCAAAGTCTTGTTTGTCCGCAATCCTTGATCATGCGCATCATCAGCGGTATTCGACGATGAGGCCAAGAAATTTTTCTTGAATGAATCTGCCTCGGCACTGGCCTCGTCAAGAATTCTCGCCTTGTTAAGTTCGAAGGTCGATTTGGCGGCTTCTAAATCCGGATTGGAAAAAGCGTAGTTTTTGCAACGTGAATTGTAATCAGCAACATCCGAAAAAAAAGCAGCTGGCGTTGGCGTATTGGTTGTCGAAAGAATATCGTTGATTACGTCTTTCCTGTATTCCCTGGTCAGACAATAATAAATTTCTTCCCTGGTAAACGGCTTGCGCTCCGCGCCACCAGCAGGCGGCATTGCCGGATTGATCGATGCACTCAGCCCGCCGCTCTTTGACCCACCGGGCGCTTGACTCACCGGGGGCGACGGTGGCGGTGTACGAACAGTGGTCGCCGAATTGTCGCCATCCAGATTGCCGAGAATCGTCAGCAGAGCGATTCCCAAACCGATCGCGATAATCCACAAAATCCAGTGCCTTGCGCTAAAAGCAGCTTTTGGCGACGCCACTTGAGGAGCATTGCGCTCTGTGGGCTGACTGTTCGGGCTTTGGATGCCAATCCCGATGTCCGACGGCTGAGGACTTGCACCGCTCGCTTCCGGTTCCACGATGCGCTTGTCGCGCTCGCACCGGCAACAGGGCAAGCCGGCGAAATGAATATGCTCCGGGTCGTTCGGATATTCCTTGCAAGTGACATACTTCGCCTTCTCGCGCAGCCCGCGCAGGACATCTTCCCATTCCCGGGCTGTCGGCCTCCCCTTTCCTTCCCGAAAGGCTCTGTCGAACATCTGCCGCAACGAAACCGGCAAGCAATCGTGCACCGACTGGGGGAGTGGATTGATTGCCGGATTGGGATGGAGTCCATAGGGGTAGTAACCCGCCCCGACGCGGGCGTCATCATCCCCGGCCTCCAGCCAACCTTTGTTTATCTTTCCCGAGAACGGAGAAATTCCGTAATTGAATACCTGAAACAGGCCGACCGCCAGTGCGAAGCAATCCTGGGTCTCGGCCAGATCGGCGCTAACACTCTTGTTTTTCAGTACCTCCGGTGCGACATAACCCCTGGAGAGATGGGTTGCCGGGTGGTAGTTTCCATTGTTTGAAACGACGGAATAGCTATCGCAATCGAGAAGGGTAACCTGGCCGCCATTTCTGTTTGCCAGTATGTTCTTCGGCTTGAAATCGATGCAGTACACATGCCCTGAGTGCAAATCACCTAGCAACCTGCAGAGATTGATTGCGATCGCCACTCTTCTGGGAAGTGCGAGCCGGTGCCCGTCAAGACCCTTCATCTTGCCTGACGATGGGTCAAAGTAGGCATCAAGAGTAACGGTCGCCAGTGAGTCAACCTTTGGCATCAGGAAGCCAACAGGTTGCAGCCCCTTGGCAAACGTTGATTTGGCATAAACAATATGTTGCGGCCAGGCGTATTGGGGATACTGGGCGCCAGAGGTCAAACCAGTCCACAATTGCGCTGGCACTTTTTCGACGAGAGTGCCTATCTTTTCTGCGTCAAAAGCCTTGGGATCGAGATAGATCTTTACCGCACTGTCGGCAAACTGCGGTGGCGCGATGATCGCGAATACATTCCCGACAGCACCGGTTCCCAGTTTCTCGCCAACGACAAGTTCCTCGATTGCCGCCCCTGACTTGATGTAATACTTGCTCATTTTTTCCGAGAGATGAACCAGCGCTGGACAACAGGGGAAATTGTCGCAACAACAAGGCATGAGAAGACAACCCAGAGCGGCAAGGGAGCCAGCTCCTGCATGACCGAAATCCTTTCAATCCCCATACCAGGAAGAATCAACCCGGCGAGCCATCACCCTGCTGTCGAGCCAGGTTGATGGCCGCCACCGTTCTGAATAGTAACATCCCGGGGCGGTCAACAATTTGATGTACATAGTCGATGTCACACGCTGCGGGAAGCGAAGCAATTTCCGCGGACTGTGCGGAAGAAATTCCATTTTCTTGTCATTGACATCCAGGCAAGTCTGGTTCCTGGCAGGATCTCGAAGGCGATATCGAACTGCACGAACATGGCCTGATTGTAGAGTTCGTCACTGGCGGCTTCGGCTAGAATCGTCGCTTCAAGCTCATGGAGATCAATATGAAGATCGGTTTTATCGGCCTCGGCATCATGGGGCGCCCGATGGCGCTCAATCTGCTCAAGGGCGGGCACGCCGTAACCGTCTGGGCGCGCCGCGCCGAATCGATGCAGCCGCTGCTCGCTGGCGGCGCCCAGGGCGCCGCCAGCCCGGCCGCGGCGGCCCAAGGCAACGAACTGGTGATCTCGATGGTCGCCGACGCGCCGGATGTCGCCGAAGTGATGCGCGGCGTCGCTCAAGGCGCGTCACCCGGCCTGGTCGCCGTCGACATGAGCACCATCGCCCCTGCGGCCGCCCGGCAGATCGGCGAGGAACTGGCGGCGGCCGGCGTCGATTTCATCGATGCCCCGGTATCCGGTGGCGAAGTCGGCGCCATCGCCGGCACGCTGTCGATCATGGCCGGCGGTTCCGACACAGGTTTTGCCAAAGCCCTGCCCGCTTTCGCGTGCATGGGCAAGAACATCGTCCATGTCGGCTCCTCCGGCGCCGGCCAGGTGACCAAGGCGGCCAACCAGATCGTCACCGGCATGGGCGTGCTGGCGGTCGCCGAGGCTTATGCTTTTGCCGCCAAAAACGGCGTCGACCGCAGCAAGGTGCGCGAAGCGCTGCTCGGCGGCTTCGCCTATTCGAAAATTCTCGAAAACCACGGCCAGCGCATGCTCGACCGCAATTTCAAGCCGGGCTTCAAGAGCTGGATGCACGAGAAAGACCTCAACATCGTCATGCAGACCGCGCACGAACTCGGACTCTGCCTGCCCGGTTCGGCGGCGACGGCGCAGATGTTCAACGCCATGGTCGGCTCCGGCCTTGGCGAGGAAGACTCGATCGCTGTCCTGAAACTGCTCGAAAAACTCTCCGGTCAGGAATGAAGGTTGGTTTCATCGGCCTCGGCGCCATGGGGCGCCCGATGGCGCTGCATGTGCAGCGCGCCGGGCATGAACTGTTCGTCTGGGCGCGGCGGCCGGAAAGCGCCACCGGGTTGCCGGCAATGGTCTGCGCCACGCCCGGCCGAACTGGGGCGCCAGTTGCGAGGTCGTGTTCACCGATCATCACCTCGAGCGCCGATGTCGAGGCTGTCGCCCTCGGCAAGGATGGCCTGGTCGAAGGCATGGCGCCCGGCTCGGTGCTGGTCAACTGCTCGACCATCGCCCCCGAGGCCGCCCGCAAGATCGCCGCACAACTCGGCGAAAGATGGCATCCACATGCTCGACGCCCCGGTTTCCGGCGGCGCCCAGGGCGCCATCGACGCCACGCTGGCGATCATGGCCGGCGGCGACGCGGCGGTGCTCGAACGGGTGCGCCCGCTGCTCGAATGCCTGGGCCAGCGCATCGTCCATATCGGCCCCAGCGGCGCCGGACAGGTCGCCAAGGCCTGCAACCAGATGATCATGGTCGCCGCCATCGAGGCGGCTGCAGAGGCGATGCACCTGGCGGCGGCTTCCGGTGTCGATTGCGCCAAGGTAAAACAGGCGCTGGCCGGCGGTTCAGCGGCCAGTCGGGTACTCGAAGTGATGGGCGAGCGCATGGTCAAACGCGATTTCGCAGCCGGCATCGAAGCCCGCCTGCATCACAAGGATTTCGGAATCGTCCTCGAAGCCGCCCGCAAAAACGGCGTTCCAATGCCGTTGACCGCAGCCGTCGGCCAGCAGCTCAACGCGCTTATGGCGCAAGGCTGGGGCCATGACGACACGGCTTCGCTGCTGCGCGTTCTCGAACTCTGACAAATCAGCCGGCGCGGCGGCAGGCTGGGCATCGATTTAGCCGAGAAGCGTGACTTTCAGCTTCTGGAAAATGCTCAACCCGGCCCACCAGAGAACGCCCCGCTCCCGAAAACGCACACCATCGGCGGTCAAGGCCAGCGTCTTGGCGCCGAACTGCGTCTTGCCGTTCTCGGCGACGAAGCCTGACTCGATCAGATAGCGGGCAATCGCCGGCTGCACCTGCTGCCCGCCGAGCGTCCACCGCGTGCCATAACCGTCATCGCTGCCGGTAAGCATCAGGATCGGCTCGTAATCGCCCATCAGCCGAAGCACCCTGAGCGTCTCGACGCGATTGGGGATCGAGGATGATGGTGATGAAGGCATGATGCAGGGAATTATGGCGCTTTTTCGGCGAGCATCGATATTCTGCTCGCGCCGGGCTCATGGCATACCCCCTGCCAGACGACGCGATTCCGCATCTGATTGTGAAAGAGGCACGCTGTATGGATTGGCGGATTGAATTCATGGGCGGTAATACCGCCCATGCCCTTATCTGGCGATTGGCCCCATGTGCCATTGGCCTGCCGCCCATCATCCCGAAACGCTGATCGGCAATTGCTTTTTGCTCAGGACTCAGCACCGCGTAGAGATCTTTCATTGCTGCGTTCATGGAATCCATGGCACCCATGCGCTGCCGCATCATCTCGCTACGTTGATCCATCCGCTCTGGAACTGAGCCAGCAACATTTTGCATCTTGCCGCGCATCGCTTGCATGGTTTCGGCCTGTTGCCTCGCTTTGCCCGAGAATGCCTGCCATGCGGATTCCTGGTCGGCAGTGATTTTCAACTCTGCCTTCAGGCTATGCAAGGCGGCTTTCGACCATCGCCGACGGACCACCGGCCTGCATGTTCCCGGCCATGGGACCTGGGCCATGCATGCCGCCCATCATCGGACCCATCATCGGACCCATGCCCATGCCGCCTGGATGGGCGGATGCAACACCGGCCATCATCAAAGCCGCTGCTGCAATGCCGGACAATACGAGTTGCGATTGTTTCATGATCATCTCCTTCAGGTTTATTGCCATTTGGCAGGAGTCATTAAGCGCGCATGTTGTAAGCCATTGATGTCAGAAAACAGCCTTTCGGTAAGTCAGAATGACATTCGCCGCTTTGTTACATTACGTTACCGTTCTGGCGACTTTCCACTGATGGCAGAAGGTATAAAGGCTCGGTATTAATCTGAACAGGATCGTGGGCGCAAGGCATGGCTGAGAATCAGGAACACCTGTTGGTGGTTGACGATGACCGGGAGATCCGGTCGCTGCTGACAGAATATCTGGAACAACCGGGTTACCGGGTTACCGCCGTGGCCGATGGCCGGGCGATGCGCCGTGCCATCGACAGCAGTCGTGTCGATCTGGTGATTCTCGATCTGATGTTGCCGGGTGAGGATGGCCTCTCCCTGTGTCGCGAGTTGCGTAGCCACTCACGGATCCCGATTCTCATGCTGACCGCCCGCGGCGATGAAACTGACCGTATCGTCGGACTGGAAATGGGTGCCGATGACTACTTGTCCAAGCCATTCAACCCGCGTGAATTACTGGCCCGCATTCGCAGCATCCTGCGCCGCGCGCAAAGCCTGCCACCCAATCTCGAACCGGAACCGGCCAGCCATTTCCATTTCGCCAACTGGACGCTCGATGTGGCGGCCCGCGAACTGGTGGCGGCTGATGGCCTGGTCGTACCGCTGAGCGGCGCTGAATACCGGATGCTCCGGGTCTTTCTCGAACATCCGCAACGCGTGTTATCGCGCGACCAACTGCTTGAACTGGCCCAGGGACGAGAGACGGTATTGTTCGACCGCAGCATCGACGTACTGGTCGGGCGACTGCGCCGCCGGCTGGATGATGATGCCAAGGAGCCGCACCTGATCAAGACGGTGCGTGGCCAAGGCTATGTCCTGGCCGCCGTGGTGAGTTCGGAAACGGCCGCATGACCTTGATGCCACGCTCCTTGTTTGGCCGCTTGGTACTCGTCATGGCGGCGGGGCTGTTCATGGCTCAGCTATTGAGTGTCGCGCTGCACCTCGTCGAGCGGCAGCGAACCATGGCGCGTACAACATCAGAAGAAATAGCGGAGCGGGTTGCCGCGGTTTACCGCGCCCTGGACAGCAAAACGGGTAGCGAGCGCGAGCAGCTTGCTGCGCTCCTGAGCGCCAGGAATCTGACGGCCCGCATTGAACCGGCGGGATCAACGGCTTTGACAAGCAGCAATGAATCCGGCGCCTTTCCGGCCATTCTCCGCGCTACGCTCGGACCTGACGTAACGATGAATGTCCGCGCCGCCCCTCGACTCGGGGTCGTTGCACTGGATTTGCGTCTTGAATTCAGCGATGGCAATTGGTTGCATGTACTGGGCGCAGGCCCACAACAAATGTTTGCCTGGCCCATCCATCTGCTCTTCAACCTGGCGGTGATGTTCCTGTCGCTGCTTGGCCTGTCCTGGTTTGCAGTACGGGCAGTGACCCGCCCCCTGGGTGATCTGGCGCAAGCTGCCCGTGGTTTGGGTAGCGACCTCAACCGTCCGCCGCTACCTGAATCCGGACCGACTGAAGTTGTGGCCGCCGCCCGGGAATTCAACGCAATGCAGGCCCGGCTTCGTGAGTCAGTCGACGAACGCGCCCGCTTTCTGGCCGCCGTGTCCCATGATCTGAAAACGCCGATTACCCGGTTGCGGCTACGCACCGAGATGCTCGAGAACTCGCCGCTGCGCGAGAAATTCGCAAGCGATCTGGAGGAAATGGAGGATATGGTCAGTTCCGCCCTGCGCTTCCTGCGCGGCGAAATGGTGGACGAACCTTTAAGGCTCGTCGATATCTCAGCCCTGGTCGAAAGCGTGGTCGATGATTTTGTCGAAGGCGGCGCTCACCTGAGCGTCGAGTGCGCCACCAACATCCGCCTCACCGCTCGACCACACGCTTTGCGGCGCTGTTTGACCAACTTGATCGACAACGCCCTGAAATATGGCATTGACGAGGTTTCTGTCGTGATCGAAGCAAAACCGACGGAGGTTGACATCTTGATCCGTGATCGAGGACCGGGACTTGCTCACGATGAACTCGGCAAAGTCTTTGAGCCGTTCTATCGCGTCGAGAGTTCAAGGAACCGCGAAACCGGCGGCACCGGCCTTGGGCTGGCCATCGCTCGGCAAATTGCTCGTGCCCATGGCGGTGATGTCAGGTTGGCCAATCGGACTCAGGGCGGACTGGAAGTTTGTCTGCGACTACCCCGGTGAGATCTTGAACATAAAATCAGGTGAGAATATTCATGAATAGCATCTTCAGTTTTGGTGAGCGCGTTGACGGCTACGACGTGCCGGTCCTCAATGAAAGAGAGGTTCGGGCCAGCGCCGGCATATTGTTTTTCCTGGCCATGATTGCCTTCATGAACGCCTGGCTCATCGGCAACTTTCAGTTGACGCAGAATTTTCGTCATCGCCTTCCTGATTGATTTTGCGATCCGGATTTTCGTCAATCCGAAATATTCGCCAATCATGGTGCTTGGCCGCTTCGCGGTCAGGAAACAAGCCCCGGAGTATGTCGGCGCGGCGCAGAAGCGCTTTGCCTGGAGCATCGCCTTGGGGCTGGCCATCGCCATGCTGTTCCTGGTTGTGATCAACCGCGTCATCGGCCCGATCAACCTGATTATTTGTTCGACCTGCCTGTTGCTGCTATTTTTTGAATCGGCTTTCGGTATCTGCCTTGCATGCAAGATCTACAACCTCTTCCACAGGGAAAAGGCAAAATTTTGCCCCGGCGGAACCTGTGAGGTGCCGATACAGCATGAGATTCAGCGGATTGGGCTGTTTCAGTTGGCGGTCCTGGCGTTGTTCGTGGTCGCCATGGTTCCGCTCGCCCAACATCAGTTACAGGAGGCGCCAGTGATTGCACCAGCACCTGAACCGCTGGCAACGACCGATGCCCCAACTGGCGATACTGTTGCCGGTGACGATTGCACGGTTCCCGATTGGGCGATAAAGATCGGTCATGCTGACAAATGGAAGCTCCATCACAACTGCAAATGACACAAGCCAGAGAGACCCTGCCATGAAGACACGTAGAACGTTTTATTTTTTCGCTGATTGCCGGCATGCTTGGCCCTGCCATCGACGCATCCTGGGCCGCCGCCGCGCCAACCGTCGAAATTATTGCCATGACGCACCCGCCGGTAATGTCCGCGCTCAAGCCATTGCGTGACTGGCTGGCTCAGCAAGGCGGCAAACTGAAAGTCGTCGAGATTGACGCGGAAAGTCCGCAAGGTGAAAAGCGGCTGGCCGCCGTTGGACTGGATGGCCATGTTCCCATTCTGATTCTGATCGATGGCAAGTATCAGCATCGACGCCAGGACGGTAGCGCAGTGTCCTTCGTGAATTTTCCTGCCGTGAAGGAAAGTCCGCCCGGCATCCGGGGCGACTGGCAGATCGCCGATGTGCAGGCGTTGCTGACGGATCGCATCAGCAAGCGATGAGCACAATAGCCACAAGGTCACCGGCGACGCGACGGTATACGCCGAGTATGTCGCCACCGCGCGTGGCGAAGCATCGCCCTGCAGATGCACGGTGGGTTTTTGTCCTCTACCGCAACGCCATTCGGAGCGCGCCATGAAACTTCCTTCCCTGCGATCTCGTGGCCTTTGGCTTGCTCTGCTCGTACTCGCCTTGCTGCTTGCCTTCGGTTTTGTCGTGGCCCGTTCCGGCCCTCTCGCGCCGACCAAGGTCACGGTGGCCAAGGTTGGCGAAGGCAATATCACGCCTGCGCTGTTCGGCATCGGCACCATCGAAGCCCGGCGCGCCTACCTGATCGGGCCGACCACCGCCGGTCGCGTACTCAGGGTGCTGGTCGACGTGGGCGACACGGTAAAGGCCGGCCAGTTGCTGGCCGAGATGGACCCGGTCGATCTCGACGAGCGGATTGCCGCGCTCGATGCTTCCATCGCCCGCGCCGGCAATGCGGTCACGGCCAGCGAGGCGCAGCGGCGCGATGGCGAGGCGCGTAACCAGTTGGCGGTGATGAATGCCCGGCGCTACGAGGATCTCGGCGACAAGAAATTCGTCAGCAGCAGCGCCGTCGAAGCCAAACTGCAGGAAGAGATTTCGGCGCGGGCCGGCCTCAATGCCGCCGAAGCCAATCTGGCTGCGGCAAGGCAGGACACCATTCGCCTCGGCGCCGAACGCGACGGCCTGCGCCAGCAACGCGGCAATGTGCGCCTGCTGGCACCGAGCGACGGCGTGATCACGGCGCGCGATGCCGAACCGGGTTCCACCGTGGTCGCCGGCCAGGCAGTGCTCCGGCTGATCGAACCGGCCAGCCTGTGGGTGAAGACCCGCTTCGACCAGGGGCGATCGGCCGGCCTGGCGATCGGCCTGCCGGCGGAAATCGCCTTGCGTTCCGACCCCGCCCGCGTGCTGTCCGGCAAAGTGGTCAGGGTCGATCTGGTCAGCGACAGCGTGACCGAAGAGCGCATCGCCCAGGTCGCCTTCGACACCCTGCCGGCAGGGCATGTCCCTCGGCGAACTGGCCGAGGTCACCCTGAAATTTCCGACCAGCCCGGCGCAACTTCCTGGTGCCCAATGCCAGCATAAAACGCCAGGGTGACCAGGTCGGGGTATGGGTCCACCGTGACGGCAAAGCCCATTTTGTCGCCGTCAAACCGGGCAAGGCGAGCCTCGACGGGCAAGTGGAGATCCTCGACGGCTTGAGCGAAGGCGATGCAGGTGATCGTTCACAGCGAAAAGGAACTCACCGCCGACAGCCGCATCAAGGTCGTCGAATCGCTCGCCGGAGCCGGCAAGTGATCAGCCTGGCCGGCCGCGACATCCTGCATTCCTGGGGCAAATTTGTCTTCACCGGCCTTGGCCTCGGCCTGCTGATCGGCGTGACGCTGACCATGGCCGGCGTCTATCGCGGCATGGTGGACGATGCGCAAGGTGCTGCTCAACAACAGCGGCGCCGACCTCTGGGTGGTGCAGAAGGACACCCTCGGCCCCTATGCCGAGTCGTCCAGCCTGCACGACGATGCTTACCGCGGCATTCTCGGCATGCCCGGCGTGGCGCAGGCCGCCAATGTCACCTACCTGACCATGCAGGTGCGCCAGGGCGACACCGATGTGCGGGCCATGGTGGTCGGCTTCGAGCCCGGCCAGCCGGGCGAACCCGGCTATCTGGTGGCCGGCCGGCAGATCACCCGCAGCCATTACGAAGCGGTGGCCGACGTCAAGACCGGCTTTCAACTGGGCGAGCGCATCCAGCATCCGCCGCCACGACTACACCGTGGTCGGCCTGACCCGGCGCATGGTGTCCTCCGGCGGCGATCCGATGGTCTTCATTCCGCTGAAGGACGCCCAGGAAGCGCAGTTCCTCAAGGACAACGACGCCATCTCAACGAGCGCGCCCGCACCGCCGCCAACCCGGCCTCAACCGCCCCGGCGTGCCCGGCCTGCTGGAGGCGATTCAGGCCTCGCAAGCCAGCAACCACAACGTCAATGCCGTGCTGGTGCAGGTGCGCGACGGCGAGACGCCGGACGGCGTGGCGGCCGGGATCCGCCGCTGGAAGCACCTGCAGGCCTATACCCGCGCGCAGATGGAAGAAATTCTGGTCGCCAAGCTGATCGCCACCTCGGCCAAGCAGATCGGCATGTTCCTGGTGATCCTCGCCATCGTCAGCGCGGCCATCGTCGCCTTCATCATCTACACCATGACGCTGGGCAAGATCCGCGAGATCGCCGTGCTCAAGCTGATCGGCACCCGCAACCGCACCATCGCCGGCATGATCCTGCAGCAGGCGCTGGGCCTGGGCTTGATCGGCTTCGTCGTCGGCAAGATCGCCGCCACCTTCTGGGCGCCGGCCTTTCCCGAAATATGTGCTGCTCGAACCCGGCGATGCCGTGCGCGGCTTCGTCGCCGTCATGCTCATCTGCGCCCTGGCCAGCACGCTGGCCATCCGCGCCGCGCTGAAGGTCGACCCGGCCACGGCGATAGGCGGCTGAGATGCAGACATTCGGCATCAGCATCGAAGGCTTGAGCAAGCGCTACGGCAGGGCGACACCGCGGTCGATGCGCTGAAGGACGTGAACATGACCGTCGCGCCCGGCGAGGTGGTCGGGCCTGATCGGCCCCTCCGGCTCGGGCAAGAGCACCCTGCTCAAGTGCCTGGGCGCGGTGATCGAGCCGACGGCCGGGCGCATGACCCTGGGCGGCGAGATCATCTTACGACGACGACTGGAAGATTTCCGACCTGCGGGCGCTGCGCCGCGACAGCATCGGCTTCGTCTTCCAGGCGCCTTACCTGATTCCCTTTCTCGACGTCACCGACAACGTCGCCCTGCTGCCCATGCTGGCCGGGCAGCCCAACGCCGAGGCCCGGCGCCGGGCGCTGGATCTGCTCGAAGCGCTGGATGTGGCGCACCGCGCCAAGGCCCAGCCCTCGGAACTTTCCGGCGGCGAACAGCAGCGGGTCGTCCATTGCCCGCGCCCTGGCCAACCAGCCGCCGGTGATCCTGGCCGACGAACCGACCGCGCCGCTGGACAGCGAACGCGCCCTGGCCGTGATGCGCATCCTCAACCAGATGGCGCAGCAATACCAGACCGCGATCATCGTGGTGACCCACGACGAAAAAATCATCCCGACCTTCAAGCGCATTTATCACATCCGCGATGGGCGAACTTATGAGGAAGCCGGCGAAGGGAAAGCGCTCTGATTCGGCCCGATACCGGAATTTTTGACAGTCAAACCCTTGGAGCAGAAAGTTGCAAATGAAAAAGAGATATTGGGTCATCGCCCTATTGGTCTTTCTGGTCGCTCTCGATTGGTACATCCGCGCGCCAGACGCAGCCTCGCGCAAGCTGACCAGCGCGATCGAGACCCAGGCCAGCGAAAAAATGAAGAACTATCCGTACAAGTTCCGGGTGTTGAAGGTCAGTCAGGGCACTGCCTACGTCAGCACGCCGCGCAGCTTTGCAGTCCCCGCGTTCAAGGCCCTGGCGGTTCTCTATCCCGACGTGAACACCAAAAACCCCAACGACCCGGCCTTCATCGCGGTGGAAAAGCTGCTCGGGGAAGTTCAATCGGAAGCCAGCGCCATTGTCCTGGCCCAGCCCGGCATCAAGGAAGTGCGCTGGGAACTCGATCGGGACTGGCTGAACGCAAATCACATCGAGATTCCCTGAATCTTTCCGGCATGAGAGGCGGCGAGCGTGTCAGCTCCTGGCCTGCAGCTTGCGATAGAGGGTCCGCTGACTGACCCCAAGCCGCCTGGCCAGCGCCGGCAGGTCGTTTCCGGGCTGGCCTTTTGCCCAGTCGAGGTAGCGTTTTTCCAGCGTTTCCAGATCGACCACCTCGGCCAGTTGAAAGGCGCCGCTGGCGTCCGGCAACGCAGGCGGAATATCTTCGGCCATTTCCGTCAGATGCGACTGGTCGATGGTATCGCCATCGGCGAGCAGGGTGGCGCGTTCGATCAGGTTGCGCAATTCGCGGATATTGCCGCTGAAGCGGCGGCTTGAGAGCCACTCGAGCGCTGCCCCGGTGAATTTCCGGTCGGACTTGCGATCAACCCGCTCGAGGAGCGAGGTAGCCAGCAGCGGGATGTCGTCGGCCCGCTCATGCAGGGCCGGCGTACGGATCGGGAAGGTGTTGATCCGGAAGTAGAGGTCGCGGCGGAAACTTTCGGCCTGGACCATGGCGCGCAGGTCGCGGTGGGTCGCCGTAATCAGCCGGAAATCGGCGGGCAGCCAGTCCAGCCCGCCGACCCGGCGATAGGTGCCGGTTTCAAGCAGGCGCAGCAGCTTGACCTGCAGGGAAAGCGGCAACTCGCCGATTTCGTCGAGGAACAGCGTGCCGCCGCTGGCCGCTTCGACCAACCCCAGCTTGCGGTGGGTGGCGCCGGTAAAAGCACCCTTTTCGTAGCCGAAGAGTTCGCTTTCGAACAGCGTTTCGGTCATTCCGGCGCAGTCGACCGCAACAAACGGCCCTTCCTCGCGGGCGCTGGCTTCATGGATGGCGTGGGCGACCAGTTCCTTGCCGGTACCCGTCTCGCCAAGCAGCAATACGGCGGCATCGGAGTGAGCGACGCGCAGCACCTTTTCCAGCATCGCAACGAAGGCCGGCGAGCGCCCGACCAGACCTTGCGCGGCGGCCCGGCTGCTGGCCTGGCGGACGATGCGCATGGTTTCGACGAAGTAGACAATCTGCCCTTGGTCGTCGCGAATCGGCGTCGTTTCGACATCGACATGTTCCTCGCCACGCGGGGTGTGATGCAGATGCAGGACGCGTTGCGGCGCGCCATCCTCGAGGCTTTGCTTGAGCGGACACGATTCGCCGGCCTGGTCGCAGGGCACGTCGAAATGATGCGAAACCTCGTAGCAGAAGCGCCCGGCAACCGGCTGGCCGGCCCCGAATTCGCGGGCGTAGGCGGCATTTGCCGCGACGATGCGGTAGTCCGCATCCATCACGATGCGCGGCTCGGGCAAGCCGTCGAGGAAAGAAAGCAACTCACTGAGAAGATGCGAAGTCATGCTGAATTTGTCATTCTCGCCAATAATATTTGTCAATATTGACACAGCCGGACAGGCAAGGGCAACCTGGATTCAGAAAATACACGCTAACACTATGATTACATTGGCCATTAAAAACGAAACGCGAGCTGGCGCGCATCTTGCTGTTAGTTAATCCGGAAACCGGTGACAACTCCCGCCCAAGGTTCTCTCCTCCGTGACCTGTGGGTGGGAGTTGGTGATCGGAATATAGCCTGGCGGCACTTCCCCCTTAGTTCGCCCGCAGGCCTGCTTGGTGCAGCCAGGTTGTCTCCGCACCAACCGCGCCGGTTTCCAACCATTTTCCCAACCTGTTCAGAAGATCAATGATCCAGCCCGTAGCCAGCCCCCAACCAGGCACGCCCGCCCCCGTCTCGTTCTACGAGAAGCGCAAGAAGATCTACGCCAAAGGCATCCGCGGATTCTTCGACAACTGGCGGATTGCGCTCGTCGTCTTCACGCAGATACTCTTTTACGTCAGCCCGTGGCTGGTCTGGAATGACCGTCAGGCAATCCTGCTGCATCTGGTCGAGCGCAAGTTCTACATTTTCGGCCTGGTTTTCTGGCCGCAGGATGTCATTTACCTGGCTGCCCTGCTCATCGTCTCGGCCTACGCGCTGTTTCTGGTCACCGCCGTTGCCGGGCGTCTCTTCTGCGGCTATGCCTGCCCGCAGACGGTCTATACCCAGATATTCATGTGGATCGAGAACTGGATCGAAGGCGACCGTAACGCCCGCATCAAGCTCGACAAGGCGCCGCTCGGCGCCCGCAAGCTGCGCATCAAGGGTACCAAGCACCTGCTTTGGGGCCTGCTTTCACTGTGGACCGGCTTCACGCTGGTCTGTTACTTCACACCGGTCACGGAACTGATCGAATCGGTGCGTACCGGCAACCTCGGCGCCTGGGAAATCTTCTGGATCTTCTTCTACGGCGGCTTCACCTACCTGTTCGCCGGCTTCATGCGCGAGCAGGTGTGCAAGTACATGTGCCCCTACGCCCGCTTCCAGAGCGTGATGTTCGACCCCGACACGCTGATCATCACCTACGATCCGGCGCGTGGCGAAACGCGCGGCGCGCGCAAGAAGGGCGTCGATGCCAAGGCTGCCGGGCTCGGCGACTGCATCGACTGCGGGCAATGCGTTGTCGTCTGCCCGACCGGCATCGACATCCGCGACGGACTGCAATACGAGTGCATCGGCTGCGCCGCCTGCATCGACGTCTGCGATCAGGTGATGGACAAGGTCGGCCTGCCGCGCGGCCTGATCCGCTATTCGACCGAGAATGCGATGGCACAGCATCTCGGCAAGAAGGAAATCCTCGGCCACATCATCCGCCCGCGCATCCTGCTGTACACCGTCATCCTGGTTATTATTACCGGCCTGGCCGTCTGGTTCCTCGCGCACCGCATTCCGCTCAAGGTGGACATCATCCGCGACCGCTCGACGCTGGCCCGCGAGGCTGACGATGGCAGCATCGAAAACGTCTACATGCTGCAGATCATGAACACCGAAGAGCGGCCGCACCGCTACAAGGTTACGGTTGACGGCCTGCCCGGCGTGGAAATCGCCGGCGCCAACGAAGTCGAGGTTCCGGCAGCTACCTTGCAGTCGTTCAATACCGTCGTTCGCGTCCCACCCGACGCCGGCAAGAAGGGCGCCAACCAGATTCACCTTGAGATCACAGCCCAGGAAAACGCCGACATCAAGGTCCGCGAGAAAGCCTCTTTCCTCCTGCCCTGAGGCAAATCAGGGCAATCTCCGCTTGGGCGGGAGCTTGTCTCCCGCCTTTTTTTGTCGACCCGCCTGACAAGGCGGAACCAATCAGTTGCCTGAAGCGGCCGGCCCGGCAAACGCGTGATCGAGAAAGCGCCGCAACCCGGCGATCTGCAAACCGATATCGCCATAGTCGTCGTGGCTGCCGGGAACCAGCAGCAGCTCGACCGCATCGCTGGCGCGCCCGGCGTATATTTCGCGCGCCTCGTCGACCGGCACGGTATCGTCTTCCAGGCCATGCACGATCAGCACCGGACAGCCAACCCGGGCGATGGTGTTTCTTGGCGCGATCGCCGCGAAGCGAAAGCCGATCACGTGCTGGACATAGGCCAGAATGTAAGCGCCCACTGGCCAGTAGGGAATGTGCAGCGCCGCCACCCAGCGCCGCATCATCGCCGCCGGATGGGCAAAGGCGGCCAGGCTGACCACCGCGCGCAGTTCGGGCTGGCGCGCGGCGACCAGTAGCGCGGCGCCGGCGCCGACCGAATGGCCGATCACTCCGAGCGCCGCCGGATCGACCCCGGGTTGCAGGCGCAACCAGGTCAATGCGGCTTCGATATCCTCGGCAAAGCGCGGCAGCGAAGCGAAGGTGTCGCTGTCGCTGCGCCCGTGGCAACGGGCATCGACCAACAGCAGCGAATAGCCGGCCGCATGCAGCGGCGCCGCCAGCGGTAGCATCATTTCGGCATTGCCGCCCCAGCCGTGCATGACAACCAGTGCCGGCGCTCCGGGGGCGGCCGGAATGAACCAGCCGAACAAGCGCTTTTCGTTGGCCGCCGGTATCGCCACCTCGCGCCACGGCAAGGCGCCGGGATCGGCGGTTTCAGGAACGCGTACCGCGGTCAACCCGCGCCGGATGGCAAAATTCAGTGCCAGCCAGCCCGCCCCAACAAGCGCGGGCAGCCACCACCAGGCCATCAGGGATGCGGCTGGAAGACCGCGCCGCTGGCCACGCCGCGCGCCGTCCTGACAGCCGTGATGCCCCAGATGACGCAGAGCAGCAGCCAGGCCGCGACGCCGACCGCGAAGATTGTTCCCCAGCCAAGCAACTTGCTCAGGCGCAGACTTTCAGCGACGAAGGCGCCGAGCGGAAAGGTGAAGCCCCACCAGGAAAGCGCGAACGGCATTTGACCCGCCGCGCGCGCCGCCAGCGTCAGCAGGCTGGCCATGACCAGCCACCAGACGCCGAAGCCCCAGACCAGCAGCATCAGCACCGTTGCCGCTTCGCGCGCCGCCGGGAACGGCAGTTGGTCGAGCAGGTTCATCAGGCTGACGGGAATGACGCCGATCGGCGCCAGATGGATCCACACGGTCGGCGTCAGGATGCCCTGCGCTGGCTTGTGCAGGTACTTGCGGAACAGCGTGATGCCGAGCAGGCCGACATACATCATGCTGCCGGCGCCGAGGCCGACGGCATTGACGGTCAGGGCGATTTCACGCAGCGCTTCCGGCATGTGCGGCAGGAGCGGCGCGCCGGCCAGCGGCATGACGACAAGGCCGACGGCCGGAATGAACTGGGCAGGCGTCACATGATCCATCGCTACATGCTCGCCACGGAACATGAAAAAGAGGACGGCGAAGCTGAACACGAAAGTCACCAGGACGCCCAGCCACCACAGCGCCATCGCCACCTCGACGTAAGGCGTGAACACCAGCCATTGCGCCGCCAGCACCAGCAGTGCAATCGAAAAGGTCGGGTAGAAATTGGCCTGCACCGGATGCTTGAGCGTCTGCATGGCAGCATCGGGAAAGCGCACCCAACGCATCAGCCACGGTAGCGCGAGGACCAGAAACAATGCCGTGTTGAACCAGTGCAATGTCACCGCCGGCAAGCCGAGCGCCGGCCAGTGTTGGGCCAGCGAATGCGTGGTCAGCGCCAGGACGCCGGTACCCATGACCGCGGCGAACCAGCCGGGGGCGAAGCTCTTGGAAATTTCGGAAAACGAAGGGTAGGCCATGGCGCGCTCGATAAATCAGAATTTGCTTATTTTACATGGTCAACCGCGACAATTGGCAGAAAAAACAATAGGCTACCTGGAATTGACTGTTGAAACCCCGACCTCACGGGGCACTCAATTTGGCACGACAACTCGGAATGATTTGTGGAATTGCTGTCATCCCGGAAGGCCGAAAAAAAGCAAGGATCGCCCACCGTTCGCAAGCCTCGAATGCTACAGTTGTTATTCGCCAACAGGATAGATCCGAGTCGCTGTTAGTTTATGCAGCAGTGCCATGATTCGTAGAGGCTCCAGTGTCCCAACGGCACAGTTTGTAGTTGATTTATAAGGAGAACAACCATGAAGAAATCAATTATTGTGCTGAGTATGGGTTTCGTGATGTTCGGTACGGGCGTAGCCAAGGCTGCCGAATCCAGCGACGATTGACTGGTCAAAAATCAAACCTGTCTCGGTGGGATTGTTTTATCCCGGCCAGTCTTCTTACGAATGGCTACGCAGTGAAGCCCATGCTTCTGGAGCCGGCAAGGTTCGTAGTGGAACGGCCTGCGTGGAATGCCATGATGAAAAGAATGCTGAAAAGGAACTGGGCAACAAGCTGGTGAAAAGTGGCCCGCTGGAGCCCACGCCAGTCAAGGGCAAGAACGGGTTTGTGGACCTGAATGTGCAGGCCGCTTACGACGCGAAGAGTCTGTATTTGCGATTTCAGTGGAAAACCAACGCCCCCTACCCGGGTACAGAACACCAGTATCTGCGTTTTGACGGCAAGGAATGGAAGGTCTGGGGTTTCCCAAAGCTGGACAAGGTAGTACAGGATGGCAAACAGCCCGGAATCTACGAGGACCGCATGTCGATCATGATCGACGATGGCAAGGTGGCTGGTTTCGCCAAACAGGGTTGCTGGCTGACATGCCACGACGGATTGCGTGACATGCCGAAGCAATTTACAAAAGATGAGGTAGCGGCTAATGCCATGCTCACCGCCATCAAAAAGGGGGACGTGCGCAAGTACCTGCCCGACACTCGGACTGACCCGTCTGACTGGAAGAGCGGCAAGACACTCGACGAAATCGCCAGGCTCAAGGCTGACGGCAAGTTCCTCGACCTGATCCAGTGGCGCGCCCACCGCAGTTACCCGGTAGGCATGGCGGACGATGGTTATGTGCTTGAGTTCCGCAATGGCGACGCCGGCAGGGAAATGTTCAGCAGCAATTCTGACAAGTCCACGCATCAGCCCAAGTACATGTGGGATGAAAAGAAGGTCGGCTACAAGTCGATTACCGAGGGCAAGTTGCGCCAAGGCGATCACTTCCTGGTTCGGGAGCAGAACGCTGTTCCATTTGATCCGAAAGCTGCCTGGAAGGAGGGCGATCTAGTCCCTGATTACATTACAAGCCGTGAGGATGCGACGGGTTCAGCTGCCGACAACAACGCTCTTGCGTCATGGAAAAATGGCATGTGGACTGTAGTGATTGTTCGCCCACTGGGTTTGACCAATGCCGATGACAAGATGCTCAAGGCCGGCGGCATTTACAACGTGGGCTTTGCAGTGCACGACGACAACATCACCACGCGCGGCCACCATGTCTCTTTTGTCAAGACCCTGGGGTTGGGCACCAAGTCAGACATTGAGGCAGTGAAGATTCCTTGAACAGTCGCACCCAGCGACGTAATGGGTATTAACCTGCGCTCGCCATGAGTCGGCGCGATGATTGATTCCGTCGTTCTCCTGGCGATCATCGCGGTCGTCATCGTGCTGCTGTTCGATTACACCAACGGCTTTCACGACGCCGCCAACATTGTCGCCACCGTGATTGCCTCGCGCGCCATGACGCCGGTGCAGGCGGTCGTCATTGTCGGCGTCTTCGAATTTCTCGGCCCCCTGCTCGGCGGCACGGCGGTAGCCAACACCATCGGCAAGATCATCTCGCTGGACGGCGTCCTGCCGGTCCTCTCGCTGTCGATCATGATCTGCGGGCTGCTCGGCGCCATCGTCTGGAACCTGGTCACCTGGTATTTCGGGATTCCCTCGTCCTCCTCGCACGCGCTGGTCGGCGGTCTCGCCGGGGCAGTCGTCGTTTCGGTGGGCAGCGACCATGTGGTCTGGGGCTTCAGCGAGCTGCTCCACGGCCACGTCACCGGGATCATCAAGGTGCTGGCCGCCCTCTTCCTTTCCCCGGTGATCGGCTTCGGGGCGGGATTTCTGATCAAGCGACTGCTATCCGCCCTGCTGACCCGGGCCACGCCGGCGGTCAACCGGCGCTTGCGCGGCGCCCAGTTCTTCACCGCCGCCGGCCTGGCCTTTTCCCACGGCGCCAACGATGCCCAGAAAAGCATGGGCATCCTGACCCTGGTGCTACTGCTCGGCGGCTTCATACCCAAATTCGAGGTGCCGTTCTGGGTCATGCTGGCCTGCGCGACGGCAATTACGCTGGGCATCCTGTCCGGCGGCTGGCGCATCGTGCGTACGCTCGGCTTCGCGATCTTCCGGGTGCGGCCGATCCACGCCCTCAGCTCGCAACTGACCTCGGCGCTGGTCATTCTCTCCGCCTCGGCCATCGGCGCGCCGGTGTCCACGACGCATGTCGTCGCCACCTCGATCATGGGGATCGGCGCCGCCGACAATCCGCGCGCGGTGCGCTGGAAGAAGGCCCAGGATATCGCCGTCACCTGGGTCGTCACCATCCCCGGCGCCGCCATTGTCGCCATCCAGGCCTATGCCCTGCTCAACCTCTACCTCGGAAGCAAGCCATGAATGACCAGCCATCCATTTTTCGCAAGCTCTTCGAACGGGTTTTCCCCAAGATGGCGGACTTCTTCGGCGCGCTCAGCACGCAATGCGGGCATGTCGCCCAGACCACCGGCCTCCTTGTGGAATTCATGGAAACCGGTGATGTCGTGATCGGCGAGCGGATCCGTCAGGACGAGCACGATGCCGACCGAATCAAGGCCAGCAACCTGCATACGCTTAACGAAGCCTTCTCGACGCCGATCGACCGCGAGGATCTGCACCGGGCGATCATGCACCTCGACGAGATCACCAATTACTGTAAAACCACGGTCAACGAGATGAACGTTCTCGGCATTTCACCCGACAAGTATTGCCTCGAAATGGCCATGCACATCAAGATGGGCACCGATGCGCTGGCCCTCGGCTTCTCACGCCTGTCCAAGGAACCGGCAAGCGCCGCCACCTGCGCCGACACCGCGCGCAAGGCCGAGCGCAAGGTGGAGAAGGCCTACCGGCGGGCCATTGCCGAACTCTTCCAGGGCGATGACTACATCAACATGTTCAAGCGCCGCGAAATCTACCGTCACCTGTCGAACGCCGCCGACCGCGTGGCGGCCGCCGCCAATACGCTGCACGACATCGTCGTCAAGATGTCCTGAGCGGTCCGCATTCGGCTAAGGCGCGACCAGCGTCACCTCTTCGCCGGCGAACAGGACAGTTTGCCCCGGCCGCAATTTTGCCCTTTTTCGGGTGTCGACCGCACCATCCACCCTGACCCGCCCTTCGGCGATGGCGGCATGCGCCGCGCCGCCGGAATCGCAGAGGCCGGTCGCCTTGAGCAGTTGGTCGAGCTGAATGAATTCGCCGCGCACGGCCAGGGTGATGCTCATGATGGTTCTCCGCTATTGATTCGGCGTGCTCAAGTCAGGTGACCGGTTGTAACTGATACAGGTATTTCTGGAACCCGCTGAACACCTTTCCGATCTCTTCCGGCTTCCCAAGATCGGCCACCGCATCGGCAATCGAGTCGTGGTACTTCAGCTTCAGCAGCGGTGTCAGCTTCGCCTGGTCGAGTTCTTCCACGCCGATAGCGATGTAGTGCGACAGCACGAAATCGAGAAACACCTGTTGCTTGGTATTGAAGTTCGTCGCTGATCACCGCCATCGCCCGGTCCGCCCGCTCTTCGCGGGTGAGCGGTTCGCAGGGCATAGGCGACATGCGCCAGCACGTCGAACAGGTCGCTTTTCTCCGCGTCGATGATCTTCTGCATTTCGCTCAGTTGATCCTTGCCGAAGCCCTTTTCGGCCAGCCCTTCGAGCAACTTCCGGCGCGTGTCCGGCGCGCTCCATAGTGTCGCGCAATTCGTCTTCGTCCTTGAAGAACTCCGGCAGCTTGCCGAACAGCGCTTCCATGAACTGCTGCGCCGACATCGGCGTGCCGTCCGGGTGCCAGAAACTGGTGACCATCATGTGCTGGATCGTGCGTGCCTTGCCGTCGGCCAGTTTGCACCTTCGCCCTCTTCCTGCAAACACAAGGTCGCTGGCCGCATTTCGGGCAAGGGTCTTGCGCACACTCGCAGGGTGATTTGCCGCAGAGATAACACGGTGGTGGCGGCTCCTTGATGCAGACGCAGGGGTGCGATTGCACTTCGCGCACACCTCCGGTTCAATCGGCTCGCCGTCCCACTCCGGATCGCTGAAATGGTGGTGCGCCTTCACGAAATCGTAGATCGTGAAGTAGTCCTTGCCGTCGTACAGCCGCGTGCCGCGCCCGATGATCTGCTTGAACTCGATCATCGAATTGACCGGCCGCAGCAGCACGATGTTGCGCACGTTGCGCGCATCCACGCCGGTCGAGAGCTTCTGCGACGTGGTCAGGATGGTCGGGATGGTCTTCTCGTTGTCCTGGAAGTCCCGCAGGTACTGCTCGCCCAGCGCCGCCGTCGTTGGCCGTCACCCGCTGGCAGTAGTTCGGGTCGGTGCTGGTCTTCATCTGGTTGATCAGGTCGCGCACCGCCAGCGCGTGCGTCCTGCGTCGCGCAGAACACCAGCGTCTTCTCGCGCTGGTCGATCTGCGCCATGAAAATCTCGACGCGCTTCTTCTCGCGCTCCTTGATCTCGATGATCCTGTTGAAGTCCGCTTCCTCGTAGCGCTTGCCGGCCTCGATCTCGCCTTCGACCACCTTGTCGTCGGGCGTATAGACGTATTCGTCCAGCGTGGTGGCGATCTGCTTCACCCGGAACGGCGTCAGGAAGCCGTCGTTGATGCCGTCCTTCAGCGAGTAGATGAACACCGGCTCGCCGAAGTAGGCGTAGGTGTCGACGTTGTCCTTGCGCTTGGGGTGGCGGTCAGGCCAAGCTGCACGGCCGGCGCAAAGTAGTCGAGGATGCCGCGCCAGTTGCTCTCGTCGTTGGCGCCGCCCCGGTGGCACTCGTCGATGACGATGAAGTCGAAGAAGTCCGGCGGATACTCGCCGAAGTACGGGCGTATGCCGTCCCGGCGGCCGCTCATGAAGGTCTGGAAGATGGTGAAGAAGATGCTGCCGTTCTTCGGCACCTTGCCCTTCTTGCGGATGTCCTCCGGGTGCGATGCGCACCAGCGCATCTTCGGGGAAGGCCGAGAAGGCGTTGTAGGCCTGGTCGGCCAGAATGTTGCGGTCGGCCAGGAACAGGATGCGCGGGCGGCGGGTCGGCTCGCCCTCAGTCTTCCAGTCCGCCAGGTTCCAGCGGCTCTGAAACAGCTTCCACGCGATCTGGAAGGCGATGAAGGTCTTGCCGGTGCCGGTCGCCAGCGTCAGCAGGATGCGCTCCTGCCCGGCCGGCGATGGCCGCCAGCACCCGCTCGATGGCGATGTCCTGGTAGTAGCGCCCCTGGAAGAAGCCGCCCCTGTCCTCGAACGGCACGGCGGCGAAGCGGTCGCGCCAGGCGTTCCTGGCGGCAAAGGTCAGGTTCCACAATTCATCGGGCGTCGGGTAATGCGTCAATCTCGCCTTCCACGCCGCGTCTGCATGTCGATGCCGTAGATGCCCTGGCCGTTGCTGGCATAGGTGAAGCGCACCGCCAGCTTGCCGGCGTAATCCTTGGCCTGCGCCACGCCCTCGGTCAGCGGCTTGTCCCACGCCTTGGCCTCGACCACCGCCAGCTTGGTGTTGCGGTATTCCAGAACATAGTCCGCCGTCAGCGGCTTGCCGCGCTTGCCGCGCGCCCTCCAGCCGGCCGAGCGTGATCGGATACTCGCGCCGGATGCGGCTGCCTTCGACCACGCCCCAGCCCGCCGCTGCAAGCGCGGGGTCGATGTGTTCGGCGCGGGTTTCGGCTTCGTTCATGGACTATGACCTTGCCTATTGATGCGACGGGAACTGGATCGTAGCCAGCGCATCGGCTGGCGTGACAATGTGCAGCCCCAGCGCTGACACCTCATCGGACAAGACCAGCAGGTCCTTGTCGCCAGTCACCAGCCAGGCCGTTTCCGATGCCAGTGCCACATGGATAAACTTGTCGTCGGCAGCATCGCGGCAGAACGTTCTGGCGGCCAGCGCAGGCGGAATCTCGATCCAGAGCGCCACGGCGTCAAGGGCAGCCAGCAGTGCCTTGCGCTGCTCGATCGTCAAATACCGATCAAACTTCGGGCGCCACAAGCGCTCCTGGAGTTCCGCATAAGTCTCTGCGGAAAAAACCGGCAAACCGCTTCTCACCACCTGCCGTGTCAGTTGTGCGGGAGCGCCCGCCCGGGTCAGCAAGCCGCTGATCCAGACATTGGTGTCAATGACGACAGCGAGCCCGCGCGGAATCACGCGTCAATCAGCTTTCATCGGCCAGCAACGCGTCCAGCTTCTCGGGCGTCAAACCCGCACGTTCCGCGGCCTCGGCTGTCTCGTCCATGGTTTTCAGCAAACGGTCAGCGTAGAACCTGCGCATCGCCTCGTAGTCCTCGGCGCTGACCATGACGCCGACCACACGGTCGTGGCGCATCACGCGCACCGGCTCGCGCTGCACGCGGTCGAGAAACTCGCCGAAACGGGTCTTGGCTTCATTGGCGGTATAGGTTTGCATGGATAGGCCTCATCATTTACGAAGCGTAATGATTCAATATAGGAAAATCGTTCGATTCGGTCAAATCGAACGAATTCAAGATTTTTTCTTCCCCGCGGCTTTCAGTCCCTTGGGTGCTGCGGTTTGGTTCAGCGGCAGGAAATTGTCGCCGGTCACCACCGACTTGCCGGTTTTTGCTTCCAGCGCCTTGCGCGCCTTCTTGGCGATGGCGCCGCCCTTGGTCGCGGCTTCTGTTTTCGGCCATGCCGGTGGCGTCGTCGGTCTCGGCGATCTGGCGCGTCGACAAGCTCGGCCAGCGCGGTGAAAATCAGTTCCGCCTCGCTCATGTGGTCGCGCAGGTTTTGGTCTTGCAAGCCCTTCATCGCCTTGTGCGCCTTCACGCTCACGCCCGACCCATTCCTGATGAATGATTTGGTGAGGATCGCGTATTCCTCGCCCTTCTTGATGTCGTGGTTCGCCCAGTAGTCGGTCAGCTTGTTGCGCGTCTCCTGCCCGGTCATGCGCTGCTGGATCCACTTCTCGCTGCGCCCGTGCTTCTGCCAGGTCTCGCGGGCGCGGTCCAGCGACAGCGCCGGGTCGGCCATTTCCTGCATCCGCTCGTAGCCCACCTTCGCCAGCCACAGCTTGATCGGCTCGGCCTTCGGGCTGGGTACGGACTGCACCAGACGCAGCAGGGTTTCGGCGGTGGCGACATCGGTGAGGTCGTTGCTTGCCGTCGGCGGCGGGCATTTTCAACCGGTGACAATTTGTCACCAGTTGACTGCCCTCCTTGCCCAGCCGCTCTTTCAGCTTGTTCCAGTACTTTCGGGCGGTCTGGTAATCCGGCTGCTGGGTCAGCACCTGGACGATGTCCACCACCGAAAACCACCAGGTTTCGGTTTCCTCGTCATACACGCGGCGGATGGCGTGGGTCTCGAACAGGGCGGGCTGGACTGACATGGATGGCTCCTTATAGCTGGCCGCTGAAGGCTTGGTGCAGCAGGGATTTTTTCAGGTCGTCGAGGGCGGTCGAGCTTTTGCTGGTAGAGGGATTCGAGGCGTGGGTTTAATGGGTTTCTTCTGCAAGTGAGTCAAGCTGCAAGGTGATCTCTTGTTGCTGTTCAACTGCGGGCCACCAGAATTTTATGGGATGCACCTGATTTCGGTTCAGTGCCGGGTTAAGCCGTGCCTGAGTCGAGCTTTTTCACGTCCAATCCTGCAAGCAAGTAATAACTGAATCGTTGCTCGTTTCCTTTGAAGTCCTTAACCCATAAGCGTCGTATTGGCTTTGCGGCAAACGTCCTGCATCCAGCAACCTGCGCAAAATCACTTCGCCGCTTACGCCCCATGCCTTGCGCTGGCGTTCGAGCCAGTAGTCGTATTGGGACACTTCGTCTGGCCGCTCCGCATCTTGGATGCTTGCCAGAAAAGCATCCGGCACCAGCAGGTATCCGGGTAAAACTGCCGACACTCCTGCTTTGAGCCCCGCGCATGTCCTGATCAATAAAGCCGCGCTGCGAAAGAAGGTACACCAGAACCTGCTGTCGAGATTTGCATCGCAGCGCAGGCTTGCCGTTCAAGCTGAACGGAGCTAACTGAAGCGTCATTCTGCGGAAATAGCTTCATCTCTCAAGCCTGCCTCACTGAGCGGCAATCTATGGCCGTAGACCCCATCACCCTCACGCAACCAGTTTCAGTCGCAGGACCCGCTGTATCGCCTTGCGGCCATTTCTCCACATCTTAGGGATTCGAGGCGTTGGGTTTCCTCTTGCAATGACTCGATGCGCCCGACGATTGCCGCCTGCTCGCCTACGAACGACTGGAATGGGAATCGGGATCGAGTTCAGGCTTTCTGGTTCAACTTCGGCTGCGCTGCCCCGGTGATGTACTCATCAAGTCGAATACTCGCCAGATAGAACTCAACAAATCGCTGTGTCGCCATGTCCTCGAACTTCAGGATGTGCGCGTGGTTATTCACCCAATATTTGCCAGACACTGAGAAACGCTATTGGTGTAGATCGCGCCAATAGATTCGCCCCGTCCTCCGAGATCAATAGCGTGTCACCAGTCAAAGATGTAGTCGGCAACGTAATCGACGATCCCGGAAGCTCCGTAGTACGGATATTCGCCGCTCTTGCGGACGCCTTTGGTGATCGGGATTCGCTTGCTGTCGAGATTGGTCGAGATCTTGTCGACGTGTCGTCACAACCCACCCCTCACCCCGCTCGTGAAGACGGATTGCAGGTGGCTTTCAAACAAGGCGCGGGCGTTCTGGAGGTTCTTTTCGGCGTTGGCTTTGGCGGTGGCGATGCCGTCAAACGCTTCGTCGAGGATGGCGACGATGCGGTGCTGTTCGGGGAGCGGGGGGACGGGAATCGCGAATCTCGACTCGAAGTCGATCGCTGCGAGATTCGCTGACGCGTCGCCCGTTGCGCAGCGCTTCGAATCTGATCGAAGACTACTCGGAACAAGTAGTAATACAGAAACTCGTGGTCGACATATCGGCTTGGAGTCGACGAATACAATTGCAACCGTCATGGTTGCAGCCGGATGTCTGTCGATGATGTACGGCCGTCCGATAGCTCATCCGATCTCGCGATACAGGACGATCGCCTGTTGACGAGACATGATCGATATCGCCGAGCTAGTTCTGATCGCTTCTCTGGTTCGTAGATGCACTCGACGCTGCAGTCGCGTCGATCGAATCATTCATCTGACGTCTGATCCGATCAGGATGTCGTCGGTCACCGAACTGTCTCGATTGGCCTTGCGGTCGACCTGCCATCGCTCGATGATCGGCAGACTTCACCCAGCGTCTTTGGTTTGCCACCCTGCCTTCATAGCAGCGCCCTGATGTTCGCCAGCACTTCCGCGCTCTCGGCATCCAGCGCGGCGATCTCGTCCATGATCTCCTGCGGGCTGCGGTGGATGACTTCCTCGCCGCCGTTCGGGTTCTTCACCGACAGGTCGAAGGTCGCCGGGTCGATGCTCGCGGCGTCCACGCTCCAGCTTTTGGGCGAGTCGGCGAAGGTCTTTTGCAGTTCGACGAACTCGGCCAGGTCGGCGTCGTTGAGCGGGTTGGTCTTGCCCATGTTGCGGCCGGGGTCGAGCTGGTAGTACCAGACCTTGCGCGTCGGCGCGCCCTTCTCGAAGAACAGCACCACGGTCTTCACGCCCGCGCCCTGGAACGTGCCGCCGGGGCAGTCGAGCACGGTGTGCAGGTTGCAGCTTTCCAGCAGCAGCTTGCGCAGGCTGACCGAGGCGTTGTCGGTGTTGGACAGGAAGGTGTTCTTGATGACGACGCCGCCGCGGCCGCCGGCCTTGAGCATCTTGATGAAGTGCTGCAGGAACAGGAAGGCGGTCTCGCCGGTGCGGATCGGGAAGTTCTGCTGCACTTCCTTGCGCTCCTTGCCGCCGAAGGGCGGATTGGCCAGGATCACGTCGAAGCGGTCCTTCTCCTGAATGTCGGCGAGGTTCTCGGCCAGCGTGTTGGTGTGGATGATGTTCGGCGCTTCGATGCCGTGCAGGATCATGTTCATGATCGCGATGACGTAGGCGAGCGACTTCTTTTCCTTGCCGTAGAAGGTGCGCTCCTGCAGCGTCTTGAGGTCGCTCGGTCGTCAGGTCCGGGCTTGGCCGTGCAGGTAGTCGAAGGCCTCGCACAGGAAGCCGGCCGAGCCGCACGGCGCCGTCGTAGATGCGCTCGCCGATCTTGGGCTTGCACCACCTGGACCATGGCGCGGATCAGCGGGCGCGGGGTGTAGTACTCGCCGCCGTTGCGCCCGGCGTTGCCCATGTTCTTGATCTTGGCTTCGTAGAGGTGCGAGAGCTCGTGCTTCTCGGTCTGCGAGCGGAAGCGCAGTTCGTCGATGTGGTCGATGATCTCGCGCAGGTTGTAGCCGCTCTGGATCTTGTTCTTGATCTCGCCGAAGATCTCGCCGATCTTGTATTCGATGGTGTTCGGGCCGGTGGCCTTCTGCTTGAAGCCGTGCAGGTAGGGGAACAGCTTGCGGTTGACGAAGTCGCGCAGGTCGTCGCCGGTCAGCGCCGTGTTGTGGTCGAGCTTGCCGTCCTTGTCCTTGGGCGCGGCCCAGCGTTTCCCAGCGGTAGGGCTCGTCGAGGATGAAGGTGTACTTCTTGCCCTCCAGCTCGGCCTCCATCGCCTTGTCCTGCTCCAGGCCGTCGAGGTACTTCAGGAACAGCAGCCAGGAGGTCTGCTCGGTGTAGTCGAGTTCGGTGGTGCAGCCGGCTTCTTTGCGGAGGACGTCGTCGATGTTCTTGAAGGCTTGTTCGAACATTGGAATTTCTCTGGATTCTTGAGTCAGGGCGTTGCGAATAAAATCAGGTGCACCCGGCATGGCCCGTGGGCGCCGAGGACGATGGTTTGTTCGATGTCGCCGGTCCGTGACGGGCCGGAGATGAAATTGACGGCACGCGGCAGGGCGCCCTGTTCGGCGCGCAGCAATGCGAAAGCGTCTTCCATGGTGGCGACGATACGCCCGACGGGAACGACAGCGATGTGGGTTTCCGGCAACAGGCTGACACTGGCCGGCGTTTGCGGACCGGAGAGCAGCATCAGCGTGCCGGTTTCGGCGATGGCGCAGAAGCAGCCGGAAATGCCGGTTTTATCGGCGTCGACCGCGCCCCGCACGCTGACATCGATGGCAACGCCGGCCCAGTCGAAGCCGGCGACATCGCCGGTCGCCACGGCCTGGCGCGGCAGACCTTGTTCCGCCAGATAGCGCGCGACGGCGGCCGGGCATCTCCGTCCGCACCGCCGACACGCTCGACGCTGCTGGCCAGGCTGAGCGCCTTGTTCGCAAAACGCCCGGCCAGGTCGCCCGCCAGTTGCGGCTGCGGGCCGCGCTGCGGGTTGTTCATGCACGCCTCGGCGGCCGCCCGGCGGGCGGCTGCATCACCCTTGCCGAGGCCGGCGCGGACGCGTTGCAGGATCTCCTCGCGGGCGCTCATGCCACCCGGTTGCGCGGGTTGCCCGCGACGAAGGCTTCGATATTGTCGATCAACTGGTCGGCCAGCGCCTGCATGGCCGGGCGGCTGGCCCAGGCGACGTGCGGAGTGAGCAAAAAATTGGGCAGCGCCAGCAACCCGGAATCGACCATCGGGTGACCGACCGGCGGCGGTTCGGCGGTGATGACGTCGAACCCGGCGCCGGCAATCCAGCCTTCGCGCAGTGCGCGGATCAGTGCCGCCTCATCAACGAGGCCGCCGCGCGCGGTGTTGATCAGCAGCGCCGAAGGCTTCATCGCGCGCAACTCGGCTTCGCCGATCAGGCTCTGTGTCTCTGGCGTCAGCGGGCAATGCAGGGTGATCGCATCGGCCTCGCGCAAGACCTGTTCGAAATCCGTGTAGCCGGGGCGCGGCGTCGGCACACCCTTGTGCTCGGCGCGCAGCACGCGCATGCCGAAGGCTTCGGCGAGGCGGGCGACACCGTTGCCCAGGCTGCCGCTGCCGATCAGGCCGAGCGTGGCGCCGTGCAGGTCGCGGATCGGATGATCGAACAGGCAGAACTGGTCGGACTGCTGCCAGCGCCCGGCCTGCACCGACTCGCGCCAGGCAATCAGGTTGCGCGACAGCGCCAGCAGCAGCGTGAAGACATGTTCCGGTACCGTGTGCTCGGCGTAGCCGCGAATGTTGGAGACGACGATGCCGCGTTTCCGGCATGCTTCGAGATCGACGATATTGGTGCCGGTGGCCGCCACGGCGACCATTTTCAGGTCCGCCAGGGCGTTGACCGCGGCAGTCGGCAACGGCGCCTTGTTGACGATCGCGATGGTGCACCCCTGCAGGCGTTCGATCACCTGCTCCGGCAACGTCTTCGGGTATTCGATCCAGTCGTGTGCGAAGTCCGGACGCCGAACGTCGGCGATGACCGATTCGCGTTCCAGGTAGACGATGCGCTGCATCAGGCTGCCAGCATCACGCAAGGTTTGCCGGCGGCCTCGGCTATGGCGGCGACCTGAGCGCCCAGCGCCGCGTTGCCGGTGTAGACCAGACGGTCGATGGCGGCGGCGCACAGGCCGCTGATCGCCGCGCTGTCGCCCTGCATCAGGTTGAGCACGCCGCCCGGCCATTCGGCGCGCGCCGACAACTCGCACAGGGCGAACACCGCCGACGGCGCTTTCGGGCTCGGCTTGACGATCACGCTCGCCCCCGCCCGCAGCGCCGGCGCCGCTGCCTCGGCAAAGCCGGCCAGCGGCCGCGTGGCATCGACGACGATGGCGACGATGCCAGTCTGACCAACGGAGACACCACGCAGCGCCGCCACGGCGGCCGCCACTTCGGCCAGCGCTTCAGCCTCGGCGAAACCGGTCTCCTCACGCAGCAGTTTGGCGAAATGGCCAGTGTAGCGATCCAGCGCCTCGGCCAAGGCATTCAGGTACGCCTGCCGCGATTCCGGCGTCAGCGCCGCCCAGCCCGGCTGCGCGCCGCGCGCCGCGGTCACCGCCTCAAGCGCCTCCGCCGCGCCGCACAGCGGCACCCGATACAGCGCTTCGCCGGTGGCCGGATTGACAACCTCGTAGAAGTTATCGGCGACGGTCAGAAAGGCGTGGCCATTAATCCACAGGGGGATGGCTTTCGGGCCTTCAGGTGCAAATTCCATGTTCAAGCTCTCTTTCTTGCTGCGTAAAGTTCGTGAAAAGTCTTGCCCGGCGGCGCCGGCAAATCGCGCCCGTCGGTCCAGCCGGGCGCCAGACCGAGAACGCGAATGCGCCCGCTGTCGTCGGCCAGCCAGCGCAGGTAACGCGCGGCGCGGCGGGTCAGCCAGCGATACAGTTCCGGGCGCCCCGCCAGCCAGCCCCAGGCACGCAGGGCAAACCGTTCGCGCCACGGGCGCAGGGCGCGCTCGTGCTGGATTTCGCGCAGGCGGTGCATCAGCGCCGGCAGCGGAATATTGACCGGGCACACGCTGCCGCACTGGTTGCAGCCGGTTGACGCGTGCGGCAGATCGAGCGCGTTTTCGATACCGGTGTACAGCGGCGTCAGCACCGAGCCCATCGGCCCCGGATAGACCCAGCCGTAGGCGTGGCCGCCGAGCGAGAAATAGACCGGGCAATGGTTCATGCAGGCGCCGCAACGGATGCAGCGCAGCATGTCGGCAAAATCCGACCCGGCGAGCGCCGCGCGGCCGTTGTCGACCAGGATGAAGACGGTCTTTTCCGGACCTTCCGTTTCGTCGGCACCGCGTGTTCCGGTCAACAGCGAAACATAGTTGGAAATGCTCTGCCCGGTCGCCGAGCGCGGCAGCAGGCGCATCAGCGTCGCGAAATCTTCCAGCGTCGGGACGATCTTCTCGATGCCGGTTATCACCACATGTACCTTGGGCAGCGTCGTCACCATGCGGCCGTTGCCTTCGTTGGTCACCAGCGCGGCCGAGCCGCTCTCGGCGATCAGGAAATTGGCGCCGGAAATGCCCATTTCGGCCGACAGGAAATGCTGGCGCAGGACGGCCCGCGCCTCCGCCGCCAGCAACGGAATGTCGGCCGCGGTGCGCGCTTGCTCGGGCCGCCCGTGGTGCTCGGCGAACAGCGCCTCGACCTCGCCCAGCGTCTTGTGAATGGCCGGGGCGATGATGTGCGACGGCGCCTCGCCCGCCAGTTGCACGATGTATTCGCCGAGATCGGTTTCGACCGGCTGGATGCCGGCGGCGCTCAGCGCCTCGTTGAGTCCGGCCTCCTCGGAGAGCATCGACTTCGACTTGACCACCTTGCTGACGCCGTGGCGCTGCGCAATGTCGATTACCTGACGGCAGATTTCGTCGCCGTCACGCGCCCACAGCACCTCGGCGCCGCCGGCGCGCGCGCGTTCCTCGAAGATCTCCAGCCAGACATCCAGGTCGTCGACGACGCGCCTGCGAATCGCTGTGCAGGCTGCGCGCAATTCAGTGAAATCGAGACCATCATCGGCCAGCCCCGCGATGCCCTTGGCGCGCTTGCCGACAAACAGCGGCTTGGCTTTTTCCAGCGCCTTCTGCAACCCTTTGTTGCCGACCTGCGCAGTGGCGCGCGCCCGGAAAAACATCGCCTGCGAATGCATGGCCGCCTTCACCTTGGCTCCGGGCCAGCCAGCACTTCGGCCAGATGCAGCACCTGCGTGCGCAGATCACCACGGCGGCGCAAGCGGCCTTCGATATTGAGCAGACAACCAAGATCGCCGCCGACCACTGCATCGGCGCCAACAGCGGCAATCGATTCGCACTTGCGGTCGACGATGGCCGTCGATATGTCGCCGAAGCGCACCGCAAACGCCCCGCCGAAGCCGCAGCATTCCTCGCAGTCCTTCATCTCGGCGAGCGACAGCCCGCGCACCCTGGCCAGCAGCGCCCGGGGCTGCTGCTTGATGCCCAAACCGCGCAGTCCCTTGCAGGAATCGTGATAGGTGACGCTGCCGGAAAACTCGCCGGGAAGACTTTCCGGCTTGAGCACCTCGTTCAGGAAACTGCCGAGTTCGTAGGTACGCCCTGCCACAGCCTGCGCCCGTGCCGCCCAGGCCGGGTCAGCGGCCAGCAACTGCGGATAGGCGTTGCGGATATGGTCGGCGCAGGAGCCGGAGGGAATCACCACGTAATCGTAGCTTTCCAGTCCGGCAATCGCCTGGCGCGCCAAATCGCCCGCCAGATCGCGATTTCCGGCGCTCCACGCGGGTTCACCGCAACAGGTCTGGCCGGACGGCACGACCACTTCGCAACCGAGATTTTCGAGCAGGCGCAGGCTGGCGAAGCCGATCGACGGGCGCATCAGATCGACCAGGCAGGTAACGTAGAGGGCCAAGCGCATGCTAATATTGCGGCGCACAAGAGAGAAAGTGGCTAATGCTACTCAAACCACACCAATAAAGGAATCCAGTTGTCCGAAGCTGCCAGCGGATCTGCCAAAGCACCCGGCTCGATCCAGGTCATCGAGCGCATGATGACGCTCCTCGACGCCCTTGCCGCATCACCGGAGCCAGCCAGTCTCAAGTACCTGGCCAGCACCACCGAACTGCACCCGTCCACCGCCCACCGGATTCTCGCGGCGATGACCACGGCGCGTTTTGTCGAGCGCCAGGATGCCGGCACCTATCGCCTCGGCATCCGCCTTCTCGAACTCGGGAACATCGTCAAATCGCGGATCAGCGTGCGCGAAGTTGCACTCCCCTTCATGCAATCCCTGCGCGAATCCATCGGCGAGGCGATCAACCTCGGCGCCCGGCATGACGATGAGATCGTCTATATCGAGCGCACCTCTTCCGGAAGCGCGCTGGTGCGCGTTGTCTACCTGGTCGGCGGACGCGCGCCGCTACACCTTACCTCGCTCGGCAAGCTCTTTCTGGCTGCCGATTCGCCGCAGCAGGTTCGCGACTACGCGCGGCGCACCGGCCTGCCGGGCAAGACCCAGCGCTCGCTGACAACGCTGGCGGCGCTGGAGAAGGAACTCGACAAGGTCCGCCGGCATGGCATCGCCTACGACGACGAGGAAGCGGAAAACGGCCTCAAGTGCGTCGCCGCGCCGATTCACGACGAAGAAGGCCGGATCGTCGCTGCGCTCTCGGTTTCCGCACCGTCTGACCGCCACGATCCGGCGTGGGCCACCCAGGTCAGAAAGGCCGCCGAGGCCGTCTCACGCGCCCTCGGCTACACCGGCACAAATCCACAAGGAATACCGTCACCGTACCGGAGGTGACGTTGACATAAAAAAGGGCTGCCCGCAGGCAGCCCGTGATTTCCAAGCCGAATAAACTCAGGCCGGGCGCCGATCCGGCGTCAGGCTCGCGCTTTCCATCCAGCGCTTGATCCGGTTGGCATCGCCGACCCGCGTCATCTTGCCGGCGGAATCGAGCAGGACGATGACGACCGGCTTGTCAGCCACCCGCGCCTGCATCACCAGGCAGCGGCCGGCTTCGGAGATGTAACCTGTCTTCGAAACGCCGATCTCCCAGTTGTCGTTGCGCACCAGCGCATTGGTATTGTGGAAGTCGCGGATGTGACCGTTGAGTTCGACGCGCGCCTCGCCGGTGGTCGAGAAGTTGCGAATTTCGGGATAGCGCGCGGCAGCAGCCACCATGCGCGCCAGATCATGCGCGGTGGACACGTTGTTGCTCGACAGTCCGGTCGGTTCCTCGAAACGCGAATTGATCATGCCCAAGGCCTGCGCCTTCTGGTTCATGGCCTTCACGAAAGCCGGCAAGCCGCCCGGATAGTGACGACCCAGCGAATTTGCCGCACGGTTCTCGGAGGACATGAGTGCGAGCAGCATAGCCGTCTCACGCGTCATGCTCGTACCGACCGGCAGGCGGGAACGGGTACCCTTGAGTCCGTCAACATCATCATCGCCAATCGCGATGACTTCATTCATGTCGAGTTTGGCGTCGAGAACGACCATGGCGGTCATCAGCTTGGAAATCGAGGCGATCGGCACAATGGTGCCCGATTGCTTCTCGAGCAGCGCATGGCCGGTTTCCTGATCGATGACCAGCGCCGAGGCCGAGTAAAGCGCGAGGTGGGTCGGGTCCACGTCAGCCATGGCCACCTTGTGCGGCGACTTTTTCGACCCCGCATGGCTGGCGCTGGCATGCTTCACTGAAGATTTCTTGCCGGCGGAATGGCTGGCCGATTTTGTCGGCGCCTTGCCCGCGGCCGCCTTGGTGTGGGTAGCCCCAGATTTGCTGGCCGGCAACGCGGCAGTCTTGCCGGCGTGCTTGGCGCCTGCGGTTGCCTTGGCATCAGCCTTTTTCGCCACCTGCGATGTCTTCTTCGTATCCGTTGCCGCATGGCTCTGGGCTCCCAGCCCAAAACCGAGCAACGCGCCAAAAAGCACAACCGCCTTAAATCCTTGTTTCATTTGCTCTCTCCCGCCAGTACCGTACGAATTCTAGCCTAGTTTAGCAAGGGGGTCGCAAAAATCAATAAAAATAGATAGATAGCCGCATAACTTAAGAATATATGTGAACTGGCGTCGACAACGGTTAGCGCCGTCATGTTAACGATGCGGCGCACGGTAGCTGTCGGCGTCAGGATATTCACCGGGCGCGCCGCTCCGAGCAGGATGGGTCCGACCGTCAAATTGTCGCCGGCCGCCACCTTGAGCAGGTTGAACGAGATATTGGCGGCGTCCAGTGTCGGCATGACGAGCAGATTGGCTTGCCCCCTGAGACGTGAATTGGGGAAGGCTGCCAGGCGAATTTGTTCGTCCAGCGCGGCATCGCCGTGCATTTCGCCTTCGATCTCAAGCTGCGGCGCCCGCTTGTTGAGCATGGACAGCACTTCGCGCATCTTGATCGAAGTCGGCGTATTCCCTGTACCAAAGGTGGAGTGCGAGAGCAATGCCACCTTGGGCTGAATACCGAAATTGCGGATTTCCTCGGCCGCCAGCAGGGTCATGTCGGCAAGCTGCTCGGCCGTCGGATCATAATTGACATAGGTATCGGCAATGAACACCGTCCGACCCGGCAACATCAACAGGTTCATCGTGTAGTAGCGATCCAGATCATGCTGCGTTCCAATCACGCTTTGGACATACCCGCGGTGCGCTTCGTGGCGACCGAAGGTGCCGCAGATCAATCCATCCGCGTAGCCCAGGTGAACCATCAATGACCCGTAAAGCGTTGCCCGGCGGCGCACTTCGCGACGCGCATAATCTGGAGAGACGCCTTTGCGCTCCGTCAAATGGTAATAGGCCTGCCAGAACTCGTCAAAATGCTGGTCGAAAAATTCGCAACCGTCAGCGTGAATAACCTCAAAGTCCTCGCCCTCGCGAATGCGCAGGCCAGCCACATCGATCTGGTGCTGAATCTCGCTGCTCCGTCCGATCAGGATCGGGCTGGCAATCCCTTCGTCGCGGATCACCTGCACCGCCCGCAGCACACGTTCATCCTCGCCCTCGGCAAAGACGATGCGCTTCGGCGCCATCTTGGCCTGCGAGAAGACCGGCTTCATGATCATGCCCGAGTGATAAACAAACTCATTGAGACCCTGGGTGTAAGCCTGCCAGTCGGTGATCGGGCGCGTTGCAACACCTGAATCCATGCCGGCGCGCGCCACGGCTGGCGCGATTTTGACGATCAGACGCGGATCGAAAGGATTCGGAATGAGATATTCCGGGCCAAAGCTGGCCACTTTCTCGCCGTACGCCCGGGCCGCCACTTCCGACTGCTCGGCGCGCGCCAGTTCGGCAATCGCCTTGACGGCGGCCATCTTCATTTCTTCGGTAATCGTCGTCGCCCCGACATCGAGCGCCCCGCGGAAAATGAAGGGGAAACACAATACGTTATTGACCTGGTTCGGGTAATCCGAACGGCCGGTACAGATAATCGCGTCGTTGCGTACGCTCTTGACCAGTTCCGGCGAAATCTCCGGCGTCGGGTTGGCCAGGGCCATGATCAGCGGATTGGCCGCCATCTTGGCGACCATCTCCGGTTTCAGCACGCCGCCGGCCGACAGGCCGAGGAAGACGTCGGCGCCTTCAATCACCTCGCCCAGCGTGCGGGCATCGGTCTTTTTGACATAGCGCGCCTTGATCTCGTCCATTTCCTCGACGCGACCTTCATAGACCAGGCCCTTGATGTCGGTAACCCAGATGTTCGCCGCCGGCACACCGAGCATGACCAGCAGGTCGAGACAGGCCAGTGCCGCGGCACCCGCCCCCGAGGTCACGACCTTTACGGTTGACAGGTCTTTGCCAATCAAATGCAGGCCATTCAGGATGGCCGCGCCGACGACGATGGCCGTGCCGTGCTGATCGTCGTGGAAGACCGGAATCTTCATCCGCTCGCGCAGCTTCTTCTCGATGTAGAAGCATTCTGGCGCCTTGATGTCTTCGAGGTTGATACCGCCGAAGGTCGGCTCCAGTGAAGCAATGATATCGACCAGCTTGTCCGGGTCGCGCTCTTCGATTTCCAGATCGAAAACATCGATATTGGCAAATTTCTTGAACAGCACGCCCTTGCCTTCCATCACCGGCTTGGCGGCCAGCGGGCCAATCGCGCCCAAGCCGAGAACCGCGGTGCCATTGGTAATGACACCGACCAGATTGGCCCGTGAAGTCAGGGTGCTGGCTTCGCGCGGATCGGCGACGATTTCCTCGCAGGCGAAAGCCACCCCGGGCGAGTACGCCATCGACAGGTCGTACTGGTTGGTCAGTTGCTTGATCGGGGTGACCGCGATCTTGCCCGGTTTGGGATGGCGGTGATAATAAAGCGCTGCTTCGCGAAGTTGCCGGGAATCCATGCCTTGCTCCATTTAGTATCGTCGAATACGACTCTCTGAAGCGGCAAACGATACCACGCAAGTTTGCCGTAAAACATCTCGGAAATTACGTAGAAGGGCAAGGTCAAATAGGTGCTGACCCTGATTTGATGCATAATTACGCGCTGCCCAGCCGACCTTTTCCTTGCTGCCCGCAACCCTGGTGACAACTTCCGGCGACTGGCGTAAAACCTTGTTATTTCCGCAACTTAGAGAGATACACCGCCATGACCGTCCCGCTGAATGCACCTGACTACGTCAAACACGAAGACCTGAAGAAATGGGTCGCCGAAATCGCCGCGCTCACCCAGCCGGCTCGTATTTACTGGGCTGATGGCTCGCAGGAAGAATATGACCGCCTGTGCGCCGAAATGGTCGAAGCTGGCACGCTGATCAAGCTCAACGAACAGAAGCGCAAGAACTCCTTCCTTGCCTTCTCCGACCCGTCCGATGTGGCGCGTGTCGAAGACCGCACCTACATCTGCGCCGCCACCAAGGAAGACGCCGGCCCGACCAACAACTGGGAAGAGCCCGCCAAGATGCGCGAGACCCTCAATGGCCTGTTCAAGGGCTGCATGAAGGGCCGCACCATGTACGTCATCCCCTTCAGCATGGGCCCGCTCGGCTCGCCGATCGCCCACATCGGCGTTGAAATCTCCGATTCCCCCTACGTCGTGGTCAACATGCGCATGATGACCCGCATGGGCAGCAAGGTTTTTGACGTACTTGGCAGCGCTGGCGAATTCGTTCCCTGCATCCACAGCGTCGGCGCCCCGCTCGCCGACGGCCAGCCGGACGTCGCCTGGCCGTGCAACCCGACCGTCAAGTACATCGTGCATTACCCGGAAACCCGTGAAATCTGGTCCTACGGCTCCGGCTACGGCGGCAACGCGCTGCTCGGCAAGAAGTGCTTCGCGCTGCGCATCGCCTCCAACATGGCGCGCGACGAGGGCTGGCTGGCCGAGCACATGCTGATCCTCGGCGTCGAGTCCCCGCAAGGCGAAAAGAGCTATGTCGCCGCCGCCTTCCCGTCGGCCTGCGGCAAGACCAACTTCGCCATGCTGATCCCGCCGAAGACCCTGGGCGGCTGGAAGATCACCACCATCGGCGACGACATCGCCTGGATCAAGCCGCGCATGACCAGGACGGCTCACCCGCTTCTACGCCATCAATCCGGAAGCCGGCTTCTTCGGCGTCGCCCCCGGCACCTCCGAGAAGACCAACTTCAATGCGATGGCCACGCTCAAGGAAAACATCATCTTCACCAACGTCGCGCTGACCGACGACGGCGATGTCTGGTGGGAAGGCATGACCAAGCAGGCGCCGGATCACCTGATCGACTGGCAGGGCAAGGACTGGACGCCGGAAGACGGCAAGGCCGGCAAGCAAGGCCGCGCATCCGAATTCGCGCTTCACCGCGCCGGCCAGCCAGTGCCCGTCCGTCGACCCCGCCTGGGAAGACCCGTCCGGCGTGCCGATCTCCGCCTTCATCTTCGGCGGCCGCCGCGCCACCACCGTGCCGCTGGTCTACGAAGCCTTCAACTGGAACTACGGCGTCTACATGGCCGCCACGCTGGGCTCCGAAACCACCGCCGCCGCCTTCGGCCAGCAGGGCGTGGTCCGCCGCGACCCGTTCGCCATGCTGCCGTTCTGCGGCTACCACATGGGCGACTACTTCAACCACTGGCTGCGCATGGGCAAGACCGTCGATGAATCGCCGAAGATCTTCTGCGTCAACTGGTTCCGCATGGACGAGAAGGGCAACTTCATGTGGCCCGGCTTCGGCGAGAACATGCGCGTCCTGAAGTGGATCGTCGAACGCTGCAAGGGCACCATCACCGCCAAGGAAACCGTGCTCGGCTGGATGCCCAAATTCGAGGACATCGACTGGACCGGCCTCGATATCACCAAGGCCGAGTTCGACGCCCTCACCACCATCGATGCCGATGCCTGGAAAGCCGAACTGGCCGGCCACAAGGAGTGGTTCGACAAGATGGGCGAGAAAATGCCGCGCGAACTGGTGCTCAAGCGCGAGTTGTTCGAAATGGGCATCTTCAAGGACGCCGCCTGATCTTCACCCGTACGCCATGATCGAATGGCCGCCTCCGGGCGGCCGTTTCATTTGAGGAATGCCATGACTTACCGCCCCGCCAGTCGCCTCGCGGACATCGAACCCTTCCACGTGGTCGAACTATTCACCCGCGCCCACCAGTTGCAGGCCGCGGGCCGCGACATCATCCACATGGAAGTTGGCGAGCCGGATTTCCCGACACCGGCGCCGATTGCGAATGCCGCGGTCAACGCCATAAAAAGTGGCAAAACGCTCTATACCCAGGCTTTCGGCCTGCCCGAGCTGCGCGAGGCGATCGCGAATTTCTATCGCAGCCGCTATGGCGTGGCCGTTCCGGCCAGCCGCATCGCCGTCACCAACGGTGCGTCCGGGGCGCTGAACCTGGCCTTCGCCTGCCTGGCCGAGCCGGGCCGCGAGTGGCTGCTGGCCGACCCCGGCTACCCGTGCAATCGCCATATTTTGCGGGTTTACGAAGGTCAACCGCGGAACATCCCGGTCGGGCCGGAAACCAACTTCCAGCCGACCCCCGAACTGCTCCGCCCCCACTGGAACGCCGACACTGCCGGCCTGCTGGTCGCCTCACCGGCCAATCCGACCGGCACCCTGCTGACACTCCCCGAGATCGAGGCGCTGGCCGCAGCCTGTCGCGAGAACGACGCCCATTTTCTGGTCGACGAGATCTACCACGGTCTGACATATGAGACCGATGCTCCGTCCGCCTGCGCGGCAGGTGACGACATCTGGGTCATCAACAGTTTTTCCAAGTATTTCCAGATGACCGGCTGGCGACTGGGCTGGATGGTGATTCCCGAGCCTTATGTCCGCGACGTCGAGAAACTGGCGCAAAACCTGGTTCTCTGTCCGTCAACCCCGGCGCAACATGCCGCCCTGGCCGCTTTTTCGCCGGAAACCATCGCCATTCTCGAAGCGCGGCGTGCCGAATTCAGGAAACGCCGGGACTTCCTCGCACCGGCTCTCGAAAACATCGGCTTCCGCATCACCGCCCGCCCGGAAGGCGCCTTCTACCTGTATTGCGATTGTTCAGGCCTGTCCGACGACAGCTTCACGCTGGCCCGCGACCTGCTGGAAAAGGTCGGCGTTGCCGCCACGCCGGGGCTCGACTTCGGCAGCAACGCGCCGGAAAGGCATATCCGTTTTGCCTACACCACCGGCATCGACCGGCTGGCCGAGGCGGTCAACCGTCTAGCCGGCTATTTCGGCCGCTAACCGGAGGGTGGGAAAGCGCGCACGCACGCCGGCCCAGTCGAAATACGACCCGGGGTCGGTCTTGCGCCCGGGGGCTACATGGCAATGGCCGGCCAGTGCGGCGATCGGATAACGCGCCTGGAGTTTCCGGATCAGCGGCCATAGCGCCGCGTACTGCGCTGCCGTGAAGGGCTGGCTGTCGCTGCCCTCGAGTTCGATCCCGACCGAGTAATCGTTGCAGTTTTCCCGCCCCTGCCAGGCCGACTGGCCGGCGTGCCAGGCGCGCCGGTCGCAAGCGACGAACTGGATCGCCTGTCCGTCGCGGCGAATCAGGAAATGGGCCGAAACCTGAAGCTTGGCGATGGTCGAAAAATAGGGATGCGCCTGCGGGTCCAGTCGGTTGAGGAAAAAGCGCTCGACCCAGTTGCCCGAGAAATCGTCCGGCGGCAGGCTTATATTGTGCAGCACGATCAGCGAAACCTCGCTGCCTGCCGGTCGCTCCCCCTGATTGGGCGAGATCACCCAACGCGTACCCTTCAGCCAGCCATCGCCCCGCCAGCGCATCAGTCGATTCCCAGACGTTCCAGGCGGTAGCGCATCGAGCGGAAGGTCACGCCGAGCAGGCGCGCCGCTGCCGTCCGGTTGCCCTCGGTCTTCTGCAAGGCCTCCAGGATCGCCTGCCGCTCAAGCCGGTTAAGGTAATCATCGAGTGTTTCGCTGCCACGCCCCGGGCTTTCGCCGCCCATTTCATCAGGCGCCAGTTGCAGGTCATCCGCCTCGATCGCCGACCCGGAATAGAGCGCCGTTGCCCGCTCCAGGATATTTTCCAGTTCGCGCACATTGCCGGGGAAGGGATAGGCGGCAAGCGCCTGCAGGGCCGCCGGGGATACCAGCGGAACCGTGTCGCCGGAGAGCTTGTTCAACAGGGCCGCGACCAGCACCGGAATATCCTCCATCCGTTCGCGGAGCGAGGGCATGTGCAATTCGATGACGTTCAGGCGGTAATACAGGTCCTGGCGGAAACTGCCCTTTTCAACGCAGTCCTTCAAGTTCCGATGGGTCGCGCAGATGATGCGGACATCGACCGGCTCCTCGATTGCCATGCCAACCTTGCGCACCTTTTTTTCCTGAATCACCCGCAGCAGCTTGACCTGCATGGCGAGCGGCAAATCCGCCACTTCATCGAGGAATAATGTGCCGCCATTGGCCGCCTGAAAAAAGCCCTCGCGATCACTCTCGGCGCCGGTAAACGCGCCCTTGCGATAGCCGAAGAATTCGCTCTCCATGAGGTTTTCCGGGATCGCGCCGCAGTTGACCGGAACAAAAGGCCCGGCAGCGCGCGCACTGCGCGCATGCACCAGACGTGCGGCGAGTTCCTTGCCACTGCCGGACTCACCGGAGACATAGATCGGCGCCTGGCTGCGCGCCAGTTTCTCGATCAGCGCCCGGACCTGATCCATCGCCGCCGATTCGCCGATCAACGATTGCAAGGGATCATCCCCGCCCTCGCTGTCCGGCACGCGCTAGCGCCGACTTGACCAGGGCGCGCAACTGATCGAGAGCCGACCGGCTTGGCCAGATAGTCGAAGGCGCCGGCCTTCAGCGCCGCAACCGCATTTTCGGTACTGCCGTAGGCGGTGATCACCGCCACCGGCATCTGCGCACGCTGTTCGGCGATAAAGCGGACGATCTCGAGGCCATCGCCGTCCGGCAGGCGCATGTCGGTCAGACAAAGATCGAAGTCGCCATCGGCGAGGCACGCCCGCGCCTCGGCGACGCTGCCCGCGCAGGCTGCAGCCAGCCCCATGCGCGACAGCGTCAGGTCGATCAGCTCACGGATATCCGGCTCGTCATCAACGACCAGCACGCGGCTCAATGCACCGCGTGGGCGCCTGTCGCTTCGGGCAACTGACATGTATCGCTTCTCCCAACAAGAATGAAATGGCCGCCATCCGCCTCGGATACAAGATCCAGGCTGGCGCCGTTCGCCTCGCACAACTCGCGGGCGATGAACAGCCCAAGTCCGGTTCCGAGATGGTGCGTGGTGAAGAACGGTTCGAATATCTGGGCTCTTTCGGCCTCCGGCACGCCACCGCCATCGTCGATAACGTGCAATTCAACCGTCCCGGCCACCTTGCCGGCACCTGCCCGCAGGCAAACGCTTCCGGGCAGATTCCGGCCATGGCGTAGGGCATTATCCAGTAGATTCCACAAGATCTGGTGCAGATGCGTACGATCGAAACAGATTCCGCAATCATCGTCCACCTTGAGCACGATCACGCCGACGGCTACCCCCTGGAAACTCACGAATTCATCGACAAGCTGGTCGCAAAAATCGCGCAGGGGCAGACATTCAGTCTGCATCCGGTCGCGTCGGCCAAGCTCGAGGACATCGGCGACGATCCGGTTCAGGCGCGCCACATTGTCCGACAGGATTTTCAACAGGCGATCCTGCATGGCACCCCGCCGCTCCTCGCGCAGCAACTCGCCGGCATGGCCGATGGCTGACAGCGGGTTACGGATTTCATGGGCAATGCTCGCGGTCAACCGCCCCAAAGCTGCCAATTTCAATTGCTGCGCACGCTCCTGAATGCGGCCAAGGTCTTCGAGATAGACCAGAACCTCGCCCGCGCTGCTGGTCGTCTGTTCGAAACGGGCACGCAGTTCACCGCCCGCAGCCGGGGTGAATTCCGTGGTCGCCACCGCCAATGTTTCCCATTTTTCCATCGCCGCAGCCAGCGGAGCACAGTAGTCGGCGAGTTGCACGCCGGGTGCGGGTGCTGCGCCGAGCATTTCCGCGGCCATCGGATTGTGCCTCTGGATTTGCCCGGCGCTGTCCACCACCAGAACGCCATCCTGCATCCGCTCGATGACCCGCTGACTGATCCTGCTCTGGTTCTCCAGACTGATGCCGCGCTGCCGGGCCAGTTCCTCGTTCACCATCAGCCTCTGGCCAAGCAGTCGCGCGAGGATGGCCGTCGCGAAAAATCCCGCTGAGAGAAGCCCGGCCTGAACGATTGTCGCCGGTTCGAAGTTGCGGAAGAGTACGCCGAAAACCTGACCACCCAGCGTGGCCAGCGTGGCCAGCGCCGCGTAGAAAAGCACCAGTCGGCCGCGACCGACCAGACTGGCGGTGGCCAGCGAAACCAGCATGAGGGTGCCAACGCCACCACCGACGCCGCCGGTGGCGAACATCCACACGCCGATGGCCAGCACATCGGTAAACACCTGGAGCGAAAGCTGGAAGTTGAAACGGCGCTGCCAATTGATCGATGCCAGAAAACCGACCGCGACCACCGCCAGATAAGCCAGTGCCGCCAGCATGAAGGTCAGCGAGTAGCTCAGATGCAGCAAAGCGATCCAGCCCTCGGGCAACAGGGCTGCCAGCAGGACCAGGCCGGCCAGGATCAGGCGATAAAGATTGAAGTACTGGAAGGGACGCCAACTGGCCTCCCAGGTTGCGGACAACCAGTCAGTCATGGTCCGCCGGAACTTTTGCCGCAAGCCGATGCGCGTCCGAGCAGAAATATGCGCCGTTTTCAGCAACGCTGTCGCTCTTCGGCAAATGCACGCCGCAGTGCGCGCAGACCACCATCAGTTCCGGATCGCGGGATGCAGGCGTCGGGCGCGGCCCGGGCTGCAGCGAACGCTTTTTCCAGACCCACCAGATCACGGCGACAAAAGTGATGAGCAGCAGGTACTTCATTCTCGGCAACCTTGAATTATCCGAACCAAAATAGCGGGGCGAGATGGTCGGCGTGACATGATTCGGACAGCGAAGGCACAGCAAAATCCGGTTAAGTCGTGATCCTAACATGCACCCACCGGAAAGCGGATGACGGATGACTCGTCATGCCCTTCGGGTCTGCCGACGGACCAGCCATTTGCGCAACTCTTCGAGAACGCCGAATCCCAGCGCGAGAAGGAATGCCGCGGCCCACACGCCGCTATCGAATGCTCGTGTCGAAAAAATCTGGTTACCCGGCGAGGTGTAGACAATCAGCATCAGGAGTCCGAACTCGACGACCAGCCCGAGCATCATGAGCGGATTTTGCAATACGGAAAGACTCAGCGCCGATTCCCTTGGATGGCGGCACATGAAAACGTTCACCATCTGCGCCAGCACGATGCCGGCCAGGCAGGCGGTGGTTGCCTGCATATAGAGTGGATCATCCGTGGCGAGCACCTCGCCGTAGCGCCAGCCGGCCAGTTGCAGAACAAGGAAAAAAACCGCCAGCGAGACACCGGCTTCGAGCATGCCCAGCCAGAGATAGGCGCGCGCCAGAAGCGGCCACGACAGTAGCCGTTCGCGGGCAGGGCGCGGTGGCTGCCGCATCAGCCCGGGATCGGGGCGCTCGGCGCCCAGCGCCAGTGCCGGCAGCATGTCGGTGCCGAGATCGACGGCGAGAATCTGGATGATGGTTAGCGGCAGCGGAATCTTGAACAGGACAAAGGCCAGGAAGGGAATGAGCTCGGGAATGTTCGAAGTCAGGATGTAGGTCAGGAATTTCCGTATGTTCTCGAAAACCGCCCGCCCTTCTTCAACGGCATTCACGATGCTGGCGAAATTGTCGTCGAGCAGGATGATGTCGGCCGCGGCCTTGGCCACGTCGGTCCCCGAGATGCCCATGGCAATGCCGATGTGGGCAATCTTGAGTGCCGGCGCGTCATTCACGCCATCCCCGGTCACGGCAACGATTTCCCCCTTGTTCTTGAGCGCCTTGACCACCAGCATCTTCTGTTCGGCGGTTACCCGGGCGAAAATTATTTCCGGACTGTCGAGCGCAATCTGCAGTTGCGCCGGAGTCATCCTGCGCAAGGTTTCACCGAGCAGGACTGTCGGCTGCGCTCCCTGAACCAGTCCGATTTCGCGGGCGATGGCGAGGGCGGTGTGGGGATGATCTCCGGTGACCATGATGACCTTGATGCCGGCCAGCCGACAGCGCGCAATCGCCTCCGGCACTTCAGTCCGCGGCGGATCCTGGAGGCCGATCAGTCCGGAAAACACCATCTCCTGCTCCAGCGGCGCCTCAGCGAGCGCAAGCTTGCGATAGGCGAAAGCCAGCACCCGCAAGCCGGAATCCGCCATGATCTCCTGCGCCTTGGAAAACTGCTTTTGCACCGCATCATTCAGCGGAGCTCTCGCTGCCACCATGTTCGAAATTTGCGCATAAAGGCATGACCACTTCCGGCGCACCCTTGCAGTACAACCAGCGCTCCCCGTTGTTTTCGACGATCACCGACATGCGGCGACGGTCGCTGTCGAAGGCCAGTTCGCCGAGTATCCTGGCTTCCCCGGAATCCCCCATTTCCTTCGCGAACGCGGCCAGCGCAACTTCCATCGGATCGCCCAGCCAGACCGTCCGCCCTTCTCGCTGACTACGTTTGAGATTGTTGCAGTACCGGGCGTTGCGCAGCAGTTGCCCAAGATTTTGCTCCCCGGCCGACGTCGCACGGTCGTACAGCACCCCGTCGAGAAAAACCTGCTGCACGGTCATCCGGTTCTCGGTCAGGGTGCCGGTCTTGTCACTGCAGATGACCGTGGTCGCCCCCAGCGTCTCGACCGCCGGCAGGTGGCGCACCAGCGCGTTGCGCCTGGCCATACGCTGGGTGGCTATGGCCAGCGACAGGGTGACCGTCGGCAAGAGCCCCTCCGGAACATTGGCGACGATGATGCCGATGGCGAACATCAGGTTGATCCAGAACGGCAATCCGATCAATATGCCGATGGCGAAGAATACGAGACCCAGCGTCGTCGCGAAGATGGCGACCAGTTTCGACAGGCGGACGATTTCCTGCTGCAGATGCGAGGCGCTCTTCTCCACTGTCTGCGTCAGGTGGGCAATCTTGCCGAATTCGGTGCGCATGCCGGTGGCAAAGACAATCGCCCGTCCCTGACCGGAAACCAGCGAAGTCCCTGCCAGCAGAAGGTTTTTCATGTCGAGAGGGTTCTCGCCGGCGACGCTTTCCGGCATGCGCGCCTTGGGTATCGACTCGCCGGTGATCGTTCGACGCATTCACCCGGACACCATCGCCGGAAATCAATCGGCAATCCGCCGGCACGTTATCGCCCTCTTCGATCAGGATGACGTCCCCGGGAACCAGGCATTCGGCGGCGGGTGTGACCAGTTGCCCGTCGCGCATGACTTTGACGTACTGCGGGAGCAGCTTGCGCAGGGCGGCAATGGCGCGCTCGGCGCGATATTCCTGCCAGAAGGAGAACGAACCGTTGATCAGGATGACGGCGACGATGGCGATGCCGAGCTGCCACATGCCCTCGCCCGGACTGCGCGACTCGGCGAAAAAGGCCAGCCCGGAAGCCAGCCACAGGATCAAGGCGAAGAAGTGCGTGAACTCGCGCAGGAAGCGCCGCCACTGCGCTTCGCCGCCGACCGCCTCGATGCAGTTGCCGCCGTATTCCTGAAGGCGCCTTTGCGCTTCAGCGGCGGTCAAGCCATGTTCGGATGTTCTGAGGCTGTCCAGGGCATCGGCAACTGAAAGGTGTGCAATGTGCATTTGCGTGAACCAGGGACCACTTGTCCCGCTGCCAGATTACTCCAAAAACCGGGGTGTCGCCGATGCGCTCTAGCGAATGACCTTGCGCCACTCCTGCTCGAAATAGCGGACCAGCACCTGGTTGTTCAGGCGATTGACCTCGGCGGGCACGCGCGCCATGTCGGCCGGGAAACGGAACAGGTCGGGGACGATCTCCGGGGTCAAAAACCGGGTTTTTTCCGGGTTGACCGCGCCCCGCAGGAAGCCCCCCTGGGGGGCAACCGGCACGAATTCCTGGCGGCCGGCAATGATGAAGCCCCACTCGCCGAATGACGGCACCAGCGCGTGATAGGGCGCCGTCTTGAAGCCGACATCCTCGAGCGTCGCCACCACGCACCAGAACGACTGCCGGGCATAGAGCGGGGACGTTGACTGGACAACGATCAGACCGAGCGCCGACAGCCGCTTTTCCAGCAGGCGGTAGAAGGCCGAGGTATAGAGCTTGCCAAGCGCAAAGTTGGCCGGGTCGGGAAAATCAATGACGATGAAATCGAAATACTCATCGGCTATCTTCCAGCCATTGCAGCGCATCGGCATTGACCACGCGGACGCGCTCCGATTTCAGCGATCCGCCATTCAAGGCCACCAGTTGCGGCGCCGTCGCGAACAGTTCGGTCATTGCCGGATCGAGATCGACCAGCGTCACCGCTTCGACGTTCGGATACTTGAGAATCTCGCGCACCGCCAGCCCGTCGCCGCCACCGAGCACCAGTACGCGCTTCGCGCCGGGCAACGCGGCCAGTCCCGGATGAACCAGCGCCTCGTGGTAGCGGTATTCGTCGTGCGACGAGAACTGCAGGTTGTTGTTCAGAAAAAGGCGCAGGTCGTCGTGCCAGCGGGTGACGACAATGCGCTGATAGGGCGTCGTCTCGGCGTAGACAATTTCGTCGGCATAGAGATGGGTTTCGGCCAGCGTCGTAAGCTGCCCGGCACCGGCAAAACCGACGGCCAGCGCGCCGAAGACGGCCCAGCTCTGCACCGCCAGCCAGCGCCGGGCCGGCAGTTGATCGCGGAACAGGTGCAACGCCCATAACGCCACCGCCACGTTGAGCAGACCAAAGAGCAGGCCGGTGCGCACCATGCCGAGCTGCGGCGCGAGGACCAGCGGAAACAGGATGGAGACTGCAAGCGCACCGAGATAATCGAAAGTGAGCACTTGCGACACCAGGTCCTTGAACGCCAGTTCGCGCTTCAGGATGCGCATGACCAGAGGAATCTCCAACCCGACCAACACGCCGACGCCGAACACCATCAGATAGAGCACCAGCTTGAACGGCGCCGCCAGCCAAGTGAATACCAGAAACAGGCCGACCGCCGAAAAGCCGCCGAGCAGGCCGACCATCAGTTCGATCTGGATAAAGCGCCCGATCAGGTCGCGCGTGATGTATTTCGACAGCCACGAACCGACGCCCATGGCGAACAGGTAGGTGCCGATCACCGTCGAGAACTGCGTCACCGAGTCGCCGAGCAGGTAGGATGACAGCGCGCCGGCGATCAGTTCGTAGGCCAGTCCGCAGGAGGCGATGACGAAAACGGAGAAAAGGAGGGCGTGCCGCATGAGCTGGGATGCTAACCCGAATCAACGAAGGATTGCGGCCTGCGACCGCAGGAATTCCCCTGGCGGAACGCCGGAACGACGTGGCCTTGGGCCATGACGTATTTGGAATAAACAAGCGTTTCCTTAGGTCGGCTTTGCTCCATTCAGCGCCAGCATATATCAAAAGATTAAATTGGGTCGGTCTGACCAAGGCAAGGAACTTAGCGCGCTCATAACGCTCAACCCGACAGGGATAACAGGAAGGTGAGTATGCCGTTGACCACCAGACCACAAGCGGTGCTGATTGACCTTGCAGGCGTGCTGCACATCGACGACCAACCGATACCGGGCGCCGTCGGCGCCTTGCGTACCTTGCGCAGCAGTGGCTTGCCCTTGCGCTTCCTGACCAATACTACGCGTTCGCCAACCAGCCGGATCGTCGCCACCCTTCGGCAAATGGGATTTGCCATAGAACCCGATGAAATTCAGACCGCCGTGATCGCCACCCGACACCTGGTGGAACAGCGCAAGTTAAGGCCGCATTACTTGGTTCATCCGGATATCGTCGATGAAATCGGACCTAGCCACCCAGAACCCGATGCCGTGGTTCTTGGGGATGCCGGTCCCCATTTTACTTTCGCCTCGCTCAATCATGCGTTTCGGTTGCTAATGCGCGGATATCCCTTTATCGCCATGGCGCGTAATCGATATTTCAAGGAGAGCGATGGCCTGACATTGGACGTGGGAGCCTTTGTCAACGGCCTTGAGTTCAGCAGCGGCGTCACCGCCGAAGTTGTCGGCAAGCCTGCCGCTACCTTTTTTCAAAGTGCACTGGATCAACTTGGCATAGGGCCGGAACAGGCGATCCTGATTGGCGACGATCTCAGTGATGACATCGGCGGCGCCCAAGCAGTTGGAATACCAGGGATCTTGGTCCGTACAGGCAAATTCCGCGCTGGCGATGACGCGCACCCGCAAATCCGGCCGTCCAACGTCGTCGCCGATTTCCCCGCGGCCGTCAACTACCTGCTCGACTGTTAGTCGCCATTGGCAACTATTCCAGCAGCGCGGCATAAAGAGCGTTTGGCATCACCGACAGGCAGAGTGACTCAGAACTTTGGAAGGAGGAGCGTGTCGTAGAGGATAGGCCAGACCGGCCGGCCTGGTGAGCAGCAGTTGGGCCAGCGTTTCGGGACCGCCGCCGGCCTGTTGGATGCCTGAGGTCCCAGTTGTTATGAGGAGATCAATCATGGGAACTTACATCGCACTAATGAACTTTACGGATCAGGGAATTCGCAACGTCAAGGACTCCACGAAACGCGCGGACGCCGTTAAGGAAGCGGCAAAGAAGTTTGGAGCCAGCATGCCCCAGATCTATTGGACACTTGGGCAATATGATCTGGTTGCATTTATCGAAGCACCGAATGACGAGTCAGCAACCGCGTTCTCGCTGGCAATTGGCGCTGCTGGCAATGTTCGCGGGCAGACCCTAAGAGCCTTTTCCAGGGACGAAATGAACGGAATTCTTGGCAAGATGGCATAGACGCCATACCAGCCCAACCCTTCTGTCGAGCGGACAGACACCGGCAAGCCGGCGTATTCCGCTCACGCCAAACGTTGAAGGTTCGCTTTCTGCCTATCAGTCTCGACGCGACCTGAGCATTGCTTATCAAATCAAGCCTGAACTTCCATACGCGAAATTTTTGCACATTTCGGAACACAAGCACTCACCTCAGGTCGCAGTTTCATCCCGCCAGAAATGGTTTTTGCCCTTTTTCGAGGGTCGACCGTGACAATCAAAGCCTGCCTCGCCCTGCTCGCTTTTCTGGCACTGCCCGCCAGCGCCGCCGATTACGTTATCGATTCTAGCCACACCTACGCCAACTTCGAGATTGACCACATGGGCTTCTCCACTCAGCGCGGCCTGTTCAGGCGCAGCTCCGGCCAGATCAGCTATGACCCCGAAGCGCGCACCGGCGAAATCGAAATCCGCATCGATGCCGCTTCGCTCGATACCGGCTTCGAACTGCGCGACGAGGTATTGCGCGGCAGCGACTGGTTCAACGTGGCGAGCTTCCCCGACATCATCTTTCGCAGCCAGCGCTTCGTGTTCGACGAGGAGCGGCCGATTGCCGTCGAAGGGAAGCTGATCATGCTTGGCGAAATGCGACCGATGCGGCTGGAGATTTCGCGCTTCAAATGCGGCCTCAACCTGGCGCTCCGCAAGCGTGGCTGCGGCGCCGATGCGCTGGGCGTGCTGCGCCGTTCCGAATTCGGCATGCAGACCGGCATCCCTTTCATCGGCGACGAAGTTCGCCTGAAGATCCAGGTCGAGGCCTATCCGCCCTGAGCGCACCAGTTTCACTAAAGTCATGTGCCATTCGCCTGTTTCTGCGAAAATAGCACCCCATTTTCGTCGTTTCCGGAATCACATGTCTCCTCATCCCGCCATCGCCACAACCACTGAAATCGTCGCCGAGTTGCAAGCAGGCCGCATGGTCATCCTCGTCGACGAAGAAGACCGCGAGAACGAGGGCGACCTCGTCATGGCCGCCGCGCACATCACGCCCGAAGCGATCAACTTCATGGCCAAGCACGGGCGCGGACTGATCTGCCTGACCTTGACCGAAGAGCGCTGCCGGAAGCTCGGTCTGGCGCAAATGGCGCGCAACAACAAGACCCAGTACGGCACCGCCTTCACCGTCTCCATCGAAGCCGCCGAAGGGGTCACCACCGGCATTTCCGCCGCCGACCGCGCGCGGACGATACAGGTCGCCGTCGCCAAGGCCTCGACTGCCGACGACATCGTCCAGCCCGGTCATGTCTTTCCGATCACCGCCCGTCCCGGCGGCGTGCTGGTTCGTGCCGGACACACCGAAGCCGGTTGTGATCTGGCCGGCATGGCAGGTCTGGAACCCTCCTCGGTGATTTGCGAGATCATGAACGATGACGGCACGATGGCCCGCCTGCCCGAACTGATCGACTTCGCGCGCGAACATGGCCTCAAAATCGGCACCATTGCCGACCTCATTCACTACCGCGCCGGGTCCGAAAAACTGGTCGAACGCGTCACCAGCAAGACGATTTCCACCGCCCACGGCGAATTCATGCTCCATGCCTACGTTGACCGCGCCAGCGGCGCCACGCACCTGGCGCTGGTCAAGGGCCAGATTCCGGCCGGTGCGGAAACGCTGGTCAGGGTCCACGAACCACTGTCGGTGCTCGATTTCCTCGACCCCGGGAGCAAGCCGCAATCGTTTTCCATCGATCAGGCGCAGGCGGCACTGGCCAACAACGGCCACGGGGTCATTGTCCTGATGCATCGCCCGGAAGATGGCGAGGCACTGCTCGCCCGCCTCAACGGCCAGAACAAAAACTCGCCACGCACCCAGAGCAAATGGGACCCGCGTACCTACGGCATCGGGGCGCAGATCCTGCGCGACCTCGGCGTCACCAAGATGCGCCTGCTCTCCAGCCCGCGCCGCATGCCCTCGATGACCGGCTTCGAACTCGAAGTCACCGGTTTTGTCCCCTCTCCCGCGGAGCTCTAAATCATGTCCCGCTTCGACAATATCCTCGAATACGACAATTCCCTCGCTGGCGCCGGCCTGCGCATCGGCATCGTCATGAGCCGTTTCAACCTGCCGGTCTGCGAAGGCCTGCTCTCGGCCTGCGTCGCCGAATTGAAGCGCCTCGGGGTCGCCGACGGCGACATGGCGATCGCCAACGTCCCGGGCGCGCTGGAAATCCCGCTCGTGCTGCAAAGCATGGCGCAAAGCGCCAGGTACGACGCGCTGGTTGCCCTGGGCGCCGTCATCCGCGGCGACACCTACCACTTCGAGGTGGTTTCCAACGACTCCTGCCGCGCCATCATGGACGTGCAACTCGATTCCGGCATCCCGATCGCCAATGGCATCCTGACCTGCGAAACGGACGAACAGGCCGAAGTCCGCATGCTGCAGAAGGGCCGCGACTGCGCCCAGGCCGCTGTCGAGATGGCCAATCTTCACCACGCACTTGCCCAATGACCACCTTCGCCAGCGACACCGAGCAACCGCAGGAACCCAAGGCGCCACCAAAATCAGCCCGCCGCCGCGCCCGCGAGTTCGTCCTCCAGGGCCTTTATCAATGGCGGGTCGGCGGCGCCGATGAAGCCGTCATCGAAGCCCAGATTCCCGAGCTGGACGGTTTTGCCAAGGCGGACCGCGATTTCTTCGTCGCCACCCTGCGTGGCGTCATCGGCCAGCAGGAAAAACTGACGGCGCTGGTCACGACCCACATCGACCGTCCGTTCAAGGAACTTTCGCCGATCGAAGCCTGCGTCTTGCTGATGGGCGCCTGCGAACTGGTGAACAATCCGGAAACGCCCTACCGCGTGATCATCAACGAGGCCATCGAACTGACCAAATCCTTCGGCGGCACCGACGGCCACAAGTACGTCAATGGCGTACTCGACAAGGTCGCGGCCGAAGTACGCCCCGTGGAAGTGGAAGCCAAGAAAAAGGGCCGTTGATGCCCGGCGAATTCGCCCTCATCGACAAGTATTTCGCCCGCGCGACACCCTCGGCGATCCTCGGCCCCGGCGACGATTGCGCCCTGCTGCAGCCGACGCCCGGCAAGCAACTCGCGATCACCACCGACATGCTGGTCGCCGGCACGCATTTCCTGCCCGACACCGACCCCAAAAACCTCGGCTGGAAGGCACTGGCGGTCAACCTCTCCGACCTCGCCGCGATGGGCGCCATGCCGCGCTGGGCGCTGCTCGCCGGCAGCCTGCCGACGGTTGACGAACCGTGGATCGCCGCTTTCGCCGCCGGCTTCTTCGCCTGCGCCGCCGAATATGGCGTCGATATCGTCGGCGGCGACACGACGCGCGGGCCGCTCAATCTCTGCATCACCGCGCTCGGCGAATGCGATCCGGGCAAAGCGCTGCGCCGCGATGGCGCGCAAGCTGGCGACCTGATCTGGGTCTCCGGCCGCCCCGGCCTCGCCAGCCTCGGCCTCGCCCAGTTGCAGAGCCGGATCGCACTACCGGAACCGTGGAATCGCCTGTGCGTCGGCGCGCTGGAAAAGCCCCGGCCGCGCGTCGCCCTCGGCCAGGCGCTGGTCGGCGTCGCTTCCGCCGCCATCGACGTCTCCGATGGCCTGCTCGCCGACCTCGGCCACATCGGTGAACGCTCCGGGCTGGCCGCCGCCGTGCAACTGGTACAACTCCCGCATCTGCCCAAGGGCGAAAGCTACGATGCCGACCTGCGGCGCCTCGCCCTCGAATGCCAACTGACCGGCGGCGACGACTACGAACTCTGCTTCACTACGCCCCCGGGGCAAACGAACGCCGTCAGCGAGATCGCCGCGCGTCTCGAACTGCCGCTGTGGTGCATCGGCAGCATGGTCGAAGGCGCGTGCCGGCGAAGTGACGGTCTTCGACCCTGACGACAACCCGATCGAATTCTCCCGGCGAGGCTACGACCACTTTGGCTGAATCTCCCAAAGGCGCACCCAGCCTCAAATTCCTCTTCGCCCACCCGGCGCACTTCCTCGCCTTCGGTTGCGGCAGCGGCCTTGCACCGTGGGCGCCCGGGACGTTCGGAACGCTGTTCGCCTGGCTGAGCTTCAACCTGTTCCAGCCGCACTTCAGCGATTTCGAGCTTTTGGGGCTGTTCACCGCAGCATACGTGCTTGGCATATGGGTCATCGACAAAACCGGAAAAGCGATCGGCGACCCCGACCACGGCAGCATCGTCTGGGACGAAATCGTGCCTTTCTGGCTGGTCCTGCTCATGACGCCGGAAACCTTCCTCTGGCAGGCCGCCGCTTTCGCGTTGTTCCGTCTTTTCGACATCAGCAAGCCGCAACCCGCCCGCTACTTCGACGAACACGTCAAGAACGGCTTCGGCGTGATGGCCGACGATCTGGTTGCCGCCGGCTACACCCTGCTCTGCCTGGCCCTGCTGAAAATCGCCCTTTCCTGACGGTCGACCGCATCTGCGGGAAGTCTCCTCGGCGTACAACAGGCATAAAATGTCGGTGCAAATTTCGGGAGTACCAACATGAGCCACAAGCATGCCCACCTGATGCGCAGCATCTTTCAGGATCCACCGAGCGCCAACATTCACTGGCGCGAAATCGAATCCCTGCTTCACCATCTTGGCGCCGAAGTCGAATCCGCCCACGGCGCACGCTTCAAGATCACCCTGAACAAGGTCGAGGCCTTCCTGCATCACCCGCACAACAGCAACACCTGCAGCAAGACGGACATCAAGCAACTGCGCGAGGTGCTGACACACGCTGGGGTGACGCTGTCATCGTATGAAACGGGCGCAAGCCAGTAAGCCGCTTCTCAGCGCTTCCCCGCCTCCTTGAGCAACAGTGCGACGGCGCTGTCCGCCAACTGATCGACGGTAAGCGGCCCATCCGGGCGATACCAGTGGCCGGACCAGTTGAGCATGCCGAACAACAGCAGGCGCACCGGCGGCGCTGCTGACTGGATCTTTCCCTGGGCGGCCAGTTCGTCCAGCGTCGCCTGCCAGGGCGCCTGGTAACGGTCGAACGCAGCGGCGATCTCGGCGCGCTCACCGGCATCCAGCGAGCGGGTCTCGTTGAGCAGCATCGGCGAATTGCAATCGGCTTCGAGCAAGGTCCCGAGATGAGTGCGCACGAGGATGCGCAGGCGCTGCTCGGGATCCGTGACCCCTTCGGTAGCGACAATGATGCGCGCCCGTCCGGCCTCCAGGCCGTCGATCATCGCCTCCTTAAGCAACTCCTGCTTGCTGCGGAAGTGATAGAACGGGCTGCCCGAACGCATGCCGACGGCCTCGGCAATATCCCGGGTGGTAGTTGCCGCGAAACCCTTCTCGACAAACAACTGCGCCGCCGCGCGCAGCAACTCGGCGCGGCGGTTGGGTTCGAGTCCGGCTTCGGCTTTGCGGCGCGGCATGGCTACAAACTCGCCGCGAGGCGCGTGCCCTGGTCGATAGCGCGCTTGGCATCGAGTTCCGCCGCCACATCGGCGCCGCCGATCAGCGTGAACGCAATCCCTGCCGCCGCCAGCGGCGCCTGCAGTTCCCGACGCGGCTCCTGCCCGGCGCAGATGACGATGGTATCGACCGCCAAGGTCTTCGCTTCGCCATTCACGGTAATGTGCAGCCCGGCTTCGTCGATGCGCTCGTAATTCACCCCGGCGATCATCTGCACCCCGCGCTTCTTGAGCAGGGTGCGGCGAATCCAGCCGGTGGTCTTGGCCAGCCCGTCGCCGACCTTCGACGACTTGCGCTGCAACAGGAATACGCGCCGCGGTGCCGTCTCGTCCACCGGCGCCTTGAGGCCGCCGCGGTTGCTGTATTCGGTGTCGATGCCCCATTCGTCATTGAAACGCTCGACCTCGGTCTTGTCGTCATGGGCGTGGGTCAGGAATTCGCCGACGTCGAAGCCGATGCCGCCGGCGCCGATGATCGCCACTGTCTTGCCCGCAGATTTCCGGCCCTCGATGATGTCGAGGTAGCTCATCACCTTGTCGCTCTCGATCCCCGGAATCGGCGGCTTGCGCGGCACGATGCCGGTGGCCAGCACGACATGATCGAAACCGCCGGCCTTGAGCGCAGCGACGTCGACGCGCCGGTTCAATTGAAGGTCGACACCGCTGGTCTGGATGCGCCGCCCGAAATAGCGCAGCGTCTCGTTGAAGTCCTCCTTGCCCGGAATCTGTTTGGCGATATTGAACTGGCCGCCGATGCGGTCGGCGGCGTCGAACAAGGTCACCCGATGGCCGCGCTCGGCGGCCGTGGTGGCGCAGGCCATGCCGGCGGGGCCGGCGCCGACGACGGCAACTTTTTTCGGCGCCTGCGATTTCTCGATGACCAGCTCTGTTTCGTGGCAGGCGCGTGGATTGACCAGGCAGGAAGTCAGCTTGCCATTGAAGATATGGTCGAGGCAGGCCTGGTTGCAGGCGATACAGGTATTGATCTCGTCCGCCTTGTTGGCAGCGGCCTTGACCACGAAGTCGGCATCGGCAAGAAAGGGTCGGGCCATCGACACCATGTCGGCGCAGCCCGAAGCGAGCACCTCCTCGGCGATTTCCGGCGTGTTGATGCGGTTGGTGGTGATCAACGGAATCTTCACCACGCCCTTAAGCCGTTTCGTCACCCAGGCGAAGGCGGCGCGCGGCACCATCGTGGCGATGGTCGGAATGCGCGCCTCGTGCCAGCCGATACCGGTGTTGATGATCGTCGCCCCTGCCGCTTCAATAGCCTTGGCCAGTTCGACCACTTCGTCCCAGGTGCTTCCGCCTGCGACGAGATCGAGCATCGACAGCCGGAAAATGATGATGAAATTGGGCCCGACCCTGGCCCGGGTCGCGCGCACTATGTCGACCGCGAAGCGGATGCGGTTCTCGAAACTCCCGCCCCATTCGTCGGTCCGCTGGTTGGTCTGCGGCGCGATGAACTGGTTGATCAGATAGCCTTCGGAACCCATGATCTCGACGCCGTCGTAGCCGGCCTTCTGCGCCAGTTGGGCACAGCGCGCGTAATCGCCGATCGTCTTGCGGATGCCCCAGCCGGTCAGGGCGCGCGGCGTGAAGCGGTTGATCGGCGCCCGCAGCTTCGAGGGCGCGACATTGAGCGGGTGATAGCCGTAGCGCCCGGTATGCAGGATCTGCAGGGCAATCTTGCCGCCTTCGGCATGGACGGCATCGGTCACGATGCGGTGCTTGCCGACCTGCCACGAAAAGCTGAGCTGCGAGCCGAAGTGGTACACACGGCCGGCAAGGTTGGGCGCAAAGCCGCCGGTGACGATCAAACCGACGCCACCGCGCGCCCGCTCGGCGTAGAAAGCCGCCATGCGCTGGAAACCGTTCTTCTCTTCCTCCAGTCCGGTGTGCATCGACCCCATCAGCGTACGATTCCTGAGCGTGGTGAAGCCGAGATCGAGCGGAGCCAGAAGGTTGGGATAGGGGGACTGTGCGGCTGTCTGGGCCATGTTGCGTTCTCCGGAAAACGTGACTATTTATTAAGCAAGCAAGCGCTTGGTTATTTTCCGGACAATACGAAGATAAAGCAACCCCCTGACGCATCGTCAGGCCGGGTACAAACCACAGATCAAGGACGACGAACGATCGCCGGGGGGCTTATCCCGAATTCGGCTTCTTCCAGGTGTAGACCGCAGTCACCGCATAGTTCCATACCGCGCCGACGAGGACGCCTGCCACGGCGGAGAGAACCCAGTACGCGCGTTGATCGAAAAGGTAGGTCGCGATCCCGACGTTGGCCAGCGCACCGACGCTGCAGGCCAGCGTAAACGACAGCCAGCCGCGCAGCCATTGCCAGCCACGCAACTGCATGTCGCGGTAGGTGAGCACATTGTTGATGACGAAATTGAACGTCATCGCGATCATGGTTGCGGAGGCCTGCGCCGCCAGGAACGACATCCCTGCCCCACGGAAAAGCATGCTCAGGACAAGGAGGTGAACCACCAGACCAAGGAGTCCGACCAGCGAAAAGGCGATGAAGCGAATCGGCACGACTCGACCAAGGTAGTGGTCGAGCAGCATGATGAAGTATTCCCACGCCACCATCGTGTCGAGCTTGCTCTCCCCGGAAAAGCGGTTGCGGAACTCATACGGCAGTTCGCGGCAGCGCAGCGGCGTCGGCGATGTTGCAAACAGATCGAGCAATATCTTGAAGCCAACCCCGGACATGCCGGCCTTGGCACAGCGCTCGACCACCGCGCGCCGGACCATGAAGAATCCGCTCATGGTGTCCTGCAGGTCAGCCTTGAGCACCAGGCGGCTGAGCTTGGTCGCGAAGCGGCTGGTCGCCGCACGGGTCCGGTCCCACCCATCCATGCTGCCGCCTTCGGTGTAGCCGGCTGCCGACCACGACGTCGATCTCCTCGTCGCGCAAGACGTCGAACATCGCCGGCAACAAGCGCTCATCGTGCTGCAGATCGGCGTCGATGACCGCCACAATTGGCGCCGAGGAAGCCAGCATCCCCTCGATGCAGGCCGACGACAGCCCGCGCCGGCCGATACGTTGAATGCAGCGAACCCGGCTGTCGCGCTGCGCCAGTTCGCGAACCGTCGCCGACGTGCCATCCGGAGAATCGTCATCGACGTAGATCATCTCCCAGTCGATCCCGGGAAGCGCGGCGGCAACCCGGTTCCTGAGTTCTGCGATGTTCCCGGCCTCGTTGAAGGTCGGCACGACAATAGACAACTGCGGCATGAAAATCCTTCTTTGAAATAGTGCGATCCGCTATGCAGCCCTAGTTTACTGCAGTCAGCGCGGCACGACGGGGCCGACCCTTGTAGTTCGTCGCCTTATAGATCTCGATGCGACGAACGACTTTGCCCGAAGAAGCCGTCTCCACAACGTCAGCCAGTTCAACGCTGTCAAAGTAGGCCTTGAGGCGCTCAAGATCGAGTTTCGACTGATTCTGGTCCGACATGACCAGAATCCCGGTCGCCCCCTTCAGGTCGCGATCGTCCGGGAAATAATCGTATTCGAGCGCCTTTTCGCCGTAGATATCCTGGGCGTAGGTTCGTCCCTGCCCGGCGCGGTGAAACCAGACCAGCGAGCTGAGCTTGTAATGCGGGGAAAACACGAAACTCTCCTTGCCTTCGGCCTTCAGTGACGCCTCCAGCCGGTTGACCCGCGTTGCCGCCTCCCTGAAGCCGCTCCAACTATTGAGGTCGCCGGGAATCGGCAAGTTCGGAATGACGGCAATGGCGGCGCCGATCGCCAGCACGGCAGCCGACGATGCCAGCCCCCAGGCCATGCGCCGTTCCCGGCCGCCCTGCGCCAGAAGGTAACGGATGCCGAGAACGATCAAAGGCCAGAAGGCAGGCGCCAGCCAGTTGATCTTGACGATGGAGCGGAAGCTGAAAGCGGTGAACAACAACAAGGGAAGCGCACCGCTGATCAGCAGCAGACGGGTCGGATCGTCGATACCTCTGGTGAACCACCCACGCAACTCGCGCACCAGCGCGGCGATCGACAACACGAACAGGTAAGGCGTGACGATGAGCAGTTGCTGCGCAGCCAGCATCAGGAAATATTGCGGCTTGAATCCGCCCATCTCCCCCAGCCGACGACTGCTCTGGAAAGCGAGGGAAACCCATTCGTGCTGCGAGTTCCAGATCAGTACCGGGGAAAACACCATGATGGCCAACAGGAAAGCCAGGTAGGGTTGCGGTTTCGCGAGCCAGAAGCGCTGGCGCGGCGAGGTCAGCAGGTAGAGCAGCACGATCGGCCCAAGCAACGCACCGGAATACTTGCCCAGCCAGGAAAGGCCCATGAAGGCGCCGGCCACGAACCACCAACGGCCGTCGGCGGTGGCACTCAGCCGCCACACCGCCCAGATTGTGCCGACCCACGCAAACAGCAAGGGACCGTCAGGCGTCGGGCCGAATCCCAGAACCTCGTAGACGATGGTCAGGTTGAGGGCAGCCAGCGACCAGAAGGCCAGCCGGCGGTCGCCGAACATGTCGAGAATCAACCGCGCCCACAATATGTTCCAGCCCAGCGACCACAGCACCGCCGCCGATTTGATGCCGAACGCTGTCTGCCCGAAAACTGCCGTGGTCAGCGCGATGCTGTAACTGGCAAGCGGCGGATGATCGAAGTATGACCAGTCCGGGTAGCGGCTCCAGGTCCAGTAATAGGCCTCTTGCGGCAACAGCGGCACGACCGCCGCCAACAACAGCCGCAACAAGGTGAAACCGGCGATCAGCAGGCCGATCGAACGCGCCTGGTCGGGCAATGAGCGCCAGTCACGCGCAAATTCCGGCATGGTTCGGCAATTCAGGAAAAACTCGAAGCGCGAATTGTACTTCGATAAACTGACGCCTCCTTGACGTTTTGTAACGCCCGGCTTGCGAAAACCGGCCATTTTTCGGTGTTGACCGCGGCAATGTGCCAGAATCCCCTTTTGTCCCGCCGCCAACGCTCACCACATGGAAGGAAACCCGCAATGACCACAGCAGCCGACCTCAACCGGCGTTTCGCCATCGCCGCCCCAGGAGATACCGCTTCGCATCACTGTCTAAGCTTCGAGGAAATCGCCGACGGCTTCGTCGTCGCCAAGGTCGCCACGCCCTACGCGACGGCCAGCATCGCGCTGCAAGGCGCCCATGTGATGACCTATCAGCCGGTCGGTCATGCCCCGGTGATCTGGCTCAGCAAGTTCGCCAAGTTCGCACCGGGCAAGTCGATTCGCGGCGGTGTGCCGGTGTGCTGGCCGTGGTTCGGGCCGCACGGCCAGAACCCCCAGTTCCCCGGCCACGGTTTCGCGCGTACCGTGCCATGGGCGCTGGTCGATGCCAGCCTGCTTCCCGACCACCGCGTGCGGCTTGAATTCGAACTCGTTCATTCCGAGACAACGCGTGCCCAGTGGCCGGCTCCTTCGAGCGTGAAGAACATCATCACCATCGGCCCCGAGCTCGAAGTCGAACTGGCCACCACCAACCTCGGCAGCACGGCGTTCGAACTCGGCCAGGCGCTGCATACCTATTTCGAGGTCGGCGACATCCGCCGCGCCACGGTGCTCGGTCTTGAACATTGTGACTACATCGACAAGTTCGACGGCGGCAAGCGCAAGGTGCAGGACGGCGCTGTCTCGTTTACTCAGGAGACCGAACGCATTTACCTTGGCACGCATGGCTACTGCGAGATCCGCGACCCGGCACTGGAACGCTCGATCATCATTACCAGCACCGGCAGCCAGTCGACCGTGGTGTGGAACCCGTGGTCGGAAAAAGCCGACAAGATGGGCGACTTCGGGCCGGACGGTCATCTCGCCATGGTCTGCGTCGAAACCGCGAATGCCTCCGAGAATGTCATCACCCTTGCCCCCGGCGCGACCCATCGCATGGCAGCGCAGTATCGCTCGCTCAAGCACTGATTCGCTCAGTTGACGACCCGAGGCGGAATACCTGTGGTAAAAAGCTGCATCTATATCAACTTTCGGTAATACACCATGACGCTCTCCGGTCCTCGTGAAATCACCACCCCATTCCGGCCCATTCCGCTCGATATACCGGAGGGAATGAAGCCCAACGAATTCTTCAACAGTACGGAAAACCTCAACGACCTGATGCACAACAACGGTCTGTTGAAGAATCCGGAAAATCTGCTGCTCTACCGCAAAGCCCTTGGGCATAGCACTGCTTTTGACACCTCGATCATCTACAACACCTCGCAATGCGTGCTCAACCCGCTAGGAAGGCCGGTTCGCCGCACCCAGGTTCCCGATGACGTCAAGCACGTCTGGAACCGGATGAACCAGATCATCTTCGACTACATGCTGGAGCTCTACCCCGACCCCGACGAAGCGCTGGTGCTCGCCGGCGAAGCCAGCCTCGATGCCACCTGGCCGCTGACTTCGCCCGGCGTTCCCAGCATTCGCATGCTGCACAACCACTTCATCGTCTTTCCCAAGGATGAGCTGCGCCAGGCGAAGCTGACCGACGAAAACAACCCCAACCTGACCGATGGCGGCCAGCACAGCCTTTTCCAGGCCTACATGCACGATGTCTATCGCGAGTTTTTCGACCAGGCGCTCGAGCTGGAAATACTCAAGCCGGCCAGCGAGGACGACGCGCGCATCGAGCTGACCGGCTACCCGCATGGCCTGCCCAGCTGGGAAATACGGGGCGGGGCGGCGGCGCTCAAGGATGTCCGTTTCTGGAAGGAGTACGACGAGATATTGAAGGGCTTCATCGACTTCTACCGTACTTTCTTCTCCCAGGTGTCCACCCGCAACGCCCCGATGCAGCAGGATGCCTACTACCCGGAAGCCGTGGAAAGCACGCTGCTGTTCAACAACGACTTCCTGAAGACGGCGAAGAAGGTCCGTGACCATTGCATCGTGGATGCGAAATACGCCAACGCGATTCGCTGGCAACCTGCTTTCAAACAACTCATCTATCGCAACGACGAGGGCAAGCTGATCGTCACCATCAGCCAGAACTCGATCGGCAACGCGATTACCGAACTGCTCGGCGTCGTGGTCAACCGGGTTGCGGATGCCGACGCCTACGGCAAGCACGAACCCCGTTTGATCGAACGCCTGCTCGAAGTCAGGCGCCGGCTGGTCGAAGCCGATCTGGGAGAAGGCATTGCCACCGCCCACTGGCCGAAACAATAGGGGGCAAATTCCGGGTGGACCGTGACTGTCAATGCAAGGATACCTTGAGGTGCCTCATTGAATTTCCAACCTTTTCACTGTAGAGTCCGCAAGCTAATACTTATATACGCAGAACACCAACCGAATAGCGAGTAACGATGTCCGTCCCCGATTTCACCCCCGCCGAATCACAACTGGTCAGCCAGATTTTGCTTGAGCGCTACGGCAGAGTAACTCTCCTGCAGTCGGCTGATGTCGAACTGCAGCTCGACCCTGAAACCGAGCAGTTGACAACATGTCCGGCGCTTTACTGGCAGGCGCTTGGCGCCGAGTTCATCGTCACCAAGGTGGCAGACAGTCGTTACCGGTGCCAGTTTTTCTATTCCGCCAGCGAACAATTCGGAACCGGCCAGGAAGTCTATGACAGCCTCGGTGATTGCGTAGTCACCTTGCTGCATGTGCAGGCCGACCATCACCTCACGCGCGCCTCGTCGCTGACCGAAACCGTCGGCAATCAGGCACCGGCCCAGGACGAGGATTATCACGGGCCGCTCATCATATGATGGCGCGCCAGACATCATGAAGATATGCATTCTTTCCGACAGCCATGACCGCGGTCCGCTGATGGCAGCCGCAGTCACCGTCGCCATCGCTGATGGTGCCGAAGCGGTGATCCACTGCGGCGACATCATCGGTGGCAACACGCTGCGCGCATCGCTCGCGCTCGGACTTCCGATTCACGCCGTGCATGGAAACAATCTCGGAGACCCGGTATCGATCGCCCGCATGGCTTGCCATTCGGAAGGCCTGCTGCACTATCATGGCCACGACGCCAGCATCGAACTTGGTGGACGACGCATCTTTCTTACTCACTATCCGCACATTGGTCACGGCATGGCGTGCACCGGCGATTTCGATTTGGTCTGCTGCGGCCACAGCCACGAAACCGAAATCCGGCAGCAGGCCAACATCCGGGGCGGCCATACCTGGTTCGTCAACCCGGGCACCGTCGCCGGTCTGGGGGCGCCTGCCGCGACTTGGGTGTTCGGCGACCTGGAGACGCTGACGTTCGAGATCAGAGAAGTAAAGACGGCAAGCGCCGTCACCGTTTGAGTACCGGCCTTGAGTTTTCAGTCCCGCGCCCGGCAAGCATTCGGCTTCCTTATCCGGAAGCCGGAAGCTTGCACAAGCCGAGTGTGGGTGACCTATAATATGCGCGGCACGCTAGAACATTTTTCAGGGAGATCGATGTGACGGCTTCAACAGTGGCAACAGCCCAAACCATACTGGTAGTAGGCGGTGGCATCAGCGGCATGACGGCAGCTCTCGAAGCCGCCGAATGCGGCAAGCAGGTAATTTTGGTGGAAAAGACCCCCGTCCTTGGCGGGCGCACTGCGCGGCTTTACCGCTATTTCCCCAAGATGTGTCACCCGACCTGCGGGCTGGAAATCAACCTGCGACGCCTGAAGAGCAACCGCAACGTACGCCTGATGACGATGACGGAAGTCACCGCCGTCTCCGGCAGCCGCGGCAATTATGCGGTGACGCTGAAGGTGGCGCCGCGTTACGTTACCGAAGACTGTACCGCCTGCGGCAAATGCGGCGAGGCAGTCAGTGCCGAAGTGCCGAACCCGTGGAACTACGGGCTGGACAATCTCAAGGCGGCCTATCTGCCGCACGGCATGGCGTATCCGCAGCGCTACGTGATCGACCCCTCCATCGTCGGCACGCCCGAGGGCGAAAAGGCCAAAGCCGCCTGTCCGGTCGGCGCCGTCAATCTGGAAATGCAGGAAGAGACGGTGACGCTGCAGGTCGGCGCCCTGATCTGGGCCACCGGCTGGCGGCCGTACGACGCCGCCAAGATCCAGCCCTACGGCTATGACCGTTTCCCCAACGTGGTCACCAGCCTCGAATTCGAACGCATGGCCGACCCGCATGGCCCGACTGGCGGCAAGATCCTGCGGCCGGGTGACGGCAAGGAGGCGAAGAACGTCGCCTTCATCCAGTGCGCCGGTTCACGCGACGAAAATCATCTTCGCCACTGTTCGCGCATCTGCTGCATGGCCTCATTGAAGCAGACCCAATATGTCCGCGAAGCATTCGGCGATCAAGGCAAGTCCACGGTGTACTACATCGATATCCGCGCCATCGACCGCTTCGAGGATTTCTACCAGATGGTGCAAAAGGATGCGACCGTCAGTTTCGTCAAGAGCAAGGTAGCGCGCATTGCCGAGAACAAGGAAAACGGCAATCCGATCCTGCATGGCGTGGATACCGAAGGCTACAAGCGCTACGCCACCGAACATGATCTGGTAGTGCTGGCTGTAGGCATGGAGCCGGAAATCACCGGCGTCAAATTGCCCGATGACGTGATTCTCGACTCATCCAACTTCATCGAGGGATCGCAGGACATGGGAATGTTCGGCGCCGGCGCCGCATCCAGCCCGCTCGACGTGAATCGTTCAGTACAGAGCGCCACGGCGGCCTCCTTGCGTGCGATTCAAGTCATCCATAAAACCGCTTCAACGGAGGCCGCGTAATCATGGCCGATAACAAATTCGCCGCCTATATCTGCTCCGGCTGCGGCATCGGCGATGCCATCAAGGTGCCGCAACTCGAGAACATCGCCAAGAAGGAAGGCAAGATGGCGATCATCAAGAGCCATCACTTCCTGTGCAACGCCGAAGGCGTGCAGATGATCAATGACGACATCGAGAAGGAAGGTGTCACGCACGTCTGCATCGCAGCGTGCTCGCGTCGTGCCAAGACGGAAGCCTTCCACTTTCCGACGGTCGCCATGTCGCGCGCCAACCTGCGTGAAGGTGTGTTGTGGATAGTCTCCCAGGGCGAGGCACACGATGAAGTACGTCAGGAAATGGCTGCCGACTACGTGCGCATGGGCTGTGCCGAAGTCAAGAAGATGAACCTGCCAGCGGGTAACCCGAACAAAGCGGAAAACAAACGGATCCTCGTCGTCGGTGGTGGCATGTCCGGAATGACCGCCGCTATCGAAGCAGCCGAAACCGGCTACGAAACGGTCCTGGTCGAGAAGCAGGCACAACTCGGAGGCTGGGCGGCCAATCTGTGGCGGCGCGCCCCCTACAAGGCGCCCTACGCCGAACCACAAGATACGGGCTTGGGGGCATTGGCCGCGAGAGTCAGTTCGCATCCGCTGATAAAGGTGCATCTGAATGCAACGGTTGCTGAAACCGCGGGAGCGCCAGGGCGATTCAATGTCAAGATTGCACAGGAAAGCGGTGCGGTGACTGAAGAGATGGTCGGCGCCATCGTTCAGACGACCGGCTTTACCAGCTACGACATCAACAATTTGCCGGAACTCGGTGGCGGACAAGCCAATGTCGTTGACCAGGCAGGGCTGGAAGCCATGGCTCGCGCTGCAGATGGCAAGGCCATCAAGCGTGCCGATGGCAAGGAAATCAAGTCGGTCGTTTTCCTGCAGTGCGCCGGTCAGCGTGATGACTCGGGCAAACATCTGCCTTATTGCTCCGGGCATTGTTGCGCGACCAGCATCAAGCAGGCCATGTACTTCAAGAACGCCAACCCCGACATTGATACCGTCATCGTGTATGACGACTTGCGCGTACCAGGCATGGGCGAGGACTTTTATCGTAGCGCCCAGGAAAAGGGTGTGATCTTCACCAAAGGCAAGGCGAGCGGCGTCGAGAGCGGCGGCGATTCCTGCAAGGTCAATTTCCGTGACCTGATCCTTGATGAAGATACGTCGCTCAATGCCGACCTGGTCGTACTGGCTACTGGCCAGGTGCCGAATGCCGGTGTCGAACTTGACGCCTGGTCCAAGGTCACGACCGAAGCGGATGGCGGGTCGGCAGAGGCCAAGGAAAAACAGGCCGAAATGAAAAAGGTGTCAGTGCTCAACATGACGTATCGTCAGGGGCCTGACATGCCGCAGTTCAAGTACGGCTTCGCCGACTCTCACTTCATCTGTTTTCCCTATGAAACCCGCCGCACAGGCATCTATGCCGCCGGCCCGGTACGGCGTCCGATGGACATGCTGCAGGCCACGGAAGACGCTACGGGCGCGGCGATGAAAGCCATCCAGGCAGTCGAAAACGCCAATCTGGGCCGCGCCGCCCATCCCCGTTCAGGCGACCTGTCTTACCCGATTGTTCGACTTGAAGGTTGTACCCAGTGCAAGCGCTGCACTGTGGAATGCCCGTTCGGTGCTATCGACGAGGACGAAAGACGATTCCCGGTTTTCAACGAGCAACGTTGCCGCCGGTGCGGTACCTGCATGGGTGCCTGTCCGGTTCGCGTGATCTCCTTCGAGAACTATTCAGTCGATACAGTTGGCAGCCAGATCAAGTCCGTCGACATGCCTGACGAGTTCTCCGAGAAGCCGCGCATCCTGATTCTTGCTTGCGAAAATGACGCCTATCCGGCGCTTGATATGGCCGGCCTCTCGCGCACTCTCTATTCAGCCTTCGTCCGTATTATCCCGGTGCGCTGTCTTGGTTCGGTCAACACGATCTGGATCACCGATGCGCTGAACGCGGGCTACGATGGCGTGATGATGATGGGTTGCAAGAAGGGTGACGACTACCAGTGCCACTTCGTCAAGGGATCGGAGCTCGCCCACTACCGCATGAGCAAAATCGGCGATACGCTTACTCAGCTTGGGCTGGAACCGGAACGCGTGGTCTCGCAGGAAGTCGCCATTACCGACAGCCAGCGCGTGGTCACGTTGATCAATGACTACGTAGCCCAGATCACCGAGCTCGGCATGTCGCCCATGAAGGGCTTCAACTAGGATACGGAGCAGACGACAATGAGTAACGCGAATTCGCAAGCCGTGGCGCGCTATCAGAACAATTTCCTCAAGGAAGTCGAGGAGCGCGTCGAAGACGGCCACTGGGTCAAGATGTGTATGCAGTGTGGCGTCTGTGCCGGCTCTTGCCCGCTTGGCAATGCTTGGGAGCACTCGCCACAGAAGATCTTCATGATGATCCGGGCGGGCAAGCGGGAAGAAGTTCTGAGATCGGACTCGATGTGGATGTGCACCTCGTGCTACAACTGTATCGTCCGCTGCCCCCGTCAGTTGCCGATTACCCATATCATGCACGGCCTGGCGCACTACGCCAACCGCCTTGACATGGTTCCAAAAGGTCAGCCCACCCGGGAAATCGCCAAAATATTCTGGAACAACCTGGTTAAAACGGGTCGCGTGAACGAACTCAAGTTTTCACTGTCCATGTATTTCAAGGATGGTTTTGTTCAGGGCATCAAGAATGCCTTGGCCATGCAGAGCGTAGGCTTGGGTCTGGTCAAGGCCGGTCGCCTTAATCCAATGGAGCTTTTTGGTGGCCACAAATGCAAGGACAGCGGCGCTATCAAGAAGATGATTGCGAAGGCGCGCGAAATCGAAGATCGACGTCACGGTCTAACCTGACAGGAGAACAGAATGGCTAAAAGAGAATACGCGTTTTACCCGGGCTGCTCTTCCCAGAAGGGTGCCTCGGCGGCAAATTTTTCAACATCGATTCAGTTGATGAACGAAAAACTGGAGATCCAGCTCAACGAGATTCCTGACTGGAATTGTTGTGGAGCTTCCATCGGCTACGGAGAAGGCAGTGAACTGCAACGCCTGGTACTCAATGCACGCAATCTGGCGTTGGCGGAAACGAAGCTTCCCGGCCAAGACCTGGTCTCCGGGTGTCCCGCGTGCTGGCTGTCAACACGTGAGGCGGCCGAGCGTCTGCACGGTTCAGATAACCTGATGGCTGATACCAATGAAGCACTGAAAGAGGCCGGCCTCAACTTCAAGGGAACCGTCAAGGCTCGCCATATGGTTGAAGTGCTGGTTGAGGATATCGGTTTCGCCGGGTTGAAAGCGCCGGTCGTAAAACCTCTGGAAGACATGAAAATTGCCGGCTATGTCGGTTGCCAGACGAATCGTCCTTTCGGCATCGCCGGCGAGTCTTTCGAAAATCCGATGTATCTCGACAAGATGATCGAGACGGTTGGCGCTGAACCGGTTGCATTCGACCAGAAAGTGACCTGTTGCGGCGGCGCGCTGGCCTTCTCGGAGCCAGACAAGAGCCAGAAACAGATCAGGGATATCGTTGAGGCAGCATACGATGGTGGCGCGGAGTTGATCGTGACACCCTGCCAGTTATGCCAGGCCAACGTCGAGATTTACCAATCGGAAATCAACAAGAAGAAAGGCACGAAGCTCAACATGCCGGTGGTCTATTATTCGCAATTGATGAGCGTCGCTTACGGTGGCTCTGCCAAGCAGGCCGGCCTCAACGGACAGTTGATCAAAGCCGAAAAACTCGAGAAGATTGCCAGCAAGTAATTAGCGGCCTGTCGTTGGTATCATCGCACCAGCGCGGACGTTGAAACCGGCGGCCATGCCGCCGGTTTCATTTGGCGGGGTCTTACTCGCCTTCGTCGATAAAATCTTCTTCTGCCTCACGTGCACGACGTTTGGCCGCTTCTCTTTCTTCGATCAGGCGCTTTTCCTGCACCTTCGCCAAACGGTCCTGCGCTGCTTCTGAATTGAGGGCAATACTCTCTTCACCGAACATCACCTGACGCAGGAAGCGGAAGGCAAACTGCATCAGCGCCTCATCGGATGCGAGTGCATCCTTTTCGGCTTCCGGCAGATCGAACAGCTTGGTAAACGAATCGGAGCTGACAAACTCGCGAAAGCGATCGATATCGTAACAAGCCATGAAGAAAAGCTGCCGACTGCGTAGAGTTGGCTTGCCTATCGTCGGACCGGATGACTTTTTCTTCAATACCAACTGACGCCAGCCGCGTGCCAGGTCGTCATATTCTTCGAGCCCCTGTTCCTTGCGATAGTCAGCGATGCTGATGCTGCGCTTGACCTCATGGCCCTTGCAGTGATCTTCCTTGACGATGGCGTACGAGTCGCGGTCAATATATTCATCCTGCTTGCGCATTGACAGTAGCGCTACCGGGTAATAACGACAGGCGGTTGGCCGGCTTTCATATATCTCACAACCTTCAGGCTTCATGAAACGACAGGCGCTACCACCCTCAATGGGCCGGAATTTGACGCCGGCAATGCCGTCTTTTTCCATCTCGTAGGGTACTGTGTAGTCTTTTAGAAACTCGGTGGAACTGATACCAAGATGTCTTTTCATTCGAAGCACATCGTAGGGTGTCAGCGAAATATCGATGTTTGAACAGCATGCATTCCAACAGCTAATCCCCTTGTGACATGAAAACTCGATGACATGCGTTCCCTCAACCATGTTAGGGATGACAGGGCTGTCGGGAAATGGAATATCGGGCTGGGACATAAATACCTCGTGGCGACTTGGGGTGACTATCTTGTATTTGAATGAGACACCGTTCCCGGCACTTTGTTTGGCTGGGCATAAATAAAACAGGTCGGAAGCCTCGCGGCATCCGACCTGAAGGGTAGAAGCTCAGCAGTGATTAGTGCGGAGCTGCCTTCTTGAACAGCTTGGACTTGTCAACCAGATCAACGTGCTTGCGCTTGAAGCAGGTCCACTTCTTCGACTCCTTGTCGTAGACGGAGTTCACGAAGCAGTGCCAGTTCTCTTCGTCGACGAAGTTCTTGTCAGTACGATAGTAGAAGCCAGGATAACGGCTCTCTTCGCGGAACTGGATGTGTTTCATGTGGGCTTCTGCAGTCAGGATGCGATGGTAGTTTTCCCACGCACGCAGCAATTCATGCAGATCTTTGGCGCGCATCTTCTTCGAGTCTTCCTTCAGCATCTCAAGCTTCTCTTCTGCAACAGCCAACATCTTGTCGTTGGTGGTGTAGTAAGTACGCAACACCGGCAACATACTCGTCCATGATCTTTTGCAGACGGATCTGCAACATCTTGGGGGTGATGTAGTTGCGGATTGACGTCGATTGCCGTGGTGTAGTCCTTGTACTCCAGGAAAGTACGCACCGGCTGGTAGATATCAGCAACCAGTTGCTCGACCGAAGTATCCAGTTCGACTTTCCAGTCCTTGTTGTCAAGTGCGTACTTGACCATTGCCTTGGCAGCCATACGGCCTTCGGCATGCGAACCGGAGGAGAACTTGTGGCCTGATGCGCCAACGCCGTCGCCGGCGGTGAACAGACCCTTGACGGTGGTCATGGAGCGATAGCCCCAGTTCCAGCCCTTGGGCAGGTGAGCGGGAACGCCATCGTACTCTTCCGTGGTCGGTGCGCCGACATCTGTCGGACCCGAAACCCAGATACCGCAGCAACCGGAGTGCGAACCCAGCAGGTAGGGCTCGGTCGGCATCAATTCGGAGTTCTTCTTCTCGCGGCTCGATGTTTTCACCGACCCAGATACCGCACTGGCCGATACACATGTCGAGGAAGTCTTCCCAAGCTTCGGCTTCCAGGTGCTTGACTTCCTTCGGTGTCAGCGTTTCGCGCAGTTTTGCCAGAGCGGTGACGGTGTCCATGTAAATCGGACCGCGACCTTCCTTCATCTCCTTCAGCATCAGGTGGTTACGCAGGCAGGAAGCGGGAACGGCTGCCTGACCATACGGCGGATAGTCGTTCAGCATTTCCTTGTTCTTGGCCATGTAGTCTTCGCCGTAGGCGTTGACTGCCTTGGCCTTGAACAACAGGAACCATGCGCCAACCGGGCCGTAACCGTCCTTGAAACGGGCCGGCACGAAACGGTTTTCCATCATGGTCATTTCTGCGCCAGCTTCAGCAGCCATGGCGTAGGTCGAACCGGCGTTCCATACTGGATACCAGGCACGGCCAGAGCCTTCGCCCACTGAACGCGGACGGAAAATGTTCACGCAACCACCAGCGGCCAGCAGAACTGCCTTGGCCTTGTAGACATACAATCCTGTTCTCGCGCACCGAGAAGCCAACCGCGCCGGCAATACGCGTACGGGTCGTTCTTGTCATTGACCAGCTTGACGATGAAGATACGCTTCCTGGATGCGATCCATGCCGAGGGCTTTCTTGGCGGCTTCAGCAACGATCCACTTGTAGGATTCGCCGTTGATCATGATCTGCCATTTGCCGGAACGCACCGGCTTGCCGCCGTCCTTCAGCGTTGGCAGGCCTTCCTTCTGGGATTCCGCGCCGTCGTGACGTACGCCGTCGGCATCGGTCTTCCAGATTGGCAGACCCCATTCTTCGAACAGGTGCACGGAGTCGTCAACGTTCCGGCCCACATCGTAGGCCAGGTCGTCACGGGTGATGCCCATCAAGTCGTTGGAGACCATGCGGGTGTAGTCGGCCGGATCTTGCTCCGAACCGATGTAGGTGTTGATTGCGGACAGACCCTGCGCCACGGCGCCAGAGCGGTCCACGGCAGCCTTGTCGACCATTTTGATTTTCAGTTCGATGCCGGTCTCGGCCTTGGCGGCTTCCGCCCAGCGCATGATTTCATATGCTGCGCCGCAGCAGGCCATGCCACCGCCGATCATTAGAATGTCCACTTCTTCCTGAACAACTTCCGGATTCTTCAAATGTTCCAGCCATTTTCAGTTCCTCGATATATCGGATTATTTACGGATCAGTTCGGCAGGGTTGCCAGCACGGTAGCCGCCCATCACTGCGCGGGTGAAGAACCGATGGCGCAGATAGTTCGGCCACTTTCGGCATCGGCTTGCCGCCGTACGGTCAATGGAGCCCTCTGGCGTGGTGCGGATCGGGAACTTGAAACGCTTCAAGGTGCCGTTGCGGAACTTGATGGTCCACATGATGGAATCGGAGCCACGCAGAGGCTGCACTGAACCGCCCAGCGGCACGATGTCAGCGTAGTGACGGCATTCGATGGCGCCCTGCGGGCAAATCTTCACGCAGGAATAACACTCCCAGCACTGCTCCGGCTCCTGGTTGAACGCTTTCATGGCATGGCCGGTTTCTGAACCGTCCTTGTCCAGCTTCATCAGATCGTGCGGGCAGATGTACATGCAGGCGGTTTTGTCCTGACCCTTGCAGCCATCGCACTTCTCGGTACGAACAAAGGTTGGCATTAGCTTTCTACTCCTTGGTTGCGATTCACTTCAAAAAAACTACTCTGAGACACTCACTGCACCAGAAACGAGGGCAACGAGTGACATTCGACTTCATTGGAAAATTTACTTCGCGGAATGGCCCTTCAATTCCACCTTGACGTTCTCTTCCTCGCTCAGGCCTGCATAGTACTTCTGCAGCACCTTGGCCACTTCGGGGCGGCTGAATTCGACAGGCAGATCCTGGCCTTCGGACAGCATCGAACGCACCTTGGTGCCTGACAACAGGATGCGGTCATCCTTGGTGTGCGGGCAGGTGCGCTGCGAAGCCATGCCACCACACTTGTTGCACCAGAAAGTCCAGTCGATGTTCATGTTCTGTGGTTTCGAGCGAGCCAGCGGGAATCTCGTCAAATATCTTCTGCGCGTCGAATGGACCGTAGTAATCACCTACGCCGGCATGGTCACGACCGACGATCAGGTGCGAGCAACCGTAGTTCTGGCGGAACAGCGCGTGCAACAGCGCTTCGCGCGGACCGGCGTAGCGCATGTCGAGCGGGTAGCCGGCCTGGATCACGGTATTGGGCGCAAAATAGTTTTCGACCAGTACGCTGATGGCTTCGGAGCGTACTTCGGCGGGGATGTCACCCGGCTTCAGCGCGCCCAGCAACGAATGCACCAGCACGCCGTCCATGGTTTCGATGGCGATCTTGGCCAAGTACTCGTGCGAGCGGTGCATCGGGTTGCGGGTCTGGAAAGCAGCGATGCGCGACCAGCCCATTTGCTGAAACTTGGCGCGGGTCTCGGCCGGTGTCATGAACTGATCGCCGTACTTTTCCTTGAAATCACCTGTGGACAAAACTTTGATCGGGCCGGCCAGATTGTACTTGCCTTGTGCCATGACCATCTTGACGCCGGGATGCTCCAGATCGGTGGTCTTGTAGACCTGCATGCACTCGTGGGCCTTGTCGATGCCGTACTTCTCGGTCACCGTCATGGTGCCCATAATTTCGCCCGTTTCGCCATCCACCAAGGCGATATCGCTACCAGCCTTAACGCTCTCATCGTCAGTTGACAAGGTAACGGGGATGGGCCAGAACAAGCCGTTAGCCATCTTCATGCCATCGCAGACACCCTGCCAATCGGCATGGGTCATGAAGCCGGTGAGCGGCGTGAAACCGCCGATACCCATCATGATGACGTCGCCGTTTTCGCGCGAACTAAGCTTAACCTTGGGCAAGGACTGGGCTCTAGCCAGTTCGTCCTTCAGAGCCTGACCTTCAAGTAACAAAGGCCGCAAATTACCGCCGCCATGCGGATTGACCAACGCCATACCGTCCCTCCTTTAGAAATGGTTAATATTTTAATGTCGGAGGCTAACAATATTCCCCGTCGGTTTCAAGACCGAAACGCAACAAGTGCCGAAAAAAATTGAACTGTCACGATCAATGGCGTTATTGATGTCGATGTAACCGGAGATGCCTGCTTTCACTTGGCCACCGCTCTGGACAAACAGACATCAGGGTGAGAACGGAAGCCTGGCCCAAGCGGCAACGCCAGCCTAATACTGAAGCCGCTCGTGCCCTGTGCCCGAATCCCGGATGCCCATCACTTCTTGTTGACGCCCAAGAACCGGAAGAGTAGCTTCACGTCATGGGCATTCTGGTCTTGGGGATAGGTAATACATTGCTCTCCGATGAGGGAGTTGGTGTTCATGTTGTGCACGCCCTAGTGACTCCACCAAACTGTCCACGCGAAAACGTTGAATACATGGACGGAGGCACTTTGTCATTTACCTTGGCAGGCCCGATACAGTCTGCGGATGCGCTGATCGTGATAGATGCTGCTCAGTTGAACACTGCGCCCGGAACGCTCCAGCTTTTTCTCGGAGAGGACATGGATAGCTTCCTGCATTCCAACCGTAAATCGAGCGTTCATGAAGTCGGCCTGACCGACTTGAGGTCGATCGCGATTCTGGCTGGACATTGGCCGGAACGACGTGCGCTGATTGGCATTCAGCCACAGAAACTGGACTGGGGCGAGTATCCAACCGATGACGTGGCAGCAGCGATTCCCGTTGCATGCATGCAAGTCAATTCCTTGATCGATGGCTGGCTAAATGGCTCTTGAAAACATTTCCGTGGTCACCGATTCGGGTGGTAGCCAACTGACAGGCAACGCGACTGCGGTGCTGCACGAGGTGGCAGAGATGCTTGTTGCGCTCGCAGAGCGGGGCGAAGCAGGAATCATCGACTTGGGCGGACTACCCCTCAGCAAAGCGGACATGGATTGGCTTACGGCAAGACTGGGGAGAGGTGAAGTTGAAATGGCCCTGAATCTGGACGGTGCAAGCGAGGTACGGGAAACAGCATTTCACGGTGTGTGGTGGATCGTTCACCACAACGAGAAGGGCGTTCTTACCGGAGAATTTATCGAAGTTAGCCGTGTGCCGGGGCTGATTCTGGCACACCCCGACGACATACGAGAGTCGGCAGAAAGCCTCGGTTATTTGATCAACGATCTTTGAAACAACAGTACGTGGAGTTTTTGGCGCCTGTATAGAGTTTCGCAAAGGGGGTAATGGCATCATGCGACATGAAGAAGGGGTACTGATGGCGGGTCTGGCGCAACACGGCGTCTCCCGTCGGTCTTTCATGAAGTTTTGCGCAACATTGGCATCAGTGATGGCCCTGCCTCCAGCAGCAGGGCTTGCTATGGCCGAGGCAATGGCCAGTGCCCGCAGGCCGTCAGTTATCTGGCTGCCGTTTCAGGAATGCACAGGCTGTACCGAGTCAATCACCCGGTCGCACTCACCGACCATCGAGAGCTTGATCTTCAACGTAATTTCGCTCGATTACCAGGAAACTCTGATGGCCGCTGCCGGACATCAGGCAGAAGAGGCGCTGCATCAGGCAATCAAGGACAATTTCGGAAAGTATCTGCTTATCGTCGACGGCTCGGTCCCTCTCGGACAGGATGGGGCTTACTCGACTATTGGCGGCAGATCCAACCTCGAGACCTTGAAAGAAGTTGCCAAAGGCGCGGCAGCCATCGTCGCGATGGGTTCCTGTGCCGCCTATGGCGGAATTCCGAAAGCCAATCCCAACCCCACCGGCGCTGTCTCCGTGTCGGATGTCATCAAGGACAAACCGATCGTGAATGTGCCGGGATGCCCACCGATACCCGTGGTCATGACCGGTGTCCTGGCACACTACCTGACATTCGGCAGCCTGCCTGAGTTGGACAATCTGGGACGCCCGAAGGCCTTCTACGGCGAAACCATTCATGATCGTTGCTACCGCCGGGCCTTTTACGACCAGGGCAAGTTTGCCAAAACTTTCGACGACGAAGGTGCCCGTAACGGGTGGTGCCTGTTCGAACTGGGTTGCAAGGGGCCAGTGACCCACAACGCATGTGCCACGACCAAATGGAATGGTGGCACCTCTTGGCCAGTCGAGTCCGGGCATGGCTGCCTGGGCTGCTCCGAGCCTGATTTCTGGGATGCCGGAAGCTTCTACAAGGCGCTTTCGATGCCGGCAAGCCCGCTCAAGACGGTGGGCGCTGCCGCAGCTGCCGGTGCCGCTGTCGGCGTTGCAATCAGCTTTGCCAACAGGGCGAAAAAGGGGGCTGCCAAGGCTGCGCACGAGACCACCACCCTGCCTGACCTGGAGAAATGATCATGAACGAAATGCAATTTCTGACTTGGGTACGTGGAACAGGCCTCAATCTGGCCATCAGCATCTTCCTGCTGGGTGTATTTGTGCGACTTTTCGAAATTTATAGCCTGGGTCGCAAGAAGGATTTGTCCGAGCCGCGAAATGTTGCAGGTGCTTCCGGGATGAATACAGTTTTCCGCCGTTCGCTCCCCGCCGATGGCATGCTGAAGAATTCGCCGATAACCTATATCGGTGGCTACATTTTCCACATTGGTCTGGCCATCATTGTTTTTCTGTTCGTGCCGCACATCAAGCTCTTCCAGGGCCTGACAGGTCTTTCATGGCCCGGACTTCCATCACAGTTGGTTGACTTTGCGACCATATTGACCATCGTGGCAATGCTGGTAATTCTGTTTGACCGAATTACCAAACCGGTCAAGCGCTACCTGAGCACCTTCCAGGACTGGTTCACCTGGGCGCTGACTTTCCTGCCTGTCCTCACCGGCTGGTTGGCCGTGCGCCACCTGTTGCTCCCTTACACAACCATGTTGGCTGTGCACATTCTGATGGTGGAATTGTTGTTGGTGTTCCTGCCTTTTACCAAGCTATTCCATGCCTTCACCGTCTTCGGGTCACGCTGGTACAACGGCGCGGTCAACGGCCATAAAGGAGTTGCGGTATGAGCGCCTCTCTCGAAAAAGGTGTTCGGGTACTGAAAGAAGTCATCGACGCCCCGATCGCCAGCTATTTCAGCAGTTGCGTGCATTGCGGTCTGTGTGCCGAGGCTTGCCTTTTCTACACCGAAACAGGTGACCCGAAGTACACACCGATCCACAAGCTTGAACCCATGCGCCGGCTTTATGAGCAGGAATACACTGTTCTCGGCCGCCTGAAAAAATTGATTGGACTGTCCAAGGCGGTAACCGACGCGGAACTGGCCGAGTGGCAGGAGTTGGTCTACAACAGTTGCACGTTGTGTGGCCGCTGCTCAGCGGTCTGTCCGGTGGGAAATGACATTGTCTATATGGTCCGCAAATTCCGTGAAGGCATGTCGGCCTCAGGTAACGCACCGGAAGGTATAAAAGGGGCTGCCAATCGAACTATCACGATCGGCAGTCCGATGGGCGTCAAACTACCTGCCGTAAAGGCACAGATGCGGCACGTTCAAGAGGATTACGGACTGCCGATTCCGATGGACGTGGAGGGCTCAGAGTATCTGGTGATGCTCTCTTCCATGGAAATCATGAACTTCCCCGAGTACCTTGGCGCCATCGCCAAGATCATGCATCAGGCCGGCAAGACCTGGACACTTTGCTCCACCGCCTTCGAGGCAACCAATGCCGGCATGCAGATTGGGAATTCCGATCTCGCCCGTGTCATTGTTTCGCGCATTGTCGAAGGCGCCGAGAGGCTCAAGGTCAAGACAGTCATCAGTCCGGAGTGCGGACACGCGTACACTGCATTGCGCTGGGAAGGCGCCAATCTTGTGGGCCGTCCTTTCAGCTTCCATGTAAAACACATTATCGAAGTTCTCGGAGAGTTCCAGGAACAGGGCTTGCTCAAGACCGATGGATTCGAGACCGACCGCCTGACTTTCCACGACCCATGCCAACTTGCACGTCGCGGCGGCGTGATCAAGCAACAGCGCAGTCTGATGAATATGGTCACCAAGAACTTTGTGGAAATGCCCGATGCCGGCTTCATGAACTGGTGTTGCGGCGGTGGCGGCGGCGCCTCGGCCATCGAGGAAGGTGAGGAGTTGCGTATGGAGGCATTCAAGAAGAAGAAGTCACAATTTGATGCTGTAAAGCCGGACCGGGTCGTAACGGCTTGTGCCAACTGCCGGATCGTCATGGAGGAGGGTATTGAACATTACAAGATGAATCTCCCGGTCGTTGGTCTGACCGAAATGATCGCTGACCACATCCCGAACCCAGTAGCCGCCAAGCCAGAAGGGAACTGATGCCATGGCCACCACAAACGACAAGGAATTCAAGTCGAGACTGGAAACGCTGAGCATAAGCCAGCAACGCCAGGTAGCCGCACTTTTTGTGCAGCGGGTATTTGCATTTTCCAATGACGTGCGGATCAAGGCAGCACTTGATATGGCGATGCGCGCCGATATATCTGACGCGGAACTGGCCGTAGTCTCACAGGCGGCCAATACTGCCAGGGTGGAAAGTTACGCTCAGTGCGGCAGGGATTCCGACTGGAAAACGCAGGCCGGGCTCTTCGTTGCCAAGGCAGCAGTCAGCTGCGTCAGACCCGATGTCGAAGGGCAGAATTTGGCATGGGATGCTGCCATGCAGGTGCGTGTCGCTCGTACCTGCGAGGCTGCATCAGGCGATGTCACCGATCACAAGGAAGCCGAGGCGCAATATGCCATCCTCGATGACTTCTTGAGCAAGTAAGGAACCGGGCCATGAGTACTTCACAACGCATTGTCGTTGACCCTATTACCCGCATCGAAGGTCATTTGCGCATCGAGGCTGAAACCGATGCCGGCGGAAAAATTGTCAAAGCCTATTCCGCAGGCACCATGGTGCGCGGCATCGAGATCATCCTGCGCGGACGTGACCCCAGGGATGCATGGGCTTTTGCCCAGCGTATCTGCGGCGTATGCACGCTGGTTCACGGCGTTGCATCCGTGCGTTCAGTCGAGGACGCACTGCACCGAGCCATCCCGAGTTACAGCATTCCGCGCAACGCCGAGTTGATTCGCAACCTGATGATCGCTGCACAGTTTGTGCATGATCACGTAATGCACTTCTATCATCTGCATGCCTTCGATTGGGTGGACGTTGTTTCGGCGCTGAAAGCCGACCCCAAGGCGACCTCGGCCTTGGCGCAGAGCATCTCCAGCTACCCGAAGTCTTCTCCAGGTTATTTTGCCGAGGTTCAAAAGCGTGTAAAGACTTTCGTGGCACAGGGGCAACTGGGCATCTTTGGCAACGCCTACTGGGGTCACGCTGCTTACAAGCTGCCGCCCGAGGCTAACCTGATGGCAGTAGCGCACTATCTTGAGGCATTGGCGTGGCAGCGCGATGTTGTGAAGCTGCATGCCATCTTTGGTGGCAAGAACCCTCATCCAAACTTTGTCGTCGGCGGCGTACCGTCGGCGATTTCCGTACATACCACCGGCGCCCCGGGCCAGAACCGGGGAAGCCAGGATGCCACTGCCGTGAACATGGTCGGGTTACAGACCGTACAGAACGTTATCAATCAGATGCGCGAGTTTGTCGATCAGGTCTATGTGCCCGATACCCTTGCCATTGCGGGTTTTTACAAAGACTGGGGCGCGCGCGGGGAAGGCTTGGGCAATTTCATGTCTTTCGGAGACCTGCCGTCGAAGGGGTTCTGGGACACCGAATCCTACCTCGTTCCGCGTGGCGTCATTCTCAATCGTGACTTGTCGGTCATTCATCCGATCGATTTCGATGCGGACAACGAGATCCAGGAATTCATCGGCCACTCCTGGTACAAATACAGCCATGGCAATGACCAGGGCTTGCATCCATTCAAGGGCGAAACCGAACTCAATTACACCGGTCCCAAGCCGCCCTACGAACATCTCGATGTCGAGAAGGAGTATTCCTGGCTCAAGTCACCCCGCTGGAAGGGAAAGCCGATGGAAGTGGGTCCCCTTGCACGGGTATTGATGATGTACGCCAGTGGACACGACCAGACGAAGGAACTGGTAAACTCGACACTCAAGACTTTGGATGTGCCGGTCACCGCCCTGTTCTCAACGCTGGGACGCACGGCAGCCCGCACACTCGAATCGAAGGTTCTTGCCGATTCCATGCAAGGCATGTTCGACAAACTGATGGCCAACATCAAGGCCGGCGACGTCCGGACTTTTAACGATCAGTATTGGGAACCGTCCTCCTGGCCAAAATCCATGCACGGTGTCGGTCTCATGGAAGCGCCGCGCGGCGGATTGTCACACTGGATTGTCATTGACGATGGCAGGATCAGCAACTATCAGGCTGTTGTTCCGAGCACTTGGAACGCCGGGCCACGCGACCCGCAGGGGCAGCCGGGGGCATATGAAGCAGCGCTAGAGGACAATCATGTGCTGGCCGATCCAAAGCAGCCCATCGAAATCCTGCGGACCATTCACTCCTTCGACCCATGCATCGCCTGTGCGGTTCACGTTACTGATCCTGAAGGACAGGAACTGGTACAAGTCAAACGTCAGCTAGGGAATCTGCCAAGCCAGTCAGGCACACTCTGCCTTTCTGTCTTGGTTAATCCGATCGGCATGGCAATTTTCTGAGTAGCCTATATTTCGAATCCGGAAAAATAAAAGCCTTGGCGAGAATAACCTCGCCAAGGCTTTTTTTATGAGGGGAAGACCTTCGACCTTCTCCCGAAAACCCGACGTTATTTCAATTTATCGAGCCCGAGCATCTTCATCACGGTACCCTCGTAGAAAGGCTCTGAAGTCCCCTTCTTCATCTTGCGAATGAAGTACTTCTCGAATCCAATCTTGGCCAAATGCACCCATTTCCCCTGAGCAAACCAGTTCACGTTGCGAGGCGGAATCTGCGGTATTGCAACAAAAGCGACGCCGCCATCGCCAAAGTCAGCCAGACAAACGGCATTCCAGGTTGCCTCGCGATCCGCAGTGGCTCCCGTAAGGTCAGCATGAATATTGTGTACCGTAGCAGTCACCATGGATTCAATCATGTAACCTGTCTTTGGTGTTCCAACCGGAATCGGCGTCGGCTCAACCGGCGGAATCGCGACACAAACGCCAACCGAAAAGATGTTTTTGTATTTTTGGTTACGCTGGTGCTTGTCCACTGTTATAAAACCGCGCGGATTGGTCAGGCCTTCGATGCCGAATACTGCATCTATACCCTTAAAGGCCGGCAACATCATGCTGTAGCTGAACGGCAGTTCATGTTGCTTCTTCTCGACCCCCATGTCGTCGTGCTCGGTCACATACATCTTTCCGGCTTCGACCTTGGTAACCTTGGCATTGCAGATCCATTTGATATGCTTGTCGCGCATTCCGGATTCTAGAATACCTTTGGAGTCACCGACACCACCCAAACCAAGGTGGCCGATGTACGGCTCGGATGTCACAAACGTCATCGGCACCTTGCTACGAATCTTGCGCTTGCGCAAGTCGGTCTCCATGATGAACGCATACTCATAAGCCGGGCCGAAGCACGAGGCACCCTGCACCGCACCGACGACGATAGGACCTGGGTTGCTGCAGAACTGATCCCATTCAGCATGCGATTTCATCGCGTGATCGACGTTGCAAACGGAGTGTGTGTGACCGCCATGCGGGCCGAGTCCCTCGATTTCATCGAAGGCAAGTTTAGGACCGGTAGCAATTACCAGATAATCGTATGCAACCGTCTTGCCATCATTGAGTTCAAGTTGGTTCTGGTCGGGATGAAGACGTTTCACACCTGTAGAAATGAACTCGATGCCCTTGCGTTCCAGATATTTGCGTACCGGCAACTCAACTTGCGCCCGTTCACGCCATTTCACAGCAACCCAGGGATTTGACGGTGTAAATTGGAAGTTTTCGCTGTCCGAGATGACGGTTACCTTGTGTTTCTTGTCCAGCATGTCCCGCATTTCATAAGCAGCCGGCATTCCGCCTATCCCTGCCCCCATGATTACGATGTGTGCCATATTTCCTCCTCTTCAGTTTATTGGATAACATCATCTCGTAGGGGCAAACAACATGCTTCGATGCGCGCTTCGACGAGTAAGGCCATTAAACACAATCGTTCCCACGAGTGTCAACGATCATATCAGGAGGAAAATCAAAAGAGCTGCTGACAGCAGCCTATATGATGCCGACTACTTAACCACCGGGTCTCAGGAGCGCGTTGACAAGTCGTCGTTGGTGGCCCCGCCTTCCTTGGCGAACAAGACCGCCGCCTTGACCCGTGACGATAAATTGAGCTTGGTGAGAATGTGTCGTACATGCTGCTTCACCGTATCGTAGCTAATCGAAAGATTCTGCGCGATGGCCTTGTTGCTCTCGCCACGAGCCAGCAACTGGATAATCTCACGCTCCCTTTCGGTTAGCAGCTTGAGTGAATTCTTGGGCTCCTGGCCAGATTGATCGCCACGTAGCAGGTCGATCATTTTCACCGTCATGGCCGGGGCAACGACAAGCTCCCCCGCTGCCACACGACGAATTGAGTCCACCACATCTTCAGGTGACATGTCCTTGAGCAGATAACCACGCACCCCGGCACGGATAGCGTTGGCCAGATCAGCCTCGGAATCGCTCATCGTCAGCATAACGACAGGAATGGTGCACCCTTCACTGCGCAATTGCGTAACCAGAGAAATGCCATCCATTGGCTTCATGCGAAGATCAACAATCAACAGGTCCGGCTTGGCCAGACACATGGTCCGCAACTCATCGATACTACCTGTCGCGCCGAGTACATCAAAGTCATAGCAGTTGGCCAGCAGTTCACTCAGGCCTCGTCGGCACAAACATTGATCATCGACCAGAACGACTCTCAACTTGTCACTCACTCGCAGCTCTCCAGTCAGACGAAGGTTCCGGAAAAAATAATTGCACTTGCGTTCCGAGTCCCATCGCACTTTTCACCTTGATTTCGCCACCTATGCGATGCGCGCGCTCACGCATGATCATCACACCGAAATGCCCCTCTACCGGGGCAAAAGTGTGCGCGCCGACTCCGTTATCCTCGACGGTAAAAATATAGTAACCAAAATTCGCATCCACAAACAGGCGCGCATGAGTCGCACCGGAATGCCTGCCAATATTGGTCAGCGCCTCACGAACGATGTTATACACCTGAATCTCGTGTTCGATCGGCAAGGCGAGGTCGACCAGACGATTATGGTATTCAAGCACGATGCTGTTGCGCTCACGAAACTGTTCAACAAGATCCTCAAGTGAAGCAAGCAAACCTTCGGGATTCAGCTCGGAACGAAAATCGGCGATCAGTTCGCGCGCGCTTTTCTGACTGATCTCTAGCGCCTCGTCGATATCTCTCGCATATTTTGTAGCCATCAACTCGTTGCCAGTGCGTATCGCTTCCAGCAACAGGCTGATTCGCATACGGGCAAAGGTAAGCGTCTGTGCGAGTGAATCGTGGATATCATTGGCAATCACCCGGCGCTCCGCCAACAGTTCAGTGCGGTGTGCCTCGCGGTTGGTGCGCGTGTATTCTATGGCCGCGCCCATCATCTCGGAAAATGCTACAACCGTATTCATCGCGCTGCTAGCCGCTTCGCGCGGAGCGTCAAAAAAAATGGTCAGAATTCCAAGCGGGATCCCGGGTTGATTAGGCGACTCAAGCGACGCCGTAACCAGCGACTGAAAGCGGCAATTGACATAATGGTGATTCTGCCGCGTGGCGCAACTCCTGATGTCCAAAGTGTGGATAGCTCGGCCAAGCGTCTCAATATCGCTGGCCTCACAACCCTGTTCAAAGAAGCTCTCTGCCTCGTCCTGCAATTCGGAGGACAAGCCTGCCGAGCTTATGATTTGCAACGTATGTCCATCTGGGGAGAGCAGTCGTACCACACCCGCAGTTGCGTGGACCGTGCCGATGATAGTCTCGAGGAAAGTTACCAGTAAAGTCTTGAGTTCGCCCGCCCGTGGAGTAGCCAATTCGTGCATCAAACACTCGGCGACACCGCCATCGTTGCCGAGCGGCATAAACTCGGGATCGCGTACCCAGGAAAATCCACTGTGATCAGCATCGGATGCAGAAGTCGTTATTGCGCGCCTCAACTTCACCACTCTTTGTAAGAAAAGCTTTGGAGATTAAGCCGAATCCGTTGAAATATCAACAACCTAAATAGGGAACGAGAAAACTTACGCCCATTTGGGTTATGCCCATCCTTGCCCAATGAGGTTATAGACACCTGCAGGGTGGATTTAGTTTAATACCCGGTTAGCAAAATGCTGGCGCGGCAGCAATGTTCCCGTGATTTATCGACGCAACATCAACCCCAGACAAGATAAAGACATGTCCTCACCGATACACGATCCATTCACATCACCGCTACCCAACGCGGAGATCGAGATCAAGACCACCACTTGTTATATGTGCGCGTGTCGCTGTGGCATTCGGGTCCATCTTCGCAACGGTGAGGTGCGCTACATCGACGGCAATCCGGATCATCCGCTGAACAACGGCGTGATCTGCGCCAAAGGCTCGTCTGGCATCATGAAGCAGTACTCTCCCGCGCGTCTGACCAAACCATTGCGTCGCAAGGAGGGAACCGAACGTGGTGCAGGTGATTTCGAGGAGGTCAGCTGGGAAGAAACCTTCTCCATCCTGACTGAGCGCTTGGGCAAGCTACGTGCTACCGACCCGAAGAAATTCGCGCTGTTCACCGGACGTGACCAGATGCAGGCGCTGACCGGTCTATTTGCGCGCCAGTTCGGTACACCCAACTACGCGGCACACGGCGGTTTCTGCTCGGTGAACCTTGCGGCGGGAATGATCTACACCATCGGTGGCTCATTCTGGGAATTCGGCGGCCCCGACCTCGAGCGCTCCAAGCTGTTCATCATGATTGGCACTGCAGAAGATCATCACTCCAATCCGATGAAGATCGCTTTGTCGAAATTCAAGCGCGAAGGCGGGCGTTTCATTTCCATCAACCCGGTACGTACCGGCTATTCGGCCATCGCCGACGAATGGGTACCGATCCGCCCCGGTACCGACGGCGCGCTGATGCTGGCGCTGATCCACGAAATCATTGCGCTCGGTCTGTACGACCGTGAATTCCTGGTGCGCTACACCAACTCCGGTCAACTGGTTAATCTTGACGATAAACACGACGAGTTCGGTATGTTCGTGCGTACCGAAGTGGCAAAAGAAGAAGGCTGCTACGACCCGCAGAATAAACTCTGGTGGGATCGCAATACCAACAAGGCAGTAATTACGCATAGCGAGGGAGCAGATCCATATTTGCTTGGCGAGTTCGCCCTGCCTGACGGTACTGCGGTCAAGCCGGCGTTCCAGCTGCTTCAGGAACGTGTCCAGGATTACACGCCGGAATGGGCGGAGCAGATTACCGGCATATCTGCCGAAACCATCCGTCGTCTTGCGCACGAGATGGGTATCACTGCACGCGACCAGAAGATCGAACTGCCGATCGCGTGGACCGACTCCTGGGGCAAGGAGCATGACACGGTCACTGGCAATCCTGTTTCATTCCATGCGATGCGCGGATTGGCGGCACACTCCAACGGATTCCAATCCATACGCGCGCTGTCCATCCTGATGACGCTATTGGGCACCATCGACCGGCCCGGTGGTTTCCGTCACAAGCCACCGTTCCCGCGTCCTATCCCTCCTTGCGCTCGTACGCCGAATGATCCGCGGGCGGTGCAGCCGAACTCGCCGCTGGACGGCATGGCACTGGGTTGGCCGTCCGATCCGGATGATCTGTTCGTAAACGCTGACGGTAGCCCGGTCCGTATCGACAAAGCCTTCTCGTGGGAATATCCGCTGTCGGTGCACGGCTTGATGCACAACGTCATCACCAACGCTTGGCGCGGCGATCCCTACAAGATAGACACGTTGTTGCTGTTCATGGCCAACATGGCGTGGAACTCGAGCATGAACACCAGCGAAGTGCGCAAGATGCTCGTAGATAAGGAAGAAAGCGGCGAATATAAAATTCCATTCATCGTGGTGTGCGACGCGTTTCACTCCGAAACCACTGCATTCGCCGACTTGATCCTGCCGGACACGACTTATCTCGAGCGCCACGACGTAATGTCCATGCTCGACCGTCCGATCTCGGAATTCGACGGCCCGGTGGATGCGGTGCGCATCCCGGTGGTGCCGCCAACAGGAGAATGCAAGCCATTCCAGGAAGTGTTGATCGAACTTGGTACACGTTTGAAACTGCCAGCCTTTGTAAACAATGAGGGGCAGCGCAAGTACCGCGATTACCCCGATTTCATCGTCAACTGGGAGACAGCGCCGGGTTCCGGCATCGGCTTCCTTTCCGGTTGGCGCGGCAAGGGCGGTGAAAAATCCATACGCGGCGAACCTAACCCGAATCAGTGGGAGATGTACGCCAAGAACAATTGTGTGCATCACTACGAGCTGCCGCGCTCTTATCAATTCATGCGCAACTGGAACAAGGGCTATCTCGAATGGTCGCAACGTAGCGGTATCACGCGCTACGCCGAACCGATCCTGATCCATCTCTATTCCGAGGTGTTACAAAAATTCCGTCTCGCCGCGCAGGGCAAGAGCATCACGCGCCAGCCGCCAGCGCATCTGGCGAAACGCATCGAGACCTACTTCGATCCACTACCGTTCTACTACGAGCCATTGGAGACACAGACCAGCGACAAGCAAAAATATCCGCTGTCGGCGCTGACGCAACGCCCGATGGCGATGTATCACTCGTGGGATTCGCAGAACGCATGGTTGCGCCAGATACACGCGCACAACTACCTCTACGTCAACGCACGCACCGCCAAGGGAGCTGGTATCGCTGACGGCGACTGGATATGGGTCGAGTCGCAATGGGGCAAGGTGCGCTGCATGGCACGTCACAGCGAATCTTTGGAGCCCGGTACGGTGTGGACCTGGAACGCTATCGGCAAAGCTGCCGGTGCCTGGAACCTTTCGCCGGACGCGAACGAATCGCAGCAAGGCTTCCTGCTCAACCATGTGATCTCTGAAGAGTTGCCGCCGCAAACGGACGGCAAACGTTTCTCCAACTCCGATCCGATCACCGGGCAAGCGGCTTGGTACGACGTGCGCGTGCGTATCTACAAAGCCGAAGCGGGTGAACCAGAGCAGACTTCTCCACAGTTTGAACCCATGAAGAAATATCCCGGCATGAGCGAACGCCCGAGCTGGCTTAATTACCTGGGCGGCAGCAAGAAGAAGGGCGGCGCAAAATGACTCAGCTCGCCTTGGTTATCGATCTCAATGTGTGCGTCGGCTGCCATGCCTGTGTGACCAGTTGCAAGGAATGGAACACATCAGGCTCTGCAGGGCCACTGTTCGACGAACGTCCCTACGACGCCAACCCGACCGGCACTTTCTTCAACCGCGTACAGACCTTCGAGATGGGAAAGTATCCTAACAGCGAAACGCTGCACTTTCCAAAGTCCTGCCTGCATTGTGAAGACCCGCCCTGTGTACCGGTTTGTCCGACAGGCGCTTCCTACAAGCGCAAGGAAGACGGCATCGTGCTGGTGGACTACGATAAGTGCATCGGCTGCAAATATTGCTCATGGGCATGCCCATACGGTGCGCGGGAATTCGACGAAAAGCAGAAGGTGATGAAGAAATGCACCTTGTGCGTGGATCGCATCTACGACCAGTCGCTGGCCGAGATCGACCGCAAGCCTGCCTGCGTCAAAGCTTGTCCGACCAGCGCGCGCCTGTTCGGCGATATCCACGATCCGGAATCCGAGGTGTCGCTGGCGATACGTGAAGATGGAGGCTACGCACTGATGCCGGAGTGGGGCACGCATCCCGCCAACCATTATCTGCCGCGGCGCAAGACCAAGCTCAAGATCCACAAGGACGAGCTGGAGCGCGCCGACAATCCGCTCAAAGTGGACGGTCAACTACCCAAGCCGGGCAAGGGTGATTCGACGATGGACGACGTCTCGGCTTGGTGATGAAGAAACCCCTTTAAGAACGGCGCATTATGAAACCAGCTTTTTCCGTCATTTTTCTGACCACTCTCATCGGCGCAGGGCAGGGTTTGTTTCTCGCCTTGTTTACACATCAGTCGTATGCCTTGTTCGGATTGTTGCCGATGCAGTCCGATGCTTTTTACGGTTACGGCAGCGCCTTGGCCGTGTTGCTATTGGTTGGTGGTCTGATCGCATCTTTCTTTCACCTGGGACGACCTGAACGAGCCTGGCGTTCGGCTACACAATGGCGCACCTCGTGGTTATCGCGCGAAGTGATCGTATTGCCCGCTTTCATGGGCGTGGTGTTTCTTTTTGGGGTGTCGCATATGGCCGGGTACCGGCCGGAGATACTGACATTGCGCGGCGGCCTGCTCATCGACCTGTCTATCGTGCTTGGTGTCGCTGGTACGATGCTGGCCTTTGCATTGTTCGTCTGTACGGCCATGATCTACGCCTGCCTGCGCTTCTTGCACGAATGGCATTCGCCGCTGACGGTGCTTAACTACATACTGATGGGAGGTGCATCCGGCTTTACCCTGGCGGCGTTTTATGCGGCCTTGGCAGCGCCGTCGCAGACCAATTTCTTTGTCAGTTGGGCGATCATCATCACCTTCCTGGCGTTCGCCGGACGTAGTGCATCTCTGGCGCGCAACGCACGCCTCAAACCGAAATCGACAATACAGACCGCCATCGGCATGAAGCATCCGTACATCGTACAGCGCTCGATGGGTTCGATGGGCGGCTCGTTCAATACGCGGGAGTTCTTCCACGGCAAGAGTGAAGCGTTCTTGCGTACAATCAAGCCAACTTTCCTGATTCTGGCTTTCCTGGCGCCGCTCGTCCTGTTAGCGCCATTTACGTCCAGCCCTTGGCTGCTTGGCATGGCATTCATACTGCAATACCTCGGCTTGCTGGCGGAGCGCTGGTTTTTCTTTGCACAAGCCAACCATCCGCAGAATCTTTACTATCAGACCATAGGCTAGATTGTGGTTGTCAGGGCTGATCGGCCCGCTGGCCAAAAACCCATTCACTATTTCCGTTCTTTGCCGACTGCGGCGAGGATGCCCTGCAACAAAGCGATAGGAGTCGGTGGACAGCCCGGCACTTCGACGTTGACCGGGATCACGTTGGAGACTTTGCCGCACGAAGCATAGCTTTCGCCGAACATTCCACCACTGCAACCGCAGTCGCCCATCGCCACCACCCACTTGGGTTCGGGCGTGGCGTCATAAGTACGCTTGAGTGCGACTTCAAGGTTGCGCGAGACCGGTCCGGTGACCAGCAAGAGGTCTGCGTGCCTGGGGCTGGCGACAAATTTTGCCCCCATGCCCTCGATGTTGTAATGCGGGCCATTGATCGCATGGATCTCGAGTTCGCAGCCATTACAGGAGCCGGCGTTGACGTGGCGGATCGCCACCGCCTGACCAAACACCTTGACGATTTCCGCGTGCAGTTCCTGCTCGTGGGTACGCAGCGCGAGGTTGGCCTGCGGCGCAGGCTCGGAAACGAAACCAGTCTTGAGAATTTTCTGCAGAATCAGGTGGGTCGCCATGCTATAGATCCACTCCGCTGTAGCTCAAGTTGAACGATTTGTTGATAAGCGGGAAATCCGGAACGATGTTGCCCAGCATGCCAACTTCCAGCAGTGGCCAGTTCTGCCACGATGGGTCGTGCGGATGTACCCGGTCTAGTTTGCCATCAGCACCGATTCGTACCGCCACCACTACTTCGCCACGCCAGCCCTCCACCCAGCCGAGGCCTTCGCATACTGCGTGAACCGGATTGACCGGAGCATGAATTTCGCCTGCCGGTAGACGCTTGAGGATGTCTCGTATCAGGCGCAACGATTCAACCACCTCGGCAAAGCGTACTTCGGCGCGCGCCAGCACGTCGCCGCGACGATTCGTAGCCATGTTGACGCTGAACTGATCATAGGGCGTCTGCGGAAACTGTGCCCGTGCATCCCACGCTTGTGCACTGGCGCGTCCGGCCAGCCCGGTCAGACCAAGTCGCGCAGCAAGTTCCGGGTTGCAGATGCCAGTGTTGGCAAAACGATCCTGCAGGGTCGAATGCTCGTCATAGATGGCTTTGAGCTCACGGACCTCCCCCTCGACCCGGTCCGCTTCAGCAACGAATTCAGCCTTGCCGCTGTCGCTGATGTCTACCGCCACGCCACCCGGCACGATGCAGTCGAACAAGTAGCGATGGCCGAACTGTTTTGCAGTCAGTCGCAGCCAGTCTTCCTTCAGACGCCAGAACTGCATGAAGCCGAAGGACAAGGCGACGTCGTTACCAAGGTAGCCGAGGTCGCCCAGATGGTTGGCGATTCGCTCAATCTCCAGAAATAGCGCGCGTAGCCAGAGAGCGCGTACCGGTGCTTCACTGGTCGTTGCTGTTTCCACCGCCATACAATATGCCCAGGCATAGGCGCTGTGCGAATCACCGGAAACGCGTCCGGCAAGTTTGGCGCCGGTGGCGATGTCCATGCCCTCGAAACGTTTTTCCGTGCCTTTGTGGGTATAGCCCAAGCGTTGTTCCAGCCTGAGGGCACGCTCGCCGATGATGGAAAACCGAAAGTGCCCGGGCTCGATCGTGCCGGCATGGATAGGGCCAACCGGAATCTCGTGCACGCCCTCGCCTTCGACGCGAATAAACGGGTAGGCATCGGTATCATGCGTGGCTGGCTGGCTGGCGTCGAAGTCCTTGCGCAGCGGAAAGACATTTGCCGGCCAGGCACCGTGACGCAGCCATTTGCGGTCGTCGACCGCGTTCATGGCGCGTATCCCGAGCAGATCAAAAGTCGCGCGCTGCATGCGATCGGCCTGCGGGAAAATATGGGCAATATCGGGGTAAACCGGAGCATCCGCCGGCAGCGTACAACTCACCCAGGCAAGTCCGGCACTGGTGAGCAGGGCCGCATGAATACCGAAGACACCGTCCAGATGACGGTCATCCGACCCCCACAGGGCGATGAGTTGCCCACCCTCTTCCTTGACCTCGCGGGCCAGCGCTAGCAACTGGCCGGATTCCATCCGGCCGCGCCAGATATGCTTGCCGAGCGTGTCAAGGTGCCAGTCGTGGTCGCCGATCTTCATCTCAGCCTCCGAGAATTTGTGCCGCCTGCTTGTACCAGGTAGCGAGATATGGCGGGATGAACAAACCCAACATCAGCACGAGGGCAAGATGCAGAAATACCGGTGCCAGTGCAGGCTGGTAAGGCAATTTCGACAATTCGGTCTCACCGAACACCATGGGCTGCACTTTGCCGAAAATGGAGGCAAACGCCACGCCCAGCGCCAGCAGCAGGAAGGGCGTGGCCCAGGGATGTTCGTGCATGGCAGTGGTAATGATCAGGAACTCGCTGGCGAACACGCCGAAGGGTGGCATGCCGAGGATGGCAATGGTGCCGAGCATCAGTCCCCAGCCGATGGTAGGGTTGGTTTTGATCAACCCGCGGATGTCGGCCATCAATTGGGTGCCGGCCTTTTGCGTGGCGTGGCCGACGGCGAAGAAGATGGCGGACTTAGTCAGCGAATGCATGGTCATGTGCAGCAACGCCGCAAAGTTTGCCACCGGGCCGCCCATGCCGAAGGCAAAGGTAATTAGGCCCATGTGCTCGATCGAAGAATAGGCGAACATCCGCTTGACGTCGGTCTGGCGCTTGATCAGGAAAGCTGCCAGCACCACGGACAATAGGCCGAAACCCATCATCAGATTGCTCGCCATATCAGTTTCGAGCGCACCGTCCACCAGCACCTTGGAGCGCATTACCGCATACAGTGCGACGTTGAGCAGCAGACCGGAGAGTACTGCGGATACTGGCGTCGGTCCTTCGGCATGGGCGTCCGGGAGCCAACTGTGCAAAGGCGCCAGACCAACCTTGGTACCATAACCCACCAGCAGGAAGACAAAGGCCAGCGACAGCACGGTGGGTTCCAGTTGATCCTTCACGCCGTTGAGATGCGTCCACAGCAGTGCGGTGCCGCCCGAACCCAGCACCTTCTCCGCCGCAAAATAGAGCAGGATGGTGCCAAACAGTGCCAGCGCGATACCAACGCCGCACAGGATGAAATATTTCCAGGCCGCCTCCAGCGACGCCGGCGTACGGTACAGCGAGACCAGCAGGACGGTGGCCAGCGTCGCCGCTTCCATCGCCACCCACAGGATACCCATGTTGTTCGTGGTCAACGCCAGGAACATGGCGCCGATGAATATCTGATAGCTGCTGTGATACAGGCGCAAGCGCTTGTCGTTGAGCTTGCCGTGTTCCTTCTCGATGCGCATGTAGGGACGTGAGAACAGCGCCGTGGTGAATGCCACGAAGGCCGTCAGCGCGACCAGAAACACATTGAATGAGTCGATGAAGAACCAGCCCTCGCCCACGATCATCGGGCCCTGGTCGATGATCCTGTAGGTGAGGAAGGCAGCCGCCAACAGCTGTCAGAAAGCTGAAAAAAGCATTGATTTCCGGGGCATTTTTTCGAGAGCCCCATAGCCCGAGGAAAGTGCCGCCGGTCAGCGGAATGCCGAGTAGCCAGTAAATTTCCATCTCAGCGTTCTTTCAGTTTTTCCATGTGTTTCAGATCCAGTGAATCGAAGGCCTCTCGAATCTGGAAGAAAAATATGCTCAGCACGATCACACCTACCATCACGTCGAGCGCCACGCCGAGTTCCACCACCAGCGGCATGCCATAAGTGGCGCTGGTGGCAGCAAAGAACAAGCTGTTCTCGATCGCCAGAAAGCCGATCACCTGGGGGATCGCTTTTTTGCGCGTGATCATCATCAGGAAGCCGAGCAACACGCAGGCCAAAGCGATGCCTAGGGTCGAGCGCATGACGGTGCCGGAGAACTCCGAGATGGGTTGCGCCAGATTGAAGGCGAAAATCACCAGCACGATGCCGATCAGCATGGTCGTCGGGATGTTGATCATCGGCTCCACATCGCGGTCAACGTCGAGCTTTCTAACAGTGCGGTAGAAGAACCAGGGCATGGCAATCACCTTGAGCACCAGGGTGAGTGCGGCCGAATAATACAGGTGGTGCTGGCCGGTGGCCCAAGCCACCAGTGCCGCAGAGGTTGCCAGTGCCGCGCCTTGCCAGGCAAACAGCGTGATCAGCCCGACGATGCGACGCTGCGACAACATGGCGAAAGAAATCAGCAACAGCAGGGCGGCCAGCAGATTGACGATCTGAAGGTGGTAGGACAGCGCCATGTCAAGCCTCCAGCAGGAAATGGATCAGCATCCCCAACACCGCCAGCATGAACGCCGTACCGAGAAACTCAGGTGCGCGAAACAGGCGTACTTTGGCCGAAATCGTCTCGATGAAAGCCAACAGCGCACCGCCGAGCAGCAGCTTCGAAAAAATTGCCAGCAAAGCCAACGGAAGCGTATCGATGCGCCCCTGTTCAGCGATGCCCCAAGGCAGGAACAGTGCAATCCCGAGCGCCGAATAAGTAAATAGCTTCAAGGCCACTGCCCACTCGATCAGCGCCAGATGACGGGCCGAGTATTCGAGGATCATCGCCTCATGAATCATTGTCAATTCCAGGTGCGTGGTAGGGTTGTCCACCGGAATGCGCGCATTCTCCGCCACCGAAATCATCCAGAATGCCACGCCGGCAAACGCCAGGCTTGGATAGACGACAAACTCGCGATGCGCCAGCGCAGCGACGATCACCGGCAACTCTGTGGAATGCGAAATCAGGCTGGCGGTAAAAAACACCATCAGCAGTGCCGGCTCGGCAAGGAAGGCCACCAACATTTCACGCCGCGCTCCGAGCGTGCCAAATGAGGTACCGATATCCATTGCCGCCAGCGCCAGAAAAACCCGCGCCAGCGCAAAAATACCGACCAGGGCAATGACGTCGGCCGCTGGCGAGAACGGCAAGTCGTTAGCGATGGTCGGTACGATGCCCGCTGCCAGCGCCATGCAGGCAAAGATCATGTAGGGTGCGAAACGGAACAGCGGTGAAGCGTTGTGCGCGATTACCGCGTCCTTGTGAAACAACTTGCGCAGTGTGCGATAGGGCTGCGTGATCGGTGGCGCGCTGCGTCCCTGCAGCCAGGCGCGCCACTGATTGACCCAGCCCATCAGTAGCGGCGCCAGCAGGATGGCCAGCAGGGTCTGGATAAATTGCAGAACAATGCCTGTGCTCATCGTGTAAAGACCAGCAGGAAGATCAGGGTGGCAAAGCTGTAGATCAGATACCACTGGATGCGTCCGTGCTGCAGCCTCCCGGCTTGATCCGACAGCCAGCCAACCGCGCGCGCGATCGGCACATATAAAATGAACCAGAGCTTGTCCAGCGATGCACCCCGATAACGCGGCTGGCGGTCGAAGGGATCCGGGGTTTCCCGCTCCACCTGCATGAACACTTCGAAAATCTGTCGAATTGGCTGGCCGAAACCTTCTGCGCTGTCCTGCATGCGCGCATCCTGTTCCGGATAGCCGCAATCCCACGGATCGCTGCGGCGCACCCGGCCGTGATAAATGCGGCGCACCCAGAAGAAGGTAAGTAGCAACATCACAACTACCACAGCGAAGAAAATCAATGGGGAGTAGCTTGCACGCTCCGCTGAAATAGGGGTGAGAAACAGCCAGGTGCCACTGCTGGGCAGGGCTTGCCAAACCAGCATACGTACCGCCGGTTCGATCCAGACAATGACTTGGGTGGGCAACAAACCGAGTAGCACACACCCGGCGGCCAACCACATCATGCCTATCCGTTCAGCCCAATTCGCCTCGTGAGCATGGTACAGCGCGGGATCACGCGGTTGCCCGAAGAATACGACGCCGTAGAACTTCACCATCACATAGGCAGACAGTGCCGCTGCCAGCGCCACTGTGGCAGCTGCCACCGGGATGACCATATTGAGATAGGGTTGGGAGAGCCCGGGGGTCAGCAGGAATGCTTGCAACAACAGCCATTCCGACACGAAGCCGTTCAACGGCGGCAGACCGGCAATGGCCAGCGCACCGATCAGGGTCAGCCAGGCGGTCCATGGCATGAAACGCATCAGGCCGCCCAGGTATCCCATGTGGCGCACGCCGGTAGCATGCAGCACGGAACCCGTGCCAATAAATAGCAGGCCCTTGAAGAAGGCATGATTGATGGCGTGATACAACAACGCGGTCATCGTCAACGCCGCCATCGCACCCTTGCCATCAGTGTAAAAGATCAATGTGAGACCAAAGGCGGCGAGGATCACACCAATGTTCTCGATCGATGACCAGGCCAGCAGCCGCTTAATATCCGACTGTACCGCGGCAAATATCACTCCGTAGAGTGCGGTAATCAAACCCAGTGCCAACGCCAGCGTGCCCCACCAAGCCATCCGGATGCTGAGCAGATCGAAGGTCACCCGCAGCAGACCATAGATGGCAGTCTTCAGCATCACGCCCGACATCAGCGCGGACACCGGTGAGGGTGCGGCCGGGTGTGCTTCCGGCAGCCACACGTGCAGCGGCACCAATCCTGCCTTTGCGCCAAAGCCGAAAAGCGCCAGCAGGTATACGACCGAACCCCAGAACGGCGTCATCTCGGCCAGGCGCATGGTGCCGAAAGTATAGTCGCCGTGGCCCCCCTGCAGCACACCGAAAGTCAGCAGCAAGGAAATGGCGCCGATGTGCGCGATCAGCAGGTAGAGAAATCCTGCCCGGCGGATTTCGGGAACCTTGTGATCGGTAGTGACCAGGAAGTAGGACGACAGCGCCATCACCTCCCAGGCCACCATGAAGGCGTAGGCGTCATCAGCCAGCAGAACCATGACCATGCCCGCCAGGAACAGGTGGTACCACAAGGCCAGCAGGGCCAGCGGGCCAGCGACCATGCTTTTGAAATAGCCGGACGCGTACACTGTGACACCGAATGCCGCGCTGCCCAGCAGCACCATGAAGAATGCGGACAAGGCATCCAGCCGCAGATGGAAGGGCAATTCGGGCAGGCCGACAGGCAGAATCATGGTGGAGGCGGGCGACATCAGCCCAGCCACTCCCACGCCTGCGATACCGAGTGCGCCCAACGCGCCAAACGAAAACACCAACCCGCTCCGCAACCTCTGCGAACCCTGCAGCAGCAGCGCCCCGAACCCGAGCGCCAGCCAGAACAGCACGATACCCCAAGCCCATTGGACTGCTTCACCAGGAACCAAAGAAAGTATTTCCATTATTTTGCTTTTATCGCTATCGCGCCGCTATCTACGCACCCGCAGGAGTGCCCCCCAAAACTCACTTCACCACGAAGCCGGCCTGATTCCACAGAAAGCCTCCCCATCCCAAAGGCTCGAAAATCGACTCTTCCAAACAGCCATTTGCACAGCGTGGTTCCCTAACAGAATATTGTAACCGCTTTGTAACCGTTGACATGGGTGAGCAAGGCATTCCCTCCCAGAAAATCGATTGTGCGATAATTATTCCCTAATATGCAAACATCTCGCAAATTTCAGCTGGCACTTCGCAGATTGCTACCCTTCCTTGCCTGGTGGCCACTGGTCACGCGCGCCAATCTCCGTGACGATCTGCTGGCCGGGTTTACCGGCGCCCTGATCGTGCTGCCCCAAGGCGTAGCCTTTGCAACCATCGCCGGCCTGCCGCCTCAATACGGCCTGTACGCTGCGATGGTGCCAGCCATCGTGGCTGCATTGTTCGGTTCCTCCTGGCATCTCGTATCGGGTCCGACTACCGCGATATCCATCGCGCTTTACGCGGCGATCCATCATTTGGCCGAACCGGGCACACCGGAATATGTCGGACTGGTACTGACCCTCACGCTGCAAGTCGGCATTTTCCAGTTGGCGCTGGGGCTGGCACGCATGGGCGCGGTAGTGAACTTCATCTCGCACACGGTGGTGATCGGCTTCACCAGCGGCGCGGCGGTGCTGATCGCGGCAAGCCAGATTCGCAGCTTCTTCGGTATCGAGATCCCGCGCGGCGTCCCGTTCTACGAGATCCTGCACCAGTTCTTTGTCCAGCTTGATCGCATCAACCCGTGGGTCGCCGGGGTCGGCGTTGCCACGTTGATCGCCGGGATACTAACCAAACGCTACTGGAAGAAATTTCCCTATATGATCGCTGCGATGCTGGTCGGCGGCGGCGTGGCCTACCTGCTCAACACCCTGATCGGTCAAGCCGAAACGGGCATCAAGACTGTCGGTGCGCTGCCTGCGGGGCTGCCTCCACTCTCGCTGCCCGACTTCTCGTTTTCTGCATTGAAGAAAACCTTCGGCCCGGCGCTGGTGATCACCATGCTGGCACTGACCGAAGCGGTGTCGATCGCGCGCGCCATTGCCGTGCGTTCCGAACAGCGCATCGATGGCAACCAGGAATTCATCGGCCAGGGACTGTCCAATATCGTTGGCGCTTTCTTCTCCGGCTACGCCTCATCGGGTTCGTTCAACCGCTCCGGCGTGAATTACGAAGCCGGCGCGCGCACCCCTCTGGCGACCGTATTCGCATCGATCTTTCTGGTCATCATCCTGCTGGTGGTCGCACCGCTCGCCGCTTATCTACCAAACGCGGCGATGGCCGGGATCCTCTTCCTGGTAGCCTGGGGTCTGATCGACTTCCACCACATTGCGTCGATCTGGAAGACGAGCAAGTCGGAGTCAGTGATCCTCTGGGCCACCATCATCGGGACGCTGATGAACCTCGAGGCCGGCATTGTCACTGGCGTGCTGCTCTCGCTGTTGTTGTATCTCAACCGTACCTCCCGCCCCCGCATCGAGCCACTGGTCCCAGTGACAGACGCCAGTGGCTACCATTTCGTAGACGCGCGTGGCAAACCCGAGTGCCCGCAACTGCGTATCGTGCGCATCAATGGCTCAGCCTATTTCGGGGCTGTCGATCACATCCAGAATTCTCTGCAACAGATCGATGTCAACAACCCGCGGCAAAAATCGGTACTGATCGTCTCACTTGGCATGAATTTCATCGACGTCGCCGGTGCCGAAATGTTCGCGCAGGAAGCACGGCGACGGCGGCGTCTGGGCGGCGGACTGTATTTCTATCGGATGAAGGATACTGCCTATCAATTGCTACGCCAGGGTAATTACGTCCATGAAATCGGCGAAGGCGCCTTCTTCCCGGTCAAAACCAACCCGACCGATGCGGTTTACTGGACACTTGACCCCAACGTTTGTCGTAACTGCAAGTCGCGCATCTTCGCCAATTGCAACAGCGGCCGCCTGCCCGATGGTGACCGCCGGCTGCGCCTGATGCTGGCTGCCGACACCAGCGAGATGGCGGTTACCACGCGCGGCGTAGCAGTCGCGCTGGCGCGCGAACTTGGTGTTCGTCTCGATATCGTCGCCGTCGGCACCGACGAAAGCGTCACGGCACGCCTGACAGCGCTACAAAACGAGGCTGCGGTGGCGGAAGTTAACTGCGAGACAACGATTCGTCACGGCAACGATCCCGCCGCCGAGATCCGCTCCGCAGCGCTCGCGGCAAATACCCAATTGCTGGTGATCGGGCGGCGGCTATATCCCGGGGCGACCGAAGTCGGCCCGGTAGCGCAACGCATCCTGGCAGCCGCCCCCTGCGCGGTGCTGGTCGTGGCACCAGGCAGCCAACTCTGGTCTCGCCGAGTGCTGGTGGCTTTCGATGGCAGTGATGCAGCACGCAGTGCGACCGAACTGGCCGCCCAACTGGCAAAGCCACGCCAGTTGCCGATCACGCTCTTTTCCATCACCGATAGTTCAGGACAGTTGCCGCCCGAAATCGAGGACGCAGCACAATTGTCGATTGCCGAGCTGAAACTCGACGGTCTGACGGGAGATCTGTCAGTGGGTAACGGCAACATTGCCGAGGGCATCCTCAAGGCGGCACGCGATACTGGCGCCGACCTCATTGTTCTCTACCGCCACACACGTGGCGGCTTGAGTCGCAAGCTACTTGGCAGCGTCGGCGACGAGGTGATTCGCGGTGCCGAGGTGCCGGTACTGGTGGTCGGGGAAACTGCGCAAACCGGCTTGGACGCTGCCGGCTAAAGGCTTCTCCGGAAATCACGCAGTCAGGCTTCGTCGATCCGATGCAACGGTATCAAAGGAACGACACGCACACCCTCACTGCGCTGTTTTGATCGTATAAAAAAGATCATCCGCGCCACTCTCGCCCAATTGCTCGTATATCGCGGCAATCGCCAGTTCTTCCGTGGCAAACACCTTGTCCTGACCAATCATGTCGAATAGGCCGGTGGCGTGCATCACGTCCAGCACCTGTTTTTTCAACCCGCTGAATACCAGGGTGGTGCCTATGCTGTGCAGGCGTTCGACCAGATGATGAATGACTTCCTCGCCGGATGCATCCAGTTGGTTGATCCCGTCTCCTACCACCAGCACGTATTTGGCATCCGGATGATTGGCCACGGCTTCCAGAACCGCATCTTCGAAATAGGCGACGTTAGCGAAGTACAGCGAGCCGTCGAAGCGGATCGCCACCATGTGCTTGCTGGTCGGCAGATCGGGATTTACATGAATGTCGCGCAGGGTACCGTCCTTGTAGCGGCCGAGGATGGCGACGCGCGGCGTCATGGTGCGATACAGATACAAACCGAGTGCCAGGCCGGCGCCCACCATGATGCCTTTATCCAGATGCGGCGCGAAAGCCAGCGTGGCGAAAAAGGTCACTCCCGCAGCGACACCGTCATGCCTGCTGGCCTGCCAGGCATGCTTGACCGCCTGGAAATTTACCAATCCGATCACCGCCATGATGATGATGGCGGCCAGTACCGCCTGCGGCAGGTGGTAAAGCAATGGGGTGAGAAACAGCAGCGCCACCAAAACGATCAGCGCGGTGATCACCGAACTCATGCCGGTTTTGGCCCCGGAATTCATGTTGACCGCGGAACGCGAGAACGATCCTGACACCGGGAAGGCCTGGGTGAAGCTGCCCACCACGTTAGCCAACCCCTGACCGATCAGTTCCTGGTTTGGATCAAGTCGCTGCCTGGTCTTCGCAGCAATGGCCTTGGCAATCGAGATGGCCTCCATGAAGCCTACCAGCGAAATCACCAGCGCGGCAGACAGCAACGAACCCAGTGCATCCAGGCTAAATGTTGGCATCTTGATGCTGGGCAGGCCAGCGGGAATCACGCCCACCACCTCGCCACCGCCGACCAGCGTAAAGCCTTTGGCATTGAGCTTGCGCAGGCGGTAGCGGGTCTCGTCCAGCACCACACCCTGTGGCGCCTGGTTCGCCCGATAGATCGCCAGTGTCGCGCCACTCGCATCCGTGCTGCGGACCAACTGAAGGTGCCGCAGCGCGGCCTTCTCCTTGGCAAAAGCATCTTCGGCCGCGTGAACTTCAATCCGCGCCAATCCCAATTCAGCCTCCATTTGCACGACTTGAACGCTTTCTTCACCCGAGGCTTTTCGGGCAGTCTTGAGCGCCGCCGATCTTTCCGCAATCTGCGTATTCAGATCATCCACACGCTTGGCTGCGGCCATGCTCTGCTGCACCACAGCGAGCACTTCGGGGTCGGCGATTTGTTCAGGCGCGCCAGGCGCATTCCTCTCGAATCCGACAGCCCACGACAGCAACGTCGTCACCACCACCGCAATCAGTACACCGGGCAGCTTGGGCGCGTATTTCCTGACGCTCCACATAATGGCAATGGCCAGCACACCCATCGCCAGCGTCGGCATATGAGTATCACCGATCAGTTTGATCACACCGACGATGTCGTTGATGAAATGCTCACTGCGCCCCATCGGCACGCCGAACAACTTCGACAATTGCGATAGCGCAATAATGATGGCCGCCGCATTGGTAAAGCCGACGATGACCGGGTGCGACAGGAAATTGACGATCACCCCGAGTTTGAATACGCCAAGCAGCAATTGAATGATGCCCACCAGCAGCGCCAGCATGATGGCCAGCGCGATGAACTGATCTGACCCAGGCGCCGCCAGCACCGCCAGTGACGAAGCTGTCAGCAGCGATACCACCGCCACTGGTCCGGTACCGAGCTGGTGCGAACTCCCCCACAGGGACGCCACCGCTACCGGCAGGAACGCCGCGTACAGACCATAATATGCAGGCAAGCCGGCCAGTTGTGCATAGGCCATCGATTGCGGAATCAGCACCAGCGCCACAGTGATGCCTGCCATGAGGTCCGCTCGGAGCGCCTCCCCGTTTAGAGGGAACCAGCGTAGAAACGGGAAAATTCTATTCAGGGAGGCAGGCATGGTGTCATTCTGGTCAAGTTGAGTGCGTGAAGTATCAGATATTTATAATATTATCTCAAGCCATCCCTTGCTTCGACTGTGCTACAGGATCGCACGCCAATTGACAGTTAATCATGATCTGGGCGCGGTTTCCTGAAGAAATACCGTAGCCATATAAGCATTCGCTGAAAATAACACCAACGGGCTATTCCATTCACCCGACGTGGGTATGGACGGAGTCTGGGGATGCGTTCCTAATTGCGCGCCAGCAGTTTAATTTTGTGATAGCTTGGTCCGCTAAGCAGATTTTTACCAACCCGTGGGAGATAAATAATGAATTTTGATAAAGAACTCGATGCACGCAACCTTTCTTGCCCGTTGCCTATCGTGAAAACCAAGAAAGCGCTGGCTGACATGACTTCCGGCCAGGTACTCAGGGTAATCGCGACCGATGTCGGCGCCGTCAAGGACATGCAGGCATTCGCCGATCAGACCGGCAACACCTTGGTATCAACCGCCGAGCAAAATGGTGAGTACATCTTCTTCATGCAGAAGAAATAAGCGACTCCTGAACTCCATTCCAAAGGAAAAAACATGACCAAGAAATTGGCGATCATCGCCACCAAAGGCACACTGGATATGGCCTATCCGCCGTTCATACTGGCCTCGACTGCTGCTGCGCTCGGTTACGATGTCCAGATTTTCTTCACCTTCTATGGCCTGCAACTGCTGCGCAAGGATCTTTCCGACGTGATGATCAGCCCACTTGCCAATCCGGCGATGCCGATGCCGGTGCCGATGCCGGTGATGGTGCAAATGCTGCCGGGCATGGAAAGCATAGCCACCATGATGATGAAGCAGAAACTCAAGAAGCATGGCGTTGCCTCGCTGGAAGAACTGCGCGATCTGTGCCTGGAGGCCGACGTCAAGTTCATTGCCTGCCAGATGACCGTTGACCTGTTCGAGTTCGACAAGAGCGAATTCATCGAAAATGTTGAATACGGCGGCGCAGCGATGTTTTTTGGCTTTGCCGGAGAGACGGATATCTGTCTTTTCGTGTAATTTCGTGTCGTGGTTCTCGAAATACGTAACAGCAACCGCCATTCACTTGGCGGTTTTCACATAAATCTCGGAGGGGAAAAACTATGAAAATTCGTCCATTAGTACACGCTGCAGTCCTGCCCTTGGTGTTTCTGCCCGGCTTGGCGCTGGCCACCAGTGGTTACTTCGCAACCGGCTACGGTGTCAAATCAGCAGGCATGGGCGGTGTCGGCATCGCTCTGCCGCAAGACGGCCTGGCTGCCGCGACCAACCCGGCCGGCACAGCCTTTGTCGGTGACCGCGTCGATCTCGGCCTGACCTGGTTCATGCCGAACCGCAGCGCTGAAATCACCGGGAACAGGGTTCCGGAGCCAACGGCGACTACGAGCGGCAACGACAAAAAGAATTTCTTCATTCCTGAACTCGGCTACGTCAAGCAATTTTCTCCGCAACTATCCGGCGGCGTAGCAATTTACGGCAACGGCGGCATGAATTCCGATTACGCCACCAACCCGTTGGCGGCCTTTGGCGGCACCGGCAATGCCGGCGTAGATCTGTCGCAACTGTTCATTTCGCCGTCGCTGGCCTACAAGATCACTCCCGATCATTCTATCGGTATCGCAGTGAATATCGCCTACCAGCGCTTCAAGGCCTACGGTATCCCCCCGATGTTCGGCTATGTTCCTCTGAATCGCCAAGCAATATGAGCGATAACGGTTACGACTCCTCGTGGGGTTGGGGTGGTCGCATCGGCTACACCGGGAAGATCACGCCCGAACTGACCATCGGCGCGACGTATGCCACCAAGACCTACATGGGAAGTTTTAACAAGTACCAGGGTCTGTTCGCCGAGCAGGGCGATTTCGACATTCCTGCCAACTGGGGCCTTGGTGTGGCCTGGAAGGCGATTCCCGCACTGACCCTGGCCTTCGACTATCAGCGCATCCAGTACAGTGGCGTGAAATCGATCGCCAATCCGATTGACAATTTGTTCCCCATTACTCAATTCGGCCCCAACAATCAATTCGGCTCCAACAACGGCCCGGGTTTCGGTTGGGAAGATGTCAATGTGTACAAACTGGGCGCTGCTTACGAGATCGGTGACTGGACCTTGCGTGGCGGCTACACCTATGTAACCCAGCCGATTCCGCAGAGCCAGACCTTCCTGAACATTTATGCACCGGGCGTCGTTCAGAACCACCTGTCGCTGGGCGCCACCTGGGCCACCAGCAAGACCGGGGAACTGAGCTTCAACTACATCCATGCCTTCGAGAACACGGTCAATGGCTCCGGCTCGATCCCGCCGGCTTTTGGCGGTGGCGAAGCCAATCTCACGATGTACCAAAACAGTTTTGGCGTGGCCTACGGCTGGAAGTTCTAAGCTGATCAGCTAAGCCTGTGCATTGAAAAGCCCGCTCTGCAAGGAGCGGGCTTTATTTTTGCCCTGAATTTGCGGTTGACCGCAACAGGCTGGATTTCAGGCGATTCGATCCAGATAGCGCGCCCGGTAGAGCAGGCGCGGTCGTGCGGGATCATCGCTGAAGGCTGCGCGGTCGTGCAGGACATTGTTGCAGAGCAAGCCCATGCCGGGCTCAAGTTGCGCATGAAAGACGTGCGGCATGCCATCCTGATTCAACAAGCGTTCCAGCGCAGCGACGGCAGCCTGGGTGGCCGCATCCTGTTTCCAGGCGATGCTGCGGGTGCGCGCGGTATAGCGCATGTGCAGGTTCCCGCCGCCATCCAGCGAAAACACCGGCCCACCCTGCGCCGGGCGCACGCCATCCTTCTCGTCCACGCGTTCCGGAATGACCATCGCGTCAGCCTGCATCAACGCGTGGATGTGCTCCGGAGATTCTTCACGAAGCAGCAGATAAGCCATCTCGTGATCCATCAGACGATTCTCGCCGCCACTCGCCGCGCGGCGCACGCAATGCAGCACCATGCCGCGAATCTGCCATTCGGGTGAGTTGTAATAACCGTCGGTGTGCCATTTGATCGGGCGATCGGTGTAGGGAATGTAGTGCTTCTGCGTACCGTCGTCGAATACGCGAATCTCGGAAATCCCGTCCTCGCCAGCCAGCCAGTTTGCATCGAGCCGGTTCAGGCCGAACTGCTCGCCGAGCCGGCGCGGGATGTCGGTATCCTCGTCAAGCATGGCGCCCGCGTAGATCGCCATGTTGCATTGCCGGATGCGCTCCATCAGCGCGCCATGTTCTGCATCTGAAAGCGCACGCGGGTCGCGAACCTCGACGATGAGGTCACTTGCGTGCGACGGTGCCTCGTCGAGCTTGCGGTCACGCCAGCGCTGGTACGTTGCGTTGTCGTCGAGGTCGAACGGGTTGCCGGTCATTCAGCACCACTCTCAGCCGCTCGGCGGCGTGGCTGGCGCGGCGCCTCATCGAGTAGATTGCGCATGGTCTTTTCGATCATCTTGACCGCTTCCGGGGCCTGAATTGCCATAATCTGATCAATGATCCAGGCGCTGTCCTTGTCATCCATGATTCCGCTCAGGCAGAAGGCAAGGTAGCGGGTGAATCTGAACGATGGCCCGTCTTCACCATAATCGAATTCCGCATAACCGCCGGAACGCTGGTTGAACTGGTCAATGAAGCCTTGTTTATAGATATCAGCCGCTCCACCCAGCAGACGGCTCTGGTTTTCGGCCTGAGTATCCGCCACACGGTTCACCAACATGCCGGTAAATGCGGCACGTTCTTCGGCAACGAGACGGCGATAGGCAATGCGGTCAGCAACCTGCACCAGAAAGATCAGGAACTCGTTGAAAAAGGCGAAGTACTGAGGGCCGACGGCGACGTTGAAATTTGCCTTGCGCGTGTTCTTGAGTGCATCATCGGCGATCCGCCAGGCGACAAACGACACTGCGCCCGCAAGTTCTTGCGGGGTGTGTTTGCGTCCGTCCTTGAACCACTGGCTCTTGATCCGCATTTAGACTGCTACTCCAGATTGGCGGGCCAGGTCTTACCCCTTGCGGATATAGAAGTCATGGACCCCGGTCGATACCTCTACGGTATCCAGCAAGGTCATGCCAGTGGCTGTTGCCCAGCTACCGATGTCGGCAGGCACCCCGGGGCAGTCGCTAGTCAGCTTCAGCACCTCGCCGGATTGCATTCCATTCAGCAATTTCTTCGCCTCGACAATCGGGCCAGGGCAGGTCGCGCCACAAATGTCGAGCGCGACATTTGGAACCGGGAACTTCTTCGCGGACTCACCCTTCTGGATGTAATAACCAACGCCGCCATCAGGCATGTTTTCGTGTTTCAGGATCTGGTTGCCGGTCAATTTTGCCCATGCAAACAGATCGTCCAGTGTGCCGGGACAATTCGAGATCAGCAACAAGACCTGCCCCGCAGCGAGTTCGTCCACCATGCGCTTGGCGCCAATCAGTGGCTTGGGGCAAGAGAGCCCCTTCATGTCGAGTACTACGTTGGCGTTATCCATTTCTTTCTCCTTAGTAGCCGCCCTTGCCATAAGGCTGGGGCAACCCGGCAATCTTGGCCCCCTGCTTCGCCGGGCCGATCGGGAACAGATCGTACAACGCTTTGCTATCGGCTTCAGCCCAAAATTCGTTGATCCCTTTCAGCATGTTGCGGAAATTGGGCGTGTGGCCGTGTTCGCGGTACTCATCACGCAGGTAATTGATAACCTCCCAATGTTTCGGGGTCAACTCGATGTTTTCGGCGGCAGCGATCACATGTACCACCTCGTCGCTGTAATCCGGTTCCAGCAAGTAGCCATCAGCGTCAGTCTCAAGTTCATTGCCAGCCACTACATATCCCATCATTTTCTCCTCATGATCAAAAAACGATTCCCTGTACCGGTCAGCTCAAATCCGAGATGACCTTGTAAGGGACGAAAATACCGCAACCGTATTGACGGTCGCTGCCCAAACCCGTGTATTGCAAGCGGAGTGAATCCTCCGGCTTGAGATTGTGAATCACCAGACTGAAGCCGTGGATGCAACGGTCGCCATCGAGCAGGCTGTTTTGTCTGCCGCAAATCAGGCTGGCTGTGATGCCAAGGTCTGTCAGGCGCGCCGCCACGTTTTCTACGAACGTCACCTCATCCTCGGTACCGACAACCAGATGCGCATGTATTGTGGCATAGGGCTGTATCTCACGCAGCTTGCCTGTCCCAATCTTGAGTTGGTTGCCACTAATATCAAGCTCCTGACCGGAAAGTGCTGCCATTTGTGTGGCAAGCTTTGCCGGAAGCCGAACGACAAGCTTCGCTCGCTTGGGCAACAACATGCCGCATTCGCTCCCGGTAGTGCGCAACGGCAAGATACCTATGGACGTGTCCCCCTCCAGTTCTGGAACAAGGCGAACCAGCTCACTCCAGAGAGCAAATGGGTAGTTTACAGGGACACTTTCGCCGCTAACGTCGAAAACCACGTTAACCATCTCGGGGATGGCCATTGTCATTTGGTAGTCATATCCTGTGTTGCCGCCCAGTTTTGCATGACATCAGCCCATTGAATCGCAGTCGCCGGATCGATGTCAAAAATGGTGAACCGCTTTCCTTCACGGATACGAATACGCAGAAGGCCCATGCCGCCTTCGACATGATCGATGTGCTGCAGTTCGATGTGTTGCCCGCCCAGCGGCACCTGTATTTTTGCCAGTTCCTTGATTTGCGCCATTTCGATTCCTAATCCGGGCTAGTATTATTGCAATTTTGCGAGTCTATGGCTAATGTGCAGAGGAATGGAATACCACCTGCGGAATCTTGACCCCACCCTTAAGGGTTATAGAAAATACCCGCTAAGGGTGATGGTTTGCTTGCAACTTGACCCGTAACATCGCTCCATTAAGAAACTGGGCGCGTAGGCATGTTGTTGCCTGCAGAGTTCAGACTCATCAGTCCATTGCTGCGAGAGTCCCAGCCTCATGCCGGGGCATTGAAATAGAGACATGGGTGTGATGTTCTCTCATCCAACCGAAAGGAAAAAAACATGGCAAAGAAGATGCATGACACTCCGAACCTTGACGAACTCGAAAAAGGCCCGTGGCCGAGTTTCGTTACCGGCCTCAAGGATCTGGCAAAAAACAATGACATGGCGGTTGACCTGCTGGGCCAACTGGAAACCTCCTACAAGACCAAAAAAGGTTATTGGAAGGGCGGCACTGTCGGCGTGTACGGTTATGGCGGCGGTGTTATCCCGCGCTTCACCGAGCTCAAGGATGAGAAGGGCGAGCCAGTCTATAAGGATGCCGCCGAGTTTCACACCCTGCGTATCATGCCCCCGCCGGGCATGCACTACGACACCGATACCCTGCGTCAATTCTGTGACATTTGGGAAAAACACGGTTCCGGCCTGATTGCTTTCCACGGCCAGTCTGGTGACATCATGTTCCAGGGGGCGTCGACGGAAAATGTGCAACCCGCATTCGACGAGATCAACGAAATGGGCTTCGACCTCGGCGGCGCCGGTCCGGCCGTGCGCACCTCGATGTCCTGCGTGGGTGCTGCGCGTTGTGAGCAGTCGTGCTACGACGAAGCCAAGGCGCATCGTTCGGTGCTGAACACTTTCCTCGACGACCTGCACCGTCCGTCGCTGCCCTACAAGTTCAAGTTCAAGTTTTCGGGCTGTCCTAATGACTGCATGAACTCCATCCAGCGTTCGGATATGGGGGTGATCGGCACCTGGCGTGACAACATCCGCACCGACGATGAGATGGGCAAGAAATGGTTCGCCAAGCACGGCATGAACGAGCTGGTTAACGACGTCGTGGCGCGCTGCCCGACCAAGGCAATCCAGATCAAGGAGATCAAGGATGTCCGCAAGGATGGCCATATCTCTGCTGTCGCGGTCAACGACACTCAAGCACTGGAAATCGACAACAAGGATTGCGTGCGTTGCATGCACTGCATCAACGTTATGACCGGTGCGCTGGCACCTGGCAAAGACAAGGGTGCAACAGTGTTGATCGGTGGCAAGAGCCAACTCAAGATCGGCGCCCTGATGGGTACCGTGATCATTCCGTTCATGAAACTTGAAACGGAAGAGGACAGGGAAAAGCTTGTTGACTTCGCTCAGCGTACCATCGACTTTTTTGCTGAAAATGCGCTTGAGCACGAGCGTACCGGTGAAATGATCGAGCGTATCGGCCTTGCCACTTTCCTTGAGGCAATGGAGATCGACGCTGACGCGGCGATGATCAGCTCGCCACGTATGAACCCATACGTCCGCACCGACGGCTGGGATGACGAAGTCGCCAGGATCAACGCCAAAAAGAAAATTGCTTGAGGAGATAGAAGATGAACGCCCCTGCACCTGCACAGATGCGCCGCCCGAAAGAAACTGGCGTACCCGAAAACACGAAGTACCTGCACCCAACGCTGTTGAAAAACTACGGCAACTGGAAATATCACGATCGCCCACGCCCTGGCGTGCTGCACCATGTATCGCACAGCGGTGACGAAATCTGGACGGTGCGCGCTGGTACAGCGCGCCAGATGGATGTGCATACCATCCGCAAGCTGTGTTCCATTGCCGACAATTTCGCCGATGGCCGGGTGCGCTTCACCATTCGCTCCAACATCGAATTCATGGTGGCGGACGAAAGCAAGGTTGCGCCGCTGATCGCAGAATTGGAGGGGCATGGCTTCCCGGTAGGCGGCACTGGAAACTCGGTGACGATGATCGCGCATACGCAAGGCTGGTTGCACTGCGACATCCCGGGTACCGATGCTTCCGGCGTGGTCAAGGCGCTGATGGATGAGTTGTATGACGAATTCAGGCGCGAAGAGATGCCCAACCGGGTCCACCTGTCGACTTCCTGCTGCGAAATCAACTGTGGTGGTCAGGCTGATATCGCCATCATCGTCCAGCACACCAAGCCGCCGGTCATCAACCATGATCTGGTCGCAAATGTGTGCGAACGTCCGACAGTAGTTGCGCGTTGCCCGGTTGCGGCAATCCGCCCCGCAATGGTGAACGGAAAGCCTTCGCTGGAAATCGACGAATCCAAGTGCATGTGTTGTGGCGCCTGCTACCCCCCCTGCCCGCCGATGCAGATCAACGATCCGGAGCATTCAAAGCTGGCAATCTGGGTTGGTGGCAAGAACTCGAATGCACGCGGCAAACCTACCTTCATGAAGTTGGTTGCCTCGGGCCTGCCCAATAACGCACCGCGTTGGCCGGAAGTTGCCGCGGCAGTCAAGAACATCATCAGCGTCTACAAGGCGGATGCACGTCCGTGGGAGCGTATCGCCGACTGGATCGATCGTATCGGCTGGCCGCGTTTCTTCGAGAAGACCGGGCTGCCGTTCACCAAGTACATGATCGACGACTGGAGCGGTTCACGCAACAACCTGAACGCCTCTACGCACATCCGATTCTAATCAAGAGGGTAACGGAATGAAGTTAGGTATCGTAGTCAACGAGGGGCCGTACCAGCACCAGTCAAGCGACACGGCCTACTTGTTTGCCAAGGCGGCCATCGCCAAGGGACATGAGGTGTGGCGCGTGTTCTTCTATCACGATGGCGTTAACAATTCGTCCAAGCTCACCGAGCCGCCGCAGGATGATCGCCATATCGTGAACCGCTGGTCCAAGCTGGCCGAGGAGCACAAAGTTGACCTCGTCGTTTGCGTCGCCGCCGCGCTGCGCCGTGGCATCAAGGATGAGAATCTGGCGCAGGGCTTCCGCATTTCCGGCTTGGGGCAACTCACCGAAGCGGGTATCAAATGTGATCGTCTGATCACTTTCGGCGATTAAGGGAGGACGAAATGAGCGAAATCAAAAAATTCATGTTCGTCAACCGCAAGGCGCCCTACGGGACGATCTATGCGCTGGAATCACTGGAGGTCGTACTGATCACGGCTGCGTTCGACCAGGATGTCTCATTGGCATTCGTCGACGATGGTGTGTATCAGTTGAAGAAGGGACAACAGACCAAAGGCATCGAAACCAAGAACTTCTCGCCAACTTATCGTGCGCTGGAAGACTATGACGTTGAGAAGCTTTATGTCATGAAGGAGTCTCTGGATGCGCGCGGCCTGAGTGAAGACGATATGGTGGTACCTGTCACCGTGCTTAGCGGTGCCGAGATGGGCGCACTGATGGACCAACAAGACGTCGTCTTGAGTTTCTGAGGAGATCACAGTGCTACATATTGTTAACAAATCACCTTTGATGAACAGCGCATTGGAGACCTGCTTGAATGTCGCCTCAGGGGGCGAGATATTGCTCATTGAAGACGCAGTTTATGCGGCGACAATCGGCAGTGCGTTCGAAGCACGGTTGCGTGAAGCATTGGGCAAATTTAAAGTTTACGTTTTGCAACCCGATCTGGACGCACGCGGGATGGGCGACAGGCTCATCGCCGGCGTTACCACGGTGGATTACGGTGGCTTCGTCGACCTTACGATCACCAACAATTCCTGCCAATCCTGGCTGTAACACTCATTAACATAAGGGAGAACTTGCATGGCCAACATTGAAGTTAACGGCAAATCTTACGAGACCGATGAAGAAGGCTACCTCGTCAATTTGGGCGAGTGGGATGTTGACGTGGCGAATTACATTGCCGGGACCGAGAACATCAGCATGACCGATCAGCATTGGGAAGTAGTTAATTTCCTGCGCGAGTATTTCGAGGAATACCAGATTGCTCCGGCAGTGCGTGTATTGACCAAGGCGATTGGCAAGAAGTTGGGCCCCGAGAAGGGAACCAGCGAGTATCTGTACGGCCTGTACCCGTACGGCCCCGGCAAGCAGGCGTGCAAGATCGCCGGTCTGCCGAAGCCAACTGGCTGTATTTAAGCCAAGTTACCGGTAGAACATGGACATGGCCAGTATCCTGATTGCGATTCTGTTCTACTTCGCGACGCTGATTTTTGTCGTGGGGTTGTTCTACCGGATCAACACCTATGCTCGTACGCCGGCGCCCCTGAAAATTCCCACGACCCCAGCGCCGACCACGCAAACTGGCGTCGTATTGCGCATGGCCCGGGAAGTTGTGTTCTTTGAGAGCCTGTTCAAGGCGAATCTCTGGACGTGGGCTGCTGGCTGGCTGTTTCATGCCAGTTTGCTGCTGGTGCTGATGCGTCATCTGCGCTATTTCACTGATCCGGTCTGGGGCTGGGTCGAACTGATCCAACCCTTCGGCATGTATGCCGGAATCACCATGCTGCTGGGTTTATGCGGACTGTGGGCACGCCGCCTGTTCGTCGAGCGCATCCGCTACATCTCGACACCGTCCGACCACTTGATGCTGTTGTTGCTCATCGGCATTGCCGCCTCTGGACTGGTGATGAAGTTCCTTGCGCATACCGACGTCATCGCAGTCAAGAATTTCTTCCTTGGCTGGATGCAACTGAGCGTGATGCCCTTGCCAGCAGATTTCATTCTGTACTTCCACCTGCTCTCGGTTGTCGCGCTGCTGGCGATCTTTCCGATCAGCAAACTCCTCCATGCTCCAGGAGTCTTTTTCTCACCCTCACGCAATCAGGCTGACAATCCGCGCGAGAAGCGCCACATTGCACCCTGGGCGACGAAGCTGGAGAAATAAATGGCTGATGTCGCCGCACCGCCCTATCGCACGATCCCCATCATCCCGGCCCTGAAGCCGGGCTCGATGGAGGGTGTCAAATCCTTCGTCGCCAACAACAAGATCAATGAGGCCCTTGGCTTCCCCGGTCAACTGGCTGGACGACTGGCATGACAAGGCTATTGCCAAGATGGGCGAACTGCTGACGAAATACCGTTCGCTCAAAGTCTATATGGATGCCTGCGTACATTGCGGCGCCTGTTCCGACAAGTGCCATTATTTCATCGGCACGCAAGACCCGAAAAACATGCCGGTGGCGCGCCAGGATCTGATGCGCAGCGTCTATCGCCGTTATTTCACCCTGCCCGGGAAGCTGTTCCCCAAGCTGGTCGGTGCGCGCGACCTGACACGTGATGTCCTGGACGAGTGGTACACCTATTTCCACCAATGTTCCGAATGTCGCCGCTGCTCCGTGTTCTGTCCTTATGGAATCGACACCGCGGAAGTCACCATGGCGGCGCGCGAGATTCTCGATTCCGTCGGCTATGGACAAAAATACGCCAATGAGATCATTGGCAAAGTACATCGCATTGGTAACAACCTCGGCCTGCCAGGTCCGGCGCTGAATGACACGCTGGAGGGACTGGAAGAGGACGTGAAGGACGCGACCGGCATCGATGTACGTTTCCCCATCGATGTGAAGGGTGCGGAAGTACTGCTGATTACACCGTCTGCTGATTTCTTCGCAGAGCCACATATCGATAGTCTGATCGGCTACGCCAAGGTGTTTCATGCCACCGGCACGAGTTGGACCCTATCCTCGATGGCATCGGAGGCAGGCAACTTCGGCATGTTTATCGGCAACTACGATCAGTTGCGGAAGATTGCGCTACGGATTCGCGAAGCCGCTCTGGAACTGGGCGTGAAGCGCATCGTAGTGGGCGAATGTGGCCATGCCTGGCGCGTCGCTTACAGCTTCTGGAATACGCTCACGGGTGTAGGTGATGGCGCAGACGAAACCGACCGCTTCGCGCAAATGCTGCAAAAACAGCTCGATCATCGCTACAAGCAGCCAATGCATATCTGCGAGTTTACTCTGGGACATGATCGGGCGCGGCGCGCTGTCATTCAACAAGGAAGCCAATGACAAGCACATCATCACCTTCCACGACTCCTGCAATGTAGCCCGTGGTTCGCGCATGGGTGATTTCGCCGGGGGTCAGTTCGAGATCCCGCGCAACATCATCAAGGCAGTCGCCAACAACTTCGTCGAAATGTCACTGGAAACCACGCGTGAGCAGACCTTCTGCTGCGGCGGCGGCGGTGGCCTGCTTACCGACGACCTGATGGACCTGCGCGTCAAGGGTGCGCTGCCGCGCATGGAAGTATTGCAGCAAGTAGTGGACGAACACGGCGTCAATTTCATGGCGACCATCTGTGCCATCTGCAAGGCACAGTTCACCAAAGTCATGCCCATCTATGGGTTTGATCGCAGAATGGTTGGGGGAGTACACCAACTGGTAAGCAATGCGATCATTCTGGGCGACAAGTAATAATTTATTCGGAGACGAGCGATGTCAGCAACAACTGAGACTTCCCAAAACCTTACCTTCCGCCGCTACAAAGATGGAGATAGCCGCGTTCGCCGCCTGAATGAAAAAATATTCCAGGCCTCTAAAACCTACAAGTGCCCCACCTATATCCAGTCTACGCCACCGTGCCAGGGCAGTTGCCCGGCAGGCGAAGACATCCGGGGCTACCTGGCGATCGTGCGTGGCACCGAGAAGCCTCCAGTTGGTACCGATGGCAAGCCCACCATGCCATGGCAGGAATATGCCTGGCGCCGTTTGACCGAGGCCAACCCGTTTCCGTCAGTAATGGGTCGCGTGTGCCCGGCACCCTGCGAGACCGGTTGCAACCGTAACGAGGTGGAAGATCACGTCGGGATCAACTCGGTCGAGCACTTCCTCGGCGAATATGCCATTGCCAACAATCTGAAATTCGCCAAGCCGCTTGTCGCGGCGTCCGGAAAATCAGTCGCCATTCTCGGCGGCGGTCCCGCTGGTCTTTCTTGTGCCTATCAGCTCGCACTGAAAGGACATGACGTAACAATTTTTGACGAACGCGAATTTCTGGGTGGCATGATGCGCTACGGCATCCCGGGATTCCGCACCCCGCGCGACGTGCTGGATGCAGAGATCCAGCGCATTCTGGACGTGGGTGTCAAGACACGCATGCGTACCCGTGTCGGCACGGACATCACTCTCGAGGATATCCGCAAGGAATTCGATGCGGTGTTCCTCGGCTTGGGAGCCCAAGCCGGACGTGCGCTGCCCATCGCCGACAGCGATGCACCAAACGTGGTGACTGCAACCGCCTTCCTGAAGGCGTTCAACGATGGTCGCTTGCAGCACGTTGGCAAGCGCGTGGTGGTGGTCGGTGGTGGCGACACCTCCATTGACGTGGCAACCGTGGCACGTCGTCTCGGCCATATCAAGCACGCGAAGCCAACCGACGCCGAAGCAGCCATCGCCGGACACCTGGCGCATGATGTAGCGACGATTTCGGCCAAGGAAGGCGCGGAAGTAACGCTCACTTCGGTGTTCAACATCGACAAGATGCAGGCCAACAAGCACGAAATCGACCAGGCGCTCGCCGAGGGAATCCACATTCACGGTAGCCTGATGCCGATCGGCGTCGTGCGTGACGCGAACGGGCGTGCCACGGCACTGCGTGTTCAGCAGTGTGAGGCCAAGGTCACCGGTGGCAAACTTGAAATCAAGCCGGTCGAAGGTAGCGAACGGGACATCGAAGCAGACCTCATCGTTTCAGCCATCGGCCAGGCAGTTGATTTCACCGGCCTGGAACAATTCAACAACGGCAAGGGCGCAGTCAGCACCGACCGCAATTATGTGGTCGCAGGACAGCAAGGCGTATTCGCTGGTGGCGACGTGATCCGTCCGCACCTCCTGACCACAGCAATCGGCCACGGCTCGATCGCCGCCGACGGCATTCACAATTATCTGCTCGGCCAGGATCTCGAGAAGCGCCCCAAAATCGATGCGCACCAGTTCGACCTGATTCGCAAGTTGGCCGAAAAGGGCCTTGAACCGAAGGAAACGCATGAACCGTTGCGCGGCACATACAACTCGAATGTTGCGGTGCATAATTTCGATGACCGTTCGGACCGTTACATCATTCCGCACGACAAACTCTTCCTCGGCCATTTCTCCCACGTAGACCGCAACAAGCGTGATGTGATCACGCTTGACAAGGATAGCGCCCTCGACAACTTCCAGGACCGTCTCGGAAAGCTTGACGAGAAAATGGCGGTTGCCGAAGCCAAACGCTGCATGAGTTGTGGCATGTGTTTCGAGTGCGACAACTGCGTCGTTTATTGCCCTCAAACCGCGGTTTACCGCGTCAAGAAGGGTGAATCGACCACTGGGCGTTATGTCGCTACGGACTACAACAAGTGCATCGGCTGTCATATCTGCGCGGATGTATGTCCGACCGGCTATATCCAGATGGGATTGGGTGAGTAATGAAGCTGTTCGCATCCCTGCTGCTCTGTCTATGCATTCCTGCCGCCTTGGCGGCGGAAGCGACAGGGCCCAAGCTGGACATCGGCAAGGGTGGGCAATGCGTTGAGGATGCGCAATGGATGCGCAAGAATCACCCGCACGTGCTCAATCATCAGCGGGATGAAACGGTACGCATGGGTGTTCGTGACCCAAAGCACAGCCTGAAAGGTTGCATCGAGTGCCACGCAAGTACGAAAGACGATAGCGTGACTGCACGCGCCGACAGTTTTTGCGTCGCTTGCCACAAATACGAGGCCGTAAAGATTGATTGCTTCGAGTGCCACTCGAACAAGCGTCAGAGCGCATGGTTGCAGAGGAATGCGAAATGAACATCAATGATCTTCGTCGCAGAAACTTTCTCAAAACCTCCATCGGCGCCGCAGCGGTAGCGATCGCTCCGGGCTTCCTGCTCTTCGATATCGCCCATGGCAAGGCGCAAGCCGTCAGCGGCAAGGTGCGCTGGGGAATGCTGATTGACACGGCCCAATGCCTGGAAGGTTGCAACGATTGCGTCACCGCCTGCAACAAGGAGAATGGCCTTTCGGGTGGCACTGGCGCAACCGATTCGCAATGGATCCGCAAGGTCGATATCAAGGACATCAGCACTGGTCGAAAAGTTTCGCTGCCAATGATGTGCCAGCATTGCGAGAATCCGCCCTGCGTGGATGTTTGTCCAACCAACGCATCGTTCAAACGCGCTGACGGCATCGTTCTTGTTGATCGACACCGCTGCATTGGCTGCCGATACTGCATGATGGCCTGTCCGTACAAGGCGCGCTCCTTTGTGCATGAGCCGCTAACCGACCAAAATCCGGATGTACCGCGTGGCAAAGGCACCGTGGAAAGTTGTACTTTGTGTGTCCACCGCATTGACAAAGGACAGCAACCTGCCTGTGTCGAGTCCTGCACGAACAAGGCGATACTTTTTGGCAACCTTAACGATCCGGACAGCGAGATCGCCAAAAAAATACGTGCGGTCGCAAGCGTTCAGGTGCGAGCGAATCTTGGACTTAACACCGGCGTCCGTTATCAGGGGTTATAAATGAGCGGCCACTCTCCGCTGTACTTCAAGAATCGCCTGTATTACGTGTTGCTCGCGGCAGGCGGGTTGGTCGCGCTGGCTGGCATGTATGCCGTGTACCTGATGGAACACCATGGTCACGTCATCACCGGCATGAACAATCAGGTTGTTTGGGGGCTCCCTCATGTCTTCGCCATTTTCCTGATTGTTGCTGCGTCTGGCGTACTCAACGTTGCATCCATTGGTTCGGTATTTGGCAAGTCCATTTACAAGGCGCGGGCGCCAATGGCCAGTTTGCTTTCCATTGCCATGCTGGCTGGCGGCTTGGCCGTGTTGATGCTGGATCTTGGGCGTCCCGATCGGCTTATGGTGGCTGCCACCAACATCAATCTCACTTCCGTGTTCGCCTGGAACGTGGTTCTGTATACCGGTATGTTCTCATTGATCGTCATCTATCTCTGGACAATGATGGAGCGACGTATGAACCGTTGGAACAAGCCAGCTGGTTTCGCAGTGTTTGCCTGGCGCTTCATACTTACTACCGGCACCGGCTTGATATTTGCATTCCTCACTGCGCGTCAGGCGTATGGCTCGGCCTTGCTACCGCCGATGTTTATCGTGCTGTCGTTTGCATGGGGATTGGCCGTGTTCCACTTGGTACAAGCCGTGGCCTATTTTTGGAACGACAAGGTGCTGGATCCTGCGATCATGGAGCGCACGAAACACCTTCTGGGCATCTTCGTAATCGGCTCGCTGTATCTGATTACGATCTATCACCTGACCAATCTGTATTTCGCACAGCAAGTCGGTTTCGTACGCTTCATACTCATTGACGGCGGGATTTATCCAACTCTTTTCTGGCTGGGTTACATCGTGCTTGGCAATCTCATACCCTTGGGCTTGATCTACTGGCCGGGACGCAAGTCCAACTGCATGGCCGCCTCTCTGTTGGTGATTCTGGGCGCGTTCGCCCTGCTCTATGTTTTCATCATCGGCGGGCAGGCATATCCCCTTGATATTTTCCCGGGGTTTTCGGCAAGCAGCAGTTTCGGTGATGGGCAAATAGCGTCTTACAGCCCTTCGATATACGAATTCTTGCTTGGCCTCGGCGGGCTTGCCATTGCGTTTCTCCTCACCACCGTGGGCGTTCGCATCTTCAACTTCATGCCGCAGGATTAACGCTACATCGCTGATTAAAACGCGTTGAAAGGCTGCCATGAACCGTATGCTGATTTCGGCAGCCCATAAGTCCTCTGGCAAGACCATGGTCAGCATTGGCCTTTGCGCGGCACTCAAGTCGCGTGGCCACGTTGTACAGCCGTTCAAAAAAGGCCCGGACTACATCGATCCGATGTGGCTTTCGCTGGCTGCTGGCCATGCCTGTCGGAACCTTGACCTGTATCTGACGGACAGCGTCGACGTCGTCGACACTTTCACACGCCACGCCTCCGAGGTAAATCTGGTTGAGGGCAACAAGGGACTGTACGACGGCTTGTCCCTTGACGGCAGCAACAGCAACGCGGCACTGGCGAAGTTGCTCGATTTGCCCGTATTTCTGGTCATTGATGCGCGCGGGATGACACGCGGTATCGCGCCGCTGATTCTTGGCTATCAGGCATTTGACAAGGATATCCAGATTGCCGGCGTGATCCTCAACAAACTCGGCGGCAGTCGCCACGAATCCAAGTTGCGGGAAGTGATCGAGCATTACACCGACGTGCCGGTCGTTGGGGCGATCCAGTACGACGAGCGCCTCAGCATTATCGAACGACATCTTGGTCTGATGCCGAGCAATGAATCCATCGCTGCTTCAGCAAAGGTCAAGCAGATCGGCGATGCGATTGCCGAGCAGGTCGATCTGGATAAGTTGCTGGTGCTATCCAAAAAGGAAGAATTCTCCGTGCCGGGCAGGCCTAATCTCTGTCCACCAGTCGTTGGCGACAAAGTGCGCATTGGCATCGCGCGTGATCGAGCCTTCGGTTTCTATTACGCTGATGATCTGGATGCGCTGGAGGCAGCGGGGGCAACGCTGGTGTCATTTGACACACTCAACGACGCACACTTGCCGGATGTTGATGCACTATATATCGGGGGCGGTTTCCCGGAAGCTTGTGCTATTGAGCTAGAAGCCAACACCACGTTGCGTAGCGAGATCAAGCAGGTGATCGATAAAGGAATGCCGGTCTACGCCGAGTGTGGTGGGATGATGTATCTTTCGCGCAGCATTTCATTCCAGGGTAGAACCTACGAGATGGTCGGTGCAATTCCTGGAGATGTAAAGATGCATGCCAAGCCTGTTGGTCGTGGCTATGTTCATTTGAAGGAAAACACTGAGCATCCTTGGCCGCACCCAAATTCACCCGTCAAGCAGATCAGGGCCCATGAGTTTCATTACTCCAGCCTCGAAAATCTTCCGCCAGACTCGCATTTTGCTTATCAGGTCGAGCGCGGTCACGGCATTACCGGTCAACGCGATGGCCTGATACTGAATAATCTTCTGGCCTCGTATACGCACCTTCGGGCTATCGGCAGTTGTAACTGGGCGAGCCGCTTCGTCAAATTTATCCAGCGCCAGCTAGAATAGAAGCAGCAACTAAAATTACAACAACAAGTCTTAAGAATCAATTTCATTCAACTAGAGAACAAGATGACTCAGGATCGATATTTATCCGCCATCACGGCTTTCGACAAGGCCAACGGGGAAGACCCAAACAAGGAGTTGTACAACGGCAAGGAATATCCCAAGGAGCTGCTTTATGCAATACGCATGAGTGCGATGCAGGAGAGCTACGTTCCTGAAGCTTCCGAGGCCGTGAAACTTGCGGTACGTGCCCAGCACATCCAGCGCTGGAAAATTTCGCGCAACGAATTCTCGATGGATCGCCAGGGCTACCTGCAATGGCGTACCAAACTCTACAAGTTTCACGCCGAGACGGCCGCTCGCCTCATGCAGGAAGCGGGCTACGATAACGAAATGACCGAGCGCGTCATGAACATCGTCAGCAAGAAGGGGCTCAAGGTCAATTCTGAAACACAGTTGATGGAAGACGTCGCTGATCTGGTGTTCATCGAACACTACATGATGGAGTTTGCCACCAAGCATCCTGAATACGACGAAGAAAAATGGATACAAATCATCAAAAAAACCTGGCAGAAGATGTCGCCACGGGCGCATGAGTTCGCCTTGGCCGGCAAGATCAAGTTGCCTGAAGCGCTGGTGCCGTTGATACTCAAGGCGGCCCAGAGCTGATGGATTACCTACCCGCATTTCACAATGTCAGGGGCAAGCTGTGTCTGGTGGTAGGCGGCGGCGAGGTTGCCACGCGCAAGGCTGGCGTGTTGCTCGAGGCGGGGGCGGTCGTGCGCGTCGTGGCGCCCGAGATCGAACCTGATCTGGCGAGGCAACCTGGCGTTGAGTCCATCGTGGCGCGATTCGAGCCGCAGCACCTGGAGGGTACGGTGATGGTCATCGCTGCCACCAACGACCGCGACGTGAATCGTCAGGTTTCCGAGCTGGCGCAGTTGCGAAAATTGCCGGTTAACGTGGTGGACGACCCGGAACTGTGCAGTTTCATCATGCCCGCCATCTTGGATCGTTCGCCACTGATGGTGGCGTTCTCAAGTGGTGGTGGTTCACCCGTGCTGACGCGCATGATGCGCGGCAAGCTGGAAACGGTCATCCCTCAGAACTACAGCCGTCTCGCTGCGTTCGCAGTACGTTTTCGTGAACTGGTCAAGGAGCGCGTCACCAACCCGCCGAAGCGCCGCATCTTCTGGGAAAGTGCGCTGGATGGCGTAGTCGCCGAGAAGGTGCTGGCCGGCGATGAGGGCAGCGCGGAGACCCTGCTGAAGCAGATGCTGGAGAGCGAGGACAACATCCTGCGCGGCGAGGTGTATCTGGTCGGCGCCGGGCCGGGCGACCCGGATCTACTGACCTTCCGCGCCTTGCGCTTGATGCAGAAGGCCGATGTCGTGGTCTACGACAATTTGGTGTCGAAAACCATTGTCGATATGACGCGGCGCGATGCGCAGAGAATATTCGTCGGCAAGAAGCGCGCTGATCACACCATGCGTCAGGAAGAAATCAACGAACTGCTCGTACGTCTGGCCAAGGACGGCAAGCGCGTTTTGCGACTGAAGGGCGGCGACCCATTCATTTTCGGACGCGGTGGTGAAGAAATCGAGACGCTGGCTGCGGAAGGCATTCCGTTTCAGGTCGTGCCAGGCATCACTGCAGCCTCCGGCGTCGCATCCTATGCGGGAATCCCTTTAACGCATCGCGATTATGCTCAGGCCTGCCTGTTCGTCACCGGCAACCTCAAAGACGGCACGATGAACCTCGACTGGGAAGCACTGGCCAGACCGAGGCAGACCGTTGTGGTCTACATGGGTTTGCACGGGCTGAATATACTGTGTGCCGAACTTGTCAAACACGGGATGCCGGACACAACGCCGATCGCAATCGTGCAACAGGGCACCACGCTGAACCAGCGCGTCATAACTGGCACGCTGGCCACACTCCCAGGGATTGCCGAACTGGAGAAACCGCAAGCGCCGACACTTATCATCGTCGGCGGCGTGGTTGCATTGCACGACAAACTAAAGTGGTTCCATCCGCAAAAATCTTGAATCCATACCCGCAGTTCAACGTATCGCAAGGAGACACAAAAAATGAAATTCATCAGCACATTTCTGTCCGCATTGCCGTTGTTGGTCGCACTTAATGCGCAGGCGTCAGATGACATACTCAAACCCTTCGTGCTGGGCTCGAAGGGGGCTGGCACCGTTGCGGAGAAAACCGAGCAGGCGAAATCCGCGTTGACCGGCGCCGGGTTTAGCGTGGTCGGGAATTATTCGCCTTATGCCGATGCGCAGATCTTGATCGTTACCAGCGACGACCTGAAAAAGAATGCGGCAGCCTCCGAAAATGGCGGATTCGGTGCGATACAACGAGTGGCCATCACCAAGGTGAAAGACGACGTGCAGGTGAGTTACACCAATCCTGTTTACATGGCGAACGCCTACCGCATGAAAGGCGACTTGAAGGGTACCGCCGCCGCCATGGAAAAAGCATTGGGCAAGGTGGAAGAGTTTGGTGCGAAGGGACTGACGGCAGCTCAGGTCAGGAAATATCACTACACAGTCGGCATGGAGTATTTCGATGAACCGAGCGTGCTGGCCGAGTATGGCAGTTACGACGAGGCAGTGAAGGCGGTCGATGCGAAACTGACAAGCAACAAGAATGGCGTATCCAAAATCTATCGTGTGGATATTCCGGGCGGCAAGGAAAGCGTGTTCGGTGTAGCGATGAAGGGCAGCGGCGACAATAAATACATGGATGACCGCTTCATCATGTCCGAGATCGATTTCCGCGATCCCAAATCAACCGCGCATCTGCCTTATGAGGTGCTGGTCTCCGGTAACAAGGTAATTGCCTTGTATGCGCGCTACCGTATCGCAATCAATTTCCCCGACTTGAGCATGATGGGTTCGAACAGCTTCATGAAAATCATGGAGACTCCAGAGGCGATTCGTCTCGTGCTGCAAAAAACCGTTGAAAAATAGCCAACAGGGAGACGCGTTGAATGCTCAATGAACTGATTGAGGTAGTCAGGGCTGGAGACGTTGCGGCAGCGCAACGTCTGTTTGCCGAAGGCGCGGATGTAAACGCTCGCGACGAAGCGGGTGCGACCTTGCTGATGCTGGCTTCACATGCTGGCGACCTGCCGATGGTAAAAGCATTGCTCGAAGCAGGTGCCGACGTGAATGCGAGCGACGCACTCGGCTGGACAGCATTAAGCAAGTCTGTGTACAGCATGGAATTGAAGCGGGGATTCGCCGATTTAACCCAGGCACTGGTCGATGCGGGTGCGGATATCGAGGCGGCCATCGGCTACGGCGTGCGACCGCTGATGCTGGCGGCAGGCTACGGCGAAACCGCGGTGGTCGAGGTACTCCTGAACGCCGGCGCTGACGTGTTGGCGCGCAACGAGGGCGGCTACACGGCGCTGATGATGGTAAAGCAGAAATTCTACGTGGATGTCATCAATCTGCTGCATGAAGCTGAGCAGTACGCGGGGAGCGGCGAAGGTAGCTGCAGCAGCAAGAACGCGCCGAACTCGAATGTCATTACCTTTATGAAACGTCCCGTGCCCTGAGCAAGGCTGTTTGACGAGAACCGAACGAGGCAAGCATGCACTATTTTATTTACCGGATCACCGAGCGACCCATCAGGCATTTGGAAAAACTGGAGCAGCACGAGAAATTTGGCGCGGCTTCGGCCAGGGTCAAGCAGCTACGTGCCGAACTTCCCGAAGGTTCGACCAAAATTGTCAGGATGATCCATGCCGAAACGGAATTACATGCCGAGGATCTGCTCAATCAGGTACGTGAGCCTGCTCCGGAACTGGGTGACGACTAGGCAGTCCGGGCGGGCGCAGGATGGACGAGAGTGCCTTCCGGGAAATGCTTTCCGGGGTAGTTGCACCATGCCCTTTCGAAAAATCCATCTTGCGCGGCTGCGCTGCGTGCGCGCAGTCCGAGAAAATACAGATTGCCGAGCGTGAGCTGGTCAAATGCCGGAACATGTCCAGCCATTCACGATGCAGCGAACTCTATACCCATTTGCGCCGCAGCTTTTCTTTCGCCCTGGGAACATTGCGGGTTGATACACCCCTGCCCCATGCGCAGGAGATGCGGGTCCAGTGCGGCGGCCTGAAAGGCTTGCAGCACACCCTGAGTGGCGGCGCCGAAGTCGAGAACGTGGATGAATTGCTCGAAAACGCCCTGTGCCAGTGGAGCGAGATCGAGGACATCCCCTACTCGGATGTTGTGCATGCAGCCGCCTCGGCATACAAGGGGCGCCACGGCTGATGCAACTATCGTGACTTCGACCGGAAAGGCTGAAGCGGCCAACGCCATGCCAACCCGATCGCCACATACTGGCAAAACCCAATTTGCAAAGGAAACTTGATGAAACTCGATACCGCCGCCCTCGACCAAGTCTTCAACAAAGCCCGCACCCATAACGTCTGGCAGGAAAAACCCGTTCCCGACAGCCTGCTCATCGAACTGCACGATTTGATGAAATGGGGCCCGACCAGCGCCAACTGCTGGCCGTTGCGCACGGTCTTCGTCAGGTCGCCGGAAGCCAAGGCCCGCCTCGTCCCGCTGCTGATGGAAGGCAACCGTACCAAGACAGCGGCCGCCCCCGTCACTGCCCTGCTTGGCATGGACATGGCCTTCTACGAAGAATTGCCCCGCCTGTTCCCGCACACCGACGCCAAATCCTGGTTCGTCGGCAACGAAGCGCTGATCGCCGCCACCGCCTTCCGCAACAGCAGCCTGCAAGGTGCCTACTTCATGCTCGCCGCGCGCGCCCTCGGCCTCGACTGCGGCCCGATGTCCGGCTTCGATGCTGCTGCGGTTGACGCCGAATTCTTCGCCGGAACGCAGGTCAAGAGCAACTTCATCTGCAGCCTCGGTTATGGCGATGCCGCACAGTTGTTCCCGCGTAGCCCGCGCCCGAGCTTCGCGGAAGTGTGCAAGATCGTCTGATTCCCACAAAAGCGTGCTCCGGCGGGGTAACGCTGTTCAGTCAAGGTCTTTTACAAGTCCTTACCACTGGTTACAGCCTCTAGGTCTTACTTCACCTAAAATGGGATTCCGCCGTTGAGGAATGATCTAATGAATCGGGCTGGTTTTCTGGCACTGACGCTTGCTGCCATGGCGATATCGTTGAGCGGTTGCGTCGTTGCTCCTCCAAGCAGGCCAGTGTACATCGAGCCGGTCATGGTTGCACCGCCACCTCCGCGAGTCGAGTACGTCGGTCCTCCGCCAGTGACCGGTTATCTCTGGATTTCTGGTTCGTGGCACTGGCGTGGCGGGCGCTACGAATGGGGCCCAGGCTATTGGGCTCCACCTCGTCCCGGGTACAGATGGGTTCCCTACCGTTGGGAACGGAACGGTGATCACTGGCGGCAGCATGGTGGCCGCTGGGATAGGGATTGAGCTGATTCGCGCTTACCTGCTTACCTTCCTGCTTTCGCTTTCATGCACTGGCTGTGCGGTGGTCGCTGTCGCGGACGCTGCGGTCACGGTGGTTGCTACAACCGTGAAAGTTGGTGCAACGGTCGTCGAGACAACTGTTGACGTCGCTGCGGCAGGCGTCAAGGCGGTAGCCGGCAGTTCTGACGAGAAGAAATAGTGAGTCTCGAACGAGACCCATGGCCGACTGAAACCAGCGCGCCCAACAGAATTTCCGGCTATTTGTCTTGCCTATCCATCGGATACTGGCTCTGTGTGATGACGGACTTTGGGCGTTACGGTGATGACGCCATTGTTTTCCAGGATAGCGCTATGCACTTCTTCAATACTGGTCACCCCAGCCTGGCGCAAGGCAGCATTGATCTCATGGTGAGTCAGTTGAGCCCGCTCCATGACCGACTCATAGAGATGCCCATTGTGGATCAAGACTTCGGGGCGGCCCTCGATGAAGATGCCGGCTATGCGGTTGCGATAGGTGAGGAAGCTGACGCCAAAGTTCAACAGCACAAGCGTCGTTGCCGAAATCAATCCGCCAATCAGTGAACTGTCCCCGCCGTTCATGGAATTCTGCACTGCGTTCGAAAGCACCAGAAGCAGGACCAAATCGAATGGCGCCAGTTGGCCGATTTGTCGCTTGCCGGTAAGGCGAATCAGGATAATCAGAAAGATGTAGACGATCACCGCGCGGGCAATGAACTCCCACCACGGCAGGGCTAGATTCAACATTGCTTTCTCCAGAGTTTGGCTCCCACTCTGCCAGATTCTTGGCGCTCGAACATGACCGGACAGGGAGTTTGTTCGAATCATAGGCCTTAATCAGCACACATTTTTGGGTGCTGCTGAATTGAGCAGCCGCTTTCAAGCACAGATTTTCAGGGCGCCGCAACGAAAGGTTACAAACCGTTGCAATCGCAACACGTGAACTGGCGGACTTTGCCGTCACTATTGGCCACATCACTTTTGAAGCCACCGAGGCAAGCCTTGAACATTCAAGAACGAGAGAATCTCGATCGCTTTCTGCAACAGTTGGTCCAGGCAAAAGCAGGGTCGAAAGACATCGACGCTGACAGGCTTATCCAGGAGGCCTGCCGTAGTCAGTCCGATGCGCACTACTTGCTGGTCCAGCGCAGCCTCCTTCTGGAGCATGCACTGGAAGATTCGCAGGCGGAAATCGCCAGGCTCAGAAAGGAACTTGAGAGCCAACGCTCACCCGTTCACAGTTTCCTTGACAACAGCGCTTGGGGAAACACGCCAGCGCAATCACCAGCACCACAACGGGCCTCAAGTGATCTTCCTTCAGCAACTGCACCCGCCGCACCCATGAACTCTCATGCCTGTGGTTCTGGGCTCATGGGGACAGTGGCAGCGACCGCCGCCGGTGTTGTTGCCGGTTCATTCCTGTTTCAGGGAATCGAACACCTGATGGGCAATCACAATAGTCACTCTGGCTTTCTATCGGGCAGCAGCCCGCTGCATTCCACTCCACCCAGCGAAAGCGTTGCGGCCAATAACTTCCATGACTCCGGCAGCAATGCTGACGATTTGAGCTCCCTGGGTCCTGGTGATGGTGACCCGGATTGGGTCTGACTCAATGGAGGACACATGACACCAACAGCACTTCATTCTGAAACGATTGATATCGCCCCGTTTTTGTCGATTTCTCGTAAATATCTTGGGTTAAATTCCGCAGATGGTGCGGGCGCCGAAGTGGCCTTGAATCCATTCAAACGACAAGCCCTTACCTCAAGGACCAAATCGAATACCAGAAGGAATGGCATGAAGCGTTATTGCAATCTGGCTCAATCCCTACTTCTCGCGACCGGACTGGGAGCGGTAGTCTCCAGCCCGGCGTTTGCTGACCCAGGCTGCGGGAACATGAGCAGACGTGAAGCGCATTTTGAGCACCATGCAAAAATGATCGAGCAGCGTCACCAGCAATTGCACGACGCCTTGAAGCTGTCAGCCGAACAGGAACCTGGCTGGAAAAAGTTCGCGGAGTCCGAACAGCTGAAGCCGCCCCCCGGGATTGACCAGCCAGAGGATTGGTCCAAGCTGTCAACGCCCGAGCGTGCCGAGAAAATACTGGAACTCTCGAAGATGCATCAGGCGCATATGGCCGAGCACGTCGCCGCCCTGAAGGCCTTCTATGCAACGCTGACCCCAGAGCAGAAAAAGACCTTCGAGGAATTTCATGCGAGCCCACCGGGCGGTATGCGCGGCAAACCGAGGCCACTGAATCCAGGCGCCGACAACCCATCGCCGAAATCCTGAATCAAGCCGGCTTCGCGCCGGCTTAATTGTTTCTGTGATAAAAATGGGGGGTTTCCAGAAAACATTCCGGTTACACACCGCTAAAGCATCAATGGCATCTGCATGGATACCCCCGGAAAGCCCATGATTGCAAGCCCCCAATGAAACCCACCCCTGTCCTCACCGCCAGCTACCTGATTGCCACGGTGCTCCTCATCGCCACCGTCTACCTCAAGCTCGTGTCAGCACTGTTTGCCGGCATGCTGGTCTATACGCTGATCCACAAGCTCGCCCCGATGCTGACCCGCTTGTTCACCGGACGTGCGGCCCGGATCGCCGCGACCGCAATTGTCGCTGCGGTTGTCGTGGCAGTGGTCAGCCTCGGCGCCTTCGCTTTGCTGTACCACCTGAAAAGTGGTGACACGGCAGGACTACCGCAGCTGTGGGCGAAGCTCGCTGAAATCATCGATGGCGCCAACGCAACGCTCCCGGCCTGGATTACCGAGCGCCTGCCGGGTTCTGCGGAGGAACTCAAGATTGCCGTGGTGTCGTGGCTCCATGCCCACAGCGCCGAGGTCCAAGGCGTGGGCAAGGAGCTTGGCGTGGCCTTTGTGCACATCCTGATCGGCGGCATCCTCGGCGCCATGATCGCGGTCAGCGGAACCGGCGAAACGCCTGACCGAAAACCGTTGGCGAAAGCCCTGCGCGAGCGCGCGGCGAACTTCCATAACGCCTTTGGGCGCGTGGTGATCGGCCAGGGCAAAATCTCACTGATCAACACCACACTAACCGGCATCTACCTAGCGATCATCCTGCCCATGGCCGGGATCCATCTGCCGTTCATCAAGACGATGCTGGCCGTCACGCTGGTTGTCGGGATCCTCCCGGTCGTCGGAAACCTGATCTCCAACACCATCATCGTCCTGGTCAGCGCCTCGGTGTCGTTCAGCGCCGCGCTGGCCTCGCTGGCCTTCCTGATCGTCCTGCACAAGGGGGAATACTTCTTGTCGGCCAAGATTCTGGGTCATCAAATCAACGCCAAGGCATGGGAAATGCTGCTTGCAATGCTGGTCATGGAAGCGGCGTTCGGGGTCCCGGGAATTGCCGTCGCACCAGTATTCTATGCCTATGTGAAGGCGGAATTGATGCGAGCCGAACTGGTGTGAACGCTCCAGTTCTCGCCAGTAAGAATCTTCTCATCGAGAGCCTGAACAGCTAGTCGACACCTTACCTCCAGAGACTTCGCGCGAAGGAAATGTTCCCAAAATGAAAAAGGGCACTTCGATGGAAGTGCCCAGATTCGTATCTGATTGGCGCGCCCGAGACGATTCGAACGTCCGACCCCTGCCTTCGGAGGGCAGTACTCTATCCAGCTGAGCTACGGGCGCTTGGGAGCCGCGATTCTACCGTTTGCTTGTTGCCACGTCCAATCCATCGATTTGCTGGCGGCGTCAATCGAAGAAGGTTCGCGCGGCTTCGAAACGCTGGGCGTAGTAGCGGTCATTCAGGCGGTCGATCCTTACCCGCCCGTTGCTCGATGGCGCATGGACGAACCGGGTATCGCCCAGGTAGATGCCGACATGCGAAAATGGCCGGTTGCGGGTGTTGAAGAAGACGAGGTCACCGGGCCGCAATGACTCGGGCTCGATCGGCCGGCTGTTGCGGGCGATGTCGGCGGCGCTACCCTTTACCTTGAGGCCGGCCGCCTGACCATAGATGAAGCTGACCATGCCGCTGCAGTCGAGGCCGGCTTCGGGGTTCCTGCCGCCAAAACGATAGCCGGTGTCGAGCAGCCCCAGAGCGTAGAGCGCGACCTCGTTGCCCTTCTCGCTGACGGGCAGCGGTTGCGCTATAGTTCCCCCAAAGGTGACCGGACGCGGCGCCGGGCTGCCACAGGCGGCAAGCAGGGACACAATCAGCATGACGGGGAACAGGGCGGGAATGCGCATTTGTTGAGACGCTTTCTGCAAACAGTTCATAACTTACCGTTTTTACAGGATTTTTCAAGCCCATGCACATTCAGAATCAGGCATTGTTGCGGTTGACTGTCTTTTTTGGCGGAAAATGGGTCGCCGCCGACAACGGTGCAAGCATCGCCGTGCGCGACCCGGCCAATGGCTCGCTTCTGGCGGAGGTACCGAACTGCGGCGCCCCGGAAACGCTGCGCGCCATTGCCGCCGCCGATGCCGCGCTACCCGCCTGGCGGGGGCAGACCGCGAAGCAGCGCTCGCAGTTGCTGCAACGCTGGTTCGCGCTGATCAACCAGAATGCAGAGGATCTGGCCCAGTTGATAACCGCCGAGGGCGGCAAGCCGCTGGCTGAAGCCAGGGGCGAGGTGGCCTATGGCGCCTCGTTCGTCGAGTGGTTCGCCGAGGAAGGCAAGCGCACTTATGGCGAGACGATTCCGGCGACAGTGGCCGACAAGCGCCTCGTCGTCGTCAAGCAGGCAATCGGCGTCTGCGCGGCGATTACGCCGTGGAACTTCCCGCTGGCGATGATCACCCGCAAGGTCGCCCCGGCACTGGCTGCAGGATGCACGGTGGTCATCAAGCCGGCCGAGCAAACGCCGTTGACGGCGCTGGCGCTGGCGGCACTGGCCGAGGAAGCCGGCTTCCCGGCGGGAGTGTTGAATGTTCTGACCGGCGACCCGGTGGCGATCGGCGGCGCACTGACCGCCAGCCCGATCGTGCGCAAGCTTTCGTTCACCGGCTCGACCGAGGTCGGCCGACTGCTGATGGCGCAGTCGGCGCCGACGATCAAGAAGCTGTCGCTGGAACTGGGCGGCAACGCGCCCTTCATCGTTTTCGACGACGCCGATGTCGATGCCGCGGTCAACGGCGCGCTGATCGCCAAATACCGCAACACCGGGCAGACCTGCGTGTGCGCCAACCGCATCCTTGTGCAGGCCGGGGTTTATGAAGAATTCGCCCGGAAGCTGGCGGCGCGCGCCGGCGAATTGAAGGTTGGCGCCGGCATCGACGACGGCGTCGCGCAGGGACCGTTGATCGACGACGCGGCACTGGCCAAGGTCGAGGCGCATGTCGCCGATGCGCTGGCCAAGGGCGCCCGCGTGCTGTGCGGCGGCGCCCGCCACACGCGCGGTGGCAATTTCTATCAGCCGACGGTGCTCGCCGACGTGACACCCGAGATGAAAGTCGCCCGCGAGGAGACTTTTGGCCCGGTTGCGCCCCTCTTCCGCTTCGCAACCGAGGCCGAGGCCATCGCCATGGCCAACGACACCGAGTTCGGCCTCGCCGCCTATTTCTATTCGCGCGACATCGCCCGCTGCTGGCGCGTCGGCGAAGCCCTCGAATACGGCATGGTCGGCGTCAATACCGGCCTGATCTCGAACGAGGTTGCGCCTTTCGGTGGCATCAAGCAGTCCGGCATCGGGCGCGAGGGCTCGAAGTACGGGATCGAGGACTATCTCGAAATCAAATATCTTTGTTTCGACATCAACGGTTGATCAGCCACGTCAATTTTCTGGCGGACGCTTACTTGTGATAGACGCGACTGCTGCCGGAACCACCCTTGCCGGGATTGGCGACGTTGTCGAAGAGATTCCAGCCCTGATGCTGGGCATAGCCGAAGAGCAATAGCGCGAGGACGCCGGTCGCCAGGTTGAATTTTCCGAACATCAGTCGTCTCCGTCCGACGAATCGCCGCTGCTCACCGGCGCGTGGTCGCTCTCGGCCCAGCGGCCGGACTCGAAAGCGGCGTGGCGCAGGTAGGTGAAGAGGGGAAAGATGGCGAGGAAGAGCATCACGATCACGAAATTCGACCAGCCGGCGCCACCGCTGCGCACTTCGATGGTGTCGCGCACCGGCACCGGCTTTTCCGGGGCGATATCGGGGTTGACCGTGACGTAGTAGGTGCCGGGCGGGATGTCGAGGAAGACCACCTCGTCGTCGCGGTTGCCTTCCGACCAGCTTTCGCCGCCGTCGTTGCCGTAGTAGTAGGCGAGCTCGCGGGTCGCCGGCCAGGCCTGCCCGCTGGCCTTGTTGACCAGCATCAGGTCGAGGCCGATCCAGTTGTTGTCGAGCGACGTGCTGTTGCGCACGGCGATCTTGCGCGGTTTGCCGCTGACCTCGAATTCGCGGGTGACCACGGTGTCCTCGGCCATTTGCGGCGAGAGGACAATATCCTGACGCAGCAGCGTCTTGCCGCCGGCAATGAAGGCGAAGAACAGTTGCAGCACGATGGCGGCAAGGGCCAGTTTCCCGAACAGCTTGAACACGCGGCCCCGGGTTTCTGCCCACGGGTTGGGCTGGTTGGCATAGACGCCGACCGGGGCGATCATGCGGCCGCTCAACTTGAAGGCCTCGGCGATTGCCTCGGGCGCGACATAGGTGCCGAGCGACCAGGTCTGCTCGTTGTCGGTCGATTCGCGCGACAGCATCAATGGCGGCGCCACGTAGTCGAGCACGCGGTTGGTTTCGCCGCGCCGCACGCGCCAGGTGAATTCGCCGGCGACCTGGATCACCTCGGCGACCGGCGTCGTCGCGAAATGGCGGAACGACTGGCCGCCGTACTGCACGTTGTCGATCTCGATGATGCCGCTGGTCCGCGGCGGATTGGAGAGGACATCGACGACGTTCCAGTGGCCGTTGTATTCGGTCAGCCAGCGGTAGCTGCCGTTCTCGCCGGCGAGCAGGTATTCGCGCCAGTCGTAGGCGATGCCGTCGCTCTTGCTCTGCCTGACGAGAAAGCCGATGACCTCGACCGGCTTGCCTTCCAGCGTGCCCTTGCTGCCGAGCGGGATGCGCGGGGTGTATTTCTCGTCGCGCATGCCGAGCGCGGTGGTCAGCACGCGGTGGTTGGGATCGGCGGTGTCGATCACGGCGCCGCAGGTAGCGCAGCCGACCGCCAGAATATCCGCCGAGCGGGCCTGCAGCGGCGCGCCGCAGCTCGGGCAGCGGAAGACCTGCGCTTCGACGGTCGCCGTCGGGATCGCCATGCCTTCGCGCAGGTTGCCCATCTTCAGCGACTTGAAATCGACCGCCTCGCCGACGAAGAGCAGCGGCGGCGTTTCCGAATAATCGAGGGTCGCGAAATTGGCCCCGTTTCTGAGGTTGACCGCAGCAACCGGGTAGCCGGCGCCGACCTTGAACGGCAGCTCGCCCTGGCCGGCCACGCACTCGGCGTTTTCGATATTGCTGACGGTCCACGTCTGGCTGGCCAGCACGAAGCGCTGGCCGATCTTCAGTTCGGCGAATTGCGGCAGCTGATCCGGCACGTACTGCGCGAAGGTGAGCACGTACTCGCCGCCCGCCTCCGACAGCCAGCCGGTGCGCATGTCGTCGAACAGCAGGTGCCATTCGTTCCAGTAGCCCTGGCTGTACTTGATCTGGATGCGCCCGATCAGCGCGAAATGCACGCCCTTGTAGCTGCCTTCGGCGCCCAGTTGCAGCGGCGAGCGGTCCTCGACCAGCGCCGCCATCTTGCCGATGTCTTCCAGCGCCTGGTCGTGGCGGACCAGCGTGCTCTGGCAATAGTCGCAGACGGCGAAGACCGACGACGCCGACTTGAAGACGACCGGCGCGCCGCAGGAAGGACAGGAGGCAGTCAGCGCCACAGGCTGCCGATCAGGTCAGTTTTTTGAGCAGTTCGGCTTTCTTGGCGTCGAATTCGGCCTGGCTCAGGATGCCTTTCTCGACCAGCCCGTGCAGCTTTTCCAGCGTGGCGACGACATCGTCGGCCGACACCGGCGCAACGGCCGCAGCCGGTGCCGTGCAGCACCCGCCGCCGGCTGCATGGCCGAGGCCATCGCCTGCCCCATGACCTGGCCGAAGCCGACGCCGGCGCCGAGACCGACGCCCATGCCGGCCATGCCGCCCTCGTTCTTCGCCGCCTCGGGAATGGCGTTGGCGACCTGGTACTGCGTGAAGCGGCCCATGTCGCCGATCATGTTCATGCCGATCTTCTGGTCGAGAACCTTCTGCAGCTCTTCCGGCAGCGAGACGTTCTGCACGACCAGCGAATCGAGCGTCAGGCCGAAATCGGCGAACATCGGCGCCATCTTGGCTAACATCGCCTTGCCGAATTCATCCTGGTTCGCCGCCATGTCGATGAAGGGCACGCCGGATTCGCCGAACAGGTCGGTCATGCCCGGCGACCATGGTATTGCGCAACTGGCCTTCGAGTTCCTCGCGCGTGTAGGCGTCGCGCGTGCCGGAAATCTTCTGGTAGAAGGTCTTGGCGTCGCTCAGGTGGTACGAGTAGATGCCGAAGGCGCGCAGGCGGACGATGCCGAATTCCTTGTCGCGGATGGTGATCGGGTTCGGCGTGCCCCATTTCTGGTCGAGCTGCGGTGCGCGTGCGAGAAGAAGTAGACGTCGGACTTGAACGGGGATTCGAACAGCTTGTCCCAGTTCTTCAGGTAGGTCAGGACCGGCAGCGTCTGCGTCGTCAGCTTGTACATGCCGGGCGCGAAGACATCGGCGACCTTGCCTTCGTTGACGAACAGCGCCAGCTGCGAATCGCGCACGGTCAGGCTGGCGCCGTTCTGGATTTCCATTTCCTGCATCGGGAAACGCCAGGCCAGCGTGCCGTCGCCGGACTCGGTCCATTGCAGGATGTCGATGAATTGTTTCTTGATGAAGTCCATCAGGGCCATGATTGCCTCCTAAGAAAATCAGACGATGCAGCCGGCGTTGAGGATGCCGACGCCGATCGCCAGTGAAGCGAGGAATATCCCCGAGGCCAGCTTGCCCTGGGGAATGCTTTCGCTGAGACGCGGCGCCGCCAGACGCGCTGCGAGAAATGTGAGCAACTGCACCACGGAGGCGACGAGACCCCACGCGATCATCGTGTACAGGTTGTGGCTGACCGCCACCGCGACCGCGATCGGCAGCGCGAAACCGATGACCGCCCCGCCCAGGCTGATTGCCGCCGCTTCGTTTCCTTCGCGGATCAAGGCTAGTTCGTTGTAGGGCGTGACCCTGATGTAGATGGCGAGAAATACCAGCAGCAGGACGATGGCTGAGAGAAAGAAGCTGGCGAAGGCCGGCAGGTAGTTGATGACCGGATCAAACATGAGGCCTCCCGAAAGGGGTCGAATTGGGGCTAATTGTCGCCGCTAAGCGAGCAATCTTCAACCGCTGTTTTTGCCAGCGGCATGCACCGCCGCACTTGCCTCGGCAAGCTGCAGCAGTCCTTCGAGCACCAGATTGGCCACCTGCCGATGCGGCACGCCGAGGTGTTCGCCGATGACGCCGGCCGCCCCGCCGGAAAGCAGACAGGTGGCGCCGTTGCCGAGCCGCGCGACCGCGCGCTCGATGGCGCCGACCTGGGCCTCGATGCAGCCGGAAGTAATGGCATCGTCGGTACAGCGCGGATGAACGGAATATTTTCCGGCAGCCAGTGGCAAGGCTGCCGTATCCTGCGCCAGCGAACGACGCATCAGATCGAGGCCGGGCAGGATGAGGCCGCCAAGAAAACGGCCGTCGCCGTCGATGGTATCGACTGTCGTTGCGGTGCCGGCCATCACTGCGATGCAGGGACCCGATGTCAGGCTCCGCGCGCCGACCAGTGCGCACCAGCGGTTGACACCGAGACGTGCCGGATTTTCATAAAGATTGACGACTCCGCCGGCTGCGGCCGCCGACTTCACTTCGTGCAGCACCGACAGCCAGGCCGACAAGGCCTGACGGATGCTTGCCAGCGCTGCATCACCCGCGACGTTGGCAAGCATGACCCGCGCCGGCATTGGGAGCCTGTGCGTGAGCGATGCGAGTTGCCCGACATCGGCATGATCGAGCACGCCGCTTTCGCACCAGCCGTGTTCGTCATGCAACGCCCATTTGATGCGGCTGTTGCCGCTGTCGATGCAGAAGATCATGCGCGGCGCACCCCAAGGGTACTTCCTGCGCCGCGAAGCAAGTCCCCTGGCGGGACGGGGCGCAGGCTGACGTCGCCGGAAAAGATGCGTTGAACGCCGGCCGCAGTGTCGAGCAGCAGCGCACCATCATCGTCGACACCCAGGCAGATACCGTTGACCGGCAGTGCGTCGTCGCCGAGAAGCTGAACCGCCAGCCCTTGCCAGGCATGGCGCTGCTGCCAGTCCATTTTCGCCCCGGCAAAGCCGTTGACCGCGAAAGCCTCGAGAACTTCGGCCAGCGCCTGAAGAATCGCCGCCAGCACGGCATGGCGCTCGGGCATCTGGTTCATGGCCTGAGCGAGGCCGGCCGCCGGTTGCGGCAAGATATCCGCGGGCGGCAGCAGATTGAGACCGACGCCGATGACCGCCTGGGTACCCCGTCGATCGCTCGCCAGCTCGACAAGAATGCCGGCCAGCTTGGCGAAACTGCCGGCGCGTTCCAGCAGTACATCGTTCGGCCACTTGAGCCGGATGCCCTGCGCGCCGAGCCGCTCGAGGCCCCTGGCGAGCGCCACGCCAACGGCCAGCGAAAGGCCGGCGAGTTGCCCGGGCGGCCCGCTGAAGCGCCAGAGCAGGGAGAAAGTCAGGCTGGCCTCGGGTGCCGACAGCCAGGTTCGGCCACGACGTCCGCGTCCGGCAGTCTGACGATCGGCGACGATCACCGTCCCGACCGGCGCACCACAATCGGCGCGGCGCATCAGCTCGCTGCTGGTCGAATCGCATTCATCCAGCGCATCGACATTGAAGCGCCCGGCACGATGGCCGAGGCCGGACAGCAAGCGGACGGGGTCGATCAGTGACATGCGCGGATTCTACTCCGCAGCGGGTTCCTTGCCGCTTTCGATGCCCAACTCGGCAATCTTGCGCGTGATCGTGTTGCGCCCGATGCCGAGCGCCAGCGCCGCCTCGATCCGCCGGCCGCCGGTCCGCGCCAGCGCTCGGGAAATCAGGATGCGCTCGAAGATCTGGGCGAGCCGGCCATGAACATTATCGACGCCTGCCGCGAGCAGCCGATCGACTTCGCCTTCGAGCCCGGTTTCCCAATCGGTCGCCAGCGCGGTCGACTCCGCTTCACGCAGTTCGACCGGCAGGTCACCGATTTCGACCATTTGACCGGGCGCCATGACGGTCAGCCAATGGCAGAGATTTTCCAGTTGGCGGACGTTGCCCTGAAATTCGAGACCGCTCAGGTATTTGAGCGCGGCGTCGGACAGACGTTTGGTTTCGACCCCAAGTTCGCGGGCGCTTTTCTGCAGGAAATGGCGGGTCAGCAGCGGAATGTCCTCGTGCCGCTCGCGCAGCGCGGGAAGACGGATACGGATCACATTGAGGCGGTGGAAAAGATCTTCGCGAAACAAGCCTTCCTTGACTCGCGTTTCCAGATTCTGGTGCGTCGCCGCGATGACCCGGACATTGGCCTTGATCGGCGAGTGGCCACCGACCCGGTAATAGTGCCCGTCAGAGAGGACACGCAGCAGGCGGGTCTGAAGCTCCGAGGGCATGTCGCCTATTTCGTCGAGAAACAGCGTGCCGCTCTCGGCCTGCTCGAAGCGTCCCCGCCGCTGCGTCTGGGCGCCGGTAAAGGAGCCGCGCTCATGGCCGAAGAGTTCCGATTCGAGCAGGTCCTTGGGAATCGCCGCCGTATTGATGGCAATGAAGGGCTTGTCGGCGCGCGGGCTGTGGCGGTGCAGCGCACGGGCAACCAGCTCCTTGCCGCTGCCCGACTCGCCATTGATCAGCACGGTGGCGTGCGAAAGCGCCAGACGACCGATGGCGCGAAACACTTCCTGCATGGCCGGCGCCTGACCGAGTATCTCCGGCACCAATCCTTCTTCAGCCAACGCACCAGTCTGGTGCATTGATTCGTCGATGGCACGCTGGATCAGTTCGACGGCCTGATCGACATCGAACGGTTTGGGCAGGTATTCGAAGGCGCCACCCTGGAAAGCGGCAACAGCGCTCTCCAGATCCGAGTGGGCAGTCATGATGATTACCGGCACCGTCGGGAAGCGAGTCTTCACCTCCTGCAGCAACTCCAGCCCCGACTGGCCAGGCATGCGGATGTCGGACATCAGGACCTGCGGCGGATCGGCGCCGCGTTCGAGTTGGGAAATGGCCTCGGTTGCCGAAGCGAAGCTCTTGAACGGAATGCCCTCACGGGACAGGGTCTTCTCGAGGACCCAGCGGATGGAGCGATCGTCATCGACGACCCAGACCGGTTTCATGATTTTCTTGCCTGTCATTTGATTAGCACTGGAATGTGACTAGCAAGACTCAGGCCTGTTCCACCGGCAGACGGATGGTGAAAATCGTCTGGCCCGGCTGGCTGACGCAATCAATGGTGCCGTGGTGGTGCTGAACGAAATTCTGGGCAATCGTCAGACCCAGTCCACTGCCGCCTTCGCGGCCCGAAACCAGTGGATAGAACATGCGCTCGCGAACCGTTTCCGGGATTCCCGGACCATTGTCGATGACCTTGATCTCGAGCGCGAGGCGGTAGCGTTTTTTGGCCAGCGTAGCCTGGCGCAGCACACGAGTACGCAACACGATTTCACCCTCGCCGTGCATCGCCTGCGCCGCGTTGCGCGCGACGTTGAGCACGGCCTGAATCAGTTGTTCACGGTCACCTATCAGTTCCGGAAGGCTGGTGTCGTAATCGCGACGCATCGCCAGCGAGCCAGGAAACTCGGCGGTCAGCAGGCTGCGCACCCGCTCCAGTATCTCGTGAATATTGACCGTGGCCGGCAGCATAGTCCGATGCGGCGTCAGCAGGCGCTGCATCAGGTCCTGCAGGCGGTCGGCTTCCTTGATGATGACTTGGGTGTATTCCTTGAGCGATGGATTGCTCAGTTCGTACTCGAGCAACTGCGCGGCGCCACGAATACCACCCAGCGGATTCTTGATCTCGTGCGCCAGATTGCGAATCAGCTCACGGCTGGCTTTCTGTTGTTCGATGAGATTTTCCTCGCGGGTCGCCGCCAACTGATGCTCGATCGGCTGCAATTCCAGCAGCAGTCGCACACCCGCCGCCATCTCCGGGCGCAGCGGCGTCACCGTGCAGTTGATGTGGAGCAACTCGCCATCGCCGCGCTTCAACTCGATATTCTGACCGGTGTAGCCCCAGTTGTTTTTCAGCGCATTATCGAGCGCCCCCTGCAGAATTGCCGAACAGGTGCACATCCCCGACAACGGCTTGCCGGCCACCGAACGAAGGCTCACCGCAAGCAGGTTCTCGCCCGCCGGGTTAACGTAGCGGACGACCAGCCCCTCATCGAGCAGAAGCACGGTCGAAGCAAGAAGATCCAGTCCCGAGAAGGAATTCATCGCATCATTCATACCTGTCATTGTAACGATTACATGGGAACAGCGCGGAAACTGTTGCCTTACTGACCGATCGTTCATTATCATTACGGCACTCATTCTGGCCACTGCCGATGCTCGCCCATCCGATCCTTCCAATTGTTACCGCAACCTGCCTGGTCCTGGCCTTGAGCGCCTGTAGCAATTCCGAGACGCCGCCGCCGGTTGCCCCGAAAGTCCTGGTAAAGGCGGCCGGCACCAGCGATGCAGGCATCACCGTTTATACCGGCGAGATTCGCGCTCGCCACGAAGTTGATCTGTCCTTCCGGGTCGGCGGGAAGATCGCTGCCCGCCTTGTCGATAGCGGCATGACCGTCAATGCCGGACAGACGCTGGCCCGGCTCGACCCCGCCGACCTGCAACTTTCCAGGCAAGCGGCGCTGGCGCAGGTGGCTGCAGCCGAAAGCGAATTCACCACCGCCCGCAGCGAGCGCACCCGCTACGCCGACCTTCTGGCCAAGCGCTTCGTCAGCCAGGCCGCCTTCGACGCCAAGGAAAACACCTTCCGCAGCGCCCAGGCCCGATTGGAACAGGCGCGCGCCCAGAGCCAGATCAGTGGCAACCAGGCCAGCTACGGAACGCTCGTCGCCGAGCACGAAGGCGTGATCACCGCGGTGCTCGCCGACACCGGCCAGGTGGTCAGCGCCGGCCAGGCGGTGTTCCGCCTGGCACGCCCGGAAGAGAAGGAAGTGGCAATCGCCATCCCGGAAGGCCGCCTGGCCGAACTGAAGGCAGCCCGGCAGATCGCGGTCAATTTATGGGCCCAGCCGGATCTCGTGATGAAGGGTGAAGTTCGCGAACTCGCGGCAGCGGCAGACCCGGCGACCCGCACCTATGCGGCACGTATTCGTATTCTCGACCCGTCGCCGGCAGCCCAGCTCGGCATGACGGCAAGGGTCATTCTTGGCTCGACTTCCGGCGCGACGATCGTCGTTCCGCTGACCGCGGTCATCGACAACGGCGCGGGGCCGCAGGTATGGGTGGTCAGCGATGGCAAGGCGCTGTCACGGCCGGTGGAACTTGCCGGTTTCCGCGAAGATGGCGCCGCCATCAGCAGCGGCCTGAAGACTGGCGAAATGGTCATCCTGACCGGACAGCGCCGCCTGGTCGAGGGTCAGGTCGTGCAGGCCCAGCCCGCCATGCCTCCCGCCCGGCAGCGCTAAGTCGTGAGCCAACGCTTCAATCTGTCCGACTGGACACTGCATCACCGGACCCTGGTCGGCTTTTTCCTGCTGGCCATCGCGCTGATGGGCATTGTCTCCTACGGCCGCCTGAGCCAGGCGGAAGACCCGCCTTACACCTTCAAGCTGATGGTGATCCGCACTTTCTGGCCGGGCGCAACGGCGCTTCAGGTCGAACAGCAACTGACCGACAAGATCGAGAAAAAGCTGCAGGAGACACCTTACATCGACCGCGTCCAGAGTTACTCGCGGCCCGGCGAATCGACGGTCATGTTCTTCGGCAAGGACACCATGCCGCGCGGCGCGCTGCCGGAGGTCTTCTACCAGGTGCGCAAGAAGATCGGTGACATTCGCCATACCCTGCCGGCAGGGATTCAAGGCCCGTTTTTCAACGACGAATTTGGCGACGTTTTTGGCACTATTTACGCGTTGACCGCGGAAGGTCTCGATTATCCGCAACTCAAGGACATCGCCGAGCGCATTCGCGACAGTCTCCTGCGTATTCCCGGAGCCGGCAAGGTCGAAATTTTCGGCATTCAGGACGAAAAGATATTTGTCGAGCTCTCGAATGCCAAGCTGGCAACGCTGGGCATCGACCAGGCCACCATCATCCAGGCGCTTAGCCAGCAAAACTCCGTTAACGGAGCCGGCTTTTTCGAGTTGCAGGACGAACGGATACAGATCAGGCCAAGCGGTGGCTTCGACACCGTTCAGGCCGTGTCCGACACCCTGATTCGCAGCGGCACTCGCAGCTTCCGCCTTGGCGACATGGCTAACGTATGGCGCGGCACCAGCGATCCGCCGGCGACGGAAGTGCGCTATGGCGGAAAACGGGCGCTGGCGATCGGCGTCTCGATGGCGCAAGGCGGCGACATCATCCAGCTTGGCAATGCCCTCAAGGCGCAGATTGCGGGGCTCCGCGACAGTCTGCCGCTGGGCGTCGAAATTGCCGAGGTGGTCAGCGCCCCCAACGCCGTCCGCAAGTCGATCGAGACCTTCGTGCGAGCGCTCACCGAAGCCGTTGCCGTCGTTCTGCTAGTCACCTTCATCAGCCTCGGCATGCGGACCGGGATGGTCGTTGCCATTTCGATTCCGCTGGTCCTTGCCGCAACATTCCTGGCCATGGATTTGTTCAACGTCGGGCTGCACAAGGTGTCGCTCGGCGCGCTGGTACTGGCCCTCGGCCTCTTGGTAGACGATGCGATCATCGCGGTCGAGACCATGTGGGTCAAGATGGAGCAAGGCTGGGAGCGCACCCGCGCCGCGTCCTTTGCCTACACCAGCACCGCCGGGCCGATGCTGTCGGGCACGCTGGTTACCGTTGCCGGGTTCATTCCCATTGCCATCGCCAAGGCGTCGACCAGCGAATATGCCTTCGCCTTTTTCCAGGTCAACGCCATCGCCTTGCTCATATCCTGGGTGGCGGCCGTGGTGGCGATTCCCTGGCTGGGCTACAAGCTGCTGCCCGATCCGCGCGCCCCGAAAAAGCCCGGGTTCATCGAGCGCCGCTGGCCCCGGCTGGCCGGCAAGCTCGAGCACCTTGGCCTCGGTGGCGGAACCCTTAGCGCCGACCACGATGTCTATGGAACCCCGTTCTACAACCGCTTCCGCAAGCTGGTGCGCGCCTGCGTCAAGCGGCGCTGGCTGGTTATTGGCGCCACATTGCTGCTGTTCATGTTGGCGATTGTCGGTATGGGAAAGGTACAGAAGCAGTTCTTCCCGAACTCGACGCGTCTCGAACTCAATGTCGAACTGCGACTGCCCGAAGGCGCCTCGCTCCCCGCCATCGACTACGAGACAAAAAAGCTTGAAGACTGGCTGGACAAGGACAAGGCCGAGTTCGACCAGCATGACCACTTCATCACTTACGTTGGCGCGGGCTCGCCACGCTACTATCTTTCGCTCGATCAGCAACTCCCCGCCACCAATATCAGCCAACTGGTCATCCTGACGCGCAGCGAAATAGCGCGTGAAGCCTTGCGCGGTTGACTGATCAAATTGTTCGAAAATAACAGTTCGGGCGTGCGCGGAAATGTGACCCGCATCGAGAATGGCCCGCCGGTCGGCTACCCGGTGCAATACCGCGTCTCCGGCGAGGATCTTGCGACCCTGCGCAAGATTGCCGGCGAGGTTGCAGCAGTCATGCGCGGCAACCCCGAGTTGTCGAATGTCAATCTCGACTGGAGCGAGCTTTCCAAGGCGGTGGAGATCGAAATCGATCAGGACAAGGCGCGCCTGCTCGGCGTATCAGGCCAGGATCTGGCCGCGCTGCTCAACATGTCGCTAAACGGACTTGCGGTTACCAGCTACCGCGAAGGCGAGAAGACCATTGATGTCGTGCTGCGCGGCGACCGCCAGGAGCGCGCGCAACTGTCCGCGCTACCCGATCTTGCCGTCCCGACGCGCAGCGGGAAGAGCGTTCCGCTCAGCCAGATCGCGCGCCTCAAGCACTCGTTCGAGTCCGGCCTGATCTGGCGCCGCGACCGCCTGCCGACCATCACCGTGCGCGCCAATCTCTACGGCACGACCCAACCGGCGACGATAGTCGCCAGCCTGCAACCGCAGATCGATCAGATCATCGCCAAACTGCCGGCCGGATATCGCATCGCGACCGGCGGCTCGATCGAGGAGTCGGCCAAGGGATCCAATGCAGTCATGGCCGGAATTCCAGTCTTCATCCTGGTGGTGATCGCGGTACTGATGATCCAGTTGCAGAGCGTATCGCGGGTCATCATGGTGGTTCTGACCGCGCCGCTCGGCATTATCGGCATCGCGCTCTTCCTGCTGATCTTCAACAAGCCCTTCGGCTTCATGGCGCTGCTCGGTACCATCGCACTGTTCGGCATGATCATGCGCAACTCGGTGATCCTGGTGGATCAGATCGAGCAGGATATGGCGGCGGGCAAACCCCGTTGCGCAGCGATCATCGAATCGACGGTACGGCGTTTCCGGCCGATCGTGCTGACCGCGGCGGCAGCTGTGCTGGCGATGGTTCCGCTTTCGCGCAACGATTTCTTCGGACCGATGGCCGTCGCCATCATGGGCGGCCTGATCGTTGCCACGGCGCTCACCCTCCTCTTCCTGCCAGCGCTGTATGCCGCCTGGTACAAGGTCAAGCCTGACACCGCCTGATCAGCGCAGGCCGGAAAGTTCCTTCTGGATGGCCGCGATGTTGCGCTCGTGCTGCGCAACGCGGTCGCGGTACGGCTGGACGCGGTCCAGCGTCGTTGCTGTACTCTCGGCAGGGCGTAGCGTCTGCTGTTCGGTCAGTTCGCGCTGCGCCTGATCCAGACTGCGCTGCTCGCCCGCCAACTCCTGCTCCAGAATACGCTTGCGATCCGTGTCGCGCGCCTTCTGGGTATCTTCCTGAACTCTGGGGAAACCCGCCGGCGTTGGATTGGCCGCGGCGCCGGCAGCCTTCGCCTTGGGCGCCGGGATCGTTGCATCCTGGGTAATGACAACGGGCTTGCAACTCTTGTCCATCCGTGTATTCGAGATCAGCATGCCGCCATTCGCATCCGTACATCGATAGATGGTTTGCGCCGATGCCGATACCGCCGCCGGCAAGGCAAACGCAACAAGAAGGGTAGCTAGCGTACTGCGTGTCATCGTCATCATTCCTCGTAACCGTCCCAGTTTACCGGAGTTAACGTCCGGCACAGCAAACGGTGGACAAAAAAAGGGCGGGAAAACCCCACCCTTTTTGCGGCCGACGGCTTGATCAGCAGGAGTAGTACAGGTCGAACTCGACCGGGTGAGTCGTCATGCGGAACCGTGTTAACTTCTTCCATCTTCAGGTCGATGTAGGCATCGATCAAGTCGTTGGAGAACACGCCGCCACGGGTCAGGAACTCGCGATCCTTGTCCAGCGCATCCAGGGCTTCTTCCAGAGAGGAGCAAACGGTCGGGATCTGCGCGTCTTCTTCCGGCGGCAGGTCGTACAGGTTCTTGTCGGCCGGATCGCCCGGGTGAATCTTGTTCTGGATACCGTCCAGGCCGGCCATCATCAGTGCGGAGAAGCACAGGTACGGGTTGGCAGATCGGATCCGGGAAGCGGGTCTCGATACGGCGCGCCTTGTCGCTAGCAACGTGCGGGATGCGGATCGAAGCGGAACGGTTCTTTGCCGAGTAAGCCAGCTTGACCGGCGCTTCGTAGTGCGGAACCAGACGCTTGTAGGAGTTGGTGCCCGGGTTGGTGATGGCGTTCAGGGCCTTGGCGTGCTTGATGATGCCGCCGATGTAGAACAGGGCGAGTTTCGGACAGGCCGGCGTAGCCGTTGCCGGCGAACAGGTTCTTGCCGTCTTTCCAGATCGACTGGTGAACGTGCATGCCGGAACCGTTGTCGCCAACGATGGGCTTGGGCATGAAGGTCGCGGTCTTGCCGTACTGGTGGGCAACGTTGTGCACCACGTACTTCAGGATCTGGGTCCAGTCGGCGCGCTTGACCAGGGTGGTGAACTTGGTACCGATTTCGCACTGGCCGGCAGTGGCGACTTCGTGGTGGTGCACTTCAACCGGCACGCCGATTTCTTCCAGCGCCAGACACCATGGCGGAACGGATGTCGTGCAGGCTGTCAACCGGGGGAACCGGGAAGTAGCCGCCCTTGACGGTCGGACGGTGGCCGGTGTTGCCGCCGCCTTCGAGTCTTCTCGCCGGAGGTCCAGGCAGCTTCTGCAGAGTAGATCTTCACGGTTGCAGCCGGACATGTCGACGTTCCACTCGACGGAGTCGAAAATGAAGAATTCGGGTTCCGGACCGAAGTAGGCGGTGTCGCCAATGCCGGAGGATTTCAGATAGGCTTCGGCGCGCTTGGCGATCGAGCGCGGATCGCGGTCGTAGCCCTTGCCATCGGCGGGCTCGACGACGTCGCAGGTCATGACGACGTGTCGTTTCGTCGAAGAAGGGATCGATGTAGGCGGTCGCGGGATCCGGCATCAGCTGCATGTCGGAAGCCTGAATGCCCTTCCAGCCGGCGATCGAGGAACCGTCGAAAGCGTGGCCGTTTTCGAACTTGTCTTCACTGAAGGCGGAGACCGGCACGGTGACGTGCTGTTCCTTGCCACGGGTATCGGTAAAACGGAAATCGACGAACTTGGCGTCGTTCTCCTTGACCATCTTCATCACGTCTTGCGGGGTTGCCATAACCGTCAATCTCCTAATCAATCAAAAAACCGGCGAGGCCGGCGACAATCAAAAAAAGCTAACGAATGAAAGTGAGCAGAAAGTGTGCCAGCGACTTTCAGCAGAGCATTTCATTTTGCCACAAGGAGATGCAGCAATCACCCCCTAGTTTAACGCACCAATGAAGTGCAAACAGGAGGCGCTCCGCACTACGCTGGTGCAATCCGAAAATTCAACGAGATGCTGCGGATCGCCGGGTGATCCTTGATCCGTTCAGCGAGCGCAGCCTCGGCCGACCTGAGCGCCGAAATATCGGCAAACACATCATGGGCGAGAAAAACCTCAACCTCGACCCGGCCGCCAAGATAATGAAGCACGACGTGCTGGGGCGTTGGCAAATTGACCAGCAAATCCGCCAAATTCTTAAGCAAAACCTCGCGTGAAGGCAAGCGGGCGGCGGCAAAATCTGGCTCGAGATCGTCCTCCGGGTCGATGTGCACCAGCACATCGAGCACATCAGTGTGGTCGCGAAGCACGCCGGCGCGCGCCGACTCGGCAATCCGATGCCCCTCGGAGACGCTGATCCGCGCATCGACCAGCACATGGGCATCGACGAGCGCCTGATGCGCCATGCGCCGGGTCCTCAGTTCATGCACGCCACGCACCCCGGGCGTTGCCAGCAAGGTCGCCCGGATCGCTTCGACCTGCGCATCATCAAGCCCGGTATCGATCAGTTCCTTGAGCGCGCCCCAGGCCAGTTGGACGCCCATGCGCAAGATCATGAAACCCATCAGCGCCGCCGCCAGCAGGTCGAGAAAGCCCCAGCCGAGCAATGCGCCGCCGATACCTACAACGACGACCAGCGCCGACGCCGCATCGGCGCGCGTATGCAGGGCATTGCCGGTCAACAGTTGCGAGCGCAAGCGTTCCGCAACGCGAATCAGATAGCGGTAGAGGCCTTCCTTGACCACCACCGTTGCCACCGCCACCCAGAACGCCGACCACTCGACAGCGGGAAGCAGTTCGACGTGCTGCAGGCGCATTCCCGATTCCCACAGAATGAACCCGCCGATCAATCCCAGCGAGCCGCCGAGAATCAGTGTTGCCGCTGTCTCGACCCGCGCGTGGCCGTAGGGGTGCGCCGCATCGGCCGGATGCGCGCTCTGCCGGGTAGCGTAGATGACCAGAAAATCGGAAAGAAGATCGGAGAAGGAATGCAGGCCATGGGCGATCAGCGACTGGGAATTGGCAAGCCAGCCAACGACGACTTGAGCGATGGTCATCAGCAGGTTCACGGCAACGCTGACCCATGTCGCACGCTGCGCTTCGGTAGCACGGTCACCCGGCGATGAAGCCCGCTGCCCGTGATGGTGATGATCGTGACCCATTCGCTGTGCCCTATACTATCGGACTCGGATTTTAACAGTTACAGATTATGGAAAAGTTAATCGGACATCCAACGCTCGCACAACAATGTGCGCAGGCCATCAACCCGCCGTACGAGGCACATTGACGGCACAGGAAGTGTTCGCCGTGTCGTATGCGACACCAGTACCGAACAAAAGACAGACTGATATTCAAGAGAACAGCATGCAATCCACCCCGATCGCCTTTGCCCCCTTCAACAACCTCCCGGACAAGGATTGCGCGGACCGCATCCGCATCGCCCGCGCCAAGTTGGGCAAGAAGGCCGTAATCCTCTGCCACCACTACCAGCGGGCCGATGTCTACCAGCACGCCGATCTGACCGGCGATTCGCTGAAGTTGTCCAAGCTGGCCGCGCAAACAGATTCGGAATACATCGATCTTCTGCGGCGTGCATTTCATGGCCGAAGTCGCCGACATCATGACCGCGCCGCAGCAGATCGCCATCCTGCCCGACCTCGCCGCCGGCTGCTCGATGGCCGACATGGCCAATCTGGCCAAGGTCGAACGCTGCTGGCGCGAGCTGAACGAAGTGCTGAATGCCGAAGAAGAAGTCACCCCGGTCACCTACATCAACTCGGCGGCCGATCTGAAGGCCTTCTGCGGCGAACATGGCGGCATCGTGTGCACCTCGTCCAACGCCGGCACCATCGCCAAGTGGGCCTTCGCGCGGCGGCCGAAGGTGCTGTTCTTCCCCGACCAGCATCTCGGCCGGTGGACGCGGCCACAACATGGGCATCCCGATGGACGAGATGGTGGTCTGGGATCCGGATCTGGAAATGGGCGGTCTTACGGTCGACCAGATCAGAAACGGCAAAAATCCTGCTCTGGAAGGGCCACTGCTCGGTGCATCAGATGTTCCAGAAATCACAGATCGACGCCTTCCGCGCCAAGTATCCGGACGGGCTGGTGATTTCTCATCCGGAATGCAATTTCGAGGTCTGCGCCGCCTCCGACTACGTCGGCTCGACCGAACACATCGTCAGGACCATCAAGGAAGCACCGGAAGGTACGCGCTGGCTAGTCGGTACCGAACTGAACCTGGTCGACCGACTGGCGAAAGAGGTGCTGCCGCAGAGCAAGATCGTCCAGTTCATGGCCACCACGATCTGCATGTGCTCGACCATGCAGCGCATCGACCCGCAACACCTCGCATGGACGCTGGAAAATCTGGTCGACGGCAAGGTGGTCAATCAGATCAAGGTGCCGGAACACGAGGCGACACTGGCAAAACTCGCCCTTGACCGAATGTTGGCGATTTCCTGAACTCCATGAGCCAGCCCGCCCTGCACGTCACGACGTTCAACATTCACAAGGGTTTCTCGCAGTTCAACCGGCGGATGATGGTTCACGAACTGCGCGAGCGTTTGCGCCACCTGAATCCCGACATCGTCTTCCTGCAGGAGGTTCAGGGGCTGCATCTCGGTCATGCCGAGAATCACGGCGACTGGCCAAGCGAACCCCAGTACGAATTCCTCGCCGAGGATGTCTGGCACGCATCGGCTTATGGCCAGAACATGGCCTACGACCACGGTCATCATGGCAACGCGATCCTCTCGCGCTTTCCCATCCTGGATACGCACAATCAGGACGTGACCCATCTCCAGTTCGAGAAGCGCGGCCTGCTGCACTGCCGAATCGAATTGCCGGACGGCCCGGCGGCCCACTGCGTCTGTGTGCACCTTTCGCTCTTCGGCTATTCGCGGCGCCGCCAGACGGCGGCGCTGGCCGATTACCTCGACACCGTATCCGACATCAATGAACCGCTGATCATCGCCGGTGACTTCAACGACTGGAGCAACCGCGCCGGCCACCAGCTGGCACAGCGGATGGGTCTCACCGAGGTTTTCAGCAACCGGAAAGGGACACCGGTCCGGAGTTATCCCGCCGCCCTGCCCATGTTCCGGCTCGACCGCATCTATGTGCGTGGCTTCAAGGTACAGCGAACCGAGGTTCATTTCGGCCAACCATGGTCGGCAATTTCGGATCACGCAGCGCTGTCAGGCTATCTCGTCAGGCATGGCGACTGAATTCCTGCCGGGCAACCGGCTCAAGCTGCTTAATTCTGGCGGCGAATACTTCCCCGCATTAATCGCCGCCATCGAATCGGCCACCCTTGAGATTTATCTCGAAAGCTATATTTTTGCCGACGACGAAGTCGGACACGAAGTAACCGGGGCGCTTTGCCGCGCCGCCCGGCGCGGCGTGCAGGTCAAAGTTACGGTCGACGGCTTTGGCGGGCAAAATTTCAGTGCCGATTTTCTTCCCCGACTGAGCGAAGCAGGCGTGCGCGCGATGGTTTACCGGCCGGAAATCGGCCGCTTCCATATCCGCCGCCATCGCCTGCGCCGCCTGCACCGCAAGCTTGTCGTCATCGACGCCCGCATCGCCTTCGTCGGTGGCATCAATATTGTCGACGACAACAACGCCCCGGAAGACATGCGTCCGCGTTATGACTACGCCGCCTGTATCGAAGGGCCAACGGTGCGGCAGGTACATCATGCCGTCCGGCGCATGTGGGAAATTGTCTCCTGGGTCAATTTCAAGCGCCGCTTCCGGCTGGCTCCGCTAAACACACTCAGTTACGAGATTGCCGGCTCGCAAAGCGCTGCTTTTCTCATCCGCGACAACATTCGCCATCGCAATGACATCCTGCACGCCTACATTGCGGCGATCAACGCAGCTGAAAACGAGATCCTGATCGCCAACGCCTACTTTCTGCCCGGCGTGCGTTTTGGTCTTGCCCTGCAGGCAGCCGCCAAGCGCGGGGTGAAAATCAGCGTCCTGCTCCAGGGCAAGACCGACCACCCGATGCTGCGCTATGCGACGCAGGCACTTTACGGGGCAGCGCTGAGCAACGGCATCCGCATTTTCGAGTACGAAAAAAGCTTCATGCACGCCAAAGTGGCCGTAATCGATGGCCACTGGGCAACCGTTGGCTCATCGAATATCGACCCGTTCAGCCTCTTGATGGCCAAGGAGGCCAATCTGGTGGTGCGCGACAGCCTGTTTGCCGGCGAGTTGCAGGCCAGCATCAGGGAAGCGATAACCAGCGGCGGCCGCGAGATGGGGCTTGAGGAAATGAGCCGCCAGCCCTGGCATTCCCGCTTCATGCGCTGGCTTAGCTATGTGCTTGTTCGCGCCCTGGTCGGCATTACCGGTTACGGCCCGAAACACTGGCAGGCCGACGAGGAGACCCCCGGGCTTACCGCAGAATCGCCAAAGGAATAGTCGCGACGCGCGGGATCGCCTCGAACCGCCAGTTTTCCCTCGCCCATGCCCAGACTTCAGTCACCGTGGCGCACGCCAGTTCATCAGGCGCCGGCTGGCCGAGAAACTGCAAGGCACTGACCAGGGATCCAGCCGCTCCGGCAACATTCAGCGCCGGCGCCAGCGTCTGCTTGGACAGTTTCTCGCCGGCGACATTGGTCGCCACCGGCAGATGCGCGTAACGCGGCGTCGGGTAGCCGAGACAGCGCTGCAGCCAGATCTGGCGTGGCGTCGAGTCCAGCAGGTCAGCCCCGCGCACAATGTCGGAAATGCCCTGAAATTCGTCGTCGACCGCAACAGCCAACTGGTAGGCAAACAAGCCATCGGCCCGGCGCAGCACGAAGTCGCCGACATCGCTTTGCAGATGCTGGCACTGTTCGCCCTGCAGGCGATCGACAAATCCGATCGCTTCATCATCGACCCGTAGCCGCCACGCCCGCGCCGCGCGCCCGGCGGGCAGGCCATTGCGGCAGGTTCCCGGGTAGGCGAGACCACCAGCGACCGCCGGACGGCTGGCGGAATCGGCGATTTCCTTGCGTGAACAAGCACAGCCGTAAACCCGACCGGCCATTTTCAGATGCTCCAGCGCCTCGGCATAGGCATCGAAGCGCCGGCTCTGCCACAACACCGGGCCATCCCAGGCAAAGCCGAATGCTTCAAGCGTCGCCAGGATGTTCTCGGCCGCCCCCGGCACATTGCGCGGCGTATCCACATCCTCCATGCGCAGCAGCCACTCGCCGCCGTTGCCGCGGGCATCGAGATAGCTGCCGACCGCCGCGACCAGCGACCCGAAATGCAGGGGTCCGGTGGGCGATGGGGCGAAGCGGCCACGATAACGGGAAGGAGTATCAGGCACGACAACAGTCCGCGACAAAGTGTTGAGCCTAGGCGAGATCATCACGCCTGACAATAGACCAGCGTCCATTCATCCGATCATGGCGTTAGAATCGCTCCCCATTGGCAACCTGGAATATCAGGCGTGAACCGCAATGCGACTTCTGGTGGTTGAAGACGATCCGATGATTGGCGCCAGCATCCGCACCGGCCTCCGCCAGGAAGGCTACACGGTGGACTGGGTGCGTGATGGCGATGCCGCCGACCTGGCCACGACGACCAATGCTTACGATGCGATCCTGCTCGACCTGGGGCTCCCCGGAAAATCCGGGCTGGACCTTCTCGCTCAATGGCGCCGGAAGCAGGACACGGTGCCGATATTGATCATCACGGCCCGCGACTCGGTCGAAGACCGGATCGTCGGTCTCGACACGGGCGCCGACGACTACCTCGTCAAACCCTTCGACCTGAACGAACTTGCGGCACGCTTGCGGGCCTTGCTCCGGCGACGTTCCGGACGGGCGACGCCGGTGATCGAGCATGGTTCGCTGTCTCTCGATCCGGCCACCCACGAAGTTCGTCTCAATGGCGATCCGATCAAGCTCTCGGGCCGTGAATTTGCACTGCTGCATGCCCTGCTGCAAGATCCCGGCGTTCCGCTCTCACGCAGCCAGCTTGAAGACAGGCTTTACGGGTGGAACGAGGAAATCGGCAGCAATGCGGTCGAAGTGCATATCCACGCCTTGCGCCGCAAGATCGGCAGCGAACTGATATGCAACGTACGCGGCGTCGGCTACATGGTGCCCCGGCGACCATGAATTCCATCCGCCGCAAACTGGTATTGGTCCTGACCGCAGCGATGACCATCGTCATGCTGCTTGGCGCCTGGGCGACCTACAACGCAGCAAGCGAGGAAGCCAACACCATCTTCGACTACCACCTGGAACAGATCGCCCTTGCCCTGCGCAACCAGACCTTTCAGGGATCGACGGAGGATCTGGCTGGCGAAAAAAGTTTCGAGTTCGTGATCCGTGTCTGGGACAGCAACGGCCTGACCATCTATTCATCCCGCCCGCACCGCCCCCTGCCCGACATCGTCCGCCTGGGCTTCGCCACCGAACACACCAGCGAGGGCGCCTGGCGCGTCTATGCACTGCAACATCAGGGCGAGATCATTGCCGTTGCCCAGCCGACCAGCGTGCGCGCCAGGCTCGCGGCGACGGCCGCCTTGCGCACCCTGACGCCGTTCATGGTTCTCCTGCCCCTCATCGCGCTGCTGATCTGGGTAGTCGTCAGTCGCGCCTTGCGCCCGTTGACCGACCTCGCGCGCTCGGTAAGCACCCGCACGCCGGAAGCACTGGATCCGTTCAGTGAAAGCGGCGTCCCGGAGGAGGCACGCCCGCTCGTGCATTCCCTCAACGAACTCCTCGTTCGCTTGCGCGCCGCAATTCAGGCACAGCGGGACTTCATCGCCGATGCGGCGCATGAACTGCGTACCCCGCTGACCGCCCTGCAACTGCAGGCGGAGTTGCTGCAACGTGCGGACAGCGAGACCGAGCGGGCGCTGGCCCTCGGAAATCTCAGGGAAGGGCTTGCACGATCGATTCATGCCGTGCAACAGCTTCTCTCGCTGGCCCGCCACGAACCCGGCGCCAGCCAGCCCGAATTTGCCGAGGTTTCCCTGGGCCACCTGCTGCGGCAGGTCGTTGCCGACCAGTTCACTCTGGCCGAGGCAAAAGCAATAGACCTTGGCGTCAGCGCGCTCGACCCCGCCGCCACCGTCATCGGCGATGCCGATGCACTGCACACCCTGCTGGCCAATCTGGTGACCAATGCCTTGCGCTACACCCCGCCGTCAGGGAGGGTTGACGTCAGTTGCGGCATGCGCAACGGAAAGGCCTGGCTGGAAGTCGCCGACAACGGCCCCGGAATTCCCGTGGCGGAGCGTGAACGCGTATTCGACCGTTTCTATCGACGCAGCAGCCAGGATGTCACGGGCAGCGGCCTCGGTTTGTCCATCGTGCACAGCATCGCGCAACGGCACAAGGCCGACATCCGCCTCGATGACACGCCGGGAGGCGGGCTCCGGGTGCGCGTCGAGTTCCCCGATGGCGCCGGGACGACGGATCGCTGATCCGGACTCGCCGGACGCCAGGCTTCGCACTCAGCGCATCGTCTTAAGTCAGATTTAAGTTTCGCCAAGGCATGCTGTGTCTGTCAGCAGGCATTTGCCTGCCCAAAATCAAGACAGGAGAACGCCATGAACACGAATGGACTCAAACTGACTGCGGCGGCAGCGGCTATTGCGACGGCGCTTACCGGCGCCTATTCGCTCGGCCATGCCAATTCGCCAACCACACCCCCGCCCAGCGCAATTTCCCAGCCCCCGGCAGCAGCCGCCTCGTTGCCGGACATGAGCAGCATCGTCGCGGTCAACAGCCCGTCCGTGGTCAATATCAGCGTATCCGGAGCACGCAAGGGAAGCTCGCATCCGCAGCTTGACGAGGACGAATCCGTCCAGGAGTTTTTCCGCCGCTTCCGCACCCCGCAAAACCGCGGCGACGCACCCGTGCGCGGCCAGGGATCGGGCTTTGTCGTCAGCGCCGACGGAACCATTCTGACCAATGCCCACGTCGTGGATGGCGCCGAGGAAGTCATCGTCAAACTGACCGACAAGCGTGAGTTCAAAGCCAAGGTTCTCGGCCTTGATACAGCCAGTGACGTGGCTGTATTGAAAATCGACGCCAAGGATCTGCCGGCGGTGAAAATCGGCACTGCCGCGAATACCCGGGTCGGTGAGTGGGTACTCGCCATCGGCTCGCCGTTCGGATTCGAGAGCAGCGCCAGTGCCGGCATCGTCTCGGCCAACTCGCGATCGCTGCCCGACGGCAGCTACGTGCCCTTCATCCAGACCGATGTCGCCGTCAATCCGGGCAACTCAGGCGGGCCGCTTTTCAACATGGCGGGCGAAGTGATCGGCATCAATTCCCAGATCTATTCGCGCAGTGGCGGTTATCAGGGCCTTTCCTTCGCGATTCCGATCGAGGTCGCGATGAATGTCGAGCGCCAGATCGTCGCGCACGGCAAGGTTCAGCGTGGCAAACTTGGCGTAGGCATCCAGGAAGTCAATCAGTCGCTCGCCGACTCCTTCGGTCTCAAGAAGCCCTCGGGCGCCCTAGTCGGGTCGGTGGAAAAGGACAGTCCCGCAGCCAAGGCCGGCCTCGAACCCGGCGATGTCATCCTCGCCATCAACGGCAAGGAGATTTCCTCTTCCAGTGAGCTGCCGGCCATCGTCTCCTCGATGACGCCCGGGGAACAGGCCAGGCTTCAGGTCTGGCGCAAGGGCGGGGCACGCCAGGTCGATGTCCAGGTCGGCAAATTCGGCGATGAGCAGGTAGCGAGCAGCGACACCCCGGAAGCCGCCAAAGGCCGCCTCGGCGTGGTCGTTCGTCCGCTGACCGCGGAAGAACAGCGCCGGGCCAATGTCAGTAGCGGCGTAGTCGTCCAGAATGTCGCCGGCGCAGCCGCAAAGGCCGGCATTCAGCCTGGCGATATCGTCCTTTCGGTGAACGGGGAAGCGATCACCAGTACGGAACAACTTGTCGGCATCGTCACCAAGGCCGACAAACGGATTGCCATTCTGGTCGATCGCGGCAACTCCAGAATATTCATACCCGTCGATCTCGGCTAGCGCCACAAAACCAATGGCCCAAGGCCACGCTGCGGCTGGCACCAGGGCGCCGCCTTGCCGATCATCCGCAGGTCGTCGCATAATCAGGCCGCTTGACTCGGGAAACCCGGTTCAAGCGTGACCTGGTTCGACTTGAGGGGTAGTCTTCATGAAAATGGCGAGCGTAGCGCTCCTCGGTGCGCTTCTGGCAGCAGGTGGTGTAGCGGCCGCGCCTGACTATGCTGGCTGTCATCCGCGCCTCGCTGTCGGTACGGTTTGTGAAGCCGACCTCGCCCAGTTGCACCCGACACAATTTGGCGTGGGACTGCTACAAGTTGCCCGGGAAAAAAGGGAGCTGGCAAGGCAGCGCCCTTCGTCCTTGCAAAAAACGGTTCTAAAGAAACGGATCGCCGTTGTCATCGGACCGGACGGTCGGTTCTGGCTGGTCAACCGGCACCATCTGTCCCGTGCCCTGTGGGAGATCGGTGAACGGAAGGCGCCCGTGCATATCGTCGGCCGCGTCGAGAAGCCCGATGGCTTCTGGCAGGTGATGAGCCGCGCGCACTGGGCATGGTTATTCGACGAACGTGGCAATCCGCGCGACCCGGCAGACCTGCCCGGGCACATCAAGGACTTGCCAGACTTCGGCTACCGCTCGCTGGCCGGCTTCGCCGAAGACGAACACCTTTTCAACAAGTCGGCGCAGGTTTTCTTCATTGAATTTACCTGGGCCAGGTATTTCGGCGAACAATTGGGCTGGGCAGAGATCACAACAGAAACCCTGCACCAACGCCTTGACGACGCCAGGCGTGTCGCCTGCCTGCCGGCGGCGTCCTCGTTGCCGGGCTACCCGGGAGCGGCCTGCAGGAAATGACACTACTCGAACCGGGAATCCAGAACATATGATTGACGCACGCCACTACCTGGCCAGTGAAACCCTGCGCAACGGACTCGAAATCCGCATCAGGGCTCTGCATCCCGACGACGGCGAGCGGATTGTCGAGGCATTCAGCAAGCTCGACCCCGAATCCGTCTATACGCGCTTCTTCAGATACAAGAAGGAAGTGAGCGAAGCCGATTTGCAACTAATCCGCGAGCTGGATTTCGAGCGCCGCGTCGTGCTGCTCGCCACGCTGATCGAAAACGGCCGCGAGATCGTCATCGCCTCGTCCAGTTATTCCGTGTACGAGGACAACACCGCCGAAATCGCCTTCGTCGTCGAAGAGGACTATCACGGACTCGGGATTGCACGACGCCTGCTCGGGCATCTCGGCAAAATAGCCATTGAACGGGGGATCACGACCTTCACGGCGGAGGTTTTGCGCCAGAATGCAGCGATGCTGAAAGTTTTCAAGGCAATCGGCTGGCCGATGAAGAGCACGACTGAAGATGGCTCCGTGCTCATTTCGCTCGCCCTGGACGGTTCACCGGGCGGATGACTGCCAACGAGGTATCGGCCACAAGCTGCGCCAACTGCGAGGCTTGCTGCTGCAGGCTGGAAGTGATCCTGATGGGTGATGACGACATTCCGCCGAGATTCACCGCCGACGACGCGTGGGGCGGATCGGTAATGCGCCGCCTCGATGACGGGTGGTGTGCCGCACTGGATCGAAATACGATGCGCTGCACAATCTACGAACGCCGCCCCGGCGTCTGCAGCGAATACCGGATGGGTGGCAGCGACTGTATCGAGGAACGGCTCCAGTATTTCGCCCGGCCATGAACAAGATACAGCCGAACAACCCCCTGCATGGCCTCACCCTGGAAATGATCCTGAATAGGCTGGTGGCTCGTTATGGATGGGAGGAACTGGGGAAGCAGATCGATATCCGCTGCTTCAACCACGAACCCAGCCTCGCCTCCAGCCTGAAATTTCTGCGTCGCACCCCGTGGGCGCGCGAGCGGGTTGAATCGCTGTATGTCCATATGGCGCAACGAGACTCAAAGCCGAGTTGACTGCGATTGCAATGAAATAGTGATAGGTCGGGAGCGCTTCGCTGGCTATCATGCGCGTCCTATTCGAAAGTTCCGCTCATGATCATCCTCAAGAACGTCACCCTGCGCCGCAGCGCGCAAGGTGCTGCTCGACAAGACCTCCGTCACCATCAACCCCGGCGAAAAGGTCGGCCTGGTCGGCCGCAACGGCGCCGGCAAATCGACGCTGTTCGGCCTGCTCAACGGCACGCTGCACGAGGATGGCGGCGATTACTCGATTCCCGACGCAATGGCGGATGGGCCAGGTGGCGCAGGACATGCCGGAAACCGAGCAGAGCGCGACCGATTTCGTCATCGACGGCGACACCACGCTGCTCGCGGCCGCGCAACGAAGTGCACGACGCCGAAGCCAGCGACGACGGCATGCGCATGGCCGAAGCCTACATGGCGCTGCAACGACGCCGGCGAGCACGACGCCGAAGCCGCGCGCCCAGTCGCTGATTCTCGGCCTCGGCTTCAAGGTCGCGCGAGCTGAACAACCCGGTCAACAGCTTCTCCGGCGGCTGGCGCATGCGCCTGCAACTGGCGCGCGCGCTGATGTGCCCGTCCGACATCCTGCTGCTCGACGAACCGACCAACCACCTCGACCTCGACGCCCTGGTCTGGCTCGAAGCCTGGCTCAAGCGCTACCCCGGCACGCTGGTCATGATCAGCCACGACCGCGAATTCCTCGACGCCATCACCAGCGTCACGCTGCATATCGACAACGCCAAGCTGGTCCGCTACGGCGGCAACTACAGCAAGTTCGAAGACATGCGCGCCGAGCAGATGCTGCTGCAACAGGCGACGATGGCCAAGCAGGCCGACAAGATCGCCCACCTGCAATCCTTCATCAACCGCTTCAAGGCCAAGGCCAGCAAGGCCAAGCAGGCGCAGAGCCGGGTCAAGGCGCTGGAGCGCATGGAAAAGATCGCGCCGGTGCTGGCCGATGCCGAATTCACCTTCGAATTCCAGGAACCGCAAAACCTGCCCAACCCGATGCTGTCGATGGTCGATGTCGCCATCGGCTATCCGCCGGCCGAAGATGCGCCGGCCGGCACGCCGCCGACCGTCATCGTCCGCGGCATCAACCGCTCGGTGATGGCCGGCCAGCGCATCGGCATCCTCGGCGCCAACGGCCAGGGCAAGTCGACGCTGGTCAAGACCATCGCCCGCGACCTTGGCGCGATCGGCGGCGACGTCACCGAGGGCAAGGGCCTGAACATCGGCTACTTCGCCCAGCAGGAACTCGACGTGCTGCGCCCGCAGGACACGCCGCTCGAACACATGATTCGGCTGGCGCAAGGAGGCTATGGCTTCTGGTCGCGGCAATGTGCCGGGCCGCGAACAGGAATTGCGCAACTTCCTCGGCACCTTCAATTTCAGCGGCGAAATGGTCAAGCAGACCGTCGGCACCATGAGCGGCGGCGAAAAGGCGCGGCTGGTGCTGTGCATGATCGTCTGGCAGCGCCCCAACCTGCTGCTGCTCGACGAGCCGACCAACCACCTCGACCTGGCCACCCGCGAGGCGCTCAGCGTCGCGCTCAACGAATTCGAAGGCACGGTCATGCTGGTCAGCCACGACCGCGCCCTGCTGCGCGCGGTGTGCGACGAATTCTGGCTGGTTTCCCGCGGCGGCATCGAACCGTTCGACGGCGATCTCGACGACTACCAGCGCTACCTGCTCGACGAAGCGAAACGGGCGCGGGAAGAAGCAGCCACTCAACAGAAGCGGGCTGCCTGACGAGGGGCTGTCGCCCCCCTGTGGACAGCCTCAGGAGTTCTCGATCAGGATCTCTTCGATCGTCTTGGCGGCGCGCTTGCAGCCACGAAGCACTGCTTCCTGGGTGAAATAGAAGCCACGCATCTTCATCGCATGCCAAGCTGCGGCTTCATCGCCTTCATGCTCGAACAACTTGGTCACCGCCTCGCGCATCGCCTCGGCTGCCACGCCCTCGATCTTATCGACTTCGCGGCAGAATTCGATGAGGGCCGCCTGTTCCCGGCTGCGATCGGCCAGGGTGATCACCGCCCGATTCAGGCGCAGGCATGCATCAGCGGCCAGTGAAGCCATGGTTCGCGCCTCGGACGTAGACTTCTCGATGTTGTACATCGTGATGGCATTGGCCACGCTTTGCAGCGTGTCGAGTATGCGGTCGAGGTCCAGGATCAGGGTATGCAACTGCTCGCGGTTGATCGGCGTGGTAAACGACTCATACAACAGGTGGATGAAATCGGCCTTGATCCGGTCGGCGCTCGTCTCGTTGGCGTTCACCTCTTCGATCAACGCAGCGTTGTTGCCGCTCTGATTTCCCAGGCCGCTGACAAGGCGCATTGTGGCATTGGCCCCAGCCACCAGGCGATCGGTGTGCGAACCCAGAAGATCGAAAAAAGTACCGCGTTGCGGAATCACATTATTTAGCATGGTCACCGTCCCTTGCGTCGATCAGAGGAAGCTGCGGCCAACGTACCAGAACACCGCGGCAATCAGTCCGGATGCCGGGATCGTCAGCACCCAGGCAACCAGAAGATTCAGGGTCACCGCCCAGCGTACGGCCTTGACGTCCTGTGCCGTGCCGACGCCGACAATGGCGCCGGTAATGGTATGCGTCGTGGACACCGGAATGCCGCCCCACGTCGCCAGACCGAGACTCAACGCTCCACCCATCGAAGCGCAGGATCCGCTAACCGAATTCAGCCGGGTGATCTTGCTACCCATGGTCTTGATGATGCGCCAGCCGCCCATATAAGTACCCCAGGCAATCGCGCCATAGCAGGAATAGACCACCCACATCGGCAAGGTGCTGACATCCGTCGTGGACACACCGGCTGTGATCAGCAGCAGCCAGACGATACCGATCGTCTTCTGCGCGTCATTGCCGCCGTGACCAAGACTGTAGGCCGCGGCAGCGAACAACTGCCCGTTGCGGAACCATTTCCCGGCCTGGTGCGGTGTACTGTCCTTGAATACCCAGGCGACAAGCACCATGAGCATGCCGCCGATGAAAAAGCCAACCATAGGAGAAATAATGATAAAGATCAGTATCTTGCCAAACCCGCCCCAGATGATCGGGGTCAGCGCGCCAGCCTTGGCCACCGTGGCGCCGACCAGGCCACCGACCAACGCATGCGAGGAAGACGAGGGGATGCCGTAGTACCACGTGATGATGTTCCAGGCGAGCGCGCCCATCAAGGCGCCAAAAATTACATAGTGGTCAACCAGAGCCGGATCAACCGTCCCCTTGCCGATCGTGGCGGCCACCTTGAGCTGGAATATCCAGAGTGCGGCAAAATTGAAAAAGGCGGCAAACACGACCGCCTGTTTTGGTGTCAGCGCGCCGGTCGCGACAATTGTGGAGATCGAATTGGCGCCGTCATGAAACCCGTTCATGAAGTCGAAGGCCAAAGCCACAAAGACAAGCAGCGCCAGCGCCCACATGCTGATGGTTAAGTGTTCCATTTGCGCAGCCCTCTCAGGAGTTTTCGATCAGGATTTCTTCGATCGTCTTGGCCGCGTCTTCGCAACGGTCCAGCACCTCTTCCTGCAATGCGTAGAACTCGCGCATCTTGATCGCCGTCCAGATCGAGTTGCTGCCATCGAACAGGCTGGTGATGGCCTTGCGCTGAATACGGTCGGCCTGTGATTCGATGGCGTCGATTTCCTTGCACAAGTCCGTGGTTTCCTGCTTGCGGTCCTTCTCGGGCAGGGAAATCACCGCCCGGTTGAGCCGCATGCAGGCATCGGCGGCCAGTGCGGCCATTTCGCGTCCCTCGACGGTCGATTCCTGGATGTTGTACATGCCCACTGCGTTGGCGACGTCCTGCAATGCGTTGAGCACGTTGTCCAGGTCGATGGTCAGGGTATGGATCTGATCGCGGTTGATCGGCGTGGTGAACGAGCGGTGCAACAGGACGATCAGTTCGGCCTTGATCTTGTCGGCACTCTGCTCGTTCATATTGACCTCGGCGACCAGCACCGGAATGTCCTCGGTACCTTTACCCAGTCCATTCATCAAACGAAGCGTCGCGTTGGCGCCAGCCACCACACGATCGGAATGTGCTGCAAGAAGCTCGAAAAACTCCTTGCGTTGCGGCATGAGACTGCTGAACATTGAAATCTCCTCCTTGATGAATCTTGTAGTGCGAACCAAGCCTGAATTTTCATCATACAACTTAAGAACGATGTCGTGGAAACTCCGCCTCGACACAAGAAGCGCGGCGGAGACACTACACTTGAGCCTTGTTCACCGTCCATTGCAAGCATGCGCCCCCACTTCGCCATCCCGCCCGAAGAAGTCGAAATAACCGCGATCCGCGCGCAGGGCGCCGGCGGGCAGAACGTGAACAAGGTCGCCAATGCCGTGCATCTGCGCTTCGACATAACCACTTCGTCACTGCCCGAGGTTATTCGCGAGCGGCTGCTGAAGCTTGGGGACCAACGCATCAGCAAGGAAGGCATCGTCGTCATCAAGGCCCAGGAATTTCGCAGCCTCGAAAAGAACCGGGCTGAAGCCATGCGCCGCTTGCAAATGCTGGTTAGCAGCGTTGCCGTGCTGCCGAAGAAGCGCCGGCCGACCAAACCAACCCGGAGCTCTGTCGCGAAACGACTGGAATACAAGAGCCAGCGTTCGCTGGTCAAGGCGGGGCGAAGTTCCAAAGGGATAGAATAGCGGCCTTGCCGCCGTCGTGGTGTCGTTGCCACCCGAGTTCCCGGATTTTTAGCATGTTAAGACTGACTGAAATAAAGCTCCCGCTCGATCACCCGGAAGATGCCCTTCGCGCTGCCATCTGCCAGCGCCTTGGGGTAGCGGAAAGTGAATTGGTCAATCACACAGTATTCCGCCGCAGCTTCGATGCGCGCAAAAAATCCGCGATCGCCCTGATCTACGCGGTCGACGTCGAAATCAGGCACGAAACTGAAGTACTCAAGCGTCTGCGAGGCGAGCGCAACGTCATGCCGTCGCCGGACACCACTTACCGTTTCGTCGCCCGGGCGCCTGCCGATTTGCCGACCCGCCCGGTGGTCATCGGCACCGGCCCCTGCGGATTGTTCGCCGGCCTGCTGCTGGCGCAAATGGGCTTTCGTCCGATCATCCTCGAACGCGGCAAGATCGTCCGCGAGCGGACCAAGGACACCTGGGGCCTGTGGCGCAAGGGCGAGCTCAACCCGGATTCGAATGTCCAGTTCGGCGAGGGCGGCGCCGGCACCTTCTCCGACGGCAAGTTATACAGCCAGATCAAGGACCCGCAGCACCACGGGCGCAAGGTGCTGGAGGAATTCGTCAAAGCCGGCGCGCCGGAAGAAATCCTCTACGTCAACAAGCCGCACATCGGCACCTTCCGACTGGTCAGCATGGTCGAGAAGATGCGCGCCAGCATCTTTGCCTTGGGCGGCGAAGTGCGCTTCGGCAGCAGGGTGGAAGAAATCGAGATCGACCGCGATGGCGGCGGGAATGGTCAGGTACGCGGCGTGAAACTGGCCGGTGGCGAGCGCATCGCCACGGATCACGTCGTACTGGCGGTCGGGCACAGCGCCCGCGACACCTTCCGGATGCTGTTTGACCACGGCGTCTATATCGAGGCGAAGCCCTTCTCGATCGGCGTCCGCATCGAACATCCGCAGTCGCTGATCGACCGCGCCCGCTTCGGCCCGTCGGCCGGCCATCCGTTGCTCGGTGCAGCCGACTACAAACTGGTGCATCACTGCACCAACGGCCGCACCGCCTACAGTTTCTGCATGTGCCCGGGCGGCACGGTGGTTGCGGCCACCTCGGAACCGGGGTGCGTGGTCACCAATGGCATGAGCCAGTATTCGCGCGCCGAGCGCAACGCCAACAGCGGCATCGTCGTCAACATCTCGCCGGAAGTCGATTATCCGGGCCATCCGCTCGCCGGCATCGATTTTCAGCGCCACTGGGAAGCGAAAGCATTCGAAGCGGGCGGCGGCAACTATTCGGCGCCCGCCCAGCGGGTCGGCGACTTTCTCGCCGGCCGGCCGTCGACCGCGCAAGGTGGCGTCGAACCCTCCTATACACCCGGCGTTCACTGGACCGACCTTTCCCTCTGCCTGCCCCCATTCGTGGTGACCGCCCTGCGTGAAGCGCTGCCCGCTTTCGACAAGCAGATACACGGCTTCGCCATGGCGGATGCAGTCATGACCGGCGTTGAAACGCGCACCTCGTCGCCGATCCGCATCAAGCGCGGCAGCGACTTCCAGAGCATCAACACGCGCGGCCTCTACCCCGCCGGCGAAGGCGCCGGCTACGCCGGTGGAATCCTGTCTGCCGGGGTCGACGGCATCAAGGTGGCGGAAGCCATGGCCCTCTCGATGATCGACAGCGGTTCAGGAAGATGATCGCGCTGCCATGCAACCGAAACCGCCGCCGAATTATCTTGCCGGCTATCCGCCCGAGCTTGCCGCACAAGTCCGGCGACTGATCGAACAAGACCGGCTGGCCGACTGGCTGATGCAGAAATACCCGGTTGCACACAACGTGCGCACCGACCGGGCGCTCTACGATTACGCCCAGGAAATCAAGGAAGACCATCTGCGCAACGCCGGGCAATTGAGCAAGGTGCTGTTCGACAGCAAACTGCACGTAATTCGCAACGCACTGGGCACCCACACCAGCATTTCACGGGTGCAGGGGGCGAAACTCAAGTCGAAGCGCGAAATCCGGGTGGCGATGGTATTCAGGGAAATGCCACCCGAGTTCCTGCGCATGATCGTCGTGCATGAACTCGCCCACCTCAGGGAGCGCGAGCACGACAAGGCCTTCTATCAACTGTGCCGGCATATGGAGCCCGACTACCATCAACTCGAATTCGACCTGCGCGCCTATCTCAGTTACCTCGCGGCTGCCGGAAAGCAGCTATGGGCGCCCTCTCACTTAGCCCCGCTGACGGACATGCGGAATCAAGTCTGATTCACTTCAGATTTCTCTCGCGAATTATCGGCGGCACGAACTTGACCGAAAACTTCCAGCCTTCCGGTGTGGCTTTGAGGATCAGGGTTTTCGAATTGGCTCCCTCTTCGAAAGCCGGCGCCGACCCAGCCAGTTCGATTGCGCCGATGCCCTTGATGACACAGGCTCCAGGAATTGTAACGAAGGCGGATTCCGCCGCCACCAGGACGAACTGGCCCTCCTTGGACTCCGAACATGACAAACCCTTTGGCAGGGTCGATGGATCGCGTTTCCAGGCATGGCGCAGATCGTCGAGGCCCTTGAGCAATTCCGGGGTGGTCTTGACGGCGAGACCGACTTCACAAGATTTCGTATGGCCCATTCGATTGCCCCTGCATTAAATTTCCCGGACCATTCTAGCCCTCGTAACAGCCATTCGCAGCACCTGGCCTGGACCCTGCCTTATTCATCTATGCGACGGACCATGATCAAAGCGGCAGGCAGGCATGAGCGCCCGCCATAGACAATGCGAACTGCAGGTCATGGCCTGCTACCGCCTGGTCACGAATAGAAGCAGAGCGGCGCTTTAAGATCAGGGCTCAATCGTCACTTTCAACCCTGAGCGGAAATAGGCCATGGCTTTGTCGTGTGGCAGTTAACTGCCTTGGATTCAACCGGTCGCAGCAAGACGGCCAGCAAAGCTGGCGCACCCCAAGGGCGCTTCCTGAGGGGCGCGTCGCTGCGGATTCCTTCGGGGCGCGGTCAACCCCAAAATAACGGCAAAATCGGGAGGTTCGACTACAGCGCGCGAACCTTGACCGTCTTGCCCTTCACCTTGCCCGCCGACAATTTGCGCACGGCCTCGCGATAGATGTTGCGCGCCACGGCAACATAGGTGGACTGATCGGTCACCGTGATCTTGCCGACCTGCTCGCGTGTGAATCCCGCTTCGCCGGTCAGCGCGCCCAGACGTCGCCAGGGCGGATCTTGTCCTTGCGCCCGCCGAGTATCTGCAGCGTCACCATCGGCGGCACCAGCGGGGCTTCGTCGGCCGCTCTGCAGTTCGCCGAGCTCATGCCACTTCCGGTTCGCTGCCCGTCATCTCGGCGATGGCCGCGACACGGCGCCGGTCGGCCGGGCTGCACAGGCTGAGCGCCCAGCCGTCCTGATCGGCGCGGCCGGTGCGGCCGATGCGATGGATGTGGATTTCCGGGTCGGGCGTGACATCGACGTTGATCACCGCTTCGAGTTGCGCGATATCCAGGCCGCGCGCCGCGACATCGGTCGCCACCAGCACCGAGCAACTGCGGTTGGCGAACTGGATCAGCACCTGGTCGCGCTCGCGCTGTTCCAGGTCGCCGTTCAGGGTCAGCGCCTGAATGCCCTGCGCATGCAGCACTTCCAGCAGGTCGCGGCATTGCTGCTTGGTATTGCAGAAGGCCAGCGTGCTGACCGGGCGGTAGTGCTTGAGCAGGATGGCCGACGGCCTGCAAGCGCTCTTCGTTCTTCACCTCGTAGAAGCGCTGGCGTATCTTGCTTTCGGCGTGCTGTTCCAGCAGCTTCACTTCCTGCGGCTTGCGCAGGAACTGGCGCGCCAGTCGCGCGATGCCATCCGGGATAGGTCGCCGAGAACAGCAGGGTCTGGCGCTCTGCCGGGCAGCGCTTGGCGACGTAGGCGATGTCGTCGTAAAAGCCCATGTCCAGCATGCGATCGGCTTCGTCGAGCACCAGGGTGTTGAGCGCGTCCAGCTTCAGGCTGCCGCGCTCCAGGTGATCCATGATGCGGCCCGGCGTGCCGACGACGATGTGCGCGCCGTGCTCCAGGCTGGTTATCTGCGGGCGCATGGGTCGTGCCGCCGACACAGCGAGACGATCTTGATGTTGTCTGCGAAGCGCGCCAGACGGCGGATTTCCTGCGTCACCTGATCGGCCAGTTCGCGCGTCGGGCACAGCACCATGGCCTGCACCGCGAAGCGGCGCGGGTTCAGGTTGGTGAGCAGGGTCAGCGCGAAGGCGGCGGTCTTGCCGCTGCCGGTCTTGGCCTGCGCGATCAGGTCGTGCCCGGCCAGCGCCAGCGGCAGGCTGGCCGCCTGAATCGGCGTCATGGTCAGATAGTCGAGCTGCGGCAGGTTAGCCAGCACGGCCGGCGCCAAGGGCAGTTCACTGAAAGGCTGGGCGCTGGCTTGGCTGGTTTCGTTCTCGCTCACGATGCCGCTCAGTCCTTGCGGCGACGGGCCGGGGCCGGCTTGCGCTGGCGCTGGCCGGGGCGCTTGATTTCCTCGGCGGGTTTCGGTTTCGGCACCAGCAGGTTTTTGGCGGCGCCTTCGCCAGCCGCCCGATGCGCCAGCATGGCTGCCTTGAGTTGCTCCACGCTGAGCAGAATGGCGGCATGTTCGCCCTTGACGTTGTATTCGGAAAGTCGGTCCTTGATGATGAACAGGCGCTCGGCCGCTTCTGACTTTTTGGGAAGCCGCTCGACAATTTTCTGTGCTTCGGGCGTCAGCGCAATACCGCCTGCAGCCTCGACCATCAAGCCATGAACGGCGAGCCGGGAAATCGCCTCGCTCAGTTTCGGTTCGGCCGGGATATTGCCCTGCAACAGATCGATTGCCGCCATGATCTCGACCAGTTCCGCCGGCCGTCTCTTGGAGGAAAGTGCGGTAGCCAGCAGGAGCAGTGCATCAACATCGTGAATCGGAGTCATGGATAACCTTTGAAGAAATGCGGACCGGGCCCGCCAATACATTTAATAGATCAAAAATATGATGATCTGTCTGGAGCCTTCAGGAACTGGCCCGAATACGTCACCGGATTTCACACGCCCGGGCCTTACGGATGTACTCTTCTGCCAGTCCGGTCGCGGACCTGACAATCAAGTTCACTGCCCGGACAAACTGTTCCAACTCGCAACAGAAGAGGTGTAATTGAAAGACCTGTTAGCTTCCATCGAAGTTGAAACCGCCGAAAATCCGCAGTTCTCGGTCATCTGGATGCACGGACTGGGCGCGGATGGCTCTGATTTCCCGCCCATTGTGCCCGAATTGGGCCTCGCCGGGCACCCCGGCCTCCGTTTTGTCTTCCCGCACGCTCCCTATTTGCCGGTGACCTGCAACGGCGGCTACGTCATGCGCGCGTGGTACGACATCATTTCCCTGGAAGCCACCAGCCGCCTCATCGATGAAGCGGGCATCGTCAATTCCCGGGCGGCGATTCGCAGCCTGATTGCACGTGAGAATCAGCGAGGCATTCCCTGCGCCAGAATTTTCCTGGCCGGATTCTCGCAGGGCGGCGCGGTCGCCTACACGACCGCGCTGACCCATCCCGAGCAACTGGCGGGGATTATTGCGCTGTCGACCTACATTCCATCGACGGCGCTGATCACCCGGGAAATCACTGCGGCGAATCGGGTGCTGCCGATTTTCGCCGCCCACGGCACCGGGGATAGTGTGGTCTCTCCAGAACTTGGCCTGCAAGCCAGGGATTTTCTGACGCACCAAGGCTACCGCGTCGAATGGCATGAATATCCGATGGCGCATTCGGTATGCCTGGAGGAAATCGAGGCAATCGGGCACTGGCTCCGGGCCCTGCTGAAATGAGTGACGTGGTGTTGAACCGGGCCACGCTGGGCAGCGTCGAACTGCCGGCCTATCAAGGCATTGAACTTGACCAGGTGACCATGGTTGTTTCGGAGACGCTTGCGGCAGAAGCCCTGAAAGCGCTGAGCGCGGCCGACGCCATCGGCTTCGACACCGAGTCCAAGCCGACCTTCCTCAAAGGAGAGGCGTCGACCGGCCCGCATCTGGTTCAACTCGCCACCGACACTCACGCCTATCTCTTTCCGATTTCGCGGGCTTACGATGCCCGGGCGCTGAAGGAAATCCTGGAATCGCCCGCGGTCCGCAAGGTGGGGTTCGGCCTCGGCAACGACCGCAGCGCGCTGAAATCCCGATTGAACATCGAACCGGACAACTTGCTCGACCTCGGGGAGCTTTTGCGTGGACCCGGGCATCGCGGCACGGTGGGCGCCAAAGTGGCTGTCGCGCATTTTTTTGGCCAAAGGCTGCAGAAATCCAAGAAGACCGGTACCAGCAACTGGGCCAGTGCCCACTTGAGCGAGCGCCAACTACTCTATGCGGCCAACGATGCGCATGTCGCATTGCAACTCTACCGGGCGTGGATCCGGACCGGCCAACAGCCAAACTGACATCCGGGACCGATTTCCCGCGCGCTTCGCAGCTTAAGTCCCAAACGGCATGCAATGGGTTTAAGATTTCAGAATTAATCGCCCCATTCGACTGTCGCTCAGACAACCGGTACGCATCAAGATGCAGACAAACATCCCTGTCGGTTTGAAGCCATTGCTTGGACGCAAACACGTCCCAGGCGACTTCTGGGGCGCCCTGGCGGCGATGCTGGTGGCGCTACCGGCGTCGATCGCCTTCGGCGTCACGGTCTATTCGGCCATCGCCCCGAGCTACGCGGCTATCGGCGCGCTGGCCGGCATTATCGGCGCCACCATGATCGGGCTCGTGGCTTCGACGCTCGGCGGCACCGACCGCCTTATCAGCGCCCCATGCGCTCCCGCCGCGGCGGTGCTTTCAGCCTTCGCCATCGAATTGACGAGCCAGGGCGTGGCGCCAGAGGTCATCGTGCTGCTGCTGATCCTGCTCGGGGTGCTGGCCGGGATCGTGCAACTGCTGCTCGGCTTCATCGGTATCGGCGGCCTGATCAAGTACATTCCTTACCCGGTGGTCAGCGGCTATCTCTCCGGCGTCGGGCTGATCATCATCGGCAGTCAGATTCCAAAATTCGTCGGCACGGGGACCGAAACCGGCTGGTGGACGGCCTTGATGTCACCCTGGCTCTGGGACTGGCGCAGCCTGGCCATCGGCATGGCGACCGTGCTGGCCGCCGTCATCGCCCCCAAACTGACCAAAAAGGTGCCGGGCACCATCCTTGGCGTCGTCGCCGGCCTGCTGACCTACGTTGGCCTGGCGACGCAGGACCCGACACTCTGGGAGGTGACCGGCAATCATCTGGTCATTGGCGCGCTAGGCGCCTCGAAGGAAGGCTATTTCGCCTCGATTACCGGGCGCTGGAACGAAATCGGCGATCTTCGCCTGGGTCAGATCGCCGGCCTGCTCGGCAGCGCGTTGACCCTTGCCGCCCTGCTCTCGATCGACACCCTGAAGACCTGCGTCGTCATCGACCAGTTGACGCGCACCCGGCACCAGCCCAATCGCGAACTTGTGGCTCAGGGGATCGCCAACATCGCCTCGTCGGCGGTTGGCGGCATCCCAGGCGCGGGCACCATGGGCGCCACTCTGGTCAACCTCAACAGCGGCGCCCAGACACGTATGTCGGGCGTACTCGAAGGGCTCCTGTCACTGATCGCCGCCCTTGTCTTCGGCTCTTTTCTGGCCTGGATTCCGGTCGCCGCACTGGCCGGCATCCTGATCGTCATCGGCATCCGCATGATCGATCGTGAGCCGTTGCGCTTCATCGAATCGCGGGCCACGGTCTTCGATTTTGGCGTGGTCCTGGCCGTCGTCGTCGTCGCCCTGACCATCGGCCTGATCGCCGCCTCGGCGGTCGGCGTGGGGATGGCGATCATCCTCTTCGTGCGCGAACAGATCGGCGGATCGGTCGTCCGTCACAAGATCTACGCCAATCAGATGTCTTCGACCTGGTATCGCCCGGAGGCCGAAATGCGCATCATCGAAGAAAAGGGCGACCAGGCCGTCATCTTCGAACTGCAGGGCAGCCTTTTCTTCGGCACGACCCAGCAGCTCTATGCCGAACTCGAACCCGAACTCGCCAAACGCAACTACGTCGTTCTCGACCTCAAGCGCGTGCAGTCGGTCGATGTCACCGCCGCCCACCTGCTGTGCAATGTGCGTGAGGCGTTGCAGGAGCGTGGCGCGATGCTGCTGCTCTCGGGGGTCAGGGAGAAGCTGCCCAACGGTCGCAACCTGCGGGAATTCCTCGAGCAGACCGGGGTGGTCAGCCCGGACGATAAAGCAGTTCGCGTTTTCCCTGAACTCGACAGCGCCATCGAGTGGGTCGAGGACCGCATTCTGGGCGAACGGGAAGCACCACCGGCTGAAGAGGAAGCGCCGATCCAGTTGCAGGAGATGGACCTGTTCAGCAACCACAAGGACGAAACGCTGAAGGACCTCGAGGCCCGGCTGGAACTTCACACCTTCAAGGCCGGCGAGACGATCTACGCCCTGGGCTCCGCCGGTGATGCAATCTACTGGATACGGCGCGGTGCGGTTCGCATCTTTGCGCCACTCGGCGCCGGCCGGATCAGGCATGTCGCCAGTTTTGGCCGCGGCGACTTCTTCGGCGGCCTGGCCTTTCTCGACAACCGCCCGCGCGGCAATGACGCGGTGGCGCTGACCGATACCGAGGTTTACGTGCTGTCACGCGAGCAATTCAACCTGCTCGCCGAAGAGCACAAGAAACTCGCCTTCAACCTGATGAAAGCCATCGCCCGGGCGCTCGCTCTCCGTCTGCGCCACGCCGACAGCGAACTGACGATTCTGCAGGAATACTAGGCGCCCGCTTGCCAACGCCCAAGCTGTTTCAGGCATGCCAGCGCCGCGCGACGCCGACCGCTTCGCGCCAGCGCTCGATGCTTGCCAGGCGCTCGGTATCGCCGATCCGCGGCTCGAAGCGTTTTTCGAGTTGCCAATACGCGGCAACTTCGTCCCGACTCGCCCACAGTCCCACGCCGATCCCCGCCAGATAGGCCGCCCCGAGCGCAGTCGTTTCGGTGATCCGCGGGCGCAGGACGGGCACCCCGAGAAGGTCGGCCTGCAATTGCATCAACAGGTCATTGCTTGCCGCGCCGCCGTTGACGCGGAGCTCGCTCATGGGGATACCCGAGTCGGCAAACATCGCGGCCGCCAGGTCGGCGCTTTGCAGGGCGATGGCATCGAGCGCCGCGCGGGCGATGTGCGCCCGCGTCGTGCCCCGGGTCATGCCAAGCAGGGTGCCGCGCGCCAGAGGATCCCACCACGGGGCGCCGAGTCCGGCAAAGGCCGGCACCATGACAACGCCGCCACTGTCGGGGACACTGCCGGCCAGCGCCTCGACATCCGCCGCGCTGGCGATGATGCCGAGACCGTCGCGCAGCCACTGGGTGATGGCGCCGGCCATGAAGACGCCCCCCTCGAGCGCGAACTCACGCGCGGCGCCGCACTCCCACGCAACTGTCGTAATCAGGCCGTGACTTGAGGCAGTGGCGGTCAACCCGGTATTCATCACCATGAAGCAGCCGGTGCCATAGGTGTTTTTTGCCTTGCCGGAAGTAAAACAGGCCTGGCCAAAGGCGGCGGCCTGCTGGTCGCCGGCGATCCCGGCAACGGGAATCGCGGCACCGAACAGGCCCGGATCGGTGCTACAGATCACGCCACAACTCGGGACCACCTCGGGCAACACCGCGCGCGGAATGGCGAGCAATTGCAGCAATTCATCGTCCCATTGGCCACGGCGAATGTCGAAGAGCAGCGTGCGCGATGCGTTCGACGCATCGGTAACATGGCGGCGCCCGCCCGTAAGTTGCCACACCAGCCAGCTATCGACCGTGCCGAAGGCCAGTTCACCGCGTTCGGCACGCGCCCGCGCCCCGGGAATGGCGTCGAGCAGCCAAGCCAGCTTGGTGCCCGAAAAATAGGGATCGAGAACCAATCCGGTACGTGTCCGGAACAATGTTTCATGGCCGGCGGCGGCCAATTGCGCGCAGCGATCCGAAGTGCGCCGGTCCTGCCAGACGATGGCTCTGGACAACGGGCGGCCGGTCGCGCGATCCCACAGCACGGTGGTTTCGCGCTGGTTGGCGATGCCGATGGCAACAACCGCGCTGATCGCGACCCCGCTTCGCGCAAGGACTTCGCGCGCACAGCTCAACTGGGTTTGCCAGATCTCCTCCGGATCATGCTCGACCCACCCGGGCTGCGGAAAATACTGGGTTAACTCGCGCTGGGCGGTCGCCACCGGTCTGCCTTCGGCATCGAACAAGATGGCACGCGAACTGGTGGTGCCCTGATCGAGGGCGAGCACGTATTTCATCGGTTTGTCTCCGTTTCGTGTCGCGGGCAGGCCGCAAACGCAATGCGCAACGGCCATGAAGAGTTCGCTGGCAATTTTGCCACGGCTTGCCGAAATTTCAGCGAACAAGCCGAATGCGCGGCGCCGCGGATATGATTTACCATAGGCTCCGCGGCGGCATCACGAATACTGCCTTGTTGTTGATGAAGCAGGACATCGACCCGCGTATCGTCTTCCCGGAAGGCCTGGGCACTTTCTCCCGCAGCCATTGTCATGCAACAGGAAGGAATCGAAGATGACGCCCAGCCCACCCGAAGCAAAACCAGAATCAGGCACCGATGTCGCGGCAAGCCTTGCAGCGATCGCCAGGGTTCCCATCGGCGCGCCCTTCACCTGGCTGTCCGAGGGCCTTTCCGACCTTTATGCCGCCCCGACCGCCAGCCTGTTCTACGGGGTTGCCTTTGCCGTCATGGGGTGGACCATTGTTTTCTTCTACGGTCACGCCTACTCGCTGACCGTCGCCCTGATGGGTGGCTTCATGCTGCTCGGCCCCGGCCTGGCGATGGGCCTTTACGGGCTTTCCCGCCAGCGCGAAGCAGGCCAGGTGCCGCGACTGCAACCATCGCTGGCCATCTGGAAGGCCAATCTCTCAAATCTGGGGATCTTCGCACTAGTGACCGGTGTTGTGCTCCTGATCTGGGCGCGGGCCTCGCTGGTGGTTTTTGCCGTGTTCTATTCCAGTGGCCTGCCGACGGCAGACGACTTCCTGCGCGAGCTTCTCTCGTTCGAGAACGTGGAATTCGTGACCGCCTACCTGATCATCGGCAGCGGCTTTGCGGCGTTCATCTTCTCGATCAGCGTCGTGGCGGTGCCGCTGATGCTCGACCGTGACAAGGACGCGGTGAGCGCGATGCTGCTAAGCCTCGCCACCGTGGCGAAAAATCCGCTGCCCATGCTGTTGTGGGCCGGCTTGATCGTCACGCTGGCCGGCATCGGCTTTGCAACGGCGTTCACCGGACTGATCGTCACCATTCCCGTCCTTGGCCACGCCACCTGGCATGCCTACCGCGCCCTGGTTCCACCGACCGATGGCTGACTTGCAGGGGTTACGAGTTCAGGATTTCGCGCTTGCTTGAAATAAAATGTCTTTCCCGCCAGTTCAGCGGCCGCAGCGTACTTCGGGACGTCTCGCTGCACCTGCAGGCAGGCGAGTATGTAGCCATCGTCGGCGAATCCGGCGTCGGCAAGTCCACGCTGCTTAACCTCATCGCCGGACTCGACCGCCCGGACAGCGGCCGGCTTGTACTCGATGGCGTCAACTACGCGCGGCTCGACGAGGATGCGCTGACCCGCCTGCGCCGCGACAAGCTCGGCTTTGTCTTCCAGGCTTTCCACGTTCTGCCGCACCTCACCGTGCACCAGAATGTGGCGCTCCCGCTCTGGTTGCAAGGCCTGCACGGCAGCGCGGCGGATGATCCGGCGCAGCACTTGCTGGAGGCAGTCGGCCTCGGCGACCGGGCGGCGAGTTGGCCACGCGAGCTTTCCGGCGGCGAAATGCAGCGGGTGGCGATCGCCCGCGCCCTGGTTCATCGCCCACGCCTGGTGCTGGCCGACGAGCCGACGGGCAATCTCGACCCGGCCAACGGCGCCAGGGTACTGGCGCTGCTTGCCGAGCGCATCCGTCAGGCCGGGGCGATCGGTATTCTCGTCACCCATTCGCTGGAAGCCGCTGCCACTGCGGATCGCGTTCTGCGCCTGACCACTACCGGGTTGCACGGGTGAGACTGGCGCCGGTTTTTCTGGGCTCGCTGGCCCGGCGCCGGATGGCAACGCTTTTTTCTTTTATCGCGATCGTCCTCGGCGTCGCCTTGGGCATGGCCGTTCAGGCGATCCATGAGGCGGCATTGAACGAGTTCGGCCGCGGCCTGCGGGCGCTGGCCGGCGAAGCGGATTTGCAGGTGGTCGGGCCGCGTGGCGGCTTTGACGAAAACCTCTACGCCATGCTCGCCAGCCGCCCCGAAGTGGCGGCAGCGAGCCCGCTGCTGGAACTGGAAGTCAAGCGCACCGGTACGGAAGAAACACTGCAACTGTTCGGTGTGGACGTCTTCGCCGTGGCCGGTGTGACACCGGTTCTGTTGCCCAGGCCAGCCGCAGAGGCAGGGCGTTTTGCAACCCTGGCCGACGACAGCGTATTTCTCAGTGCCGCGGCGCAGGCCGCCCTCGGCCTCAAGCCAGGCGATAGCGTCAACTTTCAGGCCGGCACCCTGAACACAAGTTTCAAGGTTGCCGGCGACATCCCAGGTGCAACGGAGAACCGCCGCCTTGCCCTGATGGATATCGCTGCCGTGCAGTCCCGTTTCGGCAAGCTTGGCCGACTTACCCGCATCGATCTGCGGCTGGCCGAGGGCGTGCCGCCCGAGGCGGCCCGTTCCGCGCTGCAGGCCCTGCTGCCGGCCGGCGTGCTGATCGAAGCGCCGGAAGCAGCGGCCGATCAGGCAGCCAACCTGTCGCGCGCCTACCGGGTCAACCTGACCATGCTGGCAGCCATCGCGCTGCTGACCGGCGGCTTTCTTGTTTTCTCCGCCCAGGCCCTCTCGGTGGTCCGGCGGCGCACCGAGTTCGCCTTTCTGCGCGCCCTCGGCCTGGCGCGCCGCAGCCTGTTCGCCTGGCTGCTGGCGGAGGGCGCGCTGGTCGGACTGGCCGGCGGCCTGGTCGGCGTCATCCTCGGTCATGGCTTGGCCTGGGGGGCGCTGGCCTTGCTCGGCGGCGACCTGGGTGCCGGATATTTTTCCGGGCTGCAGCCAAGCCTGCAATTTCAGCCACAGGTATCGGCTGTCTATGTCGCCCTTGGCTTGCTGGCCGGGATCGCCGGCGCCTGGCTGCCGGCCCGCGAGGCGGCGACGGTCTCGCCGGCCCGGGCCTTGAAGGCCGGCGACGAAGCCGCGCTGCTCGGTGGACGCGGCCATCCGTGGCTGGGCCTGGCGCTGCTGGGAGCGAGCCTGGTTGCTTGCCTCATTCCCCCGCTCGACGCTTTGCCGATCGGCGGCTATCTGGCCGTCGCCTTTCTGCTGGCCGGCGGGGTGATGTTGCTGCCGGCGCTCGCCGCCGGCATTGCCCGCCTGCTGCCACAGCGCGGTCCGGTGCCGGCGCGGCTTGCGGCAGCGCGTCTCGGCGCGGCGCCGGGACATGCCGTGGTGGCGGCGGCCGGCGTGTTGACCAGCGTTGCGCTGGCGGCGGCGATGGCGATCATGGTCGCTTCTTTCCGCGACTCGGTCGATCAGTGGCTGACCCAGGTCCTGCCCGCCGATCTTTACCTGCGCGCCGGTCAGGCCAAGAGCAGCGGCTATCTCGACGAAGCCCTGCAAGCGCGAATTTCGGCTGTAAACGGCGTCGACCGCAGCAGCTTCACCCGCCACGACAGCCTGCGCCTGGCCGCCGGGAAAGCGCCGGTGGCCTTGATCGCGCGGCCACTGGCAGCCGCTGGCAGCGACCTCCCGCTGGTTGGCGCGGTGCGGACAGGCGCTGAACCGGCGATCTGGATTTCCGAAGCGATGCATGACATCTACGGCTGGCGGCCCGGCCAGCAGGTCACGCTGCCGCTCGCCGGCAAGGCAGTCAGCCTGCATGTCGCCGGTGTCTGGCGCGACTATGCGCGACAGACCGGCGCGGTCATGATCGATCTGGATGACTATCGCCGGCTGACCGGCGACCGGCTGGTCAACGATGCTGCCATTTACCTCGCGCCCGGCGCGGTTGCCAATCAGGTGGCCGATGCGCTGACAGCGCTGGCCGGCCCCGGCGTGCTGGAAATCGCCCGCCCGGGCGAAATCCGGGCGATCAGTCTGCGTATTTTCGACCGGACCTTTGCCGTCACCTACCTGCTCGAAGCCGTCGCCGTCGCCATCGGCCTGGCCGGCGTCGCCGCCAGTTTTGCCGCGCTGGCGTCGGCGCGGCGGCGCGAGTTCGGCATGCTTCGCCATCTTGGCCTGACGCGCCGCCAGATCGGCTGGATGCTGGCCCAGGAAGGCGCGCTGGCGGCGGGCGTCGGCGTATTCGCCGGGCTGCTTGCCGGCGGCGCCATTGGCCTCGTGCTGATCGAAGTGGTCAACCGGCAGAGCTTCCACTGGAGCATGGACCTGCACGTCCCCTGGGGCTCGCTGGCCATTTTCGCCGCCGGCCTGGTGGCGCTGGCGGCCCTGGCTGCGGTGCTCGCCGGCCGCCAGGCGATGCGTCAGGATGCGGTGCTGGCAGTGCGCGAGGACTGGTGATGCAGCGCCGTGATTTCCTGCTCGCGCTGGCCAGCCTGCCCACCCTGGGGACGGCGACGGCGCAAGCGGTTGAATTTGCCCCGGTACTCCCCGGCCGCAAATTGGCCTTTCCCGCCGATTACGGCGCCCACCCGGATTTCCGCACCGAGTGGTGGTATGCGACCGGCTGGCTGAATTTGCCGGATGGCAGCCCGCTGGGATTTCAGACAACCTTTTTCCGCGTCCGCACCGGTATCGGCGAAGACGAGTTCGAGCGCCTTCGCCCCGCGCCAGTTGATCCTCGCCCACGCCGCGATTGCCGATCCCGGATTCGGCCGCCTGCGCCATGACGAACGCGCTGCCCGGGTCGGCTTCGGCCGGGCCGGCTTTGCCATCGGCGAGACCGGCGTCTGGGTCGGCAACTGGCGCTTCGAACAGCACGCCGGCCGCTATCGGGCCGAAGTCCACAGCAAGGATTTCGCCTATGCCCTGAATCTCGTTCCGGACGGACCGCCCGTCCTCAATGGCCAGGCAGGGTTCAGCGCCAAGGCGCGGGATCCCCGCCATGCCAGCTACTACTACAGCCGCCCCCAACTCGCAGTAAACGGTAGCGTGACGCTTGCCGGCATGCCAAAAAAAGTGACCGGCCGCGCCTGGCTCGATCACGAATGGTCGAGCGAACTGCTCCCCGAAGAAGCGCAGGGCTGGGACTGGATCGGCGTCAATCTGGACGACGGGAGCGCGCTGATGGCATTCCGCCTGCGCGATCCGCGCAACCAGGCCTTGTGGTCGGCCGCCAGTGTTCGCCAGAGCAATGGCAGCACGGAGATCCTGCCGGTGGAAGCGCTTGCTTTCGAACCCCTGCGCCATTGGCGATCGCCACGCACCGGCATTACCTACCCGGTCGAATGGCGCGTCCGCATCGGCCAGCGGGTCTTCCTGCTAAAAGTCTTGATGGATGACCAGGAACTGGACAGTCGCCGCTCGACCGGCGCCATCTACTGGGAGGGGGCGATCCGCCTGATCGAGGGCGAGCGGGAAGTCGGCCGCGGCTATCTGGAGATGACCGGCTACGGGGAGCGCATCCGGCTCGGATGACCTGACCGGCATTGCATTCCGGATGCCCAAGGTTCATTCTTCATTGAAACAGGAGGAATCAAGCATGCGTCTGAGCTTTCTCGGGGCAGCCGGCGAAGTTACCGGTTCGTGCACACTGGTGGAAACCGGGAACACCCGCTTCCTGGTCGACTGCGGCATGTTCCAGGGCGGGCCGGAAGCGCGTTCGAAAAACCTGCGGGCGCTGGATTTCGGCTTCAACGCGCGGGAAATCGATTTCGTCCTGCTGACCCACGCCCATATCGACCACTCCGGCCTGTTGCCGCGTCTGGCGGTCCTCGGCTTCCGCGGGCCGATCTATGCGACGCCGGCCACCATCGCCCTGCTCGAGGTGCTGCTGCCGGACAGCGCGCACATCCAGGAAAAGGAAAGCGAGTGGCAGTTGCGCAACCGCCACCGCCGGGGCAAGGGCGAACGCGGCATCGCCCCGCCGCTGTATACGGTGGCGCAGGCGCTTTCAGCACTCAAGGCGCTGCAGCCGGTCGCCTATCGCGAAACGATCAGCCCGGCGGACGCGGTCAAGGTCTGCTTCCACGACGCCGGCCACATTCTCGGCTCATCGTGGCTGGAAGTGACGGTTAGCGATGAAGGACGGTCGCGCAAACTGGTGTTCTCGGGGGATCTCGGCATGCCTGACCGTGCTGTCCTGCATGACCCGGAAAAGGTGGTGCCGGAGGCCGATCTGCTGCTGATCGAATCGACCTACGGCGACCGCCTGCATCGTTCGTTGGCGGAGACCGAGGATGAAATCGTTGCCGCCTTCGAGCGCACCCGCGCCGCCCATGGCAACCTGATCATTCCCGCCTTCGCCGTCGGCCGCACTCAGGAAATCATCTACATGCTGGCTGACCTCGTCCGGCGCAAGCGAATCTCGCCGATCAAGGTCTATGTCAACTCGCCGATGGCCAATGCCGCAACGCGAATCACGCTCGCGTATCCGGAATTGCTCGATCCCGAAACCCGCGAGCTGATTGCCTGGCAGCAGGCGCATCCGGAAAGGATGAAGCTCGAATTCGTCGCCGATGTCGAGCGCTCCAAGGCGCTGAACGACATGCGCAGCGGCGCGGTAATCATTTCCGCCAGCGGCATGTGCGAGGCGGGGCGGATCAAGTACCACCTGCGCGAGAATCTGCCACGCAGCGAATGCAGCATCCTGATCGCCGGTTTCCAGGCGGCGGGTACGCTCGGTCGCCGCCTGGTCAACGGCGCGCGACTGGTCCATATCTTCGGCCAGCCAGTTCCGGTCAGGGCGCGTATCTACACGGTCGGCGGCCTGTCGGCCCACGCCGATCAGGCGGCGCTGCTCGACTGGCTGCGCGGCTTCCACAAGCCGCCGGGCCATACCTTTGTCGTCCATGGCGAAGCCGCCGCCTCGGCCAATTTCGCGACGGCGATTCAGGAGCGCCTGGGCTGGCCGGAGGTGCGCCTGCCGCGCCAGGGAGAGCGCTTCACGCTTTGAGTCAGACCTGCTGCACCCCAAGGGTACTTGCCTTATGTCCCCGCACCGGGGACGGTATCCCTTTCGGACGCGGCGCGGTCAACGGTCAAAAAGCGGGAAAATGAGTGGGCGGGTTTGGCGAATCGAGGCAATCAACTCGATGGTTTGTTGCGCTTCCACCTGACGATTTTCAGCGTGAGCAAAGTCGCTGGCAACAAATGCCAGAAAACATCGAAGATATCCAACGGTTTGGTCAGGGTGCCTTCAGCCAGCATCCGCATTTTCTCGATCAGATGCGGCTCCGGCACAAATGGGGCGCCCAGCATGAAGGCCGTCATGACAATCAGCAACGAAAACGGAAGTCGGTCGATAAACTGCATTGGAAAACCCTTGGTCAACTGTGGCGAATCCGGAACTTCCTTGGCGGATTAGCACTCTTAGATCGCGAGTGCTAAAATGATACTGGAACTTGAAGGAGAATATTACGCCATGACCCATGCCCTTACCCTTTCCATCCCCGCGACCATTGGTAGCATCGAGGCCTATGTTCAGGCAGCGAAGCGCTATCCGATGCTCACCGAGGCCGAGGAAATGCGGCTGGCCAGGCGCTTCCACAATGAAGGCGACGTGGACGCGGCGCGCCAGCTTGTCCTCTCGCATCTTCGTCTGGTCATTTCGATCGCGCGTGGTTACCTCGGTTACGGCTTGCCGCATGCCGACCTGATCCAGGAAGGCAATATCGGCCTGATGAAGGCGGTCAAACGCTACGACCCCGAACGCGGCGTGCGTCTCGTGTCCTTCGCCATGCACTGGATCAAGGCTGAAATCCACGAATACGTCCTGAAGAACTGGCGCATGGTCAAGGTGGCGACCACCAAGGCGCAGCGCAAGCTGTTCTTCAATCTGCGCAGCCTGAAAAATGATTATGAAGGTGTCGATACCCTCTCCGGCACGCAGGCCGCCGAAGTCGCCGCCCGGCTCGGGGTCAAGCAGGATGAGGTCGTCGAGATGGAGTCGCGGCTGTCGGGCCGCGATCTGGCGCTGGAAGGCAACCCGGACGACAGCGACGACGCCTTTGCGCCGATCGACTATCTGGCCGATTCCCGCTACGAGCCGACCCGCGTGCTCGAGAACAAGGCCTTGGCCCGTCTGCAAAACGAAGGCCTGCAAGAGGCGCTGGCTGAACTGGATCCGCGTAGCCGCCGCATCGTCGAGGCACGCTGGCTGCACGACGACGGCGAAGGGGCAACGCTGCACGACCTGGCCGCCGAGTTCGCTGTATCGGCCGAACGAATTCGCCAGATCGAAGCCAAGGCGCTGCAAAAAATGCGCGGCGCGCTGACCGCGGCTTGAGTTTCCGGTCGCCGCAATCACAAAGGGGAGCCGCGGCTCCCCTTTTCATTGGTGCCGGCGGATCATTCCGCTTTGGCGGTTGAGTCCGGGTTGTTGAAGCGCAGGCCGAAGGAAAAAACATCTTTCGAGCAGACGTCGATGCAGCGCCCGCAATTTGTGCAATTGGCCGCCAGAATCACCGGCCCGACGCCCTTTCCCTCGCCCTTCAACGCCGGGCGAATCACCTGCGGTTCCGGGCAGACTTCGAAGCAGTCCATGCAGTCGTTGCAGGCGGAACGCTGCGGCGCGGACACGCGAACCGGACTCCAGCGGCCAAGCAGGCTGTAGAAAGCACCCACCGGGCAAAGTCGACCGCACCAGCCGCGCGTCATCACGAACAGATCGAACAGGAAAACGGCAATGACCACGGTCCACGCCGCGCCAAGGCCAAAAATCAGGCCGCGATGCAGCATCGACACCGGATTGATCAGTTCCCACAGCACCACGCCGGTCAGCGCCGAACCTAACAACGTCATGGCGAGAATCCAGTAACGCGTATTGCGCGAGAGGCTGCTACCGCCCTTGATGCCGAGTCGGTCGCGCAGCCAGCCGGCGGCATCGGTCACGACATTGACCGGACAAACCCAACTGCAGTAGACCCGGCCGCCGACCAGCAAATAGAAAACGAGAACAATGGCGAGGCCGATCAGCCCGAGCTTTTCCGGCAGATGGCCGGTCATTGCCGCCTGCAGCGCCACGTAAGGGTCGGTCAGCGGCAGAAAGCTCAGGGTATAGCTGTAATTCAGGTTGCCCTTGACGATCCAGACGCCGGCCAGCGGGCCGAGCATGAACAGGGCGAGGATGCCGAATTGCGAGATGCGGCGCAGGATCAGCCACTTGTGGGCGCGCAGCCAGCCTTTTTCTGCCACGGCCTCGGCGCCGATGCGCTTTTTGCTGGCAATCTGGCTCATGGCTTGCCTCCCAGGCCCGGCGGCTGGCTCGGGATGACCCCGGCCTCGCTGCCCGCCATGCCGCGCATTGATTCGGTATGACCGGATGCCGGATCGTAGTGGCCGGGCAGGACCGCGCCTTCCGGCAGGCGGTCGGGCAGGTCGATCATTTTCGATTCGTCGATCAGCGAGTGGCCGGCCTTCTTCTGTTCTTCCCAGCCCAGGCGATAGTGGTGGCCGAGCTCGCCCTTGGCCAGCTTGGGCGGCAGGACGCGAATCGCCGCTTCTTCCAGCACGCAGGATTTCTCGCACTTGCCGCAGCCGGTGCAATGTTCGGAATGCACCGTCGGCAGGAACATGGCGTGGCGTCCGGTACGGGTATTGGGCACCATGTCCAGCGTGATCGCCTTGTCGATGACCGGGCAGACGCGATAGCAGACATCGCAACGCAGGCCGAGAAAATTGAGGCAGGTTTCGTGGTCGATCAGCACGGCGAGACCCATCTTCGCCTTGTTGATGTCGGTCAGCTCATGATCGAGCGCCGCCGTCGGGCAGGCCTTGACGCAGGGGATGTCCTCGCACATCTCGCACGGAATATTGCGTGCGGTGAAAAACGGCGTGCCGGTGGCGACCGGCGTTTCCGGCTTGGCCAGTTCGAGGATGTTGTAGGGGCAATCGCGCACGCACAGGCCGCAACGGATGCAGGCGCCGAGAAAATCATTTTCCGGCAGCGCGCCTGGCGGGCGCAGCGCCAAGGCGGGCAGCGCCTTGGCCTGCTTGGCATACAGCCCGAGTCCAAGGCCCAACATGCCGACGCCGCAGGCCATTTTGGCGGTATCGAAGAGAAACTGGCGGCGCGCGGCGCCGCTCTTGGGGGATTTTGTGTTCGTCGTCATAAACGCCTCGGGTTGCAGCCGGCGGGTGGGGCTGTCGCCCCACCCTTGTCACGGCACTCCCTGATTGCCTTGTTCCTGCGGAACCTGATCCGATCTGTCCAATTTACTCCATTAGCGTCGGCGAATGCTTAGCGCAGATCAAACACTCGCCATTCCGCCCGAGCAGGCAAGGAATTTGTTCCCGGTCAAATGCCAGGCAGCACCATCCGCGCCGCCGCGCTGCTGGCGGCGGCAATGTCGTCGGTGCTGGCGCCACGCAACGCCGCCAGAACGTCGCAAATGCGCGGCAGTTCGCCCGGCGCATTGCGCCCGCCGTTCAGCCAGGCGGGCGGGATGTCCGGGGCGTCGGTTTCGAGGACGATGGCTTCCAGCGGCAGTTCGGCCGCCAGCGCGCGAATGCGGGTCGAGCCGGAATAAGTCATGGCGCCGCCGAAGCCGAGCTTGAAGCCGAGCTTGATGAATTCATCGGCCTGCTGGCGGCTGCCGTTGAAGGCATGGGCGATGCCGCCGGGGACGCGGATGCGGCGCAGGTGTTTGAGTATCTGGTCGACGGCGCGCCGCACATGCAGCAGCACCGGCAGATCGAACTCGCGCGCCAGTTTCAGTTGTTCGACGAAAAAGAATTCCTGACGCGCCGGGTCGACATCGCCGACATAAAAATCGAGGCCGATCTCGCCGACCGCCACCGGCTTTTCGCGCGCCAGCCAGTCGCGCAGCACGTCCAGATCGGCTTCTTTCGCCTGCATCACGTAGAGCGGATGGATGCCGTAGGCGGCGACGCAACCCGGATAGCGCTCGACCACGGTTTTTGCCTTCTGGAAGCCGTCGACCGCAACCGCCGGCACCACGATGCGCGCCACCCCGCCGGCCAGCGCCGCCGCATGCACCGCGTCGCGGTCGGCGTCGAATTCGGCGGCGTCGAGGTGGCAGTGGGTGTCGATCAGCATCGATTCAGTCCGCCGCGCCTTCGAGCAAGGCGATTTCCGCCGGGGTCAGCGCGAAGAGGCGGTAAACCGCCTGGTCGATGGCCTTTTCCCGGCGGGCGATTTCGCCATCGAGCGCCAGCACCGCGGCCCGCTTGGCGTTAAAAAAGCTTTCCCAGTCGTTACGCTCGGCCAGCGGAATGTCTTGTTTGAACGCTTTTTTCGTCTCGCTGCGGAAGGTGGCGAAATCGAGTTCCCACCAGCGTTCCAGCTTGCCGGGAAGCTTGGCGCTGCCACCCGGCGCGAGGTCGGGGATGCGACGACGGAAAGCCTGTTGCAGGTCACGCCGGGTTTCGGCGGCGCGCTGGCAGGCTTCGGCTTCGCTGGCGATTTCGGTGCGCGTGGGTTCGTCGGCTGCCGGAATGGGAAGCGTTTCGATGTTCTGGCTAAACAAACGAGTCAAAACTCGCCACCGAATAGCGCATCGACAAACCATGTTCATGTACGCCCAACACAGTGACTCTGGAATTCAGCAAACCCGCCAAAAACCAATCAGCTCTTGGGAATGAAATACCCAGTATTGGCCATGAAATAACGCCCGTCGCCTCCAAACGAAAATTTCGGCCTTGTCGGACATATCCGACATAACCAATCTTGGGCGCTTCAAACATCGGCGCATACGCTGCCTGCGCCTGCTGCAATTCGAACCACGCCTGTTTGGTCGCCCGTTTTTCCAGCTTTTCCTTGTAGGCAGCAGGTGATCGCGGATGGCCGGGTAGTCGTCAATGTCGATCCGGCCCTTGGGAATGTAGATCAGCCACAGGTCTTGCGGCTCGATGCGCCATTTCTTCAAATCCTTGCCTTCGAGGAAGGGTTTGAGCAACTCGGCGCTCTTCGGGTCGGCGGCGATCAGTTCGTCGCGTTTGCTGCGGTCAACGACGAAAGCATCGTTAAATCCAGTCTTGATGCCGTAAAGCGGCGAGCCATACACCGCCTTCAGCGTCGGATGGCCGCTGACCAGTTTCTGGCGCAGGCTGGCGCTGGCATCGTCTTCCAGTTGCCAGCTACCGGCGCCGAGCCGGCCTTGCGGCAGAGTGCCGGCCTGCTGACCAAAAATGGCGGAAAGGCTGGGGTCGGGCAAAGCTTTGAGCGCCAGTTGGCGGATTTCGGTGGCCGGGTCGGGCGTCTCGCGTGCGTTCGAGAATGATGATCGCCGGGTAGGTGGTGACGCCTTCAAAAACCTGCAAATCGCCGAAGTCAACCAGCGCCTGAATCTGCGTTTTTTCCAGCAGATAGCGGCGCAGCGGGGCGCCGGAACCGGTCTTGAAAAAAGTGGAACTGGAGATGTAGCCGAGCCGGCCGCCGGGTTTGAGCAGGCGCACGCCCAGTTCAAAGAAGTAGCAGTAGAGGTCGGCGCGGTCACTGGCGACGGCGTAGTGTTTCTCCAGGTAGGGCTTGACCGCTTTCAGGCGCTCCATCCGCACATAGGGCGGATTGCCGAGCACGACATCGAAGCCGCCGGCAGCGATGGCCTCCGGGAAGGCCGCCGCCCAGTCGAAGGGGCGCGGTGTAAAGGCGGCATCGGCGATCAGGCTGTTGCCGACACGCAGCCGGGCTTCGAGGCTTTGCAGCGGCTTGCCGTACTGGGCGGTTTTGAGCCACAACGAGAGCTTGGTGATTTCGATGGATTCGGGGTTGAGGTCGACGCCGTAAAGGTTGCGGTTGAGGATTTCGCGATTGATGTCGAAGAGGTCGGGGTTGCCGGTAATGGCCTGGATTTGCTCGTTGACCTGCCGGTATTCGGCGTCGAGGACATCGAAGGCGGCAATGAGAAAAGCGCCGGAGCCGCAGGCGGGATCGAGAACGCGGATTTCGCTGAGGGCTTCGCGCCAGTGGTGCCAGAAAAGAAATTCGGTGAGGCGCGCCGCATCGCGTACCTTGGCGCTCTTTTTCTCGGCCGCCGTGGCGGCGCGGTAACGCACTTCGCCGGGCGGGGCTTTCGGGTCGAGGTAGCCGGCGCGGGCGGCTTCGCGGCGGTCGGCGAGATAGCGGACAAGGCTTTGTTCGACGATGAAGGCGGTGATGCCATCGGGCGTGTAAACGACGCCTTCTTCCTTGCGCTTGCCGCTGACGCTGCGGCTGGCGCCGGCTTTTTCCTGCAGCGCCTTGAGATCGAAGTTTTCGCCGCCGGCCAGCTCGTGCAGTTCTTCGAGGTCGGAGATGGATTGTTCGAAGATGTGACCGAGCACGTTGACGCCGACCTCGGAGGCGAAATCGTATTCGCCGAGCGCCTTGAAAAGCCGGCAGGCGTCGTCCGGCAGAATCAGGCTGTCGAGAACGGGGTCGGCGCGAAACAGGCCGCCGTTGTAGGCGGGAATGTGCAGCGCTGAATTGCCTTTGTCGATAAAGCGGAACAGGCCCTTGAAGTTTTCCCAAACCGGCTGCGGGTTGAAGGCGTTTTGCTGCGCAAAGGCCTGGGCCAGCGTGTGCGCTGGCAGCAATTCGCGGTCTTCGGCAAAGGCAATGAACAGGACGCGGTCGAGTATGGTCTGGGCGTGTTCGATGATGCTGGCGAAGGGCTGGTCGGGGTTGTGTTGCGCCAGCGCGATGATCAGCGTTTGCCGCCATTGCCGGTAGTCGCGATAGAGCGCCTGGGTGATTGCCTTGTCGGCACCCGCGCTGTCCTTGAGCAGTTGGGCGGTGCGCCCGCCGAGCAGATTGTCGGCGCCGAGGATCAGCCGGAAGCGCTGGTATTCGGCATCGCTGTCGGCGAGATCGAGAATGTCCCAGCGCTCATATACCTGCCGCGTCTGGCTGATGGCGTAAAGACGTATCTCCAGCATGTTGGAGAGCAGCACCCATTGGCAGTCCTGGGTGTCGTTGGCGTATTCCCAGGCTTGCTGCACCGGGCTTTTGTGCGGCCGGGCATGATGGCGTCGAGATTCTGCGTGTCACCGCCCTTGAGTTCGACCGGGGCGACAACACGCCGGTGATGGCCGGTGAAATAGCCGAGCGCGGCATCGGCGCTGCCGGGGCCGGTTTGCTGCTCTTCATGCACCGTCCATTCCGCGCCGCCCTCGCCAAAAGGCTTGTAGCCAAGCAGTTCAACGAAAAACTTGCGGATGAAGGGGCCGCGAATCGAGGTCTCTTTTTGCTTGTGGAGGCTGCCATCGCGGATGGTGGCCGCCCAGTCGTGCAGGATTTTCTTGTGCGCAGGCGGGCGTCGGCTGGGTCGGCAGGCGCTTTTTCAACAAGGCCTGGTTGAACAGCGGGTTGTGGAAGAGGTCTTTGGGCATGTCGTCCGTCAGTTGGTTTTGGCGCGCTGTCGTCAGGCAATGGCACTGAACGGCAGGAACATCGGCGACGGCTCAGGCGTTTTGTCGCCCACCAGCAGCGTGAAGCCGAGTTTTTGGTAAAAGCTCACCGCCAGTGGATCAGCATCCAGGTACATGCCAAAGCTGCCAATCTGCTTTGCCACCGACTGCGTGACCAGCAGCGCGTGTTTCAGCAATCTGGAGCCGAGTTGCTGGCCCTGGTAACGCTTGTCAACGCCCAGCATGACCAGCCGCGAGCAAGGAATCTTGCGCGGCAACGATCCAAGTTGCATGGCCGACAAGGAAGACACATCGATCATGTGCTGGGCGATGGTGTAAAAGCCCACAAAGCGATCATCAAAGGCTGTATCCGTCAGCACATAGGCCACGCTCAGGCTTTTTTTTACTTGCGGTTTCAGGCTGTTATGAACAAACGAGTTGATAACGGCATGGTCACAATCGAATTGTTTTTGCCCCGCATAGGTCAGTGCAGGGCCATACAGCGAGAGTTCGATCGTCATCCCTTGCGCGCCGCATTGCGCACCGGCAAGTCAGGCAATGCGATCAAATCTTTCATGGCCTGGGTGGGTGGCTGCGGATGCTTCAACAACTGCACCAGCGCCGCTTGCCCCTGCTTGGCAAGCGAGATGCTGGCGTGGTCACTGAGTACCTTGCGGGCTTTTTCAATGGCCGGGCCAAGCACGAAGGAGGTCAGGTCAAGGCCGTCCAATGCAGCGGCTTGACTGAGCAAGTCCTTCATGTCGGACGTGGTCTTGAATTCCATGCGCGCTTGGCGCAGGTTCAGCGCTGTGGTTTCCATAGTTCACTCCGTTGCATCATTGAGACGCCACGATTGTACGGCCATTGTCCGTATGCGTGCAACACACTACGAGAAACCCGGTACTACAACGACCACTTACATGGAAAAAGGAAATTCCGGTGCGGCGCGCCGGCCACTCATCAGATCGGCGAGCGCTGCCGCCGAGCCGCAGGCCATGGTCCAGCCGAGTGTTCCGTGGCCGGTGTTGAGCCAGAGCTTGGGGTAGCGGGTGCGCCCGATGATGGGAACGTTCGACGGCGTCGCCGGGCGCAGGCCGCACCAGAATTCCGGCTCGCCGACAGCCTTCAGGTCGGGAAACAGTTGCCGCGTGCGGCGCATCAGGGCGGCGCAACGCACCGCGTTCATTTCGAGGTTGTATCCGCTGAATTCGGCGGTACCGGCAATGCGCAGGCGGTCGCCAAGACGCGAGAACACCAGGCGATGTTCGTCGTCGGTCAGGCTGACCGTCGGCGCCCCCGAATCCCCCTGCACCGGCACCGTCGCTGAATAACCCTTGACCGGAATGAGCGGCAGGCGCAACCCCAGCGGCCGCAGCAACAGGGGCGAATAGCTGCCGAGCGCGACGACGTAGGCATCGGCGGTCAACAGTTCGCCGCCCCCCAGCCCGCTGACCATGACGCCGGTTATGGCGCTGCCGTCGGCAACGATGCGGTTGACCGTCGAAGCGAGGCGAAAATCGACGCCCAGCCCAGCGGCCCGCTCGGCCAGCGCGCGCGTGAACTTGTTGGCGTCGCCCGATTCGTCGGACGGGGTGTAATCGCCTCCCGCCAGCAGACGACGCACGCCAGCAAGCGCCGGCTCGATTTCGACGCAGCGCTCGGCGCTGACGCTTTCGCGATCGAGCCCGAACTGGCGCATGGTTCGCGCGGCCTCGACCGCCTGGGCGAACGACCGGGGCTGGGTGTAGATATGCAGGATACCGCGTTCGCGCTGATCGTATTCAAGCGCCAGTTCGCGGCGCAAAGCCTGCAGACAACCACGGCTGTAGAGCGCCAGCGCGACGATGGCGGCGATATTGTGCCGCGTGCGTCCGGGCAGGCACTCGCGGAGGAAGCGCAGGCCCCACGCCAACTGTGCGGAATCCGCCCGCCAGCGCCAGAGCAGCGGCGCGTCTTCCTTGCCCAGCCAGCGGATGACCTGCGGCAGCACGTACGGATTGGCCCACGGCTCGGCATGCGATACGGAAATCTGGCCGCCGTTGGCAAAGCTGGTTTCGTTGCCGGGCACCGGCTGGCGATCTACGACGACGACCTCGTGGCCGGCGCGCGCCAGATACCAGGCGCTGGTCGTTCCGACCACGCCTGCCCCCAGAACGAGAACCTTCATGCGGACATCCGGGAAAACAACAAGCGGTCAACCGCGGTTTCCAGGTTCAAACCTCGCCCCCGCGTTCGCGCACGATCCGGGTGACTTCGGGGATGTGACGCAGTCTGCGCATCACCGCGGCAAGGTGGATCCGGTGCGAAACCTGGATGGTGAAATGGAGCTGCGTGAACAGTTGTTCCGGGTCGGAATCCATCGCCACATGCTCGATGTTGGAGCCGGCTTCGGCAATGGCGGCCGCCACCTGGGCAAGCACCCCGCGCGCATTCTTGACTTCGACCTTGATGCGGATGTCGAACAGCTTGCCCTCTTCAGGCTCCCATTCGACATCGATCCAGCGATGCGGCTCGGCGGAGCGGGACTTGCGAATGTTCAGGCAGTCGTGGGTGTGAATGACCAGGCCGCTCCCCTTCTTGATCGAGCCAATGATCGGGTCGCCGGGAATGGGTTGGCAGCAGCGCGCCAACTGGATCGCCATGCCTTCGGTGCCGTGGATGGCGAGCGCCATGTGGTTCGGCGAACTTCTGGACATCTCCTCGCGCGCCAGCAGGCGACGCGCAACGACCGAGGGCAGGCGCTTGCCGAGTCCGATGTCGGTGTACAGTTCCTCTAGCGTCTTGTGGCCGGTGGACTTGACCAGTTGCTCCCAGGCATCGGTCGGAATCGAGATCGGGACGACGCCCAGGGTCAGCAGTTCCTGGCGCAGCAGACGCTCGCCGAGCCGTGAAGATTCTTCGGTCTGCATGGTGCGCAGGAAATGGCGGATCTTGCTGCGCGCGCGACCGGTCTTGATGTAATTGAGCCAGGCGGGATTCGGGCTGGCCTGCGGCGAGGTGATGATTTCCACCATGTCGCCATTGCGCAGCTCGGTGCGCAGCGGCACCAGATCCTGATTGATGCGCGCCGCCGAGCAATGGTGGCCGACATCGGTATGCACGTTGTAGGCAAAATCGACGATCGTCGCCCCGCGCGGCATGGCCATGATCTTGCCCTTGGGCGTGAACACATAGACCTCGTCCGGGAAGAGGTCGATCTTGACGTTCTCGAAGAACTCGGCCGAGTCGTTGCTCTGCATTTCAAGCAGCGACTGCAGCCATTTGTGCGTCTTGATATGCAGATCGGCGCCGCTTTCCTCGGCGTCCTTGTAGAGCCAGTGCGCCGCCACCCCTTCCTGGGCGACGTGATGCATTTCCCTGGTGCGGATCTGCACTTCGACCGGCGTGCCAAAGGGCCCGATCAGCGTGGTATGCAGCGACTGATAGCCATTGGCCTTGGGAATGGCGATGTAGTCCTTGAACTTTCCCGGCACCGGCTTGTACAAGCTATGCAGCACGCCGAGCGCCAGATAGCAGGCGGGCGCCTGGTCGACGACGACGCGGAAACCGTAGATATCGAGCACCTGCGAAAAGGAGAGGCTCTTGTCGCGCATCTTGCGGTAGATCGAGTAAAGGCTTTTCTCGCGTCCGAAGACATCGGCCTTGAGTCCGGCGCCGGCCAGCTTGCTGGTAATGGCGTCTTCGATGCGCGACAGCAGTTCGTGCCGGTTGCCGCGCGAAGCCAGCAGAGCCTTGCCCAGAACCTCGGCGCGACGCGGATGGATCAGGCGAAAGGAAAGGTCCTGCAGTTCGTGGTACAGCTTGCTGAGACCAAGGCGCAACGCGATGGGCGCGTAGATGTCGAGGGTCTCGATGGCGATCCGCCGGCGCTTGTCGGGGCGCATTGCCGCCATCGTCTGCAGGTTGTGCTGGCGGTCGGCCAGCTTGATCAGCACGACGCGCAGATCGCGCGCCATGGCCATCAGCATTTTGCGGAAATTTTCCGCCTGCGCCTCCTGATAGGAGGCAAATTCCATCTTGTCGAGCTTGGACAAGCCATCGACCAGGTCGGCAACCTCGCGCCCGAATTTCTCGGCCAGTTCGCGTTTGCTGGTCCCGGTATCTTCCAGCACATCGTGCAACAGCGCGGCGACCACCGCATCGGCATCCATTCGCCATTCGACGACCGCACCGGCAACCGCCAGCGGATGGGTAATATAAGGTTCGCCCGACATGCGCAACTGACTGGCATGGGCGCGCGCCGAGAAGGCATACGCCTCCTTGATGCGGTCTACGTCAGCGGGGGATAGATAATCGAGACTATCGAGGAAAACCCGGTAGGCGGGTTCTTCAGGGATGGGCGGAAGAGGCGACGGCGCTGGATCCATCTGTCTTCACCGCCCCCAGCCTCAAGCCTGGCCGCGATTCAGCACTTCCACGCCGTACTTGCCGATGGCCATTTCGCGCAATGCGATAACGGTCGGCTTGTCGCGGTTGGCGTCGACCATCGGCGTTGCGCCGTTGGCAATCTGGCGGGCCCGGTAGGTTGCCGCCAGGGTCATCTGGAAGCGGTTGGGAATTCTTTTCAGGCAATCATCAATTGTTACGCGGGCCATGCAATACCTCTATAAATCAGATCATTCGGGCAAATAGGGCGGCGTGTCTGACACGCTGCCCTTCAAGGGTCAGGCGGGAGGCACGCACCACGGCACGCAGATCATCCAGCGCCTGTTCCAAGCTGTCGTTGATAATAACATAGTCGAATTCACCGACATGGCGCATCTCGGCCTGCGCGGCAGCCAGCCGGCGCTCGATCACATCGGCGCTGTCGGTGCCACGCCCGGTCAGGCGACGCGTCAGTTCTTCCATCGAGGGCGGCAGGATGAAGACCCCGATCGCGTCCGGAAACGCCCCGCGCACCTGCTGCGCGCCCTGCCAGTCGATTTCGAGCAGGACATCGTGGCCGGCGGCCAACTGGTCGGCAATCCACTTCCTGGACGTGCCATAGAAGTTGCCATGAACCTCGGCCCATTCGAGGAAGTCGCCGCGGGCCAACATGACGCGGAACGTCGCCACGTTGACGAAACGGTACTCGCGCCCGTCCACTTCGCCCGGGCGCGGGCTGCGGGTCGTATAGGAAATCGAAAGATGGACATCCGGCTCGCTGTCGAGGAGCAGGCGAACCAGCGTGGTCTTGCCGGCCCCCGAGGGGGCAGCCACAACGTAGAGTTTTCCGGACATAGGGCTTTGATCAGACCATGCCACGGCAATCACCGCCGTGGCTGGCGGGGTTTACAGCGGAGGGATGCGCAGATTCTGTCCCGGATAGATCTTGTTCGGATCCTTCAGCATCGGCTTGTTGGCCTCGAAGATCACCGGATACTTGGACGCGTTGCCATACTGACTGAGGGCAATCTTCGACAGCGTATCGCCACTGACCACCGTGTAGAACCGCGCCTCCGGGGCCGGCGCTTCGACCGTCAGTTTATCGTTGACGTTATCGACGCCCTGCACATTGCCGGCGGCAAGGATGATCTTCTCGCGATTTTCCTGATCCGGCGTCGAACCGGTGATCGAAACCTGGCCGCTCATATAGCTGACCATCAGGTTGCTCCACTTGAGGCCGAGACTGTTGATGTGGTCAAAGATCGCCTGGGCGGCGGCCTGATTAAGCCGGGTCTTTTCTTCCGGAGAAACCGCCTGTTCCGCATCCTTGTGCCCGAACAGCTTCTCTCCCGCTTCCTTGATAAAACTGAACAATCCCATTTTGGTCTCCTTGAAGGTTCAACGGCGCCAGCCAGCGTGACGGAAACATACCCTAGACGCCACACGTTACAAGGTCAAGACAAACTTGTGCAAGCTACTCCAGGTTCTGGATTTGCTCGCGCATCTGCTCGATCAGCAGCTTCAGGTCCATCGCGGCCTGCGACACCTCGGTAATCGCCGACTTCGAACCGAGCGTGTTGGCCTCGCGGTTGAGTTCCTGCATCAGGAAGTCGAGGCGCTTGCCGCAGGCGCCACCCTGTTTGAGCACGCGCTCGACTTCGTCGAGATGCGCGGTCAGGCGGGTGAGTTCCTCGGCCACGTCGATACGCGTCGCGAACACCGCCACCTCCTGCAGCACACGTTCGTCGCTGGCGCCGCCCAGCGCCTCGGTCAGACGCTGGCGCAGCTTGTCGGTATACAACGCTTGCGCTTCGGGAATGCGCGGCGCCACGCGGCGGACGATGTCGCGGATCGTATTGACGCGGTTGACGATCATGGCGGCCAGTTTTTCACCTTCGCGGCCCCGGCTGGCGGCAAATTCATCGAGCACCTCGCGCGCCAGCGCCAGCACCCGCGGGCCGAAGGCCGCATAGTCGATGGACTGATCGCCGAACATGCCCGGCCAGCGCAATACGTCATTCACCGACAACGGCCTCGCTTCGGGCATCTGTTTGCAGACGCGGCCATTGAGCGACTGCAGGGTCGCCAGCAACTCGCCATTGAGTTGCAACTGGTCGGCCCGCGCCGCCGCCGCATTGAAGGACAGGCGACATTCGACCTTGCCGCGCGCGAGGCGCGCCGCCAGCAATTCGCGCAGGGGCATCTCGAGCGCGCGCAGGTCTTCGCTGACGCGGAAGTGAAAATCGAGATAGCGCGAATTGACGCTCTTGAGTTCTAGCTGCAGCGTTCCGCGCTCGATATCGAGCGTCTTCACTGCATAACCGGTCATGCTGTAAATCATTATTCGTGGGTCTCCAGCTTTACAGGCCGGACAACACGCCCGACAATGCCTAGGATTGCATCATAACCGCGAGATCAATGGCTCAACAAGCCAACCACCCGTTACCCGCCGGCCACCAACTGGAGGAATACACGATAACCCGTCAGCTTTCGCTGGGCGGTTTTTCGATCGTCTATCTGGCGACCGACGGCGAAGGCAATAGTGTCGCGATCAAGGAATATCTGCCCAACAGCCTCGCCTTGCGCGGCGAAGGGGAAATCCAGCCGCTGATCACGGCCGATCACCAGGGCGCCTTCCGCTACGGCATGAAGTGCTTCTTCGAGGAAGGCCGCGCCTTGGCCCGCCTGTCGCACCCGAACGTGATTCGCGTGCTTAATTTCTTCCGCGCCAATGAAACCGTGTACATGGTGATGGAGTACGAGCACGGCCGCACCCTTCAGGAATTCATCCAGACGCATCGCGGGGAAGTCTCGGAACGCTTCATTCGCGGCTTGTTCACCCGCCTGCTCAACGGCCTGCGCGAGGTTCATTCGCACAAGTTGCTGCATCTCGACCTCAAGCCCTCGAACATCTATCTGCGCAGCGACAACACGCCGGTGTTGATCGACTTCGGCGCGGCGCGCCAGACCCTGTTCGACCGACCAGCCGATGCTCAAGCCGATGTACACGCCGGGATTCGCCTCGCCCGAGCACTACGGGTCACGCAAGGACCTCGGTCCGTGGAGCGACATCTACAGCGTCGGGGCGTCGATGTATGCCTGCATTGCCGGCTGCGCGCCACAGGCGGCCAACGATCGTTATGTCAAGGACACCCTGGTTCCGGCCATGATGCGCTGGGAAGGCGAATACTCGGATCGCCTCCTGGAAATCATCGACTGGTGCCTCAATCTCAATCACTTCTACCGGCCGCAGAGCGTCTTCGCGCTGCAAAAGGCGCTGGTCGAGACGATTACGCCGCCAGTTCCCAAGGAGGAAACATCGAGCTGGCTTGACCGCGTTGTCGAAAAATACAAGAAAGCCGGCCGATGAGATTCACGATCTACCAGGAAAGCCGCCAGGGAGGGCGCGCCAACAACGAGGACAGAACCAGCTACTGCTACTCGCGCGAAGCCCTGCTGATGGTCATCGCGGACGGCATGGGCGGCCATCACTATGGCGAGATCGCCGCCCAGATCGCCGTCCAGACGCTGGCCGACAACTTTCAGCGCGAGGCCCGACCAACCCTTGTCGATCCCTTCCGCTTCCTGCAAAAGGGGATGACCAATGCCCATCACGCCATCCTCGACTTCGCCGAACGCCACAAGCTTTCCGACACGCCACGCACCACCTGCGTCGCCTGTCTCGTCCAGGACAGCGTGGCCTACTGGGCGCACGCCGGCGACTCCCGCCTGTTCCTGATGCGCGGCGGCAAGGTCGTCGCCCAGACCCGGGATCATTCGCGGATCCGCATCCTGATCGAGGAAGGCCTGCTTTCGGAAGCGCGGGCGGCCACGCACCCGGATCGCAACAAGATCTATAGCTGTCTGGGCAGCCCGACGCCCCCGGAAATTGAATTTTCGCGCAAGACGCCGCTCAACCATGGAGACATCCTGCTGCTGTGCACCGACGGTCTGTGGGGCGAGATTCCTGGCAACACCATGGCCCAGGCGCTCAAGGGCAGCAACATTGTCCATACCGTGCCAATGTTGCTTTCACAGGCGGAAGCCAAGGGCGGCGCCCACGTTCGACAATCTCTCGGTGGTCGCCGTGCGCTGGGAAGAAACCTACCTCGACGAAGCCAGCAGCAGTATCTCGACCCAGACCATGGCGCTCGACGAAATTGCCACGCATATCGAGGAATTCGGCCGCGACCCGGCGCACAAGATCGACCTCTCCGAAGACGAAATCGAGAAGGCGATCGAGGAAATCCGCTCCACCATCGACAAGTTCAACCCCAAGCGACAAGGACAGTAACGCATGCGCCCCAGCCAACGCCAATCCGACCAACTCCGCCCGGTCCGTCTGACCCGCAACTTCACGCGCCACGCCGAAGGTTCGGTGCTGATCGAAATGGGTGATACCCGCGTGCTATGCACCGCCAGCGTCGAGGAAAACGTGCCGTCCTTCCTGCGCGGCAAGGGCCAGGGCTGGGTCACCGCCGAATACGGCATGCTGCCGCGCTCGACCCATACCCGCACCTCGCGCGAGGCGGCCAAGGGCAAGCAGACCGGCCGCACCCAGGAAATCCAGCGCCTGATCGGTCGCAGCCTGCGCGCCGTGACCGACCTCAAGGCGCTCGGCGAACGCCAGATCACGCTCGACTGCGACGTGCTGCAGGCCGACGGCGGCACCCGCTGCGCCTCGATCACCGGCGCCTGGGTCGCCCTCTACGAAGCCTGCGAAAAGCTGGTGCAGGCCGGCAAGCTGCCGGAAAACCCGGTACGCGAACACGTCGCCGCCATTTCGGTCGGCATCTACAAGGGCTCGCCGGTGCTCGACCTCGATTACCCGGAAGACTCGGACTGCGACACCGACATGAACGTCGTCATGACCGGTTCCGGCGGCATTGTCGAAATCCAGGGTACCGCCGAGGGCGAACCGTTCACCCGGCCGCAAATGAACACCCTGGCCGACCTTGCCGAAGCCGGCATCCGCCAGCTGATCGCCGCCCAGCAGCGCGCTCTCGCATCATGAAAAAAATCGTTCTCGCCTCCAACAACGCCAAGAAGATGAAGGAACTGAATGCCTTGCTGGCGCCGCTCGGCTTCGAGGTCATTCCGCAGGATCAACTCGGCATTCCCGAAGCCGAGGAACCGCACTGCACCTTCGTCGAAAACGCCCTGGCCAAGGCGCGGCATGCATCGAAGCTGTCCGGCCTGCCGGCGCTGGCCGACGATTCCGGCATCTGCGTTGCGGCGCTCGGCGGCGCGCCCGGCGTTTATTCCGCCCGTTACGCCGGCGAGCCGAAATCGGATGATCGCAACAACGAAAAGCTGCTTGCCGAACTCGGCACAAACCCCAACCGCGCCGCCCACTTCGTCTCGGTCATTGTCCTCGTCCGCCACGCCGACGACCCGCAACCGCTGATCGCCGAAGGCGAGTGGCATGGCCAGATCCTGACCGAACTGCGCGGCGAACGGGGCTTCGGCTATGACCCCATGTTCTACCTGCCGGAATTCGGCATGACCGGCGCCGAACTCGATGCCGACACCAAGAACCGGGTTTCGCACCGCGGCCAGGCCATGCAGAAGCTGATCGAGCGCCTGCCGAGCCTGTAATCGACGTGGCGCGCAGCATCCCGATTTTTGCCCAAAAAACGGCGTCGACCGTCCCCCAAGGGGACTTCCTTCGGGGCGTAACCACCCTCGAATTCCGCGTTTCCCCGCCGCTCGCGCTCTACGTCCATGTCCCCTGGTGCGTGCGCAAGTGCCCGTACTGCGATTTCAACTCGCATGAGGCCAGCGGCGAAATTCCCGAGCTGAATACGTCGCCGCGCTGATCGCCGACCTGCAATCGGCCCTGCCGCTGATCTGGGGCCGCCCGGTGGTCAGCGTCTTCTTCGGCGGCGGCACGCCCAGCCTGCTCTCGCCGGCCGCCATCGACGAACTGATCGCCGCCTTCCGCGCGCTGGCCATGCTCTCGCCGGAAGCGGAAATCACGCTGGAAGCCAACCCCGGCACAGTCGAGGCGGAAAAGTTCGCCGGCTTTCGCGCCGCCGGCGTGAACCGCCTGTCGCTCGGCATCCAGAGCTTCAACGACGAACACCTAAAGGCGCTCGGCCGCATCCACGGCGCCGCCGAGGCCAGGCGCGCCGCGCAACTCGCCGGCGAGCATTTCGACTCGTTCAATCTCGACCTGATGTACGGCCTGCCTGGTCAGACGCATGAGCAAGCGCTCACCGACATCGAAACCGCGCTGACCTTCTCGCCACCGCACCTGTCCTGCTACCAATTGACGCTGGAGGCGAACACCCGCTTCGCCGCCTTCCCGCCGGAACTGCCGGAAAGCGACACCTGCGCCGACATGCAGGACGCCATCGAAGCCCGTCTGGCGGCTGCCGGCTATGCCAATTACGAAACCTCGGCCTTCGCGCAAGCCGGGCAAGCAGTGCCGCCACAACCTGAACTACTGGCATTTCGGCGACTACCTCGGCATCGGCGCCGGCGCCCACTCGAAACTCACGCTGCACGACCGCGTGCTGCGCCAGATGCGCTGGAAACACCCGAATGCCTACCTCGAGAACGTGCGCGCCGGCTCACCCGTGCACGAGGAAAATGAAGTCCCGGCCAGCCAGTTGCCTTTCGAATTCCTGATGAATACCCTGCGCCTGGCCAATGGCTTCCATCCCGCGCTGTTCGAGGCACGGACGGCGCAGCCGTTGGCCACGATCCTGCCCCGCGTTCGCGCTGCCGTAGCCGAGGGTCTGCTCGAAGTCAGCGCCGAGCGCATCGCCCCCACACTCAAGGGCCGGCGCTTTCTGAACGTACTTCTCGAACGCTTTCTGGACGATGGCGGAGCAAGCTGAAACGGCTCGCCCCGTTCGGGTTCAGCCGAACAGACCGCCCTTTTTAAGCATGTCCAGCCCCTGCGTCAGCAGGTCGCCGCCTTGCGGCATCTGGCCGTTCGGCGTCATCTGATCGATCAGTTGCGGCAGCATGTCGGCCAGGCTGCCCGAAGCCTGCTCCGGACTGACGCCGAGTTGCGCGGCAAGCCCCGACAACGACGAACCGCCCAATACGCTCTGGATCTGTTCGGCGGAAATCGGCAGGTTCTGCCCGGTTGACACCCAGGAATTGACGATTTCGCCAAGCCCGCCCTGTTGGAATGACTGGATGAGTCCTTCCAGTCCGCCATTCTGCGGATTATTGACGAGTTGCATGACTGTCTGAAGCAAGGCGCTGTTGCCGCCGGACTGCCCGCCGGCGAGCGCGCCGAGGGCTTGATCGAGAAGACTCATGATTGTTCACTCCACAAAAAATACGTTCGGGCATGCCATGGTAAGAGCATGGCAGGAATTCCGGAAATTTGCCAACCTGCCCGCTCTAGTGCCAGCCCCTGATTTTATGGTACCAGCGGCCGCTTTGCGCTGACGCAATTGGCGTTACACTGTACGGACGCTGACTTAACCCGAGGAGAAATATCATGGCCAAGTCCCAGGACGCCAAAAAGGCAGTCAAAAAGGAACCGCTGAAAAGCATGAAGGAAAAAAAGGCGGCGAAGAAGGAAAAGAAGGAAGAGAAGCAGCGCAAAGGCTAGCGCCAGCCTGACCCGCGCGCCGGGTTACCAAGGGGAAGGCCCTCGAACAGGGCAGGCGGCGCGACGTAAACCCTGCGCAAGAACTCGCGACAGATATGTGCTGGCGATCTCGCCAAACGATGCACGAAGGCTTATTATGCAAATTGAAGTTATAACCTTCAATTTGCAAAAATGATCCCTCGCCTGGCACTCCCCACCCTGCATCGGCTCGCCGCCGGTTTTCCGATCATCGCGTTGACCGGCCCGCGCCAGTCAGGGAAGACGACGCTCGCCAGAATCGCTTTCCCGGCCAAACCCTATATCAGCCTCGAAGACCCGGATGAGCGCGAATTCGCCGAACGCGACCCGCGCGGCTTTCTGGCCCGCTTTCCCGAAGGCGCCATTTTCGATGAGGCGCAGCGTTGCCCGGCCTTGTTTTCCTACCTTCAGGCCATCGTGGACGAACATCGCCAGGTCGGCCAGTTCATTCTGACCGGTTCCCAGCAATTCGGGCTGATGTCGGGCATCACCCAGTCACTGGCCGGGCGGGTCGGAATGGTTCAACTCCTGCCCCTCTCGCTCGCCGAACTTCAGGCCGCCAGCCTGGCGCCAGCGAGCCTCGACACGCTCCTCTGGCAGGGCGCCTATCCAGCGCTATACGACCGATCGCTGGCCCCTGGCGACTGGTTTGCCGCTTATGTCACCACCTATCTTGAGCGCGATGTCCGGCAACTGCTCGCCGTTCGCGACCTGTCGCAATTCCAGCGCTTCGTCCGCATGTGCGCCGCCCGCTCGGGGCAATTGCTCAATCTCTCGGCGCTGGCCAGCGACTGCGGCATCTCCCACGTCACGGCCCGCGAATGGCTCTCGGTGCTTGAAACCAGCTATCTGGTCACCTTGCTGCGGCCATATCACCGCAACTTCGGCAAGCGTCTGACCAAATCACCCAAGCTCTATTTTCTCGATGTCGGGCTGATGGCCTACCTGCTCGGCATTCGTGATCCGGACAGTCTGGCCACCCACGCCCAGCGCGGCGCCCTGTTCGAAACCTGGGTCGTTTCCGAAGCCGTCAAACAATCCTTCAATGCCGGACGGCTTGCCGACCTTCATTTCTGGCGGGACGGTAGCGGCAACGAAGTCGATTTGCTCCACGAAACACCCGCCGGACTGCAAGCCAGCGAAATCAAATCCGGCGCCACCTTCGCCGCCGACTGGCCGAACGCGGCACAACGCTTCGCCCGGCTCGCCGAAACCCCGCTGCCGCCATGGATCATCTACGGCGGCAAGCAATCCTATACCCGTGAAAACTGTCGTGTCATCGCCTGGCAGGAACTCCCGCAGCAGGAATTCTCATGAGCCAACTCCTCGTCAGCCAATACCAGCGCGAAATCGCTGACCTGATGCAATTTGGCGGCTCATCGGACGAATCGAGCATCCGCAAGGCCTTCTCGAATTTGCTCGATAACTACAGTTAACCGCAGGGATTGCGTCTGGTCAACGAAATCGAATACGTCACCAAGACCGGCGCCAAGGTTTACCCGGACGGCACCCTCAAGGACGCCCTGCGCCTGACCCACGGCTACTGGGAAGCCAAGGACGAAGCCGATGACCTCGACCAGGAAATCGCCAAAAAGCGCGCCAAAGGCTACCCCACCGACAACATCCTGTTCGAAGACAGCCGCCACGCCGTCCTCATCCAGAACGACCGCGAAGTCATGCGCGTCGCCATGAGCGACGCCGCCGCGCTGGATCGCCTGATCACCAGCTTCGTCAGCTACGAGCGCCTGGAAATTCGCGACTTTCGCCGCGCCATCGAACACTTCAAAGCCGACCTGCCCGCCGTCATCGAATCGCTCCGCGCCATGGTCGAGCAACAGCAACAGGCCAACAAAGCCTTTGCCCTCGCCCTCAAGCGCTTCCTCAAACTCTGCCGCGACAGCATCAACGCCGACATTTCCGCCGACGACGTGCGCGAAATGCTGCTCCAGCACATCCTCACCGAAGACATTTTTCTCCGCATCTTCGACGACGCCCAGTTCCACCGCGAAAACAACATCGCCCGCGAGCTCACCCGCATCGAGGAAACCTTCTTCACCGGCACCACCAAGAAAAACACCCTCAAGGGGCTGGAAACCTACTACGGCGCCATTCGCCAGGCCGCCGCCGGCATTGCCGACCACCACGAAAAGCAGCGCTTTCTCAAAGCCATCTACGAAAACTTCTACAAGGTTTACAACCCCAAGCTCGCCGACCGCCTCGGCGTCGTCTACACCCCCGGCGAAATCGTCCGCTTCATGCTCCAAGGCGCCGAACACCTCCTCCACAAGCACTTCGATCGTTTATTCCAGGACAAGCACGTCGAAATTCTCGACCCCGCCGTCGGCACCGGCACCTTCGTCTGCGACCTGATCGAACACCTCAAGGGCAACAAGGCCGCGCTCCGGCACAAATACCAGAACGAAATCCACTGCAACGAAGTCGCCATCCTTCCCTACTACATCGCCAACCTCAACATCGAATTCACCTACGCCCAACTGGTCGGCGAATACCTCGAATTCCCCCACATCTGCTTTGTCAACACCCTCGACAACCTCGGGTTTCGAGAAAACCCACATCCACCAGCAGATGGGCCTCGATTTCGGCCTCACCGCCGAAAACACCGCGCGCATCCACAAGCAGAACAAGCGCCGCATCTCCGTCATCCTCGGCAACCCGCCTTACAACGCCAACCAGATGAACGAGAACGACAACAACAAGAACCGCCTCTACGCCGGCATCGACGCCCGCATCAAGGAAACCTGGATCGCCGCCAGTCAGGCGCAAAAAACCAAGATGTACGACATGTACGCCCGCTTCTTCCGCTGGGCAGCCGACCGTATCGACGCCGACGGCATCATCGCCTACATCACCAACCGCAGCTTCATCGACAGCCGCACCTTCGACGGCTTCCGGCTCGAAATGGCCAGGGAATTCGACGAAGCCTGGATCGTCAACCTCGGCGGCGACGTCCGCGCCAACCCCAAACTCAGCGGCACCACGCACAACGTCTTCGGCATCCAGACCGGCGTTGCCATCAGCTTCTGGGTCAAGCGGAAGAAAGCCGACCGGCGGACGAAACATACCTGCCGCATCTACTACGCCCGCCGCCCGGAACAGGAAAGCGCCGCCGACAAACTCGCCTGGCTCGCCAGCACGCCCTTCCCGCAAGTCGAATTCGAACACCTCGTCCCCGACGCCAAGGGCAACTGGATCAATCAGGCCGACAACGATTTTGAAGACTTGCTGCCGCTGTGCTCGAAGGAAACCAAGGCTACAAGACGCCGAACAAGGAACGGGCCTTGTTCAAGCTGTATTCGCTGGGTGTCTCAACCAACCGCGACGAATGGCTGTACGACGACCATCGCGAGACACTGGCGGCCAAGGCGGCGTTCCTGGTGGAGCGTTACACGAAGCAACAAAGATAACGCCGAATTTGATTGCGGCATCAAATGGTCGCGCAATCTTAAACGTCGATTGCGAACAAGGGCGCGCCGAAGCATTTGCAGACAAGCAGCCATTCGCTCTGCTCACTATCGCCCGTTCTGTTCAGCGCTGGTTTTATGACTCGGCTCTTTTCGTCGAACGAGGCTCGGTGCCAAAGCCAGAAACATTCCCATCGCCGCCCAGAACCAGGCCATTTCGGTCATGGGCGAAGCAACCGATAAACCCTTTTCCGTACTTGTCGCCACGTCACCTGCCGACCTGCATACATGGCGTCGCGCGCCAGCATCCAGATCTTGCCCTCTACCGCTACGACAAATCCGGCAACCGCGTCAACAACATCACCGACTGGGGCGTCAAGCAGTTCGAAAAACGCTATGGCAAGCAGGCAGGCATCAGCCGCGAAAGCATCTTCCATTACGTCTACGCCGTGCTCCACAACCCGGCCTACCGCGAGAAATACGCGCTGAACCTGAAACGCGAGTTGCCGCGCATTCCGTTCTACGACGATTTCGCCCGCTGGGCCGCCTGGGGCCAGGAACTGATGGCCCTGCACATCGGCTTCGAAACCGTCGAACCGGCGCCGCTCCAGCGCATCGACCTGCCCGGCATCGCCACGCCCAAAGCCAAATTAAAGGCCGACCCGGCCGCCGGCCGCATCCTGATCGACGAGCGACGACGCTCGCCAACATTCCGCCCGCCGCCTGGCAGTACCGCCTCGGCAACCGCTCGGCGCTGGAATGGGTGCTCGACCAATACAAGGAAAGCACGCCGCGCGACCCGACCATCCGCGAGAAATTCAACACCTACCGCTTCGCCGATTACAAGGAAAAGGTCATCGACCTGCTCGGCCGCGTCTGCGCGGTAAGCGTCGAAACGCAACGCATCGTCGAAGCAATGAGAAACACCGCCGCGTCAGAAAACGCCGATTGATTCGTCCCGCCAGGGGACTTGCTGCGCGGCGTCACCCCGGCGCAGGCCGGGGTCAAGGCTGTTGATTTATCCGGATTTCGGCCTGATTTCGCGGTCGACCGCGACAGCTTCGTTCAGCCCGCCCCGCCCATCATCTCGCCATTGACGTAATACCAGCGCCCTTCCTCGCGGACGAAGCGGCTGAGTTCGTGCAGGCGGTGGCCCTTGCCGGCGATGCGGTAGCGGGCGACGAATTCGACGGTGGCGTGGGTATCGTCCTGCAGCGCGTGCTTTTTCACTTCGAGGCCGAGCCACTTGGTGTCGTCGGCGGTCAGGTCGAGTTCGCTGGGGCGGGTATCCGGATGCCAGGTAGCGAGGAGGTAATCTGCGAGCCGCAGGACGTAGGCGCTGTAACGGGAGCGCATCAGTGCCTCGGCGCTTGCGGCATTTTCGGCCCCGGAATGGAGTTCGACCGCAACAGGCGGCGTAAACCCTGCCGCTGCCGCGCCCCGAATGGCCCGAGGCCACGTCGGGAAGCACCCTTGGGGTGCAATGGCAGGCGCTCACTTTTCCTCGGCGACCTCGCCGCCCAGGGCTTCGACGATTTGCGGCAGGAAGCGCGACAGTTCGCCGGTCATCAGCGCGAAGTCGGCGTCGAACTGCTCGTCGGCGTGCTCGGCGCTTTTTTCGGCTTCTTCCTTGAGCAGGTCGAGGAAGGTGAGGCGCTTGATTTCCAGCTTTTCAGTGAGCATGAAGGAGATCCGGTCGTCCCAGGTAAGCGCCAGGCGGGTCGGCAGCTTGCCGCTGGCCAGATGCGCCTTGATCTCGTCGCCTTCCAGCGGGTGGCGAACGTAGCGGACCGCCGCCTTTTCCTCGCCGGCTGCCTTCAGTTCGCAGTCGCGGTCGATGGTGAAACCGGCCGGGGCATCGCCACCGGCCAGCCAGTCGGCCATCGCCGAGGTCGGTGAAAGCTGGGTATGGAGCAGCGTGAGCGGGAAATCGTCGAGGCAGTGGCGCAGGTGTTCGATGACCTCCTCGGCCTTGGCCGGGCTGCTGGCGTCCACGCAGAACCAGCCATTTTGTGGGTCGATCCAGACAAAAGTAGAGCGGCGGCGTGTAAAGGCGCGCGGCATCAGTTCTTCGGTGACGCGCTCGCGCAATTCCTTCAACTGCTTGCGACCCGGCGCATAGCCCTGCTGGGTTTCCATCGCTTCGGCGCGTTCCTTGACTTCTTCATTGACCACCGAGGACGGCAACAGGCGCTGTTCGACGGACAGCGCCAGCAGCCACTGGCGGCCGAGCGAGAAGACCAGCGCGCCATCGCGGCGCGGCGAAACCCAGCCGCGGCTCAGCGGCTGGTTGCTCGGGCACTTCACAAACGGGCCGCGCGCCAGTTGTTCTTCAAGTCTGGCTAGATCGATGCTCCACGGCGTCGGCAGACGGTAGAGCTGGAGGTTTTTGAACCACATGATTTATTCCGGTTGGCGTTTCTTGAAAATCAGGTCCCAGACGCCGTGGCCGAGACGCAAACCGCGGTTCTCGAACTTGGTCAGCGGCCGGTAATCGGGGCGCGGGGCGAAGCCAGCCATGGGATCCACGGAAGGGCCTTCGACGGTATTGACCAGCGACGGCTCGTCGGAGAGCACATCCAGCATCTGCTGGGCGTACTCTTCCCAGTCGGTGGCGCAATGGAAGTAACCGCCGGGCTTCAGGCGCGAGGCCAATAGCGCGACGAACGGCGGCTGGATCAGCCGGCGCTTGTTGTGGCGCGCCTTGTGCCACGGGTCGGGGAAAAAGATGTGGACGCCATCGAGCGAGCCTTCGGGCAGCATGTAGCGCACGACTTCGACGGCATCGTGCTGGCAGATACGCAGGTTGGTCAGATTCGCGCTCGGCGATCTGCTTGCACAGCGCGCCAACGCCCGGCACATGCACTTCGACGCCGAGGTAATCGTTGTCGCGGTTGGCATCGGCGATCTTCGCCGTGGTTTCGCCCATGCCGAAGCCGATTTCGATGATTTTCGGGGCATTTCGACCGTAGACCGCAGCAAGATCAATCAGCTGCCGCGCATAGGTCAGGCCAATCTTCGGCATCAGTTCAGCGTAGTAGCGCTCCTGCGCTTCCGACATGCGGCCGGCGCGGCGGACGTAGCTCTTGATATGCCCATGACCCTCACGGCCTTCGGTGTAAACGCCGTCGCTCACGAACCGATCAACCCCGAAGTCGGCGAAGACGGATCGGCCGAATACAGCTTGCGCGGCATGCGGCCGGCCAGATAGGCCTCGCGGCCGGCTTCGATACCCTTTTTCATGGCGCTCGCCATCAGCACCGGATTCTTGGCAAGGGAAATGGCGGTGTTCATCAGCACGCCGTCGCAACCCAGTTCCATCGCGATGGCCGCGTCGGAGGCGGTGCCGACACCGGCATCGACAATGACCGGCACCTTGGCGTTGTCGATGATCAGGCGCAGGTTCCACGGATTCAGGATGCCCATGCCGGAGCCGATCAGCGAGGCCAGCGGCATCACCGCGACGCAGCCGATTTCTTCCAGCATTTTGGCCTGGATCGGGTCATCGGCGCAGTAGACCATGACCTGGAAACCATCCTTGACCAGAGTTGCGGCAGCCTTCAGGGTTTCCGGCATGTTCGGGAACAGGCTGGTCGGGTCGCCCAGCACTTCAAGCTTGCACAACGGGTGGCCGTCGAGCAGTTCGCGCGCCAGGCGCAGGGTGCGTACCGCATCGTCGGCCGTATAGCAGCCGGCGGTATTGGGCAGAATGGTGAATTGCGACGGCGGCAACGCATCGAGCAGGTTGGGCTGGCCCGGGTCCTGGCCGATGTTGGTGCGGCGGATCGCCACCGTGACGATCTCGGCGCCGGAGGCATCGATCGCCGCCCGCGTTTCGGCGAAATCCTTGTACTTGCCGGTACCGACGAGCAGACGGGAACGATACGCCGTGCCGGCAATAGTGAGTTGATGCATGAGTTCTCCTTAGCCGCCGCCGACAGCGACGACAATTTCAAGTTGGTCGCCCGTAGCGAGCGCGGTCGTGGCGTGCTGGCTCTTCGGGACAATTTCGCCGTTGCGTTCGACGGCGATCCGCTTGCCGGCATAGCCAAGTTGCCCGACCAGGCCGGCGACGGTCAGCATTTCCGGGAAGTGGCGGGCTTCGCCATTGATCTTGATGTCTAGCATCGCGCTATTTTAACAAGTCGCGCGACTTCCTCGGCGCGCGCTCGAAAAGTCTGTCGTACAGCCAGTTGGGCAGGGCCCGCAGCACTTTCGCGACGACGCCCATCTGCCACGGAATCACCGCGTAGGTCGCACCACGTTCGATGGCGCTGGCGAAACGTTCGGCAGCCTCGTCCGCCGCCAGCAAAAACGGCATCCGGTAGCGGTTGACCGCAGTCATCGGCGTTTCGATGTAGCCGGGCGCAATGGTCACCACCTTGATGCCGTAGGGCCGCATTTCCAGGCGCAGGCTTTCGAGATAGGTGATGGCCGCCGCCTTCGAGGCCGAATAGGCTTCCGCCCCGGGCAGTCCGCGAATGCCGGCGACCGAAGCGATGCCGACCAGGCGCCGCATTTTCCCGGACTCGCCACCCGCCGCCTTCAGCGCCTGGATGAAGGGGGCAAAAGTCGCCGCCATGCCGAACACGTTGGTGTCGATCACCCGGCGAAAAACCGCGAGATCTTCTTCGTATTCGGTCAGCGTGCCCACCGAAACGCCGGCATTGGCGATGACGATGTCCGGCGTCCCGCAGCGGGCGATGAAATCCACCGCCGCCGCATGCAGCGCCGGCGCATCGCAAACATCCAGCGCATAGCAGGCGTGCCGCCCGCCAAGGCGCTGATTCAAGCCTTCCAGAAACTCGCCACGACGCGCCGCGAGGCCGAGCGTCGCGCCCTTGTCCGCGTAGTAAACGGCAAGCGCCTCGCCGATACCCGACGAGGCGCCTGTAATAAAGACCTTCAGCGCCAATTACTTGTTGCCGGCGCCTTTGCCAGACTTCTCGCTGCGCGCCTTGGCGATCAGTTTGTCGGCGATCGCCAGTTGCTCGTTGAAGTCCTTGCCGCCGACCATGTATTTGCCATCGACGGCCAGCGCCGGTACGCCTTGAATCTTGTACGACTGTGCCATCTGGTCGCCACGCTTGACTTGGCTCACGACCCCGAACGAATTGAAAGCTTCGCTGAATTTCTTCTGATCGACGCCCTTCTTGGCCACCCATTCGACCAGCGACTTTTCTTCGAACAGGTTGATGCGATCGTTGTGAATCGCCTTGAAAATTTCGCTCTCCAGACGGTCGAGATCGCCGGTCACCTTCAGCGCGTAGTAGAGCCTGGCGATATTTGCCCAGGCGGCGCGACCAAAGGTGATCGGCACCTTCCTGAACACCACGTCACCCGGCAACTTGGCCACCCAGGCTTGCAGCAGCGGATTGAAATCGGCGCAATGCGGACAACCGTAGCTGAAAAACTCGATCACTTCGATCTTGCCCGCATCCTCGGTCGGTTGGGCCGGCGAGATCATCGTGTAATCCTGGCCGACCGTCTGGGCAAACGATGGCATTGCCACGGTCAACGCCGCGCCAAGGGCAAAAATGGTGGTGACAAAACTGCGACGTGCAAACTTCATGGATGGCTCCTATTTGGCTAACTGGGCATCAATCCCGGATTTGGCAAGCTGGGCGCGGACTTTGTTCAATTCATCGATCTTGGTGTAGGGACCGACCCGCACGCGGTAGAGGTTCTTGTCCTGAATCATCACCTGCTGGATCACGGCCTCGACACCCATGAACGCCAGCTTGGCTTTCTGGTTGTCAGCATCCTCCGGCGTACTGAAGGAGCCGGCCTGCAGGAAGAGCGGCGTCTTGCTTTCCTTCGACTCCTCCTTCTTTTCTTCCTTCTTCGGCTCTTCCTTGACGGCGGCAGGCTTGCCCGCCTTGTCCGGCACGGCGTCGGACTTGCCCGGCAGGATGTCGTAGAACTGGAAGCGCTTTTCCGGGATCGGATCACCCGGCTTGCCCGGCAGCGCCATCGGCTGCGCCGGCTGGCCATCGCTGCTGTGCGGCGTCGCCTTGCCAGTGGCCGTCTTGCCGTCTTCCGGCATGGCCGGCGGCGCCATCACATGCTTGTTGAACGGCAGCGGCGCCTTGTTCATGTACCAGACCACCCCGGCGGCGATGCCGACACCGATCACCAGACCGATGAACATGCCGATCAGGGTATTACCGCGCGCCTTCTTTTTGGCGGGCTGGGTTCTCTTGGGTTTCATGTCACGGCTCATCTTGTTTCCTTACATCGATTCCGGGCAACTGACGCCCAGAATTTGCAGACCATTGCGGATCACCTGACGCACGGCGGCGGCCAGCGCGACCCGCGCATCGCGCAGCACCGCATCGTCGACCAGCATGCGCTCGGCGTTGTACCAGCCGTGGAACTCGCCGGCCAGATCCTTCAGGTAGAAGGCGATCAGGTGCGGCGCCAGGTCACGGGCCGCATTCTCGATGACATCGCGGAATTCGGCCAGCTTGTTGGCGATCGCCAGTTCGCGCGGATTGTCGAGACGCTTCAGATCGGCCTCGGGCAGCGACCCAGGATCGCCGTCCCACTGGTTGATCACCGAACAGATGCGGGCATGGGCGTACTGGATGTAGTAGACCGGGTTTTCGTTGGTCTGGCTCTTGGCCAGGTCGAGGTCGAAATCCAGATGCTGGTCCGACTTGCGCAGCGCGTAGAAGAAACGGCAGGCATCGTTGCCGACTTCGCCGCGCAGTTCGCGCAGTGTGACGAATTCGCCGGAACGCGTGGACATCGAGGCCTTCTGGCCGTTGCGGTAGAGCACGGCGAACTGAACCAGCGCCACCTGCAGCTTCTCTGGATCGAGATCGAGCGCCCTGACGGCGCCGTCGACGCGCGGGATGTAGCCGTGGTGGTCGGCGCCCCAGATGTTGATGACCTTGGCGAAACCGCGCTCGAACTTGTTCAGGTGGTAGGCGATATCGGAAGCGAAATAGGTGTACAGGCCGTTCTCGCGCTGGACGACGCGGTCCTTTTCGTCGCCGAAGGTGGTCGATCTGAACCATTTGGCGCCGTTCTGCACGTAGAGATGGCCCTTCTTTTCCAGCAGATCGACGCAACGGGCTACCAGCCCGGTGTCGTAGAGCGCCTTTTCGGAGAACCAGACGTCGAAATGGACGCCGAACTTTCCAGATCGTCGCGGCAGTCGGCCAGTTGTTCGGACAAGGCATGCTGGTGCACATAGGCCCAGTCGTCGCCGAGCAACTCCTTGGCGCGGGCGATCAGCGCGTCGAGATGCAGTTCGCGCTGTTGCTTGGCCTCGTCGTCGGCGCGGTCGGCTTCCGGCAGGCCGGGCGTGCCGGCGCAGCACGGTCAGCGGCGTGGCGCACATACTTGGCGCCATGCGCCACCGTCATCTGCTGCGCCATGTCGCGCACGTAGCCGCCCTGATAGGCGTTGGGCGGGAAAGGCACGTTGACGCCGTGCTGCTCCAGGTAACGCAGCCAGGTGGACAGGCCGAGGATGTCCATCTGCCGCCCGGCGTCATTGACGTAATACTCGCGCGTCACATCCCAGCCGGCGAAAGCCAGCAGGCTAGCCAGCGAGGCGCCGTAGGCAGCGCCGCGGCCATGGCCGACGTGCAGCGGGCCGGTCGGATTGGCGGAAACGAATTCGATCTGCACGGTCTTCGCGCCACCGAGCTGCGAACGCCCGTAATTTTCGCCATCGACCAGCACGGCGCTGACCACAGTGATCTTGGCCCGCGCATCGAGCGTAAAGTTGATGAATCCCGCCCCCGCCACCTCGGCCTTGCTCACCAGCTTCGAAACCGGCAATTCGGCCAGCAACCGGTTGGCGATTTCGCGCGGATTCTTCTTCAGCGCCTTGGCCAGTTGCATCGCCAGATTGGTCGCGAAGTCGCCATGCGTCGGGTCGCGCGGGCGTTCGAGATGGATCGGGGTATCGGTTGCAGTCGGCGCAACGCTGGCCAACGCCCTTTGCAGGAGTTCGGTCAGTTGGGATTTAACGTCGTGGGCCATTGATTTGCAGCGGAAAAAGCAAAGCGGGGATTATACGCCGCGTGCAAATGGCTACCGCAAAAGATGCGACGACGCAGAGACCAATCGATGCTCCGCCGCCCGTGTCGCTGCGGGAAAAGTGAGAAAACGGATTTTGGCGGATTTTGGCTGTTGACCGCGGCAGCGAGACGCGAGCCAACTCTTCCAGCCAACGGAAATGGCAATGTGACTCCTCATCGATGAAAAAACACGGCTCACGATTGATGCCCTGCTAAACAATGTACGGCGGGTGATCGGCGAGCAGGACGCGTGGGCGACGGGGCATGATGGTTATCAGCTCAAAATACCAAATGAGTCTGACCCCTTTGGTTCACATATTCGACAACGCCTGCGGCCGAAACGACAAGATGTTCGTAGCCCATGCTTTCCCTCAGCTAAAGGATGAATTTCAAGGAATATTCTAAAGCAGCGGTAAAAAGGGCCAATGGCATTTCGCGTCCAACGACCACGCACACCAAGTTTCTTTTCTACAAATACCCGCAGACCGATTTAATTCGAGTCTGGCCCCCATGGCACTACCTTAAGCCGATGGGGTAACCGACAGCACGAAAGAAAAGAAGGCTGAGAGCCTCGCTTGCTAAGATTGTGGTGTCTGAAATCACGCTCGATAACAGGAGGATCAGCCATGGTGGATACTAGCAAAAAAACGTCTGCGCAAAGGTGTGGAGCGATTCCGTCGGCAATTCGGCGATCAACCGACGCAGGCCTTGGGTGCGGTGTTGCCGGCCATAGCGTTGCAGAAGTTGGTCAACGAGGAAGTGGGTTCCTTTCGTGAGCGCATCTACCCGCCGCTGACGACCTTGGGCCTCTTCATTGGTCAGGCGCTGAGTCCTGATGGGGCATGCCAGGATGCCGTCGCCCGGCGGCTCAGCGAGCGCACGGCGCGAGGAGAGACGGCGTGCAGTTTGAACAGCGGACCGTACTGCAAGGCGCGCAAGCGTTTGCCACTGGAATTGATTCGTCGGCTGGCGCTGAAAGTCGGAGAGACGCTGGAACATGAGATTCCAGTCGATTGGAAATGGTGCGGTCGTTCGGTCAAACTGATGGACGGCACGACAATCTCGATGCCCGACACCGCAAGCAATCAGTCGGTGTATCCACAAAGTGGCGTTCAGCAAGCGGGGCTGGGATTTCCCCTGGCAATGCTGGTCGCAGTGATCTCGTTATCCACTGGGGCCGTTCTGGAGTGGGTACTGGGACCATGCCGGGGTAAACACACGGGCGAGCAGGCGCTGTTTCGCGAGTTGATGCCACGACTTCAACCTGACGACATCGTCCTGGCCGACCGCTATCACTGCAACTACTTCACCGCCGCGCTGCTGATGGAGCGAGGCGTCGATCTGGTCACGCGGCAACACCAGCGCCGGATTACCGACTTCCGGCGAGGCCGACGCCTGGGGCGACGGGATCATTTGGTGGACTGGATACGTCCCAAACGCCCCGCCTGGATGGACGCCGAGACCTATGCATCCATGCCGGAGCGGCTGTCGATGCGCGAAACGGAAATCGGTGGGCGTATTCTCGTCACGACCTTGAGCGATGCCAAAACCGTGAGCGCCAAGGACATTGACGCGTTGTATGGCCGCCGCTGGCAGGTCGAAGTGGACTTGCGTTCCATCAAGGCCGAAATGGGGATGGACATCCTGCACACCCAATCGGCACCGATGGTCGACAAGGAAATCGCCGTCTATCTGCTGGCCTACAACCTTGTCTGCGCCTTGATGGTTCGCGCGGCGACCGGCTCGGGCGTTGAGCCTCGGTCGCTGAGTTTCAAAGGCACTGTTCAGCTTTACTTGGCTTTTGAACAACAACTTCGCTTTGCCGTGGGCGCCAGCGCCAGAACCATGACGGCGCATCTGCTCGGCGGGATCAGTTTGTTGCGACTACCGGTTCGACCCGGACGTGTCGAACCCCATGCCATCAAACGACGACCGAAAAGTCACCAGTTGCTGACCGTTCCTCGCTCTGTGGCCCGCGAAAACATCCGCCGATCACGGGGAAAAATGGCTTAAGGTAGTGCCATGGGAGTCTGGCCCCTTTGATTCGACTGGGTGCTTTGATTCCATGGGTGCCCCCTATTGTTCGTCTTAACGCTTTTTTACGCCCCCGGGTAAGCATCGCGGTCGAACGTGCCGAGTACGGCAGATTAGAATCGGGCCGATGCCCGTTCAGGAAACATCCAGCACGCAGCGCGCCCTGCGCCTTGAGATCGCCGAGTTGAAGCGTCAGCTCGCTCAGGACACCGGCCGCAAACAGCGCGCGCTGCAATGGGCGCTTGCGCTTTCCCTGCTGCTGCACGGCCTGGTCTTGCTGATTCCGCAAAAAGAAACGCCGGTTTCCCGGCCGCCGGCCACGCGCCTCGAAGCCAGCCTCGCCTCGCCGACCCAAAAACCGCAAACCGCCACCGTGCCGCCCCCGGCCGCCGCCCCGAACAAGCCCGCGCCCAGCAAGCCGCAACAAGCCCGGCGGCCGGTGCTGGCGATCAACAAGCCGAAAGGGCCGGCGGCGAGCCAGTCGGCGCCGAAATGGACGGTGGCGCAAAAGGCCGAGATGAACGACTTCCTGCGCGAACTGGAAGGCCAGGCGCAGGCCCGCCCGCACCCCGACCTCGCCCAGCGCTCGCTGTCCATGGCCCGCGAATTCGCGCGGCAACAGGGCAAGCAGGATCGGGAAGGCAGCGAAATCCTCGAACTGCTGCCCAACGCCCAGCCGGTAACCCGTTCAGCCTGGAAATGTATCTCGACGCGCTGGTCAGGAAGCTCAACCGCAGTGCCGGTTTCGTGCGCAACGACCCGCGCAGCCAGGGCATCAAGAAGGCGTCGGTGCAGGTCAAACTGAACCCGGACGGCACGCTGAACAATTTTCGCATCGTCAATGCCGGCGACCAGCAGGATCGGATCGCCTTCATCAAGGCGGTGGTGGCACAGGCGGTGCCGTTCGCGCCCTTCCCAGGCGACCTGCGGCGCTCGGCCAGCGCGCTCAGCATGGTGATCTGCATCCAGCCGGCCGGCGGCAGCGGTGGCGGCTTCGGCTTTTCGCGCCTGCCGGAAGGCAGCGGCTGCTGAAGCGGGCGGCGGCCGCCCAAGCGCCGGTTCGCGATCTTCTGAAAGCCATTCAACCAGGCTGTGATTAAAAGGGGCCAGGCTCAGCGTCATTTCCATTTTGGCTCTTTTTTCCCGGTCAACCGCAACAGCCTTGCCCCGCCCCCTCAGCATCTTTCATGCTCTCACCTTTCAGAAAAAGCCAAATAACTCCAAGCCCTTTTGCTGGCGCATGACCAAAGGGCAGTCTGATTGCCCCCCGATGCCAAGTCAATAAACGCAAGGCCAGTGTATGGGCAGAACCTCACTCGCGAACCACAAAACACTTGCTGCAGGGTGCGCAAAGAAGGCACG
>CAVSFS010000012.1:0-11755 GCA_963727115.1 uncultured beta proteobacterium | reverse complement strand
AGACCGCCCATCGAGATGCCGACCCAATCCACGATCTCGACATCGAGGCGGGCAATCAGCGTGACGACATCGGCCACATAATTGGGAATCACGTAGCCGGCCGGATCCTTGAGCCAGTCGCTGAGCCCGCGCCCGGCGATATCCGGGCAGACGACCCGGTAATGCGACGCCATGGCCCGAGCCAGAAAATCGAAGTCGCGGCAATTTCGCGTCAGCGCATGCACGCAGACCAGAGCCCGTGAATTTCGCGGATCACCCCACTCGGTATAAGCCATGCGATGCAGGCCGGACGGGCCGGCACACTGGACGCTGCGCTGTCTGAATTCCATAGCATTCCTCCTCTCCATCCAATGTAGCACCTCGCCGTTAGGCAATCTATAATGCATCACCGAACATCAATCGATACTGACATGCCGCGCATCCAGGTCGGAGAAATTTTCCTGAACTACATCGAGCACGGCAGCGGCGACAACGTCGTCCTCGCCGTCCACGGCAATCTAGGTTGCGCCACTGGCTCGACCTCGCCATGCCGCTGTTGCCGGCGAACATCCGCGTCATCGCCGCCGAATGGCGCGGCTGCGGCGACTCCGACAAGCCGGAACCGGCGGCCGACTACTCCAACTACCCGATGGAAACGCACGCCCGCGACCATCTCGCCCTGCTCGACGCACTCGGCATCGAGAATTGCCACGTCTACGGCCACTCGACCGGCGGCATCATCATCTCGCACATGCTGACCTTGGCGCCGGAGCGCTTCGGCAAGGTCTTGATGCTCGACCCGGTCAGCCCGCTCGGCCTGCAACTGAGTCCTGGCCAGATCGGCGTGCTGACCGCCATGAAGACCGACCGCGACGTCAGCTATGCCGGCCTGGCCAGCGCCGCCCCCACCTTGTTCCGCCCGGAAACCATGGTCGCCGGCCAGATGCCGCAATTCGCCGACGCCACCAGCGCTGCGCAGCGCGAGCTCTTTGCTCTCATCATCGAGAAGACCCGCGTGCTGTCCGACGGCATCTGGTTTGGCACGCCGCACAACCTTGGCCTGGAGTGGGATTCCGGCGCCCTGGCCAAGCGCATGCCGGAAATGACCCACGAGCACCTGATCCTGTTCGGCAAGATGGACTACTGGATTCCGCGCGAGCACATGGACGTGATGGCGCATGAGCTGCCCAATGTGCGCCTGGAAATCTTCCCTTACGTCGGGCATTCGATGAATCTCGAACAGCCGTTGCTGTTCGCCCGCGTGTTCGGCGACTTCTTCCGCAGCTGGGCGACGCACCGTTATGGACGAAGGGCAGCCTCGGGCTGCCCTTCGCGTTTCCCGCTTGGCGTGCCTTAAGCGCCGGCCGAAATCTCGTCGGTCAGCGGCTGCCCGGTGGCAAATTGTGTGACGCTGCGAGCGTGGTCTCGCAGATGGTGGCGATCGCTTCGCGCGTGAAGAAGGCCTGGTGCCCGGTGACGATCACGTTCGGGAAAGAGAGCAGGCGCTGCAGAACATCGTCGGTGACGACGACGTTGGACAGGTCGCGGAAGAAGAGGTCGGCCTCCTGCTCGTAGACGTCGAGCGCCAGGCCGCCGAGCTGGCCGCTCTTGAAGGCCTCGATCGCCGCCTCGGTGTCGACCAGCCCGCCGCGGCTGGTGTTGATCAGCAGCACGCCGCGCTTGATGCGGGCGATCGTCTCGGCATTGATGATGTGGTGGGTTTCCGGCGTCAGCGGGCAGTGCAGGGAGACGATGTCGGCGTCGCGCGCGATCTCGCCGGGCGCCGCATAGCGCGCGCCGAGCGCCTCGAACTCGGGCGACGGGAACTTGTCGTAGCCGATCACCTTGCAGCCGAAGCCGAGCATGATCCGCGCGAAGACGCGGCCGATCTTGCCGGTGCCGACCACCGCGACTGTCTTGCCGTGGAGGTCGAAGCCCATCAGCCCGTCGAGCGCGAAATTGGAGTCGCGGGTCCGGTTGTAGGCGCGATGGATCTTGCGGTTGATCGCCTGCAGCAGCGCCACGGCATGCTCGGCCACCGAATAGGGCGAATAGTTGACGACCCGGACGACCTTAATCCCGAGCCGCGCTGCCGCCGCCAGGTCGACGTTGTTGAAGCCGGTGCAGCGCAGCGCCACGAGGCGCGTTCCGCCGCGCTGCAGGGCTTCGAGCACCCCGACGTCGGCCTTGTCGTTGACGAAGATGCAGACCGCATCGTAGCCGGCCGCCATCGCGACAGTCTCGAGTTCGAGCGGCGCATCGGAATAATGCAGGACGTGCCCCTTGGCGATATTGGCGGCGTCGAGAAATCGCGGTCGTAGCGCTTGGCGCTGAATACGGCAATTTTCATCTGCTCTCCCACGCAAAAGTAATGCCCGCCCGCCGGCTCATCCTCCGAGCAGTGCGGCAGCGATCTGGACGAAGAGGATCTTGCCACCGTCATCGACGGGAAGATCATCGCGTAGCCGATGTCCGGCCGGTCGGTCGGCGCGATGCGGTTGGCAAAGGCCAGGATGGCCGGATTGCCGGTGGCGCCGCTGATCACGCCGACCGTCGTGTCGAACGGCAGGCGGAAGATCAACAGGCAGCAGGCGGCAGTGATCAGGACCAGCGCCAGGACGATGAGGGCACCGTAGAGCAGGAAGGTGATGCCGGTCGCCCCCACCGTGGCGAAGAATTTCGGCCCCGAGGCGATGCCGACTTGGGCGAGGAAGATGGTCAGGCCGAAATTGCGCAGCACGAGATTGGCCGACAGCGGCATGCTCCACACGAAGGGCCCGCTCCGCCGCAGCTTGCCGAGATAGAGCGCGAGCAGCAGCAGCGCGGCGAGCCCCAGCGTCAGCTTGCCGACGCCGGGAATCGGCAGCGGAATCAGCCCGAGCAGCAGGCCCAGCGCGGCACCGATGCCGATCGAGATGAAGCTGAGTTCGGCCGTCCCTTGATCGAATCGCCGAAGAACTGGCGCATGGCCTTGGTGTGTGCCCGGTTACCAGGAGGCCGACACGGTCGCCGACCTCGAGGATCAATTCGGGATTGGGCAACAGGTCGGCATCGCCACGCCGGACATGGACGATCGAGCAGATGACGCCTTCCGGGAAACGGATGTCCCCAAGCGCCTGCCCGACCACGGCACGGCTCGAGGCGAAGACGCGGGCATAATCGAGATCCTCGCGATGGCTCGTCATCCGCCCTGGCTGCAGTTCACCGAAAAGGGCGACGGCTGCCTGCAGCGCGTCGGGATCGGTACTCGTCGCCAGCAGCACATCGTCCTGCGCCAGCACCAGGTCCTCGGAAGGCAGGCGGTTTGATGCTCGCGGCGTACCGCGGCGATCGCCACGCCTGCCGGAAGCTGGGCCGACAGTTCGGCGAGGCGTAGGCCGATGAAAGCCGGGTTGCGCAGCGAAATCTCCGCCGTTTCGATTATCTGGGCCGCCGGCTGCTCGATCTTCGGCTTGAGCCGGCGTTGAGCGCATAGATGCAGAGGATCGGCACGGCGACGCCGAAGGGATAGGCGACGCTGTAACCGACCGCCGCCCCATCGCTCTGCAGCGCGGCGATGATCGCCTGCAATGTCGCCGTGCTGGTTCCCGAACCGGCGAACAGGCCGAGCGCTGCGTCCAGCTTGACCCCGAACAGGGGCAACAGGGCCAGTGACACCATGCCGGCGCCAATCACACCGAGCGCCGCCGCCGCATTGGCCTTCAGGCCCTCCGCGCTGGTCAACCCCTTGAAGAACTGCGCGCCGTACTGGATGCCAACGCCGTAGAGGAAGAGCAACAACCCGAGCGTCCCGAGTAGCGCCGGTGGCGCCGCCTTCGGCGCGAAGCCGCCGACTGCCAGCCCGACGAAGAGCACCGCCCCCGAACCAAGGGAAAACCCCTTGATGCTGATTTCCCCGACCAGGTAGCCCAAGGCCACTGTCAGAAACAGCGTGAACAACGGCTGGGTTTCGAGCAGTACCCTGACTTGTTCCATATCGCCTCCCCTCGGCATCTACTTGCAAAACCATGTCTTTCCCAGCCGCCGCGCCTGCGCCGCCGTACCGCCAATCGCGTACTACATGAAAGCAGTATAGACCTGCCTTGCTGCGGTCAACCTCGAAAACAAGGCCAAAATGGCACGGCGCAAAAAAGGCCGCCCGCAGGCGGCCTCAGTTCTCGGGTAAAACCGGTTACTTGGCTAATCCGGCTGGCTTCTCCACCGCCGCCTTCGCCCCGCCACCGGTAGCACCGCCGATACCAGGCAGAGTGGTGGTGAAGGTGTTATCGACAAAGGCCTTGATTGTCGGCTTGAGCACGTTCGGCGCCTTGAACACGCCGTAATGCGCCGTCGGGTCGGGGAAACTGGCAAACGCCGCACCCTCGACTGCTTTCGCGGCGTTCTTGGCGTTCTCGACCATCAGCCACATGTCGTTGTCGATGTGCACCACCAGCGTCCGCGCCTTGATCCGTTTCAGGTCCTTGTTGATGTTGTAGTTGAAACCGGCATCGTTCCGGTACCAGTAGTCAACTGGATCTTCATCCTTGGTCCGGGCGATCCAGGCCGCGTTCTGGTTGCCGGTCGGCTCCCAATAAAAGACCTCCCGCTCGATCTTGTCCCACGGCGTTGCCGAACGCACCGGGAAGGTGAGGCCAGTCAGCTGCAGGCGTGACCACATGAACTGCAGCCCGCGCTTGGGGTGCTGGTCAAGAGGCAGGTCATAGTAATTCCCGTTGGTCTTCCGCCACATCGGATCGCTCTCGATTGCCGCCTGACCGAGCAGGAAAGTCCATGCCCCGACCGGATCGTCGCCATCGGAGGCGGTGGCCCCGCCGATCGGCATGATCGCCTTGACGAAGCCACTTGGTGAATGCATCACCCCCCACACCCAGGTCTGCGTCGCCCCCATCGAAACCCCGGTGGCCACTTCGACCTGGGCGATTTTAAGATGATCGCGCAGCAGGCGATAATTGGCTTGCACCATGTCGAAATAGGTGTAGCTGGGGAACTTGCGCCCCAGGCCGCCCGACGGTTTGGAAGCGCCCCACAGTCCGATCGCATCCAGAAAGACCACGTAGTAACGATTGGTGTCGATCGTCCGGCCCGGCCCAACGACTGCGCCGCCGGAAAAGGCATTGGCCGGTTGCCCCTCGTACCAAGTGTTGTACATGAAGGTCGAGTCACCGGAATAGAAGGTACTGACCACGATGGCGTTGATGATTTCGCCCCGGTCGTTCCGCTTCGGCGTACCAACGGCAATATAAGCGGTCTTCAGCGGCCCTGCCCCCAGCGACTCGAGCGTCGTTCCACCCTCGCCGCCGTTACGCCAGGTTTCCGGATCAGCGTCCAGATTGTACTTGCCGCCAATACGGAAATTCGGGATCTCGTAATAGTGCTTTTGCTGATCCTGCGCCATCACCGAAGAATTTGGCGTCAGCGGGAACTTTGTCCCCTCGGCCGCCTGACCGGCGCACGGCAGCGCGAAAACAGCCGCCAGCGCCAGAGCAACGATATGCTTTTTCACGTCAGCTTTCCTCATGTTCGTTTTCATCGCGCACCTCACTTGGCAAGGCCGGCGGGTTTGTCGGAAGACGCAGTCGGCGCCGCAGCAGCAACCGGTGCCGCGCCGTTGATCAGAGCCTCGATCACATCCGGCGTCATCGCATCGACATGGCGTGTCTTCAGGAAATCAACCGTATCCTTGGCAAACTCATGCGGCACGTCGGTATGGATGAAGTGCCCGACATTCGGATAGATCTTGATGACCGGCATATTCCCGGCAGCCTTCATGCGGTCGCGGAACGGAATGATGATCTGCTTGGCCTTGTCGGTCAGACCGTTCAGAGCCGTACTCGGGATGAACGGCTCGATCGCGCCGAAAGCCAGGAAGATCGGTGCCTTGATCTGCGGCAGGCGCTTGTACAGCGAGTTTTCATCGTCGCGCGCATTTTCGGAGCAGATCGCGAACAGGTCATAGACGAACATGAAGGACCACTGCTCGAACTCGCGCCGGTTGCCGGTAATCATCGCAACCCGCTGATCGGTGTGCAGACGCGCGTACTGGGTGTCGTTCACGAAATAGCCGGCGGGAGCTGGCACGGCATTGCCGGCGGCATCGCGCTTCTTCCAGTAGAAGAAGTCGCGCACCTCCTGCGGGCTCCGCTTCAACTCGGCATCGACCAGGCCCAGCGGGTCGTAGGCGGCATGCCAGCGGTCAAGATCGTAGGAAATCGACTTGTCGCAGATCGGCAGCTCCTTGTCGCCCATCTTGAAGTACTTCGGATATTCCTCAAGACCGGCCGGACCTTCGAGAACCAGCCCCTGAACCGCCTCCGGATAACGCAGTGCATAGCCCAGCACCGTCTGGCCGCCCAGCGAGTGACCGTAATAGTAGGCTTTATTGACCCCGAGCTTGCCGACCACCAGCGCATGGAAGGAATCGCGGACGTCGGTCAGTGTGCGGGTCATCGGCTTGTCGATATTGCCCGGGCCGGAAGTACCCCATTGCGGCATGTCGGGAGCGATCACGCGGAAACCGCGCTCAACGGCATACTTGATCAGATACCCGTAGTGCGCACCGAAGGCGCCCTTGCCATGAACGATGACAAGCGTCGGCGGATTGCTCTGCTTGCCGCAATACTCGTCCATATAGCCGAGTTCCCATTCGACACCACGCTTGTCCTTGACCTTGGCGTACTTGACCGGGAACGGGGAAACCATTTCATCGCGCCAGAACGACTTCTTCGGATCCGGGTTCATGTTGATCCGCGGCCGACGGTAGTTCTTCGCTTCGCAAACGATATCCTTGTCCTGGCCTTGAATGACGCCGGTCGAACGCATGAACGAATCGAAGGTCTGATTGCCCTTCAGTTCGTTGGGTGCCTTGAACACTGCGTAGTGCGCAATCGGGTCTTTAAAGCCGACATACATTCCACCCGGTATCTCCTCCGAAGCCTTGCGTGCGTCGCTGCCCATCAGCCACTGGTCGTTATCAACATGGACCACCAGTGTGCGTGCCTTCATTCCCGGCAGCAGCTTGTCGACGTTGTGGATTTCGCCAACGGTATCGCGGTACCACAGGTTGAACCGCATCGAACTGGGCGGCCATGCGCTTCAGGTTGGCGGCGACATTCTTGCCCAGGCGCGGGTCGTCCTTCCAGGTAAATACATCCTTGGAAACCTCATCCCACCCGAGCCCCTGGCGAAAATTCAGGTCATAGCCGGTGAGCAGAAGCTGCGACCAGTGAAACTCGACGCCCTTGTTCGGATGCTTGTCCTTAGGCAGCTTGTAATAATCGGCCTTGGTCTCGATCCACACCGGATCGGATTCCAGGGAGGCCTTGGCCAGCTGGAAAGTCCATGCAGCCACCTGCCCGCCGACGCCGTCGGTCGCCGAAGCGCCGCCGATCGGCATCACGGCCTTGACGAAATCGGGGTACATCAAACCCCAGTAATACGACTGGGTGCCACCCATCGAGACACCAGTCGCCAGCACCACCTGCCCGATCTTGAGATGGTCGCGCAGCAGGCGATAGTTAAGCTGCACCATGTCGTAATAGCTGTAGACCGGGAACTTGCGGCCCAGTCCTTCCGATGGCTTGGAGGCGCCCCACAGTCCGAGCCCGTCGAGGAAGACGACGTAGAAACGGTTGGTGTCGAACATCAGCCCGGGACCGACCAGCGCGCCACCCGAGAAGGCGTTGCCCGGTTGACCGGCATACCAGCTGGAATACATGGACGTCGCATCGCCGGAGAAGAAGGTGCTGATCACGATGGCATTGATGATCTCGCCCTTGTCGTTTTTCTTTGGCGTACCGACGGCAATGTAGGCAGTCCTGGCCGGCCCCGCGCCCAGCGATTCGAGCGTCGTACCGCCCTCGCCGCCGTTCTCCCAGGCCTTGGGATTCGCCAGGTCGTACTTGCCACCGATACGGAAACTCTTGACCTCGTAGGTCTGCTTCATCTTGTCCAGGGTGGACACCGCAGAACGATCGGTCACGGGTTGTTGAGCGTGCGCCACACAAACCAGCGACAGTGCCATCAGCAACGACACCAGCCAGTGAACGACGCTCCGACAACCCAGCGGACTGCTTTTCATGTCTAGAACCTCCAAGGTTTGATATTTTTTGTTTCGCCGGACATGCTGGCGCATGACCAGAACGTCCATAATAGTCCCATTGAATATCCGGTCAATTTCTTTTTAATAGAATCTGCACACCTCCCCGGGAGCACCATGCCAACTGTCCAATACGGCCATCATCAGGTGCATTACGAGCTGGCCGGCGATCCTGGCCAGCCGGTCATCACCTTCCTCAACGGCCTGACCCAGAACGCCAATCTGTGGAAGAGCTACGCCGACTATTTCATTCCCCGCGGCTACCGTGTACTGGCCTACGACATGCTCGGCCAGGGGCGCTCGTCGAAGCCGGTCATCGACATCAAGCTGGCCATGCATGCCGACATGCTGGACAACCTGCTCGACCAGCTGAAAATCGAGAAAACCCATCTCGCCAGCATTTCCTTCGGCGGCATCATCGGGCTCGATTTCGCCATTCGTTACGGGCGTCGGCTGCACAGCCTGACGGTCATGAGTACCTATGCCGAACTGACCCCGCAGCTGGAATTTCTCGGCGCCGTGATGCTGCAGGGCCTGACCGAAGTCGGCCTGCCCTACATGCAGAACATGCTCTATCCGATGAACATGAGCTCGGCCTGGATAGCCGCCAATCGCGAGCGCATCCCGGCGATGAAGCGGGCCGGCTACATCGGCAACGACGGCTATGCGATGCAGAACCTGATGGAATCCTTCGTTGAATTCACCCCGCTGACGCCCGACCTGCCCAAGATCAAGGTGCCGACCCTGATCATGAACGGCGAATTTGATTTCTTCACGCCGCGCGAATGTCATGAACTGATCCGCAGCAAGATAAAAAACTCCCGACTGCTCATCATTCAGCGCGCCTACCATGCGTTCACGCTGGAAATGCCGGCGGTGACGATGCGCCAGCTGGAGATTTTCCTTGGCCAGGTCGATGACGGAAGCTGGCAAGGCGATCAGAGCGTCTGGGTCGCCGCCGATGACCCGACCGCCGAAACGCAATGGCTACCCTGTGCCGGCGACTGGATGCGCGCCGTCCAGGTCGGCGCGGCAACACCTGCCCTTTCCGCACCAGCCCGTCGCAAGGCCCCTTCAAGGAAGAAAGCCCCATGATCGATCCCGCACTCTACGACCAGGCGCGCGACCGCATCGCGGCGAATGGCTTCACGCCGGAAATCCAGACGAAGATCACGCTGCTGCTGTGCACCGCCAAGAACGGCAACCTGATGTACCACTCCAGCGTGCAATGGATGCAGAACCTGAGCGTCGTTCAGCAATTCATCCTGTCGCAATATTCCCGCGAACTGGAAGCCGTCACGCTGCTGAGCCGTACCACGCAGTGGTCGAAGGACCCGATGCTGGCCATGGAGGGCAGCCGGATCGTCGCGCCGCTGATGATGGCCTGGGGCCAGATCATGCTGCCGCCCGGGCCACTGCTGAATCCGCAGGCCGCCTACTGGGGAATCTCACTGGGGCATGCGCAACTGGCGCGCATCCGGCTGGCGCCGATCATTCCCGACAATGCCGACCCGCTCAACCCATTCGTCGTTGCCCTGCAGCGCATCGAACAGGAAAATGGCCGCATGCTGCAGACGCAGATTCGCCTGTTGAAGAACATCGGCGCCGAGATTCCGCTTGAGGAACGCGAAGCGCTCGTCGAGCAGGATCAGCAACTCGTCGATGGCGTCTTCAACGAATTTCTGACGTGGCTATCTGCCCCCTGACACTGCTGCGGTTCAACGCAAAAAGGGCGGCCATTTGGCCGCCCTTTGCTCTGATTGCTCGCCGAGACTTACTTGAACGGGACCACGAACTGGAGGTCGAAGCGCACGTCCTGCTGGGTCGTGTTTACATCCTGAAAGACGTTCTGCCCGGCCCCGTTGTAAGCAACCCACTGTGGACCATCAAGCCAGACCTTGGCATAACGGGCGCGGGCGCGCAGGTTGTTGAACCATCCGCCCTTCGGGAAAAGATAGACAAATTCGGTCGCCAGTTCGTCCCAGTCGGCGAGCGACTGGCCGCCACCGTTGGGGTTGTTGGCATCGATCTGGCGGTTGCTGCGCTGGCCGTAGCTGACGTCAAACGACAAACCCGGCACGCCCCAGGTGCCGAAATCGAAGATGGAACCGAGAATCCACGTCCGCTCGCCGGCCCTGAGTTCTCGCCAATGCGCTGCACCAGGTAGGAAGGCCCGATAGTACGGCGCCTGGATCTGCCCGCCGTTGGCGGTAATACCTGCCATGCCGTAAGGAATGAACCAGTTGGTCGGCCGCCCTTCTAGGTAGATGCCTTCGTAATTGGTGTTGAAATCATAGCCTTTGGCACCGTTGCTGCCGGTGGTCAAACTGTTGCCACTGGACCCCTGGTACATCCACTGGGCGCCGAAGCGGAAGTAGCGGCGCTCGCCCATGCGGAAGACCCAGTCACCATCGACATAGCCCATGTTCAGCATGTTTTGCACGTTGTAAAACTGCGCCTGATACATCGAATCGTTGTTCGGCTTCCACTGCACGCCGACATAGGCCATGCCATTGGAATCACCCTGCTTGGTACAAGGTGTCGGGGAGTCTTCCCAGCAGGTGGTCTGATAGGCAGACTGGTACATGTTGCGGAACCTGGTATCGTTGATCTGCTTCATGTCCGTCACGTAGCCGCCGAAGTAGCGGAATGTGTCGTCCATCGCCTTGCCGCCGACCGTGGCCGCCAGATAGGTGAGCGGCTGCATGGCGCGCACATCGCGGCGGCCGACCATGGCCTGGTCAAGCTTGTTGTAGAAGCGGTAAACGTCGGGCAGGAACCACATATAGTTCATCGACTGCCAGCCGAGAACCGCGACATTATTTTCATAGCGCAGCCGCGCATTGGCCTCGCCAATTACCGCGTAGCCTTCCTGAATCCCGGATCCCTGAGGACGTAATTGTAACTATTGACATAGCCATTGGCAGTGGTGCCGCCTTCCGGTGCCCACAGCGGCAGCGTGAAGTTGACCGTGCCGGCGAAAGAGAGGAAATTGGCCAACTCGCCGGTGCTGCCATAGACCAACCGCCGATGCCAGCCGCTTGATTGTTGAAAGTCCTGTAAGCGTTCGCCGCGGTTGCACTACCGCTTGAATTAATATAGTTGAACCGGTCAGCCCCCGGTGACCAGCGCTTGAACGTGGCCGTCCGGAACTGGAAACCCGCCGTCGCGTTGTCGAGGAACGGGTTGGTTTCCGTCTTATCGCCTCCCCGCCCTGCCCCACGGTAGTCTGGGTTGGGGTCTGCGCCCACGCGGCACCGGAACAAAAAAACAGCATCGCCATCGCGTTGGTCATCCCCGCCATGATGCCGCCCTTCACGCTCTTGTGCTTCATTGGTCATCTCCCGTTTTTGTGTGGATTACTGCTGACACGCACCGCTGATTGCATGTTGGACGATACTCCCACTCGCATTGAATATCGTTGCGGACAACGCACTTTTATTGGCATATTTAACTTTTTTAGCAACAACAGCCCCGGCGCATCGGCTAGCGCATATCAACGCGATAGTTACCGTCGTGCTGTGTCGCCGGAGAATTCTGCCAATAGTGCTGTCGCTGCTGGCGCCAGCCGGCAATGCTCAGGTCGCCGGCGGCGAGGCGAATGCTCACCGCCCCGTCCCGATCAGTCCGCCATAACGTGGCGCCGCTTGCTGCGTGGCGTTCGACGACATCCGCCTTGGG
>CAVSFS010000011.1:0-166246 GCA_963727115.1 uncultured beta proteobacterium | reverse complement strand
CGGACGAAAGGTTTGCGCCATGCACGGGAAGTGAATCGGGCACATGTTCTTTCGGCGCTTGACCGTGGCGTCCCGGAATCCCAGATCGCGGCGATCTGGGCGTCGGGCGAACGGTCATCTGGCGAACACGGGCAGCGTACCTGGAGGGCGGGGCGGAATACGCGGTGCGTGATTTAGCGCGACCAGGCAAACCCGCCCAATATGGCGCGGATGTCGAAGCGCAGATTTCAGCCTTGGCCTGCTCATCGCCACCGGAGGGGGCCACGCGCTGGACACTCGAACTGCTTGAACAGGCGGCGCACGCACTGGCCGATGTCGGACCGATCAGCCGCGAGACGATTCGCCGCCTGCTAAAAAAAACTGCATCAAACCGTGGCGCAAGTTGATGTGGTGCGTCGGCAAATTGACCGAAGAGTACCGGCAGCGGATGTACGATCTGCTCGACCTGTACGCTCGTCCGTTCCGGTCGAGAGAACCGGTCGTTTGCCTGGACGAGAAGAGCAAGCAACTGCTGACGGATTCGCGCCAACCTTTGCCGATCAAGCCTGGAGCGCCCATGCGACTGGATTACGAGTACGTGCGGGGCGGCACATGCAACCTGTTCGTGGCGATCGAACCCAAAGGCGGACGACGGACCGTGCAGATTACCGATCATCGCGCCAAGACGGATTTCGTGGCCTTCGTCCAGTACCTGCTCGAACAGGTCTATGCGACGGCGCGTCGAATTCATCTCGTGCTGGACAACCTCAACACCCATTTCCGCAAGTGTTTCGAGGAAGTGCTCGGAATCAGCGCGGCGCACAAACTGCTGCGACGGGTGGTCTTTCACTACACGCCCAAGCACGCCAGTTGGCTGAACATGGCGGAAATCGAAATCGGCATCCTTGACCGCCAATGTCTTGATCGGCGATTGTCTGACCGGACCACCCTCGCGAACGAAGTCGATGCATGGCAACAACGCCGCAACAACGAGCGACGATGTATTGAGTGGACATTCTCTCGGCAGGACGCCGATCTGAAAATGGCTCGACATTATGTTTCGTAATTAATGGGGCAGGCTACTACCTGTTTAGTCCCACGGTGTGCTGGTGTAACTTATAGCCAGCTACGGAGGGATAACCTGTGGGACAGTTACTACACGGATGCGCCCGCACAACAGAGGCAGTGCGGCGAGCGATACAACACAGTCAAGCGAGCCTGAATGCGCTGGCGTCCCAGTACGGGATCAATCCAAAGACGGTAGTGAAATGGCGCCAGCGAGAGAGCGTTCAGGACGCCCCGATGGGGCCGAAGACTGTTCAGTCGTCGGTGCTGACTGCGGAAGAAGAAGCTGCAATCGTGGCCTTCCGCAAATACACCTTGCTGCCGCTGGATGACTGTCTTTACTCCTTGCAGGCCAGCATTCCGCATCTGACGCGGTCTTCGCTCCACCGTTGCCTGCAACGGCATGGGATATCGCGGCTGCCTGAAGTGGAAGGCGACAAACCGGACAAGAAGAAATTCAAGCCCTATCCGATCGGCTACCTCCATGTGGACATCGCCGAAGTACAGACTGACGAAGGTCGTCTCTACCTGTTCGTGGCCATCGACCGGACATCAAAGTTCGCCTACGCCGAACTGCACCCGAAGGCCACGCGCATGGTGGCTCTGGACTTCTTGACCAACTTGGTCAGCGCTGTGCCGTACGCCATCCACACCCTGCTGACCGACAACGGCATCCAGTTCGCCAAACGCAAAGGAACCGAAGCCTATCGGGAAATCCCCTTTGACCGTGTTTGCCGGGCTCAGGGCATCGAGCACCGGCTCACCAAGGTCTGCCATCCGTGACCAATGGCCAGGTCGAGCGCATGAACCGAACGATCAAGGATGCGACGGTAAAGCGCTACCACTATCAATCTTACGACCAACTGAAATCACATTTGCAGACCTTCTTGATGGCCTACAACTTCGCAAGAAGATTGAAAACCTTGAAGGGCTTAACGCCCTACGAATTCATCTGTAAAGCATGGACAAATTCGCCGGAAAGATTCACGATCAATCCAATCCAGCACACCGTGGGACTAAACCTCTAGCAAACTTATTATCCCAAATGAGACAATAAAATATTCAATAGAGCGACGAACGGAGCACATCATCGATAAATGGCATAAACGGTGACTCTCCCGTCGAGATGATCTCAAACTGCTGATCTCGACGGCAAGCCCGTGGCCGCGTTGGTTGATGCCCGCTTGTTCGAGCGCATTCGTCGCATGCAGGAGCGCTTTGACGGGCTTTGTCGGCGCATTGAGTCGGGCTTCGAAGGCGTCCCCGAAGCGGATGGGCTACAGGAAATCGAGGCCGCTGTCGCGCTTGAGCGCGCCGGGCATCGGATATTAGGCAGGGGCGTTGAGCCAGGAATGGCGACATTAAGGGTGGTGCTTGACACGAATGTCCTGCTATCGGGCATCGCGTACCCTGCCAGCATTCCCGGAAAGATCATGGCGGCATGGCGCCACGGCTCGGCTGAGGTGATTCTGTCCTCGTTCTATCCTTGACGAACTCCGGCGAGTACTTCCTCGTCTCACCAGCCGGCATGGCCTGACAACCGGCGAGATGAATGATCTGGTCGATATCTTATCGATTCAGACCGAGATAATTGATCCGCTACCGACTCGCAAGCCGGATTTGCCCGATGAAGGCGATCAACCGGTGCTTGGCACGCTACTGGCTGCAATGGAGTCGGCGGGTGTCGATTATCTCGTCACGGGCGATAAGGATTTGCTGGCGCTGGCCGGGCGTTTTCCGATCGTTACCCCGGCGGGGTTCTTGGCAGCACACGGGGGACTTTGACAGCGAGCGGGCTACGCCAGCCCCTTCGGCAGCGGAAACGAAACCCCTTCCTCCACTCCAGCCAGTTGCCCGACTTCAGCGCCTGTCAGTTCCCTGATGCGGTTGACCACCCGCTGGACCAGTATTTGGGGGCGGAGGCGCCGGCGGTCACGCCGATACGCTGCTTGCCTTGCAGCCAGCCCGGCGTGATCTCTTCCGGCCCGTCGAACAGGTAGCCATCGATGCCGCGCGCCACGGCAACTTCCTTGAGCCGCCGCGAATTGGAACTGTTCGGGCTGCCAACGACGATGACCACGTCGCATTGTTCGGCCAGCGCCTTGACGGCATCCTGGCGGTTTTGCGTGGCGTAGCAGATGTCGTCCTTCTTCGGCCCCTGGATTTCCGGAAATCGATCAGCCGCCTGCTTGACCAGGCCAACAAAAAAATCTGCTTTGCTGCTGGCTCGAAATCCTCCTTGACTTAGCGGCTCGAAGGAGCGATCCACCTTGCGAAAAATTGCGAGAACGCCGGCTTCAGCGACATCATCGCTCAGCGCTGCCAATTTGAGGCACGCTCTTGTGTCCCAAAGCAGATCGAAGTCGGTTGTAGCCATCAGCCCGGCATCGAATTGCACACCCGCGACAGCTTCGTAGCCTTACATGTGGGCTTTGTTTGCTGACAAGGAGTAGTGCTTTTGGCTTTGAGCTGGCGTTCTACAACGAACACACACCCGCTCATTTCGGGTATCGCGACAAATAAAGTAGCGCGATATTTCTTGCGCGCCACTATCGCGCCACTTAAAATGGCGCGATACTGTTGCGACATATGCCATGGAATAGATCACATGCCAAAAATCACGCCCCAACAGGAACTTGATCGTCTGGTAGCTTTGGTCTCCGGGCATCAAGAGGGAATAGGCATCAACGCCATTTCGGCGGCGTTGGAAGGGGGCCTGCCGCGCAGAACTCTACAGCGTCGATTGGCCTTGCTGGTTGAACAAGGTCGCTTGCAGATGCAAGGTGAGGCTCGTTCGGTGCGTTACCTCCGCGCCCCCCGCATTATTGAGGCCACGATACATGAATCCGTTGATGCCGTAGATCAAGCTACTGCCGAGACCTATGTGCCAACCTCCCCCGAAGGTGGAGAAATCAAGGCCTATGTCCGCCAGCCCCGGCAGATGCGCCAGCCGGTCGGCTACAAGCTGGAATTCCTTGAGCAATACCACCCCAATCAGACCGCGTACCTACCGCAAGGCCTGCGCGATCAACTGCACGCGCTGGGGCGCTCACCAACCGGCCAGACCCCGGCAGGCACCTTTGCCCGCGACATTCTCAACCGCTTGCTGATTGATCTTTCCTGGGCATCCTCGCAGTTGGAGGGCAACACCTACAGCCGTCTGGATACCGAGCGCCTGATCGAATTCGGCCAAGCCGCCGAGGGTAAGGGGGCGCTGGAAACCCAGATGATCCTGAACTGCGTATTTCGCGGCATCGTGACCGGTGATTTCGCCGAAGCGTGACCGCGGTTTCACGAAAGCGTGACCGCGATTTCGCGCTGAACGTGACCGCTGAGGAAGATGTTGCATGAATAGTTCAAGGTAGCCTCGCCGCTTTTTGAAAGCGGACGGGGATGCCACAGGAAAGACTATCCATGCGCAAGATCAGAGACGTACTGCGATACCGGCACAGCGCCGGCCTGAGCCTTGAGGCCATTGCCCGGGCGCTCAAGATTTCCAAAGGCGTGGTCGCCAAATACCTGCGGCTGGCCACCGTCGCCGGGCTGACCTGGCCGATTCCCGAAGCCCTCGATGATGCCGGGCTGGAGAAACTGCTCTACCGGCAAGGCGCCGCCCGCGAGCCGACCTTTGCCGAACCCGACTACGCCCTGGTTCATCAGGAACTGAAGAAGAAAGGCGTCACCCTGACGCTGCTCTGGGAAGAGTACCGCCAGGCCGTCGGCGAGCGCAGCTACCAATACACGGCATTCTGCACCCGCTACCGGGACTGGGCCGGCAAGCTCAAGCGCTCGATGCGCCAGATTCACCGGGCTGGCGAGAAGCTGTTCGCCGACTATGCCGGTCCGACCGTGCCGATTGTCGATGCGCACACCGGCGAAATCCGGCCGGCCAGCATCTTCGTCGCGGTGCTCGGCGCTTCGAGCTACACCTTCGCCTGCGCGACCCCGGGACAGACCCAGGCCGACTGGCTGAGCGGCATGGGCCGTGCGCTCAAATTCATTGGCGGCGTACCGGCCCTGATCGTGCCCGACAATCCCCGTGCCCTGGTCTCCGGGCCAGACCGCTACGAACCCGAACTCAATCGGGGCACGGCCGAATTCGCGCAGCACTACGACACCGTGATCCTGCCGGCCCGACCCCGAAAGCCGCAGGACAAGGCCAAGGTCGAATCCGGCGTGCAGGTGGTGGAGCGCTGGATACTTGCCCGCCTGCGCCACCGGCGTTTCTTCTCGGTGTCCGAACTCGATGCCGCCATCCGTGAATTGCTGCCGGCCCTCAACACCCGTCCGTTCAAGAAGTTGCCCGGCAGCCGGCAGGAGGCCTTTGGTTTGCTCGATGCGCCGTACCTGCGGCCGCTGCCGGTTGCTGCCTTCGTCATCGCCGAATGGAAGAAGGCGACGGTCAACATCGACTACCACGTCGAATTCGACGGCAGCTATTACAGCGTGCCGCATGCGCTGGTTCGTCAGGCGGTCGAGTTGCGCATCACGCGCCGCACGGTCGAGGTTCTGGCCAAGGGCAAGCGGATAGCGAGCCATCCCCGCAGCCCACGGAAAGGCCATTACGCCACGCTGGCCGAACACATGCCGGCGGCCCATCGGGCGCATGCCGAGTGGTCGCCCGGCAAGCTCCTGACCTGGGCGGCATCGGTCGGGCCCGCCACGGCCGAGTTGATCAAGCGCCTGCTCATGGAGAAGCGCCATCCAGAACAAAGCTATCGCGCCTGCCTGGGCCTGATGCGCCTGACCCGCAACCATGGCGGCACCCGGATGGAGGCGGCCTGCGAACGCGCCCTGGCGGTTGGCGCCCATCGCTACCGCTCGGTGGCATCGATTCTCGACAAGGGTCTGGATCGCCAGCCCATTGTCGCCCAACAAGCCGAACTGGCTTTGCCGGATCACGCCAATGTGCGCGGTCCGGGTTACTACCACTGAAAGGAAATGGAATGCTGATGGAACAAACCCTGCATACCCTGAAGGCGCTGCGCCTGCCGGGCATGGCCAGCGCTTTCGAGGAGCAGCAGTCGAGTGCGGCGATGGCCGACCTGTCATTCGATGAGCGCTTCAGCCTGCTGGTCGATCGCGAGCACACCTGGCGGGAGAACCGTCGCCTGGCCCGCCTGCTCCGGGAGGCCAAACTCAAATCCTCTCAAGCCTGTGTCGAGGACATCCGCTACAGCAATGGTCGCCAGCTCGACAAGTCGCTGATGGCACAGCTGGCGAGCTGTCAGTGGATTCGCAGTCATCAGAATCTGGTGCTGACCGGCGCCACCGGCTGCGGCAAGACCTGGCTGGCCTGTGCGTTCGGCAATGCCGCCTGCCGCCAAGGGCTGTCCGTGGCTTATGTGCGGACGCCACGGCTCTTCGAGGAACTGCGGATTGCGCACGGCGATGGGAGCTTCGGGAAGCGCCTCGCCGGTCTGGCGAAGACGGACCTGCTGATTCTCGATGACTGGGGACTGGCGCCGCTCAATCAGGGCGAGCGCAACGATTTGCTGGAGGTGCTCGATGATCGGGTCGGCACCCGGTCAACCTTGATCACCAGCCAGTTGCCCGTCGAGCATTGGCATGCCTACCTAAATGATCCGACGCTGGCGGACGCGATTCTGGATCGGGTGCTGCATGCGGCGCACAAGGTGGCATTGACGGGCGAATCCCTGCGCAAATCGGCGAAGACTCCGCTATGAAGCGCCGCGCGTCAAATCCGGCTTACCCACCGCGCCGGCCGTCTCCGGTCGAGAGGGACCTGCGCCGCCCGGCACCGTGGATAAGCCTCTCGCCGTTCAGATTTCACGCTATCGTGACCATCGTTTCGCCAAAGCGTGACCGCGATTTCACGAAAAGCGTGACCGTTTGAGGTAACATCAACCCGTACCCATGCAGCATCTCCGCATCGGTCACAATCCCGCGAAATCAGCGGTCACGTTCCGCGAAATGCGCAACGACCAGATACTCATGGCTGGCGGGCACGGGCTTCTAACGGATGCGCAAGTGGTACGCAACAATTGCAGGTGCAGTCAGCGAATGGTTCGCCGGTTGACGCTACCTATGTGAAGACCAGCGGTATTCTTAATTACACTTCTTTGAATAGCTTTAATATCCCGTAAGGCTCGAATAGCGGCTCATGTCAGTGAATTGCAAACGAGTTGTCGAGATCGATAGTTCTTCGATGTTGGAGGCGCTTGGTGGCTGAAGGTGTTCCACTTAATTGAGGACAGATTGTGGAGCGAGGTTGTTTGGCAGGGCAATCGCATGAATCTCAAGCCAAGCCGAGCAGATGTTCGCGATAGTGATCGGAAGTTGCGGCGATGAATCGTCGTGCCCGGATACCACCCTTGCGTTTGATGGGATCCAGGCGGATGAGATTCAGGGTGATGTGTTTGAGGATGGCGAGGTTATGAGCTGCGTGACCGGTACGGGCACGCATCTGGTCGTCGGCGAAAGCGACATCCATGCACCAGTGCAGTCGGTTTTCCACCGACCAATGCGCCCGAATCGTCTGGCCCAGGCGCTCGGCGTCAGGCGACAGACTGCTGATGTAGAAGCGGTGCTCGATGGAGGTCTTGCCATTGATGCAACGCTCGGACTCGATGATGGCGAAGGACTTCAGATCAGGCCACTGTTCGGGCCTGGCCAGACAGTCGAGTTGATCGAAGGCGAAACAGCGGCGGATTTCGTGTCGGCCATGATTCTTCTCAACGGTCTCGGCTGTCGTGTGCGGGGTACGCTGCGGCGCCGTCTTGAACTGGGCAAAGAAGTCACGCAGCGAATCGGCCAGCGTTGGTTGATTGTCCTTCACCGCCAGAACGTAGTCGGCACCCCGGTTGCGAATGGCCTGCGCGATGTTGGCCTGGGTGCCCATGGCGTCGATCGTGACGATACAGCCCTCCAAGGCCAGGGTCGCCAACAGTGCCGGAATGGCCGTCTTCTCGTTCGATTTTTGCGCGGTCGCCCGTTGCCCCAGGACCAGTCCGGCGCCTGCCGCAAAGGCGCTGACCAGATGCAGTGGTGTCGCATCAATCTTGCCCGAGCGGCGACTGGTCTTGCCGTCGATGGCGACCACCGCGTCAGCACCAAGGCTGGGTGCAATCGCGCTGACCCAGCTGCGGAAGGCCGCTTCAAACTCGTCCGGGTCAATCAGGCCGAACAGGCGCCCGAAGGTGTCGTGCGAGGGAATGCCATTTTCCAGCCGTAGGTAGCGGCGCAGCCAATCCAGCCGTTCCTGTGCCCATAGCTCAATCTCAACAAACGTGTCGGCCCCGACCAGTACCCCATTGACGGCAACGACCAGCAACTCGACCAGGTCATGTTCAACCTTGCCGGCTTGTCTTGGGTCGGAAATCGATACGAATACATCCGCCAGCCGCAGTTTGCTTCCCGTCTCCATGGCATTCCCCAAAAAGACAGCAAACTACACAAATCAGGCGATTGTGAACAGCCCCCGGGCAACCCGTTGATCGTAAACAACTATTTCACCGGTCAACGACAATGGCATTCATGCGATTGCCCTGGGTTGTTTGGTTGCGGACGGGTCGAAAGGCTTGTATAATCTCACGTTTTGAATTTTGGAAATAAACAATGGCCAATAGCGCACAAGCCCGCAAGCGTGCCCGTCAAGCTGACAAGCAGCGCTCCCACAACGCCAGCCAGCGTTCGACCCTGCGTACCGCGATCAAGCGCGTGCGTCAGGCTATCGAAGCCGGCGACAAAGCTGCCGCTCAGGGCGTCTTCCAGCAGTCCGTTGCCGTCCTTGACCGCATCGCTGACAAGAAGATCGTCCACAAGAACAAGGCCTCCCGCACCAAGAGCCGCCTGTCGGCCCAGATCAAGGCGCTGGCTGCTGCCTGATGCCGGTTCGGCATAAAGTAAAAAGGCACCTTCGGGTGCCTTTTTGTTGGGAGTTAATCGGAATCCGCATCCAGGGTGCGTGGTACGTTAAAGTGCTTGAAAAAGCTACGTCAAAGACGTACCGTTGCAACGGTGCATACATTCATTGAACTGCCAGTTCTCACGCGCTATGCCGCTGATTATTTCGATGATGCCAAGCTGCCGGATTTGCAGCGGTATCTTGTGCGCGAACCGAAGGCGGGCGATGTGGTTCCCGGTTCGGGCGGCGTGCGAAAGTTGCGCTGGGGTCGGGCAGGTATGGGTAAACGGGGTGGCTTGCGTATTCTGTACTACGTGCAGGATGCCAAGGGCCGTATCTGGTTGCTGACAGTGTATGCCAAGAGTGCGCGGGAGAATATCGCCGCGTCAACGCTGAACCTATTGCGGGAGATGGCGGATCATGCTGAATTTGAATGAGGAGGAATTGCTGGCGCGGGATGCAGAGCGCAATCTTGACGAGGAGTTGCTGGCTTCGGTGCGCGAAATGAAGGCGGGATTAGTGGGCCGGGTTTCCGTGGTGACTCGCGATGGCCGAGTGGTTGAGTCGCCGGTTGCCAGGGCGAGGGTGGTGTCAAAACTGTCCCAGGTGCAATTTGCCGCGTTGATGGGGGTTTCGGTGCGCACCCTCCAAGAGTGGGAACAGGGCCGGCGCGAGCCGTCAGGGGCCGCTAAGACTTTGCTCCGGGTAGCGCAATCTCACCCGGAAGTGTTGCGCAAGTTGGCGGCGTAACGCGGCGCAGCCGGTCAAGTGAACATACAGCGCTCCCGCAACGCCAGCCTGCATTCGCCCCTGCGTACCGCGATCAAGCGTGTGCGCCAGGTCATCCGACAAAGCCGTCGGCTCAGGGTGTCTTCCAGCAGTCCGTTGAGGTTCTTGACCGCATCGCGGACAAGAAGATCGTCCACAAGAACAAGGCTTCCCGTACCAAGAGCCGCCTGTCTGCCCAGATCAAGGCGCTGGCTGCTGCCTGATTTTTTGCGCGGCACAAATCAAATAGGCACCTTTGGGCGCCTTTTTGTTGAGTCACGGTTAACCTTCTATCGCTTGATGTGGCCGAAGGGGTTCAGGAAAGATATTTTCCGGCCCCGATGATTTCTCCCTGTCTCATGAAGCAGCCATCAAGGCGTTTGCGGATGGCATCCGGAACGCCGGCGGCTGTCCGCGTAAACGCGCCATCCGCCATATGACCGTCTTGGTCAGATCCTTGACGATGGCGCTTCCTTGGTCGGTCGAGAGGTCGAAATGTGGCGCTACCTGAATGGCCAGATCGAGATGGGAGTCCTGCGTGTTGCCGTCGATTGAGAGCATCTGGTAGCCCAGGTTGGTCAATTGCGGCACTACGTCGAACGCCGGCGAGAGACGGTAGAGGCCGTTGCCGGCGTAGAGCACGCCGTGATTCTTCAGGTGGTCATCCGAGTTGTCGATCAGCAGGTTGAAGACCAGTGCGACGGAAAAGTTCTTCCAGGTCGGCAGCCGGTGAAACGCTGAGACGGCGTAATTTCTGGGCGAAGTCGACGTAGCTGCCTGCGCTCGATTCGTAAGGGATGTCGAGCAGTGCGCTGGCCGACAGGAAATGCACGCGTTGCCGGGATTCGTGCCGTAGCGGTCGAAGCGGCGGGACAGGAAGGCGGTTTCACCGTGGCCGACCGGCAGCGTGAAACATTGCGGCACGCGGATGCCGCACTGCGCGGCCAGGCCGAGGGAGGCGGCTTCCAGTATCTGGACGTCTAGCGGGTCGCCGGCAGCGGAGAATTTGGCCAGCCACAGGGCGTGATCGTGGGTAAATGAAGCTTTGGGGCGCGCGCCACCAAGGCTGCCACCACGTTGTAGCAGGCGTTTGAGCGGCTTGGGGATTTCCATGTCGTACTGGAGGCGGTGTGCCGCTTCCGCCAGTTGTCCCAGGTCATGGTGCGGCAGATCCGAAGGGGCTGGCATGTCCCGGGTTTCGGAAAACACCATCGCGCCGACACGGTCGTCGTTGGTGAGCAAGAGTAATTCGCGCTCGCTGGGCATCCGTCCGCCCAATTCATGGGCAAGCACCAGTCTTCCCCAGGCATCGGGCATGGCATCCTTGACCGTCAAAGGCAAGGCGCCGCCATCGCGCAGCAGACGATCCGGCAGAACATGGCTTTCGCGACGTAATGGTAGATGCAGCGGGTTCAGTGCGATGGCTGCGGGGTTATTCAGGTAGCCCAAACCATAGGCGAAATAACCGCTCTCGCGTAGGCCGTCGCGCCGGAGTTTAATCAATGCAGATGTCGTGGGCTTCTGGCTGTCCGGCAAGTACAGCCCGATGTACAGGCTGCTGTCAGAAGTCGCGTTCGTCATCGCTGATGTCTTGTCGTGCACCGCGTGCCCGTTTGCTGCGGATCATGCCGATGTCCAATGGGCAGATACCATTCATCCCCTCCAGTACGCCGAACAGCCATAAGGCGTGAACGAGCAACCCCAAGCTGACCGTCGGGCGCCCGCTTTCCAGCCCACGGTAGGTCGTGGGTGAGCACAGCAGGCGCTCAGCCGCCTGTTCTAAAGTCATGTTTTGTGCCAGGCGTCGGGCGCGCAGGCGCAGCCCCAGTTGCTTTAAGGACTCGGCGGGCTGTGCTGGTAACGTTAGAAGACTGTTCGAGGATCGCGACATGGACAATATAATGGCGATTATTTTAGTTAAAAGCCAGTTTATTAGCGTTGTTGATATCCGGTTCGATAGTCAGCACATACTGGCGCAGGGTGACTTGGTCTGGGTCGGGCAGGGAACGGTTTCGTTGAAACGCGCGCCATTTGCAAGAGGTTGAGCGCTGGTGTCGCCGGCGGTGGGGCACTCGCGTCGCGTTTCCGTCTACTGCGTGGGGTCGCCCCTGTTGCCGCTATTCCTACTTGCGGTCTTCCAGCGAGCAGACGCCGTCGATGATCTGCAGATCGTTGTCCTGGGCGAAGTTGAGCATGAAACGGTAGGCCATCGGCTCGATTTCGCCGAGGCGGCCATCGACGAACACGGCTTTTTCGCCGTTATAGTCGCCGGGGCCGACGTAGGGGGAGTATTTCATCCGGCGTTCGGCGCCAAAGGCGGACATGACGCCGCACAGTCGTTCCGCCCAGTCGCTGGGGCGAAACTTGCGCCCTTGGGTCGTCAGGCCGACGATGATGAAGGTGGTCGATTCTGATGTCGTCATTATTTTCACTCTGCTTGGGCGCTCTGCGACCTTGTTTTCAGGGCATTTTAGCAGAAGCGCCGAAGCTGCGGCGTGACTTGATCGGACGATCGCGCTGCTGGGCGAAGCGATATCGCTTCGCGCCTGCTACAGTGCATAATGTTGCAAAGCGATGTCGCGAGAATTCACGGGATATTTCATGAGGACGCATCAGGAGATTGATCAGCGCAGCCTTGCCCTGCATCGCTTGGTTGCGGAGCGAATCATGCGTGATCCCGCGCTGTTTGAAAAATCCCGATTGACCTTGGCGCGCTGGCGCAAGACGGTGTGCGTTGCTTCGCAGCCGTATCTTGAGGAGTGGGAGCGCCTGATGAATGAGGGGGTTGAGGCGTGTCTTGCCGTGGCGCTCGAGGATTCCCAGCGGGCAGCCGCGCTGCGCCAGTCTTCTCCGTTTTCAGGCGTCCTGAGTAATCGGGAACGTTTCATCTTTCTGAAACAATGGGCTCGCGACCATGAAACGCAGCGAGCTTGAACATCTGATTCGTGCTGCCGCGGCGGTTACCGATCAGTACGAAATCGTGGTGGTCGGCAGTCAGTCGATTCTTGGCGCGGTTCCGGATGCACCCGAGGTTCTGCTGCAATCGAGGGAGGCGGATTGTTACCCGCTACGTCGCCCGGATCTCGCGGATGTGATCGATGGAGCAATTGGAGAACTCTCACCATTTGACGAGCGATTTGGCTATTACGCCCAAGGTGTCGGGCCGGAAACCGCCATTCTTCCGACGGGATGGGAAGGGCGTCTGGTCAAGATCCAGAACGAAAACACCGATCTCAAGATTGGCTACTGCCTTGAACCGCATGATCTTGCAGCTTCCAAACTTGCTGCCGGCCGGGACAAGGATTGGCCTTTTGTCGAAGCGATGCTCCGTCACCAGATAGTCAATGGCAAGGTAGTCGAGGAACGGATTGCGCTGCTTCCGATTACCAGCGAACACCAGAAACGGTTACGCGACTGGGTTCGTGCGCGCTGGGTGTCCTGAACTATTTTCTTTCGTCCAGCGTGCAGATGCCGTCGCTTGTCTGGGGGTTTTGACGGGTTTGTCGTTCTATACAAGGCCTTGTTTTTAACTTAACATTCGCCTTTCTGCAGCCCTTTCTGATGGTATACAGGCGTTTGGGTTGCGGTCGTTTCGGCGGCATTGGCCGCCGTTTTCGTTTTTTGGGGTTGGCTCATGTCGCATGTGATGAATACCTATGCCCGGTTGCCCGTGACCTTCAGTCATGGCCAGGGGAGCCGGATTACCGATACCGGGGGCAAGGAATATCTGGACGCGCTGTCCGGGATTGCCGTTTCGACGCTCGGTCATGCCCATCCAAGGTTGGTCTCGGCGATTGCCGCACAGGCCGGGCGCCTGTTGCATACCTCCAACCTTTATCACATCCGCGAGCAGGAGCAGCTTTCCGACAAGCTGGCCGAACTCTCGGGGATGCAGGAAATCTTCTTCTGCAATTCCGGCTGCGAGGCCAACGAGGCCGCGATCAAGCTGGCGCGCTTCTACGGCCACAAGAAGGGCATCGATTCGCCGACCATCATCGTCATGGAAAAGGCCTTCCATGGGCGGACGATGGCGACGCTTGTCGGCGACCGGCAACCGCAAGGCGCAGGCCGGTTTCGAGCCGCTGGTTTCCGGCTTTGTGCGCGTTCCCTACGACGATCTGGCGGCCATCAAGGCGGTTGCCGAACATAACAAGAATGTCGTCGCCGTGATGATCGAAATCATCCAGGGCGAGGGGGGCATCCATCTCGCCTCCATCGAATTCCAGAAGGGCTTGCGCCAGTTGTGCGACGAGCATGGCTGGCTGCTGATCTGCGACGAGGTGCAGTGCGGCATGGCGCGCACCGGCAAGTGGTTCGGCTACCAGCATGCCGGCATCCAGCCCGATGTCGCGACGCTGGCCAAGGGGCTCGGTTCCGGCGTGCCGATCGGCGCCTGCATGGTGGGTGGCAGGGCGGCCGGCCTGTTCGGGCCGGGCAACCACGGCTCGACCTTCGGCGGTAATCCGCTGGCCTGTACCGCTGCCCTGACGACGATAGCAACCATCGAGCAGGATGGCCTGATGGCCAACGCCGAGCGTGTCGGGGCCTTGATTCGCAAGCTGATGGGTGAGGCGCTGGCGGGCGTCAAGGGCGTTGTCGAGATTCGCGGCCATGGGCTTGATGATCGGCATCGAGCTCGCTCGCCCGTGCGGTGAACTGGTCGGCAAGGCGCTGGCCGCCGGATTGCTGATCAACGTGACGTCCGACACGGTCGTCCGCCTGCTGCCGCCGCTGATCTTCAGTGAAAATGAGGCAAAAGAGCTGGTTGACCGCAGCAGTCCCCTCATCAAGGAATTTCTGGCAGCCTGACGACTTATGGCGATCAAACACTTTCTGCAAATCAAGGATTTCACGCGCGAAGAGTTCGACTACGTGTTCGAACGCACGCGCCGGATCAAGAATCAGTTCAAGTCCTACCAGCAATACTGGCCGCTCAGCGACCGCACGCTGGTGATGATTTTCGAGAAGGCCAGCACGCGTACGCGCCTCTCGTTCGAGGCCGGCATGCACCAGCTTGGCGGCTCGGCGATCTACCTGAATACCCGTGATTCGCAGCTCGGGCGCGGCGAGCCGGTGGAGGATGCGGCGCAGGTGATTTCGCGGATGAGCGACATCGTCATGATTCGCACCTTCGAGCAGGACATCATCGAACGCTTTGCGGCGAACTCGCGCGTGCCGGTGATCAATGGCCTGACCAATGAATACCATCCGTGCCAGATCCTCGCCGACATCTACACCTACATCGAACATCGCGGCAGCATTCAGGGCAAGACCGTGGCCTGGGTCGGCGACGCCAACAACATGTGCCACACCTGGCTGCAGGCCGCGCAGGTGCTTGATTTCAAGGTTCATGTGTTGACCCCGCCGGGCTATGAGTTGCAACCAGAACTGATTTTTGGCGTTGATGCCGCGCATTTCCAGGTCTTCGCCGACCCGATGGATGCCTGTCGGGGCGCCGACCTGGTGAACACCGACGTGTGGACCTCGATGGGTTTCGAGGCGGAAAACGAGGTGCGGATCAAGGCCTTCGCCGAGTGGCGCGTTGACGGCGACATGATGCGCGTGGCAAAGCCGGATGCGCTGTTCATGCACTGCCTGCCGGCCCACCGTGACGAGGAGGTGACCGCCGAGGTGATCGACGGGCCGCAATCGGTGGTCTGGGACGAAGCGGAGAATCGGCTTCACGTACAAAAGGCCCTGATGGAGTATCTCCTGCTCGGCAAGATTGAAACGAAATAGGGAAACAGAAATGAGTGATATCAAAAAAGTTGTGCTGGCCTATTCGGGCGGTCTGGATACCTCGGTCATCCTCAAGTGGCTGCAGGATGTGTACAAGTGCGAAGTGGTCACCTTCACGGCCGACCTCGGCCAGGGTGAAGAACTGGAGCCGGCGCGCGCCAAGGCGCTGAAGGCCGGCATCAAGCCGAAGAACATCTATATCGACGATGTGCGCGAGGAGTTCGTCCGCGACTTCGTCTTCCCGATGTTCCGCGCCAATACCGTTTACGAAGGCGAGTACCTGCTCGGTACTTCGATCGCCCGGCCGCTGATCGCCAAGCGCCTGATCGAGATCGTCAATGAAACCGGCGCCGACGCCATCTGTCACGGCGCGACCGGCAAGGGCAACGACCAGGTGCGTTTCGAGCTCGGCGCCTACGCGCTGAAGCCGGGCATCAAGGTCATCGCCCCGTGGCGCGAATGGGATCTGATGTCGCGCGAGAAGCTGATGGCCTATGCCGAGAAGCATGGCATCGAGATCGACATGAAGCACAAGAAGGGCGGCTCCCCGTATTCGATGGACGCCAACCTGCTGCACATTTCCTACGAAGGCCGTCACCTCGAAGACCCGGCGGCCGAAGCCGAAGAATCGATGTGGCGGTGGACCGTGTCGCCGGAAAAGGCGCCGAACAAGGCCGAATACCTCGACCTCGAATTCGCCAAGGGTGACGTCGTCGCCATCAACGGCAAGAAGATGAAGGCCCACGAAGTGCTCGGCACGCTGAACGAAATCGGCGGCAAGCACGGCATCGGCCGTCTCGATCTGGTCGAGAACCGCTACGTCGGCATGAAGTCGCGCGGCTGCTACGAAACCCCGGGCGGCACGATCCTGCTGCGCGCCCACCGCGCCATCGAATCGGTGACGCTGGACCGCGAAGTCGCCCACCTCAAGGACGACCTGATGCCGCGCTACGCCAGCCTGGTGTACAACGGCTACTGGTGGAGCCCGGAGCGCAAGGCGCTGCAGGTGCTGATCGACCACACGCAGCAGACGCGTCAACGGCACGGTGCGCCTGAAACTGTACAAGGGCAACGTCATCGTCGTCGGTCGCGACTCGGAGACCGATTCGCTGTTTGACTCGACCATCGCCACCTTCGAGGACGATGCCGGTGCTTACGACCAGCGCGATGCCGGCGGCTTCATCAAGTTGAACGCACTGCGCATGCGCATCGCCGCCAATCTGGCTGCGCGCAAGTCGGGCAAGCCGGCGGCCAAGAAAGCTGCTGCCAAACCCGTCAAAAAGGCGCCGGTGAAGAAGACGGTGGCCGGTAAAAAAGGCTAAGCGATGGAAAGCGGCACCCTGTTCGGCTTTACCGAGGAGCAGCTTGCGAATTTTGGCGCAACCTGGGGGGTGGGCGCGTTCATCCTGTTCATGCTGTTCATCATCGGCGAGATCGCCTGGAGATCGAAGGCCGGCAAGATGGGTACCTTCGTTCTCTTCTTCGTGCTCTCTTTCGGCATGGTTGGCTTCATCGCCAAGGCCATCATTCAAAAACTCTGGGGTATCTGATGTCTCAATACGACAACATTTCGGTGGTCAAGAAGGCCAATGTTTATTTCGACGGCAAGTGCGTCAGCCACACGGTTGTGCTTCCTGACGGCACGAAGAAAACGGTCGGCGTGATCATGCCGTCCAGCCTGACCTTCAACACCGGTGCGCCGGAAATCATGGAAGGCGTTGGCGGTTCCTGCCGCGTCAGGCTCAAGGGCGAAAGCGATTGGAAGAACTACGGCGATGGCCAGTCCTTCAACGTGCCGGGCAATTCCAGTTTTGAAATCGCCTGCGACGAGCCGTATCACTACGTTTGCCACTTTGGATAAGCATAATGCCGAGCTTTGACTTCACCTCAGAAGCGGACATGGTGGCGTTGAAGAACGCCATCGATGTCACTTCCCGCCAGATCGACAATCGCTACGACTTCAAGGGCACCAGCGCCAAGGTCGAACTCAACGAGAAGGACAAGGTCATCACCCTGTGGGGCGATTCCGACTTTCAGCTCGACCAGATCAAGGATCTTCTTTTTCCGGCCATGGAAAAGAAGGAGAAGGAGAGCGTCAAGCGCCTGGATCACCAGAAGGTGATCAGCGTTTCCGGCAACAAGGTCAAGCAGGATCTGAAGATCAAGGATGGCATCGACAGCGATCTGGCCAAGAAGATCGTCAAGCTGGTCAAGGATGGCAAGCTGAAGGTGCAGGCCTCGATCCAGGGTGATACCGTGCGCATTCAGGGTGCCAAGCGCGATGATCTGCAGGGCTGTATTGCGCTGATCACCAAATCGATCGCGGATTTTCCGATCAAGTACGGCAATTTCCGCGACTGAGCCCACCGCTTCGCTTGGGCATTTGTCGCGCTTTCAGCGCTGTAGCCCCTTGATCCACACCGAGTAAAGCTGCTCCGAAAGCTGGCGCATGACCGGGAGGCGTTCGCCGATTTCGGCCTGCATGGTCTCGGGGGTCTGTACGCTGGGTTGGTCGGCCACCGTGGCCGCTTCTTCCGCCCATTGTTCGCACCAGGTGGAAATCATTTCCGGGGTCATCTCGACATGGCACTGCATGCCAAGGTGCGGGCCAAGGGCGAACATCTGGTTGGTGCAGTGCTGGTTGGTGAACAGGCGGGTGGCGCCCGGCGGGATACTGAAAGTTTCGCCGTGCCACTGGAAAACCGTGCCCGGTTTTCCCGCATAAGGCCCTAGCCAGTCTCTTGCAAGTGCGCTGTCCTCGCCGCCGGCTTCGCCCCAGCCGATTTCCTTGACCGGATTCCGCGTCACTGCACCGCCCAGTGCCTTGCTCATCAACTGGCCGCCGAGGCAGTGGCCAATCACCGGGATGTTCAGCGCCACGGCAGCGCGGATCAGTTTGCACACTGGTTCGATCCATGGCAGCGGATCGTTGACGCTCATCGGGCCGCCCATGAAACAGAGGCCGGAAAAGCCGTTGACCGTGGCAGGTACGGATTCGCCTTGGTCGATGGCGATCAGCCGCCATGGAATCCCTTGCCGCTCAAGGAATATGGCAAAATAGCCCGGACCTTCCGTCGGAGCGTGGCGAAATATGGCAACAGGTAGCATGGCTGCAGAAACGTCCGGAAAATTGACCCGTCATTGTACGCCGCTGGCGCTGGCGCTTTGCCTGATTTCCGGGAGCGCCGATGCGCAGGATGTCGGCCTCGCCGGCGTCATGGGCAGCAAGGCAATGTTGATGGTCAACGGCGGCGAGCCGCAGTCGGTCGCGGTCGGACAATCGCTCGACGGCGTGAAAGTGGTCTCGGTCCAGGGTGATCAGGTCGTCATCGAAATCGGCGGCAAGAAGCGCCCGTTGCGCGTCGGCCAGCACGCCATCGGCGCTACGACGGCCGATGGCTCGGGCAAGGTCGTCATGACGGCGGATAATCAGGGGCATTTCTACACCACCGGGACGATCAACGGCGTTTCGGTGCGATTCCTGGTCGATACCGGGGCGACGATGATTTCCCTGGGCGCGAGCGATGCCCGCCGGATCGGGCTCGATTTCAATCGTGGCCAGAAGGGCATGACCCAGACCGCCAACGGCCAGAGTATAGTGAGCAAGATTCAACTCGATACCGTGCGGATTGGCGATGTGACGCTGCACAATGTGGATGCGCTGATACACCAGACGGAGATGCCCATGGCCCTTCTCGGCATGAGTTTTCTGAACCGGATGGAAATGCAGCGCGACGGCAGTTCCATGACCCTCAAGAAACGATTTTAGGAGAGAAAGATGCCGCACCGCGATCAGGAAATTGCCATGCTTCGGCACGAAGTCGAAATGCTGATGGCGGAGCGGCAGGCCATTCTGCGCGTGGCGGGCGCGTCGGCCGCGCTGATTGCCAGCCTCGACAGCAAGCAACTGCCGGTCGGTGCAGTCGAGGCCGCCGACATGGTGGCCACGTCGCTCAACGAGCTTTCCGAGGAAACCTTGCAGGATGCCCTTTCAGCAATCCATGTGGAGATCGAGGACGACGCCGAAACCGCATGAGTTTTGATCTTGAGCGCCTGCGGGCGAGCTTGCTGAGCGAACCTGCGGACGGCATTTTCGTGCAGGAAGATGGCGGCGAGGGTTTGCCGCTGACGCGCGCCGCCGTCCTCTTTCCCATCGTGTTGCGCGATGACGGCCATACGGTGTTGTTAACCCAGCGCACCGCGCATCTGCGGGATCATGCGGGGCAGATCAGCTTTCCCGGCGGGCGTGTCGAGGCGGAGGATCAGTCGCCGGTTCATACCGCATTGCGCGAGACGGAAGAGGAAATCGGTCTTTCGCGGGAGCAAGTCGAGATTCTTGGCTACCTTCCGGAATACAGAACCGGCACGGGATTTCGGGTGACGCCCGTGGTCGCGCTGGTGACGCCGCCGTTCGAGCTTGTGCTCGATCCATTCGAGGTAGCGGAGGCGTTCGAGGTGCCACTTTCCTTCCTGCTCGACCCGGCCAACCACCAGCGCCATTCGCTGCATTATCGCGGCGCCCTGCGCCATTTCTTCGCCATGCCCTACGGCGACTATTTCATCTGGGGCGCGACGGCCGGCATGATTCGCTCGCTGACCGAGCGTTTGGGTCTCCACGCGGCTTGAGCTTGTGGTATCGTGGCGCTTTAGTACAAGAAAATAAGCCGAACACGGCAATTTTTGGCCCCAAATGAGCTTTCTCTCGCTGATCGCGGTTTTTCTCATCGAGCAGTTGCAGCCCCTGCATTACCGTCGCGTGGTGGAAGAGCCCCTTGCGGCCTGGGCGGATTTCATCGAATCGCGCTTCGATGCCGGTGAATATCGTCATGGCGTCATCGCCTGGTGCCTTGCGGTGCTGGCGCCGGTGGTTCTGGTTGCGGTCATTTACGGATTTCTCTACTCGCTCAGTCCGCTTTTCGGCTGGTTGCTCAATGTCGGTATCCTCTACCTGACGCTGGGGTTTCGCCAGTTCAGCCACCACTACAACGAAATCGAACTCGCATTGCGGATGGACGATTTGCCGCGCGCCAGGCACCTGCTGGGCGAATGGCAGGGGCGCTCGGCGGATGGGCTGGGTTCGCAGGAAATTGCGCGCCTGTCGATCGAAGCCGGGCTGGTCGCCGCGCATCGCCATGTCTTTGCGGTGATCCTCTGTTTCGTGTTGGTGCCGGGGCCGTGTGGCGCGCTGCTTTACCGGATGGCGGCGGTGGTCAGGGATCGCTGGCAAGCCAGAAATTCCACGGAACGTAATGATTTCCCCGCGTTCTCAGCACGGGTTTTCAGTATTATCGAGTGGTTGCCGTCGCGCGCGACGGCATCTGCCTTCGCCATCGTTGGCGATTTCGAGGATGCGCTGTATTGCTGGCGCACCCAGGCTGCTCAATGGCCGGACCGTAATGTCGGGATCGTGCTGGCCAGCGGCGCCGGCGCGCTGGGTGTCCGGCTCGGCCTGCCGCTGGTCGAAGGCGCCGAGGTGATCGAGGGGGCGGAGTTGGGTGTCGGTGACCCGGCCGATGTCGATTTCATGCAGAGTGCGGTCGGACTCGTCTGGCGGGCCACGGTGCTTTGGATGTTGTTGTTGCTGTTGTTGGGGCTCGCCAGTCTGGTGGGCTGAATCAATTTAATAAGGAGAAATATATGAGCAGAGATGTTGTCGTTCTAAGCGCAGTTCGTTCCCCGATTGGTACTTTTGGTGGTGCCCTGGCCGATTTCGAATCGACCGAGCTGGCTGGCATCGTCATGAAGGAAGCTGTTGTCCGCTCCGGTGTCGATCCACAACAGATCAACTACGTCACCGTCGGCACCACGATGCCGACCGATTCCCGCTACGCCTACGTGTCGCGCGTCGCCTCGATCCAGGCCGGCCTGTCGATGGAATCAGTCGCCATGCAGGTCAGCCGCCTGTGCGCCTCCGGTCTGCAGGGTATCGTCAGCACCGCCCAGAACATCATGCTGAACGATGCCGACTACGGTATCGGCGGTGGTGTCGAGGTCATGTCCAAGGCCGCCTACCTGTTGCCGGCGCTGCGTTCCGGCGCCCGCATGGGTGACACCAAGGCAGTCGACTCGATGGTTGCCGTCCTGACCGACCCGTTCGGCGTCGGCCACATGGGCATCACCGCTGAGAACCTGGCCGTCAAGCATGGCTTCACGCGCGAGCAGCAGGATGCCCTCGCCGTCGAATCGCAGCGCCGCGCGGCTGCCGCCATCGACGCCGGTCACTTCAAGTCGCAGATCATCCCGATCGTCAAGCAGACCCGCAAGGGCGAAGTCGTTTTCGATACCGACGAGCACGTCAAGCGCGGCACGACCATGGAAACCCTCGCCAAGATGAAGCCGGCGTTCAAGAAAGACGGCACCGTGACCGCCGGTAACGCCTCGGGCATCAACGACGGCGCCGCCTTCTTCGTGCTGGCTGCCGCCGATGTGGCCGCCAAGGCCGGCCACAAGGCGATGGCTCGTCTGGTTTCCTACGCCGTTGCCGGCGTGCCGAACGACATCATGGGCGAAGGCCCGATCCCGGCCACCAAGCTGGCCCTGAAGAAGGCTGGCCTGACCCTGGACCAGATGGACGTCATCGAGTCCAACGAAGCCTTTGCGGCTCAGGCGTTGACGGTTTCGAAGGTGCTCGGCCTCGATCCGGCCAAGACCAACCCGAACGGCGGCGCCATCGCCCTCGGTCACCCGGTCGGCTGTTCCGGCGCCTTCATCGCCACCAAGGCCTTGTACGAGCTGGAGCGTGTCGGCGGCAAGTACTGCCTGGTGACGATGTGCATCGGCGGTGGTCAAGGTATCGCCTGTATCTTCGAACGCGCCTGATCGCTTCGGCGTTTTAGCCGGACAGAAACCCACCGGAGCGATCCGGTGGGTTTTTTTATATCACCGGCGGTGCCGGTGAAGGCGGCATGGCCTCTGCGTGGCCTCGGGCCATGGTCCACCGGGCGGCCTTGGGCCGTATCCCCTGTAGATGTTGCACCACTTTGGAGTTGCACGCACCGCAGTGGGGCGTGGCTTGTGAGCACGATATTTCAATCCGCTGATTTTATGTGGGTTTATTCCGTGGCACGGAAACTGCTGAATCAGTTGCGAGAGCATCCTCAGCGACGAGTCGAATATGAACTTCTATAACGAAATGATCGACGCCAACGGCGGCGTCCGTGCTCATTACCAGGCCTATGATGAATGGCTCAAGGCGACCCCGCCCGAACGCATCGCCCGCAAGCGGGCCGAGGCCGATCTGGCCTTCCATCGCGTCGGGATCACCTTTGCCGTCTACGGCGAGGAGGCGGGCAAGGAACGCCTGATTCCCTTCGACATTATTCCGCGCATCATTCCTTCGGCCGAATGGAAATCCATGCAGGCGGGCCTGCGCCAGCGGGTCAAGGCGCTCAACATGTTCCTTGCCGACATCTACCATGGTCAGGAAATTCTCAAGGCGGGCAAGATACCGGCCGAGCAGGTGCTCAACAACGCGCAGTACCGGTCGGTCATGAAGGGCGTCGACCTGCCCGGCGGTATCTATGCCCATATAGCCGGGATTGACATCGTGCGCGCCGGCGCCGGCGAGTTCTACGTGCTGGAGGACAACCTGCGCGTGCCGTCGGGTGTTTCCTACATGCTGCAAGATCGCAAGATGATGATGCGGCTGTTCCCGGAGCTCTTTGCCAAACACAAGGTGGCGCCGGTTCAGCACTATCCCGACCTGCTGCTGGAAAAGCTGCGCGCCGTCTCGCCCAAGGGGGTCAGTGATCCGACCGTGGTCGTGCTGACGCCGGGCGCCTACAACAGCGCCTATTTCGAGCACACCTTCCTCGCCCAGCAGATGGGTGTCGAACTGGTCGAAGGCCGCGATCTCTTCGTCAAGGACGAGGTGGTTTATATGCGCACGACGCAGGGGCCGCAGCGCGTCGATGTGATCTACCGGCGCATCGACGACGACTTCATGGACCCGCTGGTCTTCCGTGAGGATTCCTCGCTGGGTGTGCCGGGCATCCTCAGGGCCTACCAGGCCGGCAACGTGACGCTGTCCAACGCGATCGGCACCGGCGTCGCCGACGACAAGTCGATCTACCCCTACGTGCCGGACATGATCCGCTTCTACCTTGGCGAGGAGCCGAAGCTGAACAACGTGCCGACCCACATGTGTCGCAAGCCGGATGATCTCAAGTACGTGCTCGATCACCTGCCCGAACTGGTGGTCAAGGAAGTCCATGGCGCCGGCGGTTACGGCATGCTGGTCGGCCCGGCCGCCAGCAAGGAGGAGATCGAACGCTTCCGCCAGTTGCTGATCGCCAAGCCGGACGGCTACATTGCCCAGCCGACGCTGGCGCTGTCCAACTGCCCGACTTTCGTCGATGAAGGCATCGCGCCACGCCACCTCGATCTGCGACCCTTCGTGCTGTCGTCCGGCGAGTGCGTAAGCATGGTGCCGGGCGGCCTGACCCGGGTCGCGCTGACCAAGGGTTCGCTGGTCGTCAATTCGTCGCAGGGCGGCGGCACCAAAGATACCTGGATTCTGGAGGACTGATCATGCTATCCCGTACCGCCGACCATCTTTTCTGGATGTCCCGCTACATCGAGCGGGCCGAGAACCTTGCACGCCTGCTCGACGTCACCTGGCAGATGTCGCTGGTGCCGCAGTCGCTGGAAGCGGCGAATCAGAACTGGAACGCCATCATCGCCCTGAACAGCCTCGAGGAAGAGTTCGCGACCCGGTATTCCGCGGTCAACGCCGAAAATGTGCTGCGTTTCATGGTCAGCGATACCGGCAACCATATGTCGATCCACAGTTGCCTGCGCCTGGCACGCGAGAATGCCCATGCCGTGCGCGGCACGGTGACCTCCGAAATGTGGGAGACGATGAACGCGACCTGGCTGGAAGCACGCGAAAAGAGCTTCGAACAGATATTCAACGCGGGAGTCGGCGAGTTCTTCGAGTGGGTCAAGATGCGCTCCTCGCTGTCGCGCGGCACGACGCTGGGCACGCTGCTGCAGGACGAGGCCTTCCACTTCATCCGTCTCGGCACGCTGCTGGAACGCGCCGACAATACGGCGCGCATCCTCGATGTCAAATACCACGTCCTGCGTCCGCACGGCGACGAGGGGGCCACGGATTTCTACCAGTGGAGCGCGCTGCTGCGCTCGGTGTCGGCGTTCGAAGTCTATCGCAAGGCGTACCGTGACGTGATCACGCCCGAGCGGGTTGCCGAATTGCTGATCCTGAGGATGGACATGCCGCGTTCGCTGCATTTCTGCATGAACGGCGTGGTCAAGAATCTCGATCTGATCGCCAACCGGCAATCCGGTGAAACCCAGCGTCACGCGGGCCTGCTGCATGCGCAACTGCACTATGCGCGGGTCGAGGATATCCTGGAGCAGGGCCTGCACGAATGGCTCACCGACTTCATGGATCGCATTTATATGCTTGGCGACGGCATCAGCAAGGATTTTCTATTGCCCGTGGCCGAAGCTGCCTGATCGTTACGGAGAGAATCTGTGTCCATCCACGTTGCACTGAATCACGTTACCCATTATTCCTACGACCGCCTGGTCAATCTCGCGCCGCAGGTCGTCCGCCTGCGTCCATGCCCCCATTCCCGGACGCGCATTCTTTCGTATTCGCTGAAGGTCGGGCCGGAGCAGCATTTCATCAACTGGCAGCAGGACCCGCAGGGCAATTATCTGGCCCGTCTGGTCTTTCCCGAGAAGACGCGCGAATTCCGCATCGAGGTCGATCTGGTCGCCGAAATGTCGGTCATCAACCCCTTCGATTTCTTTCTCGAACCGCATGCCGAGAAAATCCCCTTCACCTACGAGGCGTGGGAACGCCACGAACTGGCGCCCTATCTGTTCAAGCTCCCGGCGACGCCGCTGTTCCAGAAGTACCTCGATGGCATTTCACTGGAGAAGACGCGCAGCGTAGACTTCCTGGTCGCGCTCAACGCCAGGCTGCAGAAGGACATCAACTACACGATCCGCATGGAACCCGGGGTGCAGACGCCGGAAGAGACCTTACGGAAGCGTTCCGGCTCGTGTCGCGACTCGGCCTGGCTGCTGGTCCAGATACTGCGCCACCTCGGTCTGGCGTCGCGCTTCGTTTCCGGCTATCTGATCCAGTTGACCGCAGATGTCAAATCGCTCGACGGACCCTCCGGCACGGAAGTCGACTTCACCGATCTCCACGCCTGGTGCGAAGTCTATCTGCCGGGGGCGGGCTGGATCGGCCTCGATCCGACGTCCGGCCTGTTCGCCGGCGAAGGGCACATTCCGCTCGCCTGCACGCCGCAACCGGCGTCCGCCGCGCCGGTCAGCGGTGGCATCGACAAGTGCGAAACCACCTTCGAACATCACATGCAGGTGACCCGCATCTGGGAAGCGCCGCGCGTCACCAAGCCCTATTCGGACGCACAGTGGGTCGAGATCGAGGGCCTTGGCCACCAGATCGACGCCACCCTGCAGAAACTGGATGTTCGTCTGACCCAGGGCGGCGAGCCGACCTTCGTCGCGGTCAACGACCCGGATGGCGCCGAATGGAACACCGCCGCGCTCGGCCCCACCAAGCGGATTTTCGCCGCCGAACTGTTTCACCGCCTGCGCGAGCGGTATGCGCCGAACGGCCTGATGCACTTCGGTCAGGGCAAGTGGTACCCCGGCGAGCAACTGCCGCGCTGGAGCCTCAACTGTTTCTGGCGCAAGGATGGCGAGCCGATCTGGAATTCGCCGGATCTCTACGCCGACGAAAAGAAGGATTACGGCGCGACCAGCGAGCACGCCGAGCGCTTCATGAAGCGCATCGCCGAAAAGCTGGCGCTCGATCCCCGGTACGTCTTCCCGGCCTTCGAGGATGCCTACTACTACATGTGGCGCGAGCGCCGCCTGCCGGACAACGTCGACCCCTTCGATTCGCGCCTCGACGACCCGCTCGAGCGCGAACGCCTGATGAAAATCTTCACGCAGGGCCTGACCCACACGGTCGGTCACGTGCTGCCGGTCATGAAGAACGAACGCAAACAGTGGGAGACCGGTCCGTGGTTCCTGCGCGCGCAACGCTGCTACCTGTTCCCGGGCGACTCGGCGATGGGCTACCGTTTGCCGCTCGATTCGCAGCCGTGGGCGGCCAAGAGCGATTATCCTTACGTTAACCCGCCTGACCCGTTCCAGGCAACGGTGCCGCTGCGCAGCCATGCCGAAATCGTGTGCCAGACTGAAGCGTGGGCAACGCTGGCGCCTGTTGTCGTGGCTGAGGCGGTCGCCGGCCGTGGCAAGGCGCCCGACACGGTCCCCGGATTCAAGGAATCTGCCGCCTGGGTAAGCCGGCGGGCGATGTCTGCCGAGGCGCGCGAAGGCAGGCTCTACATCTTCATGCCGCCGACCGAGACGCTGGACGATTACCTGGAATTGGTCGCTGCCGTAGAGTCGACCGCGGCAGAACTGACCATGCCGATCATCATGGAGGGCTACGAACCGCCAGGCGACCCGCGCCTGACCAACTTCCGCGTCACCCCCGATCCCGGTGTCATCGAGGTGAACGTCCACCCCGCGAAGAGCTGGGATCAACTGGTTGACCAGACCACCCACCTCTACGATGCGGCCCATGTCTCGCGCCTGACCAGCGAAAAATTCATGGTCGACGGGCGCCACACCGGAACCGGCGGCGGCAACCACTTCGTTCTCGGCGGCGCGACACCCAGCGATTCGCCCTTCCTGCGCCGCCCCGATCTGCTGCGCAGCCTGATCGCCTACTGGCACAACCATCCGAGTCTTTCCTACCTGTTCTCCGGCCTGTTCATCGGGCCGACCAGCCAGGCGCCGCGCGTTGACGAGGCGCGCAATGACAGCCTCTACGAACTGGAAATTGCCTTCAGCCAGATCCCGCCGGTCGGCGATTACATCGCGCCGTGGCTGGTCGACCGCGTCCTCCGCCACCTACTGACCGACGTTACCGGCAACACGCACCGTTCCGAGTTCTGCATCGACAAGCTCTACTCCCCGGATGGTCCGACCGGCCGCCTTGGCCTGCTCGAGTTGCGGGCCTTCGAAATGCCTCCGCATGCCCGCATGTCGCTGACCCAGCAATTGTTGCTGCGCGCGATGATCGCGCGCTTCTGGGAAGAGCCCTACGTTCCGGCGCGCCTGGCGCGCTGGGGGACCGACCTGCACGACCGTTTCATGCTGCCTTTCTATGTCGAGCAGGATTTCCGCGATGTCATGGACGAAATGCAGGCCGCCGGTTTCCCGTTCAAGGCGGAATGGTTCGCGCCACACTTCGAATTCCGTTTCCCGAAATACGGCGACTTCGCGGTCAAGGGCATCGAATTCGAACTGCGCCACGCCCTCGAGCCATGGCATGTCATGGGCGAGGAGGGGGCGGCCGGCGGTGCCGTGCGCTATGTCGATTCGTCGGTCGAGCGGGTACAGGTCAAGATCAGGGGGATGGCGCCAGACCGCTATGTACTGACCTGCAATGGCGTGCCGGTGCCCCTGCAGAACAGCGGGACCAACGGCGAGTTCGTCGCTGGCGTGCGTTATCGCGCCTGGCAGCCGGACTCGTGCCTGCATCCGACCATCGGCATCCATGCGCCGCTGGTCTTCGACCTGGTCGATACCTGGATGCAGCGTTCGTTGGGCGGCTGTCAATACCATGTGACCCACCCTGGCGGCCGCAGCTTCGATACCTTCCCGGTCAATGCCTTCGAGGCCGAAAGCCGGCGTCTGGCCCGCTTCTTCCGCTTCGGGCATACACCCGGCAAGATTCAGGTCGCGGCGCCGGAAGTCAGCGCCGAGCACCCGTTTACGCTAGACTTGCGGCGTTTTTAACCGCTAAAGATGCAGGCGCGGTCAGCGGGCCGCGCTGTTCTGGCTGGCAACGGCCCGTCCGCGTTTCCTTTCAGGCTCGATGGCCCGTACCCTACTCGCGATCTATCCGCATAGCCCCCACCGTTACGACGAAATGTTGGCGGAAGAAGGGGCGGTGCGTCCGCACTGGCGGAAATTTCTCGGCCATCTCGATTCGGTGGCGCCGGAAGACATGCAGGAGCGGCTCGAATTCGTCGACCGGCGGATTCAGGAAAACGGGGTCACTTACAACGTCTACGCCGACCCCAAGGGTTCGGACCGCCCGTGGGCGCTCGATCCGCTGCCGCTGATCATCCCGTCTGACGAGTGGGCCGAGGTCTCGGCCGCCGTGGCGCAGCGCGCGACGCTGCTCAACGCCATGCTGGCCGACCTCTACGGCGAACAGAAACTGCTGTCGGAAGGCCTGCTGCCACCGGCGCTGGTCTATGGCCAGCACGGTTACCTGTGGCCGTGTCAGGGGATCAAGCCGCCCGGCGGCGTCTGGCTGCATCATTATGCGGTCGACCTGGCGCGTTCGCCGGACGGCCGCTGGTGGGTCATCGCCGACCGCACGCAGGCGCCCTCGGGAGCCGGCTACGCGCTGGAAAACCGGCTGATCGTTTCGCGCGTCTTTCCCGAGATGTTCCGCGACTTGCACGTCCAGCATGTCGCCGATTTCTTCCGCGACCAGCAGGATGGCCTCGCCGCCCTCGCGCCGCTCGACGGCGACGAGCAGCCGCATGTCGTGCTGCTGACGCCGGGGCCGTACAACGAAACCTATTTCGAGCACGCCTACCTGGCGCGCTATCTCGGCTACCCGCTGGTCGAGGGCCAGGACCTGACGGTACGCGGCGATACGGTCTATCTCAAGACCCTGCGCGGCCTCAAGCGCGTCCATGTCATCCTGCGCCGCCAGGACGATGCCTTCTGCGATCCGCTCGAACTGCGCGGCGATTCGGCGCTCGGCATTCCCGGCCTGATCAATGTCGCGCGCGCCGGCCGGGTCGTCGTCGCCAACGCACTGGGCAGCGGCATGCTCGCTTCGGGGGCGCTGATGGGCTTCCTGCCGGCCATTTGCCGCGAACTGCTGGGCGAGGAACTGGCGATGCCTTCGGTGGCGACCTGGTGGTGCGGCGAGAAGCCGGCGCTCGAGTATGTCCGCGAGAATTTCGACGACCTGGTGATCAAGCCGGCCTATCCGTCGCAGCGCATGGATCCGGTCTTCGGCTACGAGTTGAAGGGCGCGGCGCGGGTCGAGATGCTGCAGCGCATCGAGGCGCGGCCGCATGCCTATGTCGCGCAGGAGATGGTCGAACTGTCGCAGGCGCCGGGCTGGAGCCGCTCGCACGAGCGGCGCCTGCTGGCGCGGCCGGTCGGCCTGCGCGCCTATGCGGTGACGACGCCCGACGGCTATTCGGTGATGCCGGGGGGGCTGGCCCGCGTCGCCACCGGCGCCAACGCCCGCATCATCTCGATGCAGCGCGGTGGCTCGTCCAAGGATGCCTGGGTGCTGGCGCAAGGCCCGGTCAGCGAATTCACGATGCTCACGCCCTCGCTCGGCGTGCGCGAAATCGTGCGCGCCGGCGCCAACCTGACTTCGCGCGTCGTCGAAAACCTGTTCTGGCTCGGCCGCTACTCGGAACGCTTCGACGACAGCGCGCGCATGTTGCGCGTCGCCCTCAGCCGCCTCGTCGAGGCCGGCGGCGAGAAAACGCCGGCGGTCGAGTCGGCGCTGGAGCTTGCCTTGCGCCTGCATATCCTGCCCGCTCCCGAAGAAGATGACGAAATCAGGGCGGGCAGCGAACACGCGCTGCTCGAGGCGATCTACGATCCGGAGCAGCCGGGCAGTCTGGCCGGCACGATCCGCAACGTCATGTGGTCGGCGACCCACGTTCGCGAGCGCCTGTCGCTCGATCACTGGCACTCGCTGAACCGCCTGCAGCGCGAGCAGCAGGCTGCGCTCAAGCGCCACCCGACGCTGACCGAGGCGATCGCCTTCCTCGACCGCGTACTCGGCGTCTCGTCGTCGCTGACCGGCTTTGCGATGGACAACATGACGCGCGACGACGGCTGGCGTTTCCTGATCATCGGTCGCCGCCTGGAACGACTGTCCTTCCTCGCCCAGGCGCTGGCCAATTTCCTGCGCATGCCGTTAACGCGTGGCCCTGGCGCGCTGGAGTGGCTGCTCGAACTGGCCGATTCGATCATTACCTACCGTTCGCGCTATTCGCGCCTTCCGGAACTGCTGCCGGTCCTCGACCTGCTGGTTTTCGACGACAGCAACCCGCACGGCGTGGTTTTCCAGGCCAGCGTGCTGGCCCGCTACCTCGAGCGGATGATGCGCGAACTCGGTGCGTCCAGCGACGCCCGGATGAGCGATGCGCTCAAGCGCCTGCGCGCTTTCGATCTCGGTCGCTTCGAACACCTGCAGTTCAACCAGTGCCGCAACTGCTCGTCTTGTGAGGATCTGGCGACCCTGCTGGACGAACTCGACGCCGCCTCGGTCGAGCTTTCCGACTGGCTGGCCATGCGCTACTTCACGCATGTGTCGGATGTCAGCCGGCAGACGATGGCCCTCTAGTCATGGATCGCCAAGCCATCCGCTACCATGTGCTGCACGAGACGCGCTACGAATACGGCAGCGCGGTGTCGCTGTCGCAGCAGCAACTGCATCTCTCGCCGCGCGTCCTGGCCTGGCAGCAGGTCGAGGAGCAGCGCATCGACATCGCCCCGCAGCCGACCTGGCGGCGCGACGGGCAGGACGCCTTCGGCAATCCGGTGACCTGGATCGCCTTTCACGCGCCGCATGAGGGGCTGATCATCCGCTCGGCGATGACCATCGCCGTGCAGCCGCATCTGCCGGTGCATCTCGAGAAGTCGCTGCCCTGGGAGCAGGTGCATGACCGGCTGGCCTACAACGCAATGGCGCCAAGGCCGGAAGATCTTGATGCGATGCGCTTCCTGTTCGAGAGCGCCCATGTCCGCATCAAGCATGAGCTCGCGCAATACGCCGCTGACTGCTTCCCGCCCGATACGCCGGTGCTGGTCGGCGCCCGGACGCTGATGGCCAAGATATTCAAGGAATTCAAGTTCGACCCGGAGGCGACCACGGTGTCAACGCCGGTCATGGAAGTGCTGGAGAAGAAGCGCGGCGTCTGCCAGGACTTTGCCCACCTGATGATTGCCTGCCTGCGGGCGCTAGGTCTCTCCGCGCGCTACGTCAGCGGCTACCTGCTGACCCGGCCGCCGCCGGGCAAGCCGCGCCTGATCGGCGCCGATGCATCGCATGCCTGGGTCTCGGTCTATGCGCCCGGATTTGCCGACGACTGGGTGGATTTCGATCCGACCAACAACCTGCTGCCCGACACCGAACACATCACGGTCGCCATCGGCCGTGATTTCGGCGACATCTCCCCGCTGCGCGGCATCATCCTTGGCGGTGGCGGGGCGGAGCCGGAGGTCGAGGTGACTGTCACGCCACTCGACGAGGAAGAGCCACCCGCAATCGCGGCGTCGTCCGGGAGAGTCGCTGAATCCGGGGCGCTCCAGCCCTGATGACGCGCGTCGCCATTGTCGGTGGCGGGCCGGCCGGCTTGATGGCGGCCGAACAGCTTGCCATGGTCAACGGTCTGGAAGTGGCTGTTTTCGATGCCATGCCTTCTTTTGGCCGCAAGTTCCTGATGGCTGGCAAGGGCGGCATGAACATCACCCATTCCGAACCCATGCCCGTTTTCGTCGGCCGTTACGGCGCGCGGCAGACGGTGATCGCGCCGCTGCTGGAAGCCTTCGGGCCGCAACAATTGCGCGAATGGATCGGCGGCCTCGGCATCGCGACCTTCGTCGGCTCTTCGGGCCGCGTCTTTCCCTCCGAAATGAAGGCGGCGCCGCTGTTGCGCGCCTGGCTGCATCGCCTGCGCGGGGCCGGCGTCCAGTTTCATGTGCGCCATCGCTGGCTGGGCTGGGCCGCCGATGGCGCCCTGCGTTTCGCGACGCCGGAAGGCGAGAAACTGCTGGCTTTCGACGCGGTGATTCTGGCGCTCGGCGGCGGCAGTTGGGCAAAGCTCGGTTCGGACGGCGCCTGGGTGGCCTTGCTGGCCGAGCGCGGCATTCAGGTCACCCCTTTGAAGCCAGCCAATTGCGGCTTCGACGTGGCGTGGAGCGCGCATTTCAGCGAGCGCTTCGCCGGCCAGCCGGTCAAGCCGGTGATCGGCTCGGTGGCCGGGCGACGCCAGCAGGGCGAGTTCAACATCACGGATGGAGGTATCGAAGGTGGGCTGGTCTATGCCCTCTCGGCGCCGCTGCGCGATGCGCTGGCCACCAAAGGTCACGCCGTGCTGTATCTCGATCTGGCGCCGGGCCGGACGCTGGCGCGCCTGACCGCCGATTTGGCAAGGCCGCGTGGCCGCGATTCGCTGGCCAACCACCTGCGCCGGCGGGCCGGGATCGAAGGCGTCAAGGCCGGCCTGTTGCGCGAATTGCTGCCTCCCGAGACGTTGACCGCGACAGACCACCTGGCCGCGGCAATCAAGCATCTGCCGCTGCCGGTGACGGCGGCGCGACCGATCGACGAGGCGATCAGCACGGCCGGCGGCGTTGTCTTCGAGGCGCTCGACGCGAACCTGATGCTGCGCGACCTGCCGGGGGTTTTCTGCGCCGGTGAGATGCTCGATTGGGAGGCGCCGACCGGCGGCTACCTGCTTACCGCCTGCTTTGCCACGGGACGCGCCGCCGGGCAGGGCGCGCGTGCCTGGTTGAGCGGACTATCCTGAAACTTGGCGCGGCGCTCAGTCCGTGCGCTGCGTGCCCATGATGCGGTGATAGACGGCGAAGCGCCGCTGGTCGATCTTGCCGGCGGCGACGGCGGCAGTCAGCGCGCAATCGGGCTCGCGGTCGTGGCGACAGTCGCGGAAGCGGCATTGCCCGACGTAGGGGCGGAATTCGCGGAAGGCGTATTCGATTTCCTGACGGTCGAGATGGCCGAGGCCGAATTCCTGCAGTCCCGGCGAATCGATCAGCGCGCTGTCGGCATCGAGATGGTAGAGCGTGGCATGCGTCGTCGTGTGCTTGCCGGAATCGAGCGCCGATGAAATCTCGCGCGTCGCGGCGCGGGCTTCCGGGACCAGCGCATTGACCAGCGTCGACTTGCCCATGCCGGATTGGCCGACCAGCACGCTGGTGTAGCCCTGTAACTCGGGGCGTAGATCCTCGGCATGGTCAAGGGCGGACAGTTCGAGAACGCGGTAGCCAAGGTTGGCGAAGACGGCGAGTTGCGCGCGGGCAGCCGCAACGCGTTCGGTCAGGTCGCATTTGTTGAGGACGATCAGCGGCTCGATCTCCTCGCTCTCGGCGGCGAGCAGGGCGCGCGTCACCAGTTCGTCGGAGAACCCCGGCTCGGTGGCGACGACGATGACGACCTGATCCACGTTGGCGGCAATCAGCTTCTGTCTGATCTCGTTCGAACGGTAGAGCAGGCTGGTGCGCGGCTGGATCGCCTCGATAACGCCCTGGTCATCGGAAGTGCGCTGGATGTCAACGCGGTCGCCGCAGGCGACATCGCTTTTCTTGCCACGCGTGAAGCAGGGCAGCAAGCTGCCGTCGGGCAGTTCGACGACGTATTGACGCCCGTGGGCAGCGACGACGCGGCCTTCCATCAGTGCGCTGCCGCCTGCAGCCGGGCGATGCGCAGCGCGGCCGGCGGGTGGGAGTCATAGAACAGCGAATGCAGCGGGTCGGGGGTCAGGGTCGCCGCGTTGTCCTCATAGAGCTTGACCAGCGCGCGGCTGAGGTCGGCGGCCGCTGTGTGTTCGGCGGCGTAGGCATCGGCCTCGAACTCGTGGCGGCGCGAGAGCTGGCTCGTCAGCGGGCTGAGCGGGAAGGTGAACACCGGAATGACGAGGAAGAAAAGTATGAGCGCCAGCGCCGTGCTTTTTGCCGGCACGCCGAGCCCGTTGTAGAACCATGGCGCATCGATCAACTGGCCGAGCAGCCAGAGCAGGCCGAGGGCGGCGGCGAACATGAAAACGATGCGCTTGACGACATGGCGGCGGCGGAAATGGCCGAGTTCGTGCGCCAGCACCGCTTCGATTTCCGGCGCTGCGAGGCGGGAGAGCAGGGTGTCGAAGAAGACGATGCGCTTGTTGTTGCCGAAGCCGGTGAAATAGGCGTTGCCGTGGCTGGAGCGCTTCGAGCCGTCCATCACGAACAGGCCGGACGATGTAAAGCCGCAGCGCACGAGCAGTGCTTCGATGCGCGACTTCATCTCGCCGTCTTCGAGCGGCGCGAACTTGTTGAACAGCGGCGCGATCCAGGTCGGGTAGATGAACAGGATCAGCAGGTTGAAGGCGCACCAGAACAGCCAGACCCAGAACCACCAGGCGCTGCCCATGGCGCCCATCAGCCAGAGCACGGCGAGGATGACCGGGGCGCCGATCACGATACCGATCAGCGTGTGTTTGAGCAGGTCGCCGAAGAAGAGTCCGAGCGTCATGCGGTTGAAGCCGTAGCGGGCTTCGATGACGAACTGGCGGTAGAGCGCAAACGGCAGGTCGATCAGCGCCGAAATCGCCAGCACGCTGAAAATCAGCGCCAGGCCGTAGGGCAGGCCGGCGAGGCGGGCGCTCCAGAAATCGTGCAGCCAGGCGAGTCCGCCGCCGAGCGTCAGGGCGAGCAGCAGCACGGCGTCGATCAGCGTCGTCAAAATGGCCAGCTTGTTGCGGTCGACCGTATAATCGGCGGCTTTTTGGTGGGCGGCGAGCGGAATGCGCTCGGCGAAATCGGCCGGGACGGCGGCGCGGTGCGCGGCGACGTGGCGAATCTGGCGCAGTGTCAGCCACAGGCGGCCGGCGAGCGTCAGGCCGAAAGCTGCAAGAAACAGGAAGGAAAAGTCGGCGGTCAAGAAACTGGGTGCGAAGCTATGAGAAAATGCTGGTTTTCAAGGTGTTGGGCAATTATATGACAGGCAACGCAAACAACCTCGTCTGGCTGGATATGGAAATGACCGGTCTTAATCCGGATGGCGACCGGATTATCGAAATGGCGATGGTGGTGACCAATTCGGAACTGGAAATGGTCGCTGAGTCGCCGGCCTGGGTCGTGTACCAGTCGGACGCAGCGCTGGCCGCCATGGACGAGTGGAATCAGAAGACGCATGGCCGTTCCGGCCTGATCGACAAGGTCAAGGCATCGACGCTGGACGAGGCTGCGGTTGAACTGCTGGCCCTGGAATTCCTGAAGAAATATTCCTCGAAGGGACACTCGCCGATGTGCGGCAACTCGATCGGCCAGGACCGCCGTTTCATGGCCCGCTACATGCCGACGCTGGAAGCTTTCTTTCACTACCGCAATCTCGACGTCAGCACCCTGAAGGAGTTGTGCAAGCGCTGGCAACCGGAAATCTACAAGGGCTTCAAGAAGAAGGGCCGGCATACGGCGCTGGCCGATATCCACGAGTCGATCGACGAACTCAAGTATTACCGGGAACACTTCCTGAAAGCCTGATTTCAGGGTGCTCAGCGCCGGTAGAGGCGGAATTTTTCCCTGCGATCGGCGGGGCGATTGCCCTCCCAGGCGCGGGTCCATGTGCCTTCCGGGGCAGCCAGTTCCTGTTTGTTGTTGCCGGTGACCAATAGCCAGTCGCATTGTTTGCCGGCGGCGGTATCCGCCGCATCGGGTTCGATCCCGATGAAATAGGCGAGCGAGGCGCGCTGGGTGTCGTTGAGGCCGCGTTCGGCCAGGCAGCCGTGGTCGTCAGGTAAAGCCCGGGCAATGGCCTCGGCGACCGGACGATAGGTTTTGCCATAGTCGAACCAGGGCAGGACCAGCGAGGTCGCCATCAGCCAGATGGTCGTGAAACCGAGCGTCCAGTGGGTGAGGCTGCGATAAGGCGAGCGCGGGGCGGTGACGATCAGCCAGAGCCACCAGATCGATGCCAGAATGCCGATGACAAACGCGACGATCTCGAAGTGCCCGACAAAACCCGGACGCAGAACAACGACCCGTTTGGCCAGCCGTTCCGGCCAGCCGAGTACCATGGCCGACCAACCAACCCAGACCAGCACCGCGAAGACGCTGAAGGTCATCATGGCAAACCAGTCGAAGGCGTTGGCGGCGCCGCGACGCAATGTCAGGGCGCCCGGCGTCGCCAGCAAGGCGAGCGGCGGTAGCATCAGCAGGGCGGGGATCTCGCGTGGCCGGAAAGCGAGAGCAAGCATCAGGAAGGTCAGCAGCAGGAAGACCAGGGGCAGCAACTGCGGCATCGCCTGTAGCGCCTTGCGCCGCGTCCACAGTGCCCAGGCTGCCAGCGGCAGGGCCGGGAAGGCGAACCATGGCAGCAGCAACAGAAAGCGCCCGGCGCCGCTGAATGAGAAGGGCGTCTTGAGCGGGACCAGTTCGGTGTTCAGCCAGCCGTGGAAGCGCGAGGGTTCGAAGGCGAGCAGCAAGAGCGGCCAGGGAAGAATGAGGATCAGCGCGAGACCAAGGCCGAGGGCAAGGGCCTGCAGCGCCTTCCGCCGATCAGCGGACAGCCACCAGGCAAGCGGCGCGATGGCCAGCAGTGGCAGGGTCGGGGCAATCCCGGTGCCGAGCAGACAGGCGGCGATGGCGAGACCGTAGAACGTACCCGCCAGCCGTGGCCGGCGGCCCAGTGCGGCAAGCGCACCGATGGCGCCGCTGTAGGCAGCGACGGCGACCAGCATCGGCTGGGCATCGTGGGCATGGATGAGAAGGCCGACACAACCGGCGAGCAGGAGCGGGCTGGCGGCGGCGCTTTCCTGCCCGTGGAGTTCGCGGCCGGCATAGTAGATTCCGACCAGTGCCAGCGCGACCCAGACGCCACTGGCCAGGCGAATTGCTTCATGCAGCGGCAACAGCCAGCCGAGCGCCTTGCCGGTCAGGGTGGCGGTCCAGTAGTAGAGCGGTGGTTCGTGAAAGGGGCGCCCGGCGAGGTCGGGTGACAGCCAGTCGCCGTAGTGCAGCATGTGCCAGGCGGTGCCGATGTGGATGGCGTCTTCGCCCTTCCATGGGTCGCGCCCGAAAAGGCCGGCCAGAACGTAGAACGCCAGCATGGCGGCCAGTGCCCAGCCGACCGGGGGCAGGCGGATACCGGAACGGAGGCGGGTGGCGAAATCAGACATGCAAAGCGGAAGGTCTGTAAATGAGCCTGTAAATGAAAAAGGCAGCCCTGCGGCTGCCCTTTCCTGAGTGGCTCAAACCGATCAGGCGGCAGCCTTGCCGCGCATGGCGCCGAATTTCTGGTTGAACTTTTCGACGCGGCCGGCGGTGTCGACGATCTTCTGCTTGCCGGTATAGAACGGGTGGCAGGCGGAGCAGACTTCGACGTGGAAGGATTCCTTGTTCATCGTCGAACGGGTCGTGAAGGCGTTGCCGCACGAGCAGTTGACCTGAATTTCTTTGTAGTTCGGGTGGATATCGGCTTTCATCTTTTGTCCTTTAAGCAAGCGACCGGCGGATGTGGCCGATCTGGGAAACGCATGATTATCCTCGAATAATCACGCGCTTGCAATACGTTTTAGCGGCTTAGCCGCGGCGCATGGCGTCAAAAAACTCGGCATTGCCCTTGGTCGATTTGACCTTGTCGAGCAGGAATTCCATCGCCGCGAGGTCGTCCATCGGGTAGCAGAGCTTGCGCAGGACCCACATCTTCTGCAGCACGTCGGGCTTGAGCAGCAGTTCTTCGCGGCGCGTGCCGGAGCGGTTGACGTTGATCGCCGGGTACATCCGCTTCTCGGCCATGCGACGGTCGAGGTGGATTTCCGAGTTGCCGGTGCCCTTGAATTCTTCGTAGATCACTTCGTCCATGCGCGAGCCGGTGTCGATCAGCGCGGTGGCGAGGATGGTCAGCGAGCCGCCTTCCTCGATGTTGCGCGCGGCGCCGAAGAAGCGCTTCGGCTTCTGCAGGGCGTTGGCGTCGACGCCGCCGGTCAGTACCTTGCCGGAGGCCGGTTGCACGGTGTTGTAGGCGCGGGCCAGACGGGTGATCGAGTCGAGCAGGATGACCACATCCTTCTTGTGCTCGACCAGGCGCTTGGCCTTCTCGATGACCATTTCGGCGACCGCGACGTGGCGGGTGGCCGGTTCGTCGAAGGTCGAGGCGACGACCTCGCCCTTGACGGTGCGGGTCATTTCCGTCACTTCTTCCGGACGCTCGTCGATCAGCAGCACGATCAGCACGACTTCCGGATGGTTGGCGGCGATGGCGTGCGCGATGTTCTGCAGCATCACCGTCTTGCCGGATTTCGGCGGCGAGACGATCAGGCCGCGCTGGCCGGCGCCGACCGGGGCGATCATGTCGATGACGCGGCTGGTGATGTTCTCGTCGGACTTGATGTCGCGCTCCAGACACAGCATGCGTGTCGGGTGCAGCGGCGTCAGGTTTTCGAACATGATCTTGTTCTTGTTCGCTTCCGGCGGGAAACCGTTGATCGATTCCAGCTTGGTCAGCGCGACGTAGCGTTCGCCGTCCTTCGGGGTGCGAATTTCGCCTTCGATGGTGTCGCCGGTGCGCAGGTTGAAGCGGCGGACCTGTGAGGGCGAGACATAGATGTCATCGGTGTTGGCGAGGTAGGAGGTGTCCGACGAGCGGAGGAAGCCGAAGCCGTCCTGCAGCACTTCGAGCGTGCCATCGCCGTAGATGGTGTCACCGTTTTTCGCCTTGGCCTTCAGGATGGCGTAGATAAGCTCCTGCTTGCGCATGCGGTTGGCGTTTTCGATAACCAGTTCAGAGGCCATCTCCAGCAATTTGCTGACGTGTAATATCTTGAGTTCGGAAAGTTGCATTTATTGAGTGTGTGTGGCGCCGAAAAGAAGGGCCGGGCGACTGCCCGAAAACCGGGGCGCTGAAGCTTGAGAGCTTTTGGTGTGGGGAAAGACGCCGGGGCGCGAAGCCTGGTGCGTCTGCCTGAAGGCGCAGAACGCACCTTCAGGCCGGGAGGGTACGGAGATTACAGGTTGCTGTCAATAAAGGCAGCGAGTTGCGATTTCGACAGCGCGCCAACCTTGGTCGCCTCGACGTTGCCATTCTTGAAGATCATCAGGGTCGGGATGCCGCGGATGCCGAACTTGGCCGGCGTCGCCTGGTTGTCGTCGATATTGACCTTGGCTACCTTGAGCTTGCCGGCGTATTCCTTAGCGATATCGTCGAGGATCGGAGCGATCATCTTGCATGGGCCGCACCATTCGGCCCAGTAGTCCACCAGAACCGGCTGCTGCGATTGCAGCACTTCGGCTTCGAAGGTGTCATCGGTGATGTAATGGATGTGCTCGCTCATGTAATGCCTCGTGGAATGGGGTAAAACCCGGAATAAAAAAGGGGGCGCCGGGACTGGCGCAGGTATGCCTCGGGAAATGCTAGCGAAAAAGAGGGCACAAGGGAAGGGTCAGCGGTTGGGTTTGAGCAAATTGGCGAGTTCGACCGCGGTTTTAACCTTCATTTTGTCGAACAGATTGGCGCGATGAACCTCGACGGTGCGCATGCTGATGTTCAGTTCGTCGGCAATGACCTTGTTGAACTTGCCGAGCAGGACCAGTTCCATGACCTGCCGCTCGCGGGTGGTCAAGGTGGAAATCCGGGAATTTACCGAGTTGACCGTGGCATTGGCGGCGCGCTGCGCGGCATCGAACTCCATCGCTTCCTGGGCGCGGCTGGCAAGTTCGTTGTCGTTGAAGGGCTTCTCGAAGAAATCGAAGGCGCCTTTTTTCAGGGTGGCAACGGCCAGCGGTACATCGCCATGCCCGGTCAGGAATATCACCGGCAGTGTCGAATTGCGCCCATTCAGCGCATCGAAGCAGTCGAGTCCGCTCATGCCCGGCATGCGCATGTCGAGAATCACGCAGCCGGTCAGCTTCGGCGTCCAGGCGGCGAGGAAAGTTTCGGCGCGGTCATAGGTCGTGCAGGATACGCCGCGCGACTTGAACAGCCAGGCCAGCGCATCGCGGATGGCTTCGTCGTCGTCGACCAGATGGGCTTTGGGCAGGGTCACGCGGACTCCAGCGGCAGGGTGAAGCTGAATATCGTACCGCTTCCGGACGGCGACAGTGAATTCTCTTCCACCCACAGGCGGCCGCGGTGAAATTCGATGATCGAGCGACAGATCGAGAGGCCGACGCCCATGCCTTCGGGTTTGGTCGTAAAGAAGGCGGTGAACAGCTTCTCGCGCACATCGGGCGCGATGCCGCAGCCGTTGTCGACAATGCTGACGACCGCTTCGCTGTCGTTACGCTCGGCGGAAACGCGCAACAAGCGCTGTGCTTCCGGCGTTCCGGCCATCGCCTCCATGCCGTTGCGGATCAGGTTGAGCAGCACCTGTTCGAGCATCAGGCGGTCGGCCAGTACCGGGGGCAGTTCCGGCATCCGGATTTCGAGGGTCACATGACGCTTGCGCGCTTCCGCTTCGACGAAGCCGACACAGTCCTCGATGATCTCGCCGAGCGCACAGGGCGCGCGCTTCGGCTCGCTCTTCCTGACGAAATCATGCACGCGGCGAATGATGCGTCCGGCGCGCTGGGCCTGGATGCCAAGTTTTTCCAGCGCCTGGCGGATGTCCTGGGTATCGATGTCGCCTTTCGCGAGAAGGTTCAGGCAACCCGTGTTGTAGCTGGCAATCGCTGCCAGCGGCTGGTTCAGTTCGTGCGCCAGTGTCGACGCCATCTCGCCCATGGTCACCAGGCGTGAAGTGAATTGCAGTTGTTCCTGCTGCTGGCGGGCCAGTTCCTCGGCGCGCCGCCGTTCCGTGACATCGAGTACCGAGGCCATCCAGCCGGTGTGCCGGCCATTGCCGTCGATCAGCGGCGCCTCGTAGATCAGCGCCTGGAAATGTCCGCCGTCCTTGCGCCGGAAAGTGATCTCGAAGCCGTCGGGCGGCGCGTCGCCGGCCAGCACAGCCTGGTGCACCGCCATCGTTTCGTTCAATTGTTCCGGAACCCAGTAGGGCATCGGCGGGCTGCGGCCGACCAGTTCCTCGCTGGTGAACCCGGTCATCCGGCAGAACGCCGGATTGACGTAGATGATCTTGCCGACGAGGTCGCGCGCCCGCATGCCGACGGTCAGCGAATCCTCCATTGCCGCGCGCAATGCATGTTCCGCGCGCAGCGCCTCTTCGGCCAGCGCGCGCTTCTTCATCAGGTCGCGGACGATCCACAGACTCCAGAAGACCCCGGCGGCGAGTATCAGAATGGCGCCGGCCAGCAAGCGCTGCAAGGGATTGCCGGGGTTCTGGTAGCTGGTGACACGGAATTTCAGGCCGTAGCCGGGCGGCTCGAAGGGCAGTTCGTAGGAGATGCTGGGAATGCCTTCGATGTTCGATTTGGCAGCGAATTGCACCTCGTTGTCGTCAACCACGACCACCCGGTATTTCTCGGCGAACCACCAGGGCACAAGACTCCCGAGCAGCCCGTCGATCGAATAGGTGACGACCAGCATGCCGGCCAGCTCGCGTTCGGCGAAAACCGGCACGGCGAGCGCGAAGTGGGCGACGTTGCCGCTCAGGAAAAATGGTTCGCTGTAAACGCGCTTGCTCAGACGGCTCGCCAGCTCGAAGGCTTTCTGCGTCACCGGCGGCCCGAAGGCCTCCAGCTCGCTGTCGGCCGGCAGCGCCGCCGGCAGGGCATCGATCACCTTGCGCCGCGGATCGAACCAGATGATCTGCGAGATATCCGGATTGTTCTTCAGCATGTGGTTGGCGCGCACCCGGAACAGGTGCTGCCGGTCCGGCTGGTTGCCAAGGTCGGAGGCCAGTTGCTGGAGCTGTTCTTCATTGTTGCCGAGATGGAAACGCAGGTTCTGTTCCAGCCAAAGCACATCCTTGATCAGGCTGAGACGTTCCTCTTCCACCTCGTTCTGGTGCAGCAGCCAGAGCAGCGCGAGGACGGCAGCCAGCAGCAGCACCACGCCCAGCTTGGGCAGGGCGAGAAACCAGCGCAGGCGGCGCGAGCTGACAGGCGGCGGAAGGGGATGCATGGGCAGATGTTAACCCAGCCGCCGCCCGCTCATCCGCCGATTGTGGAAATCCACAATGCGGATGTCCACAATGGTGCAGATGGCCGCGGATACCGATACTGGATTCCGGAATTTCCCAGGGTAGCCATTCGAGGAGCTCGTTTCCATGGCCAAGAGAGCGTTATTCAAGAGTCTGTACTTCCAGGTGATCGTCGCTATCGTCATCGGCGTGGCGCTCGGCCATTTCTACCCGGACACCGGCGCGGCGATGAAGCCGCTGGGCGATGGCTTCATCAAGCTGATCAAGATGATCATCGCGCCGATCATCTTCTGCACCATCGTCGTCGGTATTGCCGGCATGGAGGACATGAAGAAAGTCGGCAAGACCGGCGGTCTGGCGGTGCTCTATTTTGAAGTGGTCAGTTCCATCGCGCTGGTCATCGGCCTCATTGTCGTGAATCTCTGGCAACCCGGCGTCGGCATGAACGTCGATCCGAGCACGCTGGACACCAAGGGCATCGACAAATACGCCGGTCCGGGCAAGATGCTGACGACCACCGAGTTCCTGCTGAACATCATCCCGACCAGCGTGGTCGATGCCTTCGCCAAGGGCGACATGCTGCAGGTGCTGTTCTTCTCCATCCTGTTCGGTTACTCGATGCACGCCTTTGGCGAACGCGGCAAGCCGGTGTTCGATCTGATCGAAAAACTCTCGCATGTGCTGTTCGGCATCGTCGGCGTCATCATGAAGGTTGCCCCGATCGGCGCCTTCGGTGCGATGGCCTACACCATCGGCAAGCATGGCCTCGGCAGCCTGACGCAACTGGCCAGCCTGATGGGCGCCTTCTACCTGACCTGCGTGGTTTTCATTTTCGGCGTGCTGGGCAGCATTGCAGCGGCCCACGGCTTCAACATCTGGAAATTGATCAAGTACATCAAGGAAGAACTCTTCCTTGTCCTCGGCACTTCTTCGTCCGAATCGGCGCTGCCGCGCCTGATGGCCAAGATGGAAAACGCCGGCGCCGAGAAATCGGTGGTCGGCCTGGTCGTGCCGACGGGTTACTCCTTCAACCTCGACGGTACCTCGATCTACCTCACCATGGCGGCCGTCTTCATTGCCCAGGCGACCAACACGCCGATGACCCTGACGCAGCAGGTCACGCTGCTGGTCATTCTGTTGCTGACCTCCAAGGGCGCCGCCGGCGTCACCGGCAGCGGCTTCATCGTGCTGGCGGCCACGCTGTCCGCCGTTGGCACCGTGCCGGTGGCCGGCCTGGCGCTGATTCTCGGCATCGACCGCTTCATGTCCGAAGCGCGGGCGCTGACCAACATCATCGGTAACAGCGTCGCCACGCTGGTCGTCGCCAAGTGGTGCAAGGCACTGGATACAGCGAAACTGAAGGCGGTTCTCGACGGTGAAACGACGGACGAGGCCGATTTCCCGGAACTCGTTCTCGACGATTCGCCGGAGCCGACGATTTCGCATAGCCCGCGTCCGATTCTTGAGCATCACTGAGCAAGGATGCGCCGAAATAGCCGCCGGACCAGCCGGCGGCTTCCATTTCGGTCCATGAAGATTTGTGGATAACCACAATACGCAGCGCTTGTCTCTTTCGTAATACTTCATACAGTCTCAATCAAAAAAACCCGTGGCACCCATCTTCCGGAGGAGAAAATAATGAAAGTTTCCAAGCTTCTGATTGGCCTGTTTGCCAGCGTAATTTCGCTGGCGGTTTGCGCCGAGGAACCGATCGTCATCAAGTTCAGCCATGTGGTTGCCATTGATACCCCGAAAGGCAAGGCGGCGGAAATGTTCGCCAAGAAGGCGGCCGAGCTGACCAAGGGCCGGGTCAAGGTCGAGGTTTATGCCAACTCGACGCTGTACAAGGACAAGGAAGAAATGGAAGCGCTGCAGCTCGGCGCCGTGCAGATGCTCGCCCCGTCGCTGGCCAAGTTCGGCCCGCTCGGCGTCAAGGAATTCGAGGTCTTCGACCTGCCCTTCATCTTCAGCAATTACGACGATCTGCACAAGATCACGACCGGCCCGGTCGGCAAGCAATTGCTGGCCAAGCTGGAACCCAAGGGTATCCGTGGCCTGGCTTACTGGGACAACGGCTTCAAGTCCTTCTCGCTGAACTCGCCGATCAAGGCTCCGGCCGATCTGAAGGGCAAGAAGATGCGCATCCAGTCGTCCAAGGTGCTCGAGGAACAGATGCGCGCACTGGGCTCCCTGCCGCAGGTGATGGCCTTCTCCGAGGTTTATCAGGCGCTGCAGACGGGCGTGGTCGACGGCACCGAGAACCCGATTTCCAACCTTTATACCCAGAAGATGTTCGAAGTACAGAAGCACCTGACCATTACCGACCACGGTTATCTGGGCTACGCGGTGATCGTCAACAAGAAGTTCTGGGATGGCCTGCCGGCTGATATTCGCAAGCAGCTTGAAGACGCGATGGAGCAGGCGACCCGTTACGCCAACCAGATCGCCAAGGTGGAAAACGACGAATCGCTGGAAAAAGTGAAGAAGAGTGGCAAGACCGCCGTCTATGTGCCGACCAAGGAAGAACGCCTGGCGTTCAAGAAGGTGCTGGTGCCTGTGCATCAGAAGATGGAAAGCCGGATCGGCAAGGAAGTCATCCAGAGTGTGTACAAGGACATCGGCTTCAAGCCGGATTCCCTGTAACGCTACTTAGCCACAAGGACATCGGGGGCCGTACTCCAAGGGTACTTCCCGTCGTGGCCCAAGGCCATACGGGGCGCGGCCCCCGATTCGCAAGGGGGAATTCCTCATGATCAACAAGGCGCTCAATCACCTCGAAGAGCTGCTGGTCACCTTCCTGATGGGGGCGGCCACGCTGATAATCTTCGCATCGGTTGTCCACCGCTACATGGCCGGGATGGCTATTCCCGGATTGCAGGATTGGCTGCTGACCCTCGATTTCGGGTGGGCCCAGGAGCTGTGCATCATCATGTTCGTCTGGATGGCCAAGTTCGGCGCCGCCTATGGTGTGCGTACCGGCATCCACGTCGGCGTCGATGTACTGATCAACCGTCTCGACGACCGCATGCGCGGCAAGTTCATCGTCTTCGGCCTGCTCGCCGGGGCCACGTTTACCGGCATCGTCGCTACCCTGGGCGCGCACTTCGTCTGGGAAAACGGCGCCCATTACGCCATCTTCCAGTTCCTCGGGATCGACACCGGCGACAACTACCAGGGGCCGACCACGCCTGACCTCGAATGGCCGACCTGGATCGTATACAGCGCCATTCCGCTCGGCTCCTCATTGATGTGCTTCCGCTTCCTGCAGGTCATGTGGGGGTTCGTGAAAACGGGCGAGCTGCCGCACCACGACCACGGCCATGTCGATGGCCTGGAAGAAGTCGTGCCACCGGTCGATGTCGATTTCTACGGCATGGAAGACAACCTGCACATGCACGACCTCAAGCACACGATGGTCGGCGACCGCCGCAGCGGCGAGGAGCGCCGCCATGAAGCCGGCAAAGAGCCCGATCCCGAACGTCGCCATGACGAGCGTCGCAACAAGAACGACGAGGGAGACCAGCCATGAACGCAATGGTGATTTTCGGCCTGCTGGCTGTCCTCATGCTGACCGGCATGCCGATCTCGATTTCGCTCGGCCTGACCGTGCTGACCTTCCTGTTCACGATGACCCAGGTGCCGCTCGAATCGGTGGCGCTCAAGCTGTTCACCGGCATCGAGAAATTCGAGATCATGGCCATCCCGTTCTTCATCCTCGCCGGCAACTTCCTGACCCACGGCGGGGTGGCGAAACGCATGATCAACTTCGCCACCTCGATGGTCGGCCACTGGTACGGCGGCCTCGGTCTGGCCGGCGTGCTGGCCTGCGCGCTGTTCGCCGCGGTTTCGGGTTCCAGCCCGGCGACCGTCGTGGCGATCGGCTCGATCCTGCTGCCGGCGATGGTCAAGGCGGGCTTTCCGAACAAGTTCGGGGCCGGCGTCATCGCCACCTCGGGCGCGCTCGGCATCCTGATCCCGCCGTCCATCGTCATGGTCATGTACTCGGTGGCGACCAACACCTCGGTCGGCGCGCTGTTCATGGCCGGCGTTTTGCCCGGCATTGCGCTGGCGCTGACGCTCGGCGGCGTCACCTGGTACCGCGCCAAGAAGTTCGACTACCCGCGTCAGGCCAAGGCGACCTGGGGCGAGCGCTGGCATAGCCTTCCGCAAGTCGGTCTGGGGCCTGTTGCTGATCGTCGTCGTCATGGGCGGCATCTACACCGGCATCTTCACGCCGACCGAAGCGGCGGCGATGTCCGCGGTCTACGCCTTCATCTGCGCGGTTTTCATCTACCGGACCTGGGCATCAAGGATGTGCCGAAGGTGCTGCTCAACTCGGCCAACATGTCGGCGATGCTGCTCTACATCATCACCAACGCCGTGCTGTTCTCCTTCATCATGACCAACGAGAACATCCCGCAGGCGCTCGCCGACTGGATGCTGGGCAACGGCCTCGGGATGATCACCTTCCTGCTCGCGGTCAACGTCATCCTGCTGCTCGCCGGCAACTTCATGGAGCCGTCGTCCATCGTCCTGATCTTCGCGCCGATTCTCTTCCCGGTGGCGATCAAGCTCGGCATCCATCCCGTGCACTTCGGCATCCTGATGGTGGTGAACATGGAAGTCGGCATGTGTCACCCGCCGGTCGGCCTCAACCTCTACGTCGCGTCGGGTATAACGAAGATGGGCATTACCGAGCTGACGGTCGCCGTCTGGCCGTGGCTGCTCTCCATGCTCGGCTTCCTCATGGTCGTCACCTACTGGCCAAGTCTCTCGCTCTGGCTGCCGCAGCAACTGGGCATGCTCTAGCCGGCCGGCGATCTGCCAAGCCGCATTCCGATACCGTCGGGATGCGGCTTTTTCCTTAATACGGTGCTGGGGTTTACCTTTTTTTCCCCCACAGCGCAGCCCACAGGGCGCGCAGTTTTCCGCCGGTACTCAGCCGTTCGTCGGCGAGATGTTCGAGGAAGTCCGACAGGCGCTTCGAGCGGGCGACGGCGAACAGCACCAGGCCGACGAAGACCACGGTTGCGGCCAGCATGTGCAGCAGGCGTTCCTGCGCCGTTCCCTCGCCGAAGGCGATGATGTTCATGCCGAAATAGCCGGTCGTCACCGTCGCGATCAGGCCGAGGATGGTGATCACGGTCAGGCGGACCACGGTGTTCGACTGGCGGCGCTGCGAATCGCTGTCGAGGTACTGGCTCATCTCGCGGATTTCGTCGCGCACCTCATCGTACAGGGCATCGTTGCACAAATGCTTCGCGCACAGTGCGAAGACGGCCTGCACGTGCTGGCGTTCCGAGAGTTCATGGAACCAGTAGCGATGCGTGAAACGCAGGAATGTCTCGAAGTTGGCCCGGATCCGGCGCTTGAAGCGGCGCACCGAGGCATCGTCGAGAATGTTGAGATCGTTGACCGCATCGACGAGAATTTCGGAGAAGGTCAGCAGTGCCGCCCGATGCAGATGGGCGATCAGGAAGATCAGGAAATACTGGTGGCGGAACTGGGCCAGCACGCCACGCTCGCCGTCGGTGCAGGACGGTACGCTGGCGTCGCCGACCACGGTCAGCGAGTTGCCGGTACAGATGAAACGCGTGTTCGGTCCGGCCGCATTGTCGTTCCAGAAACGGTCCTGGCAGTAGCGCGTCTCGAATTCGGTGATGCCGGGGTCGTTGACCGGGAGAGGTTCGTCGGGATGGAGTACCGTGGCCAGGCCGATGCGCACCCAGTCCTCGCGCTGCAGCAGGCGAGGTGATTCGACGGCCAGATAGGCCATGACCGGCATCCGGTGATACTCGATCAGCCGGTAGCGCAGGTCGCCCGGCTCGTCCGAGTGGGCGAGCACGAGCGGGCGCAGCAGGCAGGCCCAGTGCTCGGAAATGCACGGGCTGCGGTGCTCGCAGACGAAGGCCAGGTATTTCCGGCGATCTTCGGCGTCGGAGCGGGCGACGACCTGGCCGGCCTCGTCCAGCCATTCGGCCAGGTGGGCGTTGTGCAGTCCCTCGTCGTATTCGTTCCAGCCCGATGGATAGGCGCGGCCGAAGCGGAACAGGATGTCGCGCACCGTATCCAGTGGCAGATCGTCGCCGCGTACCTCCACATTGAGCTGGACGACGTCCAGGTCGTGGAAGAAATAGAGGTCGAGATGGACGACATCCAGTTCGATCGGCGCCTGCCCCTTGCGCAGCGTCAGGCGCAGGCGGGCGATGTCCTTGCGCCGGAAAACATGCACCGGTGACGCGCCGGGCTGATTGTCAGGATCGGTTTTCCGGGGGCGGCCTTCGCCATACAGGAAGCGCTGGACATAAGGCAGGAAGGACACGAACTCGCGGTAATGCCGTTCCCGGAACTGCTCCGGATCGGCTGTGAATTCGTCGTCGATCAGGCGCCAGGCGTGGCTGTCCCGGCGCGCCTCGAACACCTCCCAGTGCCGCCCCTCGGTGCCCTTGGCCGGGAATGGCTCGAGTTGCAGCGGCCAGAGCAGGTTGGCGTGGAACAGATCGACCTTTCCGGCATTCCGGCTATCTTCTCCTGCTGGCACCGAATGTTCTCCCGTTCGCTGGCTCACTTGGCAGGCGTAATTCTTGCCCATTTAACTTGCGCTGTCATTCCCGATTGCGTGAATGGTATTCGGGAAATCGTTGAGCAATGTCAAACTTGTCTTGAAGCCGGAGGCGGAGAATGATGCGTCAGCCATTGGTTGCACGTGGGAAGGGGGCTTCTTCGCGCGGCCGATGCGCCGGCCAACACAAAAACACAGGGGAATTCTCATGCACTCGCGTAAAGCCATGCCGGCGCTCACCGTCGCCGCCATCGGCGTCGTCTTCGGCGACATCGGCACCAGCCCGCTCTACGCGCTGAAGGAAATCTTCAACGGCCACCATCCGATTCCCGGTCACGCCGGAGAACATCCTCGGCATCCTGTCGCTGGTCTTCTGGGCGATCATGATCCTGGTCACCGTCAAGTACGTGCTCATCATCATGCGCGCCGACAATCGGGGCGAGGGCGGCTCGCTGGCGCTGCTGTCGCTGGTCACCGAAAAAGCCAAGAGTCCGCGCCTGACCTGGGTCATCTCGCTGCTCGGCATCTTCGCCGCCGCGCTGTTCTACGGCGACAGCATGATCACCCCGGCAATCTCGGTGCTCTCCGCCGTCGAAGGCCTGGAGATCGTCACCCCGACGCTGACGCCCTACGTCATCCCGATCACCCTCGTCGTGCTTACCGGCCTGTTCTTCATCCAGCGCCACGGCACCGGCGCCGTCGGCATATTGTTCGGCCCGGTCATGGTCGGCTGGTTTGCCATCCTCGGCCTCCTCGGGGCGCTCGAAATCGCCCAATACCCCGGCGTGCTGGTGGCCTTGAGCCCGCTCTACGCCGTCGGCTTCGTCACTGCCCATCCGGGGCTGGCCTTCCTCGCCCTCGGCTCCGTCGTCCTCGCGGTGACCGGCGGCGAAGCGCTGTATACCGACATGGGCCACTTCGGCCGCCCGCCGATCCGCCTCGCCTGGTTCGGCTTCGTCATGCCGGCGCTGGTCCTCAACTACTTCGGCCAGGGCGCGCTGCTGCTCAACGAGCCGGCCGCCATCGAAAGCCCCTTCTTCCACCTCGGCCCCGACTGGGCGCTGATCCCGATGGTCATCCTGGCCACGCTGGCCACCGTCATCGCCTCGCAGGCGGTCATCTCCGGCGCCTTCTCGGTGGCGCGCCAGGCCGTGCAGATGGGCCTGCTGCCGCGCATGCAGATCGTCCATACCTCGGGCCACGAAGAAGGCCAGATCTACGTTCCGTTCACCAACTGGACGCTCTATCTGGCCGTCGTCGCCCTCGTCATCGGCTTCAAGAACTCGTCCAACCTGGCGGCCGCCTACGGCATCGCGGTCACCGGCACCATGCTGATCGACACCGTTCTCGTCGCCTTCGTCATGGTCCTGCTCTGGCGCTGGCACTGGACGCTCGTCGCCCTCGTCGCCGGCTCGCTGCTGGCCGTCGATATCGCCTTCTTCGCCGCCAACGCGATCAAGATTCCCGAAGGCGGCTGGTTCCCCATCGCCATGGCCCTGGTTTCCTTCACCACGCTGACCACCTGGCGCCGCGGGCGCACACTGGTGATGGAAGAAATGGCCAAGCAGAGCATCCCGATCGGCGATTTCATCCGTTCCCTCGGTGGCGTTCATCGCATTCCCGGCACCGCCGTCTTCATGACCGGTTCCAAGGAAGGTGTGCCGCCGGCTCTGCTGCACAACCTCAAGCATAACCAGGTGCTGCACGACCGGGTCGTCCTCTTGACCTTGCAAACAGCCAGCTCGCCCTACGTCAACGACATGGACCGCATCTACCTGCACCGGCTCGACGAAGGCTTCATGCGCATCGTCGTCCGCTACGGCTTCATGGAAGACCCCGACGTGCCCGGCGCGCTCGCCATGTGCTGCGGCTTCGGCGAGCGCTTCGACATGATGGAAACCACCTTCTACGTTTCGCGCGAAACCGTTGTCCCGACCCTGTCGCACAAGCGCATCGCCTACTGGCGGGCACGCTTCTTCGCGATCATGTCCAAGAACGCCACCAGCGCCACCGACTACTTCAAGATTCCAATCAATCGCGTCGTCGAGCTGGGGACGCAACTGGTGATATGACGGCCGGCCGCCGGAGCCTGCTGCGGTCCACCCCCAAAAACGCCCCGCAGGAAGTGCCCTTGGGGTACCGGCCAAAACCGGTTTATCATCGCCCATCCTTCATGACGGGCGAATTCGCATGACCGCCGAGCAATTCATCACCCGCTGGCACAACGCCGGCGGCTCCGAGCGCGCCAACTACCAGCTCTTCATCGCCGATCTCTGCGACCTGCTCGAACTCCCCAAGCCCGACCCGGCGCAGGACGACACCCGCGACAACGCCTACGTCTTCGAGCGCCGCGTCACCTTCCGCCACGGCGACGGCAGCACCAGCAACGGCTTCATCGACTGCTACCGGCGCGGCAGCGCCATCATCGAAGCCAAGAAACTCAAGCTCGGCGCCGCAGACCAAGGGCTTCGACGACGCCATGCTGCGCGCCCGCGGCCAGGCCGAAAACTACGCCCGCGCCTTGCCGGCCGAGGAGGGCAGGCCGCCCTTCCTGATCACCATCGATGTCGGCCACCGCATCGAGCTGTTCGCCGAATTCACCCGCAGCGGCGCCACCTACACCCCGTTCCCCGACCCCCGCTCGCACCGCATCCGGCTCGCAGACCTGCGCGACGAAGCCATCCGCGCCCGCCTGCGCGCCGTCTGGCTCGACCCGCTTTCCCTCGACCCGTCGCGCGCCAGCGCCAAAGCCACGCGCGAAATCGCCGGCAAGCTCGCCGGCATCGCCAAGGCCCTCGAAAGCGCCGGCCACGATGCCGAACGCGTCGCCGGCTTCCTCACCCGCTGCCTGTTCTCGATGTTCGCCGAAGACGTCGGCCTGCTGCCCAAAAACGCCTTCAGCGACCTGCTCGCCTCGCTGCAGAACAGCCCCGGCCAGTTCGTCCCGCTCGTCGGCGCCCTGTGGAAAGAGATGGACGAAGGCGGCTTCTCCGTCGTCCTGCGCCACACCCTGCCGCGCTTCAACGGCAAGCTGTTCAAGACGCCCGACGTCCTGCCGCTCGACCGCGACCAGATCGGCCTCCTGCGCGAAGCCGCCGGCGCCGACTGGACGCTGGTCGAACCCGCCATCTTCGGCACCCTGCTCGAACGCGCCCTCGACCCCGCCGAGCGCCACAGCCTCGGCGCCCACTACACCCCGCGCCCCTACGTCGAACGCCTCGTCCTGCCCACCGTCATCGAGCCGCTGCGCGAACGCTGGGCCAACGTCCAGGCCGCCGCGCTGCTCCTCGCCAACGAAGGCAAGGCCGCCGCCGCGCTCGCCGAAATCGACGCCTTCCACCACCAGCTCTGCTCGGTGCGCGTCCTCGACCCGGCCTGCGGCTCGGCCAATTTCCTCTACGTCACGCTCGAACACATGAAGCGCCTCGAAGGCGAAATCCTCGACTTCGCCCACAGCATCGGCGCCGGGCAACAACGGCTGGAGGCCGAAGGCCTCACCGTCGACCCGCACCAGTTCCTCGGCCTCGAACTCAACCCGCGCGCCGCCGCCATCGCCGAACTCGTCCTCTGGATCGGCTACCTGCAATGGCACTTCCGCACGCGCAGCGCCGGCCTGCCGCCCAGCCCGATTCTGCGCGATTTCAAGAACATCGAATGCCGCGACGCCGTGCTCGCCCACGACGGCAGCGAACCGGTCTGCGACCAGAACGGCATCCCGCAAAGCCGCTGGGACGGCAAGACCACCAAGGCCCACGCCATCACCGGCGAACAGGTGCCCGACGAAAGCGCCCGCCAGCCGCTGCTGCGCTACCACAACCCGCGCCGCGCCGAATGGCCGGCCGCCGACTACATCGTCGGCAACCCGCCCTTCATCGGCGCCGCCACGCTGCGCGCCGCGCTCGGCGACGGCTATGTCGAAGCGCTGCGGTCAACCTGGTCCGAAGTGCCGGAATCCGCCGACTACGTCATGTACTGGTGGCAGCACGCCGCCGCGCTGGTCAATGCCGGTGCGGTGCAGCGCTTCGGCTTCATCACCACCAACAGCCTGAAGCAGACCTTCAACCGCCGCATCGTCCAGCAGGCGCTCGACGGCGGCCTCCACCTCGCCTTCGCCATCCCCGACCACCCGTGGGTCGACAGCGCCGACGGCGCCGCCGTGCGCATCGCGATGACCGTCGGCACGGCCACGAAAAACGGCGATGGCCGGCTGTTGACCGTAACCGGCGAGCGCGAAGCCGGCGGCGAAGGGCTGGAGGTGACGCTGGACAGCCGCAGCGGCAAGCTGCACGCCGATTTGCGGATCGGGGCGGATGTCGCGGGGGCGGCGACCTTGCGCGCGAACTGCGGCATCAGTTCGCCCGGCTTCAAGTTGCACGGCGCGGGTTTCATCGTCACGCCCGAAGAAGCCGCCAGGCTCGAAGCCGACGCGCCGATCAAGGACTACCGCAACGGCCGCGACCTGACCGACCGGCCGCGCGGCGTGAAAATCATCGATTTATTCGGGTTGACCGCAGCAGACGTGCGCAGCCGTTACCCGGCGACTTACCAGTGGGTTTACGAACGGGTGAAGCCGGAGCGCGACCAGAATCGCGCGCGCCACCTACCGCGACAACTGGTGGTTATTTGGCGAACCACGGCGCAGATTTGCGCCCAATGCTTGCCGGCCTGCCGCGCTACATCGCCACCGTCGAAACCGCCAAGCACCGCGCTTTCCAGTTCCTCGACGCCGCCATCGCGCCGGACAACATGCTGATTTGCATCGCCCTCGACGACGCTTACCCGCTGGGCGTGCTGTCCAGCGCCGTGCATGTCGCCTGGGCGCTGGCGGCGGGCGGCACGCTCGGAAGACCGATCCGCGTCTACAACAAAACCCGCTGCTTCGAAACCTTCCCCTTCCCGGACGCCACGCCCGACCAGCAAGCCCGCATCCGCGCCCTCGCCGAACAACTCGACGCCCACCGCAAGCGCCAGCAGGCGCAACACCCGACGCTGACCCTGACCGGCATCTACAACGTGCTGCCAAAATCCGCGCCGGCGAGGCCTTGACCGCGAAAGACAAAACCATCCACGAACAAGGCCTGGTCAGCGTCCTGCAAACCCTGCACGACGAACTCGACGCCGCCGTGCTCGCCGCCTACGGCTGGTCCGACCTCACTGCCGTCATTCCGGCGCAGGCCGGAATCCAGAACAGCACGGCCTGGACCCCGGCCTGCGCCGGGGTGACGGACGAAGCCTTCCGCGAGGAAATCCTCACCCGCCTCGTCGCCCTTAACGCTCGAGCGCGCCCGCGAAGAAGCCGCCGGCCACATCCGCTGGCTGCGCCCGGCCTTCCAGAACCCGCAAGCCAGCCTTGCTGCGGTCGACGCCCGAAAAAATCGGCCAAAAACCGAAATCGACCGAACCGTCGAAGCCCGTCGCCGCACTGCCAGCCGCCGAAAAATCCCCGTGGCCCGCCACGCTCCCGGAACAAATGGCACTCCTCGCCCGCCTGCTCGCCACCACCCCGCAAAGCGAAACCCAACTCGCCGCCCGCATCGCCGGCAAAGGCCCGTGGAAAAAACGCCTCCCCGACCTCCTGCAAACCCTCGTCGCCCTCGGCCGCGCACGGCAGGAGGGGGAAACGTGGGCCGCTGTCTAAAAATCGCAACTTGCTATAAATCGCATTCTGCGATAAATTGCCAATGAAGCTGATATCGAACAAGGCGCTACGGGATTTCGCGGTAAGCATCCAGCCGCCGAAATGCCCTTGCAGAACTTCCGGCTGCTGGTTGAGAAAGGCCGTTTCAACAGCTTTGCCGATCTGAAGACGACCTTTGGCAGCGTGGATAAAGTGGGCGAACGTTTCGTGTTCAATATCGGCGGCAATAAATATCGCCTGATTGCGGCGATTGCTTTCGCGCCACAACTGTTGTGGGTCAAGGCGATTTTGACCCACACCGAATACGACAAAGGAGACTGGAAATGAGCGTGAACGAACTGCTGACTTCCTGGGAAACCATCAACACAGCGCTCGGCTTGTCTGGTCCGGTGCGCGACGACGCGCATTACGCCGAGCTTCTGGCCTTTGTCGATGAGGTGTTCGAGAAATTCGGCCATGACGATCAACACCCGATTTTTACCTTGGTGAGTTTGGTCGCCGAGCGGATTCGCGAATACGAGGATCGGCAACATCCCTGGCCGGATAGCGCCACCCCGGCCGGTTGCCTGGCCTTCCTGATGGAAAGCCACGGCCTGAACCAGAAGGACTTGCCTGAAGTCGGAACGCAGTCGGTAGTTTCCGAAATCCTCTCCGGCAAACGCAGTATCAACCTGCGCCAAGCCAGCGCGCTGGCCAAGCGGTTTGCGGTGCCGATGGAGGTTTTTGCGGGGTGAATCGAATGAGCCAACAAACGAAGTGCCTCGCTCCGGCGGTCGACACCACTCGGCAGACATTGACGCCAACGTCTGCCGAGAATGACAGGGCGTGGCTGACTGTTGCCCGCCGTCGTCTGGCTGAACTGCGCAGCGGCGAGGTGGTGGCAGTACCCGGCGAGGCAGTTTTCGAGCGCCTCCTGAGCCGCGAGCCGGGCTATTGGAAAGACAGGCTGTAGCCGGGTTGTCGGCTTTCCCTGTGGCACAATCCGCCTTCCTCGTTTGCCGCAGAAACCCATGAAATTCGCCCTCTCGCTGATTGCCCTCGTCCTGCTCGCGCTGATCGTGCCCTTCTTCATCCCCGGCTCCGGCAAGCAGGAGGGCGTCGATCCGAACAGCAACCTGCCGTGGCAGATCACCGTGGACGGGCAGGGCGGCAGCAGCGTCTTCGGTCTGAAGCCCGGCGTCAGCACGCTGGGCGACGTCCGCCGGCGCCTCGGCGATGAGATCGAGGTGGCGATCATCGCCGAGCCGAACGAGATCGGATCGCTGGAAGGCTATTACGCGCAGTTGCCGCTCGGTTTCGTGCTGGCGAAAATGATTGTCACGGTTGACGTGCCGGATGAGGCGATTTCCGCGATGCGCGAGCGCGCCGTGAAGGCGAAGCACATGGAGAGCACGACGCGCCGCATCACGCTGCATCCGGATGATCTGGCGGCCGCCGACCGGCTGCCGATTCGCGCCATCAGCGTGATTCCGACGGTGAATCTGGACGAGGCGACGGTTGTGCAGCGCTTCGGCGAGCCGGGCGAGCGCATCGTCGTTTCCGACAAGCGGACCCATCTGCTCTACCCGAAGCTGGGGCTGGATGTCGTGGTCGACAAGGATGGCAAGGAATTGCTGCAATACGTTGCGCCGCAACAATTTGCCCGCCTGCGCGACCCGCTGCTCGCGGCGCCGGTCGAAAACTCGCCACGTTGAGCGGGGCGCGTTCGGCCCATATCTGCTAAAATTGCCCGTTTTTCAACTGACTAGCACTGCGGAGCAATCAAATGGCTATCGAACGCACTCTCTCCATCATCAAACCCGACGCCGTCGCCAAGAACGTCATCGGCAAGATCTATTCCCGTTTCGAATCGAATGGCCTCAAGGTCATCGCTTCCAAGATGGCCTGGCTGTCGCCGCAGGAAGCCGGCCAGTTCTACGGTGTCCATAAAGAGCGTCCTTTCTTCAAGGATCTGGTCTCCTTCATGATCTCCGGCCCGGTGATGATCCAGGTGCTGGAAGGCGAAAGCGCGATCGCCAAGAACCGCGAACTGATGGGCGCCACCGATCCGAAAAAGGCTGACGCCGGCACCATCCGCGCCGATTTCGCCGAATCGATCGACGCCAACGCCGTGCACGGCTCCGATGCCCCGGAAACCGCTGCCGTGGAGATTTCGTTCTTTTTCCCCGGCATGAACGTTTATTCCGGCCGCTGATCCACGCCGCATGACCGTCAATCTGCTGGATTTCGATGCTGAAGGGCTGACCGCCTGGTTCGCGGAACAGGGCGAAAAGCCCTTCCGCGCCAAGCAGGTGCTGCGCTGGATCCATCGTTCCGGCGTGGCGGATTTCGATGCCATGACCGACATCGCCAAGAGCCTCCGCGAGAAGCTCAAGGCGAAGGCGGTCGTCGCGCCGCCGACGGTCGTTTCCGACAAGCTGTCGGACGACGGCACGCGCAAGTTCCTGATCGACGTCGGCAACGGCAATGCCGTCGAAACGGTGTTCATTCCCGAAGACGATAGAGGCACGCTATGCGTGTCCACGCAGGCCGGCTGCGCGCTCGATTGCGCCTTCTGTTCGACCGGCAAGCAGGGTTTCAACCGCAACCTGACAGTGGCGGAAATCATCGGCCAGGTGTGGCTGGCCAACAAGGCGCTGGGTGCGGTCCACGGCGACGAACGGGTCATTTCCAACGTCGTGCTGATGGGCATGGGCGAACCGCTCGCCAATTTCGAGAACACGATCACCGCCTTGCGCCTGATGCTCGACGACAACGCCTACGGCCTGTCGCGCCGCCGCGTCACGGTTTCGACTTCCGGCCTGGTGCCGGTCATGGATCGCCTGCGCGACGAATGCCCGGTGGCCCTGGCGGTGTCGCTGCATGCGCCGAACGACAAGTTGCGCGACCAACTGGTGCCGATCAACCAGAAATATCCGCTCAAGGAGCTGATGGCTGCCTGCCGGCGTTATCTGGAAAAGGCGCCGCGCGATTTCATTACCTTCGAGTACATCATGCTCGACGGCATCAACGATTCAGATGCCCACGCCCGCGAATTGCTGGCGCTGGTCAAAACGGTGTACTGTAAATTCAACCTGATCCCCTTCAATCCCTTCCCGGGTTCGCCGTTCAAGCGTTCGCCGGCCGAGCGGGTGCGGCGTTTCGCCGATATTCTGATGGCGGCGGGCGTCATCACCACGACGCGCAAGACGCGCGGCGACGACATCGATGCTGCCTGCGGCCAACTGGCCGGGCAGGTGCAGGACAAGACCCGGCGTACAGCCGGGCGGGTTATTCCCCTTCAGGAGGCTAGGCCATGATTGGCTTGATGATAAAGAACCGGATCGTGGTGGCATGCCTGGGCGCGTGCTTCGCCCTGTCCGCGTACGCACAGCAGAATTTGGAGTGGGTCAAGGAAATGCCGAGCCAGGGCCAGGGCCAGGGTCCGACCACGACCCTTGTCCCGGAGTCCAATGCGCCCCAGGCCAAGCCGGCTGATCCGAAGTACCGCGCGAAAATTCATACCGAACTGGCCGCCGCCTATTACCAGGCCGGCAGCATGGCGGTGGCGCTCGAAGAGGTGCGCATTGCGCTCGAAGCGGACCCTGACTACGTTCAGGCGTATAGCGTTCGCGGCCTGATCCGCACTCAGCTCAAGGAAAACGTCAAGGCCGACGAAGATTTCCAGCGGGCGCTCAAGATTGCCCCGAAGAATCCGGACGTCAATAACAACTATGGCTGGTTCCTCTGTGAGACCGGTCAACCTCGGCAGGCGATCCAGTATTTCCTGAATGCGGTGAAGGATCCGCTCTACGAAACGCCCGAAGTGGCCTATGCCAACGCCGGCAAGTGTGCGCTGAAGGCCGGCGACATGGATGGCGCGCAGGAATATTTGCTGCAGTCACTGCGCCTGTCGAAGAATTCGGCCCCGGAAACGCGCTACCAGTTGGCCAATGTCTTCTACCTGCGCGGGAATCTCGACGAGTCCAAGATCTACCTGAATGAGGCGGTCAAGGCGATGGAGCCCCCCACGCCCGAGGCGCTCTGGCTTGGCGTCCGGCTCGAGCGCAAGCTGGGCAACAAGGCGGGCGAAGGCAGCTACGCATCGCAGTTGCGCAGCCGCTATCCGACGTCGAAGGAATACCAGTCGTTCCTCAGGGGGAATTTTGAATGACCGAGTCAGAGCGTCCGGATCAGCAGCTCGCACCGACAGCGGAGGTCGGTAGCGGACCGGTTCCGGGAGTCGGCGCCCGTCTGCGTCTGGCTCGCGAGATGCGCTCGCTGAGCGTGAGCGATGTCGCGCAAATCCTCAAGCTTGGCCCGCGCCAGGTCGAAGCGCTCGAGAATGGCGATTGGCAAGGCTTGCCCGGGCAGACTTTCGTTCGCGGTTTCGTGCGCAACTATGCCCGTATGTTGCAGATTGACCCGGCGCCGCTGATGGACCATCTCGATGCGACGCTCGACAAGCCTGCCGACAGCCTGAACGTGTCGGCTACCAGGATGGCTGCGATGCCGAGAACCCAGCCGCGCCGCGACCGGACGATGGTTTTCGCCGGCCTCGTTCTTCTGGTGCTCGCCGGGTTGGCCTACGTGCTGTTGCCCAACGACCTTTCGGCGCTGCGCGAGCGCGCCCAGGGGCTGATCGATTCGCTTTCGCGCAAGGAATCGGCGCCGGTGCCGGCCGCGAGTACGCCTGTATCAGCGCCGGCGGCGGCCAGCGAGCCGGTATTCCCGCCCGGTGCGACGCAGCAACAGGTCATGAATCCGCAGGCCCAGGCTTCGGCCGAGATGGCGCCCGCCCAGCTTTCCGCGCCCGCCCCTGGCGCCGCGGCTGCGGTGGCGGGCAATGAGCAGTTGCGCTTTGTCTTCAGCGGAGAATCCTGGGTCGAAGTGCGCGACCGCGACAACAAGGTGATTTTCTCGCAGCGCGGTGCGGCCGGTTCCGAGCAGGGCGTCAGCGGGCAGGGTCCGCTGTCGCTGGTCATCGGCTATGCGCCGGGCGTCAAGTTGTTCTGGCGCGGCCAGGCGATCGATCTGGCGCCGCATACCAAGGGCGAAGTCGCCCGCCTCGTCCTGGAGTAAGTCGTTGAGTGCAGTTGCCAAGCGCCTGACGCGCAGTTGCCTGATCGGCCATGTAAAGATTGGCGGCAGCGCCCCGGTCGTCGTCCAGTCGATGACCAATACCGATACCGCCGATTACCTGGCCACGGCCTTGCAAACCGCCGAGCTGGCGCGCGCCGGCTCCGAACTGGTGCGCATTACGGTGAATACGCCGGAAGCTGCCGCCGCCGTGCCGAAAATTCGCGAGCATCTCGACCGCATGAACTGCAACGTGCCGCTGATCGGCGATTTCCACTACAACGGCCATCGCCTGCTGACCGATAACCCGGCTTGCGCCGAGGCGCTGGCCAAGTACCGGATCAATCCGGGCAACGTCGGTTTCGGCAGGAAGAAGGACGAACAGTTCGCGCAGATGGTCGAGCTCGCCTGCAAGTACGACAAGCCGGTGCGCATCGGCGTCGAACTGGGGCAGCCTCGACCAGAACCTGCTGGCTCGCGTCATGGACGAGAACAGCAAGCGTGCCGAGCCGCTCGATGCGACCGCGATCATGCGCCACGCGATGGTGACTTCGGCGCTGGAGTCCGCCGCCAAGGCAGAGGAAGTCGGCCTGGCTGGCGAGAAGATCATTCTTTCCTGCAAGGTGTCGAGCGTGCAGGACCTGATCGCCATCTACCGCGAGTTGTCGAAGCGCGCCGATTACGCGCTGCACCTCGGGCTGACTGAGGCCGGCATGGGATCCAAGGGAATTGTCGCGTCGACCGCGGCACTCTCCGTTCTGCTGCAGGAAGGCATCGGCGACACCATCCGCATTTCGCTGACGCCGGAACCGGGCGGTTCGCGCAGCCAGGAAGTCATCGTCGCCCAGGAAATCCTGCAGACCATGGGCTTGCGCGCCTTCACGCCGATGGTCGCGGCCTGCCCGGGTTGCGGCCGGACGACCAGCACCCTGTTCCAGGAACTGGCCGGCGAGGTGCAGGATTTCGTGCGCGCCAGGATGCCGGAATGGAAGCTCCACCATGACGGCGCCGAGAACATGACGCTGGCCGTCATGGGCTGCATCGTCAATGGTCCCGGCGAATCGAAGCATGCCAACATCGGCATTTCCCTGCCCGGCACCGGTGAAGCGCCTTCCGCGCCGGTTTTCGAGGATGGCCAGAAGACCGTCACGCTGAAGGGTGACCACATCGCCGCCGAATTCAAGCAGATCATCGAGCGCTATGTTCAGCGCACCTATGTCAAGAAACTGAAGTCATGAGTCAAACGCTGCAAGCCGTGCGCGGGATGAACGACATCCTGCCCGACGAAGCCGAATTCTGGGAACTGTTCGAGGAGACCATCCGCTCGTGGCTGAAGAGTTACGGCTATCGGCCGATTCGCCTGCCCATCGTCGAACCGACGCCGCTCTTCAAGCGCGCCATTGGCGAGGTCACCGACATCGTCGAGAAGGAAATGTATTCCTTCATCGACAGCCTCAACGGTGAAGCGCTGACCCTGCGCCCGGAAGGCACTGCCGGTTGCGTGCGCGCCGTCATCGAGCACAACCTGATTGCCCGCCAGCCGGCACGGCTCTACTACATCGGCCAGATGTTCCGTCACGAACGGCCGCAGAAGGGCCGTTATCGCCAGTTTCATCAGGTTGGCGTCGAGGCGCTCGGCTATGCCGGGCCGGACATCGATGCCGAAATGATCCTGATGGGCGCGCGTCTGTGGGCCGACCTTGGGCTGGACGGCATCGAGCTGCAGATCAACAGCCTCGGCCAGCCGGAAGAGCGCGCCCAGCACCGTGCCGCGCTGGTCGCCTATTTCGAGGAAAACGCCGAGCTGCTCGACGAAGACGCCAAGCGCCGTCTTTACACCAACCCGCTGCGCATTCTCGATACCAAGAATCCGGCGCTGCAGGACCTGTGCGGCGCCGCGCCCAAGCTGATCGATTTCCTCGGCGCCGAGTCGCTGCTTCATTTCGAAGGCGTGCAGCGCGTCCTGCGCGATGCCGGCCTGCCTTACAAGATCAATCCGCGCCTGGTGCGCGGCCTGGATTATTACAACCTGACGGTGTTCGAGTGGGTTACCGACCGCCTCGGCGCGCAGGGCACGGTCTGCGCCGGCGGGCGTTTCGACGGGCTGGTCGGCCAGCTCGGCGGCAAGCCGGCGCCGGCCTGCGGCTTCGCCATGGGTATCGAGCGCCTGATCGCGCTGATCAAGGACGCCGGCGGCGAACCGGCCGGCCCGGCGCCGGATGTCTATCTGGTGCATCAGGGCGACGCCGCCTCGCGCCTGGCTTTCCGCGTCGCCGAAGGCCTGCGCGACCAGGGCATAGATGTGCTGCTGCATTGCGGCGGCGGCAGTTTCAAGTCGCAGATGAAGAAGGCCGACGGCAGCGGCGCGACCTTTGCCGTCATTATCGGCGATGACGAAGCGGCGACCGGGGAAGTGCAGCTCAAGCCGTTGCGCGAAGAAGGCGCGGCGCAGTTGAAACTGAAAGTGGATGATCTGGCGGAAGCCATCATCGGACAATTGATCGATTCGGACGAAGAGGAATAAGCGCATGGCTCACTACGACCTCGAGGAACAGGAACAGATAGCCTCCATCAAGACCTGGTGGAAAATGTACGGCAACCTGGTGAGCGGCGTGATGCTCGCCGGTTCGCTGGCGGTGATCGGCTGGCAGGGCTGGAACTGGCATCAGCGCAGCCAGTCGGCCCAGGCGTCGGCCATCTACGGCGTGCTGGAACAGGCGGTCGCGATGCGTGATGCGCAGAAGATCAAGGCGGCGGCCGGCGAGCTGGCCGAAAAATTCAGCGGTACCAGCTACGCGTCGCTGGGCGCTCTCGTTGCCGCCCGCCAGTCCTTCGAGGCGGGCGACCTGAAGACGGCCAAGGCCCAGCTCACCTGGGTTGCCGACAATGGCAAGGACGAGATCAAGGACCTGGCCCGCCTGCGGCTGGCCTCGGTGCTGCTCGACGAAAAGGCCTACGACGAAGCCCTGAAACAACTGGATGCCGCGCCTGCCGCGGCCTTCGCCGGGCGCTTCCTCGAACTCAAGGGCGACGTGCTGGCGGCCCAGGACAAGAAACCCGAGGCGCGCACTGCCTACAAGGCCGCGCTGGACAAGGGCGAGGTTCGCGAAGGCAAGGGCGGCGTCGGTCGCGAACTGCTGCAGCAGAAACTCGACAACCTCGGCGAGGCCGCATGATGGCGCGCCGCCTGCTCCCGTTGCTGGCGACGGCCAGCCTTCTCGTTGCCGGTTGCTCGACGTTCTCGGATGCCATCGACTCGGTCAATCCGTTTACCTCGTCAGGCCCGAAGATGGCGCCGTTAACCCCATTCGAAACGACCGTCAATGTTCGCGACCGGTGGTCGGCCAGCATCGGCAAGGCCGGCGATTACACGTTCACGCCAGCCGTAGTCGGCAATGCGGTCTATGTCGCCGCTCGCAACGGTACGGTCAGCAAGCTGGTCAACGGGCGCACGGAGTGGTCGATCAAGGCGGATCAGGAACTTTCGGCGGGCGTCGGCGCCGATTCGCGGCTGGTCGTCGTTGCCACCGCCAAGGGCGATGTCCTGGCGTTCTCCGCCGACGATGGCCAGCCACGCTGGACAGCCAAGGTGACGAGCGAAGTGCTGGCGGCGCCGGCGGTTGGTCCCGAAGGCGTCGCCGTCAAGAGCGGCGACAATCGCGTGGTGCTGCTCGATGCCGGCGACGGCGGTCGCAAGTGGATCTATCAGCGCTCGACGCCGCCGTTGGCACTGCGCAGCGCGGCGCCGCCGGTATTTGCCGATCGCTTCGTCTTCATCGGCTTCCCGGGCGGCAAGCTGGTTGCCCTCGCGTTGCAGAATGGCGCGCCGGTCTGGGAAGGCCCGGTGGCCTCGCCCAAGGGCGCCACCGAACTGGATCGCGTGGCCGATATCGTTACCGTGCCGGTGATCGACGGACGGATGATTTGCGCGGTGGCTTTCCAGGGACGGATCGCCTGTTTCGACATGGCGCAGGGCGGTACGCTGCTCTGGGGCCGTGATTTCTCCTCGGCGGCGGGGCTGGCCCTCGACAACCGTTTCCTGTTCGTGACCGATGACCGCGGCGCCGTACATGCACTGGATCGCAATTCGGGCGCCAGCCTGTGGAAGCAGGACAAGCTGCTCAATCGCCGCGTTTCGGGCCCGGCTGTCCAGCGTGGCGTGGTTGCCGTGGCCGATGGCGAGGGCATCGTCCATTTCCTGTCGCGTGAGGATGGCAGTTTCGTGGCGCGCCAGAAAATCGACGGCACGCGGGTGCGCACGCCGGTTCAGGCGATGGGTTCGGGCTTCCTGGTGCAGACCACCGGCGGCAGCGTCGTCGCGATCGAGGCTCAATGAAACCCACCCTGGTTCTGGTCGGGCGGCCGAATGTCGGCAAATCGACTTTGTTCAATCGTTTGACCAAGTCGCGTGACGCCATCGTCGCCGACTTGCCCGGCCTGACCCGCGACCGCCATTACGGCCACGGCAGGCTGGGAAGCAAGCCTTATCTGGTGGTCGATACGGGTGGTTTCGAGCCGCTGATCAAGGACGGCATCCTGCACGAAATGGCGCGCCAGACCGAGCAGGCGATTGCCGAGGCCGACGCCGTCATCTTCGTCGTCGATGGACGTTCCGGCCTGACGCCGCACGACAAGGAAATCGCCAACATGCTGCGCCGCCTGGAGCGGCCGGTGTTTGTTGCGGTCAACAAGGCGGAAGGCATGAATTCCGGGATGGTCGAAGCGGATTTCCATGAACTCGGCCTTGGCGAACCCAATGCAATATCCTCCGCCCATGGCGAAGGCGTGCGCGGCCTGGTCGATTTGGCGCTGGCGTCTTTCCCCGAGCCGGATGAAGAGGAGGAGAAATCCGATGCAGTCCGGGTTGCCATCGTCGGTCGCCCGAACGTCGGCAAATCGACGCTGATCAATACGCTGCTCGGCGAGGAGCGCGTCATTGCTTTCGATGCGCCGGGCACGACGCGCGATTCGATCGAAATCGATTTCGAGCGCGGCGGCAGGAAATACGTGCTCGTCGATACCGCCGGCATGCGCAAGCGCGGCAAGGTCTTCGAATCGATCGAAAAATTCTCGGTGGTCAAGACGCTGAAATCGATCGAGGATGCAAATGTCGTGATCCTGATGGTCGACGCGCAGGCCGATGTTTCCGAGCAGGATGCGCACATCGCCGATTTCATCGTGCAATCCGGCCGCGCGCTGGTGGTTGCGGTCAACAAGTGGGACGGGCTCGATGCCTATACCCGTGAGCAGACGCGCCTGACCCTGCAACGCAAGCTCAAATTCCTCGATTTCGCGAAATTTCACTTCATTTCCGCGCGCGACAATATCGGTCTCGAGGCCTTGTTCCGCTCGGTCGACGCGGCCTTCGCGGCGGCCATGACCAAGATGTCCACGCCGCGCCTGGCGCGCGTTCTGATCGATGCGGTGGCCAAGCAGGCGCCGCCCAAGCACGGGGTTTTCCGGCCCAAGCCGCGCTATGCCCACCAGGGCGGATCAAACCCGCCAATCATCGTGGTCCATGGCAACGCGGTCGATCATATTACGGACAGCTACCGCCGTTATCTCGAAAATACTTTCCGCGAGGCGTTCAAACTTCAGGGTACGCCGTTGCGCATCCAGTTCGTGACCAGCAAGAATCCCTTTGCCGGCAAGGATAAAAAGTAAAAACCTTGGCGTCCCGAGGTAATTTTCGGTACATTAGACAACTCATAACAACACACATGGAGTCCCCACCATGAGCAACAAAGGGCAATTGCTACAAGACCCCTTCCTCAACGCTCTTCGCCGTGAACACGTTCCCGTCTCGATCTACCTGGTGAACGGGATCAAATTGCAGGGCCAGGTTGAATCCTTCGATCAGTACGTCGTGCTGTTGAAGAACACCGTTACCCAGATGGTATACAAGCACGCGATTTCGACCGTCGTCCCGGCGCGCCCGGTCAACCTCCAGCAAGAACAGGCGGCGGACGAATAAGCCCCTGCTCAACAGCCCGGCCGGTTGGCGGGCCGGTGCTTCACATTCCTGGAAACGCCCATGATTGAACGTCCCGCCGCTGGTGAACGCGCGGTGATCGTTCAGCTCGATTTCGGTCAGCCAGATCTTGAGGATCAATTGGAAGAGGTGCGCCTGCTCGCCGAGTCGGCGGGCGCTGTCGTCGTTGCCGAGGTTGGCGGGCGGCGCCACAGCCCTGACCCGAAGACCTTTGCCGGCAAGGGCAAGGTGCAGGAAATCGCCGCCATGCTGGCGGCGGGCGAATCCGATCTGGTGATCTTCAATCACGAGCTCTCACCGGCCCAGGAACGCAATCTCGAACGCGAGCTCAAATGTCGCGTGATCGACCGCACCAGCCTGATTCTCGACATTTTTGCCCTGCGCGCGGCCAGCGCCGAGGGCAAGCTGCAGGTCGAACTCGCTCAACTCGAACACCTGTCGACGCGCCTGGTGCGCGGCTGGACTCACCTCGAGCGGCAGCGCGGCGGGATCGGTATGCGCGGTCCCGGCGAAAAGCAGCTGGAAACCGACCGCCGCTTGCTCGGCAATCGTGTCAAGCTGCTCAAGGAGCGGCTGGATAAACTGTCTCGCCAGCGCGGCGTGCAGCGCAAGGCGCGGATGCGCGGCGACGTACTCAACGTCTCGCTGGTCGGCTACACCAATGCCGGAAAATCCACCCTGTTCAACGCACTGACGCACGCTGGCGTCTATGCCGCCAACAAGTTGTTCGCGACGCTGGATACCACCTCGCGCAAATTGTGGATTGAAGGCGCCGGCAATATCGTCATTTCCGATACCGTCGGTTTTATCCGCGCTCTGCCACATTCGCTGGTCGATGCTTTTCATGCCACGCTGGAGGCGGCCATCGATGCCGACGTGCTTCTGCATGTGGTGGATAGCGCCAGTCATGCCCGCGACGAGCAGATATTCGAAGTCAACAAGGTCCTCGAGGAAATTGGCGCCCGCGAGCTTCGTCAGGTCATCGTCTGGAACAAGATCGACCTGACCGAGGCGACCGCCGGCGTCGAGCGGGACGAATATGGTAATATCGCGCGCGTTCGTGTCAGTGCGCGGTCAGGCGAGGGGATGGAACTGTTGCGCGAATCCCTTGCCGAATACGCCCGGGCAAAGGCCGAAAGTCGCCAGGAAGCACTGGCGACGGCCGCTCGCGATGCCCAACCCGATTTCATAAACTGATACCCAATATAAATGATCCCGACATTAGGAATTTTCATGTCACTTAACGACCCGCAGTGGGGCAACCGTGGCAGCGGCGACGGCGACAAGCCCAATGGCGGCGGCCCGCGCCGGCCCAATCAGGGGCCGCCCGACCTCGAAGAATTGTGGCGTGACTTCAACCGCAAGCTGAACGAGATGTTCGGCAAGAAAGGCGGCGGTGGCAACAACGGTGGCGGCGGCGAGGGGCCGCGCCTGCCGCAGATCGATTTCAATCCGAAGTTCCTCGGCGGCGGCATCGGCTTGCTCGTCGCGCTGGCGCTTGTCATCTGGCTGGCTTCCGGTTTCTACATCGTCGATGCATCGCAGCGCGGTATCGTGCTGCAGTTCGGCAAGTACAAGGAAACGACCGAGCCCGGTCTGCGCTGGCGCTTGCCTTATCCGATCCAGTCGGTTGATCTGGTCAACCTGACCGGCGTGCGGACCGTCGAAATCGGCTATCGCGGCAGCGAGCGCAACAAGGTGTTGCGCGAAGCGCTGATGCTGACTGATGACGAGAACATCGTGAACATCCAGTTCGCCGTGCAGTACTTCCTCAGCGATCCAAGTGAATACCTGTTCAACAACCGCCATCCCGACGATGCGGTGATGGGCGCTGCTGAAACGGCCGTGCGTGAAATCGTCGGCAAGAGCCGAATGGATTTCGTGCTCTACGAGGGCCGCGAGCAGATTGCCGCCCAGGCCGCCAAGCTGATGCAGGAAATTCTTGACCGCTACAGTAGCGGCATCCTGATTTCCAAGGTGACGATGCAGAATGCCCAGCCGCCCGAGCAGGTGCAGGCGGCCTTCGACGATGCCGTCAAGGCCGGCCAGGACCGCGAGCGTCAGAAGAACGAAGGCCAGGCTTACGCCAACGACGTCATTCCCAAGGCCAAGGGCACGGCGGCGCGCCTGATGGAAGAGGCCAGCGGCCACAAGCAGCGCGTGATTTCGACCGCCGAAGGTGATGCCTCGCGCTTCAAGCAGGTGCAGGTCGAGTACGCCAAGGCACCGGAGGTGACGCGGCAGCGGATGTATCTCGAAACCATGCAGCAGGTATATTCCAATACCAGCAAGGTCATGGTCGATGCGAAGGGACAGGGCAATCTGCTCTACCTGCCGCTCGACAAGCTGATGCAGGGTGCCGGCGCCATCGCCGCCTCGCCAGCCACGACGGATGCGGTCGTCGCGCCCCAAACGGCGGCCAAGCCGGCGACGCCGACCTCCAATGAATCGCCGCCGCAGCTCGACAATTCATTGAGCAACCAGAGCCGCGCGCGCGAACCCTCGCTGCGTTCTCGTGATCGGGAGGCCCGTTGATGAGCACGAAACTCAATTTGCTGGGGGCGATTGTCGTCACCGTTCTGGTCCTGCTCGCCATGTCGATGTTTACCGTCGATCAGCGTCAGTACGCGCTGGTTTTCCAGTTGGGCGAAGTCAAGCGGGTGATTACCGAGCCGGGCCTGAACTTCAAGATCCCGATGATCCAGAATGTCCGCTATTTCGACAGGCGCATCCTGACGCTGGACAACAACGAACCGGAACGTTTCATCACGTCCGAAAAGAAGAACGTGCTGGTCGACTCCTACATCAAGTGGCGGATCGTCGATCCCAAGCTCTATTACATCTCGGTTGGCGGCGATGAAGCGCGCGCCAAGACCCGCCTGAACCAGACGGTGAACGCCGGTTTGCGCGAGGAATTCGGCAAGCGCACGGTGCATGACGTGATTTCCGGCGAGCGTGACCGGATCATGGAAGACATGCGCGTCAAGGCCGATACCGATGCGCGCAAGATCGGCGTGCAGATCGTCGACGTGCGGCTGAAGCGGGTCGAGCTGCCCAGCGAGGTCAGCGAAGCGGTCTATCGCCGCATGGAGGCCGAACGCAAGCGGGTGGCCAACGAACTGCGTTCCGAAGGCTCGGCGGAAGCGGAGAAGATTCGCGCCGATGCCGATCGCCAGCGCGAGGTCATCATCGCCAACGCCTATCGCGACGCGCAGAAAATCAAGGGTGACGGCGACGCCCAGGCGACGGCCATTTATGGTCAGGCGTTCAACCAGAATCCCGAGTTCTATTCGTTCTACCGCAGTCTGGAAGCGTATCGCTCCAGCTTCAAGAACAAGAGCGACCTGCTGGTCGTCGAGCCCAATTCCGAATTCTTCAAGTACATGAAGGGCACCGGGCGCGGCAACGACAAGGGCAAATGACCTCGACGCTGTTGCTGGCCTTCGCGCTGATGCTCGTGCTCGAAGGCCTGATGCCCTTCATCGCGCCGGCGGCCTGGCGTGAAACCTTCCGCCGGCTCGTTCAACTCACGGACGGGCAGATCCGCTTCATCGGCTTGACCTCGATGATCATCGGCCTCGTCCTGATCATGGTGTTCTCATGAACTGGCTGTTACCCGAATACATTGCCGACGCCCTCCCGGCCGAGGCTGAACGCATCGAGCGCCTGCGCCGTACCGTGCTCGATCATTTCCGCGGACACGGCTTCGAATTCGTCATGCCGCCGATGCTGGAATATCTGGAATCACTGCTGACCGGGGCCGGGCAGGATCTCAAGCTGCGCACCTTCAAGCTGGCCGACCAGCTTTCCGGGCGCACCATGGGCGTCCGCGCCGACATCACGCCGCAGGCCGCGCGCATCGACGCGCACCTGCTCAACCATCGCGGCGTTACCCGGCTGTGCTACTGCGACAGCGTGCTGCATACGCTGCCGGCGACCATTTCCGCCAGTCGCGAGCCGCTGCAGATCGGCGCCGAACTCTACGGCCATGCCGGCATCGCCGCCGACCTCGCAGTGATCCGTCTGATGGCGAGTGCCTTCGCGCGGATCAGGGTGCCGGTAAGCCGCATCGACCTCGGACACGTCGGCATCTTCCGCGCGCTGGCCGAAGCCGCCGGACTGCCGCAGGAATCCGAGGAGATGGTTCTCAACCTGTTGCGGGCCAAGGATGTCCCGGGCCTGATCGAGTCTTGCGCCGAGGTCCCTTCGCCTTACCGGGAAGCGCTGCAGCGTCTGCCGCAGTTGTATGGCGGCGTCGAGGTGCTCGACCGCGCGGCGGCCGAACTGCCCGCGCTGCCGGCCATCACGGCGGCGCTCGAGGGCTTGCGTCACCTGGCATCGGCGGCGGCAGACCTGCCGTTCTCGATCGATCTTTCCGACCTGCGCGGTTATCATTATCACAACGGCGTCGTGTTTGCCGCCTACTGTCCGGGTTATCCCGTCGCGATTGCGCTCGGCGGCCGTTACGATGGCGCCGGCAAGGCTTTCGGACGGGATCGTCCGGCGACCGGGTTCTCGATGGATTTGCGCGAGGTTGCGCGTCTGGCGCCGGCGAGCAAGACGCGCGGTGCCATATTGGCGCCGCATGCCGCACAAGATGGAAAACTCGCAGCGCACATTGCCGCGCTGCGCGAACAGGGAGAGGTTGTCGTCGAACTGCTGCCGGGCGAAACTGCCTGCGAAGGCCCGGTTTGCGACAGAAAGCTCGCGCAGGTGGGCGAGCACTGGATCATCGAAACAATACAAGAGGACTGATAATGGCCAAGAATGTCATCGTGGTGGGTACCCAGTGGGGCGACGAGGGGAAGGGCAAGATCGTCGACTGGCTGACTGACCATGCAAAGGGAGTCGTGCGCTTTCAGGGCGGGCATAATGCCGGCCACACACTGGTTGTCGGCGAACGGGTCTACAAGCTGAACCTGGTGCCCTCGGGCATCGTCCGTGACGGCGTCAAGTGCTACATCGGCAATGGCGTGGTACTCGACATCCATCACCTGATCGCCGAAATCGCCGAACTGGAAAAAGGCGGCATCGATGTCCGCTCGCGCCTCAAGGTCAGCCCGGGCTGCTCGCTGATCCTGCCCTACCACTCCGCCCTCGATCGGGCGCGTGAAAGCGTCAAGGCCGAAGGCAAGAAAATCGGCACGACCGGCAAGGGTATTGGCCCGGCCTACGAGGACAAGGTTTCGCGGCGCGGCCTGCGTGTCTACGACCTGTTCCACCCGGAACGTTTTGCCGAAAAACTGAAGGAAGTCATCGAGTATCACAACTTTTCACTGACCCAGTATTTCAAGGCGCCCGCGGTCGATTACCAAATGGTGCTCGATCAGGCGATGGCTGATGCCGAGCACATGCGGCCGCTGGTTGCCGATGTCTCGGCAGCGCTGTACGAGGCCAACCAGGCCGGCGAGAACCTGCTGTTCGAGGGCGCGCAGGGCACGCTGCTCGATATCGACCACGGCACCTACCCGTTCGTCACTTCCTCGAACTGCGTTGCGGGGCAGGCGGCCGCTGGCTCCGGTATCGGCCCCGGCATGCTGCATTACGTGCTGGGCATTACCAAGGCCTACTGCACCCGCGTCGGTGGCGGGCCGTTCCCGAGCGAACTCGATATCGAAACGGTCGGCGTACCGGGCTACCAGATGTCGCAGGTCGGCAAGGAATTCGGCACGGTCACCGGGCGCAAGCGCCGTTGCGGCTGGTTCGATGCCGCCGCGCTGCGCCGTTCAGGCCGCATCAACGGGCTGACCGGGCTGTGCATCACCAAGCTCGACGTGCTCGATGGCATGGAAGAGCTCAAGATCTGCAACGGTTACAAACTGGATGGCAAGGTCATCGATCTGCTGCCTATCGGCGCCGACGAAGTCGCGCGCTGCGAGCCGATCTACGAAACCATGCCCGGCTGGTCAGGAACGACCTTCGGGGCCAAGCGCTGGGAAGACCTGCCGGCCAATGCCCAGGCCTACCTGAATCGCCTGGAAACGCTCTGTCAGGTGCCGATCGCCATCGTGTCCACCGGTCCGGAACGCGACGAGACCATTCTCAAACAGCATCCCTTCAACTGATTCCCGTTCCGGTGCCAGTGTGGCACCGGGTTGTGGTCAAACGGGCCTGAACGGCCCGTTTTTCGTCCCTCAAGGGGACTGATGAAGCCCCTGCGCAGCAAGACGGCCAGCAAAGCTGGGGCGTCGCTGCGGATTCCTACGGGGCGTCGACCAATGGCGGCGGCTTGCCGGGCGTCGCGTAATCGGCCGTCGCCATCTGGCGGAACTTCGGCTCGAAGACATAGGGTGGATTGCCGACATGGAAGCGGATTGGTAGCGAGACCATCGCGAATCCCTCGTTCTTGCGCACCAGTTTCTGCACCACGAAGTGCAGGTGGGGGCCGGAGGTATAGCCGGTGGCGCCGGACAGTCCGATCACCGTCCCGGCGCTCACCTTTTCCCCGGTCTGCACGCGAACCGCACCGGCGGCCAGATGGGCGTAAGTCGCCACTGTCTCGTCGGCATGCAGGATGCGCACGTAGTTGGCCATGGCCAACAGTCCGCGATCCTTGCCGCCGAAGCGGTTCGCCGATTCAGTCTCGATCACCACGCCATCGCGGGCGGCGACGACAGGTGTGTTTTCCGGCATCGTGAAGTTGACCGCATACTCGCTGTCCTCGGCGTTGTGAGTGGTCTGCGGGCCACCGGCCGCCTGGCTGATGACGAAACTGCTTCCATCCCGGTAGGGCAGGCGGTAGCTCGCGCGCGGGTCGGGAATCGCGTAAATGCTGCCGATGCTGTAGGTCGATTGGGTCGAGAAGCGGAGGCTGCGTCCCGGGTAGGATGGGCGGATCTGCAGGAGCAAGAGCTCACTATGGGGTCGTACTACGGCATAGACGGGCAGGGGCTGGGTGGCGCTGACGTTGTCTGTGGCGTTCAGCGCGAGGCGAACCGATACCGGCGCCGGGCCGCGATTTCTGGCGATCAGGTCGTGACCCGAGTCGCGCCGTTCGGCGCTCACCGAAAACGGATAGGCCTGCTTCGCGCCGGCAATGCCGGGGAGGGTGCAGGCAATCAGTAGCCAGGAAAGAAACAGTCGGCGCATGGGGATCGTGGGGCAGTATCGGTGCATCAATGCCGCACTCTACGGCCTTGCCGGCGTTCAGTCCATGCGCCCCCTGGCCCCCTTGTACTAACGCGCCGGAACCAGTTGCCAGCCTTCGCTGCAGTCGTTGACGTAGGGGTAATACTGTCCGGCCGATCCGCAATAGTTCCAGTATCCGGCTGCCGGGGCCGAATAGACCGGTTGCGCCGGGGCGACATAGACCGGCTGCGGCGCAACGTACACCGGAGCTGGCGCGTAGTAGTTCGAAGCGGCTATGCTGGCGGCGATGCCGGTGATCGCCAGTAAGGCGGCCGGGCCGGCCCACCCGTAACCGCGATGATCCCCGTGGTAATGCTGTGAGGGTGGGGCGTAGTGGCCACGATAGCCGCCGCGGTCGTGCCCGCGGTCCGCCAGAGCTGGCGTGGAAGTACCCAGAGCGAGGCAGAGCGCGAGGCTGATTGAGCTGATAGTCGTAATGGTCGTTTTCATGCCCAAATAACGCGGCGGGGCGCAGGCCGATGACGGCAAGCAGGCGCTGAATTGTGAGGAATTGTTACTGAGCAAGGATTCGGCCTGTGAGACAATCGGTTTACAGACGGTCTGATCGCCCTGCGGTTGACCGGAATCTGGCCTCGGAAATGAAAAAAGGCCTTGCATAAACAAGGCCTTCGATCAAAATCGTTGGTGCCCAGGAAGGGACTCGAACCCCCACGGAGTTACCCGCTAGTACCTGAAACTAGTGCGTCTACCAATTCCGCCACCTGGGCATCGGTGCGAAGAGCCGCGAATTATAAAGAAAGTAAATGACATGTCAAGAACAAAACTATCCAAAACCCGCCGTGCCGATCCGTTCTTCGAGCGCGAGTCGGTGCGTTATGAGTCTCCGTTGCCGTCGCGCGAATATGTATCGCAGATACTGGCCGACGAGGGACGTCCCGTCACTTTCGCCGAACTGACCGGGCTGCTGGACATCGCCGACAGCGAACGCGAAATGTTCCAGCGCCGGTTGGGGGCCATGGAGCGCGAAGGCCAGTTGATGCGCAATCGCAAGGGTGCCTACATCCTGCCCGAACGCGCCAGTCTGACGCCGGGCAAGATACAGGGCCATCCGGATGGCTATGGCTTCCTGATTCCCGATGACGGCAGCGCCGACATCTTTCTTGAGCAGCACCAGATGGGCAAGGTGCTGCACGGCGACCGCGCCCTGGTTCGGGTCACCGGCGTCGACCGCAAGGGGCGCCCGGAGGGCAGCATCGTCGAAGTCACCGAGCGTGCCAATACGCGGGTCGTCGGCCGCGTCTTCGTCGAGCACGGCGTCGTCTTCGTGGTGCCGGAGAACCGGCGCATCGCCCAGGATATCCTGGTGCCACCCGAGAAGAAGGCGAAGATCAAGCCGCAGACGGGGCAGGTGGTGATGGTCGACATCATCGAGCAGCCGAACAAGTTTTCGCAGCCGATCGGGCGCATTACCGAGGTGCTCGGCACCTATGCCGATCCGGGCATGGAAATCGAGATCGCGCTGCGCAAGCATGATTTGCCTTTCGAGTTCTCCAAGGCGGCGCTGGTCGAGAACAAGGCCTTGCCCGACAAGGTCAAAAAGGCCGATCTGGAAGGGCGCGAAGATTTGCGCGGGCTGCCGCTGGTGACCATCGATGGCGAGACGGCGCGCGATTTCGACGATGCCGTGTTCTGCGAGAAGCAGGGTCGCGGCTGGCGGCTGGTGGTGGCGATCGCCGACGTTTCGCATTACGTCAAGCCAGGCATGGCGCTCGACAAGGAGGCGATGGAGCGCGGCAACTCGGTCTATTTTCCGCGCCGGGTGATCCCGATGCTGCCGGAGAAGCTGTCGAATGGCATCTGCTCGCTGAACCCGGATGTCGAACGCATGGCCATGGTCTGCGACATGGAAATCAGTGCCGCCGGCAAGATCGGCAAGTACCGTTTCTACCGCGCGGTGTTCCGCTCGCACGCGCGGCTGACCTATAACCAGGTGTGGTCCTGGTTGTCCGATGAAACCAAGCCGGAAGGCGATGCCCAGCGGGCGCTGCAGCCGCATCTGCAGAACCTCTACAAACTTTACAAGGCGCTGCACAAGGCGCGCGGTGAGCGCGGGGCGATCGACTTCGAGACGACCGAAACGCAGATGCTCTTCAACGACCAGGGCAAGATCGAGAACATCGTGCCGGTGGTGCGCAACGAGGCGCACCGCATCATCGAGGAGTGCATGCTGGCGGCCAACGTCTGTGCCTCCGATTTTCTCGCCGAGCACAAGCAGACCTGTCTCTACCGCATCCATGAAGCGCCGGGCGAGGAGAAGCTCAAGAACCTGCGCAGCTTCCTCGGTGAATTCGGCTTGCCGCTGGGCGGCGGTGACGACCCGAAGGCCAAGGACTACGCCAAACTGCTGGAGCAGATCAAGCCACGCCCCGATTTCCAGCTCCTGCAGACGGTGATGCTGCGCTCGCTGCGCCAGGCGATGTACAGCCCCGACAACGTCGGCCACTTCGGCCTCGCCTACGAGCATTACACGCACTTCACCTCGCCGATCCGCCGTTATCCCGACCTGCTGGTGCATCGCGCCATCAAGGCGGTGCTGGCCAGGGAAAAATACACGCCGGTCGGCGACTGGGAGCAAATCGGTCTGCATTGTTCGGCCACCGAGCGGCGCGCCGACGAGGCGACGCGCGATGTCGAGAACTGGCTCAAGTGCTTCTTCATGAAGGAGCGCATCGGCGAGGAGTTCGACGGGACGATTTCGGCGGTGACCGGCTTCGGCATCTTCGTCGCCCTCGATACGATCTACATCGAAGGCCTGGTGCACGTTTCGGAACTCGGCGCCGACTACTTCCAGTTCGACAACATCAAGCACCAGATGCTCGGCGAGCGCACCGGTCAGCGCTTCCGCCTCGGCGACCGGGTGCGGGTCAAACTGGTGCGCGCCGACCTGGAGACCAACAAGATCGACTTCGTGCTGGCTGGTGACGCGCAGCCCGGAAAAAAGGCCAAAAAGCGGGGTTGACCGTAGCAGGCGTAAGGTGAGGGTGCTGGCGATGGTAAACTTGCCACCTTTCCGGAAAAGAACGTCGAAATGTCCTCCTCGCGCCTGATTTACGGCTTTCACGCCATCACCGCCAAGCTCCGTCATGACCCGGATTCCGTGAAGGAGCTCATGATCGATGCCGCGCGTCAGGATGCGCGCGCCCGCGATCTGCTCAAGCATGCCGAGTTGCAGGGCGTCAAGATCGTCGCCACGGATGGCAAGCGGCTCGACGGCATGGCGCCGGGCGCCAAACATCAGGGCGTCATCGCCCGCGTCGAGGGCGGGCGCAAGCTGGCGCATCTCGATGACGTGCTCGATACGCTGGAGGAGCCGGCTTTCCTGCTCGTGCTCGACGGCATCACCGACCCGCGCAACCTCGGCGCCTGCCTGCGCGTTGCCGATGCGGCCGGCGTCCATGCGGTGATCGCGCCCAAGGATCGCGCCGTCGGCCTCACCGACGTGGCGGCGAAGACCGCCAGCGGCGCCGCCGAAACCGTGCCCTACGTGATGGTCACCAATCTCGCGCGTACCCTGCGCGAGCTGAAGGAGCGCGATATATGGGTGATCGGCGCGGCCGGCGAAGCCGAAAGCGATCTTTACGGCGCTGAATGGCCGCAGGCCACGGCCTGGGTGCTCGGCGCCGAGGGCGAGGGCATGCGCCGCCTGACGCGTGAAAATTGCGATCAACTGGTGCGCATTCCGATGCACGGTGCCGTCGAAAGCCTCAACGTTTCGGTGGCGGCCGGTGTTTGCCTGTTCGAGGCCAGACGTCGTCATTCCTGAGACACCGACGGCTTTCCGCATGACTCGCCGCCGCGCCGTGGCGCTGATGGTGCTGGTCACGCTGCTGTGGAGCATCGCCGGCGTGGTGACCCGCCACCTCGATGCCGCGCGTAGTTTCGAAGTTACTTTCTGGCGCAGTCTGTTCACTGCGCTGTCGCTGGCGCTTGCCCTGACGGCATTACGCGGGCCGGGCCTGTGGCGCGGGCTGTTGCATTCGGGCCGCCTGTTCTGGGCTTCCAGCCTCTGCTGGGCGGTGATGTTCACCGCCTTCATGGTCGCCCTGACGCTGACCACGGTCGCAAACGTGCTCGTCACAATGGCCATCGGACCGATGGTGGCGGCGCTGTTCTCGCGCATCTTTCTCGGCAAGCATATGCCATTGCGCACCTGGCTGGCCATCCTGGTCGCCGCTGCCGGCATTCTCTGGATGTTCGGCGCCGAGGCCGGCAATGGTGGATCGCTGCTCGGTTCGCTGGTCGCCTGCGCCGTGCCGGTAGCTGGCGCGGCCAACTGGACCCTGCTGCAGCAGGTCGGCGAGTCGGGGGCGGGCGCGCCGGACATGCTGCCGGCGGTCCTGGTCGGCGCGCTGATCTCGGCGGCGGTTTCGCTGCCGCTGGCCTGGCCGCTGCAAGCCTCGGGACATGATCTCGGGCTGCTTGCGCTGCTTGGTACAGTCCAGTTGGCGCTGCCCTGCCTGCTGATTGTCCGCCTGAGTCGTGAACTTCCGGCGCCGGAAATCGCGCTGCTCGCCTTGCTCGAAGTGTTGTTCGGCGTTGTCTGGGCCTGGTTGTGGGCTGGCGAGCACCTTTCGGTCAGTACCATGCTGGGCGGCGCCCTGGTGCTCGGCGCACTGATCGCCAACGAGGCATGGACTCTGCGCCGACGCTGAAACGGCCCGATCCGGGGGCGGTGAGGGGCCAAGGTTATAATGGCCATCGAAGGCGCTTCAATTGAAAGTGCGGCCGCGCTCAAGCGAAAAACAGGAGAACTGAAATGAAGGTATGTCCGATTGCCATTGTTGCCGGTTGCGAGAAATGTCCGTTCTTCAAACTATGTCCCGTGAAGGGTGTTCTCGGTGGTTACGAAAAGCCGCCCGAGGTCAAGGCGAAGCCCGCTGCCCGCAAGCCGCGGGCCAGAGCCAGGAAGAAGGTTTGATCCTTGGTGCCTCAAGGTTTTTCCGGCGTCTCGGCGCGAACGGGAGAGATCAAGGTTTGCAATGGCGTTTGCCCGCACGTCGCGCCGAAATTACTTGACTAATTAAGTCGGGTAATATTAAATTCGCTTCGAAGATTTTTAACTTGGATCAAGGAGTGAAACATGGACTTGCCCGCACGTGATGGCGATGGATATCTGGAAAGCATGGACGATTGGAGCATGGAAATCGCCCAGGCGATGGCCGAAGCGGATGGCATCGAGATGAACGATGAGAAATGGGCGCAAATCCTGAAGGCGCGCGAATACTACGACGAATTCCAGTCGGTTCCGCCGATCCGGAAATTTGCCAAATTCCTCGACGTCGATCAGAAGGATCTGTTCTCGATCTGGATGACCGGGCCGATGAAGCCGATCACCAAATACGGCGGCCTGCCCAAGCCTACCGGCTGCGTTTGACCAGCCACTAGCGCGAACGGGCGAGATCGATGTCCCCCCGGGTTTTTCATCGACGTAAATCCCGGTCTCATCGGGCTTGCTGCTTGCGAAGCAGGTGACTCGACGTTGGCCAGCATTTTTCCCTTGTGCAGCACGTCGACCGCGCAACGCCCGAAAACGCTGTCGATGGTGGCCTGCAGGTTGCGCGCGTAAGGGGTTTCCAGCTTGCCGTCGAGAATCAGGTTGGCGAGCAGGACACCATCGGGTTTCAGCACGCGGCGCGCGCCTGCCCAGAACTCCCGTGTAACCAGGTGGCTGGGAATTGACGTGTGCGAGCTATAAGTGCCAAGTGCTCAGCGGTTAACGTAGGCAGGTGTCATTGGTAACTCCATACTGTTGGCTATACGGAATTACCATTGTGTCGAGATTGTATAGCCTCGCGTTTCTATATATCTTATTGATTTGTAACGACAAAGTCAGGGCGATGACTTCGGCGCCGAGCGAGCAGAAGCCTTCGATGAAGACGATGGTGTAGATGAGCAGCCGGGACATCGCCGGATCAGGGCTTGGGCGTTGTCGCGGCGAGTCGGGTGACCAACAACTGGTCGATGCGGTGATGGTCGACGTCGAGCACCTCGAAGCGGAAGCCGCCGTGGTCGACACTCTCGGTCGGACGCGGCACCTTGCGCAGCACGTACATCAGGAAACCGGCGATGGTTTCGAACTGGTCGTCATCGGGGAAGGGCGGAATGTCGAGCAGGGCTTCGAGGTCGCCGACCGTCGTCAGGCCATCGACCAGCCATGAGTTTTCATCGCGGCGGATGATCTGCGCTTCATCGGCGGGCCCCTCGGTTTCGCCGACCAATGTGCTGGTGATGTCGTTGAGCGTGATCAGGCCGACGATCAGCGCGTATTCGTTGATGATCAGCGCAAAATCCTCGCGGCTCGCCTTGAACTGCTTGAGAATTTCGGCGAGATTCAGCGTTTCTGGCAGGACCAGCACGGTGCACAGCAGGCCCTCTGCCTTGAGCGAAAGCGCTTCGCCGTTCAGGATGCGATTCAGGATGTCCTTGGAATCCACGTAGCCGACGACCTGGTCGATGCTGCCGGCACAGACGGGAAACTTGGCATGCGGGCGGGCGCTCAGTTTGGCCCGGATCTCGGCTTCGCTCTCCAGGCTGTCGAGCCAGACGATGCTGTCGCGGGCGGTCATCGCCGAGGGCGCGGTGCGGATTTCCAGTTCGAAGACGTTTTCGATCAACAACTGCTCCTGTTCGGCGACCACCCCGGCATTGGCGCCGGCCTGGGTCAGGGCCATGATGTCGGCCGGCGTGACATCTTCGGGGCGGCTTTCGGGCAGGCCGAACCAGGCCATGATCCGGTTGGCGACGCCGTTGAAGGCCCAGATCAGCGGCTTCAGCAGGCGGATGCAAAGCGCCATCGGCCCGGCGATACGTAGCGCGATGGCTTCCGGCGCGACGATGGCGGCGCGTTTCGGAATCAGGTCGGCGAGCAGGATGAAAGCCGTCGTCACCAGCAGGAAGGAAAGAACGGAACCCAGCGTGGCCGCCGTTTCAGGCGCGCCGATCCAGGGCAGCAGCGCGGCGGACAGAAATGGCGCGTAGGCGCCCTCGCCGAGAATTCCGCCGAGAATGGCAACGGTATTGAGGCCGATCTGGATGGTCGTGAAAAAATGGCCGGGCTGCCGCTGCAGTTCAAGTACCGTCGCGGCTCTGGCATCGCCGTCGGCGGCGAGCTGCGCCAGCTTGAGCTTGCGCGCGGCGGCCAGCGAGATCTCGGAGATCGAGCAGAAGGCGCTGAAGGCGATCAGCGCCAGAATGATCAGCGTGCTCTCAAGTAATCCCATGCTCATTTTCGTTGGTCAGCGCAGTGTGACATTATCCGCGATCCCGGTACTTTTCCCACATGCTCCAACTGAAGACGAGCAGGCCAATCCAGATCAGGGCAAAACTGATCAGCCGTTCCGGCTGCATCGGTTCGCCGAAGATCCAGACAGCAGTCACGAACTGCATGGTCGGGTTGATGTACATCAGCATGCCGACCGTCGCCAGGTCGAGGCGCTGCGTGGCGGCGGCGAAGGCCATCAGCGGCAGCGCGGTGATGATGCCGGCGCCGAGCAGCAGGCTTGCGGTCAACAGGTCGTGGCCGCCGAAAACCGTATGCCCGCTTTGCGCCTGCCACAGTGCGTAGATGCCGCAGACCGGCAGCATGGCCAGCGTTTCCAGCCACAGGCCGGACAGCGCATCGACCGGCACCTGCTTGCGCACCAGGCCGTAGGTGCCAAAGGTGGCGGCGAGAAACAGCGATACCCAGGGCAGCCTGCCGAGCGTGATGACTTCATTGGCGATCGCCGCGACCGCGAGGCCGACGGCGATCCATTCGAGCCGGTTCAGGCGCTCCTTGAGCACGACGAGGCCGAGCAGCACGTTGACCAGCGGCGTCAGAAAATAGCCGAGACTGGAGGCGACCACCTGCTGGTTGGCGACGGCCCACAGGAAGACCAGCCAGTTGCTGCCGACCAGTAGCGCGGCCAGTGCCAGCATGCCCAGTTGGCGCGGCGCGCGGAACACGGCGGCAACCTTGCCCCAGCCGCCGCGCAGCGTCAGCAGCAGGCCGACGAAGACGCAGGCCCATACCGCGCGATTGGAGAGGACGTCCATCGGCGAGACGTGCGCGAGCTGGCGGAAGAACAGCGGGAAGAAGCCCCAGATGCCGTAGGCCAGCAGGCCGAAGCCGATGCCGGCAAGGTAGGGATTCGCGTTCATGGCCGCATCTTGCCATGCCGGGGGAGAATCCGCAGGGGCTGCCGCGAAATGCCTGCTTCACTTTCGTGGCAGCTTGGTGAATCATGCATGGACTAAGGGGAAATTCATGGGACAAGCTAAACGGCGCGGTGATATTGAACAGCGCATTGCGCAAGCGCAGGCAAGGATCGAGGCAACCCGGCCGGAAAAACTGGTCTGCAACGGCTGTGGCGCCGACGTGACGACGATCCATCCGGTCAGCACGCGCGGCCTGTCGGGGATAGAGGCGATCTGGGTCGGTCAGTGCGACTGCGGGCAGACGACCTTTGCGGCGTCGGGTGACCCGAAAGCAGTACAGGCCTTCTTCGATGCGCTCGGTTCGGACGCCGAACTGACGCTGGGCAGCCAGAGCCGCGACGGCTCGCAGCACGACAAGGCCTGATTTTCCGAGTCCGCGTCTGGCCCTAGCGGTTACGCGGCGCGCTGGGTACCTTGTAGAGGTTGACGGGTTTTGCCGGCGTGACGGGCGCAGGCAGCGGTGTCGGCACGGGACGTGGCGGATGTGGTGGATACGGCCGGATATAACCCGATCCGCCGTAGTACGAAGACTCCGGTACGTAGACCGGCTGCACCGAACCCGTGGCGCGGCAACCGTCTTCAAGTTCGGCGCGGCGCGAGGAGTCGAGCGCCATCCGGTCAAGGGTGTGCAGGCAGGATTCGATGCTGGCGGGTGACGGCCCCTGACGCGCAGCCGCCTGCTGTTCCTTCAACAGCTTGCGCTCGGCGGCTTCGTTCGCCTTGCGTTCCGCTCCGAGCTTGTCCGCGTAGTCCTCCAAGCGATCGGCGTCACGCTCGGCCTGCCGGCGGCTGGCCTCGGAAACCGTATCGTCCGGTATCGCCTTGATTGTGCTGCTACCGCCGCTGCAGGGCGAATTCGAGATTTCCGTCCGGCCGTCCGGCTGGCGGCACTTGTAAACCTCGGCCTGGGCAGGTAGCGCGTAGCACAGCAGGATGAGCAGGGCGATTTGTATGGTCTTCATGGTTCTCTTTATAGCGCAGCCCGGAGAAATTGTGGAGTGGTCAACGGCTCGCGTCGAAAATTGCCTTGTTTTGGCGGTCGACCGTGACAGGAGCGAGAATTCGCTACCGTGCCGACGGGCGAGTCATCGCCGCCGGGTCAACCCAGCGTTCGTATTCATCGGCGGTCACATAGCCAATATCCAGCGCCGCCTGCTTCAGCGTCGTGCCCTCGCGGCTGGCCCGTTTGGCGATTTCGGCGGCCTTGTCGTAGCCGATGTGCGGCACCAGCGCGGTGACCAGCATCAGCGAGCGTTCCATGAGTTCGGCGATGCGTTCGCGGTTGGCGGTGATGCCGCGGACGCAATGCCGCTCGAAACTGGCCATGCCATCGGCCAGCAGGCGGACGCTTTGCAGGAAGTTGTGGGCGATCAGCGGCTTGAAGACATTGAGCTCGAAATTGCCAGCAGCGCCGCCAATACTGATAGCGACATCGTTGCCCATGACCTGGGCGCAGAGCATGGTCAGCGCCTCGCACTGGGTCGGATTGACCTTGCCGGGCATGATCGAACTGCCCGGTTCGTTTTCCGGGATGCTGATCTCGCCGAGTCCGGAACGCGGGCCGGAGGCCAGCCAGCGGACGTCGTTGGCGATCTTCATCAGCGCCACCGCCAGCGTCTTCAGCGCGCCATGGGCGGCGACCAGACCGTCGTTGGCGGCCAGCGCGGCAAACTTGTTGGCGGCGCTGGTGAACGGAATGCCGGTTTGCTCGGCCAGTTTCGCGGCAACCCGGAAACCGAACTCCGGATGGGTGTTGAGTCCGGTGCCGACCGCGGTGCCGCCGACGGCCAGCGGGTAGAGGGAAGGCAGGATGGCGGCGATGACCGCCTCGGCATGCTGCAACTGGGCGACGTAGCCGGAGAATTCCTGGCCGAGCGACAGCGGCGTGGCATCCTGCAGATGGGTGCGGCCGATCTTGATGATGTCGGCGAAGGCGGCTGCCTTTTCCTCAAGGCCGGCGCTCAGCTCGCCGAGGGCGGGCAGCAGGTGGCGTGTGATGCCGAGGGCGGCCGCCAGATGCATGGCGGTGGGAAAGATGTCGTTCGACGACTGTCCGAGATTGACCTCGTCATTGGGATGAACCAGCCGGGCGCTGCCGCGCTGGCCGCCGAGCAGTTCCGAGGCGCGGTTGGCCAGCACCTCGTTGAGGTTCATGTTGGTCTGCGTGCCCGAACCGGTCTGCCATACCGAAAGCGGAAATTCGTCGGCGTGCTGGCCGCCCGCCACTTCATCGGCGGCGGCCATGATGGCGCCGGCCTTGGCTGGCGGGAGCAGACCGAGTTCCAGATTGACCTTGGCGCCGGCGGCCTTGACGACCGCCAGCGCGTGGATCAGTTCTTCCGGCATGCGCTCGGTCGAGATGGCGAAGTGCGCCAGCGAGCGCTGCGTTTGTGCCCCCCACAGGCGGTCAACCGCAACCGCGATGTTGCCGAATGAGTCTTTCTCGAGCCGGGTCATGGTGGTCGCCAACCTAATATTATAAATACAGAGGCTGGCATTAATGCCGGGCGCGCAACTCGGCGTTCAGTTCGTCGGCGACTTCGGCCCAGTCGGCGTCGTCACGGATGGCTTCGCACAGGAAGGACGCCTGCGATGGCGTCCAGAAGGCGGCTTCATGCAACATGACGTCGCCGGCCAGCGGGCGGTGGCTTTCGATGAATTGCGCGATGGACGCTTCATCGTTGGGTTGCCCGAGTTGTGCGAAAAGCGTGGTCAAGCTGTGTACGGGTTTTTCCATGATGCCTTCCTCCTCTGTCCTCATGGCAATGTTGCCGATTACAGGGCAAAAGTTGGAGTCCGCGCCGGGGCAGAAGTTCGGGATCCCTTTCGTGGCACATCCGTTTTTCTTGTAGCCAACTACCGTTTCGACTTCAGGGGTACCGGCCGTTGAATTTCGCCATTTTTCAGGCGTCGACCGCAACAGCATAGGTTTTTTGGTATTCCTCGAACAGAAGCCGTTGTGGGATGCTGTCTTTGCTTATCGCGCAAAAACTGGTCAATTCTGCGGCACAATTGCGTTACCGCATCCGGTATTCGATTTCCAACCTTCGCAAAGGCAGATTCCATGAACAAACTGGTCACTACCACAACAGCGCTTTTTTTCGCCCTCACGCTCCAGGCCCATGCCGCTGAACCCAAGGTGGAAAAGACCGCCTCGGGGATAGGCGTTACCACCCTCAAGGAGGGTACGGGGGCCAATCCGAAAATGACTGACACGGTCAAGGTTCACTATCGCGGCACGCTGGAAAATGGCCAGGAGTTCGATAGTTCCTACAAGCGCGGGCAACCGGCTACCTTCCCGCTGACCCGGGTGATTCCGTGCTGGACCGAAGGGGTGCAGAAGATCAAGGTGGGCGGCAAGGCTAAACTGGTTTGCCCGCCCAATCTGGCTTACGGCGACCAGAATGTGCCGGGGATTCCGCCCAATTCAACGCTGATTTTTGAAGTTGAGCTGCTCGAAATCGCCAAGTAAGATCGGCTGGCCGGAGGTTGGCGCCGGAACCGGGATGTCTTCCGGTTCCGGCTTTTTTTGCAGGTGCGCCGTTCGTTTTTCCCCACAAATCAAAAAGACAGGAGACAACATGATTCGCAGAACCTTCTCGTTCCTTCTTCTCGGAATTGCCGCCCTGGCGTTTGTTTCTTCCCCGGCGCTTGCCGAGATGGCCAAACAGGGCGTGGTCATCCAGGTGAGCGACGATAATCCAAAGATTTGGAGCCAGGCATTGAACGTCGTCAAGAATATTCAGGATGCCTATGGCAAGGACAAGGTAGATATCGAGGTAGTCGCGTTCGGGCTGGGCGCCGGCATGCTCAAGATGGACTCGCCGCTCGCCAACCGCATCGACGATACGCTGGCCACCGGTGCGAACGTCTCCATGTGCGAGAACACGATGAAGGGGCAGAAGCTGACGAAGGACGACATGCATCCCCGGATCGGCTACGTGAAAGCCGGCGTGATCGAGATCATCGAGAAGCAGAAGCAGGGCTGGACCGTCATTCGCCCGTAGGTGCCGGCGTAGCGCTTATTCCAGGTGCTCGACCATCAATTGCGGCGTCTCGACGCCCATGTATTCGTTGATCGCCAGCCGATAGGCGGCGCGGGTGCGGTTCCCGGGCTGGGTGCTGAAATTGAACTGGATGGCGTCGAAGCGCGCGTTGCCCTTGCGCAGGCGCAGCTTGAGGTGCTTTTCCTTGAGCACGCGCTGTTGCTCGACCTCGAATTCGTCCATGAACAGCGGCGCCGGGAAGCCCTGGCCCCAGACTTCATTCTCCAGCAGGCGAGCGATCTCCAGCGAAATGTAGCCGCCCTCCAGCGCGCCATCGGTTTCCAGCGTGCGGGTCAGGTCGGCCGGGGCCAGCAGTTCGCCGGCAATCTCGGCGAACAGATCGCGGAAGCGCTCGAAGTCTTCGGCCTTGAGCGTCGCGCCGGCCGCCATGGCGTGGCCGCCGAAGCGGACGAGCAGGCCGGGGGCGCGCTTGGCGACGAGGTCGAGTGCATCGCGCAGGTGCAGGCCGGGGATCGAGCGGCCGGAGCCCTTGACGATGCCGCCTTCACCGGGGGCGAAGGCGAAGACCGGGCGATGCAGCTTGTCCTTGATGCGCGAGGCGAGAATGCCGACGACGCCTTCGTGCCAGCTCGGGTCGAAGAGCGCGATGCCGGGGGTGGGGTCGTCAGCGGCTAGCGATTCGAGCAGGATCAGCGCCTGTTCCTGCATCCCGGTTTCGATTTCGCGACGCTCGCGGTTGAGGGCATCGAGTTGCTGGGCGATCTGCAGGGCGCGCGTGGGGTCTTCGGTGAGCAGGCATTCGACGCCGAGGCGCATGTCGGCGAGGCGGCCGGCGGCATTCAGGCGGGGGCCGAGGATGAAGCCGAGGTCCATCGCCGTCGCCTTTTTCGGATCGCGCCCGGCGGCCTTGAACAGCGCGGCGAGGCCGGGCTGCAACTGGCCGGCGCGCATGCGCTTGAGGCCCTGGCTGACCAGGATGCGGTTGTTGCGGTCGAGCTTCACCACGTCGGCGACGGTGCCGAGCGCGACGAGGTCGAGCAGGCTGGCGAAATTGGGTTCCGGCCGGTCGGCGAAGAAGCCGCGTTCGCGCAGTTCGGCGCGCAGGGCGAGCATGACGTAGAACATGACGCCGACGCCGGCGATGCACTTGGACGGGAAGTCGCAGCCGGGCTGGTTCGGGTTGACGATGCAGTCGGCTTCGGGCAGCGTGTCGCCCGGCAGGTGGTGGTCGGTGATCAGCGTCGCGATGCCGAGCTCGTCTGGCGCGGTCGACGCCCTCGATGCTGGCGATGCCGTTGTCGACGGTGATGATCAGGTCGGGCGACTGCTGCGCGGCGACGTCGACGATTTCCGGCGACAGGCCGTAGCCGAGCTTGAAGCGGTCGGGCAGCAGGAAGTCGACGTCGGCGCCGAGCATCTTGCAGGGCGCGCACGCCGACGGCGGTGGCGGTGGCGCCGTCGCAGTCGTAGTCGCCGATGATCAGCAGCTTGGCTTCGGCCTCGATGGCATCGGCCAGGATGTGGGCGGCATCGCTGGCGTGGGTCAGGCTGGCGGGCGGCAGCAGCGACTTCAGTTCGTAATCGAGTTCGGCCCGGTCGGTCACGCCGCGCGAGGCGTAGAGGCGGGCGAGCAGCGGGTGCAGGCCTTGCTGCTCCAGTTGCCAGACGACGCGCGGCGGAATGTTGCGGGCGACGATGCGGGTCATTGGGCGAGTTCCTTGGCCGTCTCGGCGATGGGCTTGCCGCTTTTCCAGAGCTTCCAGCGGTCGCCGGCGGTCAGCGTGTAGCGCAGTTCGCCATAGACGGTGGGGGCGATCAGGCTGACGCGGTTGACCCTGCTTCCGAGGGCTTTTTTGAGCGGCGCGAACCAGTCGGCTTCGAGTTGTTCGAGGATCGCTGCGCCAGCCTTCACTATTTTCGTAGAGGACGCGCGACAGCAACTGGTCGAGGACGACCAGCGGCCGCTCGCCGCCGTTGGCGATGACGGCGGCCAGATTGGCCGGTCGGCCGTGCAGCGGCAATGCCGGCGGCGCGGGCGAGGCCGGCAGCGAGCGGGGTGTCGCTGAAGACGGCGGAGAATTCCGGCGCCGCGGTGGCCGGCAGCGTGCCGCCACCCCACAGCCACAGGCTGTTGATCGCCGGCTGGCCTGCGGTCTCGCGCCGCTCATTGACGGGGTGGCCGTGCAGGAACATCTGCACTTCATTCAGCCAGCGGGTCAGCGGCAGCGCGCTACCGTTGAGTTCGCCATCGACGCGGCGCCCGGCGACGGCGGAAATCGGCTCCGCGGGATGGTTGACCGGAACATTGAGCCGCAGATACCAGCGCCGGGCGCTGGCCGCGTGAAACTGGCCGACATCGCCATACTCGGCATTGAGCGCCTCGACGAGGCCTTGCGCTTCGTCCTCTTCAAGATCGAAGGCGCCGGCATCGGCAAGGATGATGCGTTCCTGGTAGAAGCGCAGGTGCACCGGGTCGGCGCACAGCCAGTGGCCGCTGCGGGCTTCTTCGGCACCTTCGCCGAGCAGGCGCAGGGCGCCGAAGGGGGCATTGGCCATGCCAAAGCAGTCGGCCAGCACCTTCTCGAACGGGCGGCGGGCGCTGCGCTCGCTGCGGGCACGCGCCAGCACCCATTCCAGACCCGGCGCGGCAAGTTTTCCGAGGGCGTGCTCGTCGGCCGGTTCCGGCCAGATCAGTTCGGGGACAAGCAGGGTCAGATGCACGGAAAGCGGCGCCGGAAAGACTTCAGGGGATGCGCTTGAGTGTACCATAGCGGCTTTTCCCGCCCGGCCCGTTCCCGCATGGCACTGCCCTACGAATTGCTGATTGGTCTGCGCTACACGCGCGCCAAGCGGCGCAACCATTTCATCTCCTTCATTTCGCTGATTTCGATGCTCGGCATCGGGCTCGGCGTCGCGGCGCTGATCGTCGTGCTGTCGGTGATGAACGGTTTCCAGAAGGAACTGCGCACGCGCATTCTCGGCGTCGCCTCGCATATCCAGATTGCCGGCATCAACGGCGAGCTGACCGACTGGCAGAGCATCGCCGCGCAGGCGGCGCAGCATCCGGAGGTGCGGGCGACGGCGCCCTTCGTGCAGTCGCAGGCGATGTTCACCGTCGATAACGGCGTCAAGGGCGTGCTGGTGCGCGGCATCGTGCCGGATCTGGAAGACCGCGTCGCCGATTTCCGCCAGACGATCAAGAGCGGCAGCCTCGACGATTTGCGGCCCGGCGAGTTCGGCATCGTGCTCGGCGCCGATCTGGCGCGTGCGCTGCGCGTCTTCGTCGGCGACAAGGTGACGGTGATCGCGCCGCAGGGCACGGTGACGCCGGCCGGCGTGATGCCGCGCCTGAAGTAGTTCAAGGTGGTCGGCATCTTCGAGGTCGGCATGTACGAATACGACAGCGGCCTGGCGCTGATCCACATGAACGACGCGCAGAAGCTCTACCAGATGGACGACCGGGTGAGCGGCGTGCGGCTCAAGGTCGACGACCTCTTCCAGGCGCCGCGCATCGCCCGCGAGCTGATGCGCTACGTCAATGCCGACGCCTACATCAGCGACTGGACCAAGAGCCACGCCAATTTCTTCCGCGCCGTGGCAGATCGAAAAAAACATGATGTTCATCATCCTGTCGCTGATCGTCGCCGTCGCCGCCTTCAACATCGTGTCGACGCTGGTCATGGCGGTCACCGACAAGCAGGCCGACATCGCCATCCTGCGCACGCTGGGCGCGCGCCCGCTGTCGATCATGAAGATCTTCATCGTGCAGGGCGCGCTGATCGGCTTCATCGGCCTCGGCCTCGGCGTGGCCGGCGGCGTCGCGCTGGCGCTCAATATCGATGTGGTGGTGCCCTTCATCGAACGCATGCTTCGGCGTGCAATTCCTGGCGAAGGAGGTCTATTACATCTCCGACCTGCCTTCCGACCTGCAGTGGGGCGACGTCTGGGGCGTCACGCTGATCGCCTTCGTGCTCGCGCTGCTGGCGACGCTCTACCCGAGCTGGCGCGCCTCGCGCGTCAATCCGGCGGAGGCGCTGCGCTATGAGTGACGTCATTCTCGCGGCCAGCGGGCTGGGCAAGGTGTTCCGCAACGGCGGGCTGGATGTCACGGTGCTGTCGGCCGTCGACCTCGAAGTGTCGGCCGGCGAAACGCTGGCCATCGTCGGCGCCTCGGGTTCCGGCAAGAGCACGCTGCTGCACCTGCTCGGCGGGCTGGATGCGCCGACCGCCGGCAAGGTGCAACTGATGGGCCGCGATTTTTCGGCCCTGGGCGAGGTCGACCGCGGCGACTGGCGCAACCGGCATCTCGGCTTCGTCTACCAGTTCCACCACCTGCTGCCCGAATTCTCGGCGCTGGAAAACGTCGCCATGCCGCTGCTGATCCGCCGTCAGGAACGCCGCTCGGCGCTGAAGGCGGCGGGCGAGATGCTGACCGCCGTCGGCCTCGGCCATCGCCTGGAACACCGCCCCGGCGAACTTTCCGGCGGCGAACGCCAGCGCGCGGCCATCGCCCGGGCGCTGGTCAGCTCGCCCTCGTGCATCCTCGCCGACGAACCGACCGGCAACCTCGACCGCCAGACCGCCGGCATCGTCTTCGACCTGCTGCTCGCCCAGGTGCGCTCGCAGCGCGCCAGCCTGGTCATGGTGACGCACGACCTGCAACTGGCCGCCCGCGCCGACCGCGTCATGCATTTGAACGACGGCGTGCTGGTCGGCGAGTAGGAGTTGACATGGCTGAATTACTTGACGAAATCCACCCCGGCGAAATTCTGCTGGAGGACTTTATGAAGCCGATGGGTATCTCGGCCCGTCAGCTTGCGGCCGACATCGATGTATCGCCGAGTCGCATTAGCGAACTGGTGAACGGCCACCGCCCGGTTACGGCCGATACGGCGCTACGCCTCGGCTTGTTTTTCGGGATGGAACCGCGTTTCTGGCTCAACCTGCAAACCGAGTACGACATACGGATCGCCGCCCGTACCCTGCAAGATCGGATCGCGCCGCGTATCCGTGTTTTCCAGCCGGTGGCGGCCTGATGGCGAGCCCTATTCTGCTGCGGAGTGCCTAATGGTAAAAGGGTGATTGGATTTTTCAATTCACGCCTTTTGCTTCGGAATCGTGTTTATTAAGAGGGAGTAGCAATGTTGAAACTGTTCTATGCGTGGGCTTAGCGCTCGGCATAGCAGGCTGCACAACGGTCGAAATGATTGATGGCAGCGGAGCGACCCCAATTTCTGCGAATTGCAATGTTAGGGTGTATCAGACCCGCCGACAGGCCGAAGCTGGGTAACTCGAGGAGTTGTGCATCATCAATGGCACTAGCTCAATGAGTTTTGTGCATTCGGTAGCGGTTGCAGTTCGAGAAACACAAGGACAAGGCTTGCGCTTGTGGCGCGACAAACGTCTTTATTGGTCTCGCCACCAAACTGGATTCGATCTGGCTACGGTTACGATGGTTGCCTTCCGCGTCGTAAATGAGGCTCCAACGAAATCCACACCTAGTTCCACTGTTCCAGCGATCCAGCCCGCATCAGTTACTACTAAGGCTCCAGAAGCCGATTCTGAGACGGCTAGAGTTGTCCAGTTCCTCTCAGATAACGGCTTCGTCGTTGTTGAAAAGCCCGTTCGATTCAAGCAAAAGGAAAATCTCAACTTCTACGAGGCAAGAGGATCGAAAGGCAAGATTACTCAAGTGCTCTGTGAAGCGGGTGGTGGAGCGTGTAGGTTGAGAACGCCTAATGATTGATCGTCGGCATCTGAACCTTGAAAATAACAGGGGACAGACCACGGTTTCCCTCTGCCCTGTTGCGGTCGACCTGCAAAAACAGGCAAAAATGCTGGCGCAGTTTTGGCGCCGCTTTCACAATGGCGGCATTGCCGTCTTACTCCGATTTTCGCAGCCTTTCGTCTGCTTCAACACCTGCCAGGGAATGTACCGATGAAACCGAGTGAAATCGTCGCCCAGCTTAACCGCCATGTGATCGGCCAGGACGAGGCGAAGAAGATCCTCGCCGTCGCCGTCTATTCGCATTTCCGCAAGGTCGAGATGGTTGCGGTTGACCGGCTGGAAATGCTCAAAAGCAACATTCTGTTGATGGGCCCGACCGGCACCGGCAAGACGCTGCTCTGCGAAACGCTGGCGCGCGTTCTCGAACTGCCCTTCGTCACCGCCGATGCGACCTCGCTGGCGCAGACCGAATACGTCAATGAGGAACTCGACGCCATCCTCCAGCGCCTGCTCGAACGCGCCGGCGGCGATACCGAGAAGGCCGGGCGCGGCATCGTCTTCATCGACGAGGTTGACAAGCTGAAGGCGATCAGCGGCCAGGCGCGCGCCGCCTCGGGCGAGAACGTCCAGCACGCGCTGCTGAAGATCATGGAGGGCGCCTCGGTGCGCCTGAAAAGCGGGCAGTACATCGATACCACGCAGATCCTGTTCATCTGCGGCGGCGCTTTCGTCGGGCTCGAAAGCATCCTCGCCGAGACGCAGGCCTTCGGCTTCATCGCCACCGCCGAGAGCGACGACCAGAAGATGCTCGACCGCCTGAACGCCCGCGTCAAGCCGACCGATCTCTTCCGCTTCGGCCTGATTCCCGAGTTCGCCGGGCGCCTGCCGATCATCGCCCGCCTGCGCGAATTGTCGAAGGACATGATGGTGCGCATCATGATCGAGCCGCAGCATTCGATCTACCGGCAGTTCCGCGCCATCCTGCAGAACGAGGGCGTCGAACTGGTCATCGAGGCGGCGGTATTCGGCCAGATCGCCGACCTCGCGCTCGAATTCAAGGTCGGCGCGCGCAGCCTGCGCGGCATCTTCGAGGAGATGATCACGCCGGTCCTCTATGTCGTGCCGGACCGGCCGGAAGTAAGAAGGTGGTCATCCGCTCGCTGTTCGAGGAAGCGGTTTTTTCCTGATACCGGCAACCCTTACGTCGCCGCCTTCACAAATGGGCTCGAATTCCGTTGTACATGTCACGAGCAGCCTTATTTGTTGTTCGAGTAATTGACAACATGCTAATCCGTTGTTACTCTCTCCAACATGAAAGCGCAGCAGCTACTAAACGAACGCCCAACAGGAGTCCTGATTGATGCTGACCCGCCTGTCTAGCCATCTGCCGTTACTTCACCATCGTCGCTGTTGCTCGACATCGTGCGACCGGATCCGCGTTGAGACGCTGCTGTTCTACGGAGGGTGGTTCTGTGATGTGGGCGACCTCGGTCTGGATCGTTACCCGTGGATTGAGCGTGGCCGACGGCGCGTATCTGGGCCACACTTGGCCAGGCAACACGGTCTGGCCGAGGAGGCGGCCGACTGTCTTGCCTGATCCTCGAATGCGGGACGAAATGACAGGTCTCGGCTCTAAAACTGTTTGTCGACGTTGAAAGTCGGACACTGCCGAGTGCGAGCGCCTTGACGATCCGCGATCTCGACGACCTCAAGAGCAACCTGGTGCGCAGTCATGATCGACCGCGCTTCGATCTACCGGCAGTTCGCGTCATCCTGCGACGAGGCCGTGGAACTGCTGATCGAGCCGGTGGTGTTCCACCAGATCGCCGACTTCGCGCTCGACTTCAGGTGGCGCGCGGAGCCTGCGCGGCATCTTCGATGAGATGATCACGCCGGTGCTCTACGCGGTCCCGGACCAGCCGGAAATCAAAAAAGTGACAATCCGCCGCTGTTCGAGGAAGCCGTTTTTTCCTGAGCGGATCGGTTCAGCGCGCCTTGCGCTGGCGCCAGGCGCGGATCAGGTAAAACCGCCAGACGGCCTTGGTCAGCACGTAGCCAGCGACGGCCAGCATGATCGCAAGCAGCACGAGGCCGATGCCGAGCGGCTTGCCGACGCCGATCATCCACGTCTGCATGGCCTGCGTCCATTCGATGAAGCGCGTCATCTCGAAGGCCGGCGGCTCGCTGAAACCGTTGTTGTCGCCGGTCGCCAGGCGGCCGATCTCATAGGCCAGAACGTAGAGCGGCACAATCGTGAACGGGTTGGTGTACAGCGTCACGAACATTGCCAGCGGCAGATTGACGCGAAAGATCAGGGCGCAGATTGCCGCGCCGATCATCTGCAGCGGTCCCGGTATCAGTCCGCAGAACATGCCCGCCGCCACCGCCCCGGCCGCCGAATGGCGGTTGAGGTGCCACAGCCGTGGGTGCAGCAACGAATTGCGGAACGGCCGCAACCAGCGATTGTTGTGAATCGCCTCGTGGTTGGGCAGGTGCTTTTTCAGGTGCTTGCGCATGATCTCCCGCCTATTATTGCAGGATGCGCCTCAATATTCTCGCCTTCGCCGCCGGTGTCATCGTTCTCCAGATGCAGCCGCAACTGCCGCCGGCATCGCTCTGGACGCTCGCGGGACTGTTGCTGGCGCTGCCGGCCATGCGCTGGCAGGGTGCCTGGCCGGGCCGCCTGCTCGGGGTGCTGGCCTGTTTCGCCCTCGGCTTCGCGTGGGCCGGGTGGCGCGCCGAGATCCGGCTCGCCGATGCGCTGCCCACGGCTTGGGAAGGGCGCGATGTCGAGGTCGTCGGCGTCGTCGCAACGCTGCCGCAGGATTTCAGCCAGGGTACCCGTTTCGAATTTGCCGTTGAGAAGCTGTTGACCGCGCCCGACAGGAAGTACCCTTGGGGTGCGACAGCCGTCGTTCCTGAAGCGGATCATGCTGTCGTGGTACCAGGGCAATCGCGACGGCGAGGAATTCGTGCGCCAGCCGCTGCGTCCCGGCGAGCGCTGGCAGATGACGGTGCGCCTCAAGCGCCCGCACGGCAATTCAAACCCCAACGGCTTCGATTACGAGGCCTGGCTGCTCGAACGCGACATCCGGGCGACCGGCTATGTGCGCCAGAACCCAGCACAGCGCCTGGCCGAAATGGTCTGGCAACCGGAGTATGTCGTCGAGCGTCTGCGCCTTGGCGTGCGTGATTCGTTTGCCGCGATGTTGCCGGCGGAGCGCTACCCCTGGGCCGGCATTCTGGTGGCGCTGGTGGTGGGCGACCAGCGGGCGATTCAGGGCGATTTGTGGACCACCTTCAATCGCAGCGGAACGACGCATCTCATGTCGATCTCCGGCCTCCACGTGACCATGGTGGCGGCGCTGTTCGGACTGCTCGCCGGCTTTGTCTGGCGGCGCGTGCCATATCTCGCGCTGCGACTGCCGGCGCAGCGCGCGGCCTTGCTGGTTGGCTGCCTGGCCGCGCTGTTCTACGTGCTGCTCGCCGGCTTCGCGGTGCCGGCGCAACGCACGCTTTACATGCTGGTGGTCGCCGCGCTGGCGATGAGCTCGGGGCGGGTTGTCGCGCCCAGCCGTACCTTGTGCCTGGCGCTGCTGGTCGTCCTGCTGATCGACCCGTGGGCGGTGCTGGCGGCGGGCTTCTGGCTGTCGTTCGGGGCGGTCGGGGCGCTGCTCTATGTCGGCTCGGCGGTGGTCGGCGAGCATGGCGCTGGCGGCGGTTGGCGCGAGCGCATCCGGGCCTGGGGCGTTGTCCAGTGGGCGGCGACCTTGGCCTCGCTGCCGGTGCTGCTGCTGGTCTTCCAGCAGTTCTCGCTGGTCTCGCCGCTGGCCAATGCAGTTGCCATCCCGGTCGTCAGCTTCATCGTCACGCCGCTGGCGCTGCTTGCTGCGGTCATTCCGTGGTGGCCGATCGCCGCGCTGGCGCATACGGTGCTCGGCTGGCTGATGGTTTTTCTTGAGTGGTGCGCGACATGGCCGGTCTGGCAGGCGCCGGCGCCGCCGCTGTGGGCGGCGGTCGTCGCCGGCCTTGGCGTGGCCATCTGCCTGCTGCCGCGCGGCATGCCGGGGCGTCTGCTCGGCGTGGCACTGCTCCTGCCGGCGATATTCTGGCCGGTCGAGCGTCCAGCCGAGGGCGAAGCCTGGATCACCGTGCTCGATGTCGGGCAGGGGCTGGCGACAGTGGTGCGTACCCGCGATCACACGCTGATCTACGATCCCGGCCCGCTCTACAGCGCTGAGTCCGACGCCGGGCAACGGGTGGTCGTGCCCTACCTGCGCTCGCTGGGCATCGACGCGGTCGATATCCTGATGGTGACGCACCGTGACAGCGACCATGCCGGCGGGATGGCGTCGGTGCAGTCGGCGCTGGCGGTCGGCAAGGTGCTTTCCTCGCTTGGCGAGGGCGCTGGCGAGCCCTGCCGGAACGGCCAGAACTGGGAGTGGAACGGCGTCAGGCTGACGGTTCTGCATCCCGAGGCGGAGGACTACGCGGAGAAGCGCAAGAGCAACAACCTGTCGTGCGTGCTGCGCATCGAGGCGAGCGGAAAGCGCATCCTGCTGACTTCCGACATCGAGGCGCGCGACGAGGCGGCAATGCTGCAGCGCGACCCGGCAGCACTGGCCGCCGATGTACTGCTGGTGCCGCATCATGGCAGCCGGACTTCGTCCACGCCGGAATTCATCGCCGCGGTCGGGGCGCGGGATGCGGTGATTCCGGTCGGCTACCGCAACCGCTTCGGACACCCCAAACCGGATGTCGTCGAGCGACATGCGGCAAGCGGCGCCAGATTGTGGCGAACTGATCGCGATGGCGCGCTGCGCATTCGCCTCGCCGCCGGCGACCTGAGCATTGCCGGCTGGCGCCAGCAGCGACAGCACTATTGGCAGAATTCTCCGGCGACGCAGCACGACGGTGACTATCGCGTTGATATGCGCTAGCCGATGCGCCGGGGCTGTTGTTGCTAAAAAGTCAAATATGCCAATAAAAGTGCGTTAACCGCAACGATATTCAATGCGAGTGGGAGTATCGTCCAACATGCGATCAGCGGTGCGTGTCAGCAGTAATCCATACAAAAATGAGGAGATGACCGATGAAGCACAAGAGCGTGAAGGGCGGCATCCTGGCGGGGATGACCAACGCGATGGCGATGCTGCTTTTTTTGTTCCGGTGCCGCGTGGGCGCAGACGCCAACCCAGACTACCGTGGGGCAGGGCGGGGAGGCGACTACGACGGAAACCAACCCGTTCCTCGACAACGCGACGGCGGGTTTCCAGTTCCGGACGGCCACGTTCAAGCGCTGGTCACCGGGGGCTGACCCGGTTAACTATATTAATTCAAGCGGTAGTGCAACCACGGCGAACGCTTACAGGACTTTCAACAATCAAGCGGCTGGCATCGGCGGTTGGTTATATGGCAACACCGGCGAGTTGGCCAATTTCCTGTCTTTCGCCGGCACGGTCAACTTCACGCTGCCGCTGTGGGCACCGGAAGGCGGCACCACTGCCAATGGCTATGTCAATAGTTACAATTACATCCTCAGGGATCCGAATCAGGAAGGCTACGCAGTAATTGGCGAGGCCAATGCGCGACTGCGCTACGAAAACAATGTTGCGGTTCTCGGCTGGCAGTCGATCAACTATATGTGGTTCCTGCCCGACGTTTACCGCTTCTACAACAAGCTTGACCAGGCCATGGTCGGCCGCCGCGACGTGCGCGCCATGCAGCCGCTCACCTATCTGGCGGCCACGGTCGGCGGCAAGGCGATGGACGACACATTCCGCTACTTCGGCGGCTACGTGACGGACATGAAGCAGATCAACGATACCAGGTTCCGCAACATGTACCAGTCTGCCTATCAGACCACCTGCTGGGAAGACTCCCCGACACCTTGTACCAAGCAGGGTGATTCCAATGGCATGGCCTATGTCGGCGTGCAGTGGAAGCCGAACAACGATTCGATGTATCAGGCGCAGTTTTACAACGTGCAGAACATGCTGAACATGGGCTATGTCGATGGTGACTGGGTCTTCCGCATGGGCGAGCGCCGCTACTTCCGCTTCGGCGCCCATGGATGTACCAGGGGTCCAGTGGTGACAGTCTGACCACCGGCAGCAACGGTGCCAAAGGCTATGATTTCAACACCAATTACGGAGGCATCTACCTAGAAGGGCGGCCGACCGACTGGTTCATTCCTTACGGCATGGCAGGTATTACCGCCAACGGCGGGCAGATCCAGGCGCCGTACTCGATCGGGCCTTCATACCTGGTGCAGCGCATTGGCGAGAACTCCAGGGCCGGCGAGCGGACGTGGATTCTCGGTTCCATCTTCGATTTCGGCACCTGGGGCGTGCCGGGTTTGTCGTTTGACGTCAGCTACGGCCAGCGCAGCAACCGCCAGATTGATGCCAACAACCCCAACGGTGGCGGCCAGTCGCTCGCCGACTGGGACGAACTGGCGACCGAATTTGTCTATCTTTTCCCGAAGGGCGGATGGTTCAACAACCTGCGCGCCCGCGCCCGTTATGCCAAGGTCTGGCTTGATGGTCCACAGTGGGTTGCTTACAACGGGGCCGGGCAGAACGTCTTTCAAGATGTAAACACGACCCAGCAGGACGTGCGCTTCGACCTCCAGTTCGTGGTCCCGTTCAAGTAAGTCTCGGCGAGCAATCAAGCAAAGGGCGGCCAAATTGGCCGCCCTTTTTGCGTCAACCGCAGCAGTGTCAGGGGGCAGATAGCCACGTCAGAAATTCGTTGAAGACGCCATCGACGAGTTGCTGATCCTGCTCGACGAGCGCTTCGCGTTCCTCAAGCGGAATCTCGGCGCCGATGTTCTTCAACAGGCGAATCTGCGTCTGCAGCATGCGGCCATTTTCCTGTTCGATGCGCTGCAGGGCAACGACGAACGGGTCGAGCGGGTCGGCATTGTCGGGAATGATCGGCGCCAGCCGGATGCGCGCCAGTTGCGCATGCCCCAGTGAGATTCCCCGGTAGGCGGCCTGCGGATTCAGCAGTGGCCCGGGCGGCAGCATGATCTGGCCCCAGGCCATCATCAGCGGCGCGACGATCCGGCTGCCCTCCATGGCCAGCATCGGGTCCTTCGACCACTGCGTGGTACGGCTCAGCAGCGTGACGGCTTCCAGTTCGCGGGAATATTGCGACAGGATGAATTGCTGAACGACGCTCAGGTTCTGCATCCATTGCACGCTGGAGTGGTACATCAGGTTGCCGTTCTTGGCGGTGCACAGCAGCAGCGTGATCTTCGTCTGGATTTCCGGCGTGAAGCCATTCGCCGCGATGCGGTCGCGCGCCTGGTCGTACAGTGCGGGATCGATCATGGGGCTTTCTTCCTTGAAGGGGTCTTGCGACGGGCTGGTGCGGAAAGGGCAGGTGTTGCCGCGCCGACCTGGACAGCGCGCATCCAGTCGCCGGCACAGGGTAGCCATTGCGTTTCGGCGGTCGGGTCATCGGCGGCGACCCAGAAGCTCTGATCTCCTTGCCAGCTTCCGTCATCGACCTGGCCAAGGAAAATCTCCAGCTGGCGCATCGTCACCGCCGGCATTTCCAGCGTGAAGGCATGGTAGGCGCGCTGAATGATGAGCAGTCGGAAGTTTTTTATCTTGCTGCGGATCAGTTCATGACATTCGCGCGGTGTGAAGAAATCAAATTCGCCGTTCATGATCAGGGTCGGCACCTTGATCTTGGGCAGGTCGGGCGTCAGCGGGGTGAATTCAACGAAGGATTCCATCAGGTTCTGCATCGCATAGCCGTCGTTGCCGATGTAGCCGGCCCGCTTCATCGCCGGGATGCGCTCGCGATTGGCGGCTATCCACGCCGAGCTCATGTTCATCGGATAGAGCATGTTCTGCATGTAGGGCAGGCCGACTTCGGTCAGGCCCTGCAGCATCACGGCGCCGAGAAATTCCAGCTGCGGGGTCAGTTCGGCATAGGTACTCATGACCGTCAGGCTGTGCAGATGACGCCCGTAGCGGATGGCGAAATCGAGCCCGATGATGCCGCCGAAGGAGATGCTGGCGAGATGGGTTTTCTCGATTTTCAGCTGGTCGAGCAGGTTGTCCAGCATGTCGGCATGCATGGCCAGCTTGATGTCGATGACCGGCTTCGACGAGCGCCCCTGGCCCAGCATGTCGTAGGCCAGTACACGGTAGCCGCGGGGAATGAAATAGTCGGCGTAGCTCTTCCACAGATTGGCGTTCTGGGTCAGGCCGTTCAGGAAGGTGATGACCGGTCGACCAGGATCGCCGGCCAGCTCGTAATGCACCTGATGATGGCCGTATTGGACAGTTGGCATGGTGCTCCCGGGGAGGTGTGCAGATTCTATTAAAAATAAATTGACCGTACATTCAATGGGACTATTATGGACGTTCTGGTCATGTGCCAGCATGTCCGGTGAAACAAAAAATATCAAACCTTGCAGGTTCTAGACATGAAAAGCAGTCCGCTGGGTTGTCAGAGCGTTGTTCACTGGCTGGTGTCGTTGTTGATGGCACTGTCGCTGGTCTCTGTGACGCACGCTCAACAACCCGTGACCGATCGTTCTGCGGTGTCCACCCTGGACAAGATGAAGAATACCTTACGAGGTCAAGAACTTCCGTATCGGTGGCAAATACGACCTCGCGAATCCCAAGGCCTGGGAGAACGGCGGCGAGGGCGGTACCACGCTCGAATCGCTCGGCGCCGAGCCGGCGAGGACTGCCTACATCGCCGTCGGTACGCCGAAGAGAGACGACAAAGGCGAGATCATCAATGCCATCGTGATCAGCATCTTCTTCTCGGGCGATGCGACCTCGATGTACTCCAACTGGTATGCCGGTCAAGCCGGGCAACGCCTTCTCCGGCGGCGCGCTGGTCGGTCCCGGGATGATGTTCGACACCAACCGCTTCTATGTCGTCTTTCTCGACGCGCTCGGACTGTGGGGCGCCTCCAAGCCCTCCGACGGGCTGGGCCGCAAGTTCCCGGTCTACAGCTATTACGACATGGTGCAGCTCAACTACCGCCTGCTGCGCGACCATCTCAAGATCGGCCACGTGGTGCTCGCGACTGGCGTCTCGATGGGCGGGACCCAGTCGTACTACTGGGGTTTGATGTATCCGGATTTCGTCGAGGCCGTGATGCCGATCGGCGGCGCTTCGGCGACCGACGGCGTCGGCGGGCCGGTCGCTGCATGGACCTTCCAGCTCGCCAAGGCCGCGCTCGAATCCGATCCGGTGTGGATCGAGACCAAGGGCGATTACTACAAGCCGCCAAGGACAAGCATCCGAACAAGGGCGTCGAGTTCCACTGGTCGTAGCTTTCGCTCACCGGCTATGACCTTAATTTTCGCCAGTGGCTCGGCTGGGACGCTGTTTCCAAGGAGGTGTTCACCTGGGAGGACGACCCGCGCCTGGGCAAGAATGTCGCCGCCAACCTGACGCATGGCCGCCGAGTTCGATGCGGTCGACCTCTGGTACCGCGACACCGTCGGCGAAATCCACAACATTGACAAGCTGCTGCCGGAATGAAGGCGCGCACGCTGGTCGTCCATGTCGATAACGACCAGTGGCTGATGGACAACGACGCACGCGAGGCTTCGGAGGAGATACCGGGCGGACAGTATGTCGGCTTCAAAGACCCGATCGCGCACTACGCGGTGTTCAGGGCGCCCAACGAACTGAAGGGCGATCCGACCTTCGATACGTTCGTGCGTTCGACACGGGCTCATTCAAGGCCAGGACAAGGATATCGTTTGCGATGCGAAGAACTACCGTCGGCCGCGGATCAACATGAAGCCGGATCCGGCGAAGTCGTTCTGGCGGGACGAAATGGTTTCCCCGTTCCCGGTCAAGTACGCGAAGGTCAAGGACAAGCGTGGCGTCGAATGGGAACTCGGCTATATGGACGAGTACTGCGGCAAGCAGAGCAATCCGCCGACGCTTGTCATCGTTCATGGCAAGGGCGCCTTCGGTGCGCACTACGGGTATCTGATCAAGTTTGCCGTTGAGCGCGGTTTCCGCGTGATCGCTCCCGACATGCCGCAATGGGGTACTTCCGGCCCGGGCAATATCGACAAGCCGATGACCCGCACACTGACGACGTCCGCGATTCCTTCCATGCGCTGGTGGTCGGCAAGCTCGGGGTCAATAAAGCCTACTATCACGGTCACTCGCTGGGCGGCCAGACGGTGCTGGGCTATGCGCTGCGTTATCCGGACGCGGTTCAGGGGCTGATTCTCGAAGGTCCGGCCGGTCTTGAGGAATATCCGAAGTACTTCAAGATGGGCGACAAGGAGCTGCCGATCTTCGACAAGTCGATTTCCTACGATCTTGACCGCTGGCATGCCGCCTACGACCCGCTGGGCCTGGTCGATGCCGAATTGAAGCGGACGCCCGCAGGAGGTGCGCGACTTCTTCTACTGGAAGAACGCGACGCCGCCGGCAATGCCGTGCCAGCTCCCGCCGGCTATTTCGTGAACGACACCCAGTACGCGCGTCTGCACACCGATCAGCGGGTTGCGATGATCACCGGCAACCGGCGCGAGTTCGAGCAGTGGTCCTTCATGTTCGTCTATGACCTGTTCGCGATCTGCTCCGAAAATGTGCGCGACGATGAAAACTCGCTGTACAAGCGCCTGCCGCAGATCAAGGCACCGATCTTCCTGGCTTTCGGCGCGATCGAGCCGTTCATCCCGTGTACGGCGCTCAACGGTCTGACCGACATGGCCAAGCAGATCATCATTCCGTTCCGCGACCGCATGAAGGCTGCCGGGAACATGCCGGTCATCAAGATCTATCCGAATGTCGGGCACTTCATCCATACCGACGTGCCGCACGAGTTTGCCAAGGACACGGTTGATTTCCTGAAGACACGCCATGTCGATGCGATGTCGCCGGATGTGATCGAGGCTCTGATCAACGGCGCGGCACCGGTTGCTGCTGCGGCGCCGACTGCGTCTTCCGACAAACCCGCCGGCCTTGCAAGTGAGGTGCGCGATGAAAACGAACATGAGGAAAGCTGACGTGAAAAAGCATATCGTTGCTCTGGCGCTGGCGGCTGTTTTCGCGCTGCCGTGCGCCGGTCAGGCGGCCGAGGGGACAAAGTTCCCGCTGACGCCAAATTCTTCGGTGATGGCGCAGGATCAGCACAAGCACTATTACGAGATCCCGAACTTCCGTATTGGCGGCAAGTACAATCTGGACGCCGATCCGGAAACCTGGCGCAACGGCGGCGAGGGTGGAACGACGCTCGAGTCGCTCGGCTCCGGGCCGCTGAAGACCGCCTATATCGCCGTTGGTACGCCGAAGCGCAACGACCGGGGCGAAATCATCAACGCCATCATCGTCAGTACCTTCTATTCCGGTGACTCGACCTTCATGTACAACACTTGGTACGAGGGGCAACCGGCCAACGCCTTTTCCGGCGGCGCAGTCGTCGGGCCGGGCCGGACGATCGACACCAATCGTTACTACGTGGTCTTTCTGGATGCGATCGGACTGTGGGGCGCTTCCAAACCGTCGGGCGGGCTGGGGCGCAAGTTCCCGCAGTACAGCTATTTCGACATGGTGCAGGCCAATTATCGCCTGCTGCGCGATCATCTTAAAATCGCCCAGGTCGAAGTGGCCACCGGGGTTTCGATGGGGGCGACGCAGACCTGGGTGTGGGGGGTGATGTATTCACCAAGTGGCTTCGTCAAGGCGATCATGCCGATCGGCGGCGCCACCGCCTCCGATGGCGACGATCCGGTCGGGGCATGGACTTTCCTGCTCGCTCAGGCGGCAATCGAGAGCGATCCGATGTGGCGGAAGACCAACGGGAATTACTATGACCTGCCTCTTGACCAGCACCCCAAGCGCGGGCTGCAGTTCATGTGGTCACGCCTGCAGCTGACCGGCCTCACCTTCCCGGTGCGTTCGGCAACGCCGTGGGACAAGATCGAGCGGGAGGTCTTTTACTGGGAGCCGACCGGCAACCAGAACGCGGCCTGGATCGCCCGGACCAAGGATGAAGATCCGGTCGACTACTGGTACCGGAACGATGCCGGTTTCAACTACAACATCAACAAGGACCTGAAACGGATCAAGGCGCGGACGCTGGTGGTGCACATCGACAACGACATGTGGCTGATGGTCGAGAACGCCAAGAACGCCGCGAAAGCAGTCGAGGGTGCGGCGTTTGCCAGTTTCCCCGACCCGACGGCGCATTACGGCGTGTTCAAGGCGCCGAACGTGCTCAAGCCGACAATCAAGGCCTTTGTCGATAACACCTTCACCACCACTCTGCCTGGTATCGGCGGTGCTACCGGTGGCGGGGCGAAGGCGGCGGTGGAGAAGCCAGCCGGATTAGCCAAGTAACCGGTTTTACCCGAGAACTGAGGCCGCCTGCGGGCGGCCTTTTTTGCGCCGTGCCATTTTGGCCTTGTTTTCGAGGTTGACCGCAGCAAGGCAGGTCTATACTGCTTTCATGTAGTACGCGATTGGCGGTACGGCGGCGCAGGCGCGGCGGCTGGGAAAGACATGGTTTTGCAAGTAGATGCCGAGGGGAGGCGATATGGAACAAGTCAGGGTACTGCTCGAAACCCAGCCGTTGTTCACGCTGTTTCTCACAGTGGCCTTGGGCTACCTGGTCGGGGAAATCAGCATCAAGGGTTTTTCCCTTGGTTCGGGGGCGGTGCTCTTTGTCGGGCTGGCAGTCGGCGGCTTCGCGCCGAAGGCGGCGCCACCGGCGCTACTCGGGACGCTCGGGTTGTTGCTCTTCCTCTACGGCGTTGGCATCCAGTATGGCGCGCAATTCTTCAAGGGGTTGACCAGCGCGGAGGGCCTGAAGGCCAATGCGGCGGCGGCGCTCGGTGTGATTGGCGCCGGCATGGTGTCACTGGCCCTGTTGCCCCTGTTCGGGGTCAAGCTGGACGCCGCGCTCGGCCTGTTCGCCGGTTCGGGAACCAGCACGGCGACATTGCAGGCGATCATCGCCGCGCTGCATAGCGATGGGGCGGCGGTCGGTTACAGCGTCGCCTATCCCTTCGGCGTAGCCGGGCCGATCCTCTGCATCTATGCGCTCAACGCCGTGCTCAAGCCGAAGATCGAGCAGCCGGCGGCCCAGATAATCGAAACGGCGGAGATTTCGCTGCGCAATCCGGCTTTCATCGGCCTTCGCCTCGCCGAACTGTCGGCCCAGCTTCCGGCAGGCGTGGCGATCGCCGCAGTACGCCGCGAGCATCACAACCGCCTGCCTTCGGAGAACCTGGTGCTGGCGCAGGACGATGTGCTGCTGGCGACGAGTACCGATCCCGACGCGCTGCAGGCAGCCGTCGCCCTTTTCGGTGAACTGCAGCCAGGGCGCATGACGAGCCATCGTGAGGATCTCGATTATGCCCGCGTCTTCGCCTCGAGCCGTGCCGTGGTCGGGCAGGCGCTTGGTGACATCCGTTTCCCGGAAGGCGTCATCTGCTCGATCGTCCATGTCCGGCGTGGCGATGCCGACCTGTTGCCCAATCCCGAATTGATCCTCGAGGTCGGCGACCGTGTCGGCCTCCTGGTCAACCGGGCACACACCAAGGCCATGCGCCAGTTCTTCGGCGATTCGATCAAGGGACGGCCGAACTCAGCTTCATCTCGATCGGCATCGGTGCCGCGCTGGGCCTGCTGCTCGGGCTGATTCCGCTGCCCATTCCCGGCGTCGGCAAGCTGACGCTGGGGCTCGCCGCGCTGCTGCTGCTCGCGCTCTATCTCGGCAAGCTGCGGCGGAGCGGGCCGTTCGTGTGGAGCATGCCGCTGTCGGCCAATCTCGTGCTGCGCAATTTCGGCCTGACCATCTTCCTCGCCCAAGTCGGCATCGCCTCGGGGCCGAAATTCTTCGCCACGGTGGGGGCGACCGGCATCACCTTCCTGCTCTACGGCGCCCTCATCGTCCTGGCGCTGGTCCTGATCACCGCTGCCTGCTGCCTGTGGATATTCCGCCTGCCGTTCGACACGACGGTCGGCGTGATCAGCGGCGCCACCGGCAATCCGGCCATCCTGGCCTTTGCCAACCGCATTGCGCCGACCGACCGGCCGGACATCGGCTACGCGATGATCTTCCCGTCGATGACGGTGGGCAAGATCCTCTTCGTGCAGATCGCCGCCGCACTGCTCGGAGGATGAGCCGGCGGGCGGGTATTACTTTTTCGTGAGAGAGCAGATGAAAATTGCCGTATTCAGCGCCAAGCGCTATGACCGCGAGTTTCTCGACGCCGCTAATATCGCCGAGGGGCATGTCCTGAAATATTTCGACGCGCCGCTCGAACTCGAGACTGTCGGGATGGCAGCTGGCTACGATGCGGTCTGCATCTTCGTCAACGACACGGCCGACGTCGGGGTGCTCGAAGCCCTGCAGCGCGGCGGAACCCGTCTCGTCGCGCTGCGCTGCACCGGCTTCAACAACGTCGACCTGGTGGCGGCAGCGCGGCTCGGGATGAAGGTCGTCCGGGTCGTCAATTACTCGCCGTATTCGGTGGCCGAGCACGCCGTGGCGCTGCTGCAGGCGATCAACCGCAAGATCCATCGCGCCTACAACCGGACGCGCGACTCCAATTTCGCCCTTGACGGGCTGATGGGCTTCGACCTCCACGGCAAGACTGTCGCGGTGGTCGGCACCGGCAAGATCGGCCGCGTCTTCGCGAAGATCATGGTCGGCTTCGGCTGCAACGTGATCGGCTACGACAAGTTCCCGTCACCCGAATTCGAGGCGCTCGGCGCGCACTATGCGGTGGCCGGCGAGATCGCGCGCGATGCCGACATCGTCTCGCTGCATTGCCCGCTGACGCCGGAGACCTACCACATCATCAATGCCGAGACGATCGCCCGCGCCAAGCGCGGCGTGCTGTTGATCAACACCAGCCGCGGCGGGCTGGTCGATACCGAGGCGGCGATCGAGGCCTCGAAGAGCGGCCAGCTCGGCGGCCTGGCGATCGATGTCTACGAGCAGGAAGCCGGGCTCTTCTTCCGCGACTTGTCCAATGTCGTGGTCACCGACGACGTTCTGCAGCGCCTGATCTCCTTCCCGAACGTGATCGTGACCGGGCATCAGGCCTTCTTCACGCGCGAGGCGATCGGTACGATCAGCGAGACCACGCTGCGCAGCGTCACACAATTTGCCACCGGGCAGCCGCTGACCGACGAGATTTCGGCCGGCGCTTAAGGCACGCCAGGCGGGAAACGCGAAGGGCAGCCCGCAGGCTGCCCTTCGTTCATAACGGTGCGCCGCTTCAGCTGCGGAAGAAGTCGCCGAACACGCGGGCGAACAGCAACGGCTGTTCGAGATTCATCGAATGCCCGACGTAAGGGAAGATTTCCAGGCGCACATTGGGCAGCTCATGCACCATGACGTCCATGTGCTCGCGCGGAATCCAGTAGTCCATCTTGCCGAACAGGATCAGGTGCTCGTGGGTCATTTCCGGCATGCGCTTGGCCAGGGCGCCGGAATCCCACTCCAGGCCAAGGTTGTGCGGCGTGCCGAACCAGATGCCGTCGGACAGCACGCGGGTCTTCTCGATGATGAGCGCAAAGAGCTCGCGCTGCGCAGCGCTGGTGGCGTCGGCGAATTGCGGCATCTGGCCGGCGACCATGGTTTCCGGGCGGAACAGGGTGGGGGCGGCGCTGGCCAGGCCGGCATAGCTGACGTCGCGGTCGGTCTTCATGGCGGTCAGCACGCCGATCTGGCCAGGATTCAACTGCAGGCCGAGCGGGCTGACCGGATCGAGCATCAGCACCTTGCCGAAGCGCTCCGGCGCCAAGGTCAGCATGTGCGAGATGATGATGCCGCCGGTGGAATGGCCGTAGACATGGCATTTCTCGATGCCGAGTGCGTCGAGCAGGGCGAGATGGTCGCGGGCGTGCGTTTCCATCGTGTAGTTGGAGTAGTCGGCCGCCGGTTCCGGCTTGTCGGAGTCGCCGCAGCCGCGCCATTCGGCGGCGATGACGCGGATGTTCGCCGGCAGCAGCGGCATGGCGAGGTCGAGCCAGTGGGCGCAACCGAGATTGCCGTGGACGGCGAGGACGACGTTGTCGCCGCTGCCGTGCTCGATGTAGTTCAGGAAAATTTCTCCGACCTGGATGCGCGGCATGTCAGTCTCCATTGATGTTCTGTGATGCATTATAGATTGCCCACCGGCGAGGTGCTACATTGAATAGAAAGGAGGAAAGCTATGGAATTCAGACAGCGCAGCGTCCAGTGTGCCGGCCCGTCCGGCCTGCATCGCATGGCTTATACCGAGTGGGGTGCTCCGCGAAATTCACGGGCTCTGGTCTGCGTGCATGCGCTGACGCGAAATTGCCGCGACTTCGATTTTCTGGCGCAGGCCATGGCGTCGCATTACCGGGTCGTCTGCCCGGATATCGCCGGGCGCGGGCTCAGCGACTGGCTCAGGATCCGGCCGGCTACGTGATTCCGCAATTACGTGGCCGATGTGGTCACGCTGATTGCCCGGCTCGATGTCGACAGTCGTGGATTGGGTCGGCATCTCGATGGGCGGTCTGATCGGCATGGCGCTGGCGAGCCATGGAAAAAACGCCGATGCGCCGCCTGGTGGTGAACGATGTCGGTCCGGAAATCACGACCGAGTCGATCGAGCGCATCGCCATCGTATGTCGGCAGCGATCCGCGCTGGGCGAGTTTTGACGAGGCGCTTGCCTATGTTCGGGTGGTCAGTGCGCCGTTCGGCAAGCTCGATGACGAGCAGTGGCGCCACCTGACCGAACATTGCGTGCCCAGGATGCCGACTGGCGGCTGGCGCTTTCGCTACGATCCGAAATTGCGCCGGCCGTTCAAGGCCGCCTTTGCCGGCCAGCCGATCGACCTGTGGCCGATCTACGAACAGCATCACCTGCCCGACGCTGGTCGTGCGCGGCGCCGAATCCGACCTGCTGAAGCGCGAAACCTGGCAGCAGATGGGCGAGCGCGGTCCACGGGCAAAACTGGCCGAAATTCCCGGGGTCGGCCATGCGCCGATGTTCCTCGACGATGAGCAGATCGGCATTGCCCGCGACTTCCTGCTGGCGCCGTGAGGCATCTCGTCGTCGCCGGCCTGCGCCTCGAATACGTTGACCATCCGGCGCACAAGGCCGGATTGCCGGACATCCTGATGCTGCACGAAGGGCTCGGCTGCGTCGCGATGTGGCGGCATTTCCCGGAACGGGTGGCGGCGACCACCGGCTGTCGGGTGATCGCCTGGTCGCGCGCCGGCTACGGGCATTCGCAGCCCTATGCCGAGCCGCGCACGCCGCGCTACATGCATCGCGAGGCACTCGAAGCGCTGCCGGCGCTGCTGGCGGAACTGCGGATCGAGCGCCCGCTGCTGTTCGGACATAGCGACGGCGCCAGCATCGCGCTGATCTTTGCCGGCGCTTTCCCGGAAGTGCCAGCGGGCGTGATCGCCATGGCGCCGCACGAATTCGTCGAGGAAAAGACGCTGGCCGGCATTTTGGCCGCCAAATCGGCGTGGACCGCAACCGACCTGCCGCGCAAGCTGGCCCGTCATCACGCCGATGCGCCGCGCGTGTTCGTCGAGTGGAACGAGACCTGGCTGGCGCCGGCCTTCCGCGACTGGAACATCGAGGAATATCTGCCGGCGATCCGCTGCCCGGTGCTGGCGATTCAGGGCGAGGACGACGAGTACGCGACGATGCGCCAGATCGACATCATCGCCGAACAGGTGCCCGACACCATGATGCTGAAACTGTCCCACTGCGGCCATTCGCCGCACCGCGACCAGCCGGCGCTGGTGCTCTGGGCGGCCGATACTTTCGTCAGGCGGATCGCGGGTCGGCCAGTTGGTCAGCCGTAGGGTAAGGCATTGCCAATAACCAACAGTGGCTTACAGTTTGAACTTTCCGCCCGTACCTTCGCAGCACCGACCGGGATATCCAGCCTAGAGTTGTGACTTGAAGTAATTGAACGAGTGCTTGAAGGCATCGCGCACCTTCTCCATTTCGGCGACCATGGCTTCCCATCTGTCTTCGCCGGCAGCCTTTATGTCGTCAAGCTTGGCGACAGCAAGTTTGGATTGCTTGCGTAGCTTGCCCATCTCTTCGTTGTACTTGTCACGTGCATCTTCCTTTGCCTCCTGCGCCTTGGCTTCCAGCGCGCTCATCTTTGCATTCAATTCGTCGAGCTGAAGTTTCATTTTGGTGATGTAAGCATCCCTTGTGGTCATGACAATACTCCCTGATGTGGAAATTCCGCGGGGTCAGAAACAACCACGCATTGAGATAAATCGAATTAGGCCTGTCTTCCTGTATGGATAGATTGCGCTGGCGCAAACTTTCAGTCTGTTCGGTCGCGAACATAACGAATAATTGCCGGCTCCCGAACTCCAGATTGGTGGCGTATTCGTGTTCGGCGATTGAGTTGCTTCATGGCAGCGCTCCGCGAATCATGACTTCGACGAGATGCTCCCGGCGATCATCAAGCAGCATGATTTCGGCATGCGGTTGCGCGTTGCCATCGACGGTCACGTTCATTTCCTTGCCGGGCCCGTCGGGTTGCAGCACGGTGATGAGGTAGAGCGTTTCCCGATAGCGATAGCGCAGTGTGTACTTCTTCCACGCTTGCGGTAAACACGGCGCGAAGTGCAGTTTTCCGTCTGCGACGTACAAGCCGAGCAGCGATTCGAGGGTCAGCCGATACATCCAGCCGGCCGATCCCGTGTACCAGGTCCAGCCGCCGCGGCCGGTATGCGGGGCAACCGCGTACACGTCGGCGGCGACTACGTAAGGTTCTGCCTTGTAGGTGGCGATCGCCGGTGGCCGAGTTGGCATGATTGACCGGATTGATCAGGTCGAACAGTTCCCAGGCGCGGCGGTTGTCGCCCAGTTCGGCGAAGGCCATTGCCGCCCAGATGGCCGCATGCGTATATTGCCCGCCGTTTTCCCGGACACCGGGCACGTAACCCTTGATGTAACCGGGGTTCAGCGCCGACTTGTCGAACGGCGGATCGAGCAGTTGGACCAGCCCCTGATCGCGGTGCACCAGGCGCTGGTCGAGCGCCTCCATCGCCATCCGGGAGCGTACGGCATCGCCGGCGCCGGAAAGCACGGACCAGCTTTGGGCGATTGAGTCGATCCGGCACTCGGGATTGACCGCCGAGCCGAGGGGCGTGCCGTCATCGAAGTAGGCGCGGCGATACCATTCGCCATCCCAGCCATGCAGCTCAAGGTTGCGGCGCAGTTGATCGGCCTCGCCATGACAGCGCTCGGCAAATGGCGCGTCGCCGTGGGTACGTGCCAGATCGCTGAAGCGCATGAGCATGTCGTACAGGAAAAATCCCAGCCACACGCTTTCGCCCTTGCCCTGCATGCCGACCAGATTCATCCCGTCGTTCCAGTCGCCGGAACCCATCAGCGGCAGGCCGTGTTCGCCAAAGCGTAGCCCGCGGACGAATGGCGCGCACGCAATGTTCGTACAAGCGTGGCTGTCGGCTTCGGAGCGGGCGGGCAGATCGTAATAGGAGTCGTCGTCCGGGTTGACCGGGCGACCCTCGATGAAGTGAATCGATTCGTTCAGGACGCCGGTGTCCCCGCTATGCTTCGACATAGCGACAGGCGGCCTGCGGCAGCCAGAGGAAGTCATCGGAGCAATGCGTGCGCACCCCGCGGCCAGCGGGTGGATGCCACCAGTGCTGGACGTCGCCCTCGGGGAACTGGCGCGCGGCGCAATGCAGTAAATGCTCGCGCACCAGACCCGGCTCGGCGTGGAGCAGCGCCATGCTGTCCTGCAACTGATCGCGGAAGCCGAAGGCGCCGCCCGACTGGTAAAAGCCGCTGCGCGCCCACATCCGGCAGGCCAGGGTCTGATAGAGCAGCCAGCCGTTGGCGAGCACATTGAGGGCCGGATCGGGGGTCTCCACCTGAACCGCGCCCAGCGTCCTGGTCCCAGTAGTGCGTGTACCGCTTCGAGCGAATGGCGCGCGGCTTCCGGTCCGCGCAGGCGTTGCATCGAGCTCGCTGACGTCGGAACCGCGCCGGCCCCTGGCGCCGAGCCTGAAGATGATTTCACGCTGATCGCCATCGGCCAGTTCGAACGGAACCTGGATCGCGCCGCAAGGATCGAGGCCGGCACCAACCTTGTTGGACAGTTGCAGGCGGGTCATCGCTGCCGGTCGGCGGAGGGTGCCATTGCGGCCCATGAACTCGCGGCGGTCGCCAGTGAATGTGACATTTGCCGCCCGGGTTGCCTCGTCCGCGTCGAAGAAGGCAATCCGATCGGCGAATTCCGGACTGTAGGGATTGTGCGCACAAAGCGATCCGCTCGCCGGGTCGATTGTCGGTGACGACATGCATGGCCGATTTCGGCCGCAGGTCGCCGAGAACCCATTCCACGTAACCGGTGGCAGATAGCTGGCGCGGTCGACCGGAGTTATTGCGGATATTCAGGACCAGGAATTTGACGGCTGCGTCGATGATCGACGTGGATCGGTCAGTGCCGAGCGGATGCCGCTCTCGGCATGCTCGAAAACACTGTAGCCGAAGCCATGCCGGGTGACATACGGGGAATTTCCGCCGCAGGGCAGGGGCGTCGGGGACCAGAAATGACCGCTCTCCTCGTCGCGAATGAAGAGCGCTTCGCCGCCGGAATCGCTGACGGGATCATTGGCCCACGGCGTAAAGCGGAACTCGTGGGCGTTTTCGCTCCAGGTGTAAGCCGAACCGCTTTCCGAGACGACGGTGCCGAAATGTGAATTGGCGATGACATTTACCCACGGCGTGGGGGTTGAATGGCCCGGCGCGGTGGTGATGACGTATTCGCGACCATCCTGGGTGAAGCCACCGAAGCCATTGAAAAACAGCAGATCGTGACGCAGCTGTGCAGTGTCCGTCGCCGGTTTCGGCCTGGCGTATGCGGCTGGGAATCAGTCTTGGCAGGAGTGCTTCGCGAATGTCCCGGGGGCGGCGGCGGTTGATCTGATCGACCAGGGAAGCGCGCGTATCGCTGATGATGGCCCGCGCCACGGTCTGGAAGAGGATGCGATCCTCGCTCGATATCTGCTCGGCGACCCGGACGAAGATACCGCCCGGGCGGTCGGTCAGGTTCGCTTCGACGCCGGCGGCGATCAGCCCCAGGATCTGTTCCTGCAGAACCTGGCGATAGCCGGCGTGATCTTCGTTCCAGATCACCAGATCGACGGCCAGACCCTTGAGGCGCCAGTAGGCATGGGCTTGCACCATCTGGCGGACGAGTTCGATGTTGGCCAGGTCGCTGATCTGCAGCAGCACGATCGGCAGATCGCCCGAGATGGCGTAGCCCCAGAGGCCGGACTGGCCGCGGTGATTGCGTGCCAGGATGCTGGCTTCGGCGCGCAACGACGGATTGGCGTAGATGACCGAGCCGGCCAGGCGCCCGAAGAGCTGCGCATCCGATTCGGTGGCGTTGATCTGCTGCAGGTTGACCCAGCTATGGGTCCAGGCGAGATCGAAGACGCGGTCGGCCAGGTTCCGGTCACGGTATTTGCCGAGCAGGCCGAGGGTGGCCTCGCGGCTTTCGCCGATCCCGGAAACCACGTCTATCGTTGCCGACTGGTCGGCCGCCAGCGTAATCCGGTAACGGATTGCGACGATCGGATCGAGGACCGATCCCTGGCTGCCCGAGAGGACGCCGGCTTCGCGCATCGCCTGTGGCGCGGCCAGGGTGCGGGCGCGGCCGATGAAGCGCAGGCGATCGGTCTCATACGAAACTTCCTCGAAGTCGGCGCCGTGCACCGCGACCAGGTGGAACATCCAAGGCACCTGCTCGCCGATGGCGCGCGGGCGGCGGGTGCAGAGGATCGCCTGGCGGTCGGGTATGATTTCGGTTTGCACGAACAGATTGCTGAAGGCCGGATGCAGCGCGTCGGCGGCGGGCGGTGCGAGCGCCACCTCGGCGTAGCTGGTCACTTCGATCGTGCGCCGGGTACGTGAGCGGTTGGTGATGCGGACGCGGCGCAGTTCGATGTCGTCTTCCGGCGAGACGACGATCTCGGTATGCGTTTCATAGTCGTGGTCGCGGCGCCGAAACTCGGCCCGCGCCTCGGAAAAAATTGCCTCGTAAGAATCGGCCTGCTTGAGCGTCGGCTGATGGGCGGTCGACCAGAATTCGCCGCTGGTGACGTCGCGCAGGTAGCAGAAGGTGCCCCAGTTGTCGCAGGTGGCGTCCTCGCGCCAGCGGGTGACGGCGATGTCCTTCCAGCGACTGTAGCCGCCGCCGGCATTGGTCACCATCACGTGGTAGCGGCCATTCGACAGCAACTGCACTTCGGGGGTCGGCGTGTTGGCGCTGCGCACAACGCGCATCGGCATCTCCGGGCCGGTCGCAGTGGTGCGGACCTCGGAAAGCTCGGCGGTATGGAAGTGGAAGGCCGCGATGGTCGGGACACGCTCCTGTAGCAGCAAGGTGGTGGCCTGGAACAGTGGATCGGACTCGAAACGCTTTTGCATCGGGCGCTCATGCAGCAGATAGGCGAGCGCGAGCAAACTCATTCCCTGATGGTGCGCCATGAAGGAACGCACCACGGCGCTTGATTGGCCGCGCGGCAGGCGGGCCCCTGTGTAGTCGATCGCCTCGTACATGCCGTATCTACCCAGAAAGCCGTCGGCCGCCAAGCGCTGCAGATTCTGGCAGGCCGCTTCGGGCATCACCATCAGGGCCAGTGCGGAGGCGTAGGGGGCGATGACCAGATCATCGCCGAGGCCACGCTTGAGGCCCAGGCCCGGGACGCCGAAGGCGCGGTATTGGTAGTTGAGGTGGGCGTCGACCGCGTTGTAGCCGGATTCCGACATGCCCCACGGCACATCGCGCTGCTTGCCGTAAGCGATCTGGCGCTTTACCGCGGCCAGGCAGGTCTGATGGAGCAGCGTGTTTTCATAGCTCGGCATGACCAGCATTGGCATCAGGTACTCGAACATCGAACCGCTCCACGAGAGCAGGATCGGATCGCCGCCGGCTGCGGTGAGCAGGCGCCCCAGCGCAAACCAGCTCTCCTGCGGGATGGCGCCCTGGGCAATGGCCACGAAGCTGGAGAGCCGTGCTTCCGAAGCGAGTAGATCGTAATTGCCCGTATCCATCCGGCGCTGATCGACGTTGTAGCCGACTGTCATCAGATGCCGGGTGTTGTCGTAGAGGAATCCGTAGTCGACGAAAGCGAGTTCGCCGACCTGCTGGGCCAGGCTTTCGATGCTGGCGATCCGCTCGCTGGCCCGCTGGCTGGCCAGTTCGACCAGGGGGCGAAGCTCGCTCAGCCGGACGTCTTCGTCAGGATTTGAGATTTCTCCAAACTTTATTGTCCAGATGTCCACCACTGTCGATAGCTCGCGCAAGCTGGGGATTGCAGCGAATCCCGGCAGTTCGTCGAGACTTTCATGCGGGCCGGGCAGTTGCGCCCACGGCAGGAGGAAAGTCAGTTCGTCAAGCGCATCCTGGCATTGCCCGAGGAGGGCCTGGCTCCACCAGTTGAATTCGTCGCCCACAGTGGCGGATGAACCAGTGCTGACCTGGTCGGCGAGTGTTTTTGCCGAGCTGGTCAATTTTTCCAGCCAGCTCAGCAGCGCTGCAATGGTGGCAGGGCGGGCGTCGTAGGCTGACTCGATGTCGCGCCGCAGGCGGGCAAGTTCCGCTGATGGGTTGCCTTCCGTAGTTTCCATGAGGACGCGCATGGTATCGCCAAGGCCGTCGAAGGTTCGCGCGCCGAGAATTTTCTGGTCGGCCAGCGCCAGCAAGCCTGGGCGCAAGGTCAGCAGATGCCCCGAGAGATTGCCGCTATCCACCGACGAAACATAGAGCGGTGGCAAGGGTGTCAGCGAGAGGGTGTCATACCAGTTGTAGAAATGACCCCGGTAGCGGTCGAGGGTAAGCATGGTCTGCAGCGCGTTCGTTGTGCGTTCGAGCAGCTTGCCGACGGAGATATAGCCGAAGTCATGGGCGGAGAGGTTGGCCAGCAGCGCCAGCCCCATGTTGGTCGGGGAGGTGCGGTGGGCGACGACGTTGAACCGGGTGTTCCTGAAAATTGTCGGGGGGCAGCCAGTGATCCTGTGGCCGTGACGAAAGTCTCGAAGAATGCCCAGGTCTTGCGCGCAAGTTTTTGCAGAAACACCGTCTGCTCGGGCGCCAGTTTGGCCTGGCGGCGGGCGAGGGGACGGCTGATCCACCAGACGATGGCGGGTGCGCCGAACCAGAGGGCCAGCACCGGCGCGGCGACGGCCAGCGCGGCCGGCTGCGTTGCGGCGAGGGTAATGGTGGCGGTTGTGGCGAGGGCGGGTGCAATCCACATCGTGCTGAAGGTCTGGAGGAGGTCGACGAAACCGCCAGGATCCGGGTTGCGGGCGCGCTTGCCGGCGAATTCGCGTTCCAGCTCGGTGGACGGATTCCATTCCAGCAGCCGCTTGTGGGTGAACAGCAGGCGCGTGGCGGTGCGCAGGATCGCATCAAGACTGAAGAATGCTTCATAGGGCAGGCAGGCGAGGGTGAACGTCGTCTGGGCGAGTTGCCGACCGGCGGAACTCAAGACGCCGGACAGATGCTGGCCGAGTAGGACGTCCTTCGGCTTCTTCAGCAGGTCAAGACTTGAGGTCACCGCAGCCGGGACGTACATGCTGCCGATCACCGCCAGGGTCCAGCATCAGGAATGAGGTTGTAGCGGTCCACCCTGCAAAAAGCAGCAAAATCATGCCGGCAGGGACCAGGCTGCGCCGCAGGTTGTCGAGAAGCTTCCATTGCGACAGCTTGGAGAGTGGATTTTTCTGGCGTGGGCGGCCGACACCCGGGACGCGGGGTAGAAGCCAGTCCGCGATCTGCCAGTCGCCGCGTATCCAGCGGTGGCGGCGGCTGACATCGGCACTGTAGCGCGATGGGTAATCTTCATAGAGCTGTACGTCGCTCAACAATCCGGCGCGGGCATAACAGCCTTCGAGCAGGTCGTGGCTGAGTATCCGGTTTTCCGGGAAGCGGTCCTTGAGCGATCGTTCGAAGGCGTTAACGTCGTAGATGCCCTTGCCGATGAAGGAGCCTTCGTCGAACAGATCCTGATAGACGTCGGAAACCGCGCGCGTATAGGGGTTGACGCCGGCTTCGCTGGCGCAAAGCTGAGCGTAGCGCGAACGGTTGGTGCTGGGCAGGCTTACCGCGATGCGCGGTTGCAGGATGCCGTACCCGGCGCTGACGCGTTGCAGCGCTTCGTCATAGTGCGGGCGGTTCAGCGGATGCGCCATGGTGGCGGCAAACTCGCGTGCGGTGTCGCGCGGCAACTGGGTGTCGGTGTCCAGCGTGATGACGTATTTCACCTGCGCGAGGATGGCCGTTTCGCCAACGATCAGCGAGAAGGGCTTGGTCGATCCGAAGCGCAGCAACGAATTCAGGTCGCCGAGCTTGCCGCGCTTGCGCTCGTAACCCATCCAGATGCATTCCTCGGCATTCCAGCGGCGCGGCCGGTGAAAGAGGAAGAAGCTATTGTTGCCGGCACTGCTGTACTTGCTGTTCAGCGCCGCAATTTGCTCATGCGCCAGGCGCAACAATGGCTCATCCTCGGGCAGGGTTTCCTCCCGGGCGTCACGAAAATCGGTCAGCAGGCCGAAATGCAGATTGGCGTCCTGGTTGGCGAGAAAGCGGACCTCCAGCGCCTCGACCAGTTCCGCGACGCCCTGCAGACTGCTCAGCATGGTCGGGACGATGACCAGTGTGCGGGCTTGCGGGGCGATGCCCTTGGCAAAGTCCATGCGCGGCAGCGGATGCGGCATCACCAGCAAGGTGGCCAGCCAGTTCACCAGCGTTACCGCCAGTTTACTCGCCCCGAGCAGCGCGGGAATGCTCAGTAGTGCCAGAGGCCAGTCGGCCAGACCGCCGGCGTGGGCTATTGCGAGAAGACCGCCGGCGAGGAATCCCGTCAGCAGGGCAATGCTGCCCAGATAGATCGACAACGGGTGGCGGGAACCCTGCCGGCGCAACACCTGTCCCGCCGAGGGGCGTATTGCGGCCGCGTGCTCCAGTTCGGCGAGTCCCCTGTCGATCAGGTAGAAGCCGACGTGCCGGGCGCGTTCGCTGGCACCGCTGTCTGCCTGGTGGGCAAGCTGGATCGCCTTGCGCGCTATCTCGCATTCGGAAAGCTGGCTGTGTTTGGCGAGCTTCTCGATCACGTGCCGGTAACGGTCGCGGGTGGCAAAATCCATGCGGCCATAGACACCGTCTGGATCCTCACGCAACTTTTGGTCAACGGTACTCATCGTTTCGACGAATTCGCGCCAGTCGATGGCGCCGAGCAGGCGCAGGCTGCCGATGCTGTTGCTGATCGAAACCTGATTGGCAGCCTGGCTTCTGGGTTTCCGACTGGACCAGTTGCTCGATGGTGAGGTCGGATTCGGACAGGCGCTGCTCGATCCAGGTCAGCGGCAGCGCTAGGGCGGAACTGTGCCCCTGCAAGCGGCGCGCCAGTTCGGCAACGAAGGAACTGACCAGCGGTGGGTTGGTCCGGGCCATGTCCGCGATGATCAGGATCAGGCTTTTCGGATCGCTCTCCGCCACTTCGATCATCTGGTCGGCCCAGGCATCAGCAGCGTTGCGGTCGATCGTGCCGGCCGCGACCCGGGCGCCGACGCGCCGCAGGTTCTCGATCAGCGCGAGGCGCAGCATGATCGGAATTGCCCACAGTTCTCCCAGCTTGAGGTCGGTGACCTTCTGGTAGGCCGTCACGAAGCGATAGAGACTTTCCGCGTCGACGCGTCCGTCGCCGTGCGCGATTTCCTCCTTGGCGATGTCATAGACTCTCGGCAACCCGGTGGAGGGGCCGCTCGCCAGGATCGGCAATTCCTGGCTATAGCCCTTGGGAAAGTGCCTTCTGGCGGTGCTGATCTGTTCTTCGATCAGATAAAAATTATCCAGAAGCCATTCGCCGGCCGGCGTGATCCGGCGTTTCGCCTTGACCGCTTCCCTGACCATGCCGTAGCTTCCGAGTAATACCTCCTCGTTTTCCGCGAGGCGCGCCAGCAAGTGGTCCGCGCCGTGTCCTGCCTGCAACCTGTGCGAGTCGCGCGAGCGTCTTGCCGTGCCGTTCCATCTGGTCGGCGCTGAACAGTTCGGCGCGTAGTGGCGGTTCGGCGGAAGCGTACTTCTTTACCAAGGCGTCGCCGTGACGGCGCGCGGTCAATTGGAGCAGGGTGTCGCGAATGGTACTGATTCCTACGTTCAATTTTCAGATCTCCATGACCGCGTCCTTGTCCTGGTAATCCCCGGCAGCAGGGAAATCAGCCAGGTTGCTGCGCTGTTTTGCGTATGTGCGACGACACCCGGGCGGAGTGTCTACAGACTGGATTGGTAGTCTTCTGCTGTGTGCGACTGCCACTCGCCGTTGCCGGTGAGTTCCAGAACCTGCTTGTGAAACTTCAGGATGCTGGGGCGGTGACCGACGCTGACCAGTGTGGTCTTGATGGTCGCCAGTTCCCGGTAAAGGAGTTCCTCGTTGGGGATATCGAGCGCGCTGGTGGCTTCATCCAGGATGGTGTAGTGCGGCTTGGTCAGCAGCACGCGAGCGAAGGCAAGGCGCTGCTGCTCGCCGACAGAGAGAACCTTGTCCCAGTCCATTTCGACATCGAGGCCGCCGAAGCGTTCGGCGAGATCCGGCAGGTTCACCCTTTGCAGCAGGCGCAGAAGTTCCGCATCCGGGACCGGCCTCTCCTTGTTCGGGTAGAGAAGCTGGCTGCGCAATGACCCCAATAACATGTAGGGGTGCTGCGGCAGGAACAGCAGATCTTCGGGCCCCGGCCGGATGATTTTGCCGCTGCCCGAGCGCCACAGGCCGGCGATGGCGCGCAGCAGAGAGCTTTTGCCGCTGCCGCTGGCGCCGACGATCATCAGGCTGTCGCCCGGTTTGACGGTGAGCGAGAGGTTTTTGACCAGGATCCGCTCGTAATTCGGGGTTTGCAAAGTCACGTCGTCCAGTGCCAGGCGGGAATTCTCCACCGACTCGATAACCCCCCGGGCGCGCGCCCGGCTTCCCGGCTGGCCCGCCATGGCTTTTGAAAAGGTGCTCAGGCGATCAACCCCTGCTGCGAAGCGGCTCAGGCTTTCAAAGTTTTCGACGATCACCGAAATGGCGCTAAGCACGGCCGCGAAGGCGCCGGCAGCCTGGACGGCGCTGCCGACCTCGAGTTCCCCCGACAGCACCTTCGAGGCAATGATGGCGCTCGGCAGGACAATGGTCAGCATGCCGTAGGTATATTGAAACAGGTTGAGAAAGAGCTGCTGCCGGATGATCATGTTGAAATTGTTGAATGCCTCGGTAAAGCGCCGCTTGACGGTCAGTGATTCCTGCGCTTCCCCCCGGTAGAAAGCAATCGATTCGGCGTTCTCGCGAACCCGCACCAGGCTGAAACGAAAATCCGCCTCGCGCCTGAGCTGGTGGAAGTTGAGGCCGATCAGCGGTTTGCCGAAGATGAATACCGTGATCAGCGTCCCGGCGACGGCATAGATCGCAAGAAAATAGACCAGCCCCCTGGAGATCGACCAGAGCACGTTACTGAAAGCAACCAGTTGCAGGATCGACCCGATGATGATGAGCAGAAAAAAGAGCGAGCGCTGGGTAAAGGTATTGATGTCCTCGGCGATTCGCTGATCGGGGTTGTCGATTGTGGTGTTGGAATTCAGTTCGTAGAAATGCCGTTTGCCGAAATAGCTGTTCAAAAACCGGTTGGTCAGCCACCTTCGCCAGTGGATGCCGAGCTTGTCGCGAACGTAAAAGTAGAAGGCGTAGATCGGCACGGCCGCGACGAGCAGGGCTAAAGATAATTTGATGGCCGTCCAGAAGCGCTCATCATCGTGGGCGGCCAGGGCCGAGGTGAATTCACCGGTTTTTTCATTGAGCAGCACCGCGAACTGCGTCTGTGCCAAGAGCAGGACCACCAACAGGGCAAGCAGACCCTGCGCTTTCCATTTTTCTTCCAGACGCCAGTAGGGCGTCGCGATGCTCAGGAAACGCTGCCACAGGTGGCGGTCAAGTGTCTTCATAGACTGCACGCTACGCCAAATCCAGTTGACGTAATGTGCGTCAGCGCACAGAGCGGGCCAGGCTTTGCGGTGCCAGCCGGTGAGTGGAGCCTGCTTCGCTATCTACCGGTTACCGTTTGTTTGAAGGAACTTGTCGTGCATTTCAATCGTCAGCATCTCGATACGCTCGGTGAGTTGCTTGGTGAGTTCGGTCAGTTGGGTGTTCTGTTGCAGCAATGTCAGCATTTGCGCGGCATTTTCCGCGGCAATTGCCAGGCGCTGCTCGTTGGCGGCGGCCAGTGCCTCCCGGTGCAGGGCGTCAGCCTCGGCGTGGACCTTGTCCCGCTCGGCCTGTCGAGTCTGGGCGAGCAGAATGAGGGGCGCTGCATAGGCCGCCTGAAGGCTGAAGGCCAGATTCAGCAGAATGAATGGGTAAACGTCGAAACTGGTGACAGCGAGTACGTTAACCCCGATCCAGATGGCAACGATGATCGTCTGCGTCACCAGAAATACTGGTGTTCCAAAAAACCGGGCAAATGCTTCGGCTTTGAGCGCGAACCAGTCGTTGCCGAACGGCGAGGCCAGATGCGCGTGCGGCCGGTGGAAACGCAAGTGATCAATGGTTGCCGGGTTGGCCTCTGTGGAAGCAGTGTCGGATATTGGCATTTGTGAATTTCTCCCGTTATTCATCGAGCAAAGCTACGGTCGATACCATGGCTCACATCGCTATGTTGGCTACCGTACAGACCTCGCTTTGATCTTTGTACATCCTAGTTCACACAAGCTCGTAAAGACACGGTACTTCCGAAAAATGATGGTTTGCAAAGAGGTTTCTCGATGAAAACAGTTCAAAGATATTCAGTCGCCACGCTCTGCGTGTTGGCGCTCCTCGGCCTGGGTGCTTGCGACAACATGTCAACGCGCGAAAAGGATACGGCGATCGGTGCCGCTGTCGGTGGTGCTGCCGGTGCTGTGCTTACCGGCGGTGGCGCTGCCGGAACGATCGGTGGGGCCGTTGTTGGCGGCGTGATCGGCAATCAGGTTGGCAAGCCCGATAAATAACTGAGAGACTTTATGCGGGGACTCGTCCTGGTTCAGGACGGGTAGAAAAACGATGATCGCCGAATTGATCGGCGGTCGGATTTCAAGGAGATGGAAATGACGAATTTTAGCCAAAAAGTGATCGCAGCATTGGCGATGAGTGTTCTGGTTCTCGGCTTGTCCGGTTGCGAGAAAAAGGAAGGTCCGATGGAGCGTGCCGGCAAGGATGTCAACAAGACGGTCGAAAAAGCCGGGCAGCAGATCGAAAAGGCTGGCGACAAGATTCAGGATGCAGCACAGGACGCCAAGAAATAATCACAAGGGGACCGGCAGGCGGTGTTTGGCTTGCTTGCTGCACAGTCTGCCTTCGGGAGAGAAAATCATGATTGCAATCAGTAAATCAGGGGCGGCAATCGCTGTCTCGGTTGCGTTCGCCCTCGTCGGGTGCGAAACCATGAACCAGCCAGGTTATGGTTATGATCAGGCGCCGGCTTACCGGCAGTCGAACGATTCACGCGACAATTATTCGATGTACGGCACCGTGCAGTCCATCGAACTGGTCAGGCAGGATAGGGCCGGCAGCACGATCGGTCTTGGAACCATTGCCGGCGCAGTGGTCGGCGGCATTGTCGGCAACCAGGTTGGCTCCGGAAAAGGCAATACGGCAGCGACCGTGATCGGCGCGGCTGGCGGCGCCTATGTTGGCCACGAACTGGAAAACCGGAACCAGAATCAGCAGCAGACAGATGCCTACCGGGTGACCGTCCGCATGGAGAATGGCTCCAATCAAACCTTGATGCAAAACACGAGCGACGATATTCGGGTGGGTGATCGCGTGCGGATCGAAAACGGCGTCGCCCGCCGCTACTGAGGGACGCGCCCCGGGAAACACGGCAGCGCCGGTCGGCAACGCCGAGTCCGCAAAGTTTGCGGCCCGATCAAGCTGGCGACACCTTGATTCGATTCCCAAAACGATCCGGCGGCCGGTATCCTCGACACATGTCTCCAATTCGCTTAGGAAGTGCTGGGCGCTGGCTGCTGGTCGTGCTGCTCGCGCTGCTCCTGCTCTGGCTGGCCCTGCCGCGACTTCTCGGCATGGCGGCGGAACGCTGGTTGGCCATCCCGGGCCTCGAAGGGTTGCAGGTCGAAATCGACAAGGTTGGCGCCGGGCACGCGCGCCTGAGCGAAGCCCGTGCCATCTATCAAAGCGCCGGCGGCCACCGTTTCCGGATTGCCGTGCACGATATTGCGCTCGACTACTCCCTGATACGCCGCCATATCGAGCGTCTGGACATTGCCAGCGGCGAGCTGGAAATCCTGCCCGGGCAGACGCAGCAGGCTACGCCCTGGCCACAACTTGCCTGGCCCCATTTGCCCTTGAGCGAAGCCCGGGTCGGCGACCTGCGGGTGACCCTGCACTTGCCACAGCGTGCAGCACTGGACGTCCATGGCAACTTCCATCTGCGGCAAACGGAAGGGCAGTTACAGGCGGAATTCCGGCCGGATGGCCACCTGTTGCGGTCGACGGCGATTTCTGGCGATATTTCCGAGTTCCATCTTGAGTGGTTGCCGGCCACTGGCCCGGGGGCGGAAGCGCGACTGCACGTCGGCCGCCAGCCGGCGCAACAACCGGCCAGGCTGATCGCCACGGTGCCGCTCTCGGTACTGGTGGATCTGGGGCGCACCCTGGGCATCGCCGTGCCGCCGGGCGCTGCGCAAGGGGCACTAAGGCTGAAAGCCGAAGCGCTCCTGGGCGAAACGGCCGGCAGCCTGCGTGCGCTCAGCGGCGAAGCGGAATTTACGGACGCCGGCATGCAGTTTGCGGCGCCGGCAAAGCCACAGGCAATTGCGCTTTCCGGCAAATTGGATTTCGCCTGGCAGCCGTCAGTGGCGCGGCTCGAATTGCAGCCGGGGCTGCGCGGGCAGGTGACGATCGACGGCGATCAATCCCTGCAGGCGAACAGTTGGCTTGACAAGGCCTTTGTCCTTCGCATGGACAATGGGGCAGGGGTCAGCGAAGGCGAGTTTCCGTTCACGTTCGATTCGCCCCGATGGGGACGTTGGGATGGCGCCGTGCACCGCGTCAGGCTCGACGGGGGCGCGGCGTCAGCCGACTGGAAGGCGGCCGATGCGCAGGTGCGGATCAAGGGGCAGTTGAAGCAGTGGCAACGGGATGTCCTCCAGATCCGCGACCTGCAGGCGGCGGGTGACATGGCGCTGCACTGGTCGCGGGCGGCCGGGCTAAGCAGCGAGCTGGCATTGCAGTTCGGCGTTGAGCGTGTGGCATGGTCGCGGGATGTGCCACTGAGCATGAGCCGTGCGACATGGAAAGTAAAAGCTGACGCGACGGCAAAGGCTGACGGCGATTTCTGGACCAGCCTGGTGCTGCGCGGCGAGGCCAGCAGCCCGCAACTGACGTTACGGCAGGGTACCGGCCAGGTTCTGACCCTCGGCGCCAGCCGCCTGCAACTGCTGCAACTGCGCCCGGCCGGCGCCCAGGGTGAATTGTTGCTTGCCGTCGATGCGCTACGATTCGCTAGCTGGCCTTCGCCTGCCGTCCGCGCTCGCCTGCGCCTTGATGCAAGCGCATTGCGCAGCGACGGCACGGTGCATTTGCAGGGAACGGAAGTCCTCCGCTTTGCCGGGTCGCATGTGCTAGCCCGGGGGTGCGGCGAGGCAACGCTCACCGGGCAGCAAGCCCTGCCGACGCTGGGCAAGTTGTTGCAACCACGGCCGCCCGCCATGCTCCCGCTTGCGCTTCAGGCGGGCGAGGTGGATGCGCGCTTCAGGCTGGACTGGTGCACCCGGCCGAAGCCACGGATCGACGCCAAAGGAACGCTACAGGCGCGCGATGCCACGCTGGGCTGGGAACGGGCACGGGTCGAAGCCGCGCAAGCCCGGCTCCAGCTCGACGGGTTGCATCCGCTGCAGGGCCGCATCCAGCTTTCCGCGCCACGCGGTGTACTGGCAACCGGTACCGCACTGGCCGACCTGAACGTCGACCTGGCGCTGGCGACAAAGATGCTGACCGTGCATGCCCTGGATGTCAGTTTGCTCGGTGGCACTTTGCACGGCGCGCCGCGCAGCCTGCCGTGGCCGCCAGCCGAGCAAGCCATGCCTCTGGCAATTCGCCACATCGATCTCGGCCAACTGCTCGCACTGTTCAAGGTTCACGGCTTGTCGGGAAGCGGCCAGGTGGACGGCGTTGTGCCGCTCACCTATCGCAACGGCAGCGTGGAAATCCATGACGGCCAGTTGAACAGCGTCGGCGGCGGTACCATCAAGTACGCGCCGGTAACGACGATTCCGGACAACCCCGGCTTGCTGGCCTTGCGCAACTTCCGCTTCGAGCAGCTTGGCATGCACCTTTGGTATGGGTCCGACGGAACTTACCGGACGCAGGTAAAGCTGGATGGCAGCAACCCCGATTTCTACAGCGGGTATCCGATACGCTTTGGGCTCAACATCAACGGAGCGCTGCCGGGTCTGTTCCGCGCGGCGCTTTTCTCGGGTGACTTCAACCGTCACATTTTGGAACAATTGCAATCGGGCAAACTGGAATAACTTTGTTAAGCTGCCCGCTACACCCTTGTGGAGCATCCCCATGTTCAGGCCCTCACCTCTGCTTTCTCTTGCCGCACTGGCGCTGCTCGTAGGCGCCTGTTCGCCGACCGTGCGCCTGGAGGCGCCGGACAAACCCATCGAAATCAACATGACCGTGAATATCAAGCATGAAATTCTGGTCAAGGTTGAAAAGGAAGTTCAGCAATTGTTCGACTCGAACAAGGGCCTGTTTTGAACGGCGCCCGTCTTGACCAAGGAGATGCAATGAAGACATTGATAAAAGCATGTTTGCTCAGCCTGGTGCTGATGATGCACGGCGCCTTTGCCGCCGACCTCAAGACGGCAAAGGAGCAAGGCTGGGTCGGCGAGCAGAGCAATGGCTACCTCGGACTGGTCAGGAACGACGCTCCTGCCGACATGAAGGCGCTGGTAACCGAGGTGAATGGCCAGCGAAAAGCCGAGTTCACGCAAATTGCCGCGAAGAATGGCATCACCGAGGCGGAAGCCGCCAAGGTCTTTGCCCGCGAAGCAGCCGCGCGGACCTTGCCGGGTAATTACATCCAGAATCCGGCCGGCGGTTGGGTGAAGAAATAGTCGCCGGGCCGCCGCCCGGCGGGTAGACCACCCGGAAAGCTTCTGCGGCGGCTGGGGGTTTGCCGTACCTTAAACGACGGCGCCGAACAGCGCACCGACACCCGCGGTGATCGCCATCGCGAGCGCGCCCCAGAAGGTAACCCGCAGCGCACCTTTTGCCATGTCGGCGCCGCCTGCTCGGCCCGCAGTCGCGCCCAATAGCGCGAGGAAGACGAGCGAGGTTGCGGAGACCCACGGAATCAGGGTTTGCTCGGGCGCCAGCACGGTTACGGCGAGCGGCAGCGCCGCCCCGACCGCAAAACTAGCGGCCGAAGCCAGCGCGGCCTGAACCGGCCGCGCACTCAGGGTTTCAGAGATGCCGAGTTCATCACGCGCATGGGCGCCCAAGGCGTCATGCGCCATCAGTTGTTCGGCGACCTCTTTTGCCAGGCTTGGCTCAAGGCCGCGGGTGACGTAAATGGCGGTCATCTCCCGATGTTCCGCGGCGGGATCGGTCGCGAGTTCGCTCCGTTCGCGCGCCAGGTCGGCATTCTCGGTATCGGCCTGCGAATGGACCGAGACGTACTCGCCCGCCGCCATTGACATCGCGCCGGCGACCAGCCCGGCAACGCCAGCCACCAGAACGCTCCCTTGGCTTGAATTGGCGGCAGCGACGCCGACCACCAGACTGGCGGTCAACACGATGCCATCATTAGCGCCGAGGACGGCAGCGCGTAACCAGCCGATACGGTCGGTACGGTGACGTTCGGTATGGCGGCGTGTGGCTTTCATTGCAGCGATTTTAGCGGGGAACCCGCTGATTCAGCACTACAAGACTTTGCGCCCGCTGATTACTCTGAGCAGGACGACCACAATGGCAATCACCAGCAGGATATGAATAAAACCGCCCATGGTGGTCGATGTAACCAGCCCGAGCAACCACAGGATCAGCAGTACTACGGCTATTGTATAAAGCATGAGATTCTCCGTTCTTCTTCAATGAACTACGTGTGTGGCCTGACGCGGTCTGAGCAGCCAGCCCAACAGAACCCCGCCGGCAACCGCGATCCCCAGCGAGGTGATCGGCCGTTCCCTGACGTGGGAATAAAAACTATCGGCGAAGCGCAACTGCGCGTCCTTCAAGCGCTGGCCTTGGGTATCGAGTGTTTTAACAGCCCGGCTTGCTGAACCGGCAAACCTGTCTACTGCGTGATGTGCACCTGCGGCCATGTGCTCGACGGCGGGACGGGTGGCGTCCGATGCCTTGTCGATCGCCTTGTTTATATTGCTGCTGGCCTGGTCGATCGTGCGTGCAGCTGCTTCGCCCAAATCGCCTGTTCCGCCAATCCTTGTTTCGAATGCCATGATCCATTCTCCTGTTCGGTGAGGGATGCGAGACCAATCAAGGCCCGCATCCCGAATTCATTGGACACGCATCTTCAGGGTAGCAAGATTTGCGTGTTCCGCGCCCTATGTTCAGGGCTGAGCGTAGCGAGCCTTGGCATCCTTGAGGCAGGAAGCCTTGGCGTCGCCGGCAAAGGTGTCGCACTTTTCCTTTGCCACGGCGTATTCGGCGTCGCGTTTCTCGGTTGCCGCATCCTTGCGGGCGTCAGTGGTCTTTTCACGTGCAGTTGCATTGGCATCGGCGGTTTTTTCAGCAACTTTCGCATCTGCCTTGGCTGTGGTGAAGGCGCTCTTTGCTTCCTCGCGGCACACATCCTTGGCGTTTCCGGCAAGGTCGTCGCACCGTTCCTTGGCGACCGCATACGTGGCATCGGCCCTGGCCATGCGTACGTCGTACTGGTGCTTTTCGGAAGGGCTGTAATTTGCCTCGAGCTCAGCCTTGGCCACCTTTTCGTGACCCTTGGCCTCTTCGACGCAGATATCGGCGGCATTACCGCTCAGCGATTTGCATGCAGCCTTGTCCGACTTGTACTTGGCGGACAGTTCCGTCTTTGCTGCCTTGTACTCTTCCTTCGACATATTGGCGCCGAAAGCGCTGGCACTCATTGCCAGACAGAGTGCTGCGGAGAGGGCGGTGAGATTGAATTTATTCATTTGTATTTCCTTGAGGTTGTTTCATGAGCCAACGGGCTGAATCTATTTCCGTTGGCTACAAGCATCTGTCTGCCAGCGCACATTGATGCTCTTCGCCGACAGACAAGGTTCATCACTTCAGGCGCATGCTGTTTGTAACCGAGGTCACGCCCTTGACGTTACGAGCGACTTCAACGGCCTTGTCGATCTGGGCTTGCGTACTGACGAAGCCACTCAACTGGACCTTGCCCTTGAAGGTTTCGACGTTGATCTCTGCTGACTTGAGTCCAGGTTCGTTGAGCACGGCAGACTTGACCTTGGTGGTGATTACGGTGTCATCGACATATTCGCCGGTCCCCTCAGTCTTCGATGTAGAGGAACAGGCAGTGAGAGCGGCAAAAAGGACGAAGGCGGTCAGGGCCGCGGCGCGGCGCAGGATTGAGGTGGTCATGTTGAACTCCTTGAAAAATCGTTGGCGGCTTCGGCGATCCGGTATGGCTTGCCTTGCAGACGCGAGTCAAGAATGGCCGGTAGGGCCATGACGGTCTGTGCGCTGGCGTACGCAGCGCTTCGGACCGGGCGGACAACGCCGGGGGCCGGGCTATGTTCGATGGCGCACAGACGAGCGACCCGGCCAACACTTAGCCTGAGTACGAAACAGGAGGAATCACAATGACTGAATTTTATAAAGCTTCACTGCGCAACGCTTTCCTTATTGCTGCCTTGGCAGGCGGTCTGAGTTCGGCCTATGCCGAACTCAGCATTGGCATCGGTTTGCCGAGTGTCAGCATCGGTATCAACGTACCGGTCTATCCAAGGCTTGTCGCGGTACCGGGCTCTCCGGTCTACTATGACCCGCGGGCGAATTCGAATTATTTCTTTTACGATGGACTGTACTGGGTATACCGGGACGACAACTGGTATTCGAGCAGTTGGTATAACGGGCCGTGGCAGTCGATCGGGCCCGAGTATGTGCCGCTGTTCGTGCTCCGCGTGCCGGTTCGTTACTACCGCCAGCCGCCGGCGTATTTTCATGGCTGGCGTGCCGATGCGCCGCCGCGTTGGGGCGATCACTGGGGTCGTGAGTGGCAAGACCGCCGGGCTGGGTGGGACCACTGGGACCGCCATTCCATGCCACGCGCTGCACCGTTGCCGACTTACCAGAAACGCTATTCCGGGGATCGCTATCCTGGCGCAGTAGAGCAGCAACATGCGATTCGATCCGAGAACTACCGATATCAGCCGCATGAAGCTGTAACGCGGCAGCATTTTCAACAGCCGCAGGTCAACCAGAGTCGCCAGCGTTCGCTACCGGAACAGCGAGCCGAGCCCCAGGATCGGCAGCCGCCACCGAATCAGCAGCGGCAGCAGCATCAGCCTCAACAGCAGGCGCCGGTCCAGCAACGAGCCGAGCCGCAGGACCGCCAGCCACCGCCGAATCAGCAGCGGCAGCAGCAGTCGCAACCCGCGCAACAGCACGAGATGCAGCGTCCGCAGAATGAACCCCGCGACAAGGGCCGCGATCAGGCACCAGGCCAACAGGACAGAGGCGGAGATAACAGGAATCAAGGGCGCGGCCAGGATCACTGATCGTTGCTGATGTTCGAACGTGCGCCGCCAGGTCCAGGTATCGCTTTAAGCCTCCAGGGGTGAATAGGTGAAACGATCGCTGACGCCATCCCCGGGGGATGCAATCAACGAGGCCGGTGCCCCCTTGGGTGCCGAGCGAGAACCCGAAGCCACACTGCTGCAGGTGCCGGTCGATGTACGCAGCACGTCGCTGGTCGTCATCGCCGTTTTGCTGAGCTTGTTCGCCCTGCGCTGGGCGAGCGAGGTCTTCATTCCGATCATGATTGGCCTGATGTTAAGTTACGCGCTGACGCCAGTGGTCAACACCTTGCACAAATGGCATCTGCCACGACCGCTCGGCGCGGGGCTGCTGATGATCGTGCTCGTGTCGGGTACGGCGTGGAGCGTCTATTCGCTGCGCGACGATGCCGACAGCTTGCTTGAATCCTTGCCGCTGGCGGCGCGCAATCTGCGGGAATCCGTGCGCAGCCTGCACGGCGGCCCAGACGGCAATATCGAGCGGGTCCAGAAGGCGGCGGTGCAGCTTGAGCAGGCCGCAGCAGACGGCCCGTCTGGTCCGCCGTCTGCGCCGCGTGGGGTCGCTCGCGTGCAGATCGAGAAAGCCGTGTTCAACATCAAGGATTATTTTGTCGTTGGCGCCCTGCGTGCGGCGCAAATGATTGGCCAGGCGACGGTCGTCTGCTTCATTACATTCTTCCTGCTCGCTTCAGGTGACGCTTTCCGGCGCAAGGTTGCCCGAATCGCCGGGCCGACCTTCGCCAAGAAGCGGGTCACGGTGCAGGCGATGAACGAAATCACAGAACAGATCCAGCGCTATCTCGCAGTTCAGCTATTGACGAGTGTCCTCGTCGGCCTCGCGACGGGTGCCGCCTTCTGGGCCATCGGCATGAAGCATATTGCCGTCTGGGCCATCGTCGCGGCGGTGTTGAACCTGATTCCCTACCTTGGCTCGATTGTCCTCGGCGTCGCCTCAGCATTCGTTGCCTTCACCCAGTTCGGGAGCATCGAGAAGGCATTGCTGGTGGCCGGCGTCTGCATTGGGCTGCATATTGTGAGCGGCAACATCCTCACGCCCTACCTCACGAGCCGTACCAGCCGACTGAGCGCGGTCGTGGTCTTCCTCGGAGTGCTGGCGTGGGGATGGCTCTGGGGAGTTTGGGGGCTGCTACTGGGCACGCCGATCCTGATGATCCTGAAGGCGGTGTGCGACCGGGTCAACGACCTCAAGGCGGTGGGTGAATTGCTCGGTGGAACCGAGCCGGTCAAGAGCGGGATGACGGACCATATTGCGTGAGGACTTTAGCTTCCTATTCGCGATTCGGGTGCGACACCGTACAGACGCCATACCTGGCAATGCGTAACTTGATCTTCGAGAGATGCCCCCAGGAGAAAACATGAAATACCTTACTATTTTGCTGATCGCCATCAGTGCGCTCTTGTCCGGTTGCGTTGTTTATGACGTTCCGTACCGGGATGACCGCGTGTATCGCTCGGATCATGACCGCAACGGTCCACCCAACCGCGGAGATCACGACAACGGGCGCGCCCATGACCATGACCGCGATGGTGATGGAGTTCAAGATCGCCAGGATAGTCGTCCGAACGACCCGCGCCGCTACTGAGCATATTTACAAACTGGGTGGCAGCGTGCTGAGGTCGGTCGGACAGGTTGCCCGGACGCAGCGCTTTCTCGGTAATGATGCCGGTTAGGTCGAGTCGAGGGATGTGCTTGCGGAGTTGCATGAGGATGCTCCCTTGAACGCCTTTGCGCGGAATGTTCGGTAGCGCACAGAGCCGGCAAGGCGTTGAGAAGATAATGATCCTGACGATCCTGCTTCCAGGCTGCAGCTCACGGTGCCGGCAGTATCGGTTCTTGAGAAGGTGACGAAAATGTCAATCGGAACAATTCTTCTGATCATCCTTGTGCTCGCACTGCTCGGTGTGATACCGGCGTGGCCGCATAGCAGAGGGTGGGGTTATGGGCCAAGCGGTGGCTTGGGGCTGGTCGTGGTGATTCTGCTTATCTTGCTGTTGCTGGGCCGAATATGACGCCTGCCGTGTTTCCGGCGGAGGTTCCTTTTGGAGAATCCGCTTGACTCCCGCCGCAAATCATTGGGCGACGCGCTACATTGACAGTTCCTCATCCCCCGCCTGCCCGGCTTGTGGCGCCCATAGCCTGAACCGGGTTCAGCGGCGCTTCGTCGACCGTCTTCTGAGCCTGTTTGGTCGGGTACGGCGCTATCGTTGCTATGCCTTCAACTGCCAATGGGAAGGCAACCTGAACGTGGCGAACCACGAGTCTGAATAGTTCCGGTCGCGGCATCATGCTTGGTCGGGTTGCGTGGCAAATTCAATCCGGTTGGACCCCGCCGCCCGGGCGCGACAAAGCGCCTCGTCGGCCCGGTTGAGCGCCTGTTCAGCCGTGCTGTCGGCAGCGCTCATGGCGGCAATACCCATGCTGATGGTAACGACACCCTGACGCTCGCCCATGACGATCTTGGTCACGGCTACCTTGTTCATCAGGCGTTCGGCGAAGGCCTGCGCAGCTTCAATGTCGCTGTTGGGCATGAGTACGGCAAATTTATCGCTGCCAATCACCCCGGCGCTTTCCTCCTTACGTAACTCGTTGCGCAGGACATTGGAGACCAGTCGCAGCACGGCATCGTCGGCGGCGAGCCCGAGGATGTCGTTGATGGCTTTCAAATAGTCGAGGCTGACGATCAATATAGCGACCTGCTGCCCGGCATGGCGTTTCATGACCGAATGCGCTGCTTCGAGGTGGCCAAGGAAATGCCGCCGAGTCGCCAGTTTGGTCAGCGGGTCGATGGCAGCCACCTTGCGCAATTCCTCTTCCATCTGCCGGCGCTCGGAGATGTCCCGTGCAAAGCCTACCGTCCCGATCCCTTTGCCATCGATGATGATCGGTGACTTGTAGACTTCGAACCAGTGCGTTTCGCCATTATTCTCGATCAGCTCTTCAAAGTTTTTTGTCTCGCCGCTGCTGAGCGCGGCCTGGTCGCCAGCGTGATGATGTTCCGCCAGTTCGCGGGTGGTAATGTCAAAGTCGGTTTTGCCGCGCAGCGAATCAGGCGAAGGCCAGCCGAAATTCTCGGCAAAAGGCTTGTTGACCGTGAGATACCGGCTTTGCTCGTCCTTGAGCCAGGTCATGAACGGGAAATTGTCGAGCACGGCGCGGAGATATTGCTCGCGCAGGTTCAGTGCCCTCTCGGCCAGCTTTTCAGCGGTAATGTCCATCACCACCATGCGGCATTCCTCGCCACTTTCGTCCGGAACCGCCTGGATTTTGACGAAGGACTCGGGATTATGGCTGGTTGGCAAGAGGAGCATCTCGCAGGATTTCTTTGATTTGTTGCTCAGAACGTCGTCGAAAAAGCGCTGGAAGAGGGGCAGGTATTCCGGGTTGATGGCGGCGGCAAAGCGATGGCGCATGTTTTGCGAGCGCTTGATCCCGAGCAGTATGGCGCCGGCGAGATTGAGCTGGACAATGACGCCCTGCGCATTCAGCGTGAAATAGCCCACCGGTGCGAAGTCGTAGATATCGGCATATTTTTCGCGCAGCTCATCGGCTTCGGCATAGGAGTTGCGTAGTTCCTCGTTGTGCATTTCCAGTTCGATCTGGTGCACCTGAAGTTCGTGCAGCAGGCGCGCGGCTTCCCAGTCCGTATTCGTGGCCACCGGCGCTGTCTGCTGGAAGCGCGCCTCGGCACGCTGGCGCACGGTGAGCGGGTTCGGGCGGCTGCGATTCTTCGGGAAGCTCGCTGGGGAACGTTTGAACAAACGGTCGTATTCGGACCTGACGATGCCGTAGCATTCACACGCCCGTGCCTCAAGGGCCGGGCGATCAGTGACCGTGATATGCCCGCGCTGGTATTGAATGAGGCCGGCCGCCTGCAATTTTCCGGCGGCCTGGGTAACGCCTTCGCGGCGCACTCCCAGCATGCTGGCGATCAGCTCCTGGGTTACGTTGAGTGAATTGCCCGGTATCTGGTCAAGGCTCTGCAGCAGCCAGCGACACAACTGCTGGTCCAGCGAATGGTGCCGGTTGCAGACCACACTTTGTGCCATCTGGGTCATCAGGGCCTGCGCGTAACACAGGCAAAGGCGTTGCAACTCGCCGCCCTGGTTGAGTTCCCAGGAAAATACCTCGGCCCGCAGGCGACCCGCCGTACCCGCAGTTTGTACCACCACCTTGTGCGTCGTCGTTGCCCCGCCGAGTACCAGCGGGATGCCGACCAAGCCGTCATATCCCGTCATCGCCAGTTCGGAGGATGAGCCGTTTTCGGTGGAAGAAATCAGCGAGACAATGCTGGTCATCGGGAAATAGACGTAGTCAACATCATCGCCGGCGCCGTAAATAATCTGCCCGGCGGTCAGCTCGACGATCGCCAGATCGCTTTCCAGTCTGGCGTACGCGGTTACAGGAAGCGCCGCCAGAATGCGGTTCAGCTTGGGGTCATGCGTCAATTCTTGCGTCATCGAACCTTCCTTATCTGGCCACCGCCCAATCGAATGCTGATTGCGGAAAGCCATCCATTCGATCTCATCATAGTTCATGCCGGCGCGCGCTTGTGTGTGGGATCGCACAAAGCAGAAATCTTTGTGCTTCCCGGGGGGCAGGATACCGGCGGGGTGTCGCCACTATGTTGCTTAGCGAACAGAACCGACGCCCACCTCGGGCTACGCTGTTTCCGTCAACACGAGAAATGGATCGTGTGATTTGCCGGACAAAGATTATGTGGCCCGGATTTCAGAAGCACTTACCAATGAGGAAGCAATCATGAACAAAGATCAAGTCAAAGGCGCCGCAAAGGACTTGGGCGGGAAGATTCAGGAAGAAGTCGGGAAGCTGACGGGTGACAAGAAGCAACAGGCCGAGGGTCTGAAAAATCAGGTCAAAGGCAAGATCCAGGAACAGGTTGGCGACCTGAAAGAGGCAATCAAGGAAGTCCGGAAGGGCTGATTCTTGTTGAATAAGCCACAGCAATGCGGCTTTTTCTGGCGGGTTTGCGACCTCAATCCGATCTTTCCCGTCAGAAAGATAAAAAACATTAAAGGAGTGCATGCCATGCGAAGCACGCTCAAGGCGTTTGTCATTTCTCTCGGGCTGGTTTGCGGCCCGCTGTCGGCGCAAGAGTTGGCCAGGTTGCCAACCCAAACCGATGCAAACGGTACCGCCTATATATCAGGCGGTATTGGCGACCAGGAGTTTCGGCAGATCAGCCAGGCCGGTCAGGACTTCAACCTCAAGCTGATCCTGTCCGAGAAGTCGGGCGCTTTTGTGGCCAAGGTCGTGGTTGCGATTTTCAATGGCCAAGGCAAGCAGGTGCTGGATGTGCCTGCGGCCGGACCAATTGTGTTGACCCGGCTGGCCCCCGGCGCTTACCGGGTACGTGCCACCTATGAGGGGCGCGAGATGCAGAAGGATGTGAATGTCCGTGCCGGCGCTCCCCAGACAATTTCTTTTGCCTGGTAATGTCCGGGCGCGGTCAACCGGAATTTTTGGCCATTTTTGCCTGCACTCCGGTGGATCGACCATTTTGGAGCCTGCGCAGCTCATCCGGCGGCCTATACTTCAAGGCTTCCTTGCAGTTACCGCCCACAATCAGTTCATAGGAGCAAGTCGGGATGCCCGCCAACCGGAACGACCGGGTTTCCGTAAGCCAGCCTGAATCCAAGGTTGCGCGGGGTGGCGGCCCGTTTTCGATTGTTGGCGTGGGTACTTCGGCCGGCGGACTGGAAGCGTTGGAGCAGTTTTTCGCCGGTGTGCCGAAGAACAGTGGGATGGCCTTCGTCGTGGTTCAGCACCTTGATCCGGATCGCCATGGGCTGCTGCCCGAACTGCTGCAACGGGCGACGCCGATGCTGGTGCAACAGGCAGGCAACCGGATGAAGACCCGGCCGGATTGCGTGTATGTGATTCCGCCCAACAAGGATCTGGTGATCCTCCACGACACGCTTTATCTGCTTGATCGGCTCGCGCCGCATGGCTTGCGCCTGCCCATCGATTCCTTTTTCCGCTCGCTGGCTGAAGACCGGCGGGAGCACGCCATCGGCGTGATTCTCTCCGGCATGGGTTCGGATGGCACCCTGGGGCTGCGCGCCATCAAGGAGCAGGGCGGGCTGGCGCTGGTCCAGGACCCCGCTGAGGCAAAGTTCGATGGCATGCCGCGTAGTGCGATAGAAGCCGGATACGCCGATGTCGTGGCTGGCGCCGGCGAATTGACCACGCGCATCGTGAATATTCTCGGCCAGTTGCCGTCTACAGGTGAAAACCTGCCTGAGTCGGTCACGAATGAAAATTCATCGGCCTTTGAAAAGGTCTGCATCCTGCTCCGCTCGCACACCCGGCATGACTTTTCCCTATACAAGAAAAGCACGATTTATCGACGGATCGAGCGCCGCATGGGCATTCACCAGCTCCGGCAAATTTCGGATTATGTGCATTTCCTGCAGGAAAATCCCCAGGAAATCGATCTCCTGTTCAAGGAGCTTTTGATCGGGGTTACCCATTTTTTCAGGGATCCGGCTGCCTGGGCCTACCTGCAGGAATCGGTGCTGCCCGCCATGATCGCGGCCAAACAGGAGGGCGGCATGCTGCGCGCCTGGGTTGCCGGTTGCTCGACCGGTGAGGAGGCTTATTCGCTGGCAATCACCTTCAAGGAGCTGGTAGAAAGACTCAAGCCGCTCGAACGGGTTGTCGTCCAGATTTTCGCCACCGACCTTGACCCCGATGCGATCGCCAAGGCACGCAAGGGATATTTTCCGGCCAATATCGCCGCCGACCTTTCGCCCGAGCGGCTGACCCGCTTCTTTCGCGAAGCCGGAAGCGGTTTCCGGGTTGCCGAGGAAATCCGCCAGATGGTCGTCTTCGCGACGCAGAACGTCGTGATGGATCCGCCGTTCACCAAACTGGACATCGTTACTTGCCGGAACCTGCTGATTTACCTCGGGCCGGATCTGCAGAAGAAGTTATTGCGCCTGTTTCATTACAGCCTGAATCCCGGCGGGGCGCTCTTTCTGGGCAGTGCCGAGAGCATCGGTGGTTTTCACGATCTTTTCTCGTCACTGGATAGCAAGGCACGCATCTATCGCAGCGAGCAGGTAGTATCCAGTCCGCTTGATGTGGATTTTCCAACGCCCCGTTTTAACGCCCCGGTCAACCTCAATCCGGCATTAATACACGAAATGCATGTTCCGAATCTTCAGGCTTTGGCCGATCAGTTGCTCCTGCAGAAATTTTCCCCCGCGGCCGTGCTGGTCAATGCCAACGGCGATGTGCTCTTCATCAACGGACGCACGGGAGAATACCTTGAGCCAGCCGCTGGCAAGGCAAACTGGAACATCCACGCGATGGCCCGCGAAGGCTTGCGCGAGGAACTGGCCATCGCGCTGCCCAAGGCGCTCCGGGCGATGGAGGCGGTGGCAGTCAAGGACTTGCAAGTGGGGTCAAACAGCGGGGTTCGCCGCATCGACCTGACGGTCTATCCGGTTCGCGAGCCGGCGCCGCTCAAGGGCATGGCGATGATTGTCTTCGCTGAGGTAACGGCGCCGGTTGCCAAGCCCAAGCGGCGGCCTGGCAAGCTGGCCGACAACGGGCGGATACTCGAACTGGAAGCTGCGTTGCAGCAAGCTGCAGCCGAGATTCAGACCATCCGCGAAGATATGCAGCGGTCGCACGAAGAGCTCAAGTCGGCGAATGAAGAGCTGCAATCGACCAACGAGGAACTGCAGTTGACCAACGAAGAACTCACGACTTCCAAGGAAGAAATGCAGTCGCTCAACGAAGAGTTGCAGACCGTCAATGCCGAGCTTCAATCAAAGGTCGATGAGTTGTCGTTGACCAACAACGACATGAAGAATTTGTTGAACAGCACCGACATCGCGACCATTTTCCTCGACAACGGCCTGCGCGTCCGGCGTTATACCGACCAGGCAACGCGGATCTTCAAACTGATTCCCGGCGATGTCGGCCGCCCGCTGGCAGACATCGTCACGGAGCTTGACTACCCCGATTTGCAGAAAGACATAAAGGCGGTACTCGACACGCTGATCTTCTCGGAAAAGCAGATCGCCGGTCCGGGTGGTAATTGGCACGTCGTGAAGATTCTGCCTTACCGGACCCAGGATAATGTGATCGATGGTGTGGTGATCACGTTTATCGATATCAGCGTAGCGAAGAAACTTGAAGCGGAACTGCGGGCGGCCAGGGGAACTGGTTCGTCAACCTGACGCCAGAAATCCACCTGGTACGCAGAAAACCCTGCTACGGACGGATTTCAGCCGGTGCATGCAGGCCCCATGATAAACATGTGTGCCAGCGCACAGAAAATTTCCGGACCCACCAAGACAATATCTCCTGTTCCATTATTTACTGTCAGTGCGATCGATCCGTGAAACCCCGGAAGGGGGGCGGTCAAACATGGCGCAAGGGGGTTGGCATGAACAAGTTATGGTCCGTATCCGTGAATTTGCCGCCACTGGACAGGAGGGGCTGGCTCGTCGAGTTCGGTCGAAGTGTCGAATCATGATCCGGCTCTTCAATCACTGGTTCCACTGGCGCCATTTGGCACGAGTGCTGCTCGACGCGGCTTTCGTGATCGTCGGCGTCGCCATCGCCCTGATGTGGAGTCGCCATGGCCTGCCGATCGATCACAAGCAAATCCTTGTATTCGGCCTCATTCTAGTCGCCAGCGCCCTGTTGGTAAGTTCCCTGCCGGGCTTCGGTTGGCGCATTCGGACGCACGCCATTATCGACGGGCAGACCCAGACTTTGTTTTTTTTCTATCTTTCGTTCCCAATTGCCTACGCCCTCTATGTGCTCTTGCCGTTGGCCCCGGTCAGCCAGGAACTGGCCCAGTTTTCGGCGATGTCGGCCGTATTCGGGCTTCTCGTATCCCGAATAAGTCCTGCGAATTCTGTAAGCCCGGAACTCGCCAAACGCAGGATTCTGGTGTTCGGCACCGGAGTCAAGGCGCTTGGGGTCAAGAGCGCACTGAACAATTCGGACTCGGCGACCGAAATCGTCGGATTTTTTGCAGCTCCCAATGAAATCGACTCGATCCTGCCGGGGAACCAGATATTTTCAGGCAACAGAACGTTGATCGAAACCGCGCGGGCGATGAATGTCCACGAAATCGTCGTCGCCTTGTCCGACCGCCGTGGCGGATCAATGCCGCTGCGCGAACTGCTGGACTGCAAATTGCGCGGTATAAAGGTGCTCGATCTGGCCAGCTATTTCGAAAAAACCCTCGGCCAGATTCGCCTCGACTCGCTTTACGCCGGATGGCTGATCTTTGGCGAAGGATTCAAGCAAGGTCCCGTCCGCGCGATTGTCAAGCGCCTTTCAGACATCGTATTTTCGTTGGTTCTGATGATCGTTGCGCTGCCGGTCATGCTGGTCACCACCTTGTTGATCGTACTGGAAAGCAACGGTCCCGTGTTTTACCGGCAGGAGCGGGTCGGTTCCAGCGGTCGACTGTTCAACGTGATCAAATTCCGCAGCATGCGCTGCGATGCCGAGAAGGATGGTGTGCCGGTCTGGGCCACTTCGACGGATGATCGGGTGACTAGGGTCGGGCGCATCATCCGCAAGCTGCGCATCGACGAACTGCCGCAACTATTTTGCGTCCTGATGGGCGACATGAGTCTGGTCGGCCCGCGCCCCGAACGGCCGTTCTTCGTCGATCAACTGACCCGGGAAATCCCGTTTTACGCAGTCCGGCACAGCGTCAAGCCGGGAATCACCGGCTGGGCCCAGGTTTGTTATCACTATGGCGCCACCATCGAGGATTCAGCGGAAAAGCTGCAATACGATCTCTACTATGTCAAAAATAATTCCCTTTTCCTCGACCTGGTCGTTCTTTTTGAAACAGTCGGCGTTGTGATTACCGGCAAGGGCGCGCGCTGAGCTTGGGATCCACTTGCGGCCCAGGGCGGGATACAGCCAAAGGGCGGTTCCCGCAAGTGCCGTATGTTCTCCAGCGCACAGACCCCGGTTTTGTCGGGTAAGAAATGGGTTTGCCTCGACAGTACCCGTTTCTTCAGGATTCACTTTCGGGCCTCCGAGCCGCAGGCTGCAATTTGCAGTTGAGCGATATCCAGCAACAGGAACCGGGCATAGCGGTCATCGTCACGACTGCCATCGTCGCTGACGATAATCAGTTGCTGCCGGCCGTCGATCACTGCCGAACTCACTCCTTCGGCGTGTTCGAAGCCTGCCAGGCCGGGCACGGTGATCCGGCGCGCTTCCTCGCCGTGCCGACCGCTCCAGAACCAGAGCTGAAATTGCACCCGCTCGCGCGCCACCGGGCCGCTGATCAACACATATCCAGCGAGCGACGGAACGTAGGACATGCCACGCAACCCGTTACCGCCCAGATCGAAGGTGTCGAGAACCGGCGAAATGCGTGGCGACTCGCCCGTCTCGAAAATGGTGACAGGATTCACGAGGCTGGCAACGATCGCGCGGCCATTGACCAGCGGACTGCGAAACCCGACCAGCAAGCGGCTGAGATCGGGAGCAATCTCCAGCGCCTCGACATTGAGCCCGCCGCCACCCTTGACATCGCCAATCGCGGCAGCCGCCGCCAGTTCCGGATGGGTCGCAACCAGCGCCGCCTTCAGTCCCTTGACCACCTTTGGCTCGCTGACATGGTTGCCGTCGATGCGGAAGCGCACCAGTTTGTCGCGCGCTTTCTTCTCGTCGCCGTCGCCATCGCGCGAATGCGAGGTGATCGCATAGACGTGGCCCGCCGCATCAAGCGCGAGTCCCTCCAGATCGTCCAGCTTCCAGAACGCGTCGTTGCCCTCGAACCAGCGCGGGGTAAGCGCGCGACTGCTCACCGTCCCGTCGGCTGCGATGTCGGCCAGGCTGAGCGGATGGCCAACCTCGTCTTCGACGATCAAGAAGCGACCATCGGGCAACTGCTGGATAGCCGAGGGTTCGTAAAGGCCGGTGAGGCTTTGGAAAGAGGGCGGTGTCGATCGGGGCATGGCGGTAGTCTCTGAAAGGCCGGCGGGCTATTGCAAGCGGCTTGAGGGATCCTGCCGGTAGTAGCTGCGCAGCAGCGCGTAGAGGGCCGGGTATTCGCGGTTGACGAGGTCGGGAAGCTCGAAGAAGTTTTCCGAGAGCACGGCGAAGAATTCGGCGGGATCGTCGCTGGCGTAGGGGTCGATGGCGGTTTCCTCGCCGCTGTCGACGCGCCGGCAGAAATCCTCGTAGGCCGGGATGAAGACTTCGTCCCAGGCTTCCGCGGTGATCCCCGAGTGCAGCGCCGGCATGCCGTCGGCTTCGCCGTTGAGCATGTCGAGCTTGTGGGCGAATTCATGGATGACCACGTTGTAGCCGGCGCCGGCCATCTGCGCGTCGTGCCACGAGATGATCAGCGGCCCGCCTTCCCAGGCTTCGCCGGAGAGCACGTCGTCGAATTCGTGAACGACGCCGCTCTCGTCCTCGATGCGCCGCGAGACGACGAATTCGTCGGGATAGACGACGATGCCGACCCAGCCGCGGTAGGCGGCGAGGCCGAGCTTGAGAATGGGCAGGCAGCCCTGGGCGGCGATCGCGACGCAGATTTCGTCGCTCAGTTCAAGGCCGCCGACGGCGCTGAATTCCTTTTCGGCCAGGAAGCCCTCGACCAGCAATTTGAGCTCTTTTTGCTCGTCGACCGCGAGCGCCGAGAGAAAGGGCAGCGCGCCCACCGTCTTCGCCCACAAGGCATCCGGCACCGCGGATTTGCGCCGGTCGCCCAGCCAGTCGAGCAGCCCCATCACTTTTTCATCGTCAGCCAGATGCCGGTGAAGATCAGGCCGATGCCGAGGTAGTGATACCAGAGCGGTATTTCGCCGAGGAACAGCGCCGAGAGCAGCGTGCCGAACACCGGCATCAGGTGGATGAACAGGCTGGCCTTGCTGGCGCCGATTTCCGCCACGCCGCGGTTGTAGAAGATGTAGCCGAGGAAGCTGGGGAAAATCCCGACATAGGCGAGCGCGGCGAGCGAACCGATGTGGACGTTGATGTGCCGGCCCTGCCCCATTTCCCAGAAATAGGCCGGGAGCAGGGCGGCGAGGCCGACGGCGGTCATCGCGGCGAGCATCAGCATCGGATGCACGCCGGCCGGGCGCCAGGCGAGGCCGACGGTATAGACGGCCCAGACCAGGACGGCGAAGAGCATCCAGGCATCGCCGAGGTTCAGGTTGAGGTGGGCGAGTACGGCCGGGTCGCCGCGGGCGACGATGGTCAGCGCGCCGCACAGCGAGATGACGACGCCGAGGCCTTCGAGGCGGCGCAGATGCTTGCCGAGAAAGGCCCAGGAAATGGCGATGGTGGCGACCGGAATGAAGGAGTTGAGCAGCACCGCGTTGGTCGCCGAGGTGTATTGCAGCGCGATGTAGGCGAAGGTGTTGTAGCCGCCGACGCCGAGCAGGCCGAGGAACAGCACCGGCTTCCAGCCCTGCTTGAGCAGCGGCCACTGGCTGCGGAAATGCGGCGCGGCGAGCGGCAGAACCAGCGCGAAGGCGATCACCCAGCGCCAGAAAGCCAGCGCCATCGGCGGCACGTCGGCGCGGATGCCGCGGCCGAGCACCATGTTGCCCGACCAGAAGAGCGCGGTCAGCGTCAGCAGCAGATAGGGGTTGGTGTAGAAATGTCTTTTTTGCTCGGGCATGGGGGTCAATTATGCCTCAGTGAGGAGCGATCGCCCGGAAGGTATAATTACGGCCATGGTTTCCGTCGTCCATTCCGTCGCCGCCCAGAGCGATTTCGATCAGTTCTTCAGCATCCTCGCCGAAGGTCTTGGCGCGGACGAGGTCGCCAGTCTGAAGGGGGCTGCCGATTACGCGCTGGAGGTCTATGGCGAGGCCCTGCTCGGCAGCGGCGAGCGCATCTGGTCGCACGCGCTGGGCATGGGGGTGATCGTCGCCGGGCTCAAGCTGGATGCCGATTCGCGCATGGCGGCGGTGCTTTTCGCGGTGCCGGCCCATGACGAACATGGCATCACGCGGATCGAGGAACGGTTCGGCAAGCCGGTGGCCGATCTGGTCAATGGCATTTCGCGCCTGCACCGGTTGCGGCCGATCACCAAGGGCTTCGTCGCCGCCAATCTCGAGGCCGGCGATGCCCATCCGGCCGAGGTCAAGGCGCAGGTCGAAGTGCTGCGCAAGATGCTGCTGGCCATGGTCGAGGACATCCGCGTCGTGCTGCTGCGCCTGGCCAGCCGCACCCAGACGCTGCGCTATTACGCGGCGCATCCGGACGATCTGCGCGCCCAGGTGGCGCGCGAGACGCTCGAACTCTACTCGCCGCTGGCCAACCGCCTCGGCGTCTGGGAACTGAAGTGGGAACTGGAGGACTTGTCCTTCCGTTTCCTGCACCCGGACGTCTACAAGAAAATCGCCGGGATGCTCGACGAGAAGCGCAGCGAGCGCGAGCAGTTCATCAGCGACGCCGTCGCCAGCGTGCGCGCGGAACTGGAGGCGGTCGGCGTCCACAACGCCGAGGTTTATGGCCGGCCGAAGCACATCTACAGCATCTGGAGCAAGATGCGGAAGAAGGATGTCGAGTTCTCCGAGGTCTACGACATCCGCGCCCTGCGCATCATCGTCGACGACCTCAAGGACTGCTATACGGCGCTCGGCATCGTGCACAACCTGTGGTCGCCGATCTCCAGGGAATTCGACGACTACATCTCCAATCCCAAGGGCAACTACTACCGCTCGCTGCACACGGCGGTGCGCTGCCCGGACGGGCGCAGCCTGGAAATCCAGATCCGCACCTGGGACATGCACAAGCACGCCGAACTGGGCGTCGCCGCGCACTGGCGCTACAAGGAAGGCAGCAAGCGGAGCCACGAGGACGACTACGACGAGAAGATCGCCTGGCTGCGCCAGTTGCTGACCTGGAAGGACGAAGTCGCCGACAGCTCGGACTGGATCAGTCACTACAAGCAGGCGGCGCTCGACGAGACGCTCTACGTCATCACGCCGCAGGGCAAGGTGGTCGATCTGCCGCAGGGCGCGACGGCGGTCGACTTCGCCTACCGCGTGCATACCGACCTCGGCCATCGCTGCCGGGGCGCCAAGGTCAACGGGCAACTGGTCACGCTCAACACGCCGCTGGAAACCGGGCAGCGGGTCGAGATCGTCACCGCCAAGCAGGGCGGGCCGTCGCGCGACTGGCTGAACCCCGCGCTCGGCTACATCCACACCAAGAGCGCGCGGGTCAAGGTGCGCGCCTGGTTCTCGAACCTCGCGCTCGAGGAAACGCTGACCGAAGGGCGGGCCATCGTCGGCAAGGAATTGCAGCGCCTCGGCCAGACCAGCGCCAATCTCGAGGGGCTTGCCCACAAGCTCGGTTTCACGCGCGGCGACGACCTCTTCATCGCGGCGGCGCGCGGCGAAATGAACCTGCGGCAGTTCCAGCTCGTCGCGCGCGGCGGCGACCTGCTGGCCGAAACCCGGCTGCCGGACGAAGTGCAGACGCGGCCGAGCAAGCCGGTCGCCGGCAATCAGGGCATTCTGATCGTCGGCGTCGACAATCTGCTGACGCAACTGGCGCGCTGCTGCAAGCCGGCGCCGCCGGATGAAATCCAGGGCTTCGTCACGCGCGGCAAGGGGGTTTCGATCCACCGCATGGACTGCCCGAACTTTACCCATCTCGCTGCGCTGCATCCGGAGCGCGTCATCGAGACCGACTGGGGACTGCGCACCACGGGCGTCTTCGCCACCGATATCGTCGTCGATGCCCACGACCGTCAGGGGCTGTTGCGCGATATCTCGGAAATCTTCGCCCGCGAAAAGCTCAACGTCGTCGGCGTCAATACCCAGTCGAAGCAGGGCAAGGCGCACATGAGCTTCACCGTCGAGATCGCCGATCTGCCCCAACTGCAGCGCACGCTGACGCTGATCCACGAGGTCGAAGGCGTGGTCGGCGTGCGCCGGGCCTGATTGGCGAATGTCGCACCCCAAGGTACTTCCTTCGGCGCGGTTGACGCCAAAAACAGGGGAAATCGATGAAGGGAAATTTCGTATCCGCGGCGCTGATCGTCATCGGCGTCGTCGCGCTGGCGGTCAATCTCGACCTGATCGAGTTCGATCTCGTCGCCCTGCTGCGCAAGTGGTGGCCGCTGGCCCTGATCGCTGTCGGCGCGGCGCTGTTCTTCACGCCGGACGCCGGCGGGCGGAAGGATTCCGGATCGTAGCCTCGTCCGGCCGCGCTGATGACAGGCCGGCGCCGGTGTGACTGTGACAATCGTCCTAAACGCCGCCGCCGCGGTGGACGGTTTCGTAGTAGAGCTTTTCCAGTTCCAGCTTGTGCTTGGTTTCCTCGCTGGCGAGGTACTGGAACAATTCGCGGATCGGCCCGGGCGGCGTGGTGTCCGCCAGTTCGCCGTAGTGCAGCATGGCAGCGTGTTCGCGCCCCATGGCGTATTGCAGCACGGCCTGGTCGTCGGGCTGCTCGCCGAGATCCGGCAGGTGAAGACAGTCGGAAAACTTGCTGTCGCTCGCCGTGCGTTCGATCTCGGCCTTGACCTGTTCGGCGATGTCAGTGCGTCCGGCCAGCGTGCTGAAGAGGTCGAAATGCGCCTGCTCCTCCTCCGCCAGTTCCTCGACCAGGTAGCGGATGCGCTTGCTGACTTTGGGGATCATTCCGCTGTAGAAATCGCGCGCGCTGGCCTCGAATTCGGTGGCCACCTCGAGGATTTCGCGCAAGGTCGTCTTGCCGCGCAGGCGGTCGATGCCGTGGCTGCCTTCGGTCATGTTCTTTGCTCCATCGTGATCAATGCGGCGTGGATGCTGGCGGCGGCGCGATGGCCATCGGCAACCGCCGTAACGACATCAGGACCATGCACCATGTCGCCGACGGCCCACAGCCACGGCTCGCTGGTACGGCCACCGGCGTCGATCTGCAGGCGGCCGCGATTCCACGCCAGTTGTTCGGTCAGCGCCTCGCCGAGCAGGCTGGCATCGGTCATCTGGCCGATCGCCTCGACGACCATGCTGCCGGCGTGGATCTGCTCGTCGCTTTCGTCGTAGCTCGGCGCGAAGCGGCCCTGTTCATCGAAAATGGCCCTGACGCGCCAGGTCTTGAGGCCGGTCACCTTGCCATTTTCGACCATGACCTGCTGTGGACCGCGCGCGTCGAGGATGACGACGCCTTCTTCGCCGGCTTCCTTGATTTCGTCCGGATCGGCGAGGAAACGGGCGCGCTCCTCGAGCGCCGTCAGCGTGACCTTGACTTCGCCGTAGGCCGCCTTCTGCAGGCGCGCCAGCGTGCGGGCGATGTCCATGGCGACGTTGCCGCCGCCGATCACCACGGCTGTGCGCGGCGTTCCGAAATCCTCGCCCGCCGTGGCCTGACGCAGCAGATCGACGGCCTTGCGCACATCCGCATGGTCGCTGCCGGGAATGCGCGTGGCGCGGCCGAGTTGCAGGCCGAGCCCGAGCAGCACGGTGTCGTGCGTGTTGCGCAGTTCTTCCAGCGTGATGTCCTTGCCGATGCGTACATTGCAGCGGATATCGACACCGACCGAGCGGATGATGTTGACGTCCTGGTCAATGATGTCGTAGGGCAGACGGTATTCGGGAATGCCCCAGCGCGTCATGCCGCCGGGTTGGGCGAGCGCCTCGAAAACCGTCACCGCATGGCCCTGTTTCGCCAGATCGAAAGCGGCGGTGAGGCCGGCCGGGCCGGCGCCAACGATGGCGACCTTGCGTCCCGTTGGCGGGCGAGGGCCGCCAACGATCGCACGGCATTGCTCGGGCGTGACCTGGTCCATGATGTGGCGCTTGAGCCAGCGGATGGCGATCGGGTCGCCTTCGTGGCGCGCGGCGCAGGTGGTTTCGCATTTATGCGTGCACACCCGGCCGCAGATGCCGGAAAACGGGTTGCTGTCGTAGAGCAGCTTGACGCCGCGTTCATAGTCGCCGTCGCGCACGGCGGCGATGTAGTCGGGGATCGCCATGTGCGTCGGGCAGGTGGCGATGCACAGGCCGCAAGAGACACAACGGTCGGCTTCGAGGCGCGCTTCGGCGACCGAATAGCCGTTGACGATTTCGGCGAACGAGGTGATGCGCTCCGCAGGTTCCATTTCGCCCATGTGGATCCGCGTCTCGGCGGTGAGCCGGTGTTCTTCGGGGCGCCGGTAGCCGAGCTCGGCATCGTCCCAGTCCTTCTTGTCCACGCCCGGCGTGAAGCGGAAGGCGTCGGGATCGCTTTCCACCCAGGTGTAGGCGTTGGACATGGTGAGTGACTTGGTCATGCAGACATCGACGCACAGCGCGCACCAGCAGCAGCGGCCGTAATCGATGCGCGGGCGCAGGCCGGAGTCGCCCTGTTTGGTCGGTATCCCCGCGACCGGGACCATGTCGATCGCGCCGTTCTGGCAGATCGTTTCGCAGGTGCCGCAGCCGATGCATTTTTCCACGTCGTTCTGGTGGAAGCCGCGATAGCGCGGGGCGCCTGGGCGGTCGTTGAACGGGTCGCGGATCGTTACCGGGTCGCGGAACAGGTTTTTCCAGGCGGTGAAGGGTGAGAGGACATCACGGATGGTCATGGCTATCTCTCGCTCATCTTTCAATTTCAGGCGGATAGGTGTGCAACGACACCATGAGCGACGCGACGTCGGAAATATTCACATTGACGATCATGCGTTCGAGCAGGGACATGGCGTGGGTGTACGAAGGGCCGCGCACATTGACGCGGCGCGGATAGCCGCTGCCGTCGGTCACCAGGTAATAGCCGTATTCGCCGCGCGAACATTCGCCGCGGATATAGGTTTCGCCGCGCGGAATTTTCCAGTGCAGCACGTTGGGAACCTCGGCCATCAGCGGGCCGGTGCGCGGCATCCGGGCCAGTATCTGGCGCACCAGGTTGACCGAAACCAGCAGGTCGCGCCGGCGCACGTCGGCCCGGGTGTAGATGTCGGAATCCTTGCCGGTGACTGGTTCGAAATCGAGTTGAGGATAGACCAGGTAGGGGTGATCGCTGCGCACGTCCCTGGCGACGCCGGCGGCGCGGGCGTTCGGCCCGGTGATGCCGTACTGGTCGAGCCACGCCGGGTCGATGACGCACTGGCCGACGGTGCGCGTCTTGAACACGGCATTGCAGAACATCACTTCGTACACGTCCTTCAATATGCTTTCGATTTCGCGCAGGGTTTCTTCCATGCGCTTTTCGAAACCTTCCGGCAGGCCGTCGCGGACGCCGCCGGGCATGATGAACATGTGGTAAATGCGGGCGCCGGTGAGTTCCTCGAAGCGGTCGAGCATCAGGTCGCGGGCGTAGGTGGTCCATTGCCCGATGACCCCGAGACCGAGGGCGCCGGCTTGCCCGCCCAGATACATCAGGTAGCTGTTGATGCGGCCCATCTCGAGGATGAGCGCGCGGATCCAGTCGGCGCGCTCCGGTGACTTGATGCCGGCCAGTTCCTCGACGGCGGCGGCATAGCAATATTCGTTGAAGTCAGGCTCGGGAACGCAGATGCGGCAGACGATGGGGAAGCACTGGATGAAGGTGCGGCGCTCCATCAGCTTCTCGAAACCGCGGTGCAGGTAGCCGACGTGGGTCTTGCCTTCGACGACTTCGTCGCCGCAGACGGTGAGTTCGACCGACATGTTGCCGGTGATGCCGGGATGGTTCGGGCCTTGCCAGAGCTTCAGGTACTTGCCGGAAGTCAGGTCGATGTCGAGCGTGCCATCGGCTTTTTTCGCCGGATACTGGCTGCGGTCGGGGGTGTAACTCATCTCACGCCTCGCCCGGATAGAGTTGCTGCTTCATGTGCGTCGCCGGATCGTGGGTTTCGCGTCCCGGACGCTGACCGTAGCTTTCTTCGGCATATTTCTTGGTATCGAAATCACGGCGGTAGGGCGGGATGTCGTTCCAGCCCTCAAGGATGAAATCCTCCTCGAGACGCGGGCTGCCCGGAAAATCGATGCCGAACATCTCGCGCAGTTCGCGCTGGTAGGTGGCCGCCGTCGGCCAGACTTCGTGGATGCTTTCCATCGTCGCCGCATCGCGCATGATCATCACGCGCAGGCCGAGATCGCGGCGCCGGGCACGGTCGCAGAGCAGGTAGGTAAGCTGGAATTTGCCCTCTTCCAGCCAGTCGACCGCAGTCAGCAGAACCAGATGCGTAAATCCTTCGCGGTCGCGCAGGTGCAGCAGCAGTGAGCGCAGGTGTTCGCGCGGCACGGTGACGAAAGCGAGATCGGGCCGCTGTTCGGTCAGTTCGCCGAGCGGAAACAGGTTTTTCAGTCTGGTGTGGAGTTCGCGCATCTTCGATCCTTACCAGTTGTAGTCCGGCATGTCCCAGTCGTGGATCACCCGCTTCTGGTTGGCCTTGTACCACTCGAATTTTTCGGCGTACAGGTTGGCGCCTTCGCCCTTGCCGGCGCGGATGAGTTTCTTCAGGTCTACGAAGCCCGCCAGCAGCGCCTCGGGGCGCGGCATGCAGCCGGCAATGTAGAGGTCTACGGGCAGGTACTCGTCAAGCCGTTTGATGGTGTTGTAGGAATCCCAGTACATGCCGCCGTTGATGGTGCACGAGCCGAGGCCGATGACGTATTTCGGACTCTGCATCTGCTCGTAGGCGCGGATTGCCCGCTTGAGGGTCTTGGTTGACAGGTAGCCGGAGATGATGAACAGGTTGGCCTGGCGCGGCGTCGGCCGCCACTGCACGCCGTAGCGGTAGGCATCGAAGCGCGGCGTCATCAGCGGGCGCATTTCGATGGCGCCGCAGCCGGTGCCGAAGCCGAGAATCCAGATCGATTCGGAGCGCGCCCAGTTGAACATGTCCTCGACGATCTTGATGTAGGCCCCGTGCATCACCGTCGGCGCCGCTTCGCAGTAGTAATCGCGCAGCGGTTCGATCTCGAACTCGACCCCGTCGGGCCCCTTGACCATGCGTTTCAGCAGTTCTTCTTTCATAGCATCCTCACACCAGCACGATCGAAAGAACGCCCAGCGGCACCGCCCATATCAGGAACCAGCGGATCGACTGGTCGACGCGGAAGCGCGGGAAGACGACGCCGACGAAGGCCGACCATAGATAGATCACGAAAACCTTGAGGAAGAAGGTCGGCCAATTGTCCGCGCCGCCGAAAAAGAGATTCATGTAGATGACGATCTTGGCGACCGGGAAGATCGCGCGGTTGGTCTGCATCAAGGCGAGGTAAGACGAGTGGTACTCGGTCGGCGGACCGATCGGGATTTCCTGTGGCGCGATCACCACGTCGAAGGGCGGGCGCATCATCGAGCCGAGAAAGGACAGCATCGCCGCTGCCACCGCGAGCGGGTTGGTGAACAGCGTCCAGTTCAGGATGCCGCCCTGCTGCGCGGCGACGATGTCGGTCACCGACAGCGTCTGGTACTGAAGCGCCACCGAAAAGACAGCCAGCGCGAACGGCAACTCGGCGGTGCTGACCTGCGAGAGTCCGCGCGAAACACCGATGGCGGCATGGGGGTGGCCGCTCTCGCCGGCGCCGAGCGCCATGCCCAGCGTCCCGAAGAAGACGAAGTAGAGCGCGAGTATCAGGTCGCCGGCAAACGACAGGTTGGAGAACATATAGGAGCCGTAGATCGATGGCACGAACAGCAACAGGCCGACACCGCCGGAGAGGCGGAAAACCGGGCCGAGGTAGAACATCGTGCCGTGCGTGATCGAAGAACGCTGGCCGTAGTTCTTGATCATGTCCACGTAGTTTTGCCAGATCGGGATGCCACGCCGGCGCCCGACGCGCGCGCCGATTTTCTGGACCAGCGCGGTCAGCAGAAAGCCGTAATTGACGACGATGAACAGCGTCAGGAAGGCGTAGGGAATTTTCATCCAGTCGAACTGCATGGCTAGACTCCCATCCGCAGCAGATAGGTGATGACGACAAAGGCCAGGAAATGGAAGGCATAGCTTTGCCCGTTGCCGTCGTACAGGCGTCGCGCCAGATCGGCGGTCGTGTGCAGCAGATCGGTCAGCGCGTTCCAGAAGCGGGTGGCGAAGGGCTGCACGAGGAAGCCGAGCGCCTTGCGGTAAGGGGCGAAGAAGTTCCACGCGAAGTGGGTGGTTTCCGGACGATAGGGGCGTTCGGCGGAAAAGACGATGTTGAACTGCTTGACCATCTGCGCCTTGCGATTGACGAACATCAGCCAGGCCAGCAGCGTGGCGAAGATGACGCCGACGATGATCATGATCGCCACCGGGTTCCAGTAGCCATAGCTGCTGGTGATCTCGTTGCCCGCCCAGTGCAGGCCGCCATTCGGGAAGAACTGGCCGAGATAGGTGTCGACATGGCGCAGCACCAGCCCCGGCACCACCGCGATGACCAGCAGGATGGCAACGTAGATCATCTGCGGCAGGACGATCCAGAACGGCGCTTCCTTGACCCGGCGCAGTTCATCCTTCAGTTGGCCGAGGAAGATGGTGTGGATCAGGCGGAACAGGTAGAGGAAGGCGATCGGCCCGGCGAGGAAGATGACCACCATCGGCAGACGCTGGTCGGCCGACATGATGGCGTTGTAGAAGATCCAGCGCCCGCCGAAGCCCGACAGCGGCGGCACACCCGAGACGGCGATGATGCCGATCAGCACCGCGATGAAGGACAGCGGCATCAGCCGGAGCAGGCCGCCCATGCGGTACATGTCGCGGGTGCCGGTGCGCTTGGCGACGCCACCGACCGCCAGGAAGAGCATCGACTTGTAGATGTAGTGGTTGATGACGAACATCAGCGCCATCAGCCAGCCGAGGTGATTCATCAGCGCCAGGCCGAACAGCGCATAGCCCATCTGGCCGATCGACGAGTAGGCGAGCAGGCGCTTGGCATCTTCCTGGAAGATCGCCATCAGGTTGCCGAGCAGGGCGGTCAGCGCGGCGACCCAGAGCAGGACATGGGTGAGCTCGATGCCGTTGATCTGCTGCTTGCCCATCGTCATCAGCAGCACGAACAGGCCGTAGAGCCCGGCCTTGAGCAGGATGCCGGAAACCATCGGCGAGACGTCGGTCTCGGCCTCGGCATGGGCGCCGGGCAGCCAGATATGGAGGCCGATGGCGGCGGTCTTGGTCATGAAGCCGATCGCCAGCAGCAGGAAGACCCACGGCGCGACTGGTGCGGTCAACTGCCCCAGACCGGCAATTTCGAAATGCGGTGCACCATTGGCTGCCAATGCGAAGCCGGCAAGGATCAGGAAGGCGCCGCCGAGCGAAAAGAGAATGTAGGAAAGGGCGTGCGGCTCGGAATGCTTGCCGCGCAGGATCAGGAAGTAGGAGCCGACGGTCAGCAGTTCCCAGGCGGCGAAGAAGTTGAAGGTGTCGGTCGCGTGAATCAGCATGACGAGCCCGGCATACATCAGCATCGCCGACGGGTAGAAGCCGATGCGCCGGCCGTGGGCGTCGTAGCTGGCGAGCAGGGTCAGCGCGCCGCCGATCAGGAAGATGACGGCAAAGATCAGGCGCAGCGGGTCGTATCCGGGATAGGTGACGAAGAAGAAGGCAAGCATCCCGGCGATGGCGAGCGTGTTCTTCACCCACGCCGGCAGCCAGTCGAGCAGCAGGAAAGAGAGCGCGAAGAGGAGCGGCAGGGCGAGCAACAGGTTGTCGTGGCCCGACAGTTCGCCCCAGACAAGGCCCAGCGCCCAGCCGGCGACGAGGGCGGCGGCGACCGCCGAGACCTTGTGCGGCGTGCAGGCGAGCGCCGCGGCCGGTTGTTCGCGCTTGAGGATGTAGCCGAACCAGCGGAACAGATAGCCGGCCTCGACCAGCGCCCCGAACAGGATCAGCGCCAGCAGCGCAAGGCGGCCCTCGCCGGCGAGCAGGCGCACCAGTTCCCACTTGGCGTAGAAGCCGGGGAAGGGCGGCAGGCCAGAGAGCATGCAGATGAAGGTGACGAAGGCGAAAAGGAGCAGCGGGCGGCTGCGCACGGCGGCCCAGTCGGTGAGGTTGCGCCCGGCGACCAGCCCGGAGAGCCAGAACAGCCCGGCCTTGGCCACGGCGTGCGAGACCAGCAGGCCGAAGGCGATGTAGGGAGTGCTGTCGCCGAGGATGTCGCTGCTGGCCGAGCACGGCGAGCACCAGTCCGGTCTGCGCGATCGAGGAGTAGCCGAGCAGGCGGCGGTCGCTGGTCTGCGGCAGGGCGAGCAGGTTGGCGGCGACGAAAGTGACGATGCCGATGCCGGTTGCCATCGGGAACCATTCCGGACCGCCGATCAGCAGCAATTTATCGACCGCGTAGAGCGAGGCTGTGCCCGAGGCGGCGGAGAAGATGGCCGAGAAGGCGGGATGCGCCGACTCGTAGATGTCGAGCGCCCAGCCGTTGGCCGGGAAGGGTTTCAACTCGGTAATGATGGCGATGAACATCAGGAAGAAGGCAAGCGCCCCGCCGTTCACGAGGCCCGGCGAGCTGCTTGCCATGCCGTCGATGTTGAGCGTACCGGTGGCGTGGTAGGCGAAGATGATGCCGATCAGCAGGAAGACGGAGATTACCTGCGAGACGATCAGGTATTTGATGCCGGCGGACAAGGCCCGGTCGTCATCCGAGAGCAAAACAAGGCCGGCGGTGGAGATCACCGCGAGTTCGAAGAAAACGAACAGGTTGAAGATGTCGCGCGTGAGGATGATGCCGCACAGCGCCATCACGGCGACGAGCAGTACCGCCATCGCGCGGCTGCCCAGCGCGAACAGGGATTCCTTCAGGTAAAGGGCGGAGAGCAGGCCGGTCAGGTTGACGAGCAGCGTCAGCGCGGCCTCGGCGAGTCCCATGCGCAGATTGATCGCGAAGGGCGGGGCGGCGCCGGCGGTGAAGATTTCAACAGCTGCGGCGTCGGTGGTGGTGAAGGTCCACAGCCAGCCAGCCGATACCCAGCTCATGAAGGCCAGCGCGGCCAGCGTTACCGTGTAGGCGAGACCCCGCCATTCCTCTTTCAGGAGCCCCAGCAGGAAGGCGGCCGCCAGCGCCGCCGCGATGATGTAGAGGGCGCTTACCATTTAAGCTCCGTGAACTTCGCAATGTCGAGCGTCTGTTTTTTCTCGTAAAGCTTGTAGGCGTAGGCCAGCATCAGCGCCGTCACGCCGACGCCGATGACGATAGCGGTGAGCACCAGCGCCTGCGGCACCGGGTCGATGATGCGGGCGGCCGCCGCGCTGGCCTTGACCGTGGAATCCAGGATCGGGGCGGTACGGCCGTGCATGTAACCGATGGCGACGATGACCAGATTGACGCCGCTGTCGGCGACAGTGAAGGCGACGATCATGCGCAGCAGGTTGCGGTTGGTCAGGGCGCCGTAGAAGCCGATCAGGATCAGCAGGAAGCCGGTCGCCATTGCCACGTAGGTCATCACAGCTCCTCCGTTTCGGCCAGGTTGGCCAGCATCGAGGAAAGTTCGGCGCCGACCTTGAGACCGATCAGCGAATAGATGAGCGGGATTGCGCCGGCCGAGAACAGCGCGCCCAGCGCGCCGGTCGGCAGGAAACGATTGTCGAGGAAGCCGCCGGCGAGGAAGAGGCCGAGCAAACCGATCACGACATAGAAGATCCCGGCGAACGATTCGACCGTCGAGATCAGGCCATGGCTGAAATGCTTCAGGGGGTCGGCCAGCAGCAGCAGCAATGCACCCGAGGCGATGATGGCGCCGCCCTGGAAGCCGCCGCCGGGGGTCAGGTGGCCGTTTACGAAGACATAGACGCCCAGCAGCATGATGAGCGGCGCAAGGAAACGGGTGCCGGTGGTCAGCAACTCGCCCGCCGGAAGCAGTGCGCGTCGGTTTTTCTCCTGCTTGCGGCCGAGCGCCAGAACGAGTCCGACGATGGTGGAGGCGAGAAAGAGGACGGTGACTTCGCCGAGCGTGTCGAGGCCGCGATAGGTGACGACGATGGCGGTGACGATATTGGCGGCGCCGATGTCCTCGGCGGTATGGTCGGCGTAGTAGCGGGCAGTGAGATTCAGCTCGGTATCGGGTTCGTAACCGACCAGCAAGGTCATGAACATTGCGCCAATGGCGACGAGCAGCAACAGGGCAATGAAGCGCTTAATCATTTTCGCCTCCGGTTTCTTCGCCGCCCCTGACGCGGCCCAGCACGAAGAAGAACAGAAAGGTAGTGAGGCCGCTGCCGATGGCCGCTTCGGTCATCGCCACATCGGGCGCGGCAAGGATCAGGAACAGCACCGATGCCACAAGGCTGACCAGCCCGGCGGCGAGAATGGCGATCGGCAGGCTCTTGCCATTGATCGCGACGAACGCGGCGCCGATCATGGCGAGGCAGAGCACGACCGTCATCGTGGTCATCAGGATGCTCATGGCGTCTCCCCGGTGTCCTCGGCCAGCCGGTCGACCGTCGTCCCCGGCGATTTTTCGGTGCCGATGCGGTGGGCGGCGCGGGCGAGCACCTGCGACGAAAGCGGGTTGGTGAACAGGATGAACAGGCCGATGAGCAGCAGTTTCAGCGCCCACTCGGGCTGCAGGCAGGCGGCGCCGGCCAGGGACAGCAGGGTGCCGAGGGTCGTCGCCTTGGTGCCTGCCTGAATCCGGTTGAACAGGTCGGGCATACGCACCAGCCCGAGGCCGCCGAGCAGCAGGAAGGCCGCGCCGGCGACGAGCAGAAGGCCACCAAGAAGTGCCATCACAACCCCCGCTCCAGATAGCGGGCGACCACGATCACCCCGAGAAAGGACAGCAGCGCATAGACCAGCGCGACATCGAGGTAGATGCCGCGCCCTTCAGCCAAGGCGATCAGCACGATAGCGGTCACCGAGATGATGGTCAGGACATCGAAGGCGACGACCCGGTCGGCGGGCGATGGCCCCTTGAGGAAGCGGTAAAGGGCAAGCAGGAAGGCCACCCCGGTCAGCGCCGCCGCAAAATAGATCAGGGCTTCAACCATACATGACCTCGAGATAAGGCTCGAAGCCGGCAACGATGCCTGCAGTCGCCGCGTCGATATCGGCCGAATCCACCGTCACCCAGTGGATATAGAGCCATTCGCCGTCCATCTCGACCGTGAGGGTGCCGGGGGTAAGCGTGATCGAATTGGCGAGGAGCAGCCGCCCCATCCGGCTTTTCAGCCGCGTGCGCACCTTGACGATGCCAGGTTTGAGCGGCAAGGCGGGGGCGAGGACGATGCGGGCGACGTTAATGTTGGACTTGACCAGTTCCTTGAGGAAATAGAAGAAATACAACACCGCCGTGACGAAAGCGCGCGGCGTGGCGCGAAACTCCGAGATCACCGCGAGACTGTCACGGAAAAGGAGCGCGATGAAAAACGCAGCGAACAGGCCGACGATGAGTACATCCGCCGCCAACGACGCGTTCAGCAGTATCCAGAATAGAAAAAGGGTTGCGAACAGCAACAGAAAACCTCGCACCTTTCCCATCATTCGACCTTTCGTCTGGCAATGCCCAAGGCAAATAACACCGTGAAGCAGCACGCTGTCCATGGCTTGCATGGGCTTCGTTCTAATTGATTAGTACATTCTAATGGAAAGTGCGGAAAAATGCTGCGCTGCATCAAAAAAATTTGGTGGATGGGCGCGAGCAGCGCGACTCGTGCCCAATTCAGAAACGTCAGCAACAATGATTCTGCACACGAATTGAAATGCGAGCACGCGGCCGCATTTTTGTGCTTTTCGGGAGGTCGACCGCGCCCCGCAGGCAACTGGGCCTTGGGCTCAAGTTCCCCAAGGGTGCGACAGACGGCCGTCAAGAAACACTCTCAGTCGCACAGTATTCCAATACAAAACCTGCCAGTGTTTAAAGTCAAAAGAGAATATGCCTGTGAACTGTTTTCAGTATTTTTTGCCAAACGCTGTGTGATCAATGAGATGCGGAGTTTAGTCATGAAAGCATTGGCGATTGATTTGCTGGAATGGCAGAAACGGTTTGGCACGGAAGAGGCGTGTGGCGAGGCCTTGGCTCGACAGCGCTGGCCGGAAGGATTTCGCTGTCCGCGTTGCGGACACGACCACGGCTACGCGATCAGCACGCGGAAGAGCTACGAGTGTTCGAGTTGTCATTACCAACCTCGCTGACAGCGGGCACGCTGTTTCACTCGACCAATTTTCCCCTGGCCAAGTGGTTCTGGGCCATTTACCTGATGGCCTCGGACAAGGGCGGAGTCTGGCCCTGCGCCTGGCCAAACAGATAGGCGTGTCGTGGATCACGGCCCACCGGATGCTGCGCAAGATTCGCATCGCCATGGGGCACCGGGACAGTGTCTACCGCTTGCACGACCTGGTCGAGATTGACGATGCCTTGGTGGGTGGCCGTAGGCCTGGGAAGCGTGGGCGGGGTGCCGAAGGCAAGGTGCCGGTTCTGGTCGCCGTCGAGAACCGGGATACCGGCGCCGGGTTCATTGCCATGCAACAGGTACCGGCCGTCACCAAGGAGACGGTTGCCGGATTTGTGAAGGGCCACCTGCCACCCAGCCAGTTGGTGCGTAGCGACAAGTTGGCCGCCTTGCGGAGGATCAGCAAAACCCAGCGTCACGCCGCACGGGTAACACCGCCCGATATGGCGGGGGAATGGTTGCCCTGGGTACATATTGCCATCGGCAACCTGAAGGCCTTTCTGCTTGGCACCTATCACCGGGTATCGTCCAGAGTATATGCAGGAGTATCTCAACGAGTTATGCTACCGGTTCAACCGCCGCGCATGGGAACTCGAAATTACTTTACGCTTTCTCGACGCTTGCCTGACCCACACCCAGGTCAAACTGAAAATGGTTTAGAGGCCATTAACGTACTTTAATTGTCATTGATTTAACAGTGTTTTATGGGAGAATGACGTTAGTGAAACTAGATGCTTCCGATCGGTTTTTAACGATTTCTGCTAGCCCAGTGCTAGCCCAAGGTGTCCGATGCCCGAAAAAGTTAAGTTTACGAAGAGCAGAGTTGCAGCCTTTCCCCCCCCCCCACCCGTAGCCGGACGAGCAACGTACTACGATGAAACCGTTCAAAAGTTGGCTCTTCGGGTAACAGCAGCCGGGTCTCGAACCTTCTACGTGGTCAAGCGTGCCGGTTCTGAAATGGTCTGGCTGAAGCTTGGCACTTTCCCGGATATGACTGTTGAGCGCGCCCGCGAAGAAGCCGAGAAGGCACTGGGAGACTTTGCGGCCGACCAGAATCCGGCGACCATCCGTAGAGCGCGACGCCAGGAAATGACCTCGGCGAATTTTTCGACAAGGAATACAACCCTCGGCACTTGTCGAAACTGCGTTCCGGGAAGAAGCGGAGGAATGTATTCAATACCCACATCCGCCCGCATATCGGAAGCAAGAAACTATCTGATGTGGATCGCCAGATGGTCGCGCGCATCCTTGGCGAATGGACGGGAATTGTTACGCTGGCCACACCATCAATCACGTCCGAAACCTTGTTTCAGGAATGTTCCGCCATGCCGTTGAATGGGGTCGCTGAAGTAAACCCGGTGTCCGGGATTCGTGGGCGCAAGGGTCGAGCGTGACCGCTTCATGCGTGGTGATGAGTTGCCGAGATTTTTCAGTTCATTGGCTGCAGAAGAGAATGAAACTTTGCGCGATTACCTGGTGCTGTCGTTGCTTACCGGAGCACGGCGGGGCAATGTGCTTGAGATGCGCTGGCGTGATGTCTATCTCGATGAAGGTGTCTGGACAATCGGACGCACGAAGAACGACCAACCGCAATCGCTAAGTCCTGAAGCCATAGAAATCCTTCGTGCCAGGGAAGGCTGTCACGCTGATTGGGTTTTCCCCGGGCGCAGCAAGCGCGGGCACATGACCGAACCGAAATCAGGCTGGAAGCGCATCCTCGACCGGGACGAGTTGGAGCGTATCGCGCAAAGATCGAGGCAGCCAGCGGACATGCAGCTAATGAGCAGGGTTCTAAGTCGATTGCAGTGCAACTTCTGAGCGTAAAGGCTGAAGCGGAAAGGGTCGGCATTGATGTCTCGGGTGAGCGATTGCCTGACCTTCGAATTCACGACCTGCGGCGAACCTTGGGCAGTTGGCAGGCCAAGACCGGGGCATCGTTGGTGATCATCGGCAAGAGCCTGAATCACAAGTCACTGTCCGCGACGGCGATCTATGCGCGGCTCGATCTTGATCCGGTTCGGCAGTCCGTCAATACCGCGACGGCGGCAATGATGGAGGCCGGCGGACTAAATCCGGTAGCAGATGTAAAGCCAATTAAGGGCATCAAGACTTCGGTATAACGAGTTTGGCCGCCCCTATCCCGAGGCTGATCCCCAAGGGTGAAAACCAGGAACCGTACCTGGTGGCGCTGGCTTTCTGAATAGGGATTTCGCTTTGGGAGCGAAAGATGGATCTTGTGTACGAGTTAGCCTCCTCCAAAACCAAGTCGGGACCTAGACAAACCGTTCCTCAGTGGAAGAAGGAACTGGCAAAACTTCCAGCACTTACTACGCTGCAAGCTGCATGCGCCTTGGCTGGCGTTGATTATTACGAATTCAAGTTCAATCCTGATCCGTCTGATGAAGAGCTAGAGGTTGACAAGGCCCAAGCAGAAAATCTCCGGCGCTGGCTTCGCGTAATTGAGAAGGCCGCTGGCCATCATGAACTTCCGGCCGAAAACATTCGCAACAGCGATGGTGACGAATGCGATATATGGATGTTCTCACAAGCGGATTTTGCGGCTTGGTGTCACTCGAAGGGCGTAATGTGCCCTTTACCGATCAATGCTTCTGCATCGGCACCAGTAGGGAGTATTGAACTTGAGGCTGCGAAAGCAAAAATTGCCGAGCTTGAGGTTGAGTTGAAGAACGCCACAAACAAAATAGCCGCAAAGAATCCCCTGAATTTTGGCAACCACGACACCGAACTACTACGAAAGCTGGCAGCCGCAGCTGACCGATTCTGGAAACTCTATGACCCCACCGACAACACGACTGCACCCAAAAATCAGCAAGTAATTGATTGGCTGAAAAATCAAGGAGTAGCTGACCGAAACGCCGAAATTATGGCAACGATACTGCGGGCGGATGATCTACCCACCGGGCCACGCAAATAGTTATCCGCGCCAACTTCTCTCCAGTGCTGGCAAGGAGTTAGGGCGATTCCTGGAGTTGTCCGCGCCCAGTCCCCGCAGTTAACTGCGCCTATTTATGGCTCGTTACACAGCCTAGATTAACGATCAATAACGCAAGCCAATTGGCATCGCGTAACTACATGGATCGTTAATATGGCCACTGCAAATCAACCGAAGTCGGTCGTACGCAACCAGACGTTGCTCGACGAAAAGCAAGCTGCCGAACACCTCACGGTAAGCCCCGGCACCCTCTCTGTCTGGCGCAGCACTGGCCGGTATGCACTTCCCTTCTTGAAAATTGGCCGCAATGTTCGTTACAGGCTGGACGACCTTGATCGCTGGCTTGAGGCAAGGGTGCGTGATAGCGGCACCACTGCTTAAGTTGTGGCACATCATGAACATTGCCTCCCCTTTTGGGACGTATTTGCGTAAGCAAGTGAAAGCTTCCTCCAGTCAAGGAAACGCCCAACTGCAGGCAGGGAACTGCAATGGCAATTGACCGTGCCGAAGCTGACCGGCGTGGTCAGCAGGCGCGTCGGGTGACTACCAGACATCCGTACGTTGCCATCGAACATCGCGTGATGGACTCTGAAGCGTTCGCCGACTTGAAGCCAACAGCACAAGTCCTGCTTTTCCTCATCGCCCGGCAGTTGAGAAAAGATAACAACGGCCATCTACAGGCGACTTTCTCATGGTGCAAGAAGTTCGGGATCGCGAGTGAACACACCCTAAAGAGTTCAATCGCTCAGTTAATTTCGCACGGTTTCATTTGCCGAACGCGCAGCCACGGCACAAATGGCACTTGGGCAAAGTACGCCCTTACTTGGCTATCTATCACCAACAAGGAGGGTCTTTTTCTCGCTGGCTTTGCGCCCTGTGCATGGCGCACATGGCAACCTGAGGAGAAAAAAACCACCCCGCAAAAAGTGCAGGAGATCATCCAGCATAAAAGTGCAGTTTCAGCAGTGATGTTCCTGCAGAAACTGCAGGCACCCTTCCCGTAAAAAGTGCAGAGTATGAATCAGTGTTGCCATGTAGCAACGGGATAGCCGAAGCAAAAAAAAAAAGCGCACGCACGGTTGCTCATCAAACGCACCAAGGTCCATCCCGAATGCGAAGCTCAACCTATGGCACCACTGTCATCCTTTCAAACCGGCGGAACTAGCGAATCTACCAGTAAAGCTTTGGTGACATCAACTGAGTTGCCTTCCACAGAGGACGAACGCCCGGCATTCGAACTCACGTTTTCAGACTAACACCCGCCAAGCCACAAGTATCAGTTTTTTCAAAGGATCAAAAATGTCACTGGAATACAGACTCTCTCACCCCGTTCAAGCCTCAGTCTTTGATCACCGCTTTGTGGCTCGCGGCTTCAGCATCCAAATTGATGAGCAAACTACTCATCGCACGAAGGGGCAAATCTATTTCACTGAGAAATCAGCCTTAATTATCCCAGAGTCAGATGGGACAGTGTTGTACCTTGAAACGAAGTTATGGCTTTATCCTCAGCCTTTCCTGCTGGCCATCATTGATCTTCTTAAGCTGACTGTCTACTCGGAAGATGACCCCCAGTTCTGGGGCTTTGCAAACGAGGCTGAAATGTTTGCGACAATGGGAGGTGGCTCCATAAATCCGGGCACTCGGATAAGTGAAATTTCTGCTTCAATGGGCGATGGAAATCGCCTGCCAAGGAGCGGAAGCAATGAGAAGACCTTGCTGTAACCATACAGCTCACCTTCAAGGCCAAGGTGGCGATCGCCGCCCTCAAGGGCGATGGGACGCTGGCCGAGTTAGCGGAGAAGTTTGGTGTTCATCCGAACCAAATCACGCAATGGAAGACGCAGTTGCTGGACAACGCCTCCGGCGTCTTCGCCACGGCCAGGTGAGAAAGGAGTCGGCAATGCCGGACCTGAAGAATTTGCACACAGAAATCGGCCAGTAGGCACTGGAGATCGATTTTTTGACCGGCGCGCTCGGTCGCATCGGCGATGCGAGGATGCTCAGCAACCGGTCGGAACAGGAGGTTTGCCAGAAAAAAGTTACAGTTGTGCTGGCGAGAAATTTGGCGCCGCATCATTTATCTCGGCAATCATTTTCTCGGCATCTAAATATTTCTCGGCTATGCGTGGAGAAATGACGATGCCGTGGAGTTGTGCGCGTAGATCATCCCATCGATCATGTAGTACCTGCCAGTTTTTCTCATCGTACGTTCCCCGGAAAATGACTGGGCGAATTTCGATTCTAGGAAGGTCGCCATTTGCTTGCTTGTCTGCGATCACCTGATTCAGTTTTTCTTCCCACAAACTACCGATCCTATCGACTCGACCAATCTGCTGCTCAACCACACCAGGATTCCACTCTGGGTGCAGTAGCGCAACCGTACGACAGGCCTTCTGAAGATCAAGCCCCTCACAGCCAACTAACGAAGCTGTAGGAAAACTGGTTTTGCCCAAATTTTGTGCTCGCAAGTCATTGATTATTTTCACCATACATTGGCACAAAGGGCTGGTTTAGGGGTTTTTCTACAGCTTCAACGATTGCGCTACCAATAGGTGACTGGCGGCTCTTGTCCGACTGCCGGAGATCACGAACGGCTGCTTCCGGGAAGCGAAACTCCAACGGCGGCTTTACGGCGATGAACTCGGAGAGGGGAAGTTCGCGTCCCGACCCTCAAGCTGTCGTACGCGGTATCAGAGGTTCTATGGCCGGTTACTGAGTGGAGCCGACGTTCCTGACGACTGATCACCGACAAGTCCTCGGCCTCAACGGTCATTGGCGATCCGTGCCAACTTGGTCCGATATGCGGCGCTTATCGGCCGATACGCTCTGAATCACGCCGAACGGCCGCTTCTCGTCTCGGCAAATTTCCCCTATGTACCCTTTGTTGACAGATGAATCTATCATAGGTAATGATGGCTCACTCATCATAAAGCTGCCATCTACGGAACCCTAACCCTCGGGTTGCTGTTCAGCAAAATCAGTCCTTTGCGCTTGAAGGCATTCGCGTCTTCCATGAGTCGATGAACTGCCAACTATCAGTCATCTTGAAAGCGTTATTGTCCATCGAGTTCTACCACCAAGCGCGCAAGATCGGTGTTGTTCGGCAGCAGCCCAGCGGCCTGCCTGGCATAACGCAGCGCGGCCTGCCGGTCGCCCGCCTCGCGGTTGATCGAGATCAGCGCGCCGAGAATGTCGAGATCGTCGGGGTGGCGCTGGTTGGCGCTGCGCAGCACGGCCAGCGCTTCGCCACGCTTGCCGGCGGAATTCAGGGCGATGGCCTGCACGTAGGCATAGCGCGCATTGTCCGGCGCCAGCCGGGCCGCTTCGACGAATTCCTTCAGGGCGGCGTCATTGTCACGTTTGCGCACCAGCAAAAGACCCAGCGCATGGTGCAGTTCGGCATCACGCGGCATGACGGCCAGGCCCTGGCGCAGGACCTTCTCCGCTTCCGGCTCGCGCCCCTGCTGGCGCCAGGCATCGGCGAGGTTGATATAGGCGCCGGCAAAACGCGGGTCAAGCTTGATGGCGCGCTCGTAGGCGGCCACCGCCTCGTCGGCACGGCCCTGGCGCAGGCGCAGGTTGCCGAGGTTGACGTTGGTCGCCGGCCAGTCGGCCTCCTGCGCCAGCGACGCCTCGTATTCCTGCAAGGCAGCCTGGCGGGCTGCGCGCTTGCCGTCCGGAAATTGGCTGTCGGGCACGTCGGCGAGCACCCGGGCGGCCTCGATCCGCACGCCACGGACGGGGTCGGTAAGCAATGGCGCGGCACCCAGCACCCGGTTCGGCGCATCGGCCGGCGCCAGCATGCCGAGCGCCGCGATCCGCACCGAGGGATCGGCGTCGTGCAGTAGCGCCCGCGCCGCTGGCAAGGTGCCGAGGCTGGCATAAGGCTGGGCGAGGGTCGCCGCGCTGGCGCGGACGATCGCCGGCGCCGTCGGGCTGGCCGCCAGTTCGAGCAGGCGCGGCAAGGCCAGCGGGCCGCGCGTCTCGCCGGCGTGCAACGTCGGACCGTAGCTGCGGGCGCTCGCGCCATGCCTTGCCGTACCACTTGTCCATGGCGCTCGCCGCCCATCCCGGTTTCTTGTCGGCATGGCATTGCGTGCAGGCATTCGGGCTGCCGAGCGACTGCGACAGGTCGGGGCGCGGTACGCGCAGGCTGTGATCCTGGCGGGCATGGATCACCATGTAGTTCTGCGTCGGCATGTGGCAGGCGACGCACTGGGCGCCCTTGCCGCCGGCAACATGCCGGTGGTGTTTGGGGAGATCGAATTCGGCGGCGTTGTGGCAGCGCGTGCACAGCGCGTTGCCCTCGGCGCGCAGTTTCAGCGAGTGCGGCTCGTGGCAGTCCATGCAGGTCACGCCGTGCTGATGCATCTTGCTCTGCAGGAACGAGCCCCAGACATAGACCTCTTCGCGCTGCTGGCCGTCGGCATGGTAGTTGGGCGCCGTCAGCATGCGCCAGGCGGTGGCTGTCTTCGAGCGGCGCGCCGACCTTGCGCTCTTCGCTCAGCGTCGAGCGGCGGGCGTGGCAGGCGGCGCAGGTGTTCATGCCGGCCGGATCGGCCGGCTTGTCGCGCACGGCAAAGCGGGCATCGCTCGCCGGGAATTTCCACGCCTCTTTCCAGCGGTTGTTCAGCGCCGGCAGGCCCTTGTCGCCGTGCGCGGTATAAGGTGGCTTGGCCTTCTGCGCCCAGTCCACATGGTTCGAGCCCTGCCCGTGGCAGGCCTCGCAGGCAACGTTGATTTCGCTGTAGGTCGTCTTGTAGGTGTTGCTGGCGGCGTCGTAGCCCTTCCTCAGGTCGGTCGAATGGCACTCGGCGCATTGCAGCGCCCAGTTCTGGTAGAGGCCGGTCCAGTGCAACGGGTCGTCATGGTCCATTTTTTCGCCGGGATGAGATGGAACCAGCGTTGTCCGCCCTTGTCCTTCGGCCGCGCGTCCCAGGCAATGGGCAGCGCCTGGTAACGCCCGCCGGGAAACGCGATCAGGTATTGCTGCAGCGGAAAGACGCCGAAGGTGTAGGCGATCTCGTAGTCGGCGAGTTTGCCGTCGGGGCCGTCGGTGCGGACCATGAATTTGTCACCGCGCTTGAAGAAGCTGGATTCGATGCCCCGGTGCTTGAACTTGCGTCGGCGAAATTGCCGAGGACCGTCGCGGCCGTCGCTGCCTGCATGGCCAGCTCGTGATGCGAACCTGTCCACGCCTTGAATTCGCCTTCATGGCAGGTCTTGCAGACAGCGGCGCCGACATAGGTAGCGGTTTTGCCCGGTTTTTCGGGGTTAACCGCAACAGGCGGCAATGCCGGCACACTCGCTGAAGCGGGCGGCGCCTTGGTCGATATGGCATAGACAACGACGCCGGCAACCACCAGCAGCGCCACGATGACGGCAGCAATAAGGCGGTGGCGCTTCGGTTTCTGGTCGGCGACGGCAGGCGTCACGGTGGCAGCGGGGATGGCCGCCTTGTTTCTGGATTTTATTGTCATTGCCTGTCGCCTGAATCTTGAAACGATCGGTAAACCATGAATGTTAGCATTTGCCCCGCCGCGCCTGCGGTGGCGCGGAAAGTCAATTTCGGCCCGAAATGGCCGTGGACCACAGCAGGTGCGGAAATCGCACCCCGATCTTCGCTCCTACTGCGGCGTTACTGCCGGCGCCAGCCACTGGCCGGAATGACATGCCGGTGAACCCAAGAATTTACTTCGGGAACATGATCGCGGACATCGATTCCAGTACCGTGCTCAGCCACCTCAAGTTCGCCGCCATGATCAGCGGGGAGGTACGCAAGGGCATGAGTGGACGCTGGCCGGCGGCAGGCGCAATGCTGGTGCCTTTCGACACCCTCGACGACAAGGAGGCCGACGTCCGCGTCTCCGGGCCGGCCCTGGGAGCGACCTTCCTTTTCTGAGGGTGCCGGCGTACGATGCACAGCACATACTCGGGTTTTATTGAGGATGCGGAACATTACATCGCAGGATTTTTTGAGTTGTTGCAGCCCCCCGTTTCTTTACCGGAACTTCAGAGAAAAAGGATACCTCCAATGAAACAACGATTACTGTCCATTGCGCTGGCCGCGGCAACGCTGTTGTCGCTCGCGGCACCAACACCGGCACTCGCCCAGACGCCGGCCAAGAAACCCAACATCGTCGTCGTCATGGGCGACGACATTGGCTGGTTCAATATCGGCGCCTACCACCAGGGCATGATGGCGGGCAGGACGCCGAACCTCGACAAGCTTGCCGCCGAGGGGATGCGCTTCACCGATTACTACGCCGAGGCAGTCTGCACTGCCGGCCGCGCCAACTTCATCACCGGCGAGCTACCGATCCGCACTGGCATGACCACCGTCGGCCAGGCCGGTTCGCCGATCGGGATGCCGGCGCAGGCACCGACCATTGCCACGGCGCTCAAATCCATGGGCTATGCCACCGGCCAGTTCGGCAAGAACCACCTCGGTGACCTGAACGAGTTCCTGCCCACCGTCCACGGCTTCGACGAGTTCTTCGGCTACCTCTATCACCTTGACGCGATGGAAGACCCTTCGCACCGCAACTATCCGAAGGACCTCATCGCCACGGTCGGGCCGCGCAACATGGTCCACAGCTGGGCGACCGACACGGATGACGCGACGGTGATGCCGCGCTGGGGCAAGATCGGCAAGCAGAAGATCGAGGATGCCGGAACGCTCTATCCCAAGCGGATGGAAACCGTAGACGACGAGATCCGCGACAATCGCCTTCAAGTTCCTCGACAAGGCGAAGGCCGACGGCAAGCCGTTCTTCCTCTGGCTCAACCCGACGCGCATGCACGTGGTCACGCATCTCTCTGAAAAGTATGAATCGCTGCGCAATTCGGAGAACGGCTGGTCCATCCAGGAAGCCGGCATGGCGCAGCTCGACGACGATCGTCGGTTTGGTGATGAAGAAGCTCAAGGACATGGGCGTCGACGACAACACCATCGTCGTCTTCACCACCGACAACGGCGCGGAGAACTTCACTTGGCCCGACGGCGGCAATACCCCGTTCGCCGGAGGCAAGGGCACCGCCATGGAAGGCGGCTTCCGCGTGCCCGCGCTGCTGCGCTGGCCGGGCAAGGTGCCGGCCGGCAAGGTCGAAAACGGCATCATCTCGGGTATGGACTGGTTCCCGACCTTCGTCGCGGCAGCAGGCAATCCGAACATCACTGCCGAGCTCCTCAAGGGCAAGCAGATGGGCGGACAGACCTACAAGGTCCATCTGGACGGCTACGACCAGACGGCGCTGATCACCGGCAAGGGTCCGTCGACCCGTCACGAGATCTTTTACTTCACCGAAGGGACGCTTTCCGCAGTACGCATCGACGACTACAAGTACCGCTTCACCGATCAGCCGGGCGGCTGGCTGGGTGGCACGATCAAGGTCGATTGGCCGATCCTGACCAATCTTCGTCTTGATCCGTTCGAGCGCATGGGCCTTCCCAACGGCGCCAACGGTTCGCTGGCGTTCTACAACTGGTTCGCCTATGAGTTCTGGCGCTTCCAGTTTGTACAGAAGGAGGTTGCCAAGGTCGCCCAGACCGCGATCGAGTATCCGCCGATGCAGAAGGGCGCGAGCTTCAACCTGGAGGCCGTCAAGGCACAAATCGAGAAAGCCGCGGCACACGCCAATTAGGCTAGCCAGGGTATTCGATGCCCATAGTCCGGAAGAGCGGCCAGATTCGGCCTCCCTTTTTATTTGGCGCCCGACTGGATCGAGCTTTGCCTCACATCGTTGACATCGTCACATCGACCACCCCGCCGATCACGAGAAACTCGTCCTCGCCCTGCAGCGCGCCGCCTGCTCTTCGCATTTCCCCTGTTACGCCTGCCGGCGCCAGCCGCTGGCCGGAATGACATGCCTGGGTGAACCCGA
>CAVSFS010000010.1:0-64725 GCA_963727115.1 uncultured beta proteobacterium | reverse complement strand
TCCGATCACCCATTTCCACCCCAAGTCATTCAGCGCCTTGTTCTCCAAGTTGCGTCCATGTTTCGATTGCATGACTTTCTCCATAGCGCAGTATTTCTGGTTATTAGAGGCGGCTCTATTGCGTCATTTCATTGAGAATTTTCTGCTTCGATACCTGGTACTCGCTCGCGGTGATCAGTTGCTGGTCGTACAGTGACTGCAATTCGCGAAGTTTCTGCTGTGCCGACTTGGGCGGGTTCGCGGCAACCGGTCAGGCCCCTGCCCGTCCAGCGGCGGCAGCGGCAAGAAGCCCCTGCGGGCAGCCGCTGCCGCAGTCCGCTGAAGGGCACGCGCGTTGGCGCTGGCGGCAGCCGCTCCGGGGTGCGCCCACAGTACCCACGACCACAGCGGTACGCACCGCCGCTCTCGGCGCCAGACGCCGAGGATCGCCCAAAGCAGGCTCGGTCACGGTGATCAGCGCCAGCGCTGCCAGCAGGATTCGGATGCATGTCCGCAAATTCAATGGCTTCATTTTCGACTCCTTTTCCTGACTTTTCTTCATTACTTGACCTTCGTGTAGCGGAGTTCCATCAGCTTGAACATCGTGTTGCCCAATCCCTCGCCCAGATCTTGGTCACGTGGCCTCCGTTGCCTTCGATCGTCAGGCGCAATTCAAAGGGCGTCGGCTTGGCGGTGGAGCGGATTCGTGACGTTCGCCTTCATGATTCGCAGACTTGCCGGAGGCGTCCAGGTTGCCCTTGTACCAAGTCATGCCGTGCTTCCCGTGTCCATCCATGCCGCCTGATAGATTTTGTCTCACGTTTGCTCGTAGCCGGTACTGCAGCCATTTATGCTGAACGGCGCACCTCCCACTTCACGGGCCAGCACTGGACTGGACATAACGCCCGTCCATTCCCCTGCGCTGACCATGGTTCCCGTGGATCAAACGGGCTGGCTGGCGGGTTAGACCCCTCTCCGAGATTCTACGTCGAAAGTCCCGATCATGGGTCTGAGTTTTTCGTCCTTCGCCCGGGGTCATGGCGCTTTGCAGGGCCTTGACCGCCGCCGCTTCATTCACTGGGCTTTTCCCGACATTTTGCGCTTAGCACCGGGGTTCGCGAGCCAGATGCCGGTGGCCAGGAGGCCCGCCGTGCGTTTCAGTAACTTCATTTCCTGCTCCTTTTCAACTTGGGACGAATCGCGCGGAGATGCCCGCGCCCCGGCTCGGGCTCCTTTTGCATCACAGAAATTGAATCGATCCCCCAAACAGCCGGGCACTCATTTCGGAAACATCAACTGCACCTGGGCGCGAATCTGCCAGTTCGCCCCGTCATCCGGCGTCACCACATTGTAGTACGCCGACAACTGCGTGTTCACGGGCAGCTTGCCGAGGCCAAGGTCTTGCCGACGCCACCGCCGAACGGCACCGTCGACCGCTGGCTGCTCTCGGCCTTCCAGTTGGCGGTGATGATCGGGGCGCTGGTGATGTAGAAGCCGCCGTCGAAGTTGTAATTGACAGGGCTGGATTGTCGCGTTGTTGTAGGAGCCGCCCGTTCCGCTGTCGGAAACGAGCCGTATTGTTAGCCAGAGTACCCAGAACCCAGGGATTACCTTTCTCCATGTGGAGCACCAGACTGCCGGGCCCAGACCCCAGTCCGGTTGCCGAGGTCCGAGTTGCTGTTGGTCGGCACCTGCACCACTGGCCCGGCACCCCAGATGGAGACTGCCGGGCTTGGCCGGCGAGAGAAGGCAGTGAATACCGTATCGCCAATACCGTTTCCGCTCGCCATCCGGGAGCGGCTGCGAGATGACCGGAACGATGGTGCGGGTGATGATGTTCCACTGTCGCTCACCGAGACCGGAATCACCGGCTGGATGTCGAGGATGTTCTGCGTTCGATTGTCCGGCCCGACGTTCAGGTTGGTGTTGTTCTGGACGCACGCTGATCAGGTTGCCAACCGGGTTCTGGGCGAGCTTGGCCAGTTGTTCGCACTCTTCGCGTGCGCGGCACCCGCAGAGCACGGCACCCAGCGCAACTGCTACTACCCGCCTTTGGAAATACTTCATGATCGCTCCCGAAAAAATGCCTTATTCACCTTGCACGCGTGAAATACTGTCGAATTTCTGCTGCGCCACCGCCTGGTAATAGACGCCCTTGTACACGTCGGCTCGCCGGGTCGTAGGTCAGGGTATAGGTCGATTCGTCGTAGCCGCCGGCACGCAGTTCGAGAAGAACTTGATGGTCTTGCCATCCAGCGTCGCCTCGGCCCTGGAAAACGGCACCGGATTCGGATTGGCGTAGGCCGCGTCGAGCTTGCCGCCAGCGTCAACGCTCTTGATCGTGACGACGTAACCGCCATCGGGCCGCACCCAGCGCCCCGCAGCCGCCAACAGCGGATTCAGACTGGATCTCGGCCTTGGGAGCAACCTGTACAAGGTCTGCTGGGATGGTGCCTATTACTAGCGCCGCAAGAGGAGGTAGAGCGCAGTCGCTGTATTCTCGATGTTCCCCGCCAAATTCGAAATGGGCGTGGCTGTAGCCCTGATCGGGACGCCAGCCGCTCTTCGCTCACTCCCGTCGGCGGCTTGCCGTCCTGCGCCTCAGCCATCGCCGCTTCCAGCTTCTTGACGTCCTCGGGCTCTGAGTCGCGGCGCAGTTCCAACTGATCGTCAGCTTGTTGAGCCTGGCGGTTGCGCGAAGGGTGGCTTGTAGTCGGCGTCGTTCACGCTGGTCAGGCTGTCGGAGCCGATGTCGATGTCTCTTTCCCCTGTAGATCATTCGGCAGCGTTTTGTCCCCATCGTGATCGCTTGGCCCGCTTTGCCGTCCACCTTCAGCATGCCGGTGCCCGGCCGCCCGAGGCCGCTCATGTTGTTGAACGCCAGCGTCCCGACGCTGAGGCCGTCATACTTGAAGTCGAACTCCAGCGTGTGCTGGCCCGGGGTGTAGTGCCTCCGGGGGCTGTCCTCCCCATGCGCTTGAGGTCGACCAGGTTCCAACAGGAACACCTGGCTTGCCCTTCAGGAGGCAAGCTGGTAGCCCGCAGAACGTCCGCCGGAAGGCATGATCCTGACCTCCGGCGGACGTTTCGCGGGCTACGGCTTCTACCTGCTCAAGGGCAAGCCGGTGTTCCTGTGGAACCTGGTCGACCTCAAGCGCATCAAGTGGGAAGGCCCCGAGGCTCTCTCCCCTGGCCAGCACACGCTGGAGTTCGACTTCAAGTACGACGGCCTCGGCGTCGGGACGCTCGCGTTCAACAACATGAGCGGCCTCGGCCGGCCCGGCACCGGCATGCTCAAGGTGGACGGCAAGGCGGTGCAGACGATCACGATGGACGCAAACGCTGCCGATGATCCTGCAGTGGGACGAAAGCTTCGACATCGGCTCCGACACGCTGACCGGCGTGAACGACGCCGACTACAAGCCGCCCTTCCCGCTGACCGCGAAGATGAACAAGCTGACGATCAAGGTGGACCGGCCGCAACTGTCGCCCGAGGACATCAAGAAGCTGGAAGCGGCGATGGCTGAAGCGCAGGACGGCAAGCCGCCGACGGGCAAGTAAGCGAAGCGGCTGGCGTCCCGATGGGGGGCGCCAGCCACGCCCATTTCAATTTGGCGGGGAACCATGAAAACAGTGACTGCGCTCTACCTTTCTCTTGCGGCGCTAGTAATAGGCACCATCCCGGCGGCGGCTGTTGCACAGGTTGCTCCCAAGGCCGAGATCCAGTCTGAATCCGCTTTTGGCGCGCTGCCGGGGCGCTGGGTGCGGCCCGATGGCGGTTACGTCATCACGATCAAGAGCGTTGACGCTGGCGGCAAGCTCGACGCGGCCTACGCCAATCCGAATCCGCTGCCGTTTTCCAGGGCCGAGGCGACGCTGGATGGCAAGACTATCAAGCTTGTTCTTCGAACTGCGTGCCGGCGGCTACAACGGATCGACCTATACCCTGACCTACGACCCGGCGAGCGACATCCTCAAGGGGGTCTACTACCAGGCGGTGGCGCAGCAGAAATTCGACATCTATTTCACGCGTGCAAGGTGAATAAGGCATTTTTTCGGGAGCGATCATGAAGTATTTCCAAAGGCGGGTAGTAGCAGTTGCGCTGGGTGCCGTGTGTCTTGCGGGTGCCGCGCACGCCGAACTGAGTGCCGAGGAACTGGCCAAGCTGGCCCAGAACCCGGTTGGCAACCTGATCAGCGTGCCGTTCCAGAACAACACCAACCTGAACGTCGGGCCGGACAATCGGACGCAGAACATCCTCAACATCCAGCCGGTGATTCCGGTCTCGGTGAGCGACGAGTGGAACATCATCACCCGCACCATCGTTCCGGTCATCTCGCAGCCGCTCCCGGATGGCGAGCGGACCAACGGTATTGGCGATACGGTATTCACTGCCTTTCTCTCGCCGGCCAAGCCCGGCAGTCTCATCTGGGGTGCCGGGCCAGTGGTGCAGATGCCGACCAACAGCAACTCGGACCTCGGCAACCGGAACTGGGGTCTGGGCCCGGCAGTCGTGGTGCTCCACATGGAGAAAGGTAATCCCTGGGTTCTCGGTGCTCTGGCTAACAACATCTGGTCGCTTTCCGACAGCGGAACGGGCGGCTCCTACAACAACGCGACGATCCAGCCCTTTGTCAATTACAACTTCGACGGCGGCTTCTACATCACCAGCGCCCCGATCATCACCGCCAACTGGAAGGCCGAGAGCAGCCAGCGGTGGACGGTGCCGGTCGGCGGTGGCATCGGCAAGATCTTCCACCTCGGCAAGCTGCCGGTGAACACGCAGTTGTCGGCGTACTACAATGTGGTGACGCCGGATGACGGGGCGAACTGGCAGATTCGCGCCCAGGTGCAGTTCATGTTTCCGAAATGAGTGCCCGGCTGTTTGGGGGATCGATTCAATTTCTGTGATGCAAAAGGAGAAAACCACCCCGTATACGCGGGAATCTCCGCGCGATTCGTCCAAGTTGAAAAGGAGCAGGAAATGAAGTTACTGAAACGCACGGCGGGCCTCCTGGCCACCGCCATCTGGCTGGCAAACCCGGTCTACGCGCAAAATGTCGGGAAAAGCCCGGTGAATGAAGCGGCGGCGGTCAAGGCCCTGCAAAACGCCATGACCCCGGGCGAAGGACAGAAAAAACTCACCCCCATGATCGGGACCTTCGACGTCAAGATCCGAACCTGGGTCTCCCCCGCCAGCCAGCCCGTTGAATCCACGGGAACCATGGTCAGCGCATGGGTTCTGGACGGGCGTTATGTCCAGTCCATGCTGGCCGGTGAAGTGGGAGGTGCGCCGTTCAGCGGAATTGGCTACATCGGCTACGACAACGTAGACAAAATCTATCAGACGGCATGGATGGACACGGGAAGCACCGGCATGACCTGGTACAAGGGCAACCTGGACGCCTCCGGCAAGTCCGCGATCATGAAGGCGAACGTCACGAATCCGCTCACGGCCAAGCCGACGCCTCTTGAATTGCGCCTGACGATCGAAGGCAACGGCGGCCACGTGACCGAAATCTGGGGCAAGGGATTGGGCAACACGATGTTCAAGCTGATGGAACTCCGCTACACGAAGGTCAAGTAATGAAAAGTCAGGAAAAGGAGTCGAAAATGAAGCCATTGAATTTGCGGACAGGCGTCCGAATCCTGCTGGCAGCGCTGGCGCTGATCACCGTGACCGAGCCTGCTTGGGCGATCCTCGGCGTCTGGCGCCGAGCGGCGGTGCGTACCGCTGTGGTCGTGGGTACTGTGGGCGCCACCGAAGCGGCTGCCGCCAGCGCCAACGCGCGTGCCTCACAGGAGGCCGCTGCGGCAGCGGCTGCCCAGCAATCCGCCGCTGCTTCCGCTGCCGCCGCCCAACAAGCGGCCGCCTCGGCCTCTGTTGCCGCGAACCCGCCAAAGTCGCCGCAGCAGAAACTTCGCGAATTGCAGTCGCTGTACGACCAGCAACTGATCACCGCGAGCGAGTACCAGGTATCGAAGCAGAAAATTCTCAACGAAATGACGCAATAGAGCCGCCCCTGATCACCCCGAATACTGCGCTATGGAGAAAGTCATGGAATCGAAACATGGACGCAACTTGGAGAACAAGGCGCTGAATGACTTGGGGTGGAAATGGGTGATCGGACTGTTCGTCGCTACGACGATCTCCGCCCTGCCAGTGACCGCGAGCGCCCGTGACCGGGGGATCAATCAACCGGGCGAGGCCGGAAACCGGCGGCGAGTCGTCCGCTAGTCGCGTTCGGTCCGCCGCGAGCCCGCGGGCGCTTGAAAGAACCTGGGTGGCACGGCCACTGGTGTGGGTGCAGCGGTGACTTGAGAGGAACTGGACGGCTCATGCCGGACCGGATTCCGATTCAAGTTCAAGTCCGGAACAGAACAATGCGAGTGGTGGTGCAGAGGGTTCTCGAGGCGTCGGTTGCGGTCGACGGCCAAATATCCGGAGAAATCGGCCATGGCTTGCTGGTTCTCGCCGGATTCGAGGATGCAGACAGCGTTGGCGATCTCGACTGGATGGCCGGCAAGATCGTCAGGATGCGCCTGTTCTCCGATGACGCGGGCGTGATGAATCGCAACGTTCGGGAAGTGGGCGGCGAGATTCTTGCGGTGTCGCAGTTCACGCTGTTCGCATCGGTGAAGAAGGGTAACCGGCCATCGTGGAGCAGGGCAGCGCGTGGCGATATTTCGCAACCCATGTTCCAAAACTTTGTTGCCAGGCTGGAGTGCGAACTGGGCAGGCCGGTGGCCACCGGGGTGTTCGGGGCGGATATGCAGGTCAGTCTGGTGAATGACGGGCCGGTGACGGTGTCACTCGATTCAAGATCGCCAGAGTAAGTGGGCGCTCGCTCATTTACGGGATGACGGTAACGTCCGGGCGTTGCCCGACGAATTCCAGCCGCGGATACAGGGCCTCGCTGACGAAAACGCGGTTGTCGCGGTCGACGCGTAAAACCAGACCGATTTCCATCTTCTTCGCCATCGCCCGCCAGGCATCTGGTCCGGCGATGAATATGGGTTTGGAAGCGGCGTCGGAACGCGTGCCGGCCTTCGCTCCGGCCGGAATGAGCACCGTGACGGCCTGGGTGTGGTCGGCAGGGTAGCCGGTGCGCGGGTCGAGCAGGTGGGGGTAACGCTTGCCGTCGACTTCGAAAAAGCGCTGGTAATCGCCCGAGGTGCCGATCGCTTCGCCGTCCTCGAGGGCAACCGTGGCCATTGGCCCGGGCTGGCGCGGGTGCTGGATGCCGACCCGCCATTTGCGGCCCTGCTTGCTGCCGAGCGCCATGACGTTGCCGCCGATGTTGATCAAGGCGTTGTTTATTCCCTGGGCGCGCAGGATTCCGGCAGCCCGGTCGAGGGCGACGCCTTTCAGGTAACCGCCGAAATCGAGGGCGACATTGCGGTTGCGGCTGGTGACAACGTCACCGGTAATCGTCAGGTCGGCAATCGATGGCTTGCTCGCCAGCCAGGCCTTGATCTCGGCTTCCGCCGGCAGTTCGGCCTTGAACTCATCGGCCTGGAATCCCCAGAGCTTGATCAATTGCCCGATGCCGGGGTCGAACAGGTAGTCGCCCTGCCGGCTCAGTTCCTGCGCTTCGCTGATGAACCCGGCCAGTTCCGGGGTCACCTGTTGCGGTCGACCCTCCGAAATGGCCAAATTCAGATCGCTCAATTCGGAAGGCTGCCAGGCGTGGTAAGCCCGGTGCATGCGGTCGAATTCACGCAGTACCGCGGCAATCGCCTGCCTGCCCTGGGCCGGATCGGCGCTGACGACCAGTACCTCGACCCGCGTGCCGAAGACGTAGGCCTGTTGTTCCTGCACGGGGGTGCGGCCGCAGCCGGCAAGGAGCAGCGCGCAGGCGAGAATCAGGAAATGGCGCATTCCCGCTCGATCGCTGCGATGAAGGTGGCTGCCGCATCGAAACCCGTCTGCTGGCGGATCTCGACCATGCAGGTCGGGCTGGTGACGTTGATTTCGGTCAGGTAGTTGCCGATGACGTCGATGCCGACCAGCAGCAGTCCGCGCTCGAAAAGGATGGGCCCCAGCGTCTCGGCAATCTCGCGGTCACGCGGAGACAGTTCCTGCGCGACGCCGCTGCCGCCGGCGGCCAGGTTGCCGCGCGTTTCGCCGGCCTTGGGAATCCGCGCCAGGCAATAAGGCACCGGCTGCCCGGCAATGAGCAGGATGCGCTTGTCGCCGGCGGCGATTTCCGGGACAAAGCGCTGGGCCATGATGGTTCTGCCGCCCTCGCGGGTCAGCGTCTCGATGATGACATTGCGGTTCGGGTCGTCGTGGCGGACCCGGAAAACCTGGCTGCCGCCCATGCCGTCGAGCGGCTTGAGGATCATGTCGGCGTGTTCGTCGATGAATGGCTGCAGTTGCGCCGCATCGCGGGTGATCAGGGTGGCGGGGATGAATTGCGGGAATTCGCAGATCGCCACCTTTTCCGAATGGTCGCGCAGCGCCCGCGGCCGGTTGAAGACGCGCACGCCGGAAGCCTCGGCGCGTTCGAGCAGCCAGGTGGCGGTCAGGTATTCGAAATCGAAGGGCGGATCCTTGCGCATGATGACCGCGTCGAAGTCCGTCAGCGGCTTCCATTGGCGATCACCGGCGCGGTACCAGTCATTGTTGTCCGGTTCCAATTGCAGTGCTTCCGTCATGGCGAAAACACCACCACCCGCTTTCCCCGCTTCGGGTTGCCGCCAGCCGAGCGTCGCGCAGTCGATGGCGAAGACCTGGTGGCCCCGGGCTTCGGCGGCGCGCATCATGGCCACCGATGAATCCTTCCAGGCCTTCAGTTCGGGCAATGGATCGACGACGAAACCCAGCTTCAACGAGTGCCTACCGCTTGCCGGGAGGTCATGGGTCACGGCTCCCTTACTCGACATCGGCCTCGGGAGACGTGCGTTCCAGTTCGAGCGCGGCGGCCAGGCAGGCGAGGCGACCGACGACACCATAGGCGTAGAAACGGTTGGGCGGCGAATCCGGGTTGGCGGATGCGTAATCCGGCAGGTTGCAGCCGGTTTCGAAAGCCAGCGGCTCGAAGTGCATGCCCGGGGCGTTGAGATTCTCGTCCTTGCCGCGCCCGGTATGGACGCGATAGAAACCGCCGACCACGTAGCGGTCGATCATGTAGATCACCGGCTCGGCCACTGCCTCGTTGAGGGTTTCGAAGGAATGGACGCCTTCCTGGATAATGACCTCGCTGACCTCCAGGCCTTCCTTGCCGACGCTCATCTTGTTGCGCTGCTTGCGATTGAGGGCAATGACCTCGTCGGCATCGCGCACCGTCATGATGCCCATGCCGTAGGTGCCGGCGTCGGCCTTGACCACCACGTAGGGCGTCTCGTCGATGCCGTATTCCCTGTACTTTTCGCGCACGATATCAAGCACGGCAGCGACATTGGCGGCCAGACATTCCTCGCCCTGGCGCTCGTGGAAATTGATGCTGCGACAGACCGAGAAGGCCGGATTGATGCGCCAGGGATCGATGCCGATTTCCTTGGCGAAGTTAGTGGCCACTTCGTCGTAGGCGGCGAAATGATTGGATTTCCGCCGCACGGCCCAGCCGGCATGCAGCGGCGGCAGCATGAACTGCTCGTTCAGGTTGCGCAGGATTTCCGGAATGCCCGCCGAAAGATCGTTGTTGAGCAGGATGGCGCACGGGTCGAAACCATCGAGCCCGAGGCGGTACTCAGAGCGGACCAGCGGTTCGAGCAGCAGGCTCTGGCCGTTCGGCAGTTCGATCGGCGTCGGCTTGGTGATTTCCGGGAGCATCGATCCAAGCCGGACGTTCAGCCCTGTCTGGCGCAGGATGGCGGCGATCTGGGCGACGTTCTGCAGGTAGAACTGGTTGCGCGTGTGGTTTTCCGGGATCAGCAGCAGGTTGCGCGCTTCCGGACAGATCTTTTCGATGGCGACCATCGCTGCCTGCACGCAGAGCGGCAGAAAGGCGGCGTTCAGGTTGTTGAAGCCGCCGGGAAACAGGTTGGTGTCGACCGGGGCCAGCTTGAAGCCGGAATTGCGCAGGTCGCACGACGAATAGAACGGTGGCGTGTGCTCCTGCCACTGGGCGCGCAGCCACTGCTCGATCTGCGTGCTACTGGCGAGGAAGCGGCGCTCGAGTTCGAGCAGGGGGCCGGTGAGGGCGGTTGTCAGGTGGGGAACCATGAGCTGTTTTGGTGCCTTTGAGGCGAGTAATTGTTGACTGGAATGTTACACCGCAGCGCACAAACATGGGGCAGGCTTTCACGGTCAACCCGTTGAAAACAGGTAAAATTCGCCCCTTCGTTTTACCGCTTGTCTTACACCAATTCGCAGATCGGAATCGCCGTGCTTGTCGCCGCCAACATCACCATGCAGTTCGGGGCAAAGCCCCTGTTCGAGAACGTCAACGTCAAGTTCGGCGAGGGTTACCGCTACGGCCTGATCGGCGCCAACGGGGCCGGCAAGTCCACGTTCATGAAGATCCTGTGCGGTGCGCTGGACCCGTCGGCCGGCAACGTGTCGAAGGAAAAGTACGAGCGCATGTCCTACCTGCGCCAGGACCAGTTCGGCTTTGAAGACATCCGTGTGCTCGATGTCGTGCTGATGGGCCACGAGGAAATGTGGGCCTGCATGAGCGAAAAGGACGCGATCTACGCCAACCCGGAGGCGACCGAAGACGACTACATGCACGCCGCCGAGCTGGAGTCGAAATTCGCCGAATACGACGGCTACACCGCGGAATCACGCGCTGGCGAGCTCTTGATGGGTGTCGGCATCCCCATCGAGCAGCACAACGGCCCGATGCGTGAAGTCGCGCCCGGCTGGAAGTTGCGCGTACTGCTCTGTCAGGCCCTGTTCGCCAACCCGGACATCCTGCTGCTCGACGAACCGACCAACAACCTCGACATCAACACCATCCGCTGGCTGGAAGACGTGCTGAACAATCGCGAGTCGACGATGATCATCATCTCGCATGATCGCCACTTCCTGAACCAGGTGTGTACCCACATGGCCGACCTTGATTACGGCAAGGTCACCATTTATCCGGGCAACTACGACGATTTCATGGAGGCGTCGACGCAGGCCCGCGAGCGCCAGTCGAACGCCAACGCCAAGGCCAAGGAACGCATTGCCGAACTGCAGACCTTCGTCCGCCGCTTCTCGGCCAACGCATCCAAGGCCAAGCAGGCGACCAGCCGTGTGAAACTGATCGAAAAGCTCAAGCCGGAAGACGTCAAGCCGTCCTCGCGCCAGTATCCGTGGATTCGCTTCGACTACGACGAGAAGGACAAGCTGCACCGCCAGGCGGTGGAGGTCGAAAACATCTCCTTCGCTTACGAAGGCTCGGAGCGCAAGATCTTCAACAACCTGAGCTTCACGATCAACGCCGGCGAGCGGATTGCCGTCATTGGTGAAAACGGCGTTGGCAAGACCACCTTGCTCAAGCTGTTGATGGGCGAAGTCCAGCCGCAGTTTGGTGCCATCAAGTGGGCGGAAAAGGCCAAGCCCGGTTACTACTCGCAGGATCACTCGGCGCTGTTCCAGTCCGAAACCAGCCTGACCGACTGGATTTCCGAATACGTCCGCGCCGGCGGCTACGAGGGCGGCGACGTCGAAACGCTGATCCGCGGCACGCTCGGCCGTCTGCTGTTCTCCGGTGACGAGGTGAAGAAGCCAGTCAACGTGATTTCCGGCGGCGAGCAGGGCCGCATGCTGTTTGGCAAGCTGATGCTGCTCCATTCAAACGTGCTGATCATGGACGAGCCGACCAACCACCTGGACATGGAATCGATCGAATCGCTGAATACCGGGCTGGAGAAATTCCCCGGCACGCTGGTTTTCGTCTCGCATGACCGGGAATTCGTGTCGTCGCTGTCGACCCGCGTCTTCGAGGTCAAGAGCGATGGCAAGATCGTCGATTACCTTGGCGGTTACGAGGATTACCTGGCCAGCCAGGGCGTCGAATAATCGGTTTTTGGCCATTTTCCCGCGTTCGACCGCAGCAAAAAGCCGAAGGCACATGCCTTCGGCTTTTTGTTGGGTGAATGATCTGTGATCCGATGCGGAGTGGCTCAGTTCGACCTTGGATTCCAGCCACAAGACAAATACATAGTCGCCGGCAGCTTACCTTCGCATTGCGGCAATTCAGGGAAGGGTGGGGGGCGTCGGCTAAAGGCGATCCACTGTTGTCCTTACATCCGTACATGAGCATGATCTGCCGGAACAAATAGCAAGATAAAGGGTATGAAAACCCCCATACTGAGCCACTCATGACAAAATTTACGAACGCGGGATAATGATGGTGCGAATCAAGTTCTTCATCGAACTCCGATATGGAGTCGTTGCGTTCCCAAGTGATTTCATTCTGAACATCCACGCTGCACAGACCTCCAGCCAATCACTTGTGAGCGAACAATTTCAGGTCACCCCCGCTGTTGAGTTTGAGCCATTTACCGACCCGACCAGCGGCAACCGTTATGTACGAATACGCGCCGAGCCAGGCATCTTGGACATTCGCTACGAAGCAACGGTTGAGATTGCACACCACTTCGAATCCCCCGACAAGGTCTGGGAAGTACCAATTGCGCAACTGCCAGCCGAAGCGCTGGCCTATATCTATCCAAGCCGCTACTGCCAGTCCGACCGATTACGCGAACTGGCCAATACTGAATTCGGCGGCATTGCACCCGGCTATTGGCGAGTGCGCGCAATACAGGACTGGGTACATAGACGCACGCGATTCGTCTCTGGCAGCACGAATGCGACAACATCGGCTGTTGATACGCTCATCGAAATGGTGGGCGTATGTCGCGACTTTGCCCATCTAATGATCGCGCTGTGTCGTGCGCTCAATATTCCGGCTCGCTTCGCCACCGGTATCGACTATGGATCTGACCCAGTATTTGGTCCGACAGATTTTCACGCGTATGTCGAAGTCTTCATGAGTGGGCGGTGGTACATCTTCGATCCATCCGGGATGGCGCTACCGATGGGCTTGATTCGGCTCGGCCATGGGCGTGATGCCGCCGATGTGTCATTCGCAACCATCTTTGGCAACGTGCAGTCGTATCAACCTGTGATCGGAATCGAGGGTGTTGCAGATGATGCCGCAGGAATTGTGTTACCCCACGCGTGTGTCGAAGCCCTGTCAACTGATGGGGGCGGCCGCATATGAACCGGGGCAGGTCACATTGACAGTGCCGAGTAGTCAGGCGCATCAGATGGTGCGGCAGTCCTGAAGTTGGTATTGTTCCTAGGAATTTAAGTCTCGTGGCAGCAATGCGGTCGGAAGCGATAGCAGAACAAGGCAATCGCTTTGATTCCGGAGTGCATGCTTCTGGCCGAACTGAGACGTAGATACTCGCAAATGATGCCCGCGCAGGCGACCTGCCTATTGCGGCATTCCACCTGCCGCCAAGGTCCGGATAATCTGCACGCAATCCACGTCTGACTGGTGGTAGGCGGATTTCACGTACTCGATGTAGGCCTTCTCTTCTGAATTCGGATTGCTGGCGAAGGTGGTGGTATAGGCGAAGCGCAGGAAGAGGTAGGTGGGTTGCGGTTCTTCGATGGTGATGGTGAGGCTGCCGCCGGCGTGTTGCTCGCTGGGTACGATGTCGAAGCGTACCCAGTGCCTGTCGGCGAAGGTCACCCTGTCCATGATGACGGCCGGGCCGAAATCGAGTTCACGCAACAGGCTTTCTTCGTTGCGTTCGAGGATAGTGCAGGTTTCAAGGCCGGGCAGGAATGGGACGGCATTTTCGACCCGATGAATGAGTCCGGCCCAGAGCTCTTCGCGCGAGAGTGAGGCGATCAGAGGGTTTTCGGGGTCGTTGATGGCGATCAGGTGTTCAAATTTCATGGCTGAATGTTAGCATTCCGGCCATGCAACTAGAACGTATCCTGCAGAAGCACGGTTTCGGCACCCGCAAGGCTTGCCGTTCGCTGATCCGGCACGAAAGAGTCGCGATAAAGGGTGTTGTCTGCGGCGATCCCTTCGCGGAAATAGAAACCGAAGGCCTGGTCTTCACGGTGGATGGTGTCAACTGGCCGTATGCCGAATTTGCCTGCGTGATGCTGCACAAGCCGGCCGGCTACGAATGTTCGCGCAAGCCGCTGCATCACCCGAGCGTGCTGAGCCTGTTGCCGGTCCAGTTGCGCGAACGCGACGTGCAGCCGATCGGGCGGCTTGATGAAGACACCACCGGTCTTCTGCTGATCACCGACGATGGCCAGTTGAATCACATACTTTCCTCGGCGAAGCGCAAGGTGCCCAAGGTCTATCTGGCGACGACCCGACATCCGATTGATCAAGACCAAGTTGATCAGTTGCTGGCCGGCGTGCTGTTGAACGACGAGCCGGAGCCGATTGCGGCAGCGGCCTGCGAGATTGCCGGCGAAAACCTGCTGCGCCTGACGCTGACCAGCGGCAAGTATCATCAGGTCAAACGGATGGTCGCGGCGGCCGGCAATCGCGTCGAAGCCCTGCATCGCGAGGCGATCGGCGACCTTTTACTGCCTGACGACCTGAAGCCGGGTGAATGGCGCTGGCTGACTGCGGTTGACCTGCAAAAACTGGGATATTCCAGATGACCCTGACCGAAATGCGCTACATCGTGGCACTCGCCCGCGAGCGTCACTTCGGCAGAGCGGCGGAGGCCTGCCATGTTAGCCAGCCGACCTTGTCGGTAGCCCTGAAGAAGGTCGAGGGGCAACTGGGCGCCGCGCTGTTCGAGCGAACCGCTTCCGATGTTCGAATTACCGCCCTCGGCGAGCGCATCGTCGCCCAGGCGCGGCGCGTGCTGGAGGAGGCGGTGCGTCTGGAGGAGATCGCCGAGGCGACGGGCGACCCGATGAGCGGCCAACTGCGCGTCGGCATCATCTACACCATCGGCCCCTATCTGCTGCCGCAACTGATTCCGGCATTGCACCGGCAGGCGCCGAAGATGCCGCTGTTCCTCAAGGAGGATTTCACCGGCAACCTGATTCCGGCGCTCAAGGCTGGTGAAACTGGACGTCATCATCATCGCGTTGCCATTTTCCGAGTCTGGTCTGGTTGCCCAGCCGGTCTATGAAGAGCCGTTCCGCGTTGTCGTTCCGGCCGGACATCCCTGGGGACAGCGGCCCGCCGTCGCTCCGGACGAACTTGACGGGGAGAACCTGCTGCTGCTTGGTCAGGGCAATTGCTTCCGCGATCAGGTACTCGAATCCTGCCCCCGGCTGACCGGACCCGATGCACTCGAGCATTCACTGGAAGGCGGTTCGCTGGAAACGATCCGCTACATGGTGGCGAGCGGGGCAGGGGTGGCGGTAATGCCGAGCACCGCGGCCGATCCGCTGGTCGACCGGGAGCCGATGGTCAAGGTCTTGCCGTTTTCAGGGAAGCAACCGTCACGCACGGTCGGGCTGGTCTGGCGGGTTACCTTTCCGCGGCCGCAGGCCATCGATGCCGTGCGGGCCGCGCTGTTGTCCTGTCAGTTGCCGGGCGCCACGGCAGTTCGCTGAGGTTTCACGTGGAACGGGCATTCCGGCTTGCGCCGGGATGCCGATACCGCAGCTTGATTAACCCTCTGCTGTAACTTTCTTCTTGGCCGGTGCCTTGGGCTTGGCGACCTTTTTCTCGAACTCGAACCCGACCTTGCCGTCCTTGGCGACCAGAAAGGCCGAGAACTTGCGGCGGGTACGGTTGGATATGAATTCCTTCAGCAGGTCGGTCCTGCCTTCGACCAGCAGCTTTTTCATCTGCTCGGCTTCGATCGGCTGTTGCAGGATGATCTTGCCCGAGCGGAAGTCGCAGCTTCTGGCCGGGCCGACCGATTTTTCACAGACGTAGGACGTGCCATGCTCATAGACGGCAGCGGCACATTTCGGGCATTTACCCAGGCTTTGCTGGCCGGAGAAGTCGACCGGCTCGGCGTTGGCCTCATCAGCCTTGTCCTGGCCGAAATCGAACTCCGGCTCCATTTTGTCGTTCAATTTGATGGCTGCGGCAAAGGTACGGCCCATCTTGTTGCGGAAGCCGGTCAGCGGGCCGATCTGCTTCTCGTTGATCAGCGTGTCGATTTCGGCTGGTTCGAACTGGCGGCCGGCGACGATTTTCCATAGCGAGTAATCGCAACCCCCGCACTGGAATTTCTTGTAGGTTTCGCGAATCTGGCCGCCACAGCGCGGGCAGGGCGCGGTCAACACGCCGAAATCGCCGGGAATGGTGTCGCTGTCGAAGGTCTTGGCGCGTTCGACGATGTGGCGGGTCATTTCGGCGATTTCGCGCATGAATTCGACGCGGGTGAATTCACCCTTTTCGATGCGGCCGAGCTTCCATTCCCAGTCGCCGGTCAGTTCCGGCTGGGTCAGTTCGTTGATCCCGAGGCCGTTGAGCAGCGTCATCAGCGAGAAGGCCTTGGCGGTCGGAATCAGTTCGCGGCCTTCACGATGCATGTATTGCTCGCCGATCAGGTTTTCGATGATCTGGGCGCGGGTGGCCGGAGTGCCGAGGCCGCGGCCGGCCATCGCCGCCTTCAGTTCCTCGTCATCGACCATCTTGCCGGCGCCTTCCATGGCGGAGAGCAGCGTGGCTTCCGAATAACGCGGTGGCGGCTTGGTTTCGTTGGCCTTGACGGCGACATCCTCGGTTTTGACCTTTTCGCCGGCGTCAACCGCAACCAGGTTGCCTTCGCTACCTTCCTGCGCTTCCTTGCCATGGACGGCCAGCCAGCCCGGATTGACCAGCACCTTGCCTTCGGTCTTGAAGGGGTGGCCCTCGACCCGGGTGATGCGGGTGGTGACCAGATATTCGGCGGCCGGGAAGAAGACGGAGAGGAAGCGCTTGACGACGAAGTCGTAAAGCTTCTGCTCCAGCTCGTTGAGGTTCTTCGGTGCTTGCGGTGTCGGGATGATCGCGAAGTGGTCGCTGATCTTGGCATTGTTGAAGATGCGCTTGTTCGGCATCACCCAGTTGCGCGCCAGGATCTGGTGGGCGAACGGGGCGTAGCGGGCGAGCAGCACTTCGTCGTGCCCCTTGCCGGCGCCTTGGCCGGTCAGTACCGCCAGCGTTTCCTTGACCGTCGGGATGTAGTCTTCCGGCAGGCAGCGCGCGTCGGTACGCGGATAGGTCAGAACCTTGTGCTTTTCATAGAGTGCCTGCGCCAGCGACAGCGTGGTCTTGGCCGAGAAGCCGAAGCGGCCGTTGGCTTCGCGCTGCAGGCTGGTCAGATCGAAGAGCAGCGGCGAGAGGCGGGTTTCCGGCTTGGCCTCCTCGCTGACGATGCCCGGTTTGCCGAGCGTGGCGGCACGAATGGCGGCGGCGCGTTTTTCTTCCCACAAGCGGTCGGCGCGGGCGTGTTCGTCATCTTCCTTGCCCCTGAAGCCCTCGTCGAACCACTTGCCGGCGTAATTCCCAGCCTTGGCGGCGAAATCGGCCTCGACCTCCCAGTAGGAACGCGGCTTGAATTCGCGGATCTTGCGTTCACGCTCGACGACAATGGCCAGCGTGGGCGTCTGCACGCGGCCGACGGTGGTCAGATGGAAACCACCGGTCTTCGAGTTGAAGGCGGTCATCGCCCGCGTGCCGTTGATGCCGACCAGCCAGTCGGACTCGGAACGGCAGACGGCGGCATCGCCGAGGCCCTGCATTTCCTGGCCATTGCGCAGGTGCGAGAAGCCGTCGCGGATGGCGCCCTGGGTCATCGATTGCAGCCACAGGCGCTGGATCGGCTTGCTGGTCTTGGAATGCTGTGCGATGTAGTTGAAAATCAGTTCGCCCTCGCGCCCGGCGTCACAGGCATTGATGAGACTGGAAACGTCCTTGCGCTTGATCAGCTTGTTGAGCACCTTGAGCCGGGATTCGCTCTTCTCGATCGGCGACAGCGCGAAGTGCGGGGGAATGACCGGCAGATGAGCGAAGGACCATTTGCCGCGCTTGACCTCGAATTCTTCCGGACAGGACAGTTCCAGCAGGTGGCCGACCGCCGACGAGAGAACTAGATCCTCGCTCTCGAAATAGTCGTCGTGCTTGGTGAAACCTCCCAGCGCCTTGGCAATGTCGGCGGCGACGGAAGGTTTTTCGGCAATGATCAGCTTTTTTGTCATGGGTTCTGTCTGTAGGGTTCCGGGGCATGATAAGTGCCCGGCGCGCGGCTTGGCAAGCCGTCTCTATATATAGGGGGTCAGGCGAGGCGTTGGTAGCGGTTGCCGGGCAGGGTGGCGATCAGGCCATCGAGTTCCAGCGTCAACAGGTCGCCGAGTAGCAGGTCGGTGCTCAATCCGGTGCGCTCTACCAGATCGTCCAGCGCACACGGGTCGTGGCCGAGCGCCTTGAGGATGTCGTTTTCGCCGGTCATGGCGACGGGCTCAGGGATGACCCGGGGCTCGGCATAGCTGCCGAGTTCTTCCAGAATGTCCTGTGCTGTTTCGACCAGTTTGGCCCCCTGTTTGATCAACTTGTGACAACCGCGGGCAACCGGGGAATGAATCGAGCCCGGGAATGGCAAAGACTTCGCGGCCCTGTTCGGCCGCAAGGCGGGCGGTGATCAGCGATCCGCTCTCAGACGCCGCCTCGACCACCAGCACGCCGCGCGACAAGCCTGAAATGATGCGGTTGCGACGGGGAAAGTTGGCGGCGATTGCTGGCGTACCCAGAGGAAACTCCGAAACGATGGCGCCGCGTTCGGCGATCGCCACGGCCAGTTCCTTGTTGCGCGCCGGGTAGATACGGTCGGCGCCAGTGCCGATGACAGCGATGGTTTCACCGTCGGCGGCCAGCGCGCCGCGATGGGCGGCGGCGTCGATTCCAAGGGCGAGACCGCTGATGATGCCGAGGCCCCTGCCGGCCAGCGATCTGGCGAAGGACTCGGCGGTCTGCAGGCCTTGTGGCGTCGCATTGCGGCTACCCACGATAGCGAGTCCACGCTTCTGCAGCAGGGCCGGATTGCCGCGAACATAGAGCAGGCTGGGTGGATCGGGAATTTCCAGCAAGGCCTGCGGATAACCGGAATCAGCCAGGGTCAGGATGTGCTGGCCCGGTTGCTCGGCCCAGGTGATGCTGCGGTTGACGGCCTCGGCGGGGTCAAAATCGAAGAGCAGGTCGGCACGGTCGCCAATTACGCCCCGTACGGCGAGCCGTCCGGCGGCGAAAACAGCCTCGGGTAAACCGAAAGCGGCGAGAAGCTTTCGCTGCGTCTCGCCGCCGATGCCGGGGATCAGGGTCAGCCGCAACCAGGCGGCCAACCCTTCCTTGTCAATCACGGATTTCTTGCATAGTCGCCAACGGTAATCGGCTTGGAAGACTCGAGGACCAGCGCGTAGGAAACGCCATTGAACACGCGGAAGACGAAGACCAGCGCGTAGCGCTCTTCCGGGATCGGCGTATCGACGCGTCGCATCGTGTCCTGGTCGATGGCGCTCGCGATCCGGTTGCGGAACAGGGCGAGGACATGACCGACTTCCAGACCGTCGTTCTTGCCGCGGTTGAGGCTGACTATCGAGGCACGGCCACCTTCATTGACCCCGCCGTAGATCGTCATGACTCGGGCGGCAATCTGATTGTCCGGGCGATGCGGCACATAGGAGATGATATTGACAGGCGGCGCCGGGATCAGACGGTCGCCGCGCATGATCTCTTCCTTGGCGACGGTGATCTGGAGGGCGGCAGGTTCGCCGGCCTGCACCAGATTGGCATTGCCGAGGAAGAAGGCCTCATAACCGATGACATTGCCGGTATCCGGATCGGTGAGCGGCTTGCCCGGGCGGAAAACGTTCCAGCGCACGACGCTGGCATCGAAAATTCCGGTCGCAAAGGCCTGGTCGCCATTGCCCATCATGCCGCGGTATTCCGGTCCGGCAACGATGCGCGGCACGCTGTCCAGTTCACCCTGCTCGACAACCAGAGGCTGGGACAGGAAGGGTTCGATCTGGTTGGGCGGAATACTGGGGATCGCCTGCTGGGACGGGTTGGAGTAGATATGTGGCTCAAGCTTGACGGTACCGCTACCGGACTTGACCGGCTTGCCGAGGCGCAGGCGAGGGGTCTTGCCCGAGCGGTCAAGATAGACGACCTGACCAGGATAGATCAGGTGCGGATTCTTGATCTCCTCCCGGTTCATGTTCCATATTTCCGGCCAGCGCCAAGGTTCCTTGAGGAACTTGCCGGAAATTCCCCATAGCGTATCGCCACGCACGATGACGTGGCGGTCAGGGGGATTGTCGACGAGCTTAAGGGGCTCGGCGGCCGATGCACAAACGGCCGTCACGGCCAGGATGAGCGCGGATATAATGCGTACCATAGTCGTAACCTCACGTGCCGACGGAACACGGCGATGCTGGCATGGTCTCATATTCATGTCCGGCAACCCGCTTCCATATCTCGGGAACTGCATGAGATTCTGCACGTAATAACTTAAGCGAGCAAGCTTTTTTCGGTATTTCCTATGGCTCTTCTACCCATTTTGCGTTTCCCCGATCCCCGCCTGAAGAAGATTGCGGGACCGGTAGAGAAGATCGACGATTCCGTTCGCCAGTTAATCGCCGACATGGCTGAAACCATGTATGAGGCGCCAGGCATCGGTCTGGCGGCGACTCAGGTTGATGTTCACAGGCAGATTGTCGTGATTGATACCTCGGAAGACAGGAGCCAACTGCTGGCCCTGATCAATCCGCGCCTCGAGAATTGTCAGGGGCACCAGGAAGGCGAGGAGGGCTGCCTTTCGGTGCCCGGCATTTACGAGAAGGTCGAACGCGCCGAGCGGGTGACCGTTCATTATCAGGATGGTGACGGCCAGCATCGAACGCTGGTTGCCGAAGGTCTGCTCGCCGTGTGCATCCAGCATGAACTCGATCATCTCAACGGCAAGGTGTTTGTCGATCACCTGTCGCAACTGAAGCAGACGCGCATCCGGAACAAGCTTGCCAAGCAGGCCCGGGTCACGGCATGAAGGTAATTTTCGCCGGAACGCCTGAATTCGCCGCAGTTGCATTGCGCGCGATCGTCACGGCGGGCCATGATGTGCCGCTTGTGCTGACCCAGCCTGATCGTCCGGCCGGGCGCGGGATGGCCATGCAGCCTTCTCCGGTCAAGCGACTGGCGGAGGAGAACGGGATCGCGGTATTCCAGCCGCAGACGCTGAAGGATGCAGCGGCGCAGGAAAGGGTCTCGGCGGCGCACGCCGACGTGATGGTGGTTGCGGCCTACGGCCTGATCCTGCCGCAGGCCGTGCTCGACATGCCGCGCTTCGGTTGCATCAATATCCATGCCTCGTTGCTGCCGCGCTGGCGCGGGGCAGCGCCGATCCAGCGCGCGTTGCTGGCCGGCGATGGCGAAACCGGGGTTTGCATCATGCAGGTGGAGGCGGGACTCGATACCGGGCCGGTTCTGCTGCGCGCTGCCTGTGCGATCGGCGCTGCGGAGAATGCCGCAACGCTGCACGACCGTCTGGCTGAACTCGGGGCGCGACTGGTCGTCGAGGCATTGGGCAAATTGCCGTTGTCCGCTGAAACGCAGCCGGCGACGGGTGTTACCTACGCGCACAAGATCGAGAAGACGGAAGCGCTCATCGACTGGTCGAAGGATGCGCAAGAACTGGATCGTCACATTCGCGCTTTCAACCCGTTTCCCGGCGCCCAGGCGCAATTTGGCGGACAGACCGTCAAGCTGTGGCGTGCCGAGCCGGTAAAGGGTTCGGGTGAAAAAGGGCTGATTCTGAGCGTTGACCGCAACAGCATCGTTGTTGCCTGCGGCAGCGGGGCCTTGTCGATTGGCGAATTGCAGAAAGCCGGCGGAAAACGGCTGCTGGTGCGTGAATTTCTGGCTGGTCATCCGCTCAAGGCCGGCGACCGTTTTGACCTGCCGGCTTGAATTTGGCCGATCTGCCAATACATTTGGGCTGACGCGACTGTTTCAAGGAGATTTCACAATGTTCAACTGGGTCAAGACAGCAATGCTGATGGCCGCCATCGTGGCGCTGTTCGGCGTGGTCGGCGGCATGATCGGCGGCCGGTCGGGCATGTTGCTGGCGCTCGTTTTCGGTGGCGCGATGAACGTCTTCTCGTACTGGTTCTCGGACAAGATGGTGTTGAAGATGTACAACGCGCAGGAGGTTGACGCGGCGAGCGCTCCCCAGTTCTACAACATGGTGCGCGACCTGGCGCAGCGCGCCAATCTGCCGATGCCGCGGGTGTATATCATCGACGAGCAGCAGCCGAACGCCTTTGCCACCGGGCGCAATCCAGAGCATGCGGCGGTGGCGGCGACGACCGGTATTCTGCAGTTGTTGTCGGCGCGCGAGTTGCGCGGTGTCATGGCGCACGAACTGACGCATGTGGCGCACCGCGATATCCTGATTTCTACCGTTTCGGCGACCATGGCCGGGGCGATTTCGGCGCTGGCCAATTTTGCGATGCTCTTCGGCGGGCGCAGTGAAGACGGGCGTCCGGCGAATCCGCTGGCCGGCATCGCCGTCGCGCTTCTGGCGCCGCTTGCCGCCAGCCTGATCCAGATGGCGATCTCGCGTTCGCGCGAGTACGAAGCCGACCGCGGCGGCGCGGAAATCAGTGGCGAACCCGATGCGCTGGCCGATGCGCTGGGCAAGATCCAGATGTACGCGGAAGGCCGTGTTCCAATGGGGCCGGCGGAAGCGCATCCGGAAACGGCGCAGATGATGATTCTCAACCCGCTTTCAGCCGGCGGAATCAAGGGGTTGTTCTCGACACATCCGCCGACCGAGGAGCGGATCGCCCGCCTGCGGGCGATGGCGCGTTAGGCGCCGGTAACCGGATGGAGGTGGCCGCGTGCCACCTCTTTTTTTTCCAGCTGGGCGGGGGCGAAGGCGGCGATGACTTCGGCGAACAGCCCGTGCGCGCTGCGGCTGTTGTCGCCGCTGAAGTTGCAGACATAGACGTCGAGCGTGACACCGCCGACTTCCGGCCAGGTATGCACGGCCAGATGCGATTCGGCCAGCACCACGGTGCCGGTGACGCCGGCCGGCTTGCCCGCAGCGTCATGGAAGGCGTGGAAGAGGCGGCCGACAACCGTCAGCCCGTGGCGGGTGCAGGCCGCGACACAGAATGATTCGAGCTGCGCGGCGTCGAACAGGAATTCCGTCGCGCAACGACAGTCATGGAGATCGGCGATCAGGTGCAGGCCATTCATGGGGCGATTCTATTGCGTTTCACGTGAAACGCGCGCGCTGATGCTCGTTTCGAGCAGCCAGCCCAGGCGGTAGCCGGCGTTGACGATGCGGCGGTCGGCAATTGCATGTGCCTGCCGGTTGAATGTCTCGCTGACGATCGGCAACAGGCTGCCAACGGCATCGGGGTAGGTCGCGGCGAGCAGTCGGTGGCTTTCGTCCCGCCACAGTGCGACATCCCCTTGGGGCGGGGCGGGATAGTCGGTGATCAGGCGCTGCACATGCTTCTCCAGTCGCTGGCCGCGCAACCAGGGCGGGCCGGGCAGGTCGTCCCAGTAGGTATGCAGGCTGGAGAAGGGGAGGCGTTTGTTGAACGGGTTTTCGATTTCGATCGTGTTTCCCCCATCGTCAGCGGCGTGACCGACATGCAGGGGCTGGTGGATGTCGGCGACCAGATGCAGCAGCCAGGGCAGGGCATAGGAAATTTCGTCGTTTTTCCGGGTTGACCGCGCCCCATGGGAATCCGCAGCGACGCGCCAGCTTTGCTGGCCGTCTTGCTGCACAGGGGCTTCATCACTACCCTCGGCATGGCCTCGGGCCATGGGGTGCAACAGGCGACCGAGGCGCTCGATCTGCCGGTCAACCTCCCCTTTTTTCGCCTGCCCAAGCTCGTTCAGATCGACGTAATGCCAGTTCTTGTGGCGCGCGCTATCGGGAAAGCCGGGAAGCGGCGGCGTGGCGTCATCGCGCACCTCGTCATGGAAGCGCGGGTCATTGCGGATGTCGTCAGGCCAGGTTGAAGCTTCGGCGAAGATGTCCGCCGGGTCCGATGTGCGGGCCTTGTTGACCCAGCGGGCATGGTCAGGGTGGTCAGCCAGTGCATCGGCGATGAATCTCTGGCTGGCGGGCGAGAGTTGCTGCCAGGCGATCGCCGCCACCAGTCGGTGGCCGGCAGCGTTCCAGGCCAGGGCATGGGGTGCCAACAGCAGCATGAACAGGGCGACAAGGTATGGGCGCATCGTACCATTATGCCGCGTGCGATAATTGCAGCCTATGTCCGGTCTGCCGCTAAACTCTCTCGCTTTCGCATTTCTTCACGCCGCACGCATTGATGCCGCCGTATTCGCCGGGCAGAGTCTTGCCGATGGTCTGCTCGGTCGCGTTGACCCGGTGGCCCGGCCTGCTGTTCAGGATCTCGTTTATGGCAGCCTGCGTCGTTACGGACGGGGGGATTTCCTCCTTGGCCGGCTGCTTGCCCGGCCGCTGGATGCGCCCGAGGTGCGCGCCCTGTTGCTGGTCGCGCTGTACCGGCTGGAAACACGGCCCGATGCAACGCATACTATCGTCGATCAGGCCGTTGCGGCGGCCGGGGAGACTGGCCGAAGGGCGCTTCCGGGGGCTGGTCAATGGCGTCTTGCGCAACTATTTGCGCCAGCAGCCGCAATTGCTTGCAGACCTGGCGGCCGATCCGGTCGGCGCCAGCCAGCACCCGGACTGGTGGCTGCACCGTTTGCAGGCGGCTTATCCCGCAGTGTGGCCCGGCTTCGTCGCCGCCGGCAATCAACCGCCGCCGATGGCGCTGCGCGTCAATCGCCGGCGCTGCTCGCCCGCGGAATATCAGGTGCGACTGAGCGCCGAGGGAATCGGCTCGACGCCATTTGGCGAAGCCGGCCTGATTCTCGACAAGCCATTGCCGGTCGATCGCTTGCCAGGCTTTGCCGCAGGTCTCGTTTCAGTTCAGGATCCGACGGCGCAGATGGCTGCCTCCCTGCTCGACCCGGCGCCCGGCAGCCGGGTACTCGACGCCTGCGCAGCCCCGGGCGGCAAGGCGGCCCACTTGCTGGAGTGTGCTGATCTTGATTTGCTGGCGCTTGATCTGAAGCCGTCGCGCTGCCGTCGTGTCGCCGAAAATCTCGCCCGGCTCGGCTTGCATGCTTCGCTCCAGGCCGCCGACTGTGCCAGAGTTGACACCTGGTGGGACGGCCGTCTGTTCGATTCGGTGCTCGCCGATGTGCCATGCACGGCAAGCGGCGTCGTGCGCCGTAACCCGGACGCCAAGTGGTTGCGGCGGGAAACCGACATCGCCAGCTTTGCCGCGACCCAGGCAAGGATTCTCGATGCCCTGTGGCAGGTCGTGCGGCCGGGGGGTAAACTGCTGTACGCAACCTGCTCCGTTTTCCCCGAGGAGAACGCCGGGCAGATCTCCCGTTTTTTGGCGACCCGCCCGGATGCCCGGCGTGACCATGAGGAACAGATATTGCCGACTGCCGATCATGACGGTTTTTTCTACTGCCGCCTTGAAAAACATGCTTGAGCGACTCCGCCGCTGGTTGCCTGCATTGCTGGCCATTGTGCCCGCACTGGCGCTGGCGGCCGAGATCGAAATCACCAATCCACAGATCGTGGCGAGCGATGACGGCTACGTCGTTTCCGCTGATTTCAGCTTCGAACTCAACGAGCGTCTCGAAGAGGCGGTAACCAAAGGGGTCGTGCTGTACTTCGTCGCCGATTTCGAAATGACGCGGCCACGCTGGTACTGGCTGGACGAAAAATTGGTCAGTCGAAGCCAGACTTATCGCCTTTCATATCACGCATTGACGCGCCAATACCGTTTGTTCAACCGGCGGCCTCCATCAGTCCTTCGACTCTCTCTCGGACGCTTTGCGCGTGTTGTCACGCCTGCGCAACTGGCTGGTGATCGACAAGGGGGCGGAGAAGGCCGGGGTTCGTGCCGGTGATACCTACACGGCGGCACTGCGCATGCGCCTCGACATCAACCAGTTGCCGCGCCCCTTCCAGATTTCCGCCCTCGGCAACAAGGACTGGAGTCTGGCGTCCGACTGGAAAGTCTGGCAGGCCACCCTGCCGGCGGAGGCCAAGTGAAGCGCTTTGTAGCGGCAGGCGGCGCCATCGCCGCGACGCTGGGCGCCATTCTCTGGTTCCTGCTGCTGATGTCCACCGCCGCGGATACCGCCATTTTCACGCGCCACTATCCGCTGCTGATCGGCCTCAACGTCATCCTGGCGCTGGCCATGGTCAGTCTTGTCAGTTGGCAGTTGCGATCGCTGTGGCGCGACTACCGGGCCCAGATTTTCGGCGCCCGGCTCAAGTTGCGCCTGATGATGATGTTCGGCATCGTCGCCGTTTTGCCCGGCGCTCTCGTCTATGGCGTGTCAGTGCAATTCGTGACGCGCTCGATCGAGAGCTGGTTCGATGTCAGGGTTGAAAAGGCGCTGGAGTCCGGGCTTCATCTCGGCCACTCGGCCCTTGATTCGCTGCTTGCCGATCTAACGGCGAAGGCGCGCAGCATGGCGAACGAACTTTCGGATCTCCGGGAAGCAGGCAGGCGTTCGGCTCTTCTGCGTCTGCGCGAACAGCATGGGGTGCAATCCGCGGCCTTGTTTTCGGTCGGTGGTCAATTGCTTTCCAGTGCCAGCAGCGAGATCAGCGGCCTCCTGTCCGACCTGCCGACGCAGGCACAACTGAAGCAGGCACGCAGCACGCAGGCGGTTACGGCGGTTGATGGCGAGGGCGGGAAGCTTTACCTGCGCGTGCTGGTTCCCGTTGCAGCGCGCACCGTGTTCGAGGAACCGCGCATCCTGCAGTTGATCCAGCCGGTTCCGCCGTCGCTTGCCTACGATGCCGATGCGGTGCAGGGGGTGTATCGGGATTACCAGGAATTGCAGTTGGCGCGCCAGGGGCTGACGCGGATCTATGCGCTTACGCTGACCTTGACCGTGCTGGTCGCGCTGTTCGGTGCCTTTGCACTGGCTTTCGTCATGACCCGGCGCCTGTCAGCACCGCTGTCGATTCTCGCCGAGGGTACGCAGGCGGTCGCCCAAGGCGACTTCTCGCCGCGCCAGGCCGTCTATAGCCGGGACGAGCTGGGCGTGTTGACCCAGTCGTTCAGCCGCATGACGCGCCAACTCGATGATGCGCGCCGCGAAACCGAACGCCATCGGAGCGAGCTCGAATCGGCGCGTGGTTATCTGGAGTCCATCCTCGCCAATCTATCGGCGGGGGTGCTGGTGTTCGACCGGAATTCCGTCCTGCGCACCATCAACGAGGGCGCAATGACCATCCTGAACGAGGATTTCACCGGCCTGATCGGTGCGGCCGTTGACCAATGGCCGCGGCAGAACATTCTCGGGCAGTTCATCCGCCATAACTTCGCGACTTCGAAAGATGTCGAATGGCACACCCAGGTCGAACTTGAACGCCCCAACGGCATGCCGCAGGTGCTGTTGTTGCGCGGATCGCGCCTGCCCGAGACCAGCGGCGGGGGCGATGTCGTGGTCTTTGACGATGTGACGCGGATCGTCGCAGCGCAACGCAGCGCGGCCTGGGGCGAAGTCGCCCGACGGCTGGCGCACGAAATCAAGAATCCGCTGACGCCGATCCAGTTGTCCGCCGAGCGCCTCCAGTTCAAGCTGGCGGGCAAGCTGACGAACGGCGACGCCGACATGCTGGCGCGCGGCACGCAAACGATCATCAACCAGGTGCAGGCGATGAAGCGCATGGTTGACGATTTCCGCGACTATGCCCGATTGCCCGTGCCGGAGGTCGAGCCGCTCGATCTCAACGCACTGATCAGCGAGGTGCTGGGTCTCTATGAAAGCTCGTCGGTGGGAATCGAGACGCGATTCGCCGGCGATTTGCCCAAGGTGCTCGGTGATGCGACACAATTGCGGCAGGTCATCCACAACCTCCTGCGCAACTCGGAAGACGCGCTCGAAGGAAGGGAAACGACCATCATCCGTATCGTCACCGAGCGTGCCGGCCAGCAGGCGAGGCTGTTGATTGCCGACAACGGACCGGGTTTTCCGGTCGAACTGCTGCCGCGTATCTTTGAACCGTATGTCACCACCAAGGCCCGCGGTACGGGGCTCGGCCTGTCCATCGTCAAGAAAATTGTTGACGAACATCAGGGCACCATTGAAATCAGTAATGCACTGGAGGGTGGCGCGCGGATAGACATCCGCCTGCCCCTGGTGAAGAAGGAGGAAGCCAATAATGGCGATAATTCTGGTCGTTGACGACGAAGTCGGCATTCGCGAACTACTCTCGGAAATCCTGATCGACGAGGGCTACGACGTGCGTCTGGCGGAACATGCCACCGCCGCCCGGCGAATCCGTGGCGAGTTGCGCCCCGATCTGGTTCTGCTCGACATCTGGATGCCCGACACTGACGGCATTTCGCTGCTCAAGGAATGGCATGCCGCCGGTCATCTCAACATGCCGGTGGTGATGATGTCGGGTCACGGGACGATCGATACGGCGGTCGAGGCAACGCGCTTCGGCGCGTTCGATTTTCTGGAAAAGCCGATCGCCTTGCAGAAGCTCCTGTCGACAGTGCAGAAGGCGCTCAAGCACGATACGCCGCCGCAGCGGCCGCCGCTGACGCTGGAAGCGTTCGGACGTTCCACGTTCGTCAAGGAATTCAAGCGCCGACTGGAACAGGCGGCGGCCAAGGCGCCGGTGCTGTTGCTCAAGGGCGCGGTCGGTGGCATGGCGGAAATCTGTGCGCGGACGCTGCAGCCGCCACGCGCGCCGTGGCTCGATCTTTCCAGCGTGAGTAGCGCGCTGACCCAGGAAATGCTGGAAAAAGTGAATGGCGGGGTGCTATTCGTGCCCGATCTCGCGGCACTCGGCAAGATGCAGCAGATGAACCTGGCGTTTGCGGTCGACCGTCTGGAAAAGCTCAAATTGCAGCTCGTTGCAGCGACCGTCACGCCCCTGAGCGCGCTCGGCGAAGCGGGCTGGGACAGCAAGCTGCTGGCGCGCCTCGGCGATGTCTGGGTCGGCATGCCGCCGCTGGCCGGCCATGCCGATGAGGTACCGGAAATCGCCGGACTCTTGCTGACCAACTTCGTCGAGCGCGGTGAAGTCCAGCCGCGCCGCTTCGCGACCGGCGCCCTCAATGCGCTGCGTACGCAGCCGTGGCAGAATCGTCCGGAAGCGAACTGGAGCGACCTCTATGCGCTGGTCCGCAATCTGGCGCTGACCTCGCTGGACGAGGAAATTTCAGCCGACGATGTGCAGCGCGTGATGCCGCAGGACGAGCAGGGCGGGCAGGAGCTGGCTTCCCTGATTCCGCTGCTCGACCAGCCGCTACGCGAAGCGCGCGACGCATTCGAGAAACTCTATTTCGAACACCACTTGCGGATCGAAGGTGGCAACATGACCAAGCTGGCGGAACGCTCGGGGCTGGAGCGCACGCATCTTTATCGCAAGCTGAAGCAACTGGACGTCAGGCTGGGCAAGCGCGGCGAAGAATAATCAGGCGTTGCGCCGGCTGGAAATCGGGGGGGGTTATGAAGGTCATCATTCTGGGTGCCGGACAGGTTGGCGCAAGCGTCGCCGAAGGGTTGGTATCGGAAGAAAATGACATCACGGTGGTCGATTACGACGGGCAGCGCCTTGCCCAGTTGCAGGATCGACTTGATTTGCGCACGGTGGTCGGTAACGCGGCGACACCGTCGGTATTGCGCAACGCCGGCGCCGCAGACGCCGACATGATCATCGCCGTGACGCAGAGCGATCAGGCGAACCTGGTGGCCTGCAAACTGGCGCACAGCGTTTTCAACGTGCCGACCCGCATTGCCCGTCTGCGTTCGCAGGATTTTCTGGCCGATGCCAGCCTGCTATCCACCGACAATTTCGCGGTCGATTATGCGCTTTGCCCGGAGCAGGTGATTACCGATTACATCAGGCGCCTGATCGAATTTCCGGAAGCGCTGCAGGTGCTCAATTTCGCGCGTGGGCGGGTCAGCCTCGTCGCTGTGCGTGCCTATGAGGGCGGATTGCTGGTCGGCAAGCCGATCCAGCAGATGCGCGAGTTCCTGCCGGCCGACATGGATGCGCGGATCGCCGCGATCTTCCGGCGCGACCAGGCGGTCTTTCCCGCTGGCGATACGGTCATCGAGGCCGGCGACGAAGTCTTTTTGCTCGCCGCCGCCGAGCATATTCGGCCGGTCATGCGCCAGTTGCGAAGGATGGTTACACCGGTTCAGCGCATCATGATCGCCGGCGGCGGCAACATCGGCTTGAGAGTCGCCAAATCCTTGGAAAAGCGATACGAAATCAAGGTCATAGAGGGTCGCAAGGAGCGCGCCGAATTGCTCGCCGGCGAACTGGACAATGCGCTGGTGCTGTTGGGTGAGGCGACGGACGAAGAACTGCTCGAACAGGAGAACATCGCCGAGATGGACCTCTTCCTTGCCGTGACCAACGATGACGAAGACAACATCATGTCCGGCAGTCTGGCCAAGCGTCTGGGCTGCAAACGGGTGGTCGCGCTGATCAATCGCCGGGCCTATGCCGAAATGATCGAGGGCGGGCCGATCGACATCGGCATTTCACCGGCTCAGGTATCGATCGGTACCTTGCTTGCGCACGTGCGGCAGGGCGATGTGGCCGAGGTGCATTCGCTGCGCCGCGGCGCCGCCGAGGCGCTGGAAATCGTCGCCCACGGCGATGCCAAGAGCTCCAAGGTGATCGGCCGGCGGATCGACCAGATCGACTGGCCGCACGGGGTGACGATCGCCGCCCTGGTGCGCAATTTCGACAAGGCGGTGGTTGTCGGCCAGACCGATGACTGGACTGCGATCACCAGCCATGGTGAGGTGGTTATCGCGCATCACGATACGGTGATCGAGCCGGATGACCACGTGATCGTCTTCTGTACCCGCAAGCAACTGGTCAAGAAGGTCGAAAAGCTGTTCCAGGTCGGTTTCCACTTCTTCTGAGAGGTCAACCGTGACACGCTTTGCCCCTGTTTATCGCGCGCTGGGCATGATCATCATGCTCTTCGGCCTAACCATGCTGGCCCCGCTGATCCTGTCTTATGTCACCGAGGACGGCGCCCAGTCGGCTTATGACGAGGCCTTCGCCCTGACCATGCTGAGCGGCGCCTTTCTCTGGTATCGCTACCGCAAGTGCAAGCGCGACCTCAACATCCGTGACGGCTTCCTGATGGTTGTCCTGGTGTGGACGGTGTTGCCGGCCTTCGCCGCCATCCCGCTGATGATCCACCTCGGCATCAGCCATACCGATGCCTATTTCGAGACGATGTCCGGATTGACCACGACCGGTTCCACGGTGCTTTCAAATATCGATGCCTTGCCGATGTCGATCAACCTCTGGCGTCATCTGCTGGTATGGGTCGGCGGCATGGGCCTGATCGTGCTGGCGATCGCGATTCTCCCGCTGCTTGGCATCGGCGGCCGCCAGATGTTCAAGGCCGAGACCCCGGGACCGATGAAGGATGCCAAGATGACGCCGCGTATTGCCGAGACGGCCAAGGGTCTGTGGCTGGTCTATCTCGGCGTGACGGTGGCCTGCATTCTTGGCTACCGCTGGGCGGGAATGAACTGGTTCGACGCCTTCTGTCATGCCTTCTCGACCATGGGGCTGGGCGGTTTTTCCACCCACGATGCCAGCTTCGGTTTCTTCGATTCGCCGGCGATCGAAATGGTCTCCATTGTCTTCATGCTGATTGCCGGCATGAACTTCGGAACACTCTTCCTGGCGGTCAGCGGCCGTTCGCTGCGGCCCTACATCCACGACCCGGAAGCGGGCTGGTTCATCGGCGTCACACTGTTAAGCATCTTCATGGTCGCCGTATATATCTGGAAGGACGGAGTCTATGCGGATTTCGATACGGCCCTGCGCCATTCTGCGTTCAACGTCGTTTCGATTGCGACGACGACCGGTTACGCGAGTGTCGATTACGCACTCTGGCCTATTTTCGCGCCGCTCTGGATGCTTTTCCTGTCCAGTTTCGTCACCAGCGCCGGGTCAACCGGCGGTGGTATCAAAATGATGCGTGCCTTGCTGCTCTACAAGCAGGTTTTTCGCGAACTGGTCAGGGCGATGCATCCAAATGCCGTTTACAACGTCCGCATCGGCGGGCAGGTGGCACCACAACCCATCCTCTTCGCGGTGCTGGCCTTTGCGTTCATGTACATGGTCAGCGTCGTTTCGCTGACGCTGGTGCTGGCCTTTACCGGCCTCGACATCGTTTCAGCCTTCACCGCGGTGGTCGCCAGCATCAACAACACCGGCCCGGGACTTGGCGTGGTCGGGCCGTCAACGACCTACGAGGTGCTCGGTGATTTTCAGACCTGGGTTTGCACCTTTGCCATGCTGCTCGGGCGCCTGGAAATTTTCACCTTGCTTGTCGTGCTGACTCCGGCTTTCTGGCGCAAGTGACCTGAGCTGCGGAAAGGCGGATAATTACGCCTTTCCGATTTTCTGGCGGAGTCCTCCGTGAGCCGACCCAAGAACGACACTTTTCTGCGCGCCCTGCTCAAGGAGCCGACCGAATACACCCCGCTCTGGCTGATGCGCCAGGCGGGGCGTTACCTGCCGGAATACTGTGAAACCCGCAAACGCGCCGGCAATTTCCTGAACCTGTGCAAGACGCCGTCGCTGGCCTGCGAGGTGACGCTGCAACCGCTGGCCCGCTACGATTTGGATGCGGCCATCCTGTTTTCCGACATCCTGACCGTGCCCGACGCGATGGGCCTCGGCCTTTATTTCTCGGAAGGCGAGGGCCCGAAGTTCGAGCGGCCGCTACGCGAGGAATGGGCGATCAACGACCTGACCGCACCGGATCCCTACGACCACCTGCGCTACGTGATGGACGGGGTATCGGAAATCCGCCGCGCGCTGGACAATTCGGTGCCGCTGATCGGTTTTTCCGGCAGTCCCTACACGCTGGCCTGCTATATGGTCGAAGGTCAGGGTTCGAGCGACTTTCGCCACATCAAGGCGCATGCTCTACAACCGCCCGGATCTGTTGCACCGCATCCTGTCGGTGACCGCCGATTCGGTGACTTCCTACCTCAATGCCCAGATCGATAGCGGCGCCCAGGCGGTGATGATTTTCGACACCTGGGGCGGTTCGCTGTCGGCGGCGGCCTACGAGGAATTCTCGCTGGCACTACATGCGGCGCATCGTCGCCGGCCTGAAGAAGGAGAAGGACGGCCAGCGCATTCCGAGCATCGTGTTCACCAAGAACGGCGGCCTGTGGCTGGAAAAGATCGCCGCCATCGGCTGCGATGCAGTCGGCCTCGACTGGACGATCGACCTCGGCGAAGCACGCCGTCGTGTCGGCGACAAGGTGACATTGCAAGGCAACCTCGATCCGAATGTCCTGTTCGCCGCGCCAGAAATCGTCGCCGCCGAAGCGAAAAAAGTGCTCGACAGTTTCGGCACGGGCAATACCGGCCACGTATTCAACCTGGGTCATGGAATTTCGCAATTCACCCCGCCGGAAAGCGTGACTGCGCTGGTCGAAGCGGTCCATGCCCATAGCCGTCTGTTGCGTAAGTAGTGACTATCACCCGGGGTATAAAGATTCACTTATGCACAGAGTTTTGCTTTACCCGGAAAATATTTTACCGAAATAGCTTGACAGTTCAAAAATTGCATAACTAACTGATTTTATGTGATTTGTTGTTTTGCCTAATTTTTCGGCAAAGTGACAAAATCCCTACAATATAGTTACTTAGCGCGATCATACAAAAGCAATTCACAAAGTTATCCACAGCATTTGTGGACAAGCCAACAGTCCCTGATTTCAAAGGGCTTTATCCAGCATTGCGGGAAGCCGGCCATGCCTGTCCTCCGTGTCGCCCTCGACCTGCCGCTGCATCGCCTGTTCGACTATGTGGTCGAGGTGGCCTCGGTCGCCGATGTCGGCTACCGGGTCCGGGTGCCTTTCGCAAAGGGCGAACGAATCGGCTTGATTACTGAGGTCGCCGAGGGCAGCGATTGGCCATTGGCGCAGTTGAAACCGGCTGGCGAAATCCTTCGCGATCTGCCGCCGCTTCCTCGTGACTTTTTCCAGCTTTGCGAGTTTGCCAGTGCTTACTATCAGGCCGCGCTCGGCGAAGTGGTCATGCAGGCGCTTCCTGCCGGGCTCAAGCGTCTGGCTTCGCCGGTCCGGCGCGCCGGTCGCACTGTCTCTCCCCCGCAGCTTGCGACCCCGCCGGAACTGACAGCGGAGCAGTCCGCCGCCTTGGGTGCCATTAATGCGCAGGCCGGATTTGCCGCCCATCTGCTGTATGGCGTGACCGGAAGCGGCAAGACGGAAGTCTATCTGCGCCTGATCGAACGGATGCTGGCGGCCGGAAAACAGGTTTTGTTGCTGGTCCCGGAAATCAACCTGACGCCGCAACTCGAAGGGCGGGTCCGGGCGCGTTTTCCGGAAAGCGTTGTCGTTTCGCTGCACAGCGAACTGGCTGAAGCCGCGCGCGAGCGCAACTGGCGCGCCGCATTTGCCGGTGAAGCGAGCATCGTTCTCGGTACTCGCCTGGCGATTTTTACGCCGATGCCGCGCCTTGGGCTGATTGTTGTCGACGAGGAGCACGACTCCTCGTTCAAGCAGCAGGATGGCATGCGCTACTCGGCCCGCGATGTGGCGGTTTTTCGTGCGCACCAGTTGGGCATTCCCATTTTGCTCGGTTCGGCCACGCCATCGCTGGAATCGTGGGCCAACGCCCAAAGCAAGCGCTACGCCTTCCTTGCCTTGCGCGAGCGAGCCAATCCGGAAGCGACACTGCCTGCGGTCCACCTGCTCGATACCCGCAAAATGGTTTTGCAGGATGGCGTCAGCGAGCCGCTGATCGCGGCGATCAACGAACGCCTGGAACGCGGTGAACAAAGTCTGGTCTTCCTCAATCGGCGGGGTTATGCACCGGTTCTGGCCTGCGCCGCGTGCGGCTGGGTGTCGCGCTGCCAGCGCTGCGCCGCCAATCTCGTCCTGCACCTGGCTGACCGCCGGCTGCGCTGCCATCACTGCGGTTTCGAAAGCAGCGTGCCGAAAGCCTGCCCGACCTGCGGCAACCAGGACGTTCATCCTTTCGGCCGTGGCACGCAGCGGCTTGAAATATGGTTGCAGAACCAGTTCCCGGAAGCGCGCATCCTGCGCGTAGACCGTGACTCGGTCAAAAGCCGCAAGCAGTGGGAGGTGATGCTCGAGCGCATCCACGGTGGCGATGCCGATATCCTGGTCGGTACGCAGATGCTGGCCAAGGGGCATGACTTTCCGAAGCTGACGCTGGTTGGCGTGCTGGGTGCCGATTCCGCCTTGTTCGCGGCCGATTGGCGGGCGCCGGAACGTTTGTTCGCCCAGTTGATGCAGGTGGCGGGGCGGGCGGGGCGCGCCGAACTGAAGGGGGAAGTGCTGATCCAGACCGAGTACCCGGATCACCCGCTGTATGCCGCCCTGGTCGCCCACGATTACCCGGGCTTTGCCGCTGCGCTTCTCCGTGAGCGCGAACAGGCCGGATTCCCGCCCTATGCCTTCCAGGCCATGTTGCGTGCCGAGGCGCCGGAGATGTCGGCGGCCATCGCCTTCCTCGCCACCGCCCGCGCCTTGCCGGTCGTGCAGGAACACGCCCGCGTCGTTCTTTACGATCCGGTGCCGATGAAGCTTTCGCGGCTGGCCAATCTGGAGCGCGGGCAGTTGCTTGCCGAGTCGCATTCGCGCCCGGCCATCCAGGCTTTCCTGCCGCGCTGGCGGGAAGCCATCGAAGGCATCAAGGCGCCGTCAAAATTGCGCTGGCACCTTGAGGTAGACCCGCTGGAGTTCTGAGACCGTCGTCTCAGCCAGATTTCCGGGAGGCCGTGAGCCAGCCGAAAGCCACGATCTGCCCAACGAGCAGGGTCAGAAATGCCGCGCGGTAAGCGACTTCGGCAGTCCAGCCACCGCTCTGCAGCAGATCGACCAATACCCCAAAGCCCCATTGCAGGCCGAATGCGCCGGCAAAGGCGAGCAGGTTGAGGGCAGTGTTGGCGCGGCCCGACAAGGCCGGCGGAAAGGCCTGGGCGACCAGCGAATAGGCGATGTTCGACAGCGAAAAACAGGCGCCGAGCAGGGGCCACAGGAGGTCGCCAGCGAAGGTCGGGAAGAAAGTCAGCGAGGCCAGCCCGACAATTGCTGCCAGCATGGCGCCCAGATAGACATTTTCGAGCTTGACCCCGCGGTGGACCAGTTTCGTGGCGAAAAATCCCATGAACAGGAAGCCGGTGAGCATGGCGGCGCTGATCCAGGTCAGGCGGGCAGCGATTGCGGTGCGATCCATGTGCTCGATGACGCTCATCCAGCGCGTTGCCCACAATCCCTGAACCGCCATGAAGCCGCCGGTCAGCCAGAAAGCCAGCGGCGCGTAGCGCCAGAAGTGACGGCTGACGAATATCTGTTTGACCCCGCTGAGCTGCTCGGCAAGGCCGGCGCCCTTTTCGGCAATTGGCTTGTCGGGTACGAACCACCACAGCGCGGCGGCGACCAGCAGGGTGGTGGCGGCAAGGGCGAGGACGATCTCCCGCCAGCCGGTTATGCCGAGCGCCAGTTCGAGGGGCTTGGCGGCGGCCAGTGCGCCAAGCCCGCCGGATGCCATGATCCAGCCAGTCATCGATGCCAGACGCTCGGGCGGGAACCACTGCGAGAAGGCCTTGAACGAAGCCATCAGACAGGCCGAGACGCCAAGGCCGATCAGGGCGCGTCCGACCGCCAGCCCGGCGAGCGAATCGGACATGGCGAAGACCGTCGCACCGCCAGCGGCAACAAGCAACAGGGAAGCTTCGACACGGCGCGGACCGAAGCGATCGAGCAACATACCGAGCGGCATTTGGGCAGCGCCGAAAGCCAGGAAGTAGGTGCTGGTCAGCAGCCCCAGCGCGTTGTCGCCGAGGCCGAGATCGCGAGCCAGGACCGGGCCGATGACGGCGTTGGCCGTCCGGTAGAGGTAGGAAAGAAAGTAGCCGGCAGCGAAGGGCAGAAACAGGCGCACCCACAATTGGCGGGAATCGGTCGGCATCGTCATCAGCTCTCGGGTTTCACGTGGAACGCCGGCGGCGGGAATGGCTGAGCGGAATGCGTTTCCAGCCAGGCGGCACGTTCGACGATTTTGCGTTGCCAGCCTGCGGCGATGCCGGGCGTGTCAGCAAGCTGCAGCAGGGCTTGCGGAGGCGGACGATGCGAATGCCAGAGCTGCATTGCAGCCGCGAGGCTGGGTGCGCCATCGCTCACGGCAAGAGCGTCCAGCGTGTCGCCCGGACTTACCTGACCGGGCTGAAGTACCCGGAAGTACCAGCCGGTCAGATGGTGTTCGGCAATGAAAGCTGCCATCCCGTTGACCGCGAAGCGCGCATCGATCTTCCAGCACGGGTTGCGTGGCTGGCAGACCTGTAGCCGGGCGTCACCGAGCCCGAAAACTTCACCGATCCGCACCTGCGCCTCATCCAGCGTCGGGCTGGAGATATTTTCGCCAAGACAGCCGGGCTTCAATTGGCCAGCGATTTCGGGAAATGCCAGGGCAAGGCGCGCATAGTGGATCGCCGGGTAAAGGTGCACGGCCTTCTCCGGGCCGCCGTGTACGCGACGGTCGGCCTGTTCATCGCCGGCAAAGCCTTCGTGGCCGAGACCCAAGGGGGCGCTGACCGGATGCTTGAACATGCCTGTCGGCCGTCCGCTTTCAGGCAGGGGGGCGATGGTGCCGATGAAGAGGGAAACATGGCTCATGATGGCGAGATTGTGCCATCAATCCCACAGCCAGGCGGCACCGCGCACCCCCGAGGAATCCCCATGTGCCGGCGGCACGATTCGCGTGTAGAAAACGTCGGAAAAGACGTGTGGACCGCAACAGGCGGGCAGATTTCGATAGAGCCGTTCCAGGTTTGAAAGGCCGCCGCCAAGGACGATAACGTGGGGGTCAAGCACATTGATAATGCCGGCCAGCGCCCGCCCGAGGCGTGTTTCATAGCGCCGCAGGGTCGCCTCGCAAGCGGCGTCGCCGGCTTGCGCACGGCTATCGATTTCCGGCGGCGCCAGAGTTTCTCCAGTCCGGCCTGCATGGTCGCGCATCAGCGCCGGCCCGCCGAGGTAGGTTTCGATGCAGCCGCTGCGGCCGCAATAACAGGCGGGCAACGGGAGATCGTCAGCGTCGGGCAGGGGCAGCGGATTGTGTCCCCATTCTCCGGCGATGGCGTTGGCCCCGCGGATGATCCGCCCGTTGACGACGATGCCGCCACCGACGCCGGTGCCGAGGATGACCCCGAAAACGACTTCCGCGCCCCGGCCGGCACCGTCGCTTGCCTCGGAAAGGGCGAAGCAGTTGGCATCGTTGGCGAGACGAACCTCGCGCCGCAGGAGCGCTTCCAGATCGCCACGCAGCGCTTGACCGATCAGGCAGGTCGAGTTGGCGTTCTTGATCAGTCCGCTGGCCAGCGATTCAGCACCGGGAATGCCGACGCCCACCGTCCCGCGCTGACCCAGTTCGCTTTCAAGCGCTGCGACCAGCCCGGCCACCGCCCTCAGGGTTGCCGCATAGTCACCCTGCGGCGTCGGGATACGGTGGCGCAATCGTTCGCTGCCATCCGCCACAAGCGCGATGGCCTCGATCTTCGTGCCGCCAAGGTCGACACCGATCCGTAGCCTGTTCACACGCTAACCGCCACGCCCTTCGGTGCGTCGCGCTCGAGTTCGTCATTCCCTGTCGCCAGTGGATTGGCGTTAATATGTATTGCCATGTCCGTCGCCCCTTCGGATCATTCTGCATGAAGCGTCGGCCATCTGACAACCCTGGCGAGGGAAGCTTGTGAGGAGCCTTCGATGTTGGTGAAATTTGTATCGAGCGAAACCGGTGAGTTGATGATGTTCGCCGAAATGGCCAGCACCCTGTTGCGTGCGATTGGCAAGGAAACGAGCCGGCGTGGCACCTTCACCCGCGCGGAAATGCTGCCGGCCGCGCAATTGCTGCGCGAAGCGGTTGCGCGAGGCGAGGCGGGTGACAACAAGGTCAATGATGACGATGACGGCAAGGAGCAGCCCGTTGCGCTCGGCCCCCGTGCCTGGCCGTTGATTGACATGCTGGAGCGTACCGCCAAGGGCGGCGCGCAGGCCAATATCGTTTGGGAAGCGACTGCGGATTTCTAGTGCCAGCCCTCGGGCTTGATGGTATTGGTTCAGCATTTTTTCCTGGAGTCGGCCTTCTTGCGCCAGCGGGCCGCATCAGCCGCAGTCGGTTCGGCAAATTTCCCGCCGCCGGCATTGGCCATATGAACGACGCCGCGCGCCACTTCGAGATCGGTCAGTTCCGGGTTGCCGCCCATTGCCGGCATTTTCCGAACACCGTGCAGTGCGGCTGGAACAAGATCGTCCAGCCCTTCGCGGACCAGTTTGCCCCAGCGTTTCTTGTTGCCAAACATGGGCGCGCCGTGCTTTCCGCTGCCATGACATTCGCTGCAGACAGCCTCGAAGACCTGTGCGCCGGTCTTCTCCTGGGCGAGAGCGGAGAACGGAAGGCTGCTCATGACGGTGAGGAGGGCGGCGGAATGAAGGCGCATGAGATGTTTCCCCGGGTGATCGGAATCAGAATCCTAAATTAATGCGATAGTTTGCGCATGAAGTTTTATCTCCCGCTCATTTTTGCCTGTTTTTGGGTGTTGACCGCGACCGCAGGGAGTGCAGGGCCAACCGGCGCCGCGCCACCCCGGGTGGCAGTCGATGTTGGCCATACGCTTGCCGAGCCGGGGGCAAGCAGCGCGCGCGGACGAACCGAGTTCGAGTTCAACCGGGAACTCGCCGGGCTGTTGGCCCTTGCATTGCGTACCCGGCGCGTGAAGGTGCAGGAGATCAATTTTGCCGGCGATATCGGCAGCTTGGCCGAGCGACCGGAAAAGGCGCGTGGCAGCGATTTCTTTATCGCTATCCATCATGATTCGATCGCTCCGGAGTACCTGCAATTCTGGGACTGGGATGGCAGCGAGGTGAGTCACACGACGCTCAAGCGCGGTTTCGGGATCTTCGTTTCGCGGCGCAACCCGGAACTTGCGGCCAGCCTGCGCTGTGCGTCGGCGATCGGCGCCACGCTGCGCCGGGGCGGTTTCGAACCTACGCAGTGGCACGCGCGAAAGCATCAACCGGCTGATGCCGAAAATGGCGTCTGGTATTACGACAATCTGGTGGTGCTCCACAAATCGACGTTTCCCGCCGTCCTCTTCGAGGCTGGCGTCATCAAGCATCGGGAGGAAGAACTGGAGTTGCTCGATGCGGATCGTCAGGCGCGCATGGCCGATGCGCTGGCGACCGGCATTGCCGCTTGCCTGTTCGTTACAGGAAAATCGGCTCGGGAGTGAGGTCGATCCCGAAGCGTGCGTGAACAGCGGCCTGCACCGCCGCCATCGTTCGCCGCACGTCGGCCCCGGTTGCGCCGCCGTGATTGACCAGCACCAACGCCTGCTTTTCATACATGCCTACCGGGCCGAGGCGCTTGCCTTTCCAGCCGGCCTGCTCGATCAGCCAGCCGGCCGCCAGCTTGACCCGGCCATCCGGCTGCGGGTAGCGCGGCAGGGTCGGGTGATCGGCGCCGAGCTTTTCGGCAATGCCGCAGTTGACCACCGGATTGTGGAAGAAACTGCCGGCGTTGGGTGTCACCGCAGGATCGGGCAGCTTGCGCCGGCGAACTGCGATGATCGCTTGCGCGATATCCTGTGGCGTTGGCGAGGCGATGTTTCGGGCGGCCAGCTCCTGCGCCAGGTCGGCATAACGCAAGTTCGGTTGCCAAACCTTGGGCAGGCGGAACAGCACCGAGGTGATCGCCATCCGCCCGCTCAGATGCCAGCCTTCCTGCTTGAACAGGCTATTGCGGTAAGCAAAACGGCAATCCTTGCGGTTGACCGTCAGAAAACACTGCTTTTCGAAATCCCAGGCGTTCAGCGAATGCAGGTACTCGCCAACCTCCAGTCCGTAGGCGCCGATATTCTGAATCGGCGCTGCCCCGACCCGGCCCGGAATCAAGCTCAGGTTCTCCAGCCCCGGCCAGCCTTGGGCCAGCGTCCACTGCACGAAATCATGCCAGTTCTCCCCAGCCCCGGCTCCGACATACCAGGCGTCTGCATCCTCGCTGAGCAGTTGCCGGCCGGCGATGGCCATATGCACGACGAGGCCGTCGAAATCGCCGTTCAGCACCAGATTGCTGCCGTCACCGAGGACGAAGCGGGGGGCATGCTTCAGTTCCGGGGCGACGAGCTGTGGCGATGCGGTGATTTCCACGTAACGGGCCGCCCTGCCGGGGAGGGCGAGGGTGTTGAAGGGGGCGAGGTTGACATTTTGTTTTTGCGTACTCATGTTGAGGATTTTCGTTGTTTTTGGTTTCGTTTGGCAGTGTTTTCCGCGCCGCAAGGCGGAACCCAGCGTTTAATCAAACACCCTAAAAACTCGGGCGAGAACCCGGCCAACCAAGGACCGGATTCTCGCCCGCAAGAGATGAAGTAAGGCGCCGACTAAAGCAATGGCGCCAGCCAGTATTCCGCATCCTTGATCGACATACCCTTGCGCTTCGCCCAATCCTCCAGTTGATCCCGCCCGATCTTCGGAATGGCAAAGTACGAAGCCGCCGGGTGGCCGATATAGAAACCGGAAACCGCTGCCGCCGGCATCATGGCGCAAGATTCGGTCAAGGTCATGCCGGCATTGTTCGGCGCATCGAGCAGGGCAAACAGTTCGCGCTTGGCGGTGTGGTCCGGGCAGGCCGGGTAGCCGGGGGCGGGGCGGATGCCGGCGTATTTTTCGGCGATCAGCGCGTCGTTGGTGAGCGCTTCATCGCTGGCGTAGCCCCAATATTTCTGACGAACTTGCAGATGCAGCCATTCGGCGGCGGCCTCGGCAAGACGGTCGGCAAGGGATTTGAGCATGATGGCCGAGTAGTCGTCGTGGGCTGCCTCGAACTCGGCAACCCGGCTTTCGATACCGAGACCGGCAGTGACGGCGAAGGCGCCGACGTAATCGCGTTCGCCGACGAAGTCAGCCAGTGCCAGGTTGAAGCGGCCTTTGGGCTGCTTGTGTTGCTGGCGCAGGCCGACCCATCGGGTCAGTTCGGTTGTCCGTGAGTCATCGGCGAAGATGATGATGTCTTCGTTCTCGCTGTGCGCCGGGTAGAGGCCGAAGACGGCTCTTGCGGTCAACCAGTTTTCGCTGACGATTTTGGCGAGCATTTCCTTGGCATCGGCGAACAACTGACGGGCGGTTTCGCCGACTGTTTCACTGTCCAGAATGGCCGGGTAGCGGCCGGCCAGATCCCAACTCTGGAAGAAAGGCGACCAGTCGATGAGCAGCGCGAGGTCGGCCAATTCAAGATCGATGGCCTGCCGGCCGATCTGGTTCGGGATGGTGGGCGCAAACGGCTCGTTCCACGTGAAACGATTGGCGCGGGCTTCATCCAGGGTCACCAGCGTGGCGCCCTTGCGGCCGGCGTGTTCGGCGCGCACGGTTTCATATTCGGCGGCAATTTCGCCCATGTAGGCGTCGCGGTTGTCGGCCGACAGGAGCTTGGTGGCGACGCCGACCGCCCGCGAGGCATCCGGTACGTAAACAACGGCGCCTTCGGTGTTGGGGGCGATCTTGATCGCGGTGTGGGCGCGGCTGGTGGTGGCGCCGCCGATCAATAGCGGCTGCTTCATACCCTGACGCTGCATTTCGCTGGCGACGTGGGCCATTTCTTCGAGCGACGGGGTGATCAGGCCCGACAGGCCGATGATATCCACCTTGTGCTCGCGCGCCGCATGCAGGATGTTCTCGCAGGAGACCATGACGCCGAGGTTGACCACGTCGTAGCCGTTGCAGCCGAGCACGACGCCGACGATGTTCTTGCCGATGTCGTGCACGTCGCCCTTGACCGTGGCCATCAGGATCTTGCCCTTGCTGCCCAGGCCGGTGCGGGTCTTTTCCGCTTCGATGTAGGGCAGCAGGTGGGCGACCGCCTGCTTCATGACGCGGGCCGATTTGACGACCTGCGGCAGGAACATCTTGCCGGCGCCGAACAGGTCGCCGACGTGGTTCATGCCGTTCATCAGCGGGCCTTCGATGACGGCGAGCGGCGGCTTGCCTTCGGCTTCGAGCTGGGCGCGCACTTCCTCGGTATCGGCCACGACGAAATCGGTGATGCCCTTGATCAAGCGCGTGTTCGAGGCGTTTCTCGACGGACTGCTCGCGCCAGCGAAAGATCGGGCCCGGTGTCCTTGGCCTTGCCTTCCTTGACCGTCTGGGCGAAATCGACCAGCGCTTCGCCGGCTTCCGGGATTGCGGTTGAGCACCACGTCCTCGACCTTCTGCGCGCAGCTCCGGCTCGAGATCGTCGTAGATGCCGAGCATGCCGGCATTGACGATGCCCATGGTCATGCCGGCCTTGATGGCGTGGTAGAGGAAAACGGTGTGGATCGCCTCGCGCACGGCATCGTTGCCGCGGAAAGAAAACGAGACGTTGGAAACGCCGCCGGAAATGTGGGCGTGCGGCAGGTTCTGCTTGATCCAGCGCACCGATTCGATGAAATCGACGGCGTAGTTGTCGTGTTCCGGGATGCCGGTGGCGATGGCGAAAATGTTCGGGTCGAAGATGATGTCTTCGGCCGGGAAGCCGATGCTCAGCAGCAGGTCGTAGGCGCGCTTGCGAAATTTCGGTCTTGCGGGCAAAGGTGTCGGCCTGGCCCTTCTCGTCGAAGGCCATGACGATGACCGCGGCGCCGTAGCGGCGGGCCAGTTTGGCCTGCTCGATGAACTTGGCTTCGCCTTCCTTCATCGAGATCGAATTGACGATGCCCTTGCCCTGGATGCACTTGAGGCCGGCCTCGATGACTTCCCATTTCGACGAGTCGATCATGATCGGCACGCGCGAAATGTCCGGCTCGGAGGCGATCAGCTTGAGGAAGCGGTCCATCGCGGCGAGCGAATCGAGCATCGCCTCGTCCATGTTGATGTCGATGACCTGGGCGCCGTTCTCGACCTGCTGGCGGGCGACGGCCAGCGCGTCGTCGAAGCGGCCTTCGAGAATCATCCGGGCGAAGGCCTTCGAGCCGGTGACGTTGGTCCGCTCGCCGACGTTCACGTAGAGCGAATCGGCGCCGACGTTGAACGGCTCCAGCCCGGACAGGCGCAGCTTCTTTTCGATTTTCGGCACTTTTCTCGGGTTGACCGTAGCAACCCGTTCGGCGATGGCCTGGATGTGCTCGGGCGAGGTGCCGCAGCAGCCGCCGACGATATTGACGATGCCGGCCTTGGCCCAGCTCTCGATTTCATCGGCCAGCATGTCGGCCGTTTCGTCGTAGCCGCCGAAGGCGTTGGGCAGGCCGGCGTTGGGGTGGGCCGAGATGTAGCAGTCGCAGACGCGCGACAGTTCCTCGACGTACTGGCGCAGTTCCTTGGCGCCGAGCGCGCAGTTCAGGCCGAAGCGACAAGCGGCTGGATGTGGCTCAGCGAATTCCAGAACGCCTCGGCGGTCTGGCCGGACAGCGTGCGGCCGGAAGCGTCGGTAATCGTGCCGGAAATCATTACCGGCCAGCGGCGTTTCGTCTGATCGAAAAAGGTTTCGATGGCGAACAGCGCGGCCTTGGCGTTCAGCGTGTCGAAGACGGTTTCGACGAGCAGGATGTCGGCGCCGCCCTCGACGAGGCCGGTGATGGCTTCGATGTAATTGGCGACCAATTCGTCGAAAGTAACATTGCGGTAGCCGGGGTCGTTCACGTCCGGCGAAATCGACGCGGTGCGGCTGGTCGGGCCGAGGACGCCAGCGACGAAACGCGGCTTGGCCGGGTTGGCGGCGGTGAATTCGTCGCACAGCTCACGGGCGAGGCGGGCGCCTTCGAAATTCAGCTCATAGACCAGTTCGGTCAGGTTGTAGTCGGCCTGCGACACCGAGGTCGAGTTGAAGGTACAGGTTTCGAGAATGTCGGCGCCGGCTTCAAGATAATCGCGGTGGATTCCGGCGATGATGGCGGGCTGGGTCAACACCAGCAGGTCGTTGTTGCCCTTGAGGTCGTGCGGGTGACTTTTCAGGCGCTCGCCGCGATAATCGGCTTCCTGCAATCCGTGGCGCTGGATCATGGTGCCCATCGCGCCGTCGAGGACGAGCAGGCGTTTGGCGAGTAGGGCGGAGAGCTCGTTGGAACGGTCGGCTTGCAAGTTGATCACCTCGGCAGGGCTGAATTGCACCGGGAGGCGTCGCAAAAACAAACGGCGTCACAAACCGGCTGGGGTCTGCGAGCGCCGTTGATCATTGCCGAGCCTGGCCCCTTGAAAGGGTCGCAGCGCTCCTCGGCAGAGGCGCTAGTTTACTTCCCGCCGCCCGGACTGCCAAGTGCCTTGATTTATTTAGGCTTTCATCGCGACACGCTTGCCGGCCTTCTTGAGCAGTCCGCTAGTGGTGTCGAAGTAAACATTGAAGTAGGTTTCCTCGTTGTGCGGCGTGCCCTCGATGTGCCATTCCCAGACTTCCTCGCGCAGGTTGTCAAAAACGACTGAACTGGCTGGCCGGCCGAGCAGGCGGCGGATCTGGTCGCGCGTCATCCCCTCGCGGGCCTTCGCATAACTGGCTTCGGTCAGCACCTGGTCAAGTTTCCGGACGATCTGGTCCGGGCCGAGTGTGATCATGTAGCAATGTACGCCCGCCGGCTGCCGGGTGTATTCCCAGGTCACGCTGCCGTCCTCGTTGCGGAACTCGAAGCCGGGGTTGCCCAGCTTCGCGCGGACCTCGACGGCGGTCGTGACGCCCGGCCTGATGTCCTGCAGCACGACGCTATCGCATCCGGGCAGGATCGAGCAAATCGCCGCGAGCGCGGCGGATATCCAGTTGCGTGGTTTCATGGCCGGAGTTTACGCCCAACTTGCTTTGAGTTCATAATGGGTCGAGTTCAAATTTACGGATAGATCCATGCAAACGCTCGATCCATTAGCCGCCCACGATTTCCTGCAAGGCAATCCCGATGCCGTGTTTGTGGATTGCCGGACCGAGGTCGAGTTCATGTGCGTCGGCCATCCGAAGGGCGCCGAACACGTCGCTTGGCGGGAAGCCCCGGAATGGGAGGTCGATCCGGAGTTTGCCAACAAGGTCAAGCACTTGGTGGCGGGCAATCTGGCGCGGGCGGTACTGCTCATCTGCCGCAGCGGAGTTCGCTCGCGCGAGGCTGGCGAAGCCTTGGAGGCGGTGGGGTTCGCCAAGGTAATCAACGTCTCGGAGGGCTTCGAAGGCGCGCTCGATGAACATCACCATCGCGGCACGCTCGGCGGCTGGCGCTTCCACGGTTTACCGTGGCAACAGAACTGAGTTCCGGTAAAGCAGGGCGGACAGGGCGCCCAGAATAAGGAACCCGGCCATCGCGATGGCCAGGCTTAGGGTCGATCCCCAGACCGCGGGGGCGACCAGCGCGGCGACTACGCCGTTGAACCCGGATTGCATGAAGGTCTGGCACGACGCCGCCATGCCGCGGTTGTCGGGGAATGGGTCGAGCGCAAAAAGCGTCAGGTTGGGCATCGCCAGCGACATGCCCAGCGTGTAGACGAACAGGGGCGCGACGCTCCATGGCAGACCGGGCGGCAAGGCCAGATTCACGCCGAGATTGATCAGCGCGGCGGTGACCATGACGCCGTACCCCAGTCTGACGGTGGCACCCGGCGAGCGTTTGCCGGCAAGATGGCCGGAGAGGCCAGAGCCGAGCATCAACCCACCCATGGCCGGACCGAACAGCCACAGGAAGCCGGTTTCCGAGACCCCGAGGTGGGTCATCAGGAAGACCGGCGCGGACAGGACATAGACAAAAAATCCGGAGAAGTTGAGCGACAGCGCCCCGCAGGCGAGCAGGAAGGGTGGTGAGGTCAGAACGTTCCAGTACGCTTTGCCGAGATAGGCGGGGTGGAGCGACTGGCGCTTTTCTGGCGGTAGCGTCTCGGGCAGGAGTTTCCAGCAGGCGATCCAGAGTAGCGCGGTTAACGCCACCAGGAAGGCAAAAACCGAGCGCCAGCCGAACCACGTCTGCAGCCAGCCGCCGATCAGCGGCGCGATGACTGGCGCCAGCGCGAACATCATCGTGATCTGCGAAATCAGGCGCTGGGCCGGCGGGCCGTCGAACAGATCGCGGACGATGGCGCGCGAGATGACCATGCCGGCGCCGGCGGTTACGCCCTGCAGTGCCCGCCATACCCAGAGCTGCTCGATCGAGGTGGCGAAGGCGCAGCCGACGGAGGCGGCGCCGAACAGCGCGAGGGCGACGAGAATCACGCGCCGCCGGCCGAAGCGGTCGGACAGCGCGCCATGCCACAGCGTCATCACGGCGAAGGCCAGCAAGTAAGCCGACAGTGTCTGCTGGACCTGGATCGGGGTCGCGTTGAGGTCTTGAGCGATCTCGTGGAAAGAGGGCAGATAGGTGTCGATCGAGAACGGGCCAAGCGCCGCCATGCCGGCGAGCAGGATGGCGAAGGTACGCGTCGAGCGCTGCGCTTCAGCCACCGGGGAGGCGTCGGTACTGGATTGCTTCGGCGATGTGCGGCGCGCGAACGGTCGCGCTACCGCCGAGGTCGGCGATGGTGCGGGCGACCTTGAGGATGCGGTGCCAGGCGCGTGCCGAGAGATCGAGGCGCTGGCTGGCCTGCTTGAGCAGGCTGGCGCCGGCCGCGTCCGGGGCGCAGAGGGTTTCGACCTCGCCCGGGTCGAGGCGGGAATTAGGTTTGCGCTGGCGTTCGTCCTGGCGGGCCAGCGCCGCTTCGACGCGACTGCGCACAGCCGCTGACGATTCGCCATCGGCCTTGCCGTCGAGTGCTTCGACAGGCAGCGCAGGAACTTCGATCAGCAGATCGATGCGGTCGAGGAAGGGGCCGGAAAGCTTGCCCCGGTAGCGTGCAATCTGGTCCGGCGTACACCGGCACTTTCCGTTGCGGTGGCCACTGAAACCGCAGGGGCAAGGATTCATCGCGGCGATCAGTTGAAACTCGGCCGGGAATTCGGCGTGCCGGGCGGCGCGGGCAATGTGGATGCGGCCGGATTCGAGCGGCTCGCGCAGGGTTTCCAGAACCTTGCGGTCGAACTCCGGAAGTTCGTCGAGGAACATCACGCCTTGATGAGCCAGCGAGATTTCCCCCGGCCGTGGCGGGTTGCCGCCACCGACCAGCGCGACGGCCGAGGCGGTATGGTGCGGCGCGCGATAGGGGCGCTGGCCGAATTGCTCGGGGCGGAACTGGCCGACCAGTGACAGCACGGCGGCCGAGGCCTTGGCGGCTTCGCGGCCAAGCGCCGGCATCAGTCCGGGCAGGCGGGCGGCGAGCATCGATTTTCCTGAACCAGGCGGGCCGATCATCAACAGCGAGTGGTTTCCGGCAGCGGCAATTTCCAGCGCTCGCTTGGCCTGGCTCTGGCCACGGACTTCGCTGAGATCGGGGAAAACCGGCTGATTTTCGAGGTCGACCGCGGCAGGCCTTGGTAGCGATGCCTGTCCGCTCAGGTGAGCGCACACTTCCAGAAGCGAGCTGGCCGCCAGGACATTTTCGTTGCCGGTAAGCGCAGCTTCGCGGGCGCTGCCGGCGGGCAGGATGAAGGTCTTGCCGGTGTCGGCCGTCTGCAGGGCCATGGCCAGCGCACCGCGCACCGGGCGCAGTTCGCCCGACAGCGAGAGTTCGCCGGCAAACTCGTATTCAGCGAGCGGCGGGTTTGGAATCTGGCTGCTGGCAGCCAGAATGCCGAGGGCGATCGGCAGGTCGAAACGGCCTGATTCCTTGGGTAGATCGGCCGGGGCCAGATTGACCGTAATCCGCTTGGCGGGAAATTCGAAGCCGGAGTTGATGATGGCGGCGCGAACACGGTCGCGCGCTTCCTTGACCTCGGTGTCAGGAAGCCCGACCAGCGTGAAGGTGGGCAGTCCGCTGGACAGATGCACCTCGACTGTCACCGGGGGCGCCTGCAGGCCGTCCAACCCACGGCTGTGCGCGATGGCGAGCGCCATCCTTGATTACTGCGCCGACCGCGCTTTTTCCAGCGCCTCGACGCGGGCTTCCAGCTCCTTCAGTTTTTCGCGGGTACGGGCCAGCACGTGCGCCTGGATATCGAATTCCTCGCGGGTCACGACATCGAGTTTGGCGAGCAGGCCGCTCATTGCCGCCTTGGCATTTTTCTCAAAATCCTTGGCAGGTGAGTTGGCGAGCAGGGTGCTCATCTTGTTGCCGATTTCTTCAAGTGTTTTCGGGTCGAGCATGGGAATCCTCCGTGATCGAAAAAGTGTAACACAGGGCCTCGCCCCCCTTTTTGGACGTACAGCACGGCAGTGGTGCGCTGGGGTCGAGGCCTGCACCGCATTGGTGCGTTAACTGATTGTCAGCCATCGTCACCGATTAAATTCACCTTGATTCTGATCAAAAACTGGTCTGGCACGGGTCATGCTTATGCTGTGATGCACAATTTCCTTTTTTCATTTTTTACTTTCACAGCAGGAGAAACATCATGAACAAATCCCTGATCGCCCTGGCCCTGGCTGGTGTCTTTGCCGTTCCGGCCTTTGCCCAGACCTCGTCCTCGGATGCTACCGGCGCACCGCCCGCTGCGTCCGCTGAACCGGCTGGCCCGCACACTCTTACCGGCAACATGGCCATCGCCAGCAGCTATCGTTTCCGCGGAATCGACCAGACCTACAACAAACCGGCCCTGCAGGGCGGTATCGACTACTCGCACGAAAGTGGCATCTATGTCGGCAACTGGAACTCCAATGTGAACTCCGGCGCCGGTTTCCCGGAAGGCAACCTGGAAATGGACTTCTACGGCGGCTGGAAGACGACCTTCGCTGAAGATTTCGGCCTCGATATCGGTGGACTCTACTACTACTACCCGGGCTCCACCGCGACGCCGCTTTCCGGTTCCAACAGCAAGAATCTGGGCGCGTCTTCCAGCGGTACTGTTCACAACGGCGAACTGTATATTGCCGGTAGCTGGAAGTTCATCACGCTGAAGTACAACTACGCAGTGACCGACTACTTCAGCCTGCCGGATTCCAAGGGCACCAGCTATCTTGACCTGTCGGCAAACTATGATCTCGGCGACGGCTGGGGCATCCAGGGCCACGTCGGTCACCTCTATGCCTCGAATTACAGGTATGCCGGCACGACCGGCAGCGACAACATCAGCTACACCGACTGGAAGCTGGGCGTGACCAAAGACATCAGTGGCTGGCTGATCGGCCTTGCTTACGTCGATACCAACGCCAAGGGCAATTGCGGCAACGCCGAGTTCTACTGCTTCGCCAACTCCTGGAATTCCAGTGGTCTGGGAGGCAAGACCCGTGACGCTGGCGGCGCCATCGCTGTTCTGTCCGTGACCAAGACTTTCTAATCCAGCCCGGATCCTCCCCGTCGGTGAGCAGGCCGGCGCCAGCGGGGAAGAGCCAATATCAATTTTTTTGGGGAAAACTCATGAAATTCGTTACCGCCATCATCAAGCCGTTCAAGCTTGACGAAGTGCGTGAAGCGCTGTCCGCCATCGGCGTGCAGGGGGTCACGGTCACTGAAGTGAAAGGTTTCGGACGGCAGAAGGGACATACCGAGCTGTACCGCGGCGCCGAATATGTCGTCGATTTTCTGCCCAAGGTAAAGATCGAGGCTGCTGTCAGAGCTGATCAGGTCGAACAGGTCATCGAAGCCATCGAAAAATCGGCCAGTACCGGCAAGATCGGTGACGGCAAGATCTTTGTTTACGACCTCGAACAAGTCATTCGTATCCGCACCGGTGAAACCGGTGACGATGCCCTTTAAGGAGCGAATCATGAAACACGTTTTCGCATTGCTAGCACTGGTCGGTGCCGTCGCCTTGGGCGCACCTGCCTGGGCCGAAGAGAAGGTGGCTGCTCCGGCGGCAACCACAACCGTCGCCGCGCCGGCTGCCGCAGCCGCGGCAGCAACGCCCGCCGAGGCTGCTCCAGTGGCTGCTCCGATCCCACCCAACAAAGGCGATAATGCCTGGGTGATGATCAGTGCTGCCTTGGTCATCCTGATGTCCATCCCGGGTCTGGCTCTGTTCTACGGCGGACTTGTCCGCTCGAAGAACATGTTGTCCGTGTTGATGCAGGTCTTCGTTACCTTCTCGCTGATTTCCGTATTGTGGGTAATATATGGTTACTCCGCAGCGTTCACCGAGGGCAACGAATTTTTCGGGGTACTCGACAAGCTCTTCTTGAAAGGTATGACCGTCAACTCGGTCGCCGCGACCTTCACCAAGGGCGTGAATATCTCCGAGTTCGCCTACGTGATCTTCCAGGGCGCCTTCGCGGCGATTACCTGTGCCCTGATCGTCGGTGCCTTTGCCGAACGCGCCAAGTTCTCCGCGATCCTCGTCTTCATGGTGATCTGGTTCACGTTGTCCTACATCCCGATGGCACACATGGTTTGGTACTGGGCTGGCCCGGATGCCTACATCGACGCCGCCGCAGGTGAAGCGGCCGGCAAGACCGCGGGCTTCCTGTTCCAGAAGGGCGCGATCGACTTCGCCGGCGGTACCGTGGTGCATATCAACGCCGCAGTGGCCGGCCTGGTCGGTGCCTACATGATCGGCAAGCGTACCGGTCTGGGCAATGTTTCGATGGCCCCGCACAGCCTGACCTTTACGATGATCGGTGCTTCCCTGCTGTGGTTCGGCTGGTTCGGCTTCAACGCCGGCTCCGCGCTCGAAGCTTCGGGCGGTGCCGCTCTGGCCATGGTCAACACCTGGATTGCAACGGCTTGCGCCGCCCTGTCCTGGATGTTTGCCGAGTGGATCATCAAGGGCAAGCCTTCCATGCTGGGTGCTGCTTCAGGTGCGGTTGCCGGTCTGGTGGCGATCACCCCGGCGGCCGGCTTCGTCGGTGTCATGGGTGCGATCGTGATCGGACTGCTCGCTGGCATCTTCTGCCTGTGGGGTGTCAATGGCCTGAAGAAGATTCTCGGCGCGGATGACTCGCTCGACGTCTTCGGTGTCCACGGCGTCGGCGGCATCCTTGGTGCCATCCTGACCGGCGTCTTCGTCGATCCGGCCCTTGGCGGCACGGGCGTCTATGACTACGTGGCCAACAAGGTCGGCGACTTCGACATGGCGACGCAGGTGATCTCCCAGTTGTGGGGTGTCGGCACCGTCATCGTCTGGTCGGGCGTAGTCTCCCTCGTCGCTTACAAGCTGGTGGATATCGTTATCGGCCTGCGGGTGCCGGAAGACGAAGAGCGTGAAGGTCTCGATGTCACCTCGCACGGTGAAACCGCCTACCACCTCTAAGCAAGCAATTCATAGTCTCTCTCCTTTCGGGCACCTACGGGTGCCCGTTTTTTTTGTCTGATAATCAGGATGACGGTGCTTGAATTTTCTCGTCCCGGATGGCGGCCTGTGTCACAATCCTTGGCTGAATTTTGCATGACAACTTATTACAAGCCTCGAATTACATTGGAAAAATAGAAAATGAAAGTCACTAAAGCCAATGGGCGCATCGGCGCTCTTCTTCTAGCGGCCGTGGGTAGTGCCAGTGCTGCGCTAGCCCAGACGCCGCCTTCCAGTGCAGCCGACTGTCGCGGCATCGCGGCAAGCATGGAGCGCCTGGCCTGCTATGACGCTGTCAGCGGACGTGCCGGAGATTCTCCCAAGGGAGCTGCGGTAGCAGCCACAGCCGCTACTGCCACTGCGACGGCGCCGGCCACTTCCGTGGAAGGAATGCGCGCCGACAGCGATGTGGTAGCGCGCCCGACGACGACGTCGATGATCGACACCGCATGGGACTTCGATCCCGCCTCGGCACCGTTTGACATCCGCTTCCACAACGCGAACTACCTGCTTTTCGGGCGCTATACCGACAACGTCAACAATTCACCGTTTTCGCCCTTGTTCCAGGGAACCGGGCAAACGCAGCAGGACCTCAGCAGTACCGAGGCGAAATTCCAGATCAGCTTCAAGGCGCGCCTGTGGACCACCGACGACCGGCGCTGGGGCCTGTGGGCCGCCTACACCCAGCAGAGCCAGTGGCAGTTGTACAACGGCGACACGTCGCGCCCGTTCCGCGAAAACAACTACATGCCGGAGCTGTTCGTGAGTTACCGGCCGGACGTGGAACTTGGTGGCGGCTTCAACTGGAAACTGCTGAATTCCGGCTACAACCACCAGTCGAACGGTCGCTCCGATTCCTTTCCAACGGCACCAACAACGGATTGTCCCGGAGCTGGGACAGACTCTTCGCCGAGTTCGGCATCGAGCGCGAAAACCTCGCCTTGTTCGGTACGGTCTGGTACCGCCTGCCGGAAGACTCGAACAAGGACGACAATCCCAACATCACGGATTACTACGGCTATGGCAAGCTCAGCGCGCTGTACCGCTGGCGCGGCAACACCTTCTCCGCCTCGGTACGGGGCAACCTGAGTACCGGCAAGGGCGCCGTCGAGGCCAACTGGTTCTCGCCACCACTCCTTGGCCCGTTGCGCGGTTACGTGCAGGTCTTCTCGGGTTACGGCGAAAGCCTGATCGACTACAACTGGAACCAGACCACCATTGGCGCCGGTGTCGCATTGAGCGACGGACTCTAGCCTTAGCTGTATAAGGGAATGCTTCTCGGCGTGTTCGTCGTTTTGCGCTGAAAATGCCGGGAACCACCCTTGTTCCGGCAAGGGACGGATGCAGTTGCGTCCGGCTGCCTTGGCCTGATAGAGCGCATCGTCGGCCATCATGGTGGCCTGGTCGAGGCTTTCGTCGCCGGGATCGCAGCGTGCAATGCCGCAACTGATCGAAAGCCTGACCTCACCGCGCGGGCTGCGCACGGTGATCTGGTTGACCGCATTGCGAATCCGGTCGGCAACCAGATGGGCGCCCGCCAGCGAGGTATCCGGTAGCAGCAGACGGAACTCGTCGCCGCCGGCGCGCGCGAAGATGTCCAGTTCCCGCAAATTTTCCGTAACGACGGCGACGAACTGGCGCAGCGCTTCGTCGCCGGCGGCGTGTCCAAGGCGGTCGTTGATTTCCTTGAAGCGGTCGAGGTCGATGACGACCAGCGCCAGTTCGCCACCATTGCGCGCCAGTCGGGACATCTCGTGACGGCCAAGATCGTAGAAAGTGCGCAGGTTGTAGGCGCCGGTCAGGAAATCGGTGGCCGCGAGAACTTCCAGGCGGCGTTCGAGGGCCTTGCGCTCGGAAATGTCGAGCATTGCGCCAACGATGCCGTCCGGCATGCCTGCGGAATCCAGGAAAACCGCCTTGTGAAAAACGACATCATGAATGCTGCTGTCGGCAAAACTTACACGCGACTCATAGGTCTGCGTTCCACCCTGGGCCAGATGTTCGATATCCAAGCTGTCGCATAGCCTGGCAAACTCCACCGAGGCGACGTCGAATACCGTCTTGCCGACAATCTCGGCGACCGACAGGCCGAGGTAATCCTCGAAAGCCTTGTTGCAGGCGATGTAGCGGCGATCGCGATCCTTGATGTAAATGGGGATCGGCAGGGTATCGACAGTCGCCTGCAGGCGCAGCAGATGGGCCAGGCTGGCCGACGGGAGGGTTTCCCCGCAGGCCATGCGCGGCTGGTGTTCAAGGCGTATGACGATCAGTTCGATGCGCTCGAGATCTTCCATGGCGCAACAGTCCGCCGCGTCGCTCTGGATTATGCGCCGGGCCAGCGCCGGGTCCCAGGGATCGAGCAATACAACGTGCGGGAAGCCGCTCGGGCACATCGGATGAAAGCGCTGCTGCCAGTCCGCGTAGGCGGCTTCCCCGTCGATCGCCACGAGCACGGCCAGCGCCGTATTGGCCTGATCGCAATCGCCGCTGCACGGGTTGGGATTGACGACAACCAGCCCGGCCAATGCCGGCAGCGCCGCGCGCTTGCTGAGGCGCAAGTCGAGGAGCAGCAGGCGGGGTGGTTGCAGAAGGTCGGGCATGGATTTATTCCAGTTTTAGCTGGTTCCATATTAGGAGCTGGTGATCTGCCGCGACATGAAATATTCCTCACTTGCGGGCGATCATTCGGCCGGATTGCCGCTCCGCCGTGAAATATTTCTCGGTTTGCCGTAAATAGTTGCGCGCCTGGTGCTGACGCCCGGGCATATTCTCTGCCAGGCGATTTTCAGCCTGAAAAGCGGGTTGACCGCGCCCGGCGGTCCAGTGCCAGCCGTTGGTCTTATGGTGCTAGCGGAAGACTACCGTCTTGTTGCCATGCACCAGTACCCGGTCTTCCAGGTGATAGCGCAGGCCGCGGGCGAGAACGGTCTTCTCGATGTCCTTGCCGTAGCGCACCATGTCTTCCGGTGAATCGGAATGGTCGATGCGGATCACGTCCTGCTCGATGATCGGGCCGGCGTCGAGTTCGCTGGTGACGTAGTGGCAGGTGGCGCCGATCAGCTTGACGCCGCGCGTGTAGGCCTGATGGTAAGGCTTGGCGCCGGCGAAGCTGGGCAGAAAGCTGTGATGGATATTGATGATGCGGCCGGCCAGCGCGTCGCACAGTCCCGGCGACAGGATCTGCATGTAGCGGGCGAGGACCATCGAATCGCCGCGTACGTCGTCGAATATGCGGCGGATCTCGTCCTGGGCAGCCTGCTTGTTGTCGCCCGAAACCGGAACGTGATGGAAGGGGATGCCATGCCACTCGACGAAACCGCGAAACGTGTCGTGGTTGGAAATGACGCAGGGAATCTCGATGTCAAGTTCCTTCGCCTGCCAGCGCGCCAGCAGGTCGTAGAGGCAATGCTCCTGTTGCGAAACCAGCACGACGACGCGGCGCTTGACGGCGCTGTCGTTGATCCGCCAATTCATTTGCAGCGGCTCGCCAACCTCGGCGCGAAAACGGTCGCGGAACTCTGCCAACAGGAAGGGCAGCGTATCGGCCTTGATCTCGATGCGCATGAAGTAGCGACCGGTCAGTATGTCGGAGTGGAAACTCGATTCGAGAATCCAGCCGCCGTTGCCGGCGATGAAACCGGACACACGGGCGATGATACCCACCTGGTCCGGGCAGGAGGCGGAGAGTGTGTAGAAACGGTCGCGATGCATGGCTTCGGGTTCAGGCGGCTTTGGCGAAAGCCTTGTCGATTTCACGGCGCATGTCGTCGTAATTCAGGACGACCGGGTATTGCGGGAATTCGCGGATGACGTTTTCCGGCGGGTGGAACAGGATGCCGCCGTGGGCTTCGCCGAGCATCGCGGTATCGTTGTAGGAATCACCGGCGGCGACGATCGTGAAGTTCAGTTCCTTGAAGCGCTTGACCGCTTCCCGCTTCTGGTCCGGCATGCGTAGCTGGTAGGCGATCAGCATGCCGTCCTTGTCAGCTTGCAGCGAATGGCAGAACAGCGTGGGCCAGCCGAGTTGGCGCATCAGCGGATGGGCGAATTCATAGAAGGTGTCGGACAGGATGACGACCTGATAATCCTCGCGCAGCTTGTCGAGGAAGGCGCGGGCACCCGGCATCGGGCCCATTTCGGCAATCACCTTCTGGATATCCGGCAGCCCGAGCTTGTGCTCGCGCAGGATGTTCAGGCGATACGTCATCAGCTTGTCGTAGTCCGGCTCGTCGCGCGTCGTGCGCTTGAGTTCCGGAATGCCGGTGCGCTTCGAGAATTCGATCCAGATTTCGGGGACGAGGACCCCTTCGAGGTCAAGGCAGACGATTTGCACGGGTTGGCTCCAGCGGTGTATTCGGAAAAGCGCGATTTTACCCGATGCGAGTTTGTTTTTGGTCGGCTTTTTCCGGTTGACCGCAGGATTTTAAACCGCCAGCTTTTTCGCTTTCTCAGGTGTTACGTTGTTTGGCGGCATCGGGATTGTGCCCCAGGATGAATTCTGCTACTTGGTCAGGCGTTCGAACAACGTGACAGTGGTGTCGACGCTGCGCAGCAGACGTTCGCCTTCGGCCACAACCAGACGGGCATGTTGGATCCTGGCTGGTATGAGTGAGATCCGGACAGAGCGTGCGGATGAATTTCTGCCATTGGCTGGCGACCACCCGAAGCTGGGCGGCTACTTCCGGCGGGATATTCTCAATTTTTTCCAAGGTTTGCAGATTGCTCTCGAACTCCAGACAGGAGGGCAGTGTCAGCGCGGCGATTTTTTCGTCCAGGCTTGCCCACTCACGGAACAGGAAGAGCTTGCCAACACGTTGTGACAGCATGCGGTTGCGCCCGGCCATGTTGACGTAGTGTGCCTCGGAGAGCCCCACCAGATTAGCTGCATGGCACGTCAGCGCATCGGTTGCATCAAGCAACTTCTCACTCAGCTCGAATACATCTTCAGCCCTTTGTGCGGATATCTCGTCGTTGTGCATTAGTTGTTGGTGGCGCGGCCACAAAGCCTTGACCAGCGCTAGTTTCTCAGTGAACTCGGGCGCCAGTTGGAGCTTGTCAAGACGGGCCAGGTTGCGCTCGAATTCGTTATCCAACTTGTGAAGCTTGATGCGCGCTTTGTGTGGAGCAATCGCGGAAACGTTCATGCACCACGCGATGGCCATGCGCTGGGAAAGCAAACGCAGACGGCCACACATGTTGACCAGGGCGCCTGTAGACAAGGGAATCTCGGCATTGAGCCCATTGCCTTTGCGTTTTCTGCTAAAAATTGAGCCTGCCGCTTGATGTCACCACTTACCGTATCGAGCAGAGCGGCATTCTGAATGTGGACATTCGCGACCATCGACAACGATAACGCCGTTGTCGCTCAGCTCACGCAGGTTACGTGAGAAAGACTCTGGCGTCATGCCGATGCGCGCCGCGATCACTTTTTTGCTGGCCTTGAGAAGGACGGTCGTTTCACCCGCCAGACTGGCTCGTTTGCCAGCAGTTTCGAGCAGATAATCGAGCAAGCGTTGGGCTCCGGTCAGGCCATAATGTTGGCTGGTAGCGCCGAATTCAGTCGTAAATTGACGGCGAGCCAGGGCAGTGATTATCCGCCAGCTTAATTCGTGGTGATTCTGGGTCACCTCCCGCAGTTTTCGAATATCGATCGCCACCAGCAGCGTCTGCGTGATGCAGCTACAAGTTGAGGCGTAGTGCGTGGCGCCGAATACTTCGCCCAAGCTCAGTAGCTGCTCGCTCTGCACGAGTTCAATGACCTTTGTGGCGCGGCCGGGGATGGTTGTGCTGCGCTTGACGCTGCCGTTGAACAGCAGGTGCGCTTCACGAATCGGTTCACCGGCTTCATATAAGGTCTGATTGACTGGAAGTTCGATCAGGCGGCTCGCCGCGATCAGTCGGTCGAGCAGCGCAGGCGGCAAGCCAGCAAAGAACTGGCTGCCGGAGAGCAATTCGTGCTGGGCACGATACGGATGGCTAAAGCGTGCGTTCAATTGAAGCGGGTTTCCTGAAGTTGTAATCCTGATTCCATACTATGCAAAAAGAAAAGGGGGCATAACTCCTCTCTCGGAGGAGCTATGCCCCCTCTTTGGTCTTAGTAGACGTCGTGTTGCGTATTGAAAACGTTGAACTTTCCGGTTGGCGTGACCAGTTTCGGATCGCGGATGACGGCCTTCAGCTTGCGCGTCTTGTCGTCGACGACGACGATCGCCGATTCCTGGTCCTTGCCATTCCAGACCGAGAACCACACCTCGTCACCGGCTTTGTTGTACTCCGGCTGGACGACGCGCTTCGGACCGTCCTTGATACCGGACCATTCGCCGACCGGGATCAGCTCGCTACCCTTTTCCAAGTTGTTGATATCGCAGACAGCAACCGACTGGCTGATACCGGGTTCCGGATTCAGCGTGCGTATCGACCCACAGGTTCTTCGACTTCGGATGCGTCTTCAGGAACAGCGAACCGCCGCCCAGGCCTTTCAGCGTACGCACCACTTTCCAGGCATTATCCGGATGCTTCTTCGGGTCGGTACCGATCAGCGTGATGCTCTCGTCACCGAGGTGACCCGTCGCCCATACCGGGCCGAACTTGGGATCGATGAAGTTGGCGCCACGGCCCGGGTGCGGTGTCTTGCCGACTTCGACCAGTTTCTCCAGCTTGCCTTCCTTGGTATCGATGACCGCGATCTTGTTGGAGGCGTTGGCGGCATCCATGAAGTAGCGATGCGTGGACTCGAAACCGCCATCGTGCAGGAAGGGCGCCGCCTTGATCATCTTGATCTTCAGGTTTTTCAGATCGCGGTAATCGACTGAATAGACCATGCCGGTTTCCTTCACGTTGACGAAAAATTCCGGATTGAAATGCGAGGCGACGATGGCTGCAACACGCGGCTCGGGATGGTAGTCCTGCGTGTCGACAGTCATGCCGCGGGTCGACGACTATCTTGCGCGGCTTCAGCGTATCGCCATCCATGATCACGAACTGCGGTGGCCAATAGGTGCCGGCAATCGCGTACTGTGTCCTCGTAGCCCTTGAACTTGGAGCTTTCGACCGAGCGCGCTTCCATGCCAACCTTGATTTCGGCCACCGTATCCGGTTTTTCCATCCACAGGTCGATCAGATTGATCTTCGCGTCGCGGCCGATCACGAACATGTAGCGACCGGATGCCGACATGCGCGAAATATGCACGGCATAGCCGGTATTGAGGATGCTGACGATCTTCTTGCTGTCGCCGTCGATCAGCGCGATCTCGCCGGCATCGCGCAGGGTCACCGAGAAGAGGTTCTCCAGATTGAGATTGTTCATTTTCTTCTTCGGTCGCTTGTTCGACCGGAACAATTACCTTCCACGATGCTTCCATTTCCTTCAGACCGAATTCGGGCGGGGCCGGCGGCGTCTGCTGGATATAGCGCGCCATCATGTCGACTTCGTCGTCGTTCAGGACGCCGGAAGTGCCCCAGTTCGGCATGCCGCCGGCCGAGCCGTACTTGATGAAGACCTTCAGATATTCGAGTCCTTTTTCGATCGTGATGTCCGGGGTCAGACGGCTTTCCGGTCGCCCCCTTGCGCAACACACCGTGACAGCCGGCGCAACGCTCGAAGAAGATGCGCTTGGCCTTGTCGAATTCGGTTTCCGACATCTTGGGCGCCAGCGGATTGATGTCCTGGTGCATCTTCACGTCAGCCAGCGGCGAACCGCCGGCCGCCTGATAGTCGCGCATAGCGCTATCGCCGTGTGCTGCCGGTGTCTCGGCAAAGGCGAACTGGACAAGCATCGCCAGGAGCGGCAATGCCGCCACGCCGCTGCGCTTGAATTTTCTTGAAATCATGACTCCCTCGTCCCTCTATGAAATGAACACGGACAGCTAATGTCTCAGGCATCGCATTTGCCGCCTTGATCGAAATCAAGAGGCGGGGAAAGTGCGTATTCAGGCGGCGTTTGACGGAATCCAGACTTGATAACCATCAAGCCTTCATTGTTTTCCGTTGATTCGCGTTGCCGGTATCTGTGTTCAGGAAAGCCCGGGTTTCCTCGCGTGCCGGGCGGAGGCGGGGGTTTGATCAACCCGGAAAGCGGTCAATCACTCGATGGCAAGCCTTCGAGCGCCTCATGCACCTCCAGCCAGCGCATTTCCGCTGCATCGATCTGCTCGCCAAGCAACCCGGCCTGCCGGTGCATTTCCTCGCTTTTTACCCGGTCGACCGCAGCATAGAAGTCCGGATCGGCGAACTGGGCCTCCAAAGCCGCCTTTTCCTCATTCCACTTGGCCAGTTTCCGCTCAAGCTGCTCGATTTCCTTGACCAAAGGCCGGCGTTGCGCGAGTAAAGCCTGCCGGTTGGCCTTGGCATCGGCGCGTTGTGCAGGCGTTCGGTTTTCTCGGCAGCGACATCCGGTTCCGGCGCCTTTTCGGCATTGCGCTGGGCGGCGAGCCAGGCGGCGTAGTCGTCGAGGTCGCCATCGAATTCGTTCGACCTTGCCGTCGGCGACGAGCAGCAGTTCGTCGGCGCAGGTGCGCAGCAGGTGGCGGTCGTGGGAGACAAAGACCATGCCACCTTCGTAATCCTGCAGCGCGAAGGTTAGGGCTTCGCGCATTTCCAGGTCGAGGTGGTTGGTCGGTTCGTCGAGCAGCAACAGGTTGGGCTTGGTGCGGATCAAGAGCGCCAGCGCCAGGCGCGATTTTTCGCCGCCGGAGAATGGTTCGATCGCCCGGCTGGCCATGTCGCCGCGGAAATCGAAGCCGCCGAGGTAGTCGCGCAGTTCCTGTTCCGGCGTCGTCGGTTCGAGGCGGGCCAGGTGTTGCAGCGGCGATTCGTCGGGGCGCAACTGTTCGAGCTGGTGCTGGGCGAAGTAGCCGATGTTCAGTGCCTTGGCTTCCTTGCGCAGGCCGCCGTGTTGCTCGATGGCGCCAGCCAGCAGCTTGATCAGCGTCGATTTGCCGGCGCCGTTGCGGCCGAGCAGACCAATCCGGCAGCCCGGGCGAAGCGTCATGCTGATGTTGTCGAGAATGCTGCGGTCGACGTAGCCAGCAGAGGCTTTTTCTATGCTCAGCAGCGGGTCGGGCAGGGCGCTTGGCTTGCGGAAAGTGAAATGGAAGGGTGAGTCGACGTGCGCGGCGGCGACGATTTCCATGCGTTCGAGCATCTTGACCCGGCTTTGCGCTTGGCGGGCCTTGGTCGCCTTGGCCTTGAAGCGTTCGACGAAGCGCGTCAGGTGGGCAATCTCGCGTTGCTGGGCTTCGTAGCTCGATTGCTGCGTGGCCAGGCGGGCGGCGCGGGCCCGTTCGTAGTCGGAATAGCCGCCGCTGGTCAGGCTCAGGCGCTGCAGGTCGATGGCGAGAATCTGGCTGACCACGGCGTCGAGAAAATCGCGGTCGTGCGAAATGAGCAGCAGCGTGGCCTGGGTGTTTTTCAGCCAGGTTTCCAGCCAGAACACGGCGTCGAGATCGAGGTGGTTGGTCGGTTCGTCGAGCAGTAGCAGATCGGCGCGGCACGAGAGGGCGCGGGCGAGGTTGAGACGCACCCGCCAACCGCCGGAGAACTCCGATACCGAGCGCTGAAAGTCGGCATCGGTAAAGCCCAGGCCGTGCAGCACTTCGGCGACGCGGGCCTTGGCCGAGTAACCGCCGATCTCGCCGTAGCGGTCGTGCAGGTGGCCGATGGCTACACCATCGTTGCGGGCTTCGGCCTCGACCAGTTCGCGTTCGATGCGGCGCAGTTCGCTGTCGCCATCGAGCACGAAGTCCAGCGCGCAGTCGGGCAGGGCCGGGGTTTCCTGGGCAACGCGGGCGATGTGCCAGCTGGCCGGCAGTTCGACAGCGCCGGATTCGGCGTGCAATTCGCCGCCGAGCAGCGCAAACAGGCTGGATTTGCCGCAGCCGTTGGCGCCGACGACGCCGACCTTCCAGCCGGGGTGGATCTGGACGGAGGCGTCGATGACCAGCGGGCGGCCGGCGCGAGCGAAGGTGACTTGGCGCAGAGCAATCATGAGGCAGCCGATTATAGCGGCGGGCTGCTAAAATCCTGCCAACTCGTCTCCCTTTGCTCCAATGATCGATCGTTTCCTTAATGCGCTGTCTGGTTGTCGCCGTTCCGCGAAAAGCTTGTCGGGTGCTGGCTGGGTACTTTGCATCGGCTTGTTTTCGGGCTTGGCATCGGTCGCTCAGGCGTCGCCGACGGCCGAGCAGAACGCCGATTGGGAACAGCGCCTGACGCGCGCCGCCGAGTTGCGCCGCGTGGGCGCCGAGCGCCAGGCCGCGGCCGACAAGTTGTACGAAGCGCAGGAGCCCGCGTGTTACAAGAAATTCCTGGTCAATCGTTGCCGCGACAATGCCAATCGTGAATTGACCGAGTCGAGCAGGGAAGCCAAGCGACTCGAGAATGAGGGCAAGGCCATCGAGCGCCAGGTCAAGAAGGAGCAATTCAGCGCACGCGACATCGAGGCGGCGGCCAAGGCCCCGGAGCGCGCCGCAAAGCTTCAGGCGCTGGAGGTGGAAACGGCAGCGGCACGCACCGAGGCGGAGCTTGAAGAAGCTACCACGCGGGCCGACAAGGCACGCAAGGCCGAGGAAGGCGCCCGACGCAAGGCCGAGGAGGCGGAGCGCCTGCGCAAGAAGCAGGCCGACCATGATGCGCGGGTTGCCGAGAAGATGGAAAAGTCCGCCGCCAAGACCAAGGCTGCCGAGAGCGCGCCGGCCAAGCCTTGAGCCTCAGCCGGCGTCGCCGGCGATCTGTTCGATCAGCTTCCTGATGGGTGTCGGTACGCCAGCGCTTGCGGCCGTGTCGATCGCCACCCATTGCAGTCCAGGCTCGGCCACTCCGGGTGCTGGTTTGACGAAGCAAAGCACCGGTTCAAGCGTCAGCCGGAAATGCGTGAATGAATGTTTGAGCGGTTTCAGATCACGCCGACTTTCGCCATTCAGGCCGAGGCGGGCGAGCACGGCCGACGCTTCGCCTTCCGGTGGAACCAGCAATCCGCCCCACAGGCCGCTCGGCGGGCGGCGCTCCAGCAACAGGCGCGCGCCATCGCTGATGAAGACAAAACTTGCCCGCCGCTCGGGAAGCTTTGGTCGCGGGCGCGCGGTCGGCAGTTCCGCCTGGCGGCCGCTCAGGCGCGCCTGACAGCCCGCCGCCACCGGGCAAATCTCGCAGCGCGGCCGGCTACGTGTGCACAAGGTGGCGCCGAGATCCATCAGGCCCTGCGTGTAGGCTTCGATATCGGTTTTCGGGAGCAGGCGTTCGGCCAGCATCCAGAGTTCGCGGTCCACCGCTGCCTGGCCGGGAAAGCCCTCGACCCCGAACTGGCGGCACAGCACGCGCTTTACGTTGCCGTCGAGAATCGTCGCGCGCTGGCCGAACGCGAAGGCGGCAATGGCGGCCGCGGTCGACCGGCCGATGCCGGGCAGGGCGCTCAACTGGTTGGCGGAATTTGGCCATTTTCCGGCGTGGACCGCAACAATCTCCCGGGCGCAGCGATGGAGATTGCGCGCCCGGGCGTAATAGCCCAGTCCGGCCCAGTGCTCGATCACGACATCGAGCGGCGCCTCCGCCAAGGCCTGCACCGTCGGAAAGCGCGAAAGGAAACGCTGGAAATACGGGATCACCGTGCTGACCTGCGTTTGCTGCAGCATGATCTCGGAGAGCCATATCCGGTACGGGTCACTGGTCTTCTGCCAAGGCAGGTCGTGGCGCCCGGCGGTCTTCTGCCAGGCGATCAGATGCTTGCTAAAGGCGGGAGCGACGGACAAATCAGCCTCGACGTGCGGATGCGGAGCACGGATAATACGGCGTTTTTCCGCCGGCATTTTTGATGAGCGAGATTCAGGACGACAACCGCGCCTTGCGCAACAGCCTCGGACGCTTCGCGACCGGGGTGACCATAGTCACGGCAATCGATCCCGACGGGCAGCCGGTCGGGCTGACGGTCAATTCGTTTTCGGCGGTATCACTGAATCCGCCGCTGGTTCTCTGGTGCCTCGACAACAGTTCGCACAACCTCGAGGCCTTCCGCCACGCCAGCCACCATGCCATCAATGTGCTGGCAGCCGGGCAGGTCGATCTCTCCAACCGCTTCGCGACCTGGCCGGTCGATCGCTTCGCCGGCCTGCACTGGCGCGCCGGCGCCGGGGGCGCGCCACTGCTGGCGGACTGTTGCGCCAGTTTCGAGGTGGCCAATGAAAGCTGCCATGCCGCTGGCGACCACTCGATAATTGTCGGCCGGGTCGTGAATTTCAGCGAAACACCTGAACTCGCCCCCCTTCTTTTCCACGCCGGACAATATCGCCTGCTCGCCGAGGATTGAACCGGGCGGCCACTGCGCTTAGAATGCAGCCTCCAGCCCAGAGCGGGCGTCGTATAATGGTAATACCCTAGCTTCCCAAGCTTGTGCCGTGGGTTCGATTCCCATCGCCCGCTCCACATAGGATTCCCTCAGGTCGTTGATCTGTAAAGTAAAAAGCCAACCGGCGCGGGTTGGCTTTTTTGTTGTCTGGTCGATATCTGGTCAAAGCAAGCTGCGTCGGACCTGAGCGTCCGATTATCGTCGGGC
>CAVSFS010000009.1:0-12702 GCA_963727115.1 uncultured beta proteobacterium | reverse complement strand
AGTGCTCTGCATCATTACGAGGGAGAGCAACGCGAGCAGCGTTTCGCGGGATCGCACGCGCCCTTGCGAACTTCGAGCGCGCTCTTCCAAATCCTCGACGGCGAGGAGAGGCTTGCCGGTATAGTTTGCAGCCGCGCGTCCTGCGGTTGTGAAAGATAATGTAGGGCCCCGCCCTTTTATTTCCCTCGCCGGCGTTTCCGCGCTGATTGCAATCTGCTCAAAATCGAAATTTGCCTAGAGGCCCTCACAAGGGAGCTGACTTGAGCAAGCCGGACTTGGCTGACAATTTCACAGGATGCACTCGCCGGTAGCGCGAGTTGCGCGTTGTCATCTGCCGTGATCAGGCATGTCCGGGAAAAGTCCGTCGCGTTTCAGCGATCGCCTCGTAGGTGGCGTATTTGTAGAGGTCGCCCAGCGTCGGGTAGTTGAAGCAGGCGCGATTGAAAAGCTCGGCGCCGGCGCCCGACAGCATCGCGACGAGCCCGATGTGGACCAGTTCGGTCGCCTGTTCGCCGATGACGTGCACGCCGAGCAGACGCATGTCGTCGCGGCCGAAAGATCAGCTTCAAAAAACCGCTCTCGTCGCCGATGATCTGCCCGCGCGGGTTGTCCGCGTAGCGCGCGCGGCCGACGACGTAGTCGATGCCTTTCTCCTTCAGCGACTCCTCGGTCTCGCCGGCCATGCTCGCCTCGGGAATCGTGTAGATGCCGGTCGGCAGAATCGGCGCGACCACGTCCTTGTAGTCGAACTCGAACGCGACGCACATCGCCACGCGCGCCTGTTCCATGCCCGTCGCGGCGAGCGCGGGCGGACCGATGACGTCGCCGGCGGCAAAGATGTGCGGGACCTCGGTCCGGCACTGCGCATCCACCTTGACAAGTCCGCGTTTGCCCGGCGTGAGGCCGGCGGCGGCAAGATTGAGATCGGCGGTGTTGCTCTGCCGGCCGGCCGCGACCAGCACATCGCTCACCGCCAGCGTCGCGCCGGATGAAAGCGTGAGAGTGACGTCGCCGGTCGGCGGCGCATCGCAGCGCGTCACTTTTTCTTTCCAGATGAAACGCACGCCGTCCGCGGCCATCGCGCGCTCGATGTTCGCGGAGATTTCGCGATCGAGAAAACCGAGCAGCGAGTCGCGGCCGTCGACCAGATGCACCTCGACGCCGAGCGCGGCGAAAGTGCCGGCATATTCGCTCCGACCACGCCCGCGCCGACCACCGCGAGAGTTCTTCGGCAGCGCGCCGATCTCGAGAATTTCGTCGGAGTCATGCACGCGCGGATGCTCGAAAGGAAACTCCGGCGGACGCAGTGGCGACGAGCCGGTGGCGATGAGAATTTTCTCGCCGCGCAGCAACGTATCAGGCGCGATCGCGCACGGTGTTGCGGATCGACAAAACTCGCCGCGCCATGAAACGTCTCGACGTTGAAGCTTCGCATTTGCTCTTCCCTGCGCCGGCGTTCGTGCGCGGCGACGTTGTCCTTGTGGCGCATGAAATCCGCGACGGTCGCCTCTCGCCGGAGCGAGAGATCGACGCCAAAGAGCTTGCGCGAACGCAAGCCGGAAAGCGCCAGCGCCGTTTCGCGCAGCGTCTTGCTCGGGATCGTGCCGGTGTTGATCCCGGCGCCGCCGACATCGCGCAGTTTTTCCACGAGCGCGACGCGCTTGCCGAAGATCCCCGCGGTATTCGCTCCGCGAGATGCCGGCCGGCCCGCCGCCGATGACGATGAGATCGAACTGTTCAGTCATAAACGCGCGCCATTCCAACCCCTAACCGCCAAGCTGATCTGCGTCCAGTCAGCGGGGCGGCGTCACAGACTTATGCTCCCTTGAACAAGGCTGGCGAACCCGATGAAAATGGTGATAAGCATCATGAGCTCGAAATTCACGGTGACGGAAAGGCGCGCCTCACGGCGACGGCGGCCTTGGCATCCTCGACGAAGCCGACCAGGTCGCGGTCGCGGACGTTGGACTGCACCACGACGTAGCGCTGGGCATTCTCGCGGTCGACCTTGACCGGGCCGTCGATGCGCTGGATCTTGGCGACGCTGGCCAGCGGCACGCTGCCGCCGCCCGGCACGCTCAGGCGCAGGGCCTCGAAATCGGCGGGCGAGTCGAGCAGGCTTTGCGGGCCGCGCAGAACGACCGGCATGCGCCGTCCCTGATCGATGACGATGCCGACGTTGCGGCCTTCGAGCAGGGCTTTCAGGTCGTTCTGGATGTCGTCGACATTGAGGCCGAATCTGCCTGCCGCCAGGCGGTCGACCGCAACCTTCAGGTATTGCACGCCGTCGTTCTTCAGCGGTGAAGGTGTCTTCGGCGCCGGGCACCTTCTTCACCGTCGTCACGATCTCGCCGGCCAGATGGTTCAGCGTCGCGAGGTCGGGGCCGAAAACCTTGATCGCCAGGTCGCCGCGCACGCCGGTCAGCATTTCCGACACGCGCATGTCGATGGGCTGCGTGAAGCTGAGAAGCCGATGCCGGGGAAGTCGGCCATCACGGCGCGCATCTGGTCGGCCAGCCAGGCCTTGTCCGGCTTGCGCCAGTTGTCGCGCGGCTTGCAGCACCATGAAGGTGTCGGTCTGGTTGAGGCCCATCGGGTCGAGGCCGAGTTCGTCGGCGCCGGCGCGGGCGACGATGGCCTTCACTTCCGGCACCTTTTCCAGAATGGCTTGCTGCACGCGGCTGTCGATGGCGATGGTCTGGTCGAGGCCGATCGACGGCAGCTTTTCCAGCTGCATGATCAGGTCGCCTTCGTCCATCGTCGGCATGAAGGTCTTGCCGAGCAGCAGGAAGGCGCCGGCAGCGGCGGCCAGCGCGACCAGGGCGCCGATCATGTACAGTCCGGCTGTGGCTCGAGGGCCGAGGTCAGCACGCGGTCGTAGACGGCGGCCAGCTTCGCACCAGCCACGGCTCGTGATGCGCGCCGCGCTTGATCAGGTAGGAGGCGAGCACCGGCACCACGGTCAGCGACAGCAGCAGCGAACGAGGCCAGCGCGAAGACGATGGTCAGCGCGACCGGCCTGAACATCTTGCCCTCCAGCCCCTGCAGGGTCAGCAGCGGCAGGAAGACGATGATGATGATGACGATGCCCGAGGTCACCGGCGCCGCGACTTCGCTGGCGGCGCGGTAGATCAGGTGCAGCGTCGGCAGGTTGTTCGCTGCGCTTCGGCGAGCTGGCTTATCGACGTTTTCGACCACCACCACCGCCGCATCCACCAGCATGCCGATGGCGATGGCCAGGCCGCCCAGGCTCATCAGGTTGGCCGACAGGCCGTACATGCGCATCAGGATGAAGGTGGCCAGCGCCGCCAGCGGCAGCATCAGCGCGACGACCAGCGCGGCGCGCAGGTTGCCGAGGAACAGCGAGCAGCAGCATCACGACCAGCACGATGGCTTCGAGCAGCGCCTTGGCGACGGTGCCGACGGCGCGCTCGACCAGGTTGCCGCGGTCGTAGAAGAGCTTCGATGGTGACGCCTTGCGGCAGGGTCGGCGCGATCTCGGCCAGCCGCGCCTTGACGCCGTCCACCACGCTCTGCGCATTGGCGCCGCGCAGGCCGAGCACCAGCCCCTGCACCGCTTCGCCCTGGCCGTTGCGTGGTCACCGCGCCGTAGCGGGTCAGGGCGCCGATACGGACTTCGGCGACATCGCCGACGCGCACCACGTTGCCGTCCTTCGCCTGCAACAACGATGGCGCTTACGTCGTCGAGCCGTACGGATCGCCCCTTCGGCGCGCACCAGCAGCGCTTCCTCGCCGTCGTTGAGGCGGCCGGCGCCGTCGTTGCGGTTGTTGGCTTTCCAGCGCCGCTTGCAGGTCTTTCAGCGCCAGCCCGCGCGCGGCGAGGCTTTGCGGTTGTCGGGCACGACCTCGAAGCTGCGCACCAGGCCGCCCAGGCAGTTGACGTCGGCGACGCCGGGCAGGGTGCGCAGCTGCGGGCGGATCACCCAGTCGAGCAGGGTGCGCTTCTCGGCCAGCGGCAGGTCGCCCTCGATGGTGAACATGAACATCTCGCCGAGCGGCGTGGTGATCGGCGCCATGCCGCCGCTGGCGCCGGGCGGCAGGTTGCCCTGCACGGCGGCCAGGCGTTCGCCGACCTGCTGGCGCGCCCAGTAGATGTCGGTGCCGTCCTCGAAATCGATGGTGATGTCGGTGAGGGCGTATTTGGAGGTCGAGCGCAGCATGCGCTGGTGCGGGATGCCGAGCATTTCCTGCTCGATCGGCGCGGCGATGCGGGTTTCGACTTCCTCCGGCGTCATGCCCGGCGCCTTCATGATGATCTTGACCTGCGTCGTGGAGACATCGGGGAAGGCGTCGATCGGCAGGCCACGAAAGGCCTGCACGCCGGCGCCGACCAGCATGGCGGTCAGCACCAGCAGCAGCAGGCGCTGGGTCAGCGAAAAGCGGATCAGCGCGGCCAGCATTATTCGCTGCCGACGCCGGTCAGCATGGCCTTGAGCCCGGAAACGCCCTTGACGGCGACGCGCTCGCCGGCCTGCACGCCGTCGACCAGCACGCTGTCGCCGCCCTGGCTGACGATGCGCACCGGCCGCGCGGCGAAGCGCGTGCCCTGGTCGTCGCCGGCGGTCTGCACGAAGGCGTAGGTTTTTCCGTCATGGCGCACCAGCGCGGCGGCCGGCAGGCGTTGCTGCTGCTGGCCGGCCGGGCTGGCGATTTCGACTTCGAGCACCTGGCCGGCGTGCAGGGCGGCGGCGCCCTTGTCAACTTCGGCGCGCAGCAAAACCGTCTGGCTGGCCGGGTCAACCGCGCGGCCGATGGCGATCAGCCGGCCGCTGATGTCGCGGTCGGCGAGCTTGATCGCCATGCCTTCCTTGAGCGTGGCGGCCACCGCGCAGCGGTACCTGGATTTCCAGCCACAGCGGCGTCAGTTTGGCGATGCGGTAGATCAGCGTCGCCGCCTCGACGCGCTGGCCGAGTTGCCCGCCCTGTTCGAGCACGACACCGTCGATCGGTGCGGTCAACGCCAGCGAAGCGCCCAATTTGCCCGGCGCGATGCCGGCCAGCGCCAGGCCCTGCTGGCGTTCGGCTGGCCTGCGCGGCGGCCTGGCTGGCGGCGGCGCGGGTGGCTTGCAGACGCGACTCGGCGATCAGACCTTCGGCGAAAAGCTGCTGGTCACGCTTCAGGCTTTGTTGCAGCAGCGCCGACTGGCTGCCCGCCTGCAGCGCGTCGCGCTGCAGTTCGAGCGCCTGCGGGCTGGCCAGGCGGGCCAGCACCTGGCCTTTTTTGACAGATGAGCCGGGGGCCACGGCGAGCATTTCGAGCATGCCGGCGACCGGGGCGGCGACGACGCGCATCTGTTCGTTGGGGACCAGCACGCGGGCCGGATAAACACCCGGGCGCTGCGCATCCGCCTGGCCGACGATTGCCGTTTCGATACCCAGCGCCCTGATCTGGGCGGCCTGCAGCAGTAGCGGTTCGCCGGCGCCTGCCGCGCCAGTGAATAAAGCGAGGAGAAGTACAGGAAAACGCGGGAAACAGGAGATGACTCGGGGCATGGCTGGACTCACGAAGACGCAATCTCCGAGTCTAGTTTGTCCAGATTAATGTTTCCTTAACTGGCGCCTGCGCGGGCATTCTCGTTGCCAGTCAGCCGGCCATCGGCCTGGACATGTGCCTGGCGGCGGCATGTGGTCTCTAGTGCCAGCCCCCTGGTTTTATGGTGCCAGCCAGTGCGCCATGGAGTCGGCGACGGTTCGCCACTGGTGCTCGAGCATCAGCATGTGGCCGCAGTTCGCAATGCGTTTGTGCTGGGCGTGCCAGCGCACGGCGGTGAAACCGATGCTGGAGGGCGGGAAAACCGCGTCGCACTGGCCGCCGATGACCAATACGGGCAGTTTGGCGCGCGAGCGATGGAGCCTGGTGCCGAGCATCAGCATGTCGGAGACGGCGCGTTCGGACTCGGGCTGGATCAGGTGGGCGAACTCGAGGAGTTCTTCCGGCTCGGTAACCGGCGAAAAATAGACATCGCGCATCAGCGCCAGGCTGTTCGGGCCGAACTTGCCCTGGCTGATGCGAACGATTTCGGTGAACAGTTCCGGGTGCTTCAGGGCGAGTCGCATGATCGAACCCTGGGTGCCGGTGGTTGGCACCGGCGCCATGAAGACAGCCGCGTGCGCGGTGCCTCGTTCGAGAACGCGTTCGATGACCGAACAGCCCATCGAATGGCCGATCAGCACGGCGGCGCCCGGCAGGCTGGCGATGACCTGGCGCAAGTCGTCGGCGAAGTCGTCGATGCCGAAGTCGTCAGGTGCGTCCTTGCCGTCGCTCAGGCCGTGGCCGGAAAGGTCGATCGCGTGGCAGTCGTAGCCAAGCGCAGTGAAGTAGGGCAGAAAATGGATGTCCCAGCAGCGGGAATCCATGTAGCCGCCATGAACGAATATCAGGTTGGGCGCAGCCGTTTTCTTGCTGGCGGCACGGTGGAGCGTATGGATCTTGCGTGGGTGCATGCTGTACTTTCCTATACTCGCAACAGCGCAATCTTGAGTGGCGGTTGCCCGTCGTGGCTGGGAAAGTCGTCCTCGGGCGCAATCCATTCCAGTTCGCGGATCGTCCTCCCGATCTTGGCGGCGCAGCGCGTGAGCTGATCGGCCCACGCCTCGCGTGATACTTCCGCCGCATTGTTGCAGCAGATCAGCGTGCCACCCTCGGTCGTGCACAGCAGCGCCAGCTTCATCAGCGCGGCGTAGTCATTGACGATGTTGACGACACCGAACGGGCTTTTCGCATGGCGCGGCGGGTCAAGGAAAACGACGTCGAAGGTATGCTTTTCCAGCTTGGGAAAGGCGGGCATGTGCTTGCCCCTGACCATCTTCGGCTGGCCGATGCCGGCCAGTTGGCGCATGGCGGCGAAGGCGTCGCTGTGCACGAAGCGCTGGCGGATCGGCAGCTCGTTGAGTCGCGAGTTTTCCTTGCCCACCTTGAGGTTCGACTCGGCAAAATCGACATTCACCACATGTGCGGCGCCAGCCTTGGCGGCTACGATGCCGATGCCGCAGGTGTAGGCGAACAGGTTGAGCAGGGATTTGCCAGCAACCTCCTGCATGATCCGCCGGCGACCGGCGCGCATGTCGAGGAAGAGCCACGGATCCTGGCCGCCGTGGCGGGCCTGGACGACATAGCGGACGCCCATTTCGTGAAACTCGCGCGGCTTTTGCGCTTCGGCCAGCACCTCGGCCGGCAGCGGGTTGCTGATGCGCGAGTTGGCATGGCTGCGGTCGTTGTAGATAGCCGTCAGGCCGGGCAGCGCGTCGGCGTAGAAGGCTTCAATGGCAATCCGGTCGTGGCCGTCAAGCGCATTGTGGAAAGTCTGGATCAGCAGGAGGTCACCGTAGCGGTTGACGGTCAATCCGGGCCGGTTTTCAGTGCTGCCGTTGAACAGTCGGTAGGCATTGGTGTCTTCGGCGTGCAGGCGTTCGATGAGCGGCTGGCGGGCAGCGAAGGCGGCCTGCAGGAGGTCGGTCAGTGATTGGTCATGCATGGGCTTTTCCGGAGAGGTGGCGGCGATCGCCGGGGGCAGCGCCGCCGGAAAGCCTTGGAGTGCGCATTCTACCGGAGTGTCGGGTTGCCCGCCGGGGCGAGCGCCAGCCATATCTGCCAGTGGCCGCAGGCCGAGCGGGCACGGCGCTCAGAGCCGTCCCAGCCGCCGCCGATGCAAAGGCCGGTCACGGTTTCTGCTTCCACTGCCACGGTGCCCGGCGTTGCGCCGGGTTGCCGTTGGCCGCGCCAGCGTTCGCAGCTGGCGCAGCGCTTGCGGTCGACAGCCTGAATCAGCAAGTATTTCCGGGGCTGCAGGTGGCGATGCTTTGCTTGGCCGGAACTACCACCCCGTTGTCGCGCAACCAGCCCTTCATACCATTCTTGACGTTATAGACCTTGGCATAGCCCGCCTGCTGCGAGAGAAGCTGGCTGACCGGCTTGGTCCGGTTGCCGGAGCGGCAGATGACGACAACCGGGTCGCCCGGCTTGGCCATCGGCTTGAGCTTTTCGAGCCAGGCTGCCGGATCGGCGCGCCCGCGCTCGTCGAAGAATGTAAGCAGCTTGCTGCCCGCCAGAACGCCGGTTTCCTCCCATTCGGGCTGGGTCCGGATATCGATGACAACGACACCGCTCTTCATCAGTTGCGCCAGTTCGGCATTGTCGATATCGATGACCTCGGCGCGGGCCACAACGGCGGATAGCGCAAGGCAGAAGAAAAGCAGGAATTGGCGCATGGCGGACCTCGTAAATAAGCGAATGCTAATTATACATGACTGCTGCGGCTCATCAGCGCCCCGGTTTCCCGGAATCGTCGTGTGATAATGCCGGCTTTTCACGGGGGCGGGCATGGCACTGAAATCGACGATCTACAAGGTAGAACTGCAACTCGCCGATCTCGACCGTTCCCACTTTGGCGACTATTCGCTGACTCTCGCGCGTCACCCGTCGGAAACCGACGAACGCATGATGATTCGCCTGCTGGCCTTTGCCCTCAACGCCTCGGAAACGCTGGCTTTCGGGCGCGGTCTGTCGGCCGAGGACGAAGCGGATCTGCGGGATCTCGACGCCACGGGCAGCATCGAACGCTGGATCGACGTCGGCCTGCCCGATGAAAAGGCCATTCGCCGCGCCTGCAACCGCTCGCGCCATGTGTTTGTTCTCAGTTACGGGGGCCGGGCCGCCGACATCTGGTGGCAACAGACCGCCGGCAAGGTCTCCGGCCAGAAGAACCTGCGCGTCCTCGCGCTGAGCCCGGCGGATTCCCTGGCGCTGACTGCTCTGGCGCAACGCAACATGCGCCTGCAATGCACGATCCAGGACGGCGTGGTCTGGCTGGGCAGCGACGACCAGCATGTCGAAATGACGCCCAGGATTCTGTTTCCGCCGGACGGACAATAAACTGCTCGCCGCCAGACTGACCGGCAACTCTTTCCGGCTTGATTACTCCAACAACAGGGTACACGGCCCAAATGAAGGAGAAACATCATGCTCGACATCAACAAGTATCTGACCAACCAGCGGCTGGATGAAACCGACCCGGACGGCAACCTCTACGATCTCGAACACTGGTCGCCGATTGTCGCCGGGCGTCTCGCCGAAGCCGAGGGGCTGGTGCTCGACGACGATCACTGGCTGGTGATTTTCTACCTGCGCCAGCGCTTTCGCGACCAGGGCGGGGCCGCCACTGCCGGCGCCTTGCTGCGCGATATCGAACACAAGTTGTTCGATCACGTTGACCGCCGCCGCCTGTTCGAACTGTTTCCGGGTGGGCCTATCGCGCAGGCGAGCCGCATCGCGGGCTTGCCGCTGCCACGGGGGACGCTGGACCCGTCCTTCGGCAGCTCGCATTGATTCCATTCGGTAGCTCGCTCTCGTTCCACCATTGATGAGCGCCTTGCTGGAGTTGCCGGCGGCGCTGGCGAGGCGATTTCGCCTTTCCGGCTTTTTCCACAACCGAGCAGCGACGCCAGCGGCTTGCTGCTTGGCTTGCGCTTAGCCGATAATCGGCTGTTTCCACCCATGCGAAGTCAAAAACTTCGCCCAAGACGCCATGAATGAACCTGTCCCGTACAAGATCAAATATGAGGTTTGTCCAGAAGGTGAGATATTTGTCGCGCGATGCCTCGATATTCCCGTTTCGAGCGACGGAGCGACTGACGTAGAGGCGCTCGATAATTTGCGCGAGGCGCTTGAACTGTATTTCGAGCGTAACGCCGAAACCTTGATCGGCGATGTCAACGAAGAAGGCGACGACTATGAAAAGAGCACATGAAAGACTATTACGGATTACTTGGGGTAGCGCCCGATGCGTCAGCAGATATCATCAAGTCGGCGTACCGGCGAAAAGCGGCTCAGTTTCACCCTGATCGTAACCCGGCGCCGGAAGCGGCCGCCAAATTCAGGGAGGTGCAAGAAGCCTACGAATCATTGACCGATGCCGATCGCCGGAAAGCTTACGACGAGACTCGTCGGTCAAGCCTGGTTGATGATCCGCTCGTCGTCGCACGTGAAATCTGGTCAGGCTACATGGGGAGTATTCGAAAGTGAAAAATTCACGCTATTTTTCCGAGTTGTCCTTTTCGTATGATGCGGAGATCAACGACCTGCTGACAGACTCTGAAGGAAACTCGGTTTTTAAAACCCGGCTGATGGAGAAACGCAAGGAAATCAAGTCGATTTTGCCGATGATCGAGTTCAGCCCGGAGATGGTGCTGCCGGTGTTTTACGACGGATTTTCCTTCCCTGACCCGCAGGCCATGGTTGCCGCCGCCATGTGCGAACCGGACGATGAAGATTTTCCGGGTTGGGATGATTTGTCTTCAGTCATCACGGTTGAAACCTGGGCTCGCCCCCTGGTGGATGCGGTGCTGGCCGAAAGTGCCGGTGAGGCATTCATGGTAACGGCGGCCTGTCTGGAGTTCATCCGGAAATTTGATAGCTCAGCCCCCGTGCCAGTTGCCGTTGATCAAGAATCCGACGGGGAAAACGGTGACGGCGGTGACGACGGGGATCAGGATCTTGCCGAGATGGGCGATGACTGGTTGGCAGAGCAAGGCTTCGACTCATTCAAGGCTTGATCCAAACATGACAAATCGCCCGCAATGGCAAACAGAATCCGAAATATTCAATAGGGCATGACATGACACATCCCGTCGTAATCAAGACATCCCAACTCATTCTTGCAGGTGACCTCAAAGGGGCGGAAATGGCATTAACCGCCATTGCCGAAGCGGATGGTGACGAGGCGTTGGTCGAGGTCTTGAACGATGTTCCCGCGAAAGACCTGTTGGCCATCATGCGTGGTTTCGACGGTTCGAAAGAGACGATCATCAATATGGTCGTCACGCCGGATCAATTCGCGCGCGCCATTGTTCTTGAATCGCGTTATGGCGACAAAACCCATCGGGCCTTGCACGGCATGATGAATGCAGTTATCTACCGGGATGAAGATCTGACGGCCGAATATCTTGAGGCAATTGGCGAAATCGAAGGCGGCTACCAGGTGTTGACGGATTATTTCGGCGAACGGGATGAAGAACTGTTGTCGTTTGCAATGTCAGGCCAGTTCTCCGAAGACTTTCATGCCGAACATGGCCTGGAGTCCAGATCGATCACCTGGCTGAACGAAAAAATCGAGGAGATTGACGAAGCACTCCATGAAGGGGATTCAGTCACCAACTCCCGTCCCAAGGTGTCGCGTTCGGAAGTTTCCGACCGTGACTGGATGGAAACCGCCTGGGTGCTTCGCTATGAGCTATCGGATATTTTTGAGCAGATCGTGATCGCCTTGCGTGACCGGATGATTCATCGCATCGAAGAACTCGAGGAACCGGAGGCGACCGGGACGCAGCCAGGCAAAGTCGCTTCGCATGCAGAAGAGGAATCGGCACTGTGATGGAGCGGTGACGTGAAAAACTCGGTTGCGATTGTTGATGATCGACCATTCTTCGAGAAAGCCGTCCGCTACGGGCTTGAGCATGTGCTTCTGACTCAGGAGAGCATCAATAAAATGGAAGCAGACGGTCCCAAAGGGATCGTCCAGATTGCCGATCATTTCGGTACGGCCTATTTGCGTACCGATCTGGAGACGGCTGCAGTGCGAATTTCAAATTTGATCAGTCTGTATCTGGAAGACAGCTCGAATGGCGACTTGGGGGCTGCCGCCATCTCGCTACGCGACAATACGCTGCTTTCCCACTCGCGTGGCGGCTCAGAGATGCTGAAGCGACTGCACGCGATGCCTACGGATACCAGCTTGCTGCCGCGATTGGCTGATCCGATTGCACAGAAAGCTTTCGTCAATGAGCGAACATTTGCCTTCCCATTGACCGTTGCCAACTACCGGGAACAGGTAGTGCAATGCCAGGCCAACCAGATGCGGATTGACTTTGCGCGCTGGTTGGGACGGCAGATGAACGCAACGTCTGATGAGTACGATCACTTCAGCGCGGAAGAAGTCATTCGCTCGGCAATGCTCGTCCTGTTCGTTGGCGACAAGACCCTGGAAATGCCGTCGAAGACCGGGTTCGTCAAGCTCGTCGAAACACTCCGCAAAAAATCGTTCAAGCCAAAGCAAGGGTCAATCGATAGATTGCTTCGGGAGGCGCCCGAGGCATTCAGTGAGCTGACTCGCCAGGCCATGCGCGAATTTATCGACGTGGTACTTCCACGACTTAAGGCGTCGGAAAAGTCAGCGGATGAAATTCTGCATGCCGAGGCACAAGGCGCATTCTTCATTCGCGAGGTGCCGGAAGAGGAAGTTGTCGCTTATGACAAACTCGTCGCCCGAGAATGGGTACGAATCACCAAGGGTGACGCGGATGATCCAGCGGTGCTGGCAACCATTTTCTTGTGCGTTGCGACGGGACACCCGCCCAAGGCGGCAGCATTGCTTAAGGACGCGAAGGCGATTATTTCAGGCTTCCGTGAAAAAGGATTCGACTCAAAAGCAGTGCTGGCATTTGTCGATGATCACGCCCCGTTTGAGCAACGGGAGGATCTCAAGGCAATGTGGCTGCAAGATCTGATGCCGGATGCAGAAATTCATCTGGCTGACAATGACGCACAGATGCCAGATACCTACATGGATCGAGCGCTTACGTACTTCAAGAAAAATTGTGTGGGCACATGGAAGAGTAGTAGTCGCTGAGTCCGCCACTGGCGCCAAATGTCGCACCAGTTGAGCAGTGAATCAGAGTTTCGGTGAG
>CAVSFS010000008.1:0-210019 GCA_963727115.1 uncultured beta proteobacterium | reverse complement strand
AGCAATCCACCTGCTTCGCATCGAGAAACTCGGCGGCGTACTTGCGGTAGATCTCGCTGTTGACGAACACGTCGTGCAGGTCCGGGTCGATGTGGCCGTTGTGGCGGAATTTGTCGAGGATGCCGAGCGCCTGCGACAGCGGCATGGCGTCCTTGTACGGTCTGTCCCCGGCAGTCAGGGCTTCGAAAATGTCGGCGATGCCCATCATGCGGGCCTGCCAGCTCATCTCTTCGCGCTTGAGGCCGCGCGGGTAGCCCTTGCCGTCCATCCGCTCATGGTGGCCGCCGGCGTATTCGGGGACGTTCTTCAGGTGCTTGGGCCACGGCAGTTGTTCGAGCATCTTGATCGTCGCGCTGACGTGGTAGTTGATGGTCTGGCGTTCGGCCTGGGTCAGTGTGCCGGCGCGGATGGTCAGGTTTTCGAGTTCGTCGGCGCTGAGAAAATCGGTTTCCTCGCCAGCGGCGTTGCGCCAGCGGTAGCTGCCGGAAATCGCCTTCACCCGCTCGATGTCGTCGTCGCTCATGCGCTCGCTGCCGACATTGGACGTACGCAGAAAGTCGCGGTCAACTGCCATTTTTGCCGCAAATTCACGGAATTCGGCTTCGGCCTGTTCCTTCGGCACGCCTTGGGCAATCTGGCGCAGCATGCGGATTTCGGCATCGCGCCGCAACAATTCGAAACGGGTATCGATCAGTTCGATGCGATCGAAGATGGTTTGCAGCTTGGTGGCCTTGTCAACGACGTGAACCGGCGTCGTGACCTTGCCGCAATCGTGGAGCAAGGCGGCGATGCGCAGTTCGTAGCGGTCGCGGTCGGTGAGGCGGAAATCGGCGAGCGGCCCTTCCGTGGCTTCGTGTGCCGCCTCGGCCAGCATCATGGTCAGTTCCGGCACTCGCTGGCAATGTTCGCCGGTATACGGCGACTTGTCATCGATTGCCGAGTTGATGAGCTGGATGAAGGATTCGAACAGTACTTCGAGCTGGCGCAGCAGTTGCCGGTTGGTCACGGCAATGGCGGCCTGCGAGGCAAGCGATTCAGCCAGACGTTGGTCGGCCTCGGAAAACGGTACGGCCACGCCCTGGGTCAGCATGTTGGCATTGATCAACTGCAGCACGCCGATGATCTCACCTTCGTGGTTGCGCATCGGCACGGTCAGGAAGGATTGCGAGCGGTAGCCGGTCCGTTCGTCGAATTTTCGCGTTCCGCCAAAATCGAAGCCCTTGGCGACGTAAGCATCGGCGATATTGACGGTCTCCCCGGAAATCGCCGCGTAGGCGGCGACCATGGTGACGTTGGCCGAACCGTCGTCACGGTAGAGCGGCAGATCGGGGAACTTGCCGGAAACCGGGTTGCCGCTGGTGCCGCCGAAGGCGATCTTCAGGGAATCGGTGCGGACGATCTCGAAATGCAGGTGGCGCTTGTCTTCCGACAGCAGGTAAAGGGTGCCGCCATCGGCCCGCGTGATCGACTTGGCTGCGAGTACGACCTTCTCGAGCAGGCGGTTGAGGTCGCGTTCGCTGGACAGCGACGCCCCGATGTCGTTGAGGTGTTCGAAGCGGCGGAAGAGGTCGTCAAGCGTTCCCACATCGATTCCTGTTTGTTGCATGGCGCTACAAAAAGCTTCGCCCCGAACTGTCTTAGAACTCGAAGACCTGATTGTTGCGCAGCATCTTCGGCTTGAATTCGCCCAGGCAGCGTTCGATTTCCGCCATCGTCAGTTCCATCTGCCCCGGCTTCAGATGCGTGATATGTATTTCACAATCCCGCTCGAGTTTACGCAATTCCGATGCCAGCATACTCGGGCAAAGATGCTTGGAGAGCAAGGCCAGCGGCGCTTCGCGATCGGGGAAGGCGCATTCGATGATGAGATGGCGCAGGTTGTCGATCTGGTTGACGGCCTGCCAGAAGGCATCGCACGGACCGGTATCGCCGGAAAAGACCAGGCTGCCAACCCCTGAATCCAGCCGGTAGCCGACCGCCGGAATGGTGTGATCGACCGGTAGCGGGGTAAAGCTGCGCCCGTCGATGGTCACCGGCTTGAGTATTTCGATCGACTGGTAGCGCATGAACGGATTCTCGATCGAGGGAACCTCGGCGAAATCGGGCCAGATCAACCAGTTGAGAACATGTTTCCTGAGAATGTCGAGAACCGCCGGCGTGCCGTAAACCGTCAGCGGCTTGTTGCGGCGGTCGGCCACCGAATCGATCATCAACGGCAGACAGGCAATGTGATCGAGGTGGGTGTGGGTCAGGAAAACATGATCGATGCGCGCCAGCTCGGCAATCTGGAGATCCCCGACACCAGTACCGGCATCGATCAGCACGTCGTCGTCGACGAGCAGCGACGTGGTTCGCAGGTGCTCGCCGCCGATGCCGCCACTACAGCCGAGGATTTTCAGTTTCATCGTCATTAGTCTGGAAGTGTAACTCTGTCCGGGCTGCGTGTGCGACCAAGGCGTCAAGGTCTGATGATCAGCTCCATCCTGACGCCGGCAATTTCGACGACATCCTTGTCTTCGAGCAGGAAGGCCTCGCCGTCGAGCGCCGTGCCGTTGACAGTCGGAAATTTTGCCCCTTCGACGTGGGTGACATAGACGCCGTCGGAGCGCCGCGAGATAACGGCAACCTGCACCCCAGGCTTGCCCAGCGTGGTCACCAGCTTGGCAAGCTCCAGCACCTTGCCGGCGTTGGGGCCATTGAGCAGGCGGATCGTCGCCTTGGGCGCGGGTTGCGCCGGCACTGCCTGCGGGCGCGGAATCATGATCTGCGTATCGGCGAAGGTGCGTTCCGGCTCGGGGTAAGTCGGAAGGCCGGCGGCGCGCAACGCGGGGCCATTGTCGGTGAAGCTGACTGGCTCTTCGGTCATGAACTTGAGCTTGTACTTGCCGAGCTCGATGATGTCGTTGTTTTTCAGGACGTGCTTCTGGATCGTCTGGCCGTTGACCAGGGTGCCGTTGGTGCTGTTCAGATCCTCGAGGAAGGAGTCGTTGAGAATGGTGACGATCGTGGCGTGCTCGCCCGAAATGCCCAAATTGTCGATCTGGATATCGTTGAGCGGCCGGCGCCCGATGGTCAGGCGCTCCTTGTTGAGCGGAATTTCCTTGAGGACCAGCCCGTCCATCGAAAGTATCAGTCTTGCCATCTTGCCTTCCCTGTCCTACCCGAAGCGTGACACTAGTTTTCGCCACCAGCCAGCCCGCGCCGGGAAGTCCCCGCGCACCTTGACCACTACCACCGAGACGTTGTCACGTCCGCCACTATCGTTTGCCATCTGCACCAACTCATCCGCCGCGCCGGCCGGGTTTTCCTGGAGCTCGCGCAACGCCAGCCCGATTTCCACATCATCGACCATGTCGGTCAGGCCATCCGAACAGAGCAGGTAAACGTCACCCGGCTCCACCGGAAAGTCCTGAATCTCCGGCTCGACCACGAGATCGACGCCGAGCGCGCGGGTCACCAGATTCCTGTTCAGCGAAAAACGCGCATCCTCGGCGCTAATGATGCCACTGTCGAGCTGTTCTTGTAAGAGGGAATGGTCACGCGTCAGGCGATCGAAGCTGTTTCCGCGCAACCGGTAGAGCCGCGAATCCCCGATATGCGCCACCGTCAGCCAGTTGTCGTAGAACCAGGCGACGACCAGCGTCGTGCCCATGCCGTTGAATTTCGGCTGATTCTGCCCGGCAAAGTAGATCTCGGCGTTCGCATCGTCGATCCGGTCGCGCAACTGGCGATGGGCGACCCGTTCACCCGCAGCATCGATCTGCTGCGGCTCGCGATCGTCAAGCGTGCCGACCAGACTGCCCGCCAGCAGGGCGGTCGCCATGCCGCTGGCGACCTCGCCGGCGTTGTAACCACCCATGCCGTCGGCGAGGATGGCCAGTCCAAGCTCCGCATCGCCGAATACCGCGTCCTCGTTGTGCGGACGTAGCAATCCCGGGTCGGTGCGTACGGCAATTTCGAGGGCTTCGGTCAGGGTCATCGCTTCACGGATTCGTCATTCGGATGGCTTGATTGTGCCCGCTTCCCCGAAATTGATCCGTGAGGTATTCCTCACTGCAGCGGCAATTCAACGCCCAAACCACGCTCCCGGGCCGCCGCGACGACCCTGAGCGCCACGGCCAGATCCTGAATGGCCATGCCCTGCGATTCAAAAACCGTAATCTGTTCCGCTGATGTCCGTCCCGGATGCCTGCCGGTAACGATATCGCCGAGTTCGACCAGTTGCCGCGCATGCAACCGGCCCTTCTCGAGCACGGGCAGCAGATCGCCGGCCTCGGCCAGCGCTGTCGGCACGGCATCGACGGCGACCAGCGCGCAGCGTTTGAGGGTGGCTTCCGACAGTTCCTGGCGGATCAGCGCGTTGGATCCGGCAGCGTTGATGTGCGTACCCGGCTCCAGCCATTCGGCATCGAACAGCGGCTGGGTGGCGGTCGTCACGGTGCCGACCAGGTCGCTGCCGCGCACGGTTTCCTCGGGGCTGGCGGCCGGCACCACCGGCACACCGGTCATCTCGCTCAGGCGCTGGCAGAAGGCCTGCAGCCTTTCCGCATGGCGGCTGAACACCTTGACGCGCTCCAGCGGCAGCGCCGCGCAAATGCCCCGGACGTGACCTTCGGCCTGCCAACCGGCGCCGAAGACGCCCGCGACTTTCGCATCGGCCCGCGCCAGGCAGCGTGCAGCCAGGCCGCTTGCCGCGCCGGTGCGGATCATGCCCATGTAGTCGGCTTCGATGACGGCGAGCAGCATCCCGCTCGCGGCATCGAACAGGTGGACGAGAAAGCGGTTGCCACTGCGGTTGGTGGTGTAGGCCTTGTAACCAATGACACCTTGCGCCGGCAACGCACCCTGCAGGATATGCAGCACCGTCTGCGGCAGGCGGGTGCGGGCGCGCGGCGTGTCCTGCGCCTGGCCGAGCGCCAGGTCGCGATGCGCCGACTCGACCGCCTCGAGGGCCATTGTTGCGGTCAACACCTGTTTTACGTCATTTTCCGTGAAAAACAGCGCCATGTTTCAAGCTCCTCAGACGATGGTGAAATCCTGCCGGGCCAGAATGCGCTGCTCCAGCCAGCGCCCGACGCCGACAACCAGCAGCGCACCGATGGCGCCGGCGGCCCTGGCCGACCAGGCCGGCAACTGCGGCAGCAACCCGATGACGCCGGGGTCGCTGAAAATCATCTGCCCGGCCACATAGCCGAGCAGCCCCGCACCGAGCAGGACGATCCATGGCCAGCGTTCCATCCAGTGCAGGATCAACTGGCTCGACCAGACGATCAGCGGAATGCTGACCGCGAGGCCGAAAAGCAGCAGCACCAGGCTGCCGTGCGCGGCGCCGGCGACGGCGATCACGTTGTCGAGGCTCATGACGAAGTCGGCAACGACGATCGTCTTGACCGCGCCCCACAAGTTGGCTGAGGACTCGATGTCGTGGCCCTCCTCGTCTTCCGGCAACATCAGCTTGACGGCGATCCAGACCAGCAGCAGGCCGCCGATCGCCTTGAGCCACGGCAGGTTCATGACCAGCGCGGCAAACACGGTGAGAACGACGCGCAGGCTGACCGCCCCGGCGACGCCCCAGAATATCCCCGTCTTGCGCTGTTCCGGCGACAGGTTGCGGCAGGCGAGCGCGATGACCACCGCGTTGTCCCCGGACAGCACGATGTCGATGAGGATGATCTGGCCGACGGCAATCCAGAAGGCAGTGGAAGTTAAATCGAGTTCCATAAGAAAAAAGGCGGGCTCGAAGCCCGCCTTTCCAAGTTGAGCAATGCCCGGATTTTACAGCAAGGCCTTGAGCAGCCTGGCCATTTCGGACGGATTGCGCGTCACCGTGAAGCCACACTCTTCCATGATGGCAAGCTTGGCATCGGCCGTATCGGCGCCACCGGAGATCAGGGCACCAGCATGGCCCATGCGCTTGCCGGCCGGCGCGGTAACGCCAGCGATGAAGCCGACGATCGGCTTCTTCATGTTGGCCTTGCACCACATCGCAGCTTCGGCTTCGTCCGGACCGCCGATTTCGCCGATCATGATGACCGCATCGGTATCCGGATCGTCGTTGAAAGCTTTCATGACGTCGATGTGCTTCAAACCATTGATCGGGTCACCACCGATACCGACGGCAGTTGATTGACCGAGACCAATTTCGGTCAATTGGCCAACGGCTTCGTAGGTCAGCGTGCCGGAGCGCGAAACGACGCCGATACGACCCTTGCGGTGAATGTGGCCGGGCATGATGCCGATCTTGATTTCATCCGGGGTGATCAGACCAGGACAATTCGGCCCGAGCAACAGCGTCTTCTTGCCGCCCCTGGCTTCTTTTTCCTTCATCTTGTTGCGCAAAACCAGCATGTCGCGAACAGGAATGCCTTCGGTGATACAGATCGCCAGATCGAGGTCGGCTTCAACGGCTTCCCAGATCGCGGCGGCAGCGCCCGGGGGCGGTACATAAATCACCGAAACGGTGGCGCCGGTTTGGGCAGCGGCTTCCTTGACCGAACCGAAGATGGGGATGTCGAAAATGCTTTCGCCAGCCTTTTTCGGGTTCACGCCAGCAACGAAACAGTTCTTGCCGTTGGCGTATTCCTGGCACTTTTCCGTATGGAACTGACCGGTCTTGCCGGTGATGCCCTGGGTGATGACCTTGGTGTCTTTATTGATGAAAATGGACATTCAGTAGCTCCTTACTTGACCGCGGCAACGATCTTGGTGGCGGCTTCCGCCATGGAATCGGCGGAAATGATGGGCAGACCGGAGTCCTTGAGGATCTGCTTGCCCAGATCCTCGTTAGTACCCTTCATGCGCACGACCAGCGGCACGCTCAGGTGAGTTTCGCGTGCAGCGGCAACGACGCCGGTAGCGATGGTGTCGCACTTCATGATGCCGCCGAAGATGTTGACCAGGATGCCCTTGACCTTGGGGTTCTTGAGCATGATCTTGAAGGCTTCGGTCACCTTCTCGGTCGTCGCGCCGCCACCGACGTCGAGGAAGTTGGCCGGCTCGGCGCCGAACAGCTTGATGGTGTCCATCGTCGCCATGGCCAGACCGGCGCCATTCACCAGACAGCCGATATTGCCGTCGAGGGAGATGTAGGCCAGATCGAATTGCGAGGCTTCGACTTCGTCCGGATCCTCTTCGTCGAGGTCGCGCATGGCGACGATTTCTTCCTGACGGTAGAGGGCGTTGGCATCGAAGTTGAACTTGGCGTCGAGCGCCTTGATGTTGCCGTTGCCTTCGAGGATCAGCGGGTTGATTTCCGCCAGCGAAGCATCGGTTTCCATATAGCAGGTGTACAGCTTCTTCAGGGTATCGATGGCCTGGGCCTGGGAGGCAGCGGGAACACCGATACCGGAAACCAGGGTCTTCGCCTGCTCGTCGGTCATGCCAACCAGCGGGTTCACGAAAACCTTGATGATCTTTTCCGGGGTCTTGTGGGCAACTTCCTCGATGTCCATGCCGCCTTCGGAGGAGGCCATCACGGCAACGGTCTGGGTCGCGCGATCGGTCAGCGCGGCCACGTAGTATTCGTGCTTGATGTCAGCGCCTTCCTCGACCAGCAGGTTGCGGACTTTCTGGCCTTGCGGACCGGTCTGGTGCGTGATCAGTTGCATGCCGAGGATCTGGCTGGCGTACTCGCGCACTTGCTCGAGCGACTTCGCCACCTTGACGCCACCGCCCTTGCCACGGCCACCCGCGTGAATCTGGGCCTTGACCACCCAGACACTGCCGCCCAGGGTTTCCGCTGCCTTGACCGCGTCGTCGACGGTGGTGCAGTGAATCCCGCGCGGAACCGTGACGCCGAATTTCTTCAGGATTTGCTTGCCCTGATATTCGTGAATTTTCATGCGCTTTCCTTGCGTTTAGTTGAGTTGCGACGATAAACGGCGCGCCTTTGTCCCCGACGCGTCCGCACTGTTGATACCTTCATGAGGCGAAAAATTTTAGCACACACAAGCCTTAATCTTGCGTCTAAAATTCATAATTATGGTGACGATTCAGTTGCCTGCATGGCGTGGCGCAACAGCGGCAGCAGCAAGCCGGCGGCCAGCACGAGGCTGACCACCGCGGCGACCCAGAAGCCGGCAACGCCGAGCGGCGGCGACCAGCGATAGCAGAGCCAGCTTCCGCCCAGCAAGCCGACGCCCCAGAAACAGAAGGTCTGGACCAGCATCGGCACAAAGGTGACGCGATAGGCGCGCAAGGCATGCCCGGCCACGGTCTGCAGCGCATCGAAGAACTGGTAGAGCGCGACATAGACGACCAGGCTCCCGGCCACGGCGCGCACATCCGGATCGTCGGTATAGGCTGCGATCACCGGCGCGGCGGCGAACCAGAGCAGGATACCGACCAGCGTCAACAGCAAGGCTGCGAGGAGCAAGCCGGCCTTGATCACGGCATGCGCCCGCAGCCAGTCGCGGCCGCCGACCGCCTGACCGACCGCCGCCATCGTCGCAATGGCCAGCGACAGGGGCAGCATGTAGGTCAGCGCCGAGAGATTGGCAATGATGCGGTGCCCGGCGACAACCGTTGCGCCGAGCGACGCGATGAACAGGCTGATCAGCGTGAATGAGGTGATCTCGACGAGATTCGACAACCCCATCGGCAGCCCGAGATGAAGCAGTTCCCGCCAACGCTCGCCATCCGGCGCGGCCCAGTTGGAAAACGGCCGGTATCTCGCGCCGAGCGGGCCGAACGCCAGGTAGGCGGCGCCGCCAAGACAGGCCAGCCAGGCGATGCCGACGCTCGACAAGGCGCAGCCGACGACACCGAGCGGCTCGCCGGCCCACCCCTGCAGCGCCAGCCCCCAGGCGAGCAACGCATGCAATGCCAGGCTGCCGATCCCGATGCCCATCAGCACGCGCGGCTTGCCCAGCGCATTGCAGAAGGCGTAGAAGGTTCGGTAGAAAAGCGAAGCGGGCAAGCCCCAGGCGAGCAGGCCAAGATAGGACGTGACCTTGGCGGCGACAGCGACATCGATATCCACCGTCCCGAGCAGCCATTGCGGATTTCTCAGGAACAGGATGCCGGGCACGGCGAGCGCCACCGCCAGCCAGAAACCCTGCTGCAACACCCCGGCGACCTCGCCGTCGCGCTTCGCACCGTGCAGTTGGGCGACGACCGGCGCCACCGCCTGCAGGATGCCGGCCAGCGCGAAGACCACCGACACCTGGATGCCGCCGCCGATCGCCACGGCGGCCAGATCGGCGGCGCTGACATGGCCGAGCACGGCGGTATCGATCACCATCATGCCGATCGAGGAAAGCTGGGCGATCAGGATGGGAAAGGCATGGGCCAGCAGGCCCCGGGCGGCGGTGAGCAGCATGGGCGGCATTGTCGCATGCGCAACAGGCTGTCACCCCCCAAGGTGGCTTGAGCCACAGGCCCCTTCGCCTTCGGGGCGCGGTCAACTGGCAAAAACAGGGCAAATTGATCTGGCTCAAGCAGCCCCTCTTTCGATAGAGAGAAAATTCACGGTTCAGGAGGGAGTAGACAATGAACAAAGGGCTTCACGGCATAGAAACCGCCAGCCGCGACGAGATCGTCGCCCTGCAGACCGAGCGTCTGAAATGGACGCTGCATCATGTTTATGACAACGTGCCGCACTACAAGGCGAAGTTCGACGCGGCCGGCGTGCACCCGGACGATTTCCGGTCACTGGCCGATCTCGCCAGATTTCCCTTCACCACCAAGCAGGACCTGCGCGACAACTACCCCTACGGCATGTTCGCCGTGCCGCGCGAGAAGGTGGTGCGCATCCACGCTTCAAGCGGCACGACCGGCAAGCCGACCGTCGTCGGCTACACCCAAGCCGACATCGACATGTGGGCCGACCTGATCGCCCGCTCGATCCATGCCGCCGGCGGCCGGCCGGGCGACATCGTGCATGTCGCCTACGGTTACGGATTATTCACCGGCGGCCTCGGCGCCCATTACGGCGCCGAAAAGCTCGGTTGCACGGTGATCCCGATGTCCGGCGGGCAGACTGAAAAGCAGGTGCAACTGATCTGCGACTTCAAGCCGACGATCATCATGGTCACGCCTTCCTACATGCTCAACATTGCCGACGAATTTCGCCGCCAGGGCATCGACCCGCGGAGCACGGCGCTGCGCATCGGCATCCACGGCGCCGAGCCATGGACCAACGCCATGCGCAAGGAGATCGAAGCGGCCTTCGGCATCGATGCCATCGACCTTTACGGACTTTCGGAGGTCATCGGCCCCGGCGTCGCCAGCGAATGCGCCGAAGCCAAGGATGGCCCGGTGATCTGGGAAGATCACTTCTTCCCGGAAATCATCGATCCGGCAACCGGTGAGGCGCTCCCCGAAGGCAGCCATGGAGAACTGGTATTTACCTCGCTGACCAAGGAAGCGATGCCCGTCATCCGCTACCGCACCCGTGACCTGACCTGCCTGCTACACCCAACCACGCGCTCGATGCGCCGTATCGGCAAGATCACCGGCCGCTCGGACGACATGCTGATCATCCGCGGCGTTAACGTTTTTCCGTCGCAGGTCGAGGAACTGATCCTCCGGCAACCCAAACTATCGCCGCACTACGTACTGGAAGTCAGCCGCGACGGTCACCTCGACTCGATCAAGGTCAATGTCGAACTGAAGCCGGAATTCCGGTTCGCCAGCGGTCCCGAGAAGGAGTTCGTGGCGCTCGACCTGCAACACCACATCAAGTCCTACATCGGCATTTCCGCCAGGATCGACATCGTCGAAGTGGGTGGCATTGAACGCTCGATCGGCAAGGCCAGGCGCGTCATCGACAAGCGGCCCAAATAGGCTTCAAACAATCCGGGCGCGCAAGGTACCGACGCCGTCTACGCCTGCTTCGAGCCGGTCGCCCGGGACGAGCGGCCCGACCCCGGCCGGCGTGCCGGTGTAGATCAGGTCGCCGGCTTCGAGACGGACCAGCGTCGACAGGTTGGCGATGATGTCCGCCACCTTCCACATCATCGCCGCCAGGTCGCCATCCTGGCGGATTTCGCCATTGACGCTCAGCCAGATGCGGCCGTGATCCGGATGCCCGACCATCGCCACCGGCTGAATCACGCCGGCCACCGCCGACTGGTCGAAGCCCTTGCCCATGTCCCACGGCTGGCCTTTCTCCTTGGCCCGGCCCTGAATGTCGCGGCGGGTCAGGTCGAGGCCGACAGCGTAGCCGAAAATCAGGCTTTTTGCGGTGTCGACCGCGCCCGAAGCGAAGGGCCGTCCAAGTCCCCTTGGGGGACGACATTCGCCCCGCCGGCGCCGAGCGCGACGATCAACTCGACCTCATGGTGCAGATTTTTGGTCGCCGGCGGGTAGGCGACACTGCAATCTCGCCCGCGCCGCTGACCACCGTATCACCCGGCTTCATGAAGAAAAACGGCGGCTCGCGCCCCTCGGCCTGCTCGAGCGCCCCCATTTCGCGGGCATGATCGGCATAGTTGCGACCAACGCAGTAAACGCGGCGGACCGGAAATGAATCCGCGCTGCCGGCCACCGGCAATGCAGCGAGAAGATGCGGGGGAAAGACGAAAGCCATGGCGTCCCTTTCAGGTCACGTGAAATTAGCCTGTAGTGTGCAATAGTTCCTGATGCCGCCACCAGCCAACTGGTAAAATTGACTATGGAATAATGGTATAGGATCAAGGGCAAGGTATCGTGAGCTACAGAACATTGCGTTTGAGCGCCTTGAGCGCGACCCTGCTGACGACCCAGGTTTGGGCGATCGGCTTCGGCGATATCGTGTTGCACTCGCGTGTCGGCGAGCCGGTGCGCGCCGAGGTGCCGATCAACGCCGAGCCCGGCGAGACCATCGAGGCTAGCTGTTTTTCCCTGGCTCAATTGGGCGGCTCCGATCTCCCGGTTGTTTCCAGCGCACGGACCAAGCTGGTGCGCGAAGGCAACAACTACCGGCTGCTCATCACCGGCAGCAAGCCGGTTTCCGAACCGGTCTTCCTGATCGGCCTGCGCGCCGCCTGTGGCGTCGATCTGCAGCGCGACTATGTACTGATGCCGGCCGAACCGCTGGTGCTGGCCAGTGTCGCGCCAGACCGCCGCTAACGGCGTCGATGCGCCGGCCGGCGGCACCCGCAGCCGCGGCGCCCCGATCCAGGAATGGCGCGCCAGCGAGGGCGACACCCTTGAAGGGATCGCCGAAACACTGGTTCCCGACAATCTCGTGCAGCAGCGACGGATGCTGTCCGCGCTCAAGCGCGCCAATCCGCAACTGAGCGGCCGCCCGGGACTCGCCGAAGGCACCCCGGTCGCCATCCCCGACATCAAGCAACGCGTCCCGGCCGAGCGCGATGCGCTGCCGCAGCAGCAGGCCAAGGCGCGCAGCGAGGCGCCTCCTCCCCCGCCACCGCCATCGCCCAAGGTCGCCAAGCCGGTTGCGGCCCCAAAGACAGGCAAGACCGATCGCGTCCTCCTCGGCGCCCCGCCGGCTGAAATCCAGCCAGGCGAGAAGGTAGCGCCACCCAAGGGCGCCCGCGAGGAACTCGACGAGCGCATGCTCAAGATGGAAACCACGATCCAGTCGCTCAACACGCAGATCGAAGCACTCGACAAGGCGCTGGCGCTGACCACGGAGGCTCTGGCGCTACAACAGAAACTGCAGGCGGCGCAGTCCGCCCAGGCAACGAGCGGCGGCGTGCCGGCTCCGGTTGCCAAACCAGCAGAGCCGCCACCGTCAAGCGGTGGCAGCAACTGGCTGGAAGTCCTGTTGAGCGCCTTGGCCGGCGGCATTGTCGCCTCCGCCATCGCGCACTTTCTCGGGCGGCGCCGCGACCACCGGGTAGACGAGGAACTGCCGCTGGCCGTCAGCGGCCACCAGCGTGCCGAACCGGTGCATCATGATCCAGCGCCGACTTTGCCGCCAGCGCCGGAAGCGCCTCCGGCTGCCAAGGCGCCAGGGCTCGACATCCACCTCGACGACTTCTCCAGGTCGCCGGAAGAAGCCAGGGCGGTCAACGTCAAGTTCAACCAGGACGACAGCGCGATCGCCCTGGCCGAAATCATGCTCACCTTCGGTCGCGTCCAGGGCGCCGCCGAAACACTGGCCCAGCACATCGAGGAAAGTTCGCCGAAAAATCCGCGACCATGGCTCATGCTGCTCGACCTCTACCGGCGCGGCGGAATGCGCGGCGAGTACACCAAACTGCTACCGGCGGTACGCCAGAAATTCAACCTCGACGTGCCAGCCTGGCAGGATCTTGAGACGGCGGTTTCCGGACTCAAGTCACTCGAGGATTTCGGCCATGTCGCCAAGCGGGTGAAGGCGACCTGGGGAACGCAGGCCTGCATGGACTACCTCTACGAACTGGTTCACGACACCCGTGACGGCCAGCGCAGCGGTTTCCCGCTCGAGGTGGTCGAGGAAATCGTTCTTCTCATGCTTGTCCTCGAAGACGCTTACGGCATGCAGCAAGTGCACTAGACAGGGTTATCGAGGTCCACGAATTCGCATTGCAACCCGCAGTGCTGGTTAAGGTGGGCGGCCAGCGCCGCCACGCCATAGCGTTCGCTGGCGTGATGCCCGCAGGCCAGGTAAGCGACGCCGCTCTCGCGCGCCAGATGGACGGTCTGTTCGGAAATCTCGCCGGAAACGAAGGCATCGACGCCGAGCGCGATTGCCTGCTCAAAATAGTCCTGCGCCCCGCCGGAACACCAGCCGAGACGGCGCACCGGGCGCGCGGGATCGCCGATCAGCAGCGGGCTCCGGGCCAGACCGGCGCCGATCCGCGCAGCCAGTTGGCCGGCGGTCGTCGGGGCTTCGACGCTGCCCAGCCAGGCAATGTCCTGCTCGCCGAAGCGCCCGTCGGGCAACCAGCCGAAGACGGCTCGCCAGTTGCGCGTTGTTGCCCAGTTCGGGATGAGCGTCCAGCGGCAGGTGGTAGGCCAGCAGATTGATATCGTTGCTCAGCAAGGTTTTCAGACGCTGGCGGCGGATGCCGGTGACGCGACCATCCTCGCCTTTCCAGAAATAGCCATGATGGACGAGGACGGCATCGGCCCCGCGCGCCACGGCAATGTCGAGCAGCGCCTGGCTGGCGGTTACGCCGGCAACGACACGCATGACATCGCTGCGTCCTTCCACTTGCAACCCGTTTGGGCAATAATCGCGAAACTTCGCGGGCTGCAGCAGCCCATCCAGATACTCCACCAGTTGTTCTCGTTTCATCGATACGGTCTTTCATGCACAGGTTGTGGCTGATTTTTGCACAAACGGTAACGGTTGCGGTCGCCATTCTGTTCGTGACCAGTACCCTGAAGCCGGAATGGCTGCCATCCCGTCCCAGCCCGGTCACCGTGCGCGAGGTGCCGGCGCCGGCCAACGACGACGAGCACCGGGGCACCGGATCCTATCGCGATGCAGCCCGGGCCGCGCTACCAGCCGTGGTGCACATCTACACGACGCAGGCAGTGAAGAAACAGCGCCACCCGCTGCTCGACGACCCGATTTTCCGCCACTTCTTCGGCGATCGTCTGGATGCTCCGCCACAGCGCAATTCCGGGCTCGGCTCGGGCGTCCTGGTCAGCCCCAACGGCTACATCCTGACCAATTTCCACGTCGTCGAGGCCGCCAGCGACATCCAGGTCTCGCTGAACGACGGGACGCACCCACAAGGCGACAGTCATCGGCAGCGATCCGGAATCGGATCTCGCCGTGCTGCAGATCAAGGCCGACAAGTTGCCGGCAATCACCTTCGGCCAGATGGAAAACCTGCGCGTCGGCGATGTCGTGCTGGCCATCGGCAACCCGTTCGGCGTCGGCCAGACGGTGACCATGGGCATCGTCTCGGCGCTCGGCCGTTCGCACCTCGGCATCAACACTTTCGAGAATTTCATCCAGACCGACGCCGCCATCAATCCGGGCAACTCGGGCGGCGCGCTGGTCGATATCAACGGCAACCTGGTCGGCATCAATACCGCAATCTACTCGCAGACCGGCGGCTCGCACGGCATCGGCTTTGCGATTCCGGTCTCGAGCGCCAAGAACATCATGGAGCAGATCATCCAGAATGGCGCCGTGACGCGCGGCTGGGTCGGTGTCGAGGCCCAGGAAATCACGCCCGAACTGGCCGAATCCTTCGGCCTGCCCGACAGCGAGGGGGCGCTGATCGCCGGCGTCGTGCGCGGCAGTCCGGCCGACTCCGCCGGCATCCGTCCCGGCGACGTGCTGCTGACAGTCGGCGGCAAGCCGGTGAAGGATCCGCAGGCGATGCTCGACCTGATCGCCGCGCTCAAGCCCGACGACCGCTCGGCCTTCCGTCTGCGCCGCGACAAGAACGTGGTCGAAACGCAGGTCAAGATCGGCAAACGACCAGCGATGTCCGCCGAGCAGGAGTGAGCCATGTGCCAGTTGCTGGGCATGAACTGCAACGTCCCGACCGACATCTGCTTCTCGTTCACCGGCTTTCAGGCGCGCGGCGGCGCCACTGACGTTCATTCCGACGGCTGGGGCATCGCCTTCTTCGAGGGCAAGGGAACGCGCTTGTTCCTCGACCCCAAGCCTTCCTGCACCTCGCCGATTGCCGAACTGGTCCGCCAGTACCCGATCCGTTCGAAGAGCGTCATCGCCCATATCCGCAAGGCCACGCAGGGATCGATCGGGCTTGAGAACACCCACCCGTTCATGCGCGAACTGTGGGGCCGCTACTGGATCTTCGCCCACAACGGCAACCTGATCGATTTCGCGCCGGAACTCGACGGCAGCTTCATGCCGGTCGGCCTGACCGACAGCGAGCGCGCCTTCTGCTGGCTGCTCCAGCGCCTGCGCCAGCGCTTCGGCAGCAGCGCGCCCGAGGACAGCGAACTGTTTGCCGCCATTCATGCACTGACGCTCGAGATTGCCCGCTACGGCGAATTCAATTTCCTGCTCTCCAATGGCGACTGGCTGTTCGCCCATGCCTCGACCAGGCTTGCCTACATAATTCGCCAGGCGCCCTTCGCCCAGGCGCACCTCAAGGATCAGGATGTCACGGTCGATTTCAGCGACGTGACGAGTTCCGAGGATCGGGTCGCGGTCATTGCCACGCTGCCGTTGACCGACAACGAGACCTGGGCGGCCATGCCAGCCGGGACTCTGTGGTGGTTCGCGGAGGGCGTGCCGGTTCAGATGCTGGAAACCGTGCCCGGACCCGAGCGCAAAGCGCCCTGATTATTTCTCGGTGAGCTTGCGGAATTCCTCTTCCGCGCTATCCATCTCGGCATCCATTTTTGCCGCTACAGCGGAGTCGACCGCGCCCCGAAGGACGTCCTCTTCAGGGACAACAGGTTCAGCCGGCGCCGGCCGCGAAACGAAACGTGACGCCAGAATACCCAGTTCGTAGAGCAGGCACATCGGAATCGCCAGCGCCAGTTGCGAAACCACATCCGGCGGCGTCACCACGGCGGCGACGATGAAGGCGCCGACAATGAAGTAGGAACGCCATTCCGTGAGTTTTTCCACCGTCACCACGCCGAGCTTGACCAGGACCACCAGCGCCACCGGCACCTCGAAGGCAATGCCGAAGGCGAGGAACATGGTCATCACGAACGACAGGTAGGCATCGATATCCGGCGCCGGCGTGATGCTTTTTGGCGCAAAGCTGGTAATGAAACTGAAGACCTGCCCGAAAACGAAGAAGTAACAGAAGGCCATGCCGAGCAAAAAAAGCAGGGAGCTGGAAATAATCAGCGGAATGCCGAGCCGTCGCTCGTGTGCGTACAGTCCCGGAGCGATAAAGGCCCAGACCTGGTAAAGAACGAAGGGCAAGGCCAGCACAAAGGCGACCATGGCCGTTACCTTGAGCGGCACCATGAATGGCGTGATGACGCCGATAGCGATCATCTTGGTGCCTTCCGGCAAGGCGGCGGTCAACGGCGCGGCCAGAATGTCGTAGATGGCCCCCGGCCCGGGATAGACGGCCAGCACGCCGAGGATCACGGCCACCGCGATCAGGCTGCGCAGCAGACGGTCGCGCAACTCGACCAGATGGGAAATGAACGACTCTTCGTGCGCGGAATTTGCCTGCGGATCGCTCATGCGGCGGGCTTGCCCGTGGCATCGGCAGCCGGGGTGGCCGCGCTCTGCGCAACCTGTTGCGCGGCATTATTCAGTTCGGCGACTGCCGCCTGGGCGGGAACCTCGACCGTGGCGCGGGCTGTTTCGAATTCCTTGCGCACCGAATCTTCAAGCGAACGCGCCGACTCGGTGACCTCAGACTGCAGCTTCTTCAGCTCGTCGAGCTGGATCTCACGATTGATGTCGGACTTGACGTCGTTGACGTAACGCTGCGCCCGCCCGAGCAGATGCCCGAGCGTACGCGCCACCTTCGGCAGTTTCTCCGGCCCGATGACGATCAGGGCGACGATGCCGATGACCATGAGTTCTGAAAAGCCGATATCGAACATAAGGATAGGCCGCTGGACAACCGGGTGGAGGCAAAACCGTTCACACGGTAACGCAACCCGGAAGCCGCTCAGGACTTGGTCTTTTCCTTCACTTCGACGTCGATCGTCTGCCCGCCGACCTGTTGCGGCGGCTCGGCATCGGCCGGCTTGTCGGTCGCCGTGGCGTCCTTCATGCCGTCCTTGAAGCCCTTGACCGCACCACCGAGATCCTGCCCGACGTTGCGCAGCTTCTTGGTACCGAAGATCAGCAACACGATGACCAGAACGATCAGCCAGTGCCAGATGGAAAAACTGCCCATGTTTGTCTCCTAGATGCGTTTCAGCATGGGTCCGACCGGATCCGGTCCGCCCACGATGTGGATATGCAGATGCGGCACTTCCTGCTGTCCGACCCGACCCGTATTGATGATGATGCGAAAACCGTCCGGGCTGCCCTGCGCGCTGGCAATCTCGTTGGCCCTGGCGAGCATCTTCCCGAGCATCGGTGTATCGTCGGCGGTCACCGTCGCCAGCGAGGTGATGTGCTTTTTCGGAATCACCAGCACATGCACCGGGCGCGCCGGGTTGATGTCGTTGAAGGCGAGGAGGTCCTCATCCTCGTAAACCTTCTGCGCCGGAATCTTGCCGTCGACGATCTTGCAGAAAATGCAGTCGCTCACTTGGCGCTCCGCGCAGCCTTCTCGTCGATGCCGGAAATCCCCTCGCGACGGCGCATTTCCTGGGAAACATCCTCGATGCTCAGGCCATAAAAGGCGAGCAGGACCATGACGTGGTAAATCACGTCGGTCGACTCCCAGACGATGTTCAGGCGCTTGCCATCCTTGGCGGCCATGATCAGTTCGGCGCATTCCTCGCCGATCTTCTTCAGGATGGAGTCGGGGCCACTCGCAAACAATTGCGCGGTGTAGGAAGTTGTCGGGTCGGCATTACGACGCGAAGCAAGCGTCTCCGAAAGCCGGTGCAGCATGTCATGCGTACTCATTTTGCGTAAATTTCCTTTGGATCTTTCAAGACCGGATCAGTGGGAACCCAGCGTTCCCCGTTCAATTCGTTGAAAAAACAGCTCGCGCGCCCGGTGTGACAGGCAATCCCGCCCACCTGTTCGATCGTCAGCAGCAAGACATCGCCGTCGCAGTCGGTGCGGATGGATTTCACCTTCTGGAAGTGACCCGATTCCTCACCCTTGCGCCACAGACGCTGGCGCGAACGCGACCAGTATACCGCGTTGCCGCAACGGACTGTTTCCTGCAGCGAGTCGCGGTTCATGAAAGCGAACATCACGACGCGCCCGTTCTCGTCCTGGGCGATGGCTGGAATCATGCCGTCAGCGTCCCATTTCAGGGCTTCCAGCCAGGACCGGGAATTGTCGAGATCACTCACAGGCGGACTTCGATACCACGGCTGGCCATGTATTCCTTGGCCTGGCGGACGGTGTATTCACCGAAATGGAAGATCGAGGCCGCCAGCACCGCATCGGCATGGCCTTCGGTAACGCCGTCGGCCAGATGCTGCAGGTTGCCGACGCCGCCGGAGGCGATCACCGGAATCCGCACGGCGTCCGACACCGCACGGGTCAGCGCCAGATCGAAACCATTCTTGGTGCCGTCGCGGTCCATGCTGGTCAGCAGGATTTCGCCGGCGCCGAGCATTTCGACCCGTTTTGCCCAGTCGACCGCATCAAGCCCGGTATCGTTGCGGCCGCCGTGAGTGAACACGTGCCATTTGCCGGGCGCGCTCTGCTTGGCGTCGATGGCGACGACGATGCACTGCGAACCGACCTTGCTCGATGCGTTGAACACCAGATCGGGATCATTGACCGCCGCGGTATTCATCGACACCTTGTCGGCCCCGGCATTGAGCAGGCGCCGAACGTCCTCGACCTTGCGCACGCCGCCGCCGACGGTCAGTGGAATGAAAACCTGCGCGGCGCAGGCTTCGACGATGTGCAGGATAATGTCGCGCTGATCGGACGACGCGGTGATGTCGAGAAAAGTCACCTCGTCGGCGCCCTGCTCGTCGTAACGGCGGGCGATTTCGATCGGGTCGCCGGCATCGCGCAGATCGACGAAGTTGGTTCCCTTGACGACCCGGCCGGCGGTGACGTCGAGACAGGGGATGATGCGCTTGGCGAGCATCAGGCGCTGCCGGCGTCGGCCGCTTCCTGCGCTGCGCTGAAGTCGAGCGAACCATCGTAGATGGCACGACCGGCGATAGTGGCGACAATGCCCTCGCGCTCCATGGCGCAAAGTTGCTTGATGTCGTCGAGCGAAGAAAGGCCGCCGGAAGCGATCACCGGAATGGTCAGCGCCTGCGCCAGGCGCACGGTCGCGTCGATGTTGATGCCGGACAGCATGCCGTCACGGCCGATGTCAGTGTAGATGATCGCTTCGACGCCATAGTCCTCGTACTTCTTGCCGAGATCGACGACGTCGTGACCGGTCAGCTTGGACCAGCCATCGGTCGCCACCTTGCCGTCCCTGGCATCGAGCCCGACGATGATGTGGCCGGGAAAGGCGGTGCACGCATCGTGCAGGAAGCCGGGGTTCTTGACCGCCGCGGTGCCGATGATGACGTAGCTCAGGCCGTCATCGAGGCAACGCTCGATGGTGTCGAGGTCGCGAATGCCGCCGCCGAGCTGCACCGGAATGTCGTCGCCGACTTCCTTCAGGATGGCCTTGATCGCCGATTCGTTTTTCGGCTTGCCGGCAAAGGCGCCGTTGAGATCGACCAGATGCAGCCGACGCGCGCCCTGGTTGACCCAGTGGCGGGCCATTTCGGCCGGGCTGTCGGAAAAAACGGTGGCCTGTTCCATCAGGCCCTGCTTGAGACGGACGCACTGGCCGTCCTTGAGATCGATGGCGGGAATAATCAGCATGGGATTTGGATGAGAATGAACTCGACAGACGTTGTCTTACGGACGCCACTCGACGAAATTTTTCAGAAGCTGCAGACCGTCCTGAGCGCTTTTCTCGGGGTGGAATTGAACGGCAAAGATATTATCCCGCCCCACCGCACAGGTAAAGGGGATGCCGTACTCGGTCGTGCCCGTCACCACCGACGGATCGGCCGGCTGCACACAATAGCTGTGCACGAAATAGAAGCGGGCGCCATCGGCAATCCCGGCCCACAGGGCATGCGGCTTCTGCTGCAGACGATTCCAGCCCATGTGCGGCACCTTGAGGCGCTGGCCGTCGGCGCCGACCATGCGGGCATCGGGAAAACGCCGCACATCGCCGGCAAAAATTCCGAGGCCGGCGACATCGCCTTCCTCGCTGTGCTCGAACAGCATCTGCAAGCCGATGCAGATCCCGAGGAACGGCTTGTCCCGGGCGGCTTGCAACACGGCGGCGCGCAAGCCGCGCGCATCGAGTTCGCGCATGCAGTCGGGCATCGCGCCCTGCCCGGGAAAAACCACGCGTTCGGCAGCCGCCACGACCACTGGATCGGCGGTAACGACGACCTCCCGGCCACCCGCGACATGCTCGAGCGCCTGCGACACCGAGCGCAGGTTACCCATGCCGTAGTCGATGACCGCAATGCTCACAGCGAGCCCTTGGTCGATGGCATGGCGCCGGCCATGCGCGGATCGGGTGTCGCCGCCATGCGCAATGCCCGGCCGAAGGCCTTGAAGACAGTCTCCGCCTGGTGGTGCGCATTGACCCCGCGCAGGTTGTCGATATGCAGGGTCATGCCGGCGTGGTTGACCAGCCCCTGGAAAAATTCATTGACCAGATCGACGTCGAACTGACCGATCATCGCCCGCGTGAACGGCACGTTGAATTCGAGCCCCGGCCGCCCGGAAAGGTCGATCACGACGCGCGACAATGCTTCGTCCAGCGGCACGTAGCTGTGGCCGTAACGGGTCAGTCCCTTCTTGTCACCCCAGGCCTTGGCCAGCGCCTGGCCAATGGTGATGCCGATATCCTCGACCGTGTGGTGGGCGTCGATATGGAGGTCGCCGACGGCCTGCACGTCGAGGTCGATCAGCCCGTGACGGGCGATCTGGTCGAGCATGTGGTCGAGGAAGGGCACGCCGGTGGCGAATTTGCCCTGACCGGCGCCATCGAGATCGAGACGCACGGTAACCTGCGTCTCCAGGGTATTACGGATGATTTCAGCGTTACGCATGAGTTGAGGCCGCAAAAGGCGTTGGGACGGAGGGGCATGATACCATTTCGCCCTCGTTTAGGCTTTCCGTGAAATTCCCATGAGTCGCTTCTGGAGCAGGGTTGTCAGCACCCTCACCCCCTACGTGCCGGGCGAGCAGCCCAAGCTTGCCAATCTGATCAAGCTCAACACTAACGAGAACCCCTACCCGCCCTCACCCAAGGTGCTGGCAGCGATTCAGGCGGAACTCGGCGCCGACGCGGCACGCCTGCGCCTTTACCCCGACCCCAACGCCGACCTGCTCAAGGCCGCCATCGCCAGAACGCATGGCGTGACGGCGCCGCAGGTCTTCGTCGGCAACGGCTCGGACGAAGTGCTGGCCCACGTCTTCATGGCCCTGCTCAGGCACGAGCGACCGATCCTCTTCCCGGACATCACCTACAGTTTCTACCCGGTCTATTGCGGGCTGTACGGTGTCGATTACGCCACCGTGCCGCTGGCCGAAGATTTCAGCATTAACCCCGCCGATTACTGCGGTCGACCGAACGGCGGCATCATTTTTCCCAACCCGAACGCGCCGACCGGCCGCCTGCTGGCGCTCGACGCCATCGAGCAGATGCTCAAGGCCAATCCAGACTCGGTCGTCGTCGTCGATGAAGCCTACGTCGATTTCGGCGGCGAGACCGCCATTTCGCTGGTGGACCACTACGACAACCTGCTGGTCGTCCATACACTGTCCAAATCCCGTTCGCTGGCCGGCCTGCGCGTCGGTTTCGCCGTCGGCCACCCTGCCCTGATCGAGGCTCTGGAACGGGTCAAGAACAGCTTCAACTCCTACCCGCTCGACCGCCTGGCCATCGTCGGCGCCGTCGCCGCGCTGGAAGATGCCGAGCATTTCGAGCAGTCCCGGCAGTCGGTTATTGCCTCCCGGGACACGTTGACCGCAGCACTCCAGTCGCTCGGCTTCGAAGTCCTGCCCTCCGCCGCCAACTTCATCTTCACCCGCCACGCGCGCCCCGCAGGCGAAGGGTCCTGTGGCTCAAGCACCCCTGGGGTGCAACACGACGCGGCACAACTGGCGCAGGCATTACGCGAAAAAAACATCATCGTCCGCCACTTCAAACTGCCGCGCATCGACCAGTTCCTGCGCATCACGGTCGGCACGGACGCGGAATGCAAGGCGCTTATCGAGGCACTGCGTGGCATTCTCGACTGAGCGAACCGGTGCGGCGGCGGATTAATCCACCCGTTGCGTCGAATCACGGTTAATCGAACTCGGCGCACGCTATACGCTGCTGGCAAGTGTTGTACTTCAGATTTGAGGCCGAGGTGTGAAAACGGACTCAACTTTGATTTCTGACCGGCCATTCGCGGTTCTGGACATTGATCAGCTTCCCTAAAGGGTAGTAGCCCTATCACCGTGTGTTCGGTAGGCTTGTCACCATGGCAATTAGCGGCTTGGGCAACCTTTATGTGGGTGTCGTTGAACGATGACGAGAGTCTTCGCCGCTCGGTCGCTCGACTGTTGCGCGCGGCGGGGATGCAGCCGATCACTTATGCATCCGCTGAAGAGTTCAGTGCGGATGTGAAGCAGCCGAGATTTGATTGCCTCGTCCTCGATGTACAGTTACCCGGAATGTCCGGGATCGATCTGCGGAATGAGCTGGCCGCCGAGGGCGATGCAACGCCCGTGCTCTTTGTCACTGCTCATGACGACCCCAGGGCGAGTGAGGATGCGATGGCTGGCCAGTGTGTCGGCTATTTTCGCAAGACGGACGCCGGTAGCGAACTCTTGAACGCGATTCGCCGTGTGGTTTCACCGTCCACAATTGGGCAATGATGCTTTGCAGGAATTCTTCTTGCAGCCGATCCTGCCGAGTAAATTAGCTCTCCAAGTACTTGCCGGTCATGCCCGGCCACATATTGCAGTGGCAAATCGGCAGTCCGGAAACACGCTCATGCGCCCGTTGCTGGCATAAAATCGCAATTTCGGCGCCTGTTGATGGCGCTGCCAGCTTTCAAGACAGAGTGAGCGAAGGCATCGATACTGCGCCATGAACTGGATGACCATCACCTGGCCCATGGTGGCCGCGGCCTGCCTCACGCTGGGCTTGATCGAGCTGAGCATTGGCCTTGCTCAGCGCCCACGTGCGCCCCGCCTGCTGTTTGCACTCAGCGCTTTCACAGTCGCCTGCATCTCTGGTCTGGAATTGGCGTTGATGCGCACGGATGTCTTGGCCGAATGGTGGGAATGGATGCGTTTGCTGGACATCGCGGTCGGCGTAATGCTCGGGTCGCTGATGGCGTTCATCTGGACGTATTTTGGCACCGGGCGAAAGTGGCTCGCTCTTGCGGTTCCTGTCTTTTACACTATCGGATTGGCGTTCGACTATTTGCCCTGGGCGCCTACCGGCTCGGGCATGACTTACCAAATGGTTACTGGTTTCAGAACGGTCGAGACCTTCGGCGGAGCCAGCTTCCATGTGGCCGAAGGCGTGTCAAACCCCTGGAATATATTCCCTTATCTGGCGGTCCTGGCGCAGATCGCGTTCGTGGCGGATGCCTCTGTGAGATTGCGGCGCAACACGGGAAACCGACGTGCCATGGTTGTCGGGGGCGCCATCGTGTTCTTCTTTCTGGGCGGCGGCTTGCAAGCCGCCTTGGTGGAAACCGGGATTCTCAACACGCCCTACATGATCAGTTGGGCCTATCTCGCCGTCCTGATAGCGATGTCCATCGAGTTGAATGCCGACGTCTTGGCGGGAGCACGACTTGCCGGCCAGTTGCAGGAAAGGGAACGCCACATGGATTTGGCCAGTGCGGCGGCGGATCTGGGCATGTGGACATGGGACATTGATCACGACACGATCTGGGCCACCCGGCGTGCCCGCGAACTATTTGGCTTTTCGGAATCGGAGCCCATCAATCGCGCGCGTTTTTTTGGCTCATTGCATCCCGAGGACCGCGAAGCCACGGATCAGGCGCTCGAAAATACGCTGGCTACCGACGTTGGCTATGAAGTCGAGTACCGCGTACTCCTCCCTGATGGAAAAGTGCGCTGGATGGCAGCACGCGGACAGATCGAACGTGCCGGCAGCGGCAAGCCGATTCTGCTGCGCGGGGTGGTACTCGACATTTCCGCACGGCGTGGCGCCGAGCTGGAGTTGCAACAGTTGCGCAGTAAACTGGCCCACGCCAGTCGTGTCTCGATGATGGGGCAGCTTGCATCAGCGCTCGCACACGAGTTGAGCCAACCGCTTGGCGCCATCCTGCGCAATACCGAGGCGGCCGAACTGTTCCTTGAGCACGACCCGCCAGACCTCGACGAATTGCGGGCCATATTGGTCGACATCCGCCTGGACGACCAGCGGGCCGGTGGCGTAATCGACCGCTTACGGGCGCTGCTGAAGCGCCGCAGCTTCGTCCCGCGCGCGCTGTCGGTGAGCGACGAACTGGCGAATGTGATGTCACTTGCGCGCAGCGATGCAGCGACACGCAAAGTGGTGCTCCAGATCGACGTCGCTTCCGTGCTGCCGCGCGTGATGGGCGATCCGGTGCACCTTCAGCAAGTGCTGTTGAACCTCATTCTTAACGCGATGGATGCTGTCGAAGACGCACCCGCTGCAAGGCGAAAGGTCACAGTGCGAGCGCAGCGCCACGGCGAGGGTGAGATCGAAGTGGCAGTTGAAGACAGCGGAGTCGGCATCGCGCCAGAAAGGCTCGGGCGCCTGTTCGAGCCGTTCTTTACCACCAAGGCGAACGGGATGGGCATCGGGCTTGCGATTTCGCGCACGATCATCGAGGCACACGGCGGACGCATCTGGGCGGAAAACAATGCCGGGGAAGGCGCGACATTCCGCTTTACGCTGCCGCTGGCAGAGGCAGCAACGCCATCATGAGCGAAGCCGTGCCCGTCGTTCATGTCGTCGATGATGACGCATCGTTCCTCGTCGCGCTTGCGCGTTTGTTGAAAGCGTCAGGCTACACCGTCCAGACGTACGCATCGGCGGCCGATTTTCTCGCGAAACTGGGTGACGGCACGGGGTGTGTCGTCACCGATCTGCGAATGCCGGGAATGGATGGCCTGGACCTCCAGCAAGCACTGGCGCACGGGGCGAACATGTTGCCGGTGGTCTTTCTCACCGGGGAAGGCGACATCCCGACAACCGTGCAGGCTATGCGCCAGGGGGCCGAGGATTTCCTCACCAAGCGCGCGCCGAAGGAAGCAATTTTTGCCGCAGTGGATCGGGCCATCGCCCGCGATGCCCAGCAGCGCGCCGAGAATGCTCATTTGCACGCGCTGCGGGCCAGATTCGATACCCTCACGAGTCGCGAGCAAGGCGTATTGCGGCACGTCGTCGCAGGAAAGCGCAACAAGCAGATCGCGGCTGACCTGGGTATCAACGAGCGGACGGTGAAGCTTCACCGCACTTCTATCACTACCAAGCTCAAGGTGGGCTCCGTAGCCGAACTGACACGACTCGCGCAAGCCGCTGGGTTGTTCGACGAACGCCCGCCAACCTTCCCTAAAGGGAAGTAGCCAAACAATGGCGAAGACACTATGCTACCCAAATGTGTAACGCATCGCGTTGAGGCAAGTGTTCAGCTTTATCGAACCGATAACATATAGCGGTAAGGATCGTTACGAAGTTCGTGAATCAATCACAAGGGGATTCAATATGAAAAATGCAGGGCGTATCCTGCGAGCGCTTGGCTTGACGCTTGCGGCAATGGTGATGGCATCGGGGGCTGCGCTGGCGCAGGCGCCCGCCAAGAAGCCCAACATCCTTTTCATCATGGGCGACGACATCGGCTGGATGCAGCCGAGCATCTACCATCAAGGACTGATGGTCGGCGAGACGCCCAACATCGACCGTATCGCGAAAGAGGGTGCGAAGTTCATGACCTATTACGCCGAGCAAAGCTGCACGGCCGGTCGCACCGCCTTCTTCACCGGCATGACGCCGCTGCGCGCCGGCATGATCCCGCCGCAATTGCCCGGCAGCCCGTCCTACCTGCAGCCCGGCACGCCTGCGCTAGCCAAGTTCCTGCTTGATCTCGGCTACACCACCGGAGAGTTCGGCAAGAACCATCTGGGCGACCATACGGCGGCATTGCCGACGGCGCACGGCTTTCAGGAGTTCTGGGGTTACCTCTATCACCTGGACGCGATGCAGGGCGTGAGCTTCCCCGACATCAACAGTTCTCCGACGGTGCAGGCCATTGTGCCGCCGTGCAAGAACTCGCCGGTCCGCGGCCTCAGCGACCCCCCCGGCGCGGTGGATCCGAAGACGACCCTCTGCATGACGCCGCCGCGGCCGGTGATCGCCTGCAAGTCTTCCGACGGCACCGAGAAGAACCAGACCTGTAGTGACCAGGGGCCGTTGACGCTGAAGCGCTCTGAAACCGTGGATGAGGAAATCTCGGCCAAGGTCATCGACTTCCTCGATCGCAACGACCCGAAGAAGACCAACAAGCCGTTCTTCGTCTGGTACAACCCGGCGCGCATGCACATCACCACCATGCTGTCGGACAAGTACATGGCCATGGTCGGCACCAAGGGTGGCAAGGACTGGGGCGCCAACGAAGCCGGCATGAAGCAGATGGACGACAACATTGGCGAGGTGCTGAAGAAGCTTGAAGCAATGGGCGAACTCGACAACACCATCGTCGTCTTCACCACCGATAACGGCGCCGAAGTCATCACTTTCCCGGACGGCGGCAACACGCCGTTCAAGGGCGGCAAGCTGACCACCTGGGAAGGCGGCATGCGCGCTCCGGCGGTGATCCGCTGGCCGGGGCACATCAAGCCGGGCACCGTCCTGAACGACATCTTCGCCTCGTACGACTGGATGCCGACCTTCGTCGAGATTGCCGGCGGGGCCAAGGGCAACGACCTCAACAAGCAGATCATGGCGGGCAAGTATCCCGGCATCGTCAAGACCAAGCTTCAAGGGGTCAACCAGCTTGACTATCTGACCGGCAAGTCGGAGAAATCGGCACGCGATACGTTCTTCTACTACGGAGGCCCTGTTCCGTCGGCAGTGCGCTACAAGAACTGGAAAATCTACTTCGCGATGGCATCCGAGGCCGCGACCGGTGGCTTGATGGGGGTCCATACCTTCCATTGGCCTTTGGTCGCCAACATCAGGCGCGATCCATTCGAGGGGTCTGTCGGTTTCGAACCGAAAACCCTTCTCGGCCAAGGCGGTGCGCTAACCGGACCAATGACCGCTTACATCTACGACTGGAACATCATTCCTATCGGCCAGGCGCTGTGGCTGCAGGAACTTGAATCCTACGGGCCGTACCCGGCGCTGCAGTCCCCGGCGTCCTACAGCCTGGCCCAGGTTCTCGTGGAGGTAAAGGAACAAATGGCGAGGACTCGCGCCAAGGGAGACTAGGTTGTAGCGAGTCAGATAGCCTGGCAAGGCGTTTGTGAAACTACCAAGCGGGCGGCTCGAAAAGGCCGCCCGTTTGTTCTCAAGTAAAAGGAGAATCCAAATGAGAAACACGATGTCGTTATTCACGCTTGCCCGCAGCCTCGTGCTGGGCGCGCTCCTCGTACTGGGCGCCCCCGCCCTGGCCCAAACCGATCCCCTGCCCTCGTGGAACGACGGCCCGGCCAAGCAGGCAATCGTCACCTTTGTGAAAGACACCACCACCCAAGGCAGCCCGAAGTTCGTGCCGCCCGCCGAACGCATCGCCACCTTCGACCAGGACGGCACGCTGTGGGTCGAGCACCCGATGTATTCGCAGGTGATGTACATCCTCGAGAGCGTGCCGGCGCTGGTCAAGGCCAAGCCCGAACTGGCCAAAGTCGCCCCGTTCTCGACGGTGCTGGAGATCCTGAAGGGCGATCGTGCGGCCATCGCCAAGCTGACCCTGCCCGACCTCGAAAAGCTCGCCGCTGCCACGCTGACCGGCATGCCGGTCGACACCTTCAACGCCCAAGCCAAGAAGTGGCTGGCCGAGGCGAAGGACCCGCGCTGGAAGAAGCCCTATACCGAACTGACTTACCTGCCGATGCAGGAAGTGCTGAAGTACCTGCGCGCCAGCGGCTACAAGACCTACATCGTCACCGGTGGTGGCCAGGATTTCGTACGTACGTACTCTGAAGCTGTTTATGGCATCCCGCCCGAGCAGGTGATCGGCACCGCCGGCGGAACGAAATACGGTTACGCCAAGGACGGCAAGCCCTTCCTGACCAAGGAACCCAAGCTGATGCTCAACGACAACAACGCCGGCAAGCCGGAAGGCATTCACCTGATGATCGGGCGGCGGCCAACCATGGCGGTCGGCAACTCGACCGGCGACCAGCAGATGCTCGAATACACCAAGGCCGGCGACGGCGCGCGCCTGTCCATGCTGGTGCTGCACGACGATGCCAAGCGCGAATATGCCTACGGGCCGGCGCAGGGGTTGCCGGCGACCAAGGTCGGCGCTTTCACGCAGGCGCTCTACGACGAGGCGCAGAAGCAGGGCTGGACGGTCATCAGCATGAAGAACGACTGGAAGAAGATTTTCGCGTTCGAGTAATACGGACAAAGGTTTTCCGCTGCACGTACACCATGAATCACTCAAACCCCGCGTCGATACTGGCTGCACAGTCAATATCGACGCGCTTTAACGGACGCTACTGAAATATGATCTCAAGCAATTCCCGAATCCTTCTGGCCAGCGCTGTTTCTCTGCTGGTTCTGAGCGCCTGCAACCCCGACGACAAGGCGAAGTCGGCTGCTGCGCCTGCGGTGAAAGAGCCTGCCGCTGCCACGGTCAACGGCATCGCCATTGCCAAAAGCCGCGTCGACATGATTGTCCAGCAGGGCCTTGCTGCCGGCCAGCCGGACAGCCCGGAGGCGAGAAAAGGCATCATAGAAAAACTGGCCATGCAAACCCTGGCCGCCGACGAGGCGATCAAGAAGGGCCTGGATAAATCGCCCGAGATCATGGCGCAAATTGATCTGATCCGCCAATCCGTTCTGGCCAATGCCTATGTTCAGGATTTGATCAAGAACAGTACGGCCAGCGACGACATGCTGAAAGCCGAATACGAGAAGATCAAGGCGAACGATCACCGGCACGGAATACAAGGCACGCCACATCCTGGTGGAGAAAGAAGCCGACGCGAAGGACATCATCGCCAAGCTGAAAAAGGATCCGGGTTTGTTCGAGAAGCTGGCCATGGAAAAATCGAAAGATGCCGGCTCGAAGGTCAGGGGTGGCGAACTGGGCTGGTTTGACCTGAGCAGGATGGTGCCGGAATTCGGCGCGGCCGTGAGCAAGCTGGAAAAGGGTGCGATCACGCAGGAGCCCGTCAAGACCCAGTTTGGTTATCACGTGATCCAGTTGGAAGATACCCGGCCCATCGAAGCGCCTCCCTTCGAGGAAGTCAAACCTCAACTGGCACAGCACCTTCAGCAGCAGAACGTGCAGAAGCAAATGGAAGACCTCAAGGCCAAGGCAAAAATCGAGATTGTGGAAGCGCCAGCAGCAGCCAAGTAAATCCGGCGGCATCACTCGTGCTGTACACCATCGACAGGGAATAATGAAGACGAGTACCGGCCTGGTGAATCGCGCCAGGCCGGTCTTTGAATCGATGTGATATGGAGAAGGATCGATGAAACGCGGAGTCTGGTCTATTGTTCTTGCCGTGACCATGATGTGGTTTGCGGCGGCGCCAAATGCGGCTCTCGCAGCGCCAGCCAAAAAGCCCAACATCATCGTCATCTGGGGCGACGACATCGGCATCAACAACATCAGTGCCTACAATCTTGGCGTGATGGGTTACAAGACGCCCAACATCGATCGCATCGCCAGGGAAGGCGCGTTGTTTACCGACGCCTACGTGCCGCGCATGTTGGAAGAGGCAAAGGAATCCGCCAGCGGCAGCTAGCCGTCGAAATTGCGCGCTGTGGCCACAATAGGCTTGGTTCGGTACGCTTTCAACAGCGACAATCGACAGCATCGTGCCCCAAAGGGGCTGATGACCGTTTTATCGAGAATGGCGGCTTGCTGATCACATAGCTAACGATTCTGTAACCACTACGACTGAGTGCCATTTTGCCCAAGCGAGCGTATGCGAATCGACTACATGGTTGCCCTCCCTACAAACACCTCGGAGCTGCTATAAGCGGCCTTCCAAGCGGAGTACGGCGCTAACGTCGGCAACCCGGCCAACACCAACCATTCAACAGGGACTGCTCCACCGGTTGCTATGGCCGAATTGCCGCCGGATGGCTGACTCTGCTGAGCGGCAGGCCCAGGATCAGCAACCCGCCATCACGAATGGAAGCATCATCAGGCCACAGAGGTTCGCAACCAGCCTCCTACGGTCAACCGGGAAAAGTGGCCAAAATCTGAAAACCAGTTTTTCCAAGAAAAAACGGCGAGGCAACCAGCCTCGCCGTTTTCATTTCGCCCGCTGGTTCAGCCCTTGGCGAAACGCATGATGCCGTTTTCGCAAGCCACGCGGATCGTATCCTTCGGCCCGAACTTGCCTTCGAGGATGCTCTTGGCCAGCGGGTTTTCCAGTTGCTGCTGGATCGCCCGCTTGAGCGGACGGGCGCCGAACACCGGGTCGAAACCGGCCATCGCCAGTTCGGCCAGCGCGCTGTCCTCGACCACCAGTCCCATTTCGAGCTGGGCCAGACGTTTTTCCAGATAACCGAGCTGGATCTTCGCGATGCCGGCGATGTGCTTCTCGTCGAGCGCGTGGAAGACCACCACTTCGTCGATGCGGTTGATGAATTCCGGCCGGAAGTAGCTTTTCACCTCGGCCATCACCGCCATCTTGATCACACCATAGTCATCGCCGGCCATCTGCTGGATCATCTGGCTGCCGAGGTTCGAGGTCATGACAATGACCGTGTTCTTGAAGTCGACCGTGCGGCCCTGGCCATCGGTCATGCGGCCATCGTCGAGCACCTGCAGCAGCACGTTGAAGACATCCGGGTGCGCCTTCTCGACCTCGTCGAGCAGGATCACGCTATACGGCTTCCTGCGTACCGCTTCGGTCAGGTAACCGCCTTCCTCGTAGCCGACATAGCCCGGTGGCGCGCCGATCAGGCGGGCGACCGAATGCTTCTCCATGAACTCGCTCATGTCGATGCGGATCAGGTGTTCCTCGCTGTCGAACATGAACTCGGCCAGCGCCTTGCACAGCTCTGTCTTGCCGACGCCGGTCGGGCCGAGGAAGAGGAAGGAGCCGTAGGGGCGGTTGGGGTCGGACAAACCGGCGCGCGAACGACGAATGGCATCGCCGACCAGACGCACGGCCTCGTCCTGACCGACGACGCGCTTGTGCAGGCGCTCCTCCATGTGCAGCAGCTTTTCACGTTCGCCCTGCATCATCTTGCTGACCGGGATGCCGGTAGCGCGTGACACCACCTCGGCGATTTCCTCGGCGCCGACGTGGGTGCGCAGCAACTTGTTTTTGGCCTGTTTTTCCGGGTTGACCGCGTCAGCCGCCTTCAACTGCCCCTCAAGCTGCGGCAACTTGCCATATTGCAGCTCGGCCACCTTGTCGAGCTTGCCTTCGCGTTGCAGCCGCGTGATCTCTGCCTTGACCCGGTCGATTTCTTCCTTGATGTGCGCCGAACCCAGCACGGCGGATTTTTCCGATTTCCAGATTTCCTCCAGATCGGAATACTCCTTCTGCAGCTTGACCAATTCTTCCTCGATCAATCCAAGGCGCTTTTTGGAAGCCTCATCCTTCTCGCGCTTCACCGCCTCGCGCTCGATCTTGAGCTGGATCATCCGCCGTTCGAGCCTGTCCATGACTTCCGGCTTGGAGTCGATCTCCATCTTGATCCGCGCGGCGGCCTCGTCGATCAGGTCGATCGCCTTGTCCGGCAGGAAACGGTCGGTGATGTAGCGGTGGCTCAACTCGGCGGCGGCAACGATCGCCGGGTCGGTAATGTCAACGCCGTGGTGCAGTTCGTATTTTTCCTGCAGGCCGCGCAGGATGGCGATGGTCGATTCGACGCTCGGTTCCTCGACCAGCACCTTCTGGAAGCGGCGTTCGAGCGCGGCATCCTTCTCGATGTACTTGCGGTATTCGTTGAGCGTCGTGGCGCCGATGCAGTGCAGTTCGCCACGCGCCAGCGCCGGCTTGAGCATGTTGCCGGCGTCGATCGCGCCTTCGGCCTTGCCGGCGCCGACCATGGTGTGCAGTTCGTCGATGAACAGGATGATCTTGCCTTCTTCCTGCGAGACTTCCTTGAGCACTGCCTTCAGCCGTTCCTCGAATTCGCCGCGATACTTGGCGCCGGCCAGCAGGCCGGCCATGTCGAGGACCAGCACCTTCTTGCCCTTCAGCGTGTCCGGCACCTCGTCATTGACGATGCGCTGGGCCAGGCCTTCGACGATGGCCGTCTTGCCGACGCCCGGCTCGCCGATCAGCACCGGGTTGTTCTTGGTCCGGCGCTGCAGAATCTGCATGGTGCGGCGGATTTCGTCGTCGCGGCCGATCACCGGGTCGAGCTTGCCCTGGGCGGCGCGTTCGGTGAGGTCGATACAGTATTTCTTCAGCGCTTCGCGCTGGCCTTCGGCTTCCTGCGAATCGACGCCCTGCCCGCCGCGCACGGCCATGACCGCGGCTTCCAGCGCCTTGCGCTGCAGGCCATGCTGCTTGGCGAGGCGCCCGGTCTCGCCTTTGTCGTCGGTCAGCGCGAGCAGGAACATTTCGCTGGCGATGAACTGGTCGCCGCGCTTCTGGGCTTCCTTGTCGGTCAGGTTGAGCAGGTTGTTGAGGTCGCGGCCGATCGAAACGTCGCCGCCGTGTCCGGACACCTGCGGCAGCCGTTTGATGGCACCTTCCAGATCCTTGCGTAGCGCCGGGACATTGACGCCGGCACGAGCGAACAACGAGGCGGTGCCGCCGTCGTCCTGGTTGATCAGGGCGAGCAGCAGGTGCTGCGGCTCGATGAACTGCTGGTCGCTGCCAACGGCCAGGCTCTGGGCATCGGCCAGCGCCTGCTGGAACTTGGTGGTGAATTTGTCGATTCGCATGACTGTCCTCGGGGTGGGGATTTTCTGATACCCGTCAGATGAGGCCGGTCAGTCAAATTTCAACCGGCACCATAGAATCAACGGCTGGCACTAGCAGCGGCGAATGACGTCAGGTTTTCCAGCGTTCGGCCGCCGCATCGTCGCTGTCGCGGGCATCCACCCAGCGCGCGCCATCCGCCGTCGCCTCGCGCTTCCAGAACGGCGCACGGGTCTTCAGGTAATCCATGATGAACTCGCAGGCGGCGAAGGCCTCGCCGCGATGGGCGCTGGTCACGGCGACCAGCACGATCTGGTCGCACGGCTTGAGCGGTCCGACGCGGTGGATGACCAGCGCGCCGTAGATGTCCCAGCGCATTTTCGCCTCGTCGACGATGGCGGTCAGCGCCTTCTCGGTCATGCCGGGATAGTGTTCGAGGGTCATTTCCGACACCCCGATCCCGTGATTGACATCGCGCACCAGCCCGACGAAGCTGGCCAGCGCGCCGACCCGCGCATCGCCTGCCCTGAGTGCGGTCAACTCGGCGCCGACATCGAAATCCGCTTCCTGAACCCGGACTGTCACGGTCAACCTCCGGTTACCGGCGGAAAAAAGGCGATCTCGTCGCCATCCCGCACTATCGCATCGGCGCCGGCCATGTCCTGATTGACCGCGCAGCGCAGGTTTTTGGCGCTGGCCAGCTTGTCCCGGCCGTGGCTCGCCAGCCAGTCGCGCAGGCCGCCGACGGTAGTCACGCCGGCCGGCAGTTCGACCGTCTCGCTGCCCATGCCCAAGGCCTCCTTGAGGCTGGCGAAATAGAGAACTTTGCACGCTCACGACAGCAGCTCCGCAAAAGGCACGAAGCGCACGCGGTCGCCCGGCTTGATCGCCTGCGCCGGCGGGTTCATGACCAGGCCGTCGCCCCAGCACAGCGAGGTAACGACGCCGGAGCCCTGGTTGGGGTAGAGCTCGACGCCGCCCTGCCCGTTGATCCGGGCGCGCAGAAATTCGGCGCGGACATCCGGCCGCGGCCAGTCGAAATCGGCGCGCAGGTCGAAAGCGCGCGGCGTCACGTCGGCTGACGCCCTGCAGGCGCAGCACGAAAGGCCGGACCATGATCATGAAGGTGACCATCGCCGACACCGGATTGCCCGGCAGGCCGATGAACCACGCCTTGCCATCGGCCTTGCGCACTTCGCCGAAGGCCAGCGGCTTGCCCGGCTTGATGGCGATCTTCCACATGTCGAGCCGGCCTTCAGCCTCGACGGCCGGCTTGACGTGGTCCTCCTCGCCGACCGAGACGCCGCCGCTGGTGATGATCAGGTCGTTGTCGGCCGCCGCGCGGCGCAAGGCATCGCGGGTCGCTTCGAGATTATCCGGCACGGTGCCGAGGTCGCGTAGCTCGCAGCCCATGCCTTCGAGCAGCGCGCGCAGCGCGTAGCGGTTGGAGTTGTAGATGGCGCCCGGCGGCAGCGGTTCGCCCGGCTGCACCAGTTCGTCGCCGGTGAAGAAGACGCCGACGCGCACCCGGCGATAGACCGGCAGTTCCGGCAGCCCCGCCGCGGCGGCCAGCGCGATGTCCTGCGCGCGGAGCCTGATGCCGGGCTTGAGGATTTCGGCGCCGACGGCGATATCCTCGCCGGCGCGGCGGATGTTTTCTTCCGGACGCGGCACGTGGTTGATGACCACGCCTGCCCTCGCCATGTTCGCAAAGCTCCTGCATGACCACGGCGTCGGCCCCGGCCGGCACCGGCGCGCCGGTGAAGATGCGCGCCGCCGTTCCCGGCTGCAGCGTGACGCCGACCGTGCCGGCGGGAATGCGCTGGCTGACCGGCAGGCAGACGCCGGCGGCGGCGACGTCGGCGCTGCGCACGGCGTAGCCATCCATCGCCGAATTGTCGAGCGGCGGGACGGCCACGGTCGACCGCTGCGCCACGGCCAAAACGCGGCCGGCGGCGGCGGTCAGCGGCTGCGAGCGGATTTCCGCGACCGGCTGCGCGGCGGCCAGCAGTTTTTCCAGGGCTTGTTCGAAAGTCAGCATGGGCGTTCCTGCAATTGGAGGGTATTCATCACGAAGTCGGCGATCCCGGCAACGTCATCGAGCGCCAGCCTGGGCAAGCTGGTGGCAACCTCGACGTCGCTGGCCACGGCGACGATGTCGCTGCGTTCCGGAAACAGCGGCGATTTGCCATTTTCCGGCCGATAGACTTCGAGCTTGGGTATCGGTTCCTGTTTGAAGCCTTCGACCAGCACCAGGTCGCAGGGCGCCAGGCGCGCCAGCAGCTCGTCCAGGCACACCTCGGATTCGTCACGCCGCTCGTGCATCAGCGCCCAGCGATCGTTGCAGGAAAGCAGCACCTCGCTCGCCCCGGCCGCGCGGTGACGGTAGGAATCCTTGCCCGGCCGGTCGATGTCGAAACCGTGGTGGGCATGCTTGATCACCGAAACCTTGAGGCCGCGCGCAGTGAATTGCGGGATCAGTTTTTCCAGCAGGGTCGTCTTGCCGGAGCCGGACTAGCCGGCGATGCCAAATACTTTCATGGCCGGATTTTACGCTTTCAGGCGACGAACACCGGCGCGAAACCGCCGCCCGGGGTGCGGAAATTGGTCGTCTGGCCCTGGTAGAGACGGGCAGCCACCAACTGGATCCGGCGGTCGTAAACGAAGCAGCGGATGTCCGCCTTCATGCGTTGCTCGCCATCGCCGACCATCACGAGATGTTCCGACGGCGGGGCGATTTCCTGGGCGATGTAGCCGCCGTGCAGGATTTCCTCGAAGACCCGCTTGGTCAGCTTGTCGCCGCGATACGCCGCGCGGCTGCCGAAACCGGCGGGCGGTTTGAAGAACCAGCGCTTGCGCTCGCTCCAGAAACGCCCGGCCTGCTCCGGGCTGACCGCGACGGTGAGCGGAACGCCGGCCAGCAGGGTGCGCTGCGTCTCTTCGGCAACGCCGAGATCGCGCAGCGCCGCAGCGTCGGACAGCAGCATCAGGTTGCGCTTGTCGGCATACAGCGCATGGGCGTGCGGATGCGGCGTCAGCACGACACCGCCGGCTTCGAAAACCGCCCGCAAATCGGCGTTGACCGTGGCATCCAGCGCGAAGTCGGTCAGCCGGTTGTAGACCAGGTCGACCGGCTCGTCGGCGTGCAACAGCCGGTTGCCATCGCGCACAAGATCGACCGGATCGGCAATCACGGCGGCGATGCCGTGCTGTTCGAACAGTTCCTTGAACAGCGCAAACTCCGGCGCGAGGAACTGCTCGCCAGGATTTTCGTTGACGATGGCGATGCGCTGCAGCGGCGCATCTCCCCGTTCCAGTCGCCACTCCTCGCGGAACATGTCAACAAAGGCATCCTTGACCCGCGCGCCCTTGTCAGCCTTGCCATGCGCGGCGAGCAGGTAGGCATTGATCAGCCCGCCGCCGGCGTTGGTGTTGATCTCGATCAGCTTCGGGCCTTCGTCCGTCAGATGAAAGTCATATCCGAGGAAAACACCGCGCGCGGCAACCGGGCGGCGGGCGATTTCCGGCGCCCAGGCGAGCACGCGGGCCTGCCAGGCGGGCAGCGCGACGACCGCCTCGATGGCGGCGATCACTTCGGCCATCGCCTCCAGCGTCGCCGCATCGACGGCGATCGCGGCGGCGGAAAAGAGTTGCGGTTGCTGCGCGCGCAGCTTGTCGAAGATGGTTTTCATCGGCTGGCAAAAAAATCGAGCACGTCGGACAGTTCCTTGGTTCGCTTCATCGGAGGCAGACTTTGCCACACCCGGCGGCCGTATGGCTTTGATAATAGTCGCGGATCGCAAATCATCAGCACGCCGCGATCGGTTTCATCGCGGATCAGCCGCCCGGCGCCCTGCTTGACGTTGATGACGGCGCGCGGCAACTGGTATTCCATGAAGGGATTGCGTCCCTGCAGCCGCATCTGCTCGATGCGTGCCGAAAGCACCGGGTCGTCCGGCGGGGCGAACGGGATCTTGTCGATGACCACCAGCGACAGCGCCTCGCCGCGCACATCGACGCCCTCCCAGAAGCTCTGGCTGCCGACCAGGATGGCGTTGCCGAGGTGACGGAAGCGTTGCAGCAGATCGTTCTTGCTGCCCTCGCCCTGCAGCAGCAGCGGCATGTCGTGGCCTTCGTCCTCCAGCCGCGCCTTGAGCAGTTCGTGCGTGCGGCGCATGGCGCGCAGGCTGGTGCACAGGAAGAAGGCGCCGCCGCCGGCAGCGACCACCGCCGGGAAGGCGGCATCGACCACGGCATCGGTGTAGCCGAAGGAATTCGGCTCCGGCATGCCGAGCGGCGCGTAGAGCATGGCCTGCTTTGCGAAATCGAAGGGACTGTCCCAGCACGCCGATTCCGGCTCGCCGAGGCCGAGTTCGGCGCAGTAGTGATGGAACTTGCCCTGCACGGCGAGCGTCGCCGAAGTGAAAATCCAGGCGCGCGGGTGGCCGCCCATCTGTTTTTTGAAAATTTCGGCGACGTCGAGCGGCGTCGAGTTCAGTTGCAGCGAATGGGTGAAAGCTTCGGCCCAGCGCACATAACCGTCCGTGGTTTTCTGCCATTCGCCGAGGCGCGCCACCAGTTCGACCGCCCGCTGCCAGCACTTTTCCAGACCTTCGGCGCGTTCTGCCTGGGTTTCGAGGATGGCGGCGAACTTCGCGACTTCTTCCTCCAGCGCTTTCAGGGCTGGCGCAAATTCGGGCTTTTCGAGCAGTTGACCGCAGGAGAAGCGCCCGGCATCGATGCCGACAGCCAGCCGCAAGTCCTTGGCGACCTTTTCCAGCGCCTTGCTGCCCGTTTGCAGGTCGAGGCAGTCGCGGGCGTTGGTCAGTCCCTCGGAACGCGCATCGCGGGCCAGATCGAGGATTTGCGCCGTCGACACCGTATCGCCGAAGAACAGCGTCGCCACTTCCGGCAACTGGTGCGCCTCGTCGAAGATGACCGTGTTGCAGGCCGGCAGCAGTTCGGCCATGCCTTCGTCGCGCAGCATCACGTCGGCGAAGAACAGGTGGTGATTGACGACGACCAGGTCGGCCGCCATCGCCTCGCGCCGCGCCTGCATGACGAAGCAGTCCTTGTAGTCCGGGCAATCCTGGCCGAGGCAGTTTTCGCGGGTGGACGTGGCGTGGTTCCAGACCGGCGAGTTTTCCGAGACTTCCAGGCATTCCGCCTTGTCGCCGCTCTTGCGTCACCTTGGCGAAGACCGAGATGCGGCGGGCGTCGGCGGCATCCTCGCGGGTCAGGAAGCGGCCGTCGGCCAGCGCGCGTTCGAGATGGTAGGGGCAGACGTAATTGGCCCGCCCCTTGAGCAAGGCGATCCTGACCGGCGCCTTCAGCGCATCGCGCACCATCGGCAGATCCTTGTTGAAGAGCTGGTCCTGCAGGGTCTTGGTGCCGGTGGAAACGATCACCTTGCCGCCCGACCTCAGCGCCGGCACCAGATAGGCGAAAGTCTTGCCCGTGCCGGTCCCCGCCTCGGCGATGAAGACCGAACAGCCGTTGATGGCGGCGGCGATGCGCTCGGCCATGTCGAGTTGCTGGTCGCGCACGCGATAACCGCTGATCGCCTGCGCCAGCGGGCCGTCGGGAGAAAAAATTTCCGGGAGGGAAGCCAAGGAGAAACGCCTGAAAAAGTGGGGCGAATCTTAGCAGACGAGCGGACAGGAATTAAACCGGTCGGGCCTGATGTTGGGCCGTCAATAAACGATCTGAGGGCGGCGCGACGCCTTGTACAAATTGACGCACACAACTGTCTGCGTTTGCAGCTGCGCGAAAATCAGCACAGGCAAGCACACAAAAACTGGTGGCATAATCGGTTCATTCCGAATCCAGGTACGTTCATGCCAACCATAAGCCAGTTCTTCGGTATCGTTATCCAGATGTTCTGGCGCGAGCATGCACCGCCGCACTTCCATGCGCTGTATGGGGAGCACGAAGCACAAATCGACATCCGAACACTGGATGTCTGTCCCCTTTTATTCGTCCTTCTAATTCTGGCCGATCATGACCGAACTCAACCCCCTGACGATGACCATCGAGCTGTTCGGCGGACTCGCGCTCTTCCTCTACGGCATGGAGAAGATGACCGACGGGTTGAAGGCAGCCGCCGGTCAGCAGATGAATACGCTGTTGGCGAAGCTGACCGGCAATCGCAGTTTTGGGTGCCATCACCGGCGCCATCGTGACCGCAGTGATCCAGTCGTCCTCGGTGACCACGGTACTCGTGGTGGGTTTCGTCAGTGCCGGGATCATGACCCTGGTGCAGTCGGTCGGGGTGATATTCGGTGCCAATGTGGGCACCACGGTCACGGCGCAGATCGTGGCCTTCAATACGACCGCCCTTGCATTATCCGCTTATCGCCATCGGATTTTTCATGAGCTTCGTCTGGAAGCAAGGTGTCGTACGCCACTATGGCGCCATGCTCATGGGACTTGGCCTGATCTTCTATGGCATGGCGGCGATGGGCTCGGCCATGTCGCCGTTGCGCACGCATGAGGGCTTCGCCGAGCTGCTGCAATCCTTGCAGAATCCGGTGCTCGGGATGCTCGCCGGCGCGGTGTTCACCGCACTGGTGCAGTCCTCCTCGGCAACCATAGGCCTTTCCGTTGTCATGGCGACTCAGGGGCTGCTTTCCCTGCCGGCCGGTATCGCGATCCTGTTCGGGGCGAAGATCGGCACCGGGATCACGGCGATACTCGCCGCGATCGGCAAGCCACAGGATGCGAAGCGCGCGGCAGCCGTGCATGTCCTGTTCAATGTGCTGGGTGCCGTGATCTGGTTGCCGTTCATCGCTCAGCTCGCCGGACTCGCCGAGTTGATTTCGCCGGTGGCCGCGCATCTGCAGGGTGTGGAGCGGCTCGCCGAGGAGGTGCCGCGCCAGATCGCCAATGCCGCAACCATCTGGGCCACCGCCAACACGGTGATCTTCCTGCCGTTCGCCGCGTTGTTTGCGACGATAGCCATCAAGATCATCCCGGACCGGGCAGTCGAGGAGAAGGCAATCATCCGCCCCAGGTATCTCGACGACGAATTGATCCAGGTGCCATCGATGGCCCTGGAGCGTGCGCGGATGGAACTCGGCCACATGGCGGAACTGGCCGAAGGGATGCTGGCAAAGGTCAGGTTGGCCCTCGAATCCAGGGATATCAGCGAACTCTCGCAGCAGCATGACCAGATCGTGGCGCTGCGAGAAGCGGTGCTCGGCTACCTGCAGCATGTCGGGCGCGGCGCGCTGAGCGACGCCGAAGCTGACGAGCATGCGCGGCTGGTTGCCGCCACCGGCGAAATCGAGAACATGAGCGCGGCGATCAGCCACGAACTGGCCCCGCTGGCCCAGACCCTGAAGGACGGCGAATACCACGCCTTCCAAGGAGACCACCGAGTTGCTGGAGCGGCTGTTCCAGACGATACAGGCGTCAGCACATTCCGCGCTGCGGGCGCTGGTGGAGCAGGACGAGCAGGCGGCTCAGACCGTTGTCGCGAGTCGCGACGCGATCCTGGAACTCACTACCAGGTTTCACCGGCAACAGGCCGTGCGACTCGCCGGGGACGACCCGGGTCGCCTGCTCAAACTCCGTGTGCAACTCGAGATACTCGACCGGCTGCGGCGCCTCTACAGCGTGGCTGAGCACATGGCGATCTCGGTCCTGCCACGGAGCGTTCTCGCCGGGGAACTGTCCGCATAGTCTTCCGGCCACGTGACCGTGCAACGCGCAATCCGCCTCTGCCCTGTTACGGTTCAACCCAAAAAACGGGTAAAAATGGACTGGGTTTAAGGCAGCCTTACAAACTGTTTGAATAAAAACCGTGGTCTGTCCTCTTTCAACGTCGGTCAGCTCCGGCTGGAAGCCAGTCCGACCAGGCGGGCGATGACTATGGCCGGAAACAGGACGCCCACAGTGGATAAAAAAGTGGCCAGCATCCTGGCGGAAGTGCTCACCGCATAAATGTCTCCGAAGCCCACGGTAGTCAGTGAAACCAGGCTGAAGTAGATGAAGTGAACATAGTCATCGTCCTTCCCGCTCAGCACGACATTGCCGCCCAGGGAAACGCCGGTAGCGGCATGAATGACTTCCAGCGCCAGCGCTCCCATGAGCGCGAACAAAAGGTAAACATTGACCGCTCCGACAATCCGGTAAGCATTCACAATCCGGTCGCGAAACAGCAGCTGGAGGTTGATAAAAATGAATACCAACGCATTGGCGATGCCTATGACATTCTCCAGAACAAAGAATGAATACGGGTTCTCTCCGAAACGAATGAGTCGCAACGCCAGGTGAATGCTGAACAGAATTGCTGAGACGGCTATGAGCCACACGCTGCGCGTTGAGAATATCCCTGAAAAGAAAACGCAGAGCAAAAGTATGTTGAACAGCAGTACGCCGTGACCACTGAGTTCCATGATTACCGGAAGTACGAATACTGCGGCGATGAGCATGATCAGCAAGGTGACGAAACTGGCGTCCGCTAGCCAGTAAGACTGGAAATTTCTGATTAGATTTCGCATGGTGTATTGGGTTTGGCGTCTTCGCAAAGCAGAATCACAGGGAGAATAACAGCGGACAGACAACGTTTTCCCTCTGCCCTGTTACGGTTGACCCGAAAAAATGGGCAAATATGAACCGGGTTGCAGGCAGTCCGGCAAACCGTCTTGACCAAATCTTCCGTCCGTCCTGGCTTGCAGATCGCGGCTTCGCGGAGCGAGCCCCTATTTACCGCCCGGGCTCACCTTCTCGCGCGACTGCCGCGAGGCTTCCTCGGCCTCCTGCGTCAGGCGATAGGCGGCGTAGTACTTGTAGATGTTGCGCACGTAGGTCGTGGTTTCCTTGCCGATTTTCTCGGCCGACGACGATTTCGACGTTGTTGAACCACTTGTCCGGGTCGAGCCCGCGCTTCGCCGCTTCCTTGCGCATCTTCGAGATGTTGCCCGGGCCCGGCGTTGTAGCTCGCGAAGGCGAACAGCGGGCGGTTCGACTCGTCTGAACTTGGCGTCCGGGAAGTATTTGCTCATCAGCTGATCCATGTACTTGGTGCCGGCGTGGATGTTCGATTCGGTGACATGGATGCTGCCGACCCCGAGCGACGAGCCGGTCGCCGGCATGATCTGCATGATGCCGATGGCGCCGACGTGACTGCGCGCATTCTGGTCGAGCTGTGATTCCTGGAAGCCCTGGGCGGCCAGCATCAGCGGATCGAAGTCGTACTTGCTGCCGTATTTCCTGAAGAGCCGATGGTTTCCTCGAAGCGCTTGCGGTCAGCTTCCTCTGCCGTGGCTGCGGAATCTGCTTGACGCGCCTGGTGTACTGGTATTCACCAGTTGCTGGGGATATTCGACTTCTTCATGATCGTTCGGTGAAAAAATCGTCGAGCGCCGTGACCAGCTGCGGGCTGCCCTTGCGCACCGCCCAGCCGATCTGTCCGCCGCTACGCACCACCGCCTGCGGATGCAGCTTGATCTTCGGCAGCACCTGCGCCCACATCCGGGCTTTCCAGTCATCGACGATGATGGCTTCGAGCAGGCCGGCATTCGAGCATTTCCATCATGTCCTCGTCTTCCAGCGCGTCGGGCACGAGCACGATCTTGACCGGCGCCTTGCCGGCTTTCTTCAGCCGCTCGTTCAGATCTTCCAGGCTGTCGTGATAGCTGCTCGAAGGCAGCGAACGTGCACGATGCGGCCGGAAAGTGCTTCCGGCGAGGTCAGTTCGGGCGACCCCGGTGCCGGTCAGCACGATCTCGGACACCGGCTTCTGATCGGCAATGGCGACGAAATCGGTCAGTTGCCGCCGCTCGTCGGTGATGGTCAGGTTGCCCACCGCGATGTCGCCAAGGCCGCCAATGACGCCCGACAACAGCTTGTCGCGCGTCGTCGGAATGATATAGACGGTCAGCGGACGCTTGCCCAGTTGCGCGGCATATTTCCGGTTGAGATAGCGCTCGAACTCGCGCACCGTGTCCGCCGTGATGCCGCGTTCCCGCCCCCGGTCGTTGAAGTAGAGGGTACGACTGTAAGGCACGCAGAACCCGGATCATCCGGCGCTCGATCATCTGCTCGAAGTCGCCCTGCCACGGCTTGACAGAAAGCGCCAGCTGGCGCGGCTTGGCCGATGCCTTTGCCGGCGTTTGTGCCACCGATTCGGCTGCTACGACGGAAACCTGGAACAGCAGCGAAGCGGCGATGCCGGCCAGCATGCTTGAACCTCTGCGCATATTCGTCCCCTCCGTCATTTTGGGCCCTGATCGTACTGCCGGACCGGATGCGCCGCAAGGCAATGGCTTCGCGCTTTCTGCCCGCCGACAATACATCGCTTTTGCCGCTTTTTCGGGGTTGACCGCGGACAGCGAAATAAAACCGGAAATTCGATAAACCGCGCATGGGGTATCCTTACAGGCTCGACTAGAAGGCACTCGAACATGCATGAATGCCGACCTCCTGATCGTCTTGCTGCTGCTCGGCACCGCGATCGTGATGTTCGCGGTGAACCGGCCGCGCGTCGATGCCGTGGCGCTTCTCGCAATGGCCGCCCTGCCCTTTACCGGCGTCATTACGATCAACGAGGCCATCGCCGGGTTCGCCAATCCCAACATCGTCCTCATCGCGGCGATGTTCGTGATCGGCGAATCCCTGGCCCGTACCGGCGTGGCGCGGCGCATCGGCGACTGGCTGGTGACCCGCGGCGGCGATCGTCCCTGGCGCCAGTTGAGCATCCTGATGCTGACCGTCGGCCTCCTCGGCTCGGTCATGAGTTCGACCGGGGTCGTCGCGATGTTCATCCCGGTCGTGATGCGTATCGCCAGCCGGAGCCGCATCGCCCCGCGCCAGCTCATGATGCCGATGGCCTATGCCGCGCTGATCAGCGGCATGATGACGCTGGTCGCCACTTCGCCCAATCTGGTGATCAACTACGAGTTGATCACCAGCGGGGTGGACGGCTTCAATTTCTTCGCCTTCACGCCGTTCGGCGTCCCCATCCTGCTGGCGAGCATCCTCTACATGCATTTCGCGCGGCGCTGGCTGCGAACGGAAACGGCGGACGACGCCTTGGCTCAGGGCCGGCCGAAAATGAAAAAATGGGTCAAGCGCTACCAGCTTGCCGATCGCGAATATCGGGTCAGCGTGCGGCCCGATTCGTCCCTGTTGCAAAAATCGCTCGGAGAGATGGACCTGGTAAACCGGATCGGCGCGCGGATCATTCTCATCGAGCGCGGTGTCGGCCGCGCGCGGCGGCTGCTGGCACGCACCCCGGACACAATCCTCCAGGCAGGGGATGTGCTGCTGCTCGACCTGGACCGGCCGGCAAGCGATGTGGCGGCACTGTGCGAACAGTTCAAGGTCGACCTGTTGCCGAATTCGGGACGTTATTTCATCGACCGCTCGCGGGATGTCGGCATGGTCGAGGTGATCCTCCCGGAAGATTCCCGCTTCGCGCGCATAACGGTTGCCGAGGCCGAACTCCTCGGTCATTCCGAGCTGACGGTGGTCGGCGTCCGCCGCGGCAAGACCGCGCGCGCGCCGTACAACCTGCGCCAGGTGGTCCTGAAGGTGGGCGACACCCTGCTGCTTGCCGGCCCCTGGCGGACCATCCGTCAGCTCCAGAAGGACAGCCGCGACCTGCTGGTCCTGAATCTGCCGCGGGAGTTCGACGAGGTGCTGCCGGCGGGCAGCAAGGCCCCCTACGCGGTTTTTACGCTGGCCGTGGTCGTCGCGCTGATGGCGACCGGCATCGTTCCCAATGTGCACGCGGCCCTGATCGGCTGCCTGATGATGGGGCTCTTCAAGTGCATCGATCTCGACCAGGCCTACCGATCGATCCAGTTGAAAAGCCTGATCATGATCGTCGGCATGCTGCCCTTCGCGCTGGCCCTCGAACGCACCGGCGGCGTCGATATGGCGGCGCACGCCCTGGTCGCCCTGACCGGTAACGCCGGCATCCACGCCATTCTCGCCCTGCTCTTCGCGATTACCGTGATCCTCGGGCTATTCATCGTCAATACCGCCAACGCGGTGCTGATGATCCCCGTCGCGCTGGCGATGGCCGAGGAGTTGCAGGTCTCGCCCTATCCCTTCGCCATGATCGTCGCGCTGGCGGCATCGAGCGCATTCATGACGCCGATCTCGCCGATCAATACCCTGGTGACGACCGCGGGAAACTACGGATTCGCAGATTTCATCCGCATCGGGCTGCCGTTGACGCTGATCGTCGGGGTCATCAGCGTCCTCATGGCGCCCTGGATTTTTCCGCTTTAGCAAGTATGTCGCAGCGCCAGGCTGGCGACTCTGCACCAGTTGAGCAACGGCCAATGGCCGATCCGGATCAACGGCAACTGGTGCATGACTTTTTACTTTGAGGGCGACGATACCGTTCTCGTCGATTATCAGAATTACCACCGGGGGCGCCCGATGATCCGCATGCGCAACCCTGCCCACCCTGGCGAAGTCTCCGAGGCTTGGGACTGTTTTCGTTTAAAAGCAATGTCCCTGTTTTCTGCCTGGTCAAGGAAAAACGAATCACTCCGACCCAATATCCTTCGCAGCGAAAGCCCGGATATCTTGACGGCGGCGTAAGATGGCCCTCATCGGCTTCCAGCAAGTCCGCCGACAGACTCCAGACTGCGCTCAACGCGTCTCCCGATTCACTCACCAAGGTTGTGCTTCAGGGCTGAATCGACCGCGCCGATGAACATAGAAGAAATCGCCATGCAACTGGAGCGCGTCGGATACATCGTTCTGACCGGACCGCTCCTTGCAGAATTGCCTCGGCTCTTATTGGCGCGCTGCCAGGACGATGGCGACATCCGGTTTCAAGCCGCGCAAATCGGCAGAGGCAGCGGAAAAAGGCATCTCGACTCGATACGCGGCGATGTCACCAGTTGGCTGGACGAAACCAACAGCACCGACCACGCCTATCTCGCCTGGATGGAAGCTCTGCGGACAGGATTGAATGCGGCGCTGTATCTGGGGCTGTTCGATTTCGAATGCCACTACGCGATCTATGGCGCCGGTACAGGCTACGCCAAACACTCCGACATACTGAACGGAAAGGGAAACCGCATACTTTCCACGGTGCTTTACCTGAATGAAGACTGGCAGGCACGCGACGGGGGTGAGTTGCAATTATTCGAGCCAACTGGCAACACCATCATCGCGACTGTGAAACCGACATTCGGCACGATGATCATATTCCTGAGCGAGTCGTTTCCGCACGAAGTACTCATGGCCCACAGAGAACGACGCAGCATCGCCGGATGGTTTCGCAGCAGGGAGTGAATAAATGGTTTTCCAGAACCACTATCGAGCGCTGACTACCGCCCTTCAATTGCGTTCATGTTTCAGGTGCGCAAAACAGGTTATTGACCGCAGTCCTTCGAGTGCTACGGGTATGACCGGATTGTCCAATTCTTTCGGGTAAACAACATAAGCAGGAAGCGGATAACGGGGTGCGCCATTCACTGCATGGACTTGCCCTGAGGCAATCAGCGGTTCGGCCATGCGCGCCGGCAGATAACAGGCGCCACCACTGGTCAGCATGATTTGTACACCCAGCCAGCCGATATTGACTACCTGTTGCGGCGGCTCAAGATCGAGGAAACTTTGAGTGTGCTGAATGTCGAATGCTGGCCCCCATTCCACGTAAATGTAATCGTCGCCTGGCCCGGTGTCGTCGGGACGGCTGCTCACCAACATGAGCGTTTCATCAAAGAGATGCTCGACAACAAGACCCGGGCTATGGCTGGGGCTATACATCACACCGATGTCCAGCGTACCTTCGATCAGGCGTCGCATCAGGTCTTCCTCGAAACCGATCTCGGCACGGACTGCCACATTCGTCGCATGTTCGCGTATCCAGCTCAGCCAAGCAGGAAGCAGCCCCTCCCAAAGCGCAATGCGGCCGCCGATCCGGAGGCTGGCGCGATAGCGGCTGGGCAACCCGACATGGTGGCGCGCCTGCTCGACCGTCAGAACCAGGCGTTTGGCGTACTCCGTGAAGCGCCGCCCTCCCATGGTAAGCGTCGCCCCGGATCGATTGCGTATGAACAGCCGCACCCCCAACGCATCTTCGAGCCGCTGGATGCGCGCGCTCACCGTAGACTGCGTCAGATGCAGGTGTCTTGCCGCTTCCAGAAAGCTGCCATAGGCTGCAATAGCCAGAAATGTGCGAGCTTGGTCGATATCCATTCTGGTCAGTCTCCATGTTTATATCGATTAATTCGATATCTAAAACAATATAATATCGCTTGACCGATTTTTGTATCTATTGATAGCCTCTGGCTGCGACTTTCAGAGTCACATGAGGAGAAACCAGCATGGACAAGACAATTGAGGCAACACGAGACCTTGAAGGGTATCTCATCGATCCGGAGGCATGGGATGCTTCTGTAGCCAAGGAATTGGCCGCCGAAGAAGATCTACAACTCAGCGATGCGTATTGGCCAATACTCCACTTTATGCACGACTACTGGCGCGAGCATCAGGTCGCGCCGGATGTCCGGCATGTCGTCGGGTTTCTGGCAAGTAATCAGGGCATCGACAAGAAGACAGCCAAGGAACAAATATTCGAGATGTTCCCTTACGGATATGTGAAACAAGCCTGCAAGATCGCCGGCATGATGCGGCCTCGTGCCTGGAGTACGGGTTGAAAACCGCTGATGAACAAGCGGGACGTGCTTCGGCGGAAAAATTCCAGTCATCACTGGAAGCCGCGCCAGATAGCGAATCAGAAGCGTTTGACCGGGACTGGCCGGGTATTGTTGGCTACAGTCCTCATCATTGATCGAGAACTGGTGGCGCAGGGCTTCCTCGACGTCCTCGGTAACCACCGACTTGCCGGCGACCTTCTCGGCCGAGAAGGTCATCTTGATCATCTTGGAGCCGATGTTGCGGCGGACGACAGCCTTCTTGCCGGCAGCCAGCATCGGCTTGTGCACGTAGAACTCGTCGGGATTGACGGCGCCCTGCACCACCGTTTCACCCAGCCCGTAGCTGGAGGTGACGAAGACGGCGTCACGGAAACCGGATTCGGTGTCGAGCGTGAACATTACGCCGGCGGCCCCCTTGTCGGAACGCACCATGCGCTGCACGCCGGCCGACAGCGCGACATCGGCATGGACGAAGCCCTTGTGCACGCGGTAGGAAATGGCGCGGTCGTTGTACAGCGAGGCGAACACTTCCTTGATCGCGCGCAGGATGTTTCGAGGCCGACGATGTTGAGAAAGGTTTCCTGCTGGCCGGCGAAGGAGGCATCCAGACCGCTCTGCGCCAGGAAGTCGCGATAAGCCTGCGCCGTGGTGGCGAAGCCGCCGGGAACGCGAACGCCGCTACCGGCCCAGTTGGCTAATCATTTCGCCCAGTGACGAGTTCTTGCCGCCGACCTGTTCGACGTCGGTCATGCGCAGTTGTTCAAAGGGGATGACGAGGGGCTCCATGCGGATTCACTTTCAGTGAGGTCAATTTAGGAAGTAGACGAATCGGAAGCTGAGAATTCGGTATTCAGGCGCCGCGCGGCCGACTCGCGCCTGGCCGCCGAACGCAGCGACTGGGCCAGGGTTTCGCGGACGAAATCGATATGGGTTTCAGCTGCGGCGCGGGCGGCTTGCGGCTTGCGCTCGCGGATCGCGGCATGAATCGCCGCGTGCTGGCTTTTCAACAGCGAACCGGCGGCCGGAACACTGTTCAGTTCGCCGAGATTGAGGCGGATGTTGTCGTGCATCAGGCGCAGCATGGCGGCCGACAGATGGCCGATCAGGACATTGTGCGACGCTTCGCCGATCGCCTGATGAAAGGCGATGTCGGCGCGCGAACGGGTTTCCAGATCATCGGCCAGGAAGGCATCGTTAAGGGCCGCGAAAGCTTGGTCGAGGCGCGTCTGGTCGGCTTCGGTCGCCCGTTCGGCAGCCCATTCGGCGGCCTGCCCTTCGAGCATGCGGCGGAATTCCAGCATATCCTCGCGCAGATTGGGGTGGGCACCCAGCATGTCCTGCCAGGGATCGAAGAAACTTGATTCGAGTCGGTCGGTCACATAGGTACCACCGCCCTGCCGGCTCTGCACCATCCCCTTGGAGGCAAGTTTCTGAATGGCTTCACGCAAAGACGGGCGCGAGACACCAAATTCGATCGCCAGCTCACGCTCCGGCGGCAAACGATCGCCGGGCTTGAGCGAGGCTTCCAGAATGCGGCGCTCAAGCGACGCGGCGATGACATCGGAAATACGCAAGACCTGCAACTTGTATTGCGGCATGGGCAAAATGAACCACTCGATTGGTAAGACCACAGTATTTTAGTCAGCAGAACACCACAGCGCAATCTCCGGAAAAACCCTTATATGATTGATCAACCATAGGACGTATTATCCATTGCTTGCAAGTGACAGATTGGTTTGACCAATTGACCAAAGGAGACAAGATGAGCGACCAAACAAGGACAAGCCGGCGCCCGGCAGACATCTATTTTTTCGCCACCTGCGTGGTCGACCAGTTCTTTCCGGGCGCCGGCCTCGATGCCATTACCCTGCTCGAACGCGCCGGCATCCGCGTCCACTTTCCTGAAGAACAGACCTGTTGCGGTCAACCGGCCTACACCAGCGGTTTTCCCGACGCGGCGCGCAAGGTGGCGGCGCACCAGCTGACCCTTTTCCCCAACGACTGGCCGGTGGTCGTCCCTTCCGGCTCGTGCGCCGGCATGATGAAGCACCACTACCCGACGCTGTTCGCCGACGACCCCGCGCGCAAGGCGCAGGCCGAAGCATTGTCGGCGCGCATCTATGAATTCACCGACTTCCTGGTCAATGTGCTCGACTGGCAACCGGAGGACAAGGGCGGCGAGTGCACCGTCGTTCTGCACACCTCCTGTGCCGCGCGCCGCGAAATGGGCGTCCATCTGACCGGCCGCAAGCTGCTCGGCGGCCTGAACAAGGTCAAGGTCGCGCAGCAGGATCACGAATCGGAATGCTGCGGTTTCGGTGGCACTTTCTCGATCAAGCAGCCGGAGATTTCCGGCGCCATGGTCGAGGACAAGGTCAAGGCCTTGAAGGCGACCGGCGCCGAGCGCGTCGTCAGCGCCGACTGCGGCTGCCTGATGAACATCCTCGGCCACGCCGCCTGGAAGGATGAACAGGAGGGCCGAAAGACGCCGAGCCTGCCCGGCGAGCACATCGCCAGCTTCCTGTTGCGTCGTACCGAGGAAAGGAGCGGCAAATGAGCGCCCGTGATCGCATCCTGACCAAGCTGCGCAGCGCCATGCCGGCGGAAAATCGCCCGGCACCCGATGTGGCAGGCTGGTATGCCAGCCACCGCCCGGTGGAAAGCAGTGCCGACAAAGCCGCGCGTTTCCGCAATTGCATCGAACTCGCCCACGCCGAGGTGCATGCCGTTTCCGCCGCGAACTGGCTCAAGACACTGTGGGAAGTGCTGACCGCGAAGGGCCTCTCGCAACTGCTGGTTTCCCCCGGCACCGACCACGGCCGAAGCGCCATCGGTCACTTGTCGCTGACCGGCATCGCCTGCAGGCCCTACGATCAGGCGATCGAAACGTGGAAGGAGGAAATGTTCCATCGCGTCCCGGCCAGTTTCACCGGCGCCCGCGCCGCCATCGCCGAGACCGGCACGCTGATCCTGTGGCCGGACGAACACGAGCCGCGCCTGATGTCGCTGGTGCCGCCGGTCCATATCGTGCTGCTCGACGCCAGCAAAATCTACAACACGTTTTATGAAGCGATGCAGCAGGAAGGCTGGAAGGACGGCCTGCCGACCAACGCCCTGCTCATCTCCGGCCCCTCGAAGACCGCCGACATCCAGGTGACGCTGGCCTACGGCGCGCACGGCCCGAAGGAACTGGTCGTCCTGCTGATGGGAGAAGACGCATGAACGCCGAGCCTATCCATTTCAAGCCGTCCGAGGGCTTCCGCGAGCGCGCCAAAGCGGTCGTTGACAACCCCTTCCTGCGCCAGAGCTTCCGCGGGGCGATGGATTTCCTGATGACCAAGCGCGCCGCCCAGTTCCCGGACGCGGAAGAACTGGAAAGCCTGCGCACGCTGGGCGAACACATCCGCCAGTACAACCTCGGCAAGCTGCCCGACCTGCTGGTGCAACTGGAAGAAAACCTGGCGCGCAACGGCATCCACGTCCATTGGGCGGAAACGCCCGACGAAGCCAACGCGATCATCCTCGGCATCTGCCAGAAGCACGCGGCCAAGTTGATGGTCAAGGGCAAGTCGATGGTCAGCGAGGAAATCGAGCTGAACCACGCCGCCGAAGCCGCCGGCATCGATGCGCTGGAATCGGACATGGGCGAGTACATCGTCCAGCTCGCCGGCGAGAAGCCGTCGCACATCATCATGCCGGCGATCCACAAGACCAAGGAAGAGATCGCCACGCTGTTCCACGAGAAGGTGCCGGGCGTCGATTACACCGACAACGTCGATGCGCTGATCCAGATCGGCCGCAAGGTGCTGCGCGAGAAGTTCCTGGAGGCCGACATCGGCCTTTCCGGCGTCAATTTCGCCGTCGCCGAAACCGGCACGCTGTGCCTGGTCGAGAACGAAGGCAACGGCCGCATGTGCACCACCACGCCGCCGGTGCATGTCGCCATCACCGGCATCGAGAAGATCGTCGAAAAGCTGGAGCATGTACCGCCGCTGCTCTCGCTGCTGACCCGTTCGGCGACCGGCCAGAACATCTCGACCTACTTCAACATGATCTCCAGCCCGCGCAAGCCGCGGCGAGAAGGATGGCCCGAGCGAAGTGCATCTGGTCCTGCTCGACAACGGCCGCAGCCAGGCCTACGCCGACGAGCAGCTGCGCAAGACCCTGCAATGCATCCGCTGCGGCGCCTGCATGAACCATTGCCCGGTCTATACGCGCATCGGCGGCCACGCCTACGGCACGACCTACCCCGGCCCGATCGGCAAGATCATTTCGCCGCACATGCTGGGGCTGGAAGCGACGGCGACGATGGCGACTGCCTCCTCTCTATGCGGGGCCTGCGGGGAGGTCTGCCCAGTGAAGATTCCGATACCCGAGTTGTTGATGCGCCTGCGTGAGGAGTCGTTCAGCAAGCCGCACGAGAATCCGGCGATGCGCGGCCAGGGCGCAGGCTACAGCGCGGTGATTACGGCGGTCTGGCGCGGCTGGGCTGCGGTTTACCGCTCGCCAGCGCTATATCGGCTGGCAACCTGGATGGGGAGTCGGTTCAACTGGCTGGTGCCGTCGAATCAGGGACCGTGGACTTCGGTTCGGGTGCCGTTGAAGCCGGCGCCGAAGCGGCTGCGGGATATGTTGAAGGAACGGGCGTAGGGTTTTCCCAAGCGCCGCATAAAACGAGACAAACCATGAGCCAGCTAATCACCGCCCTGCGCCAGCACCTGCCTGAAACCCAGGTCATCACCGACGAACTCCGCCGTCTGGCGTACGGCACCGACGCCAGCTTCTACCGCCTGACGCCCGAAGTCATCGCCGTCGTCGAATCGGAAAACGACCTCAAAACGGTGTTGACCGCAGCCAGGCAGCACAAAACCCCGGTAACCTTCCGCGCTGCCGGCACCAGCCTTTCCGGCCAAGCCATCACCGATGGTGTGCTGGCCCTGATCGGCGAAGGCTTCGCCACCTGCGAGATCAACGCCGATGCGAGCAAGGTCAAAGTCGGTCCCGGCATCATCGGCGGCGAAGTCAATCGCCGCCTCGCGCCGTTCGGCAAGAAGATCGGACCCGACCCCGCGTCGATCAACGCCTGCAAGATCGGCGGCATCGCCGCCAACAACGCCTCCGGCATGTGCTGCGGCACGGCGCAGAACAGCTACCGGACACTCGCCGGCCTGCGCGTCATGCTGGCCGACGGCACCCTTCTCGACAGTGAAGACCCGCTCAGCGTCGACGCTTTCTCGCAAATCGCACGCCGTGCTGCTCGGCGAACTGGAGCGCCTGGGCAGCGACACGCGGAACAATGCCAAACTGGCCGAGCGCATCCGCCACAAGTTCAAGATCAAGAACACCACCGGCTACAGCCTGAACGCCCTGGTCGATTACGAAGACCCGATCGACATCCTGGCCCACCTGATGATCGGCTCCGAAGGCACGCTCGGCTTCATCTCGCGCATCACCTACCAGACCGTCGTCGAAGACCCGTTCAAGGCCAGCGCGCTGGTCTTCTTCCCGGATATTCGCAGCGCCTGCGAGGCCGTGATCCGCCTGAAACCGCAGCCGGTTTCCGCCGTCGAACTGCTCGACCGCCCGGCGCTGCGCTCGGTGCAGGACAAGCCCGGCCTGCCGCCGTTGATCATGACGCTGGGCGAGGATGCCGCCGCGCTGTTGATCGAAGTGCGCTCGGCCACGGTCGACGTCCTCAACGAACGCATTTCCGCGGTTCATGCGGCGATGGCCGGCATTGTCACCGTCGAGCCGTTGCAGTTCTCGACCGACCCGGCCACCTGCGAAATGTACTGGAAGGTGCGCAAGGGTACCTTCCCGTCGGTCGGCGCCATGCGCCGGACCGGCACCACGGTCATCATCGAGGACGTCGCCTTCCCGATCGCCGCGCTGGCCGATGCCACGCTCGACCTGCAGGCGCTGCTCCGCCGGCACGGTTACGACGAGGCGATCATTTTTGGCCATGCGCTGGAAGGCAACCTGCACTTCGTGTTCACTCAGGATTTCGGCGATCAGGCCGAGATCGACCGCTACGCCCGTTTCATGGACGACGTCTGCGATCTGGTGGTGAAGAAATACGATGGCTCGCTCAAGGCCGAGCACGGCACCGGGCGCAACATGGCGCCGTTCGTCGAGATGGAATGGGGCAAGGAAGCCGCTGACCTGATGCGCACGATCAAGCGCCTGTTCGACCCGGATAACCTGCTCAACCCCGGCGTCATCCTCAACGACAACCCGGCCGCCCACCTCGAAAACCTGAAGCCGATGCCCGCCGCCGAGGACATCGTCGACCGCTGCATCGAATGCGGCTTCTGCGAACCGCTGTGCCCGTCGCACCGGCTGACGCTGTCGCCGCGCCAGCGCATCGTCAGCGTCCGCGAACTGGCGCGCCGCGCCGCGGCGGGGAACCGGCCGGCAGCATCGGCGAGGACTACGCCTACATGGGCCTCGACACCTGCGCCGGCTGCGGCCTGTGCTCGACGGCCTGCCCGGTCGGCATCGACGTCGGTGACCTGACCCGCCGCCTTCGTGCCCGCAAGATAAGCAGCGGCAGCAGGCGGGTCGGCGAATGGACCGCCAACAACTTCGGCACCGTGGCCAAGGTATCGCGCCTCGGCCTGAGCGCCGGCCACATGGCTTCCGGCATCCTCGGCGACAACTTCCTGGCGCGCATATCCGGCGGCGCGTGGAAGAAGAACATGCCGCACGCTGGCAAAGGACCCGCCGCGCGCACCACGGAAGGCGACCCGGTCGTCTATTTCCCGGCCTGCGGCGGCCGCATCTTCGGGCCGAGCGACGCCGGCGAAGCCCAGCTTGGCGACGTGATCATGACCCTGCTGACCCGCGCCGGCTACGCCCCGCGGTTGCCCAAAGGCTTCGACCAGATGTGCTGCGGCCAGATGCTGGCCAGCAAGGGTCTGCCCGAGGAGGCCGACAGCATGTCCGGGACACTGGAAGCGGCGTTGACGGAAGCCTCGGAAGGCGGTCGCTACCCGGTGATCATGGATGCCAGTGCCTGTACTGGCCGCATGCAGAAGTACCTGGCTGGCCGCCTGAAGCTCTACGACTTTCACGAATTTGCCGCCGATGCCCTGTTGCCGCGCCTGATGATCGCCAAACAGGCCGGACCGGTGGCCCTGCACGTCAATTGCAGCGTGCGCAAGACCGGCTCGGATGCCAAGCTGAAGGAGGTTCTGGCCGCCTGCGTCAAGCAGATCATCGAACCCGCTGGGGTCACCTGCTGCGGCTTTGCCGGCGATCGCGGGTTTGTCGTGCCGGAACTCAACCGGCACGCTCTGCGCAAGATTCACGACGAACTGCCGGCCAGTTGTGCATGCGGCGTGTCGACCAACCGCACCTGCGAAATCGGCCTCACGGCAGAAACCGGGCGCACTTATCGATCGATTGCCTACCTGCTCGAGGAATGCAGTCGCAAGGAGGACGCCATGAACTGTTAGAGGGGGAAGAGACCGCGTAGCAGGGATGAAAATCTGATATTGGGTGAATGAACTCAGCCCTTAAAACAAGGAGCAAGAAGATGACATGGCAGATGAATGTTAATCCACTGGAAAATATAGGATTGTCCGCGCTTGTCGCAGCAATACCGATCCTCTTTCTTTTTTGGGCGCTTGCCATCAAGCGAATGAAAGGCCATTTTGCCGCGATGGGCGGCACCGGACTCGCAATTCTTATCGCAATTTTTGTCTATAAGATGCCGGTGGATCTGGCCGCGCTGGCCACTTTGTACGGTGGCGCCTTCGGCCTGTTTCCGGTGTGCTGGATCGTCATCACGGCGCTCTTCATCTACAACATGTCGGTCAAGACAGGGCAATTCGAAGTCATCAAGAACTCGCTAGCCTCGATTTCAGATGACCGCCGTTTGCAGGCACTGCTGATCGCCTTTTCCTTCGGCGCCTTCATCGAAGGGGCGGCCGGCTTCGGTACTCCTGTTGCGATTACGGCGGCCATGCTGGCCGGCCTGGGCTTCAATCCCCTCTATGCCGCAGGTATCTGTCTGCTGGCCAATACGGCACCGGTCGCCTGGGGCGCCATTGGCATTCCCATCGTGGTGGGCGGGCAAGTCGCCGGTATTCCTGACTTCGCCCTCAGCCAGATGGTCGGCCGTACGCTGCCGCTCGTCAGCATTTTCATCCCGCTCTATCTGGTCGTCCTGATGGCCGGCTGGAAAAAAGGGCTGGAAGTGTGGCCGGCCTGCCTGGTCAGCGGCGGCTCCTTCGCCATCGCCCAGTTCTTTGCTGCGAACTCGCCATTGACGGCGCCACTGCTGCCCGACATTGTTGCCTCGATCGCATCCATCATCTGCACGGTCGCTTTCCTCAAGGTCTGGCACCCGAAAGAAAGTTGGCATTTCCCCGATGAACCCAAGAGCTTGGGAAAAGCAGCACTGAAGTACACTGGCGGTCAGATCTTCCGGGCCTGGGCGCCGTTCATCATCCTTTCCCTGTTCGTCTGCGCCTGGGGTATCAAGCCGGTCAATCAGGCGCTCAACCAGATGACCAAGCTGGTTTTCGACTACGCCATCCCGATTGGCGGCCTCGACAAGATGGTCATCGACCAGGCCGGCAAAGCCAAGCCCGCGGTCTTCAACTTCAACATCCTGAGCGCCGCCGGCACCGCAATTTTCTTTGCCTGGTTGTTCTCAATCGTTGTAATGGGGGCCTCCCTGAAGACGGCAGTTGGCGTCGCCGGTGACACCCTGAAGACACTCAAGTGGCCCATCGTGACCATTGCCACCATCCTCGGCTTCGCCTACATCATGAACTTCTCCGGCATGGCGATCGCCCTGGGTTACGCAGTGGCCACAACGGGTGTCGCCTTCCCCTTCTTTGCCGCCATTCTCGGCTGGCTGGGCGTGTTCATGACCGGTTCCGACACCTCGACCAACGCATTGTTCGGCAAGTTGCAGGCGGTGACTGCCGAGAAGCTCGGTATCGACCCGGTCATCGCGATGTCGGCCAATACCAGCGGCGGCGTTTGCGGCAAGATGATCTCTCCCCAGTCCATTTCCGTGGCCACCGGTGCCACAGGCATGGTCGGTCGCGAATCGGAAATCTTCCGGTTCACCTTCAAACACTCGATCTTCCTGGCCGTCATCGTCGGTATCCTTCACCTTCTGTGGGCTTATGTCTTCCCCGGCATCGTGCCGAGTTACGTCAAGCCCGTCGCTGCGGCAGCCGCTGCCGTGTCCGGCGCCGCCGCGCAGATCGTGATCAATCCGGATGGTTTGATGTGGTTGGGGATATTCGTCGGCATCATCGCTTTCGTCACTTTCCTGTCCCGTGCGCTGGGTGCCAATCTGCTTGCTCCGGCTGAAGGACGCGACGAAGTTCATTTCCATTAAGCCCCTGGTAGTTCGTTCGAACTGGCAGTGCCATACCGGGAGGGGCCATGCCCCTCCCGCTTCGCGCAACCTTGTGCCGCAAGAATTGCCAAAAGAGCATCGTCCCCCGGAGCACCGACATGTTGAGGTTTTCCCTAACTGCTCCGAAGCCAATGACTTGGTAATATAACTGCCATTCAAGATCCATTCCACGAGGGAAGCCATGTACAAGAACATCCTGGTCGCTGTAGACGACAGCGAAACCTCCCGTTGCGCGCTCGGCGAAGCGGTCAATATCGCCAGGGCCACCAACGCCAAACTGCACATCGTGCATGTCGCCGACGAAGTGCTGCTGAGAATGCATCCACGCACGGTAAGTACGACACTTAATCTCGACCACGCGATGGCGGTGATTCGTGGCGCCGGTGAAAAGATTCTCGAAGATGCCCGTGCCACGGCGACAGGTATCGAAGCGGAGACTATCCTGCTCGAAACGATGAAACGCCGCGTTTCGGAAGTGCTGGTCGACAAGTCGCGCGAACTCGGCTGCGACCTGATCGTCATCGGCCGCCATGGTCAGCGCGGCCTGGCACGGCTGATTCTTGGCTCGGTGGCCGAACAAGTCGCTAAAATTGCGGACGCCTCGGTACTTCTCGTCAGGAAACATTAATGCCCCCGGATACGCTCGACAGCAACAAAAACGAACCCCTCCGCACCGATATCCGGCTCCTTGGCCGGGCCCTCGGCGACACCGTGCGCGAGCAGGAAGGTGACGAGGTCTTCGAAATTGTCGAGCGCGTCCGCCAGACCGCGGTGCGCTTCGCCAGGGAAGGCGACCCGGCCGCCCGCGCCGAACTCGCTACCCTCCTCGACCCGCTCTCACGCGACACGACGCAGACCGTCGTCCGCGCCTTCAGCTATTTCCTGCAACTGGCCAACATCGCCGAGGACGAGCACCATATCCGGCGCCGGCGCGCCTACGATCTGGCGGGTTCGCCACCGCGCGAAGGCAGCCTCGTTCATGCCCTCGACCAGCTTGCCGACAGCAATATTACGCCCGAGGCCGTCGTCGACTTCTTTGCCCACGCCGTCGTCTCCCCGGTCCTCACCGCGCATCCGACCGAGGTTCAGCGCCAGAGTCTGATCCGCAACCACCGCGACCTCGCCCACCTGCTCGACCAGCGCGAGCGCCTGCGCATGACGCCGGAAGAAGATGCCGAGAACCGTCTCGGGCTCGCCAATGCCATCCTGACCCTGTGGCAGTCGCGCATGCTGCGCCCGGTACGACTCAAGGTGCTGGACGAGGTCAAGAATGGCATCAGCTTCTTCAAGGAAACCTTCTTCACCGAACTTCCGCGCCTCTATGTCCAGGTTGCGCAGCAGTTGCACACCCGCTATCCCGAAAAAAACTGGGCGCTGCCGCCATTTTTCCGCATCGGCACGTGGATCGGCGGCGACCGTGACGGCAACCCCTTCGTCACCGCCGAGATCCTGCGCGAAACGCTGCGCCTGCAATCGGCCGCCACGCTCAATCACTATCTCGACGAAATCCACGAACTCGGTGGCGAGTTGCCGCTGTCCAACCTGCTGGTCAGCACCACGCCGGAACTGGACGACCTCGCCGAGCGCTCCACCGACCACTCACCACAACGCGCCGACGAACCTTATCGCCGCGCCCTGTCCGGCATCTACGCCCGGGTCGCCGCCACCGCCCGCACCCTCGACCACGTCGAACCGGTGCGCCACGAAATCGGCCAGGCCACCCCGTATGACGACCCCGACGCCCTGCGTGCCGACCTCAAGGTGCTGTCGAACTCGCTCAAGCTGAACGGCAGCGCCCCGCTGGCCGGCGGCCGCCTGCGCCGGCTGCTGCGCGCGGTGCAGGTCTTCGGCTTCCACCTGGCCCCGATCGACCTGCGCCAGAACTCCGAAGTCCATGCCCGCAGCGTCGCCGAACTGCTCGCCGGCGCCGGCCGCTGCCCTGATTACGAGGCACTTTCCGAGGTCGACCGCATCAGGCTGCTGGTCGAGGAAATCGCCACGCCGCGTCCGCTTTACTCGCCCTACCTGGAATATTCCGAAGAAACCCAAGGCGAACTGGCCATCTTCTTCGCCGCCCGCGAATTGCGCCAGCACTACGGCGCCGTCGCCCTGCCCAACTGCATCATCTCGAAGACCGACGGCGTTTCCGACCTCCTCGAACTCGCGTTGCTGCTCAAGGAAGCCGGCCTGCTCCGCCCCGGCAGTCAGTCGCAACTCGACGTCAACATCATCCCGCTGTTCGAGACCATCGAGGACTTGCAGAAGAGCGCGGCGACGATGGACGGCCTCTTCAATCTGCCCGTCTACCGTGAACTGATCGCCGGGCGCGGCAACGAGCAGGAAGTCATGCTCGGTTACTCGGACAGCAACAAGGACGGCGGCTTCCTGACCTCGGGCTGGGAACTGTACAAGGCGGAAATCGAGCTGGCCCGCATCTTCGGCCAGCACGGCGTGCGCCTGCGCCTGTTCCACGGCCGCGGCGGCTCGGTCGGCCGTGGCGGCGGCCCGAGCTATCATGCCATCCTCGCCCAGCCGGTTGGCGCGGTTTCCGGCCAGATCCGCCTGACCGAACAGGGCGAAGTCATCTCGACCAAATACGGCAACCCGGATACCGGCCGCCGCAATCTGGAAGTGCTGCTGGCCGCGACGCTGGAAGCCAGCCTGACCGACCACGAAAACCGCGTCGAGCCGGCCGAAACCTTCCACCCGGTGATGGACCAGCTCTCGGCGCTGGCCTTCGCCGCCTACCGCAAGCTGGTCTACGAAACCCCCGGATTCACCACCTATTTCCGCCAGTCGACGGTCGTTTCGGAAATCGCCACGCTCAACATCGGCAGCCGCCCCGCCTCGCGCAAGCCGTCCGAGCGGATCGAAGACCTGCGCGCCATTCCCTGGGTGTTTTCCTGGGCGCAATGCCGGCTGATGTTGCCCGGCTGGTACGGCTTCGGTTCCGCGGTTGACGCCTATTTGCAGGCCAATTCCGATGGCCTGGCCACCTTGCGCCGGATGGTTCACGCCTGGCCCTTCTTCAAGAGCCTGCTCTCCAACATGGACATGGTGCTGGCCAAGACCGACCTCGCCATCGCCTCGCGCTATGCCGAGCTGGTGACCGATGCCGGCCTGCGCGACAGCATCTTCCAGCGCATCAAGGCTGAATGGGAACTGAGCCGCAAGCACCTCTTCACCATTCTCGAACAGGACGATTTCCTCGCCGACAATCCGCTGCTCAAGCGCTCGCTGCAATTGCGCTCGCCCTACATGGACCCGCTCAACCACCTCCAGGTCGAACTGCTCAAGCGCCACCGGGCGGGCGAAACCGACGAGCGCGTCGCCCGCGGCATCCATCTCGCGATCAACGGCATCGCCTCGGGATTGCGCAACAGCGGATAAAATGGGCGCATCATGCCCAGAAAAATAAAACGCACCGCCTTTTTCGTCTCGGACGGTACCGGCCTGACCGCCGAAGCCCTCGGTCACAGTCTGATGACCCAGTTCGAGGAAGTGGAATTCAAGCAGATCCGCATTACCGAAGCGGAAAAAATGATGCGCCGCGAGGGAATTCGCTGGCTGGATTCGTTGACCAAGTCGATCGAGGAAATCTCGACGACCATCCTTCAGGAACTGAAGCTGGGTTAGGGCCAGCCTCGGGGTGGCCTCGGGCCATTGGTTTTATGGCGCCAGTTTCCGGCGCAGCGCTTCAAACAGGCAGACAGCCGCGGCTGCGGCTACATTGAGCGACTCGACCGCACCCGGCATCGGAATCTTTATTCTTAGTCGGGCAGCTGCAACCAGTTCCGGGCTTACACCCTGCCCCTCGGCGCCGAAGACCCAGGCCAGCGAGCCTTCCCAGCTTGCATCGTAGAGCGGCGTCGCGTCATCCAGGCAGGTGACTGCCGTCGTCCCCCGGTAGTCGGCCATGAAGGCGCCAAGATCGGCATCTTCGTGGATGGCCAGCGCGAAATGCGCGCCCTGCCCGGCCCGCAACACCTTGGGCGACCATGCTGACGCACAACCCGGACCCAGCAAGGCCTGCCCGACACCCGCAGCAGCCGCAGTCCGCAAAATGGCGCCGAGATTGCCCGGATCCTGAACGCCGTCGAGCAAAACGGCATCCTTTTCGCGGTTGACCGCAAGCGTCGCGGTTGGCATCGCCACGACGGCCAGCAGGCCGCTCGGTGTATCGACCAGCCCGAGATCACGAAGCAGGCTGTCAGCGAGAACAACTACCTCGCGCCCTTCAACGTAAGCAGCGATTTCCCCGGCAGCCAGCGCCGATTCGCTGACCACCAGCGTTTCCACCGGGCCATGTACGGCTTCGTAAGCTTCGACCAGATGTACGCCATCAAGCAAGGTGCGGCCGGCCTTGCGCCGCTCGCGGCCGGATTCGGCCAGACGCTTGAGACCCTTGAAAAACGGATTGTCGCGCGACCGGATCAGTTTCATAACAGCGCAAGCTGTTTGGCCACCGGGCCGAAACTGCGGCGATGCACCGGCGAAGCGCCGTGTTGTTCCAGCGCCTGAAAATGCGCGGCTGTCGGGTAGCCCATATGACGGTCAAAACCATAGCGCGGATACTGTGCATGCAACACCAGCATGCGGGCATCGCGGACCGTCTTGGCGAGAATGGAGGCCGCCGCAATCGAGGCGATCTTGCCGTCGCCCTTGACCACGGCTTCGACCGGCATATCCAGCCTCGGGCAGCGATTGCCATCGACCATGGCCGCCGTCGGCTTGACGGCCAGGTCGGCCACTGCCCGCTGCATGGCCAAAAAAGTTGCCTGCAGGATATTTAGTCGATCGATTTCCTCGACCGATGCCTCGGCGACCGCCCAAGCGACCGCCCGTTCGCGGATCAATACGGCCAGAACCTCACGTTTCCGTTCGCTGAGTTTCTTGGAATCGTTGAGCCCGGCAATCGGCCGCGCCGGATCGAGAATCACCGCTGCCGCGACCACCGGCCCGGCCAGCGGCCCGCGCCCGGCCTCGTCGATGCCGCAGACAAGGCCGGGCGGGATGATCAGTTCAGGCATTCGATGACTGCCGCAGCGGCCTTCTCGGCGTTGTTCTGGCGCAATTGCAGGTGAATGTCGGTAAAGGTTTCCGCCACCGCCTTGGCGTTGTCCTTGTCCTCGTAAAGCTTGACCAACGCCTCGGCGAGATTTTCCGGGGTCGCCTGATCCTGCAGAATCTCAGGCACGACCAATTGCCCGGCCAGGATGTTGGGCAAGCCGACATACGGCGAGTGAACGAGCCACTTGCCGATCCAGTACGACGAGCGCGCGACCTTGTAGGTAATGACCATCGGCCGCTTGATCAGCGCCGCTTCCAGCGTCGCCGTCCCGCTCGCCACCAGCGACACGTCGGCTGCGCCGAGCGCATCCTGGGCATGGCCGAACAACAGGCGAAAAGGCACATTGTCGGCCTGTTGCGTGTAGATCGCAGCTTCGAACAGAAGTCGCGTCTCACGAGTAGTCAGCGGCACGACAAATTGCGCATCGGGGAGGTAGCGCTCGCGGATGAGTTTGGCCGTCTGCACGAAGGTGTCTGCCATCTTCTCCAGTTCCCCCTTGCGGCTGCCCGGCAACAGCGCGAAAACGGGCACATCCAGCGGGATGGAGAGTTTGTCGCGCACTGCACCGATGCTGGTTTCAAGTGGAATGATGTCGGCCAGCGGATGCCCGACGAAGGTCACCGGAATGTTTTCCTTCTCGTAGAGCGGCGGCTCCATCGGGAAAAGTGCTAAAACTCGATTGACGGCCCGTCCGATCTTCTTGATCCGCCCGCTGCGCCAAGCCCAGATCGACGGACTGACATAGTGTATGGTCGTGATTCCAGCTGCCTTGAGTTCGATTTCGAGGCCAAGATTGAAATCGGGGGCGTCGACGCCGATGAAGATGTCCGGGCGCATATCGAGCAGGCGCATCTTCAACTGGCGCCGGATACCGTAAATTTCGCGAAAATTTTTCAGGGCATCGATGTAGCCCATGACCGCCAGCTTGTCGATCGGCCACCAGGCATCGAAACCCTGCGCCTGCATCCGGGGGCCACCGATGCCATAAAAAACGGCATCCGGCAGTTTTTTCTTCAGCGCGCCGATCAGCAGACTGGCAAGGAGATCCCCGGAGGCCTCTCCCGCCACCACGGCAATCCGGACCACATTGCCCATCAGCGGATAATGCCGCGCTTTGAAGACGCCAGGAAATCAACCATGCGCTGGACATCAGGCGCCGTCCTCGCCTGCTCGGCCAGTTGCATCTTGGCTTCCTCAAGCAGCAGTCCGGACTTGTAGAGCGTGCGGTAGGCGCGCTTCAGTTCGGTAATTGCCGCGCTGGTAAAACCTCGACGCTTGAGGCCTTCGACGTGGATGCCGTAGGGCTGCGCGGTGTTGCCTGCCACCATCAGATAGGGCGGCACGTCCTGGAGAACGAGGGATGAGGCGGCGGTAATCACGTGTGCACCGATCCGGCAGAACTGGTGCACGCCGGTGAAACCACCGAAAATAACCCAGTCATCGACCGTGACATGCCCGGCCAGCGAGGCGCCGTTGGCGAAGATGGTCTTGTTGCCGACGTGGCAGTCATGCGCGATGTGCGCGTAGGCCATGAACCAGTTGTCGTCGCCGATGCTGGTCACACCGCCGCCCTGAACGGTACCCAGGTTGAAGGTACAGAATTCGCGGATCGTGTTGCGGTCGCCAATTTCCAGCCGTGTCGGCTCGCCGGCGTATTTCTTGTCCTGCGGAATCTCGCCCAGCGAACAGAACTGGAAAATACGGTTTTCGCGGCCGATGCGGGTGTGGCCCTTGAGCACCACGTGCGAACCGATCTCGGTGTTGTCGCCGATCTCGACATCCGGACCGATGATCGAATAAGGGCCGATCTCGACTTTCGCGCCGATTCGGGCGCCTGGATCGACAATGGCTGTCGGGTGGATCATGTCAGATATCCCGTTTGGCCGACATCAGTCGCGCCTCGGCCACCAGTTGCCCATCGACGCGGGCCTCGGCCTTGAATTTCCAGACCCCGCGCATGTGGCGCTCGATCTCGACATGCAGGTGCAACTGGTCGCCCGGCACGACCGGCTTCTTGAAGCGCGCTTCGTCGATGCCGGCGAAGAAGAAGAGACTGTTCGGGGTGGGCTTCTCGCCGGCGGTCTTGAAAGCAAGGATACCCGCCGCCTGAGCCAGCGCTTCCATGATCAGCACGCCAGGCATCACCGGATAGCCCGGAAAATGGCCGACGAAATGCGGCTCGTTGATGCTGACGTTCTTGTAGGCATGGATCGACTTGCCCGGTTCGATGGCGACGACACGGTCAACCAGCAGGAAAGGATAACGCTGCGGGAGATGCTCAAGAACTTCCATGATATCCATTTAATCAATCCTCTATTTGTATTTGTTTAAGTTTTTTCTCAAGTTCTGAAATACGCTCCGCGAGACGCGAGAGGCGGCGGATATGCGAAGCGTTGTGCAGCCATTCGTCGTGCGTGTCGAGCGGGAATACGCTGGTATAGCGCCCCGCCCGGGTAATGCTTTTCATGACCAGCGACCCCCCCGAAAGCGTCGTCCCTGGCGCCAGGGTCACATGGCCGGAGACCATGCCGCCACCGCCCACGATGCACTGCTCGCCGAGCGTCACGCTGCCGGCAAGGCCGGCACAGCCGGCCAGCACGCTGTTCGCCCCGACGCTGCAATTGTGGGCGATCTGCACGAGGTTATCGATCTTGCAACCGTCACCGATCACGGTATCGTCCAGTGCGCCGCGGTCAACTGTCGTATTGGCGCCAATTTCGACGTCGTCGCCGATGGTGACGCCGCCGATCTGCGGAATCTTGATCCAGTATTTTCCTTCCGGCGCAAAACCGAAGCCGTCGGCGCCGATCACCGCACCCGAATGCAGGATGGCACGCTTGCCGACGCGGCAGCCATGATAAATCGTGACCTGCGGATAGAGGACGCTGCTTTCGCCGATACTTACATCGTCTCCGACACTGCACCCGGCGTGAATGACAACACCCTCGCCCAGACTGACGCGCCGCCCGATGCTGACATGCGGGCCGATGGCGGCACTGGCCGGCACCGGTGAGGCGACCACTGCCGAGGGGTGCACGTCGCTGAAGCCGGCGCTGGCCGGATTGAGAAGCGCCGCGACACGGGCGTAATAGGCGTACGGGTTTGCCGTGACAATCCGCGGCCCGGAGAATGCGTCGGCGACATCGGGCGCCAGGATGACGGCAGCGGCTTGCGTGGACTGAAGTTGCGACTTGTATTTGCGGTTGGCAAGGAAGGTAATATCCCCGGCGCCAGCGGAGGCCAGGGTCGCAAGGCGCTGAATGAGCGTTTGCCCATCGCCAAGCACATCGCCGCCCAAGCGGGCGGCGATTTCGGAGAGCGTAAACTGTACCCCCCCCGGCTGCGTCATTACTTGCCTTCGGCGAGCGCCTTGATCACGCGATCGGTAATATCGAGTCTGGGGCTGACCCAGACCACGTCCTGCAGGATGAGGTCGAACTTGTCGGTCTCAGCGATCTGCTTGATCGCCTTGTTGGCTTTTTCGATCACCGCGGCGTTTTCCTCGTTCTGACGCAGGTTCAGGTCTTCGCGGAACTCACGCTGCCGGCGCTGGAACTCGCGGGAAGTTTCAGCGAATTCCTTTTCCTTGGCACGGCGCTCGGTTTCCGCCATCGTCACCGAATTTTTCTCCAGACTCGTCTGCAAGGCCTGGATTTGCTTGGCCATGGCCTGCAGGTCCTGATCGCGCTTGGCGAACTCGCCTTCGAGCTTCTTGCCGGCCTTCTGGGCCGCCGGAGCATCACGGAAAATGCGTTGCGTATTGACGTAGCCAACCTTCAGTTCGGCCGCCGCCTCACCGGCAACGAACAACAGGGCGGACATCAACGATGCCAGAACAAAGGACTTAGCTTTCAACATGTCACTCCTGAATTAAAAGTTTGTACCGAGCTGAAACTGGAAGTATTCGGTCTTGTCATGATCCTGCTTGTTGATCGGATAGGCATAACTGAACTTGAGCGGACCGACCGGTGAGACCCATGCAAAGGACAGGCCGGTAGAATAACGCAAACTGTCATCGATGCCAGGCACGCCCGCCGAAGTGCCGCCACTTGCCCAAACCTGACCGACGTCGACGAAATAGCCGAGACGGATATTCTTTTCCATGCCCGGAACGCCCCACAGCAATTCGGCCTGCCCGATGAAGCGCTCATTGCCGCCGAGCGCGTTGCCGTAGATGTCCTGCGGCCCCAGGCTGCCCGCCTTGAAACCGCGGACGGTGTTCACGCCGCCGGCATAGAAGTTCTTGTAGAACGGCAGGGCCACGGTATCGCCATAACTGTTGGCATACCCGACTTCGCCGTTCAGCATCAAGGTAAACGCCTTGGACATGGCAAAGTAGCGCTGCAACTGGTACGAAGCCCTGTAGAAGGTCAGGTCACCGCCGGGAACCGCCACTTCCAGACTGGCCTTCTGGTACCAGCCGGTGGTCGGGAACAGAAAACTGTCCTTGCCATCGCTGACCCAGTTAGCGGTGACGGGAATGGTCATATTGGTGGTGGTGGGCTCTGATGAAAGCGGGTCACCGCCGTTTTGCTCGACAAACTTGATCGTCTGTGGCGAAGAGCTGCCCCTGAAAGCGGTAATTTTGGTCTGGTCAACGCCAAGACCGAAACTCAACGACTGCTTTTCACCAATCGGGAAACCGAAACGGGCCACGGCACCGTTCGATGATGACTTGTACGGAGTAACTGAAGTTGTCGACACGGTCGTGTCCACATTGCGATGGTAGAGGTCAAAACCCTGGCTGATCCCGTCCACCGTGAAATACGGATTGGTGTAGGAGAACGAATAGAGCTGGTTGATCTTGCCCGAATTGACGGCGATCGCGACGTTGTTGCCGCTACCCAGGAAATTGTTCTGGGCGATCGAACCGGACAGCACGATACCTTCCGTACTCGACAGGCCAACACCAAGCATCAGGTTGCCGGTCGGCTTCTCGACGACAGTGAGATTGACGTCCAGTTGATCGCTTGTCCCCTGGACCGCCGGTGTCTCGACCGTCACTTCGGAAAAATAGCCGAGGCGATCGAGGCGCACCTTGGATGCGGTAACCCGCTCGGCGTCGTACCAGCCACCCTCCATCTGGCGAAGCTCGCGACGAATGACTTCGTCGCGCGTCCGCGTATTGCCGGCGACGTTGATGCGCCGGACATAGACCCGTTTGCCGGGGTCAACAAAGATGGTGAAGGCGACCTGGCGCTTTTCCTTGTCCACTTCCGGCGCCGCATTGACGTTGGCAAAGGCATAACCCTCCTTGCCGAGACGATCGCTGATGGCTTTGTTCGATTCGTTGAGCTTTTCGCGCGAAAAGACATCGCCCGGCTTGACGACAACCAGCTTGGCGAGTTCTTCCTCGCTGATCGTGAAATCACCTGCCAGCTTGACCGACGAAACCTGATAGCGCGCGCCTTCATTGATATTGACGGTGATGAAGACATCCTGCTTGTCCGGCGAAATCGAAACCTGCGTCGACTCGACGGCAAACTCCAGATAACCGCGGTTCATGTAGAAGGACTTGAGCTTCTCAAGGTCAGCCGAGAGTTTCTGTCTGGAATACTGGTCATTCTTGGTGTACCAGGTGATCCAGCCCGGCGTGGTCAACTGGAACTGGCTGACCAAATCCTTTTCCGTGAAATCCTTGGCGCCGATAATGTTGATCTGTCGGATCTTGGCGGCCGCACCCTCTTCGATGTTGAAATTGATGCCGACGCGGTTGCGCTCGAGCGGCGTTACCGTCGTCGTGATTTCAACGCCGTACTTGCCCTTCGTCAGATACTGGCGCTTGAGTTCCTGTTCGGCCTTGTCAAGCAGCGCGCGGTCGAAGATGCGGCCATCGGCAATGCCGATTTCCTTGAGCGCCTTGATGATCACGTCCTTCTCGAATTCCTTCATCCCGACGAAATCGATCTGCGCAATGGCCGGACGCTCCTGCACCACGACCACCATGACGCCACCGTCGACTTCGATCCGCACGTCCTTGAAGAAGCCGGTGGCAAAGAGGGCCTTGATCGACGCCGCCGCTTTTTCGTCGGTCAGCGTCTCGCCGACCTTGACCGGGAGGTAACCAAACACCGTTCCCGCCTCGGTACGCTGAATACCCTCGACGCGGATGTCTTTCACAGTAAAGGGTTCGAATGCCAGCGCGGGGAGCGCAAAGAGTCCGGCAACCAGGACGGAGAGAAGGGATTTCTTCATTTTTCAGCCGGAAAACAGGCGGTTCATGTCATTAAAAAAGGCGAAAGCCATCAGAACGAAAAGAATGGAAAGCCCCACTTGTTGGGAAATCTCCATGGCCCGCTCGGAAAGGGGCCGACGCCTGACGACTTCAATCATATGATACATCAAATGGCCTCCATCCAGAACCGGGATGGGCAGCAGATTCAGCACACCGAGGCTGATGCTGACCAGGGCCATGAACCTGAGGTAGTAATCGATGCCAAGCCGTGCCGACTGACCGGCATAGTCGGCAATCGTCACCGGCCCCGACAGGTTGCGCCAGGAAACCTCGCCGGTCAGCATCTTGCCGAGCATGGCCAAGCTGAACACCGACTTGTCCCAGGTTTCCGCAACGGCCTTGGCTCCAGCCGCGAAAAAGCCGTAGCGCACGAATATTCTGACTTCGCGGCTGGAATCGCGACTCTCGGCAACAGCCACCCCGATTCTGCCGATCCGCTTTCCACGCTCGGAAATCGCCTCCGGAACGACGTTGACCGCAACAGTCTGGCCGCCGCGCAGCAATTCGACCCGCAAGGGACGTTCAGCGGCCTCCCGAACCAGCAACACGAACTCATGCCAGTTATGGACCGCCACCCCATCAATCGAGAAGATCTCGTCGCCCTGGCGGATCCCCGCACTTTCTCCGGGGCTGCCTGCCATCACTTTGCCAACCAGCGGCGGAATATCGGGGCGGAAGAAGCGGATTCCCAGGCGTTCCAGGGCGTCGCCTTCCCAGCCTTGCTCTCCGGCTGCCGCCAGGGGCAGACGGCGAAGCGCGATCTCGCGCTGCTCGTTGATGACTTCAAGCTCGGTGCTTTCCTGGGCGACGGCCTTGTGCAACAGCATCCACCGCAAGTCATTCCAGGTTGCCACGGGTTCGCCATCGACTGCCCTGACCTGTTCGCCGTTGACGATACCGGCACTGGCGGCGGGCGAGGCAGCGGGCGGCGTTCCAAGAATCGGCCGTAATTCGTCGCTGCCAAGCATGAACACGGCCCAATACAAGACAATCGCCAGAACGAAATTGGCGGCCGGCCCCGCCGCGACGATCAGGCTGCGCTTGCCCACCGACTGCCGATTGAAGGCACGCTCGCGCTCTTCGGGAGCGACCTCGCCCTCGCGCTCATCGAGCATCTTGACGTAACCGCCCAGCGGGAAAATGCCGATCGCCCACTCGGTTCCATCCTTGCCGAGGCGGCGTTGCCAGAGCGTGCGTCCGAACCCGACCGAGAAGCGGAGCACCCGGACTCCGCAATAGCGGGCCGCAAGGTAGTGCCCGAACTCATGGACGACAATGAGGACACCGAGAACGAAAAGAAACGCTGCGAGGTAGAACGGAATTTCGCTCACGCGGGAACAATTTCGCTGAGCAGGGAAGATGCGATACGACGCGCCTCGGCGTCAGCCATCAGCACATCGGCAAGACTGCCCTCGGGACCCGCCGGGAGGGCGGCCAGGGTCGATTCGATCAGTTGCGGGATGCCGAGGAAAGACAATCGCCGGTCGAGAAAGGCTGCGACAGCGATTTCGTTGGCCGCGTTGAGAATGGCCGGCGCCGTTCCGCCCGCGCGCAACGCCGCATAGGCCAGTTGCAGGCAGGGAAAGCGCTCGAAATCGGGCGCCTCGAAATCAAGCCGGGCGATCTGGAACAGGTCGAGCGACGGCACGCCGGCATCGATACGCTCCGGATAGGCCAGCGCATAGGCGATCGGCGTCCGCATATCGGGGTTGCCGAGTTGGGCGAGAACCGAACCGTCCGTGTATTCCACCAGTGAATGAATGACGCTCTGCGGATGAACGACGACCTGGATCTGCTCGGGCGTACAGGCAAACAACCAGTACGCCTCGATCACCTCGAGCCCCTTGTTCATCATCGAGGCCGAATCAACCGAAATTTTGGGACCCATGACCCAGTTCGGATGGGCGCAGGCGGCCTCCGGCGTCACGTCGGCCAAGGCTGCACGCGGCGTCGTGCGGAAAGGTCCGCCCGAGGCAGTAAGCAGAATACGGCGTACGCCACATGCTGATAAACCACGTGAGAAATCTGTCGGAAGTGATTGAAATATTGCGTTATGTTCGCTGTCAACGGGTAGCAGAACCGCACCATGCTCGCGCACTGCGTGCATGAACAGTTCACCGGCCATGACCAGCACTTCCTTGTTGGCCAGCAGGATTTTCTTTCCTGCCTTGGCCGCCGCCAGTGTCGGCTCCAGTCCCGCCGCGCCGACGATGGCTGCCATCACCGTGTCGACATCGGGGTGAGCCGCCATCTCGACCAGCGCCTCCATGCCGTGCCGCACCGCGGTGGACAGCCCGGCATTGCGGCAGCGCGACCCGAGTTCATCGGCCAGCGCCGCATCACGCACCACGGCAAATTCCGGCGCGAACTCGCGGACCTGTTCGAACAGTTTGTCGATCTGGGTGTGTGCGCACAGCGCAAATATCCTGTAGCGATCCGGATGGCGGCGAATGACGTCGAGTGTATTGACCCCGATCGATCCGGTAGCGCCAAGAATCGTGACCTTCTCGCGCTTCACCCTTGCCCCCGCTGGACAAGCAGCCAGAGAAGCGCGACCACGGGCAGCGTCGAGGTCAGGCTGTCGATGCGGTCGAGTACGCCGCCGTGGCCGGGCAGCACATTGCTGCTGTCCTTGATCCCCGCCTGACGCTTGAGCATCGATTCGTAAAGATCACCCATGATGCTGATCGCCGTCACCGCCAGCAGGCCAAGCACCCACAAGGGCAAGCCGACCGGTTCGAAGGCAAAACCAAGGCGCAGCGCGATCCCGTAAAGGACGACGCCAATGCCGCCGCCGATCGCGCCTTCCCAAGTCTTGCCGGGGCTGATCGAAGGTGCGAGCTTGTGCTTGCCGAAGCGCTTGCCAGAAAAATAGGCGGCTACGTCGGCCATCCAGACAATCGCCAGAATCGCCAGCAGAACGCCTGGTCCGGCCACCCGCAACTGAACCAGGGCCAGCCAGGCCGGAAAGAGAACTACCAGGCCGACGATCAGGCCAGGCAGGCCGCGTGGAAGTCGCCATTGCGATCTCAGCCAGAGCGGAACCGCAACACACCAGAAGGCTGCCGCGACGACGTAGGCTGCGATTACCCAGGACGCGGCCAGCCCGGCACTGGAAGTGACACCGATTGCGGCCGGCGCCAGCAAGGAAACCGCGGAGCACAAACCAGCCATGGCCACGCCAAGGGCAAGTCGTCCGCTTTGCCCAAGACCGAGCAAGCCGCCCCACTCCCAGGCAGCGACCCCGATGAACAGGGCCACGAGCAATGCCCAGTAAGCCTGGGGCAAGAAAAACAGGCTGGGCAGAACCAGCGCCAGCAGAATCAGGGCAGTGATGACGCGGGTCTTAAGCATTGGCATCACCGACCAGTTGCTCGCTGGTCCGCCCAAAGCGTCGCTCGCGTTTCTGGTAGGAGGCAATCGCCAGATCGAACTCGGCGCGATCGAATTCCGGCCACAGGGTTCCGGTGAAATAGAGCTCGGTGTAGGCAAGTTGCCAGAGCAGGAAGTTGCTGATGCGCTCTTCGCCGCCAGTGCGGATGAACAGATCAGGCTCGGGCGCGAACGGCATGGACAGGAAAGGCTCGAGATCAGCCTCGACCCACCCGGACCGTTTTTCCGGCTGGGCGACCAGCATCGCGTTGACCGCCTGCATGATGTCCCAGCGACCGCCGTAGTTCGCCGCGATGGTCAGTTGCAGACGCGAATTCGCGGCAGTACGCTCTTCCGCAGCGCGAATCAGCTCCTGCAACCGGGCATCGAAACGCGAGAGATCGCCGATGATGCGCAAGCGGACACCATTCTGGTCCAACTTGTCGATTTGCTGCTCAAGCGCCTTGACGAACAATTGCATCAGGAGGCTGACTTCCTCCTGGGGACGTCGCCAGTTTTCGGAACTGAAGGCAAACAGCGTCAGATATTCAACACCGCGCTCGAGACAGGAGCGCACGGTTTCGCGCACCATTTCAACGCCTCTGACATGGCCCGAAAAGCGGGGCATGAAGCGCTTCCTGGCCCAGCGGCCGTTGCCATCCAGAATGATCGCGACGTGCCGGGGTACGGCTGCCGCCGTGGGAACCTGTCTCGTCGAACTGGTAAAAAACGCCATGCGGCCAGCGATCAGCTTGAAACTGCGCTCAAACCTGCATCAGCTCGGCCTCTTTGTGGGCGAGCATCTTGTCGACTTCGGCAACGTAGCGATCGGTCAGCTTCTGGACGTCATCCTGCGCCTTGCGCTCATCGTCCTCGGAAATCTCGTGCTTCTTCTGCGCTTCCTTCAGGTGGGCGATGGCATCGCGACGCAGATTGCGAATCGCCACCTTGGCGCCTTCGCCTTCGTTCTTGACGACCTTGATCATTTCCTTGCGCCGCTCTTCGGTCAGCGCCGGCATCGGTACGCGGATCAGTTCGCCCTGGGAAGCAGGATTAAGGCCAAGATCGGAGTCGCGAATGGCTTTTTCGATCTTTTGCGCCATGTTCTTTTCCCATGGCTGCACGCCAATGGTCCGGGCATCGACCAAGGTAATATTGGCAACCTGATTGACCGGCACCATCGAGCCGTAGTAATCGACCTGAACATGATCCAGGATGCCGGTATGGGCGCGGCCGGTACGCACTTTCTGCAGGTCGCTTTTGAGCGCCTCCAGTGACTTGTGCATCTTGCTTTCGGCTGTTTTCTTGAGTTCCGGAATCATTTCTTCTCCCTCAGCAATAGACCAACGTGCCTTCATCCTCGCCGCAGACCACGCGCTTCAGCGCACCGGCCTTGAAGATCGAGAACACGTTGATCGGCAATTTCTGGTCGCGGCACAGCGCGAATGCCGTGGCATCCATGACCTCAAGGTTCCTGGCAATCGCCTCGTTGAAGCTGATCTTGTCGAAGCGGGTCGCGGCTGGATCCTTCTTGGGGTCGGCGGTGTAGATGCCATCCACCTTGGTCGCCTTGAGCACGATTTCCGCGCCGATTTCCGACCCGCGCAGCGCAGCGGCGGTATCGGTGGTGAAGAACGGGTTGCCGGTACCGGCGCCGAAAATCACGATCTTGCCTTCTTCCAGGTAGCGGATCGCCTTGCCGCGAATATACGGCTCGACCACCTGCTCGATATTCAGTGCCGACTGCACCCGGGCATTCAGGCCCGCCTGACGGAATGGCGTCGGACAGCGCCATGGCGTTCATCACCGTGGCCAGCATGCCCATGTAATCCGCAGTGGCGCGATCCATCCCGGTAGCCGTGCCGGCCATCACCGCGGAAGATGTTGCCGCCGCCGATCACGACGCCGATCTCCACGCCCAGGTCGGCAACCGCCTTGATCTCTCCGACGATCCCCGCGATGGTCTGCGGGTTGATGCCGTAGGCGTCGTTGCCCATCAGGGCCTCGCCGGAGAGCTTGAGGAGGATGCGTTTATACCTGGGCGTGGTCATGGCGTTTCCTTGCAAATTACTTCTTGGCGGCAGCAGCGGCCGCTTGGGCAGCCACTTCGGCGGCGAAATCATCGACCCTCTTCTCGATGCCTTCGCCGACCACGAACAGCGAGAAACCACCGACTGAAGCGCCATTGGCTTTCAGCAACTGCTCGATGGTCTGCTTGCCATCTGCAGCCTTGACGAACACCTGACCGAGCAGTGTCACGTCCTTCAGGTACTTCTGGACGGTACCTTCGGCGATCTTTTCCAGCATCGCTTCCGGCTTGCCGGCTTCGCGCGCCTTTTCGATGGCAATGCGGCGCTCGGTATCCAGCAGTTCCGGGGATACACCGGAGGAATCCAGCGATTTCGGCTTGGAGGCAGCGACGTGCATCGCCAGATCCTTGCCCAGCTGCTCATCGCCGCCGATGACATCGATCACGACGCCGATCTTGGAACCGCCATGAACGTAGGACGTCAGCCTGCCCTTGGCTTCGATGCGCACAAAGCGGCGGATCGTCATGTTTTCGCCGATCTTGCCAACCAGTGCGGAACGGGTGGATTCCACCGTACCCTCGCCCATCGGCAGCGCGGACAGCGCAGCGACGTCAGCCGGATTCTTCGTTGCCACCAGTTCGGCGCAACCTTTCGACAGGGCGAGGAATTCGTCGTTCTTGGCGACGAAATCGGTTTCACTGTTCACTTCGATCATCGAACCGAGCTTGCCGTCGCCGGAAATATGCAGACCTACCACGCCTTCCGCTGCAATGCGGGAGGCCGCCTTGCTTGCCTTGTTGCCAAGCTTGACGCGAAGGATTTCCTCGGCCTTGGTCATGTCGCCATCGGCTTCGGTCAGTGCTTTCTTGCATTCCATCATGGGCGCGTCGGTCTTGCCACGCAGTTCTGCGACCATGCCCGCGGTAATTGCCGCCATACTTTATTCTCCTGAGCTTTTCAAACAGGCGGAGCGCGAAGCCCCGCCCTTGCAACCTTATTCCGCAGCTTCCTGCACTTCGACGAACTCGTCGTCACCGCCTGCATCGACGATTTCCTGAATGACCTGGCTACGGCCTTCGAGGATGGCATCGGCCACACCGCGGGCGTACAACTGGATGGCGCGGGAAGAGTCGTCATTGCCGGGAATGACGTAATTGACGCCTTCCGGGGAGTGGTTGGTATCGACCACGCCGATGATCGGAATACCCAGCTTGCCGGCTTCGGTAATCGAAATCTTGTGATAACCGACGTCGATGACGAAGATGGCGTCCGGCACGCTGGTCATATCCTTGATGCCACCGATGGATTTCTGCAGCTTTTCAAGTTCGCGACGGAAGGTCAGCGCTTCCTTCTTGGGCATGCGCTCGAGATCGCCGGCTTCGACCGCCAGTTCCATTTCCTTGAGGCGCTTGATCGAGGTCTTGACCGTCTTGAAGTTGGTCAGCATGCCGCCCAGCCAGCGCTGGTCAACGAACGGGGCGCCGGCGCGTTGTGCTTCTTCGGCGATGATTTCGCGGGCTTGACGCTTGGTGCCGACAAACAGAATATTGCCACGCTTGGCGGACAACTTCTTCACGAAAGCCATGGCTTCGTTGTACTTGGCCAGTGTCTGTTCAAGGTTGACGATGTGAATCTTGTTGCGGGCGCCGAAGATGTACGGCGCCATCTTGGGGGACCAGAAACGGGTTTGGTGACCGAAGTGAACACCGGCCTCCAGCATTTGACGCATGGTTACGGACATACAAAAACTCCTTTAAGGGTTGAACCGCCATCCGCCTGAAACGCCCGCCATTCTTGAATTCTGGCAGACACCCTTAATCAGCGGATGTGTGGATTGATTGCACACATCACATGCGCAACCGTTTTTTCGAGCCTTTGGACTCGGAAAAACTTTTGAAGTATAGCATCGTCAAGGCCTGCAAATAAAGCTCAATAGCCGTTCTGTTTCAATGAAAGCAATTGCAGCATGCGCGCCAGATACGGATGCCAGTCTGGCATCCGCAAACCGAAATCGCTTTCCAGACGCGCACAGTCGAGGCGGGAATTCAACGGGCGCACAGCGGCAGTCGGATATTCGCTGCTCGGAATGGCCCGAATCGCCTCGGGGGTCAGTCGCAGATCGAAGCCTGGCATCGCGCCGGCCAGTTCGACGATGGTGCAGGCAAATTCGTGCCAACTGACCGGTCGACCGCAACAGAGGTGGTAGAGCCGCTGTTTCTCGCGGTTCATCTCCCTGCCCTGACGCAGCATGGCAAGCGCGACGCCGGTGACGGTCGCGATCAGCGCTGCCGGCGTCGGCGAGCCGATCTGGTCGCCGACCACATTCAGCGCTTCCTTCTCGCGCGCCAAGCGCAGGATGGTCTTGACGAAATTTCCGCCGCGCGCCCCGAATACCCAACTCGTCCTGAAGATGACGGAATTGCAACCAGCGGCCCGGATTGCCTCTTCGCCGGCCAGTTTGGTCCGGCCATAGACGCTGCGCGGCCCGGTCGGATCGCTCTCGAGATAAGGCTCGGCCTTGTTGCCATCGAACACGTAATCGGTCGAGTAATGAATCAGTAGCGCCCCCAGCTTTGCCGCCTCTTCCGCCAGCACACCCGGCGCCTCGCCATTGATCCGCATCGCCAGTTCGGGTTCGGTTTCGGCGCGATCCACCGCCGTGTAGGCCGCGGCGTTGACGATAACCGCGGGCCGGATCCGCCTGACCAGCGAACGCAATTGATCGAAATCGGTCAGATTACATTCGGAACGGCCGCAGGCGATAATCTCGCCGTGGGGGGCCAGCGAGCGCTGAAGCTGCCAGCCGACCTGACCGTCCTTGCCGAGTAGAAGAATACTCATCGTTTCCCAACTTGAATTCACAGACCCCGGATTATGCCACCCGCACCGCCAGTGGCTTTGAGAAAGAGTTCGAATCCTTTATCCTTGCCCCCTCCCCAACCGTTCAGCCCTCCCCCATTCATGAGCATTTCCATCAAGACGCCCGAAGAAATCGAGAAAATGCGCGTCGCCGGTCGCCTCGCCTCGGAAGTTCTCGACTACATCGAGCCCTTCGTCAAGGCCGGCGTCACCACCAACGAACTCGACCGCCTCTGCCACGACTATACGGTCAATGTACAGGGAGCCGTTTCCGCGCCGCTCAATTACGCGCCTTCCGGCTACAACCCCTATCCAAAGTCCATCTGCACCTCGGTCAATCATCAGGTCTGCCACGGCGTGCCGGGGGATCGCGTGCTGAAAAGCGGCGACATCATCAACCTCGATGTCACCCCGATCAAGGACGGGTACCACGGCGACACCAGCCGGATGTACCTGATCGGCGAGACCTCGATACAGGCAAAACGGCTCTGCGAGATCACCTTCGAGTGCCTCTGGCTCGGTATCTCCGTGGTGCGCCCCGGTGGTCATATCGGCGACATCGGCGCCATCATCCAGAAGCACGCGGAAAAGAACGGCTACTCGGTGGTCCGCGAGTTCTGCGGTCACGGGATTGGCAGCAAGTTCCACGAAGATCCGCAGGTGACCCACTACGGCAAGGCCGGCACTGGCGCGCGGATGGAGCCCGGCATGATCTTCACCATCGAACCGATGATCAACGCCGGCAAGGCCGCCATCCGCGAAATGGCGGACGGCTGGACCATCGTCACCAAGGACCACAGCCTTTCCGCGCAATGGGAACACACGGTGCTGGTCACCGCTACCGGCTACGAAGTCCTGACGCTGTCGGCCGGATGCCGACCCAAGCCTGACTGGATAGCCTGATGAGCGTTGACCTTGCTGCCCTGCGCAGCGAAGTCAAGGCCGGGCAACAGGCCCTGCGCGAATCCTATGCGCTGACCAACGACGCACAAAGCCTGCTCCGGACCCGCTGCCAGCAGGTTGATGACATCCTCACCCGCTTGTGGACCGGCCTCGATTTCCCGGCCACGCTGACGCTCGCCGCGGTCGGCGGCTACGGACGCGGCGAGCTTTATCCTGCCTCCGACATCGACCTCCTGATTCTTCTGCCGCATGAACCCGACGCCGCGCTGCAGGAGCGACTGGAGCGGCTGGTTGGCCATTTCTGGGACATCGGTCTCGAAATCGGTCACAGCGTTCGCACGGTTCAGGATTGCCTCGACGAGGCCGCTGGCGACATCTCGGTGCAGACCGCCCTGGTCGAGGCCCGCTTGCTGACTGGCAGCGAGAACCTGTTCGCCACCTTCCAGAAGCGCCTGCGCGGCAACCTCGATCCGCTGCTGTTCTACGAGCGCAAGCGCTTCGAACAACAGGAACGGCACCTGCGTTTCAACGAAACACCCTACAGCCTGGAACCCAACTTCAAGGAAGCGCCGGGCGGCCTGCGCGATCTCCAGGTCATCTTCTGGGTGGCACGCGCCGCCGGCTTCGGGACAACCTGGGCCGATCTCGAGAAGAATGGCTTTCTGACCAGCGAGGAACTCAGGCACGTGGAGCGCTGCGAGGATTATCTGCGCCACCTGCGCATCCGCCTGCACCTGATGGTCGGACGCCGTGAGGACCGCCTGCTGTTCGATTACCAGAACACGCTGGCCGCCCAGTACGGCTTGGAATCAACCCCGGCCAAGCGTGCTTCCGAGCGTCTGATGCAGGGCTACTACCGCAATGCCAAGGCCATCACGTTGACCAACACGATCCTGATGCAGAACATCGGGGCGGCCCTGGCACCCGAAAACGAACAGTTTCCGCAACCGATAGATGCCAATTTCCAGTCGGTCGGCGGCCTGCTCGACGTGCGTGACGAAAACGCCTTCAACCTCAACCCGGCACTGATTCTCGACAGTTTCCTGGTCATGCAGGAAAACTCCGATCTGCATGGCATGACGGCCCGCACCCTGCGCGCCCTGTGGCGAGCGCGCGAACTCATCACGCCGGCGTATCGTGCAAAACCCGCGCACCGCGCCGCTTTCGTCAAGCTGCTGCAGGGCAACCGTGGCGTGATACACGAGTTCCGCCGCATGAATCAGCTCGACATCCTCGGCGCCTATCTGCCGGCCTTCGGTCGCATCGTCGGGCAGATGCAGCACGACCTGTTTCATGTCTATACGGTCGACCAGCATATTCTGCAGGTTCTGCGCAACATCCGGCGCTTCACGATGACCGAGTTCGCGCATGAATATCCGCTCTGCTCACGAGTCGTCGCCGGGTTTGATCGCCCATGGCTGCTCTACGTCGCGGCGCTCTTCCATGACATCGCCAAGGGCCGCGGCGGCGACCACTCGGAACTCGGCACCGTTGACGCCCAGGTCTTCTGCGAAAAGCACGGCTTTTCCAGCGAAGACACCGCACTGGTCGTCTGGCTCGTTCGCCGGCACCTGGTCATGTCCCAGGTCGCGCAGAAGGAAGATCTTTCCGATCCCGACGTGATCGCCGCGTTCAGCAGACTGGTCGGCGATGCACGTCACCTGACCGCCCTCTACCTGCTGACCCACGCCGACATCCGCGGCACCAGCCCGAAGGTCTGGAATCAGTGGAAGGGCAAACTGCTGGCCGACCTCTACTACCTGACGCTCGAGCACCTCAGCCAGGACACCCCGCCGGCGCCGCACGGCATCATCGCCGAGCGGCAGGAAGAAGCCATGCGCCTGCTACGCTACTTTGCACTGCCCGAAACGGTGCACGAGCGGCTCTGGAAACAACTGGATACTGTTCTACTTCCTGCGCCATTCGGCGGAAGAAATTGCCTGGCACACCCGCTCCCTGCATTACCGCATATTCAACGACCAGCCAGTCGTCCGTGCCCGCCTCCACCAGGAAGGCGAAGGGCTGCAGGTCATGGTCTACACCAAGGATCAACCGGACCTGTTCGCCCGCGTCGTCGGCTTTTTCGCGCGCGCCGGCTACAGCATCGTCGACGCCAAGATTCACACGACGACACACGGCTATGCGCTGGACAGCTTCGTCGTGCTCAATGTCGCCCAGCACGACAACGACCGTGACATGATCGCCTACATCGAGCATGAACTGACCGACCGGCTGGCCCGCCAGACACCGCCGGAAGCCCCCTCATCCGGCCGCCTTTCGCGCCAGGTGAAACATTTTCCGATCAAGGCCGAGGCCGATATCCAGCCCGACGACAAGGGTACCCACTTTATTCTGACCCTGACCGCCGCCGACCGCCCGGGACTTCTCTACACCGTGGCCAATACCATCGCCGAACACGGGGCCAACCTGCATACGGCCAAGATTTCCACGCTCGGCGAGCGGGCGGAGGACGTCTTCCTGATCAGTGGCGGCGACCTAGCCAATAGCAGGCGCCGCATCCAGCTCGAAACCGACCTGATGGAGCGCCTGAAAGTCTAAGCTTGATGCCCGCCTGGCGGGCAATCAGTCTGGCAACTGACGAGTTTTTCGATCACCACCCGCACACGGCCCATGGCATCCCGGAGCACATGTTCGAGGCTCTCGAAGTGGATGCCATTGGCGCTGCTGCCGCGCCCTGCCGCGTGGTTGGCGACGACGCTGATGGCAGCATAGGGCACCCCCATCTCGCGGGCGAGAATTGCCTCAGGCATCCCGGTCATGCCGACCAGGTCGCAGCCGTCGCGCTCGAGGCGGTTGATTTCGGCGGCGGTTTCAAGACGCGGCCCCTGTGTCGCCGCATAGACGCCGCCATCCTTCATTGCGATGCCGAGTGCCTCGCCGGCCGCGCGCACCCGGCAGCGCAGCTCATGGTCGTAGGGTTCGGTAAAATCGACGTGGGTCACTGGCGATCCATTGCCATCGAAAAAGGTGGCTTTGCGTCCCCAGGTGTAGTCGATGATCTGGTCGGGAATGACGATGTCGCCCGGTTGCAGGTCGGCCCGGATACCGCCGACCGAAGCCACCGAAATGATGCCCATCGCCTTGTGATGATGCAGTGCCCACAAGTTGGCCCGATAGTTGACCACATGCGGCGGAATCGTGTGCCCGTAACCGTGGCGCGGCAGGAACATCGCCGGCTTGCCGCAGATCTGCCCGAAAACCAGCGCACCGGACGGCTCGCCATATGGCGTGCGCACCACTTCACGATGCGAGACGTCAAGATTGGACAGCGTGGTCAGTCCGCTTCCACCGATGATTGCCAACATTCAGTTCTTCCTTTCGGCCAACAGCGAGGCCAGCGTCGGCACCACGCTTCTCAGCGACGGATGGGAACGCCGGATCTGCTCGAGATCCACGAGACTGCCTTCAAGTTTGCGATACAGGGCATTGCGCCGCTCGGCAACGAAAGGCAGATCGCGGAGGGTTTTGCCCAGATGATAGCGAACCAGCGTATCGCGTCCGATATCCTTCGCCTGCCAGGCAATCGCCGTGCGATCCACAAGATGCAGGGCACGCACCGAGGATAAGCGCGCCGCCAGTTCAGCCACCTGGCGATGCACGCCCTCTCGATAAGCGACCACCGCCTGCCCGCTATCGCTTGCCGCTGCCCCGGTCGTTTCGGCTGGCGCCCCCATCAGCCAGCAGACGACGACATCGGGCGCGAATTCCACAATCGTCGCCATCTGTACTGCATCGAGCGCGGCCACATCGGCCTGCATCAATGAGATCTTGCTGGCTGCCTCGCCCAGGCGCGCGCTGGTCGCCGCCAGACATTCCGGCACGCTGTCGATGGCCAGCACCGCCAGGTCGCGGGCGACCAGCGCCTCTGTGCCGAAGCCAAGGCCGCAGCCGATCTCGAGAACACGCTTGCCGGGAACCAGCGAGGCCATCCATTCGTAGTCGCCGCGTCGGGCGTATACCTCGCCTTCGTTACGCCAATAGGCAAGAAATTCGCTGACCGTGGCGCCGCTCACGTCAGATTCTCCGTGGCCGCTTGTCTGACGCCTGCGCCATGAATGTCGTTATCCACTCAGGCGTCCAGCGACTTCAGATAGTCAGCGAAAGCCGCCCCGACTTCGGGATGGCGGCAGCCAAAAACCACACTCGCCTTCAGATAGCCGAGCTTCGAGCCGCAGTCATAGCGCGTGCCGATGAAGCGATAAGCGAGAACCTGCTCCTCGCTCAACAGCGAGGCGATGCCGTCGGTCAACTGGATTTCGCCGCCCGAACCCGGCTTGATCGTTTCCAGATGATGGAAAATGCGCGGCGTCAGGATATAACGACCAACGACGGCCAGCGTCGATGGCGCCTCTTCCGGCTTCGGCTTTTCGACGATGGCGTTGACCTGCTCGATGCGCTCGGCGACGCGCCGGCTATCGACGATGCCATAGCTCCCGGTATCGGCGCGCGGCACATCCTGAACGCCGAGCACCGAGCAACGGTAGTAATCGTAGGTATCGGTCATCTGTTTCATCACCGGCGGCTGACCATCGATCAGATCGTCGGCCAGCAGCACCGCGAACGGTTCATCGCCGATCACCGGCTTGGCGCAGAGCACTGCATGACCGAGGCCGAGTGCTTCCGCCTGGCGAATATAGATGCAGTTGATGCTCTTCGGAATCATGTTGCGCACGAACTCCAGAATCTCGCTCTTGCCGCGCATCTCCAGCTCCGATTCCAGTTCGTAAGCTTTGTCGAAGTGATCCTCGATCGCCCGCTTGGAACGGCCGGTCACGAAAATCATGTCGGTGATGCCGGCGGCCACTGCCTCCTCGACCGCATACTGGATCAGCGGCTTGTCGACAATCGGCAGCATTTCCTTGGGGCTGGCCTTGGTCGCCGGCAGGAAACGCGTTCCCATGCCAGCGACGGGAAACACGGCTTTTCTGACTTTTTTCATTCTTCGACTCCCTTGTCGAGCAATTTCAGCAATTCTGCCTCATCGATCACCGGCACACCCAGCTCAAGTGCCTTTTCCAGCTTGGAACCGGCTTCCTCGCCAGCGACCACGAAATCCGTTTTCTTCGACACCGAACCGGCCACCTTGCCGCCGGCGGCCTCGATCAGCGCCTTGGCATCGTCGCGCTTGAGCGCCAGCAAGGTGCCGGTCAGCACCAGCGTTTTGCCACTTAACACGCGCGGCCCGGAGTCGGCTGACCTGGTTTCTTCCGGCCAGGCAACGCCCGCTGCCCGCAACCGGTCAATGATTTCCCGGTTATGAGCCTCGGCCAGAAATGCGGCAATACTCGCGGCGACGACCGGCCCGACGTCCGGCACCTGTTGCAGGGCCTCGCCATCGGCGGCAAGCAACGCGTCGAGATTACCGAAATGGCGAGCCAGATCGCGAGCCGTCGCCTCACCGACATTGCGGATGCCGAGCGCGAAAACGAAGCGGGCTAGCGATGTCTGCTTGCTTTTTTCGATGGCAGCGACCAGATTTTGCGCCGATTTTTCGGCCATGCGCTCGAGGCCGGCCAGGGTTTCGACCGTCAATCCATATAGATCGGCCGGCGAATGGACCAGACCGGCGTCGACCAGTTGATCGACCAGCTTGTCGCCCAGGCCTTCAATGTCCAGCGCCCGCCGGGCGGCGAAATGCAGCAGCGCCTGCTTGCGCTGGGCCGGGCAATAAAGGCCGCCGGTGCAACGCGCCACGGCTTCGTTGACGCCCCTTGCCACGGTCGACCCGCATTCCGGACAGATTTTCGGCAATTCGAAAGGCGGATGCAGCGGCTCGCTAGCGAACAGGTCACTGGTCGGTCGCCGCTCGGGGACGATGGCAACCACCTCGGGAATCACGTCGCCGGCCCGGCGCACGATCACCGTGTCGCCCACCCGAACATCCTTGCGCCGTACTTCATCCTCGTTGTGCAGGGTCGCATTGGTCACCGTAACCCCGCCAACGAAAACCGGCTTCAGCCTGGCCACCGGCGTGATTGCCCCGGTACGGCCGACCTGGACGTCGATACCGAGCACTTCGGTCAGCGCCTCCTCGGCCGGGAATTTGTGGGCGATGGCAAAGCGTGGCGCGCGCGAGACGAAACCGAGCCTCGCCTGCCAGTCCAGGCGATTGACCTTGTACACCACGCCGTCGATGTCATAGGGCAAGCCGGGCCGCTTCTCGCCGATTTCGGCAAAGTAGGCCAGCAAGCCACTGGCGCCATTCACCACCCGGCGCTCCGCCGCCACCGGGAAACCCCAGCCGGCCAACAGATCCATCAGTTCGGCATGGGTCCTGACCGGCAGTTGGTCGCTGCCTGCCCCAACGCCATAGGCGAAGAAAGAAAGCGGGCGGGCGGCCGTGATCCGCGAATCGAGCTGGCGCAGGCTACCGGCGGCGGCGTTGCGCGGGTTGGCGAATTCCTTCTCGCCGCGTTCGCGCTGGCGGGCATTCAGTTGGTCGAATGCCTTGCGGAACAACAGCACTTCCCCGCGAATCTCGATCAGCGCCGGCCAGCCGCCGCCAGCCAGGCGCAATGGGATGCAGCGCAGGGTCCGCAGATTGGGCGTCACTTCCTCGCCGGTCGTCCCGTCACCGCGCGTTGCCCCACGGGTGAACAGCCCGTTCTCGTAAGTCAGGCTGATCGCCAGCCCGTCGAATTTCGGCTCCACGGCGTAGTTGACCGTAGCGATCGCTTCCAGTCCATCGCGCACGCGCTGGTCGAAGGCTTCGACCTCGGCCTGGTCAAAGGCGTTGTTCAGCGACAGCATCGGCACACCATGAACGCGCGGCGGAAACTCCTTGAGCGGCGCCGCGCCTACCCGCCCGGTTGGCGAGTCCGCCGTCAGCAGATCGGGATATTGCTGCTCCAACCCCTGCAGTTCACGGAACAGCCTGTCGTACTCGGCATCCGGAATGGTCGGCGCGTCGAGAACATAGTAGGCGTGGTTGTGGCGCTCGATCTCGGCGCGCAGTTCCCGCACGCGCCCGGCAGCGAGTGCCGGCGCGGCCATCAGGAAAACAGGCGCAATGCCTGTGCCGATCCGGCAGGCAGGCCGTAGCTGGCCATCGTCGCTTGCGGCTTGCCGATGAATTCGCGCCGGATGTGATCAAGTTGCACGTCATTCAGCGGCTGCCGGTTGTCATCGACCAGCGTTCCCTGCAGGGTTTCGGCGAAGCGCTTGGCCAGTTCGACCATTTGCTGGAAGACCCGCTCGCCGTGATCGACGCGCGGCACGTCGAGGACGAAGGTCAGACCATGCGTCGTCACGTTGCGGATTGAATCCGCCGAGAAACGGGTTGTTTCGAAGTTCTGCAGCGTAAATTGGGTACGGCCGAAATCGTCGCGCCGGGTGAAACTGCCGTCGTCACCCAGCACCATCCCCGCCGCTTCGGCCAGCGCACGAATTTTGGTACCGGAAAACGGCGTTCCGCGACTGACCAGATTGACCCCGATTTCGAGGTTAACCGCAGCACAGAAGCGATCGATCTCGGCCGCCTGGTCAAGCAGGCGGCTGGCCGGCATGTCGGCTACCGCCAGCAATTCGTCGGCCAGCGCATGCATCGCCCCGGTGAAGTTCGCCAGATCGGCATCGGAGACCGGCCCCATGCGATCGACCAGTTGCAGGCCAACGCGCAGGCGGCGTACCGGCGCTTCGCTGTTGGGCAAGATGCGCTCCCACTCGCGATTGCGCTCGTTGAAGGCAACCCAGTGCACCGGCTTGCTTACACGCTGCAACGCCTCGTGTTGCGAATGGATGATCTGCGCCGCCGGCACCGGGTCGACCAGTTCCATCGCGACGATGAACTCGAGGCGCGGATCGAGCAGGCTTCCCGGCACCGATCCGGCGGGCAGTTCAGGAATATCGTCATCGTCATCGGCCACCGGCGAGGAACGGAATGCCGGTTCGAGCGACTCCGGCTCACCAGATGCCTCCGGTGACGGCCCGTCGGCCAGCACCGGTTCACGACGTTCCGGCGCCGCGACCGGCGCTGCGGCGCGCAGCGCCGGTTCGTTGCGAACAGCCGGCGCATCCGTCGTCGGTGCGTCGTCCATCAGGACGTCGTCGTGCCGCGGTTTCAAAACCGCTTCGGCCAGCTTGCGATGGCGGTATTCCTGCCACTTGTTGTAGGCGAACACGCCGACCACCGCCGTCGCGCCCAAGCCAATCAATCCCAACTGGAGTTCGGTCATTTAAGCCGCATCCCTCATCTTCAAGGCTTCGTCGATATCCACTTCCACCACCCGCGACACGCCGGATTCCTGCATCGTAACGCCGACCAGTTGCTCGGCCATTTCCATCGCGATTTTATTATGGGAAATGAATAGAAACTGCGTGTTGGCCGACATTTTCTTCACCATGCCACAAAATCGCTCGGTATTGGTGTCGTCGAGCGGCGCGTCGACCTCGTCGAGCAGACAGAACGGCGCGGGATTGAGCTGGAACATCGAGAAGACCAGCGCAATCGCCGTCAGCGCCTTTTCGCCGCCGGACAGCAGATGGATGGTCGAATTCTTCTTGCCCGGCGGCTGGGCGATGACCTGGACGCCGGCATCGAGGATTTCCTCGCCAGTCATCACCAGTTCGGCCCGGCCACCACCGAACAGTTCCGGGAAAAGCTGCCCGAAATGGCCGTTGACCGTGTCAAACGTGCTTTGCAGCAGGTCGCGCGTCTCGCGGTCGATACGGCGGATGGCGTTTTCCAGCGTTTCCATCGCTTCGGTCAGGTCGGCCGCCTGCATGTCGAGGTAGCCCTTGCGCTCGCTGGCAGTTTCCAGTTCTTCCAGTGCCGCCAGGTTGACGGCGCCGAGTTCGGCAAGCGCATTGCCGAGTCGGGTAATTTCGCCCTGCAAGCCGGCTGGTCGGGCGGTACCCAGCTCCTGCTGCAAGGCCTCCTCGTCGGCACCCGCTTCCAGCAACTGCTGGGCGAACTGCTCGGTGTTGAGCGCGGCCGCCTGCTCCTTCAGCTTGAGGTCGCCGATGCGCACGCGCAGCGGCTCCAGCCCCTGCTCGATTCTCATGCGCTGTTCTTCCAGACCGCGCAGGGCATTGGTCGCCGCCTCCAGCGCATCGCGGCAAAGCGCCAGCGCCTTTTCCTTCTCCTGCCGGGTTGCCAGCGCCGCCTGCAGGCTGTCCTCCATGACATCCGCCGGCGCTGCTTCGACCTGCACGGCACACTGCGCCGATCCGTTTCGATGCGGTTCAGCTCGCGCTGCGCCATCGCCTGCTGGGCGAAGATGTCCTGCAGCTTGCTCTCGGATTCGCGCAGCGAGAACTGCGCTTCACGCAAGGCGCGGTCGAAATCGGCATTGCGCTCGCGCTCGGCACGCACCGCGCGCTCGGCCTCGTCCAGCCGCGACTGGGCGCCGGCGACCAGGACGCGGATCCGGCCCAGCCCATCGCGCACCTCGGCGATCTTGTCATCGGCCGCCATGTCGCGTTCGCGCTCGGTTTCTTCCTCTTCGGCGAGTTCGGCCAACTGCTCCTGCAGGCGCTCCTTTTGCTCGCGATAGCGTTCGAGGGCCTGAGCCAGTTTCAGAACCTCCAATTGCACCGCATGCACGCGCTGCTGACGGTCGGTGACGTACTGGCGGGTTTCACCGATTTCATCCTGCTTGTCGGCGAACTGCTCGTCGAGCATGAGCAACTGCTCGCGTACCGCCTCGGCCTGTTCCTCGTAAGTGGCAATGCCTTCGCCCAGCGTTTCGATTTCGCGCTGGCGTTCGAGCAGGCCGTGCTCGCTCTGGTCCGGCGCAAAGAAGGTGATGCTGGCGCGCGTCAGCAGATCGCCGCCGGCCGTCACCAACACCGCCCCCGGCGGCAATTCGGCGCGGCGGGCCAGAGCGGCATCGAGCGATTCGGCGGCGAAGACCGAACCCAGCCAGTCGGCGAGCACGGCGGCAATCGCCGGGTTGTCGCAGCGCACGCGCTCGCTCAGTCGCCCGGCCGACTCGCCCTGTGCGGTTTCGGCCGCCAGCATCACGCTCAGGTGCGCGTCTGGCCGGTCGTACAGCCATTCCTCCAGCTTGGCCGGATCGTCGCAGGCGATAGCGTTCAGGCGTTCGCGCAACACCGCTTCGACGGCCGATTCCCAGCCGGCCTCGACATGAATCTGCTGCCACAGCGGCAACGCATTTTCCAGACCGTGCCGGCGCAGCCATTCCGGCAGCTTGCCGGATTCACGGGCGCGGGCCTGCATTTGCTCCAGCGCGGCGCGGCGGGCCTGGCCGGCGGCCAGCTCGCGCTCGATGCGCTGCAGCTCGCCCTGCACCTGCTTGCGGGCCGCTTCCAGTTGCGGCAACTCCTGTTGCAACTGCTGCAGATGATCCTGGTCGCCGGCCAGTTCCTCGCGCAGCAGCGCCAGTTCCTCTTCCTTCTCGGCCAGATCCATGGCATCCGGCGCGTCCCGGCCGCCGCCCTCCTCGCGCAGCCGTTCACGGCGCTGGGTGATGGCCTGCAACGCGCGTTGGGCGTGCCCCTTATTGGTCAGCTCGACCTCGAGGCGTTGCTCGCCGTTGGCTGTCCGCGCCTTCAGGCGCTGCAGTTCCTCCTGCGCCTGGGCATGGCTTTCCTCGACCTGCGGCGCGATGTTCATCTGCTGGTGCAGGCGCTCCTCGGCCTCGTCGACGCGCAGGCGGGTGATTTCCTGCAATTCTTCCCATTTTTGCCGGTTGACCGCGAGCTTCTCCGCCGTTTCGCCCCAGTGGGCCAGTTCGCCCTCCAGTTGCACCAGGCGCGCTTCGAGCTGGTTGCGCGATTCGCGGCGATGGCGGATTTCCGCCTCCAGCCGCGCCACTTCGGCATTGGCCGCGTACATCTCGCTCTGCGCCTGATGCAGCGCATCGCCGGCGGCGAAATGGGTTTCGCGCATGGCCTCGGCGCGCGCCTCGGTTTCGCGCAGCGCGGCACTCTGCGCTTCGAGTTCGGTGACGGCGCGCTCGACTTCCAGCGACAGGCGCTGCCGCTCGGCCTCGGCTTCACGCTTCTTCAGCAGCCACAGCACCTGCTGGCGCTGCACCAGTTGTTCGTTCAGCGCATGGTAGCGGCGGGCGACTTCGGCCTGCGCTTCCAGCTTTTCCATCTGGCTGCCGAGTTCGAGGCGGATGTCCTCGACCCGGGTCAGGTTCTCCCGCGTGTCTTCGAGCCGGCCGTTGGTTTCCTTGCGCCGCTCCTTGTAGCGGGTGACGCCGGCCGCTTCTTCGAGGAAGACGCGCAGGTCGTCCGGCTTGGCCTCGATGATGCGCGAGATCATGCCCTGGCCGATGATGGCGTAGGCGCGCGGCCCGAGGCCGGTGCCGAGGAAGAGATCGGTGATGTCCTTGCGCCGGACCTTCAGGTTGTTGATGAAGTAGTCCGACTGCCCCTGCCGCGTCAGCGTGCGCTTGACCGACAGTTCGGCATATTGCGACCACTGGCCGAGCGCCCGGCCGAGCAGGTTGTCGAAAATCAGCTCGACCGAGGCGCGCGACACCGGCTTGCGGCTCGTCGTCCCGTTGAAGATGACGTCCATCATCGATTCGCCGCGCAGCTCGGAAGCCTTCGACTCGCCCAGCACCCAGCGCACGGCATCCATGATGTTGGATTTGCCGCAGCCATTGGGCCCGACGACGCCGACCAGTTGCCCGGGCACGGCAACGGCGGTCGGATCGACGAAGGACTTGAAACCGGCGAGTTTGAGTTTGGTCAGACGCATGGCGTGACGGCGGAGGCGGGAATGCCCTGCCTTGACGGGGGTCGTATAATACCACCCACCCAATTCTGACGACTCCCAGCATGTCCAGCCAACCGACAAAAGCCCTCGAAACCTTCCCGAATCCCGCAGCCGACCGCGACTTCCACATCCACATGCAGATTCCGGAATTCACCTGCCTGTGCCCGAAAACCGGCCAGCCCGACTTCGCGACGCTGGTCCTCGACTACATCCCGGACCAGACCTGCGTCGAACTCAAGAGCCTCAAGCTCTACATCTGGTCCTACCGCAACGAGGGCGCCTTCCACGAAGCCGTCACCAACCGCATTCTCGACGATCTGGTCGCCGCCACGGCGCCGCGCTTCATGCGTCTGACCGCCAAGTTCTACGTGCGCGGCGGGGTGTTCACCAATGTCGTCGCCGAATTCCGCAAGCCGGGCTGGCAGCCGGCGCCGCGCGTCGAACTCTCGGGCTTCGACAGCGATTCGAACACGCGCGGCTAAGTGGATCACGACGAGCGTTTCCTCGCCCGCGCCCTTGAACTGGCGCTGAAGGGCAGCGAACTGAACGAAGGCGGCCCGTTCGGCGCGGTCCTCGTGCGTGCCGGAAAGATCATCGGCGAAGGCTGGAACCGCGTGGTGGCCAGCAGCGACCCCACCGCCCACGCCGAAATCGGCGCCATTCGCATGGCCTGTGCCGCGGTCAACAGCTTCCACCTGCCCAAAACCACGCTCTACGCGTCCAGCGAACCGTGCCCGATGTGTCTTTCCGCCGCCTACTGGGCGCGCATCGAACGCATCGTCTTCGCCAACAGCCGCGCCGAGGCCGCCGCCATCGGCTTCTGCGACGACGAACTTTACAGCGAGTTGAATCGCCACTTCTCGACGCGCCGCATCGTCATGGAACACCACCCGATGCCGGATGCGCTGCTGCCGCTGCAGCACTGGGCCAACAACCCGAACCGCACGCCCTACTGAACGACCTCGTTGCTTCCGTTACACCACCGATGAACCGATATGCGGGAGCAGGCTTGCACTGGAGTCTCGCAGGCGCTTGGCCATCAGTTGCAACAGCAACAGAAGCAGCTTGTTTCCCAAACGCGGTTGCGAGACAAGGACCTCGTTGAGTGCCTTGCGATCGAGCACGGCAAAGTCGACCGGTTCGGTCGAAATACAGGTGGCAAAGCGTGCTTGTCCATCAATCAAGGACATTTCCCCGAGCGAGGCTCCGGGTCCGACCGCGGCAATAAACTTCGTGGAACCATCGCTTGCCTGCTTGATGACGTCCACCTTGCCGGTGAGCAGGATCACGAGAAAATCACCGGAATCCCCCTCCCTGATCAACACACCGTGGCGCGGGGCCGTGTAGCAGTCCATGTAGTCACACAGCGCTTCAAATTCCGGAAAGCTGAACTCTTCGAACAGGGATACATGGTCAATGACCTCGTGAATCTCCTGGGCAAAGAGAGTTGCTTTTCCCAGGTAATCGAAACTGGCGAAAGCACTGTGAATAGGACGTTCCATGAGAGGGATATTACTAGAGATGATGCAGGAGTTCTAGCCTGCGTAGGGAGCGATGGACAGCGCAGCGATCTGTGCTGAACGCGGTGAGCGTTGATCAACGCCGTTCGACGCGAAACTCCAGTCGGTTGCCCTGCGCGTCGACGCCGCTGCCCTTCCAGGAGCGGCAGGTGATCGCCTCCCAGTGCACGGCGATTTCCCGGCCATCGGTGCAGCGCACCACGCCCTCGCCTGTCTCCCCGACACAACTACCAGGCGTCGGCGAAGCCTTCGGCGGTTGCGCCTGACCATCGCAGGTCAAGCGCCCCTGCGGGTCGGTCAGCACAAAACGTCCACCGCCTGAACTGCCCGGATAGCCCTTGCCGCGCAGCTCGCCCGGGACGTCGCTCAGACTGCCGCGCGCCTGATAGCCGATGGCGCAGGCCGCGAGTGCCACAGGAACGAGAAGGAATACGGCGAATCGGTATTTGTGCATTTGGAGTCAGAGCGGACACGGCATTGCTGCCGGGCGCCAGCTACGCCATATCAAGGTGCTCGGTAATGAATTCACGCACCCAGTGCTCCGCCTTGGCACTGGAAAAACGTCCGACGATTTCGCCGTTAACGAACAGCAGCACGGTGGGAAAGCCACGCAAACCGTAGCGACCGGCAAGTTTCATGTTGTGTCCTTCATCAACCTCGACGGTGGCCATCTGCAATTTGCCTGCGTAATGGGCGATGACGCGCTCCAACACCGGTGTCAGCGCCCGGCAGGGGGGGCACCAGTCGGCCCAGAAATCGACCAGTATCGGTACGCTGTGCGAAGCCTGGATCACATCGCGGTCGAAGTGATCCAGATGCGTAGCGAAAATCAGACCCGAGCTGTGGATGTGGTGTGTGTTGATCATGAAAATTGCAGTCCAAAAGTATAAGTGCGCCCATTTTGCCTCAATGGCAAAACTTTCCAGCGTGGGCGTGTTTGTTCACAAGGCAGCGAAAGCGTTTTCAGGGATAATTCCCGCTTTGACACCCCATTCGGCGCCCGACGTGAATCCGCACCTCGCCCAACTCCAGCCCTACCCCTTCGAAAAGCTGCGCGCCCTGTTCGCCCGCGTCACGCCAAACCCGCAATATAAAGAGATCAAGCTTTCGATCGGCGAACCGCAGCACCCGACGCCGGTTTTCATAATGGAAGCCTTGTCAAACGGATTGAAGGGACTGGCCAATTATCCGACGACGCAGGGTGTTCCGGCTTTACGTCAGGCTATCGCCAACTGGAACCAGCGCCGTTATGGCCTGACGCTAGACCCGGAAACCGAGATTCTTCCGGTCAACGGCTCAAGAGAGGCGCTTTTCTCCTTCGCCCAGACGGTGATCGACCCCAGCCGAGGCTACGTGCCGCTGGTCGTCAGCCCCAATCCGTTCTACCAGATCTACGAGGGCGCCGCCTACCTGGCCGGCGCCGAGCCGCGCTTTTTAAGCACCTTGCCGGAAAACGACTTCGCCTTCGACTACGACTCACTTTCAGCCGAAGAGTGGGCCCGCGTCCAGTTGTTCTACGTCTGCTCGCCAGGCAATCCGACCGGCAAGGTCCTGTCGCTCGCCGACTGGAAGACGCTGTTCGCGCTGTCCGACAAGCATGGCTTCATCATCGCCTCCGACGAGTGCTACTCGGAAATCTACTTCGACGAAGCCAACCCGCCGCTTGGCGGACTGCAGGCTGCCAAACTGCTTGGGCGCAGCAATGAGCGACTGGTCGCCTTCTCCAGCCTGTCCAAGCGTTCCAACGTACCGGGCATGCGCTCCGGCTTCGTCGCCGGCGACGCGGCCATCCTGAAGAAATTCCTGCTCTACCGCACCTACCACGGCTGCGCCATGGCGCCCCCGGTGCAGACTGCTTCCGTCGCCGCCTGGAACGATGAGGCGCACGTCCTCGAAAACCGCAACCAGTACCGCGAGAAGTTCGCCGCCTGCACGCCGCTGATCGCTGAAGTGCTCGGCACCGGCATGCCCGATGCCAGCTTCTACCTGTGGGCCAGGACCCCGGTTCCGGACACCGATTTCGCCCGTGGTCTGCTCGAACACTATAATGTCGTCGTACTGCCCGGCAGCTTCCTCGCCCGCGAGGTCAATGGCGTCAATCCGGGCGCCGGTTTTATCCGTATCGCGCTGGTCGCCTCGCTGGCCGAATGCCTTGATGCGGCCGACCGGATCCGTCAATTTGCCAAACAACTGTAATCGGAGAAGATTCTCATGACTCACCCCCTGCAAGCCACCATCGAAGAACTCTGGGAACGCCGTAGCGAGTTGTCGCCGCAATCGGCGCCGACCACCATCGCCGCCATCGAGTCCGTGATCGGCGACCTCGACGCCGGCAAGCTGCGCGTCGCCGAAAAGATCGCCGGCGAGTGGGTCACCCACCAATGGATCAAGAAGGCCGTGCTGCTGTCGTTCCGCGTCCGCGACAACCGCGTCCAGGAAGCCGGCGACATCCGCTTCTTCGACAAGGTCGATACCAAATTCGAAGGCTGGAGCGAAGAACAGTTCCGCCAGGGCGGCTTCCGCGTCGTGCCGGGCGCGATCGCCCGCAAGGGCTCCTTCATTGCCAAGAACGCCGTCTTGATGCCATCGTTCGTCAACATCGGCGCCTATGTCGATGAAGCGACCATGGTGGATGCCTGGGCCACGGTCGGCTCCTGCGCCCAGATCGGCAAGAACGTGCACCTCTCCGGCGGCGTCGGCATCGGCGGCGTGCTCGAGCCGCTGCAGGCCAACCCGACCATCATCGAAGACAACTGCTTCATCGGCGCCCGCTCGGAAGTCGTCGAAGGCGTCATCGTCGGCGAGAACTCGGTCATTTCCATGGGCGTCTACATCGGCCAGAGCACCCCGATCTACGACCGCGAAACCGGCGAAGTCACCTACGGCCGCGTGCCCGCCGGGCTCTGTCGTGATCAGCGGCACCTTGCCGAAGGCCAATGGCGCCTACAGCCTGTACGCTGCCATCATCGTCAAGAAGGTTGACGCGCAGACCCGCTCAAAGACCAGCATCAACGAACTGCTGCGCGCCTGAACGGCACATAACTGACCCGGAGGTCTCGACATGATTCTCGACAAACTGTTCCAGCTGATGGCGGAAAAGCAGGCCTCGGATATCTTCATTTCCGCCGGCACGCCGATCCATATCAAGATCCAGGGCAACACCATGCCGGTCAACCAGCAGACGATGCTGCCCGACATGATCGAGAAGATCGCCTACGAACTGATGTCGCCTGATCAGATCAAGGTTTTCGAATCGACGATGGAGATGAATCTCTCCTTCGGTGTCGCGCAGATCGGCAACTTCCGGGTCAATATCTTCCGCCAGCGCGGCTCGATCAGCATCGTCGTCCGCTACATCCTCGGCAATATCCCGCTGCTTGACGCGCTCGACCTGCCGCCGGTGCTCGGCGACCTGATCATGGAGAAACGCGGTCTGGTCCTCATCGTCGGCGCCACCGGCTCCGGCAAATCGACGACCATCGCCTCGATGCTCGACCACCGCAACGCCAATCGTTCGGGCCACATCCTGACCGTCGAGGATCCGATCGAATTCCTGTTCAAGCACAAGAAATCGATCGTCAACCAGCGCGAAATCGGCATGGATACGGTGGACTGGGCCGCCGCGCTGAAGAACGCCATGCGCCAGGCGCCGGACTGCATCCTGATCGGCGAAATCCGCGACAAGGAAACCATGCAGGCCGCCATTGCCTACGCCCAGACCGGCCACCTGTGCCTCGCCACGCTGCACGCCAACAACAGCTACCACGCGCTCAACCGCATCATCAGCTTCTTCCCGCTGGAAAACCGCCCCGCGCTGTTCCTCGACCTGTCCGTCGCGCTGCGCGCCATCATGTCCCAACGCCTGGTCCGGAATCCCGAAGGCAAGCGGCTTCCCGCCTGCGAGGTCATGATCAACACCCGCCATATCAGCGAACTGATCGAGCGCGGCGAAGTCCAGGGCATCAAGGACGCCATGGAACAGACGCTGGCCCCGGGCTCGCAGACCTTCGAACAGGATCTCTTCAGGCTTTATCGCGAAGGCAAGATCTTGCTTGACGAAGCGCTGAGCAATGCCGACTCGCCGACCAATCTTTCCTGGCTGATCAACAATTCCGAAATCAATCCCAACGGCACCAAGGAAGACAGGAGAACCGACGCCGCCCTGGAATTCGACAGCAAGGACGAAAGTGGTGCGTCCTTCAAGGACTTCTCGATCAGTCTCGGCGACATCGACGAACAGGACGCCTGATGTCCGACCCGACGCTCGAACTGGCCCGGCGCATCATCGCCCGGCCCTCCGTGACACCGGAGGATGGCGGGTGTTGCGACCTGTTCGCCGAGCGCCTGAAAGTGCTCGGTTTTGCCATTGAATTCATCAACCGCAATGGCGTCACCAATCTCTGGGCACGCCGTGGCACGGCCAAGCCGCTGTTCGTCTTCGCCGGCCACACCGACGTGGTGCCGACCGGGCCGCTGGACCTGTGGACCTCGCCGCCCTTCGCCCCGGAAATCCGCGACGGCATGCTCTACGGGCGCGGCGCCGCCGACATGAAATCCTCGCTGGCGGCGATGTTGACCGCGACCGAGGCCTTCGTCGCCGCCCACCCGCAACATCCCGGTTCGCTCGCCTTCCTGCTCACCTCCGACGAGGAAGGCGATGCCAACGATGGCACTGTCGCCGTCGTCGAAGTCCTCAAGGCCCGGGGCGAAACCCTCGATTTCTGCGTCATCGGCGAACCGACCTCGGTCAACACGCTCGGCGACATGATCAAGAACGGCCGCCGCGGTTCGCTGTCCGGCGTGCTGACGGTCAAGGGCATCCAGTGCCACATCGCCTACCCGCACCTCGGCCTGAACCCGATCCACCTGGCGGCGCCGGCGATCGCCGAACTGGGCGACACCGAATGGGATCAGGGCAACGAATACTTCCCGCCGACCACCTGGCAGATTTCCAACATCCACGGCGGCACCGGCGCCACCAACGTCGTCCCGGGCAGTGTCGAGATCAAGTTCAACTTCCGCTTCTCCACCGCCAGCACCGTCGAAGGCCTGCAACAGCGCCTGACCGCCATCCTCGACAAACACGGCCTGGAATACGAGATCGACTGGACGCTCGGCGCCCGCCCCTTCCTGACCGGCCGCGGCCCGCTGGCCGCTGCGGCAGCAACCGCCATCCGTGAAATCTGCGGGATCGACACCGAACTGTCGACCACCGGCGGCACCTCGGACGGCCGCTTCATTACCGAAATCTGCGACCAGTTGCTGGAAATCGGCCCGGTCAACGCGACCAGCCACAAGATCGACGAATGCGTCGATATCACGGCGCTGCCCAGGCTTTCCGCGATATACACCCGCATCCTCGACCAGTTGCTGCCGGCATGAGCGACCCGACCGCCCGTGGCGAACTCGTTACCGTTCGCGATTTCATCCGCTACGCGGTCAGCCGCTTCAATGCCGCCGGCCTCTTTTTCGGCCACGGCAGCGACAACGCCTGGGACGAAGCGGTCTACCTGACGCTGCACACGCTCAACCTGCCGCTCGACCGCCTCGAACCTTTCCTCGACGCCCGCCTGCTGACCCACGAACGTGACGCCCTGCTCGACATCTACCGGCGCCGCGCCGAAGACCGCCTGCCCGCCGCCTACCTGACGAACGAGGCCTGGCTGGGCGGGCATCGCTTCTACGTGGACGAGCGTGTCATCGTGCCGCGTTCCTTCATCGCCGAACTGCTGCAGGAGCAACTTGCCCCGTGGGTCGAGGATCCCTGGGCCATCGAAGCGGCACTCGACCTGTGCACCGGCTCCGGCTGCCTCGCCATCCTGGCCGCCCTCGCCTTCCCGGAAGCCCGGGTTGATGCGGTCGACCTCTCAAAAGAGGCAATTTCCATCGCCGAACGCAATGTCGAGGAATACGGCCTGAGCGAGCGCGTCGAGATCATCCAGTCGGACGCCTTCAGCAAGCTGCAGGGCAAGCGTTACGACCTGATCATCTCCAACCCGCCCTATGTCAATGCCGACTCGGTCGCCGCGCTGCCGCCGGAATACCTGCACGAACCGGTCATGGCGCTCGGCTCGGGCAAGGACGGCCTCGACTTCACCCGCATCATCCTGCGCGAAGCCAGGCGCCATCTGACCCCGGGCGGCCTGCTGGTCGTCGAGATCGGCCACAACCGCGAGGAACTGGAAGCGGCCTACCCGGCATTGCCCTTCACCTGGCTCGACACCGCCGCCGGCAACGAATTCGTCTTCCTGCTGCGCGCCAGCGAACTCCCGGACTGAACCCCTGACGCTGGATGCCTGAAGCTTCGCCGCTGTTCGAAATGCCGAGCCCGTTCGAAACGGAAAGCGGCAAGGTGCTGATGCTGGAGCCGCCCTCCGCCAGCGCCGGCGAACTGCGCGCCCGACTGCTCGACGAGAGCTACCCGAAGCCCTTCGTCATCGATGACGGCAAGCAGCGTTTCCTCTATTTCAATGTGCGCCTGATGCAGAGCGCCATGTCGCTGCGCAGCCCGAACGACCTCGAGCTGCGGTACACACAGAAAATGATGGCATTTCTGCTCTTTCACCCGCGCCCGAAACGCATCGTGCTGATCGGCCTCGGCGGCGGCTCGCTGATCAAGTTCTGCTACCACCGCCTGCCCGGCGCGCAACTCACGGCGATCGAACTCGACCCTGAGGTCATCGCCTGGCGCGACACCTTCATGCTGCCGCCCGACGGCCCGCGTCTGCAAACCCTGCAAGTCGACGGCGCCGAATATCTGGAGCAGGCCGAAAAAGGCATCGATGCCCTGCTCGTCGACGCCTTCGACAGAACCGGCTTCGCCCCCAGCCTGGCCAATCGCGAGTTCTTCGAGAACGCCTTCGCCAAACTCGCCGGCGACGGCGTGCTGGTCATCAATCTGGCTGGCGAAAAGGAAAGCTACGCCGGCCTGATCGGCGAGGCCATGCACGTATTCGACGACCAGGTGATCGTGATTTCGGTGCCGGAAGACGGCAATCACGTCCTCTACGCCTTCAAGGAACGCCATTTCGAACCCCGCTGGCGCTGGCTGCACAATTACGCCAAGGAACTGCGCGCCAATTACGGCCTCGATTTTCCGGCCTTCGTGCAAAAAATGGAACGCTCGACCAAGCTCGGTCTCGCCCGCCGCGAAGCCTTTCGCGACCGCTGAGGCTACTTGTCGTCGCCAGCCCGCTCGGCGCGTTGCTGCGATTGCAGATTGGCCTGATCGATTTTCTGCTGCATCTGCTCCATCGTTTTCTTGCCCTGCTCCAGTTCCTGTTTCTTGATGGCAGCGCCGGTTGCCGCCGTGCCGACGGTTTCTACGCCACAAGCACTCAAGATCAGGGCCGCGGCCAACGGAAAAAAGAATTTCATCGCATGAATCTCCAGTAAAAACCCGACTCAGCTTACCGCAGCCAGAATCGCCTTCAACAGATGCCAGCTACGGTTGACCGACAAAATATCCACGGATTCACCCGGTGCATGCGCACCACGGATGGTCGGGCCGAAGGACACGATATCCAGCCTTGGATACTTCGCGCCAATAATGCCGCATTCCAGCCCGGCATGGATCACCTGAACCTGCGAATCGCCGCCGAATTCCTGGCGATAGACCGACCGGCACAAGGCCAGCAAGGGCGAATCCGGATTCGGCGCCCATCCCGGGTAATAACCCGCCTTCCCGGCAATGGTTCCGGACAGCGCAAAGAGGCTGACAATTTCATTCGCCAGTGCCTCACTGCCGCTATCCACGAGCGAGCGGACCATGAAATTGCATGATCCGCCGGACGCATCGAGCGCCACCATGCCCAGATTATTGGAGGTTTCCACGACTCCGGGCAGTTGCCGGCTCATGCGCCTCACACCATGCGGCGCCGCATGCAATGAGGCCATCCACACCAACTGCTCGGGCGGCGACAACAACTGTACAGCCGCATCCTCCAGCGAACACGCCAATGTAACGCCCGCATCCACCCCGGCCAGTTCCCGGCGCAGACAGGTCTCCCACGCCGCCAGGCTGGCGATCAGTTGCGCTGCCGTCGGCCCGGGGATTGCCACGATGGCAGCCGCCTCCCGGGGCAACGCATTGCGCGCCGTGCCGCCCCGCAGCTCGGCCAGACGCAGCGGCATCTTCGTTTCAAGATCGCGGAGAGCACGCACCAGCAGTTTGATGGCGTTGCCCCGTTCCTCGTGGATATCGACCCCGGAATGGCCGCCGCGCAGGCCGCTCAGTTCAACCCGCCAGCTTTGCCAGCCAGCCGGCATCGGCTCCGGGGTAGCACTACGCCGGACATTCACATCCAGCCCGCCGGCGCAACCGAGATAGAACTCGCCCCATTGCTCGGTATCCAGATTCAGCATCAGGCGCCCATCGAGCGCGTCGGGTGCCAGACCGCGCGCACCGCCCATCCCGGCTTCTTCATCAACCGTGAGCAGCGCCTCGATCGGTCCATGCTCAAGATCGGCATCCTCGAGAACCGCCAGAATCAACGCCACACCGATACCGTTGTCGGCCCCCAGCGTGGTGCCGTCGGCGACCAGCCAGCCATCGCGACGCAGCGGCCGGATCGGGTCGCGCGAGAAATCATGCGGCGTATCGGCATTGTTCTGGCACACCATGTCCAGATGCGCCTGCAGGATGACACCGGGGAAATTCTCCCGCCCGGGCTGGCCGGCTTGCGGATAATCAGGTTGCCGGCGGCGTCGACCGCAGCAGCCAGACCGCGCTGGCCGGCCCAGGCCAGAAGGTGTTGCCGCAGTTTCGCCTCCTGCTTCGAGGCGCGCGGAATCGCGCACAGCACGGCGAAATGATTCCAGACAATCGCGGGTTCAAGACCCGAAAACACGGCTTGCTGGCGAAATACCGGACATGGCGGCTCCAAAGAAAAACCCCCGCAGACCTTGCGGCATGCGGGGGCTTGAATCTGGGGCGACTGATGGGGCTCGAACCCACGACAACCGGAATCACAATCCGGGACTCTACCAACTGAGCTACAGCCGCCGTCGAAGAAGGCGCGCATTGTAGCGAACATTCCCCGGGTCTGTCTATACAAGGGCAATCGCATTGTGTCCGTCAAAGCGTGACGAGGTAAGATTCACGCGTTCAGCCTGCCGCACATGCCAATCATTTGTTCCGACAAGGTGTAAGGAATGGTGGCCGGCCGCGACTAAAGGATAAGCACACTCTGGAGAACAACAATGCGTGACACCTTTCCCCTGCTGGTCAAAACGGATTTCCCGGCCATTCAGCGCAGGAAGCCGGAAACTCTGCAAGCGAACCTGGGTTATCGGTGCAATCAGTCCTGCTTCCATTGCCATGTGGCGGCGAGCCCCAAGCGGACCGAGCAAATGCGTTGGGAAACGATGGCTGTGCTGCTGGAATTCGCCCGGAAACGCGGGATTCAAACGCTCGACTTGACCGGTGGCGCGCCTGAAATGAATCCGCACTTCCGCCACCTGGTCAGCGAAGCCAGGGCGATGGGGCTACGGGTCATCGATCGCTGCAATCTGACCATTCTGAGCGAGCCGGGTTATGAAACCCTGGCCGATTTCCTGGCCGAACAGCAGGTGGAAGTTACCGCCTCGCTGCCCTGCTATCTAGAAGAGAACGTTGACAAGCAGCGTGGCGAAGGGGTTTTTCAGGCTAGTCTCGATGGTCTGCGCAAGCTGAATGCCCTGGGTTACGGCCTCCCTGGCAGTGGTCGCGTTCTGAATCTGGTCTACAACCCACTCGGGGCCTCCTTGCCGCCTGACCAGGGCAAACTGGAGCAAGCCTACAAGGAACAACTGGCAACGCGCTTCGGGGTCATCTTCAACCAGTTGTTCGTGCTCGCCAATATGCCCATCCAGCGCTTCGGCAGCCAGTTGATATCGCGCAACGAGTTTCACGATTACATGAAGCTGCTGAAAAGCGCTTACAAGCCGGAAAACCTGGACGGCGTGATGTGTAAAACACTGATTTCCGTCAGTTGGCAGGGTGAAATTTTCGACTGCGACTTCAACCAGATGCTCGGACTGCCGTTCGGTGGCGAACCAAGCAGACCAATACAACTCGCCGAACTGCTTGAATCCGACCTTTCCGACCGCCCAATTCGGGTCGCCGATCATTGCTACGGCTGCACCGCTGGTCAGGGCAGCAGTTGTGGCGGCGCGTTTGCGAACAAAGAATCCACCGTTCTGTCCAATTCGGTAGCGTAAGCAGCTGCGCCAACCAAGGAGAAAATGATGAACCGCCGCAACTGGATTTTCCGGATTTCCGGACTGATGGCCGCCAGCGCCCTGCCCTTTGGCTCAGCCGGCGCAGCCGAAACCTTCCCGCTGACCAAAACCCGCGACGAGTGGCGCAAGCTGCTGCCGCCGGACGCCTATCGCGTCCTGTTCGAGGATGGCACCGAACGCGCCGGCAGCAGCCCGCTGAACGAGGAGAAACGGGACGGCACCTTCATCTGCGCCGCCTGCGGCCAGCCGCTGTTCGACAGCGCCCACAAGTACGAGAGCGGCACCGGCTGGCCCAGTTTCTGGCAGCCGATCGCCGGCGCCGTCGGCACCACGACCGACTTCAAGCTGATCTATCCGCGCACCGAGTATCACTGCTCGCGCTGCGGCGGGCACCAGGGGCATGTGTTCAATGACGGCCCCAAGCCGACCGGCAAGCGTTACTGCAACAATGGCGTCGCGCTGGCCTTCGTCGTCCAGGGCGCGCCATTGCCGGCGCTGCGAACATGAAAATCCCCCTTTTTTCCAAGTTGACCGCAGCTCATCGCGGTCGTCGCGCTCACCGCCCATGCCCAGATGCCCGAACCGGAAGCGCGGCCGCCCTATGCCGGCCCGGTTGCCACGGCAATTTTCGCGGGCGGCTGCTTCTGGTGCATGGAACAGGATTTCGAAATGCTGCCCGGTGTCGTCGAAGTGGAATCCGGATACACCGCCGGGTGGACCGAGAACCCGAGCTATCGGGCAGTCAGCTCCGGACACACCGGGCACACCGAAGCGATTCGGGTGATCTACGATCCGCAAAGAATCAGCTACCCGCAACTGGTCGGTTACTTCTGGCGACATATCGATCCGACGGTCAAGGATGAACAATTCTGCGATGTCGGCCCGCAATACCGCAGCGGCATCTACTGGCAGAACGAGGCCGAACGGGAAGTCGCCGAAGCCAGCCGCGAGATGCTGGCGAGAAGCGGCCGCTTCGGGAACATCTACACCGAACTGGCCCCGGCATCGATGTTCTGGCGGGCCGAGGAATACCATCAGGATTACTACAGGAAAAACCCGTTGCGCTACAGCTACTACCGCGCCGCCTGCGGGCGCGATGCGCGGGTGGCCGAGGTCTGGGGCGAGAGGAAGTAGCGGGAAGTTGTAGCAGTCCGCTGCCCGCCGGTTAGGCAGCGAATCGCCCCGGCATCCCCTTCACTCATCGTCCCCAGCGCCAGATTTCCATCTGGCGTTTCAATTCTATTTCCTCCTGCTCGATCGTATCAGCGGTGGAATCAGTCACGCATTTTTCCTGGGGTGCATCGGCATCTTCCGGAACACGTTTGGGGGCCTGATGCTGTACCGGGAGCTGCGGCGATGTGCCGTCCCAAGCAAACGGATTCTTGAAGGACTGGCGGGTCCGGCAGGCAATCCAGCGTATAGCTCGGCGGCCAGCCTGTCTCATGGGGCATAAACGAAATCGTCCGCTCGAATATCAGCGGCTTGCCCGTTGGGGTGGGCGGTAGCGGCGGCAATGACTTGATGGCCTGCCACGCCAGTTTTGAAGCCGTTTCCGAGGTGGACCACAGCTCCTTGACGTTCGCGAGCGTTCCATCAGGTGCAATCTCGATACGGAAACGCACCATCCCCTGCCCGGGCCCCTCGACCGCCGTACCCATCATGCTGCGCACCAGTTGTCCCCAATTATGGCGGTAACGCTTGCTGTTCTTGAGCTTGTACGTCGATGCCAGTTGCCACTCTTCCGCACTGGGCGGCGGTGGCGCCTCCTGGGATGCCGGTGTCTTGGCAGCCGGTACGGCAGGCACATCAGGCGCTGGCGCCTGATTCGTCTTGGTCACGGGAGTTCTTCGTGCGTGATCCGGCTGCCCTGGGTTTCGCGCGTTCTGGCGGTGGAGGAGAAGGCATCTCCGGCACCACCTCCCGGGGTTGGGTGGCAATCCGTATTTCAATCGGTTCGGGATTCGTCGTAATGCGGAATATGTCGAACTGCCATCCTGCGACCAAGACGGCATGCAGTGCCAGCGACAACAGGAGTGGGATGATCAATTTCATGAACATCGTCGCGTCAGGCTGAACTGAGCAAGGTTGATTCCGCAAATGACTTCCCTTGGGGCATCGACGTTTACAAACAATCCAAGAATCTTTCGAGTGAATCGGGTCGGTTCTTGCCGGTCAATTCCCCCTGAAAGACAATCTCAAACGAGATAAGTGCCTGTACAGTTCAGCCGATCAGCCGTATCGGTTCCAACGCTTCGCCTTGAGCCAGGATACGGCCGACACGGACGGCTTGCGGGTAGCCAAGGCCACGCAGTTCAGCGAGGCAGGCCTCGACCGCTTCGGCGGGCACGCTGGCGAGCAGGCCGCCGGCGGTTTGCGGATCGAAGAGCAAGCGGATAGCGCGGGTGGCTGACGAAGGCCTCCGGGATTGCGCAGCGCCCGGCGCAGGCGCACGTTGGCCGGCTGCAATGAACTGAGAATGCCGGCGGCGACGGTGTCCACCGCGCCATCCAGCAGCGGCAGCGCGACGAGCTCGAGTTCGGCATCGACCCCCGAAGCGCGCGTCATTTCCACCAGGTGGCCGAGCAGGCCGAAGCCGGTGAGATCGGTGCACGCCGTCGCGCCGTGGGCGGGCAGACAGGGCACGGCGGCGCGATTCGAGACCTGCATCGATTCGAGCGCGGCGTCGATCCAGCGCCCGGCGCCCGCAGGCGCGCGTGCGCGGCGAACAGCGTGCCGGTGCCGATCGGCTTGGTCAGGATCAGCACGTCGCCCGGCCGCATGCCGCCCTTGCTGCATGACATTGGCCAGCGTCTCGTCGATCAGGCCGTTGATCGCGAAGCCGAGGGCGAGTTCCCTGCCTTCGCCGGTATGGCCGCCGACCAGCGCGCAGCCGGCCTCGTTGAGCACCGCGACGGCGCCCGACATCATCTGGAAGACGGTGTCCTCGACCTTGCTCTCCAGACCGGGCGGAACGGTGACGATGGCGGTCGCGGACTGCGCCTCGGCGCCCATGGCGAAAATGTCGCCGAGCGCATGGTTGGCGGCGATCCGGCCGAACAGCTAGGGATCGTCGATGAAGGCGCGGAAGAAATCGACGGTCTGCACGACGGCCTTGCCCGGCGGCACGCGGACCACGGCGGCATCGTCCGGCGCGTGCAGGCCGATCAGCACGTCGTCGCGCTCGAGCGGGCGAACATCGGCCAGCGCGCGCGACAGCACCGTGGCGCCGACCTTGGCGCCGCAGCCGCCGCAGCGCATGGCGACGGCGGAAATCGCCTGCGTCTTTTCGCGCTCGTCGAGCGGGATGGCGCTCGCCCGGCTGGTCGCTGCCCATCGCCAGCGGGTCAGTTCGGTGAATTTGCGCATGAAGCGGCGGTCGATCCAGTCCTTCCAGCGCCAGACCAGATCGCCGCGCGCATAGAAAGCTGCCGCGCGAGGCGATGGCATGGCGGTCGCCGGTGCTGATCAGCGCCAGCCAGCGTTGCTGCGGGCGATAGTCGAGCAAGGGCTGGCGCAGGATCGTCCGCCGCAGGTTTTCGGTCAGCGGCGTGCCCATGCGCACGGCAAAGACGCCCGCCTTTTCCAGCGGATGGTCGATCATGGCTGCGCAATCGCCGGCGGCGAAAATCAGCGGGTCGGTTTCGCTCTGCAAGGTGGCGCGGACCCGGATGAAACCCTTGTCGTCGAGCGCCAGCCCGGTCTCGCGCAACCACGCCGCGCCGCCGGCCTGCGTCACCCAGACGATTTCGTCGGCTTCCAGCACTTCGCCGGCCCGCGTTTGCAGGCGCCCGGCGGCAACCTGCACCACTTCCGCCACCCGATGCACGACCACGCCGCGCTCGGCCAGAACGCGCTCGAAGGCCTGGCGCACCCGGGCATTGTGCGTGGTCAGGATTTGCGGCTCGGCGGAAAAAAGGTGGAAGCGCAGTTCGTCGGGATTTCGCCCCCGCGCCAGCAACTCGTTGCGCAGGCGATACTGCATGGCCAGCGTCATCTCGACCCCGCCGGCGCCGGCGCCGACGATGGCAATCGTGGTCGCCCCGGGGTGGTTGCAGACCCGCGCCAGCAGGGCCAGCCAGCGTTCATTGAAACGCCGGATCGGCTTGACCGGCACGACGTGCTCGCTGGCCCCGGCGACGCCGGCCAGCTGCGGCGTCGAGCCGATGTTGATCGACAAGGCATCGTAGGCGACCGGCGGACGATTGCGGCACAGCACCTTGCGCGCCTCGCGGTCGATGCCGACGACCTCGTCGCGGTAATAGCGCGCCCCGGCAAACTCGGCCAGCCGGCGCAGGTCGATATGCACGTCGTCGAAACTGTAATGGCCGGCGATATAGCCCGGCAACATGCCCGAATACGGCGTGTCGGTATCGGTGCAGATGACCGTCAGGCGCACGCCGGGCAAGGGTTTCATGGCGAACATGTGCAACACGCCGACGTGGCTGTGGCCGCCGCCGATCAGCACGACATCTCTCAGCACCGGGCTGGCAGTGGCTTCCATTTATCGGGTTTCCAGTAGTTCAGCGACCAGACGACGCAGTGCAATGCGCTCGGCGGCCGGCTCGAACAGCGGCGCCCGCGCCCGGCACTGGGCGGCCAGGGTTTCCAGCAGATGGCCGTCATTCTGACAGCGCAGGATGAGTGCTGCCAGCGCGGCGGCATCACCCCACGGAAAATAGCCGGCGTAATCGGCGCCCAGCATGCCGATATTGCCGGGGATATGCGAGGCAAGAACCGGCGTGCCGCTGGCCACCGCCTCCATGACCACATGCGCGCCGCCCTCCAGGCGGCTGGCGTGAATCAGCAGGTGCGCCCGCTGAATGCGCCGGCGCACCGCCTCATGCGGCAGACCGCCCAGCCAGCGGTAGTTGGGCGCGGCGGCCATGGTCGCGCGCGCCGCCTGCGCCGAGCGCCGGATCGAGCGCCTCGCCGATGTGATCGATATGGATGTCGGGCTGCTGCGCCAGCAGACGCGCGGCGGCGAATAGTGTTTCCGGCGATTTCTCTTCGCGCAGGTGGCCGACCATGACCACGCGCAGCCGGGCCGGCGACTTCGTGAGGGTCTGCCTTGTTGCGGTCGACTGGAAAATTACCCGGCTTTTGCCGCGTACTTCAACCGGTAACGAGTCCGGCGCGCACTCCTGCAAGACGACCAACCTCTGAGCCAAAGCCAGCGAGCGACGGGCTGCGGCGTCGGTCTGAATATCGCGATACAAATCGGTGCCGGTCAGCACCACGGCCAGACACCGGCCCGGATGCGCGGCGCTCCAGGCAGCGATGGCATCCGCCGAACGCCGGGCGTGCAGCGCAATCATCACGCGGTCTCTTCCCGCTTCGGCATCCGGCCAGCGCTTGACGATGCGCGTCGGGAACAGCGGCGCGAGATGTTGCCGCCAGCGTCGCGCCGTTTGCCAGTTGCCATTGTTGGCATCGCGCAGCGCCGGGCTGACGATGACGACTTGAGGCATACTTTCGGCATTACTCATGCCCTTGAGCCCGCCCATGAACAGCAGCCCCGCCATCGCCGCCCGCAGCGGCGGCCGCGCCATACTTGCCGAGGCATTGAGCGACAGTCGCCGGCGCACGCTGGCGCTGCTCGATGCCTACGTCGCCAGCCTCGGCGAAGCATTGCTTGTGCCGTACTCGACGCAACTCAATCCGCCGCTCTGGGAAGCCGGCCATGTCGGCTGGTTTCAGGATTACTGGATTGCCCGCAGCAACCAGCGCCGCCTTGGCGTCCAGGCCGACCCCGAGCACGAACGGCCGAGCGGCCGGTTGCCGCAGGCCGATGCCCTGTACAACTCCAGCCGCGTTGCCCATGACACGCGCTGGGAACTTTGCCGCTGCCTGATCTTGCGAGCACCCTGCGCTATCTGGAAGAAGGGCTGAACGAGACACTGGCCCTGCTCGCCGACACCCCGGAAACCGACGACGACCTGTATTTCTTCCGCCTGGCGCTGTTTCACGAGGACATGCACACCGAAGCCGCGGTCTACATGGCGCAAGCCCTGAATATTGCCGCTGCCCGCCACGCTGCTGGCTCCGGCGCAAGCCCTGCCGCAGCACACCACGCTGAGCATTCCGGCGCAAACCTGGAGGCTGGGCCATGCCGGCGGCGGCTTCGCCTTCGACAACGAACTGAGCGCCCATAACGTCGATCTTGCCGCCTTCGAGATCGATGCCAGCGTCGTCAGCTGGGAGCGCTACCTGCCCTTCCTCGAAGCCACCGGCGCCGCGCCGCCGCGCTATGTCCGCAGGCACGGCAACACCTGGCAAGGCTGTCTGGCTGGCGAGTGGCAGAGCCTGCCGCTCGACACCCCGGCCACCCATCTGAGCTGGTTCGAGGCCGATGCCTGGTGCCGCTGGGCCGGGCGTCGCCTGCCGAGCGAAGCCGAATGGGAGGCGGCGGCGCTGACGCAACCGGGCTTTCACTGGGGCCAGGTCTGGGAATGGACGGCCAGCCGTTTTCTGCCCTACCCCGGCTTCGTCGCCCACCCCTACCGCGACTATTCCGCGCCGTGGTTCGGCGAGCGCTACGTCCTGCGCGGCGCCAGCCGGGCAACTTCGCCGCGCATGGCGCACCCGCGCTACCGCAATTATTTCACGCCGGAACGCAACGACATTCATGCCGGGTTCCGTAGCTGCGCGCTGTAGGCGTCGGAACTGAAAGCGCATCGTCAGGAAAACGCCGCAAACACGGCGAACCAGCGGTGTTGGTCGGTCCAGTGCTGCAGCCGCGAAAATCCCGCACTTTCCAGCAAGCCGGCAAAGTCGTCGGGGCGCCACTTGTAGGAATTCTCGGTGTGTATGCGCTCCCCGGGCGCAAAGCGGCGCTCGCCTTCCGGCCAGCTGACGACGGTCCCGGCCAGCGCTTCCAGATGCATCTCGATGCGTGACTCGGCAGTATTGAAGAACGCGACGTGACGCCAATCGGCAATGTCGAAGTTAGTGCCGACCAGCGCATTGAGATGACGCAGCATGTTGCGGTTGAAGGCGGCGGTGACGCCCAGCGGGTCGTCGTAGGCGCGTTCGAGCACATCGACGGGCTTGACCAGATCGACGCCGATCAGCAGGGCGCCGCCGGCGCAGGCGGCATGCACCTGCCGGAGAAAGGCCAGCGCCTCGGCTGGGGTGAAATTGCCGATGCTCGAACCGGGATAGAACAGCGTGCGCGGCCCGTCGCCGACTTCCGGCGGCAGATTCAGGGTGGGCGAGAAATCGAGACCGATGCCCAGCATGTCCATCGCCGGATGCTTGCGCTGCAGACATTCGAGCGAATCGCGCAAATAGCTGGCCGAGATATCGACCGCGACATAGCGCTGCACATGGAAGGCCGCGAACAGGCTGGCCGCCTTTTCGCAATTGCCCGCGCCCAGATCGACCAGGGTTGACACCGGCCCGAGCGCCTGCGCCATGTGCCCGGCGTGCCGGGCGAAGATCACCGCCTCGGTGCGCGTCGGGTAATACTCGGGCAGTTCGGTGATGGCCGAGAACAGGCGGGAGCCAAGCGCGTCGTAGAAGTACTTGGGCGGGATTGTCGCGGTCGACGCCGAAAAACCGGCAAAAAGCTCGGCCCGCGTCGCCGCCGGATCATCATGCGCAAACTGCAGGAGGCGCGGCGCTTTCACTTGGCGCCCCTTGGCCTTGGCAACGGCTTGCGCCAGTTCCTCGCCACTCTGGTAGTGCGGCACGCGGAAAATCAGTCGTTTGGAACGTTGAATGAAGCTGTTGTTGCCGGCGACTTCGTCTTTCCAGTACGACTCGGCAAGGGCCAGATTTTTCCTTTCGTCGAGTTCGAAGGCATCCTTCGACCCTTGGCCGCCGAATATGTAGAGCTTGCCGTCGATGATTTTCCAGGTATCGGCGTCGCCGCCCCAGGGAATGGCATAGGCGATTCCATTGGCGCAGTAGCCACCGAACTGCGGCAGATATTTGCCGGGTTCCTTGTCGAACAGGGCCTTGTGCTCGGCGCTGGCGAAGCGGAAGGTCACATCCTCGTATTTGCTGGTGAACTGCGGCTTGCCGGCCAGGTATTTGCCATCCACAAAATAAGCCACGACATCGGCGCCCTTGAGGATCACCCGGCTGTCATCGCCATCGGCAACCGCGTTGACCGGCCTGTATTTGCCGGCGGGATTTTGCGCATTCATGGCGCCGCAGCCGCTCAGGGCCAGTACAGCGAACATGGCCAGCAGCCAGGATGGCAAAGAACGAAAAATCATCGGGATGTCTCCAGGGAAAAAGCGGGAGTTGGATAAGGCGAGGCCGCATTGGTTTCCGCATTGTGCTGCATACAAGGCGTCGGCCAGCCAAGCAGTTGGCTCGCTGCCACGCAACGCGCCCGCAAATCATGCACATCGCGCCCGCCCAGATGCAGGATGCCGTAGCGGTAGCTGCCCAGCCACTTGAAATCGCGGGCAATCTCGCCAGGTGTTTTGGTAAAGCTGAACAGCATGGCATCGGGAAACTGCCGGGCCAATTGAGCTTGCCGGGCAGCGCTCGGCATCGGTGGTCGTGCTGCTGGGTCGAAGCTGCGATAGACGAAACTCGCCGCTACACCGGCGGTTGGCTCAGCCCGCGGCAACAGCGCCGGATCGCGGCCAAAAGCCAGTTCCAAAGCCACCCGGTGCAAGTCGATGCCATCGACACGCAGATACAGATCGGAAAACTGCGCGGCCATGCGCGGATTGAATTCGATGACGGTCAGGCGGTCGCTCGCCGCATCGTAAAAGAACTCCATGTTGAACAGCCCGTGCGTGAAGCCAATGGCCTGCAGGAAGCGCCTTGCTACATCCTGCGCCCTCACCCTCCCTTCATCTGCCAACTGGCAGGGGTATCCGAAACGCATGAAGGCCTGGGTAGCGGGATACATGGCCGACTCAACGATCCCCAGTGATCGCAGCTCACCATTGAATACGTAGCCATCGAGGTTGTATTGAAGCGCGGTGACGGGCTGCTCCAGCACCATGCGATGGGCGCTGCCGGCTTCCGGCAGCCGGGCGCGGACGACGCGCTCGAACGGTTCGACCAGATGGCGGATCACCCACAATTCCCAAAAACCGAACCGGGTCAGCACCATCAATTCGTCGCGGTCATGCACCATGCGCGCCAGTACCGAGAAGGCGGCCTTCACCGGCTTGACGAAGACCGGGTAGCTGATGTCATCCGGCACTGGCTCGCCGTAATGCGATGCCAGCAACGCGAACGGCGTGTTAGCCTCTGGCGCGACCTGCTCCAGAACCTGCCGCGCGTACAGCTTGTGCTGACAGGCCAGCACCGCGCCGACCGGCGTACCCGGCCAGCCCATGCGCTCGGATAGCAAGGCAGCGGCCAGCGCGCCGAATTGTTCGTGGTTCGAGGTCACCGCCTGCCAACCGGCCCGACCCGCCTTCGCAGCCAGGCGATCGACGAAGCGTTGCAGATCGAAGTTGACGAGATGAGCATTGCTGGGAAAGCTGAACAGGTCAAAGCCGGCGCTATCGATCGGGAATTCCGTCGCCCAACGCGAGAACCCCACCTGATCCCAGTCGTAATTGAACAGTACCAGGCTACGCGACGGTGTCATGCGCTGCTCCCGGTTCGGCGCTGCCAGGCGCTCCGCAACAGCTTGGCCAACCAGGGAAGGAAAGCCAGCGCGGCAAGGACGGCACGCTATGCAATGAATCTGGAAATATCATCAGGATCTGGATGAGTCAGGAGTTTGCCGAAGTTCAAAACCATTGAATCCATCATGCAGTTGAAACTGAATAGCCTGCGGTTCCAGCACTTTGGCCCTTGCAGCGCGCCCTGGATCGAACCATGATACACAAGCGTAGCGCCTTCCGGAGGCATGGCAAATAAATCCCGGCGCCCGACACGGAACTTGATCTGGAGGCAAATTGAATCTGAATCATCATTTTTCGGCAGGCCTGCTCGGCCTGATTCTGCCGCTGGCCGTATCAGCCGAACCGGTCTGGGTAGGTCGTTTCAGTGAAGCCGACTCGGCAATCCCGGCGCCCTGGAAAATCGAGCGTCTGAACGAGAAAGTACCGCCCACCCGCTACGCCCTGCGGCGCTGGGATGGCGTGGTTGCCATTGAAGCGCACGCCGACAAAAGCATGGCCCTGCTGGCACGCCCGGTTGCGGTTAACCTGAAAAAAACCCCGATTTTGTGTTGGCAATGGCGAATCGACGCCCCGCTAGCCACGGCCGACATGAGCAAGAAATCCGGCGACGACTACGCCGCCCGGGTTTATCTGACTTTTTCCGTACCACCGGAACAACTCGGTCTGGGTACCCGCGCCACGCTTGCTCTGGCGCGCTCCATTTACGGCGATCAGGTGCCCGATGCGGCACTCAACTACGTCTGGGATAATCTTCATCCCGTCGGCACCCTGCAAGATAATGCCTTCACCGACCGCACCCGCATGCTGGTATTGCGTTCCGGTGCTGGCAAGGCAGGCGCCTGGGTACAGGAGCGACGTAATGTCGTGAAGGACTTTCAGCTCGCCTTTGGCGATATCGGCGGCCAGTTGGGTGGCCTGGCCATCGCATCGGATACCGACAACACCGGCGAGAAAGCCCACGCCGGCTTTGCGGATTTCCGGTTTGTCGAGAAGGAAGCAGCCTGTCCGGCGCCGGATAACTAACAAAGTTTGTAAGAAACCTGCCGCGTGTACGACTATTTCAAAGAACCTTCGAGAAAGTAACAGGAATGCTGGCAATCATTGGTGGAACGGGGATTTATTCGATCGACGACCTTGCCGTCGCCGAGGAAATTTCGCTCGCAACGCCTTTTGGCGACCCCTCCGGCCCGATTGCTCGCGGCCGATGGGGCGCACATGAGGTGCTCTTCCTCGCCCGGCACGGGACTGGGCATCGCCTCCTTCCCCATGAGATCAACTACCGGGCCAACATTTATGCCTTGAAGGCTCAAGGCGCCACCCAACTGGTAAGCCTGTCTGCAGTGGGTAGCCTCGACGAGGCAATCGCTCCGGGCGACCTCGCGCTACCGAACCAATATTTCGACTGGACCAAAGGGAGGCGCGACGCAACTTTTTTCGGCGCCGGCGTGGCCGCCCACATTTCGTCGGCGGAGCCCGTGTCCTCGGCATTGGTCGAGTGGATTGCTCGCGCAGCAACCGGTCTTGGCCTGACCTGCCATACCGGAATCACTTATGCCGGCGTCGAGGGGCCGCGTCTGGGTACCCGCGCGGAAAGCCGCTTCCTCCGCCAGACAGGCGCCCAGATCGTGGGAATGACCAACGTACCGGAAGCCTTTCTCGCCCGCGAAGCCCAAATCTGCTACGCCTCGATTGGTATCGTGACCGATTACGATTGCTGGATGGAAAACCCGGAGATGCACGTCAAGGCCACGGAAATCTTTGCCTTGTACAAGCAAAGCATCGGCAAGGCGATCATGCTGTTGCAGCATCTGATGCAAACTCCATTGCCGCCGGAAGAAGCCGAAATTCGCAATGCGCTTGCGGTTTCCATTCTCACGCCCGATAGCGCTTTGACCGAACCGCAGCGACATTGGCTTGAGATCCTGAGAAGTTGAAATCCATGCCTCGGCCAACGGTCTCCATCATCATCCCGGTTCTCAACGAAGCCAGTGGCATCGTTCAGGCACTCGAACGACTGCGGGATTTCCGCGCCCAAGGCGCCGAAATCATCGTCGTCGATGGTGGCAGCAGCGATGGCACGGCACAGTCTGCCCTCCCGTTGGCCGATTGCGTCACCTCCGCTGCCCGCGGTCGCGGCGGACAAATGAATGTCGGGGCAACGAAAGCCTGCGGCGACATCCTTCTGTTTCTCCATGCCGACACCCAGTTGCCACCCTCGGCACTGAACGTGATCGTGGCGGCGATCGCGAGCGGTTCATGCTGGGGCAGATTCGACGTCCGCATCGACGGCTCGATTCACGGCCTGGCAATGGTCGCCTTGATGATGAACTGGCGCTCCCGGCTGACCGGCATTGCGACCGGCGACCAGGCGATTTTCGTCACCCGGGAAGCATTTCAGGGGCACGGCGGATTTCCGGTGATCCCCCTGATGGAAGACATCGTATTTTCTGACTCGCTGCGCCGGGAGGCCCGGCCGGCCTGCCTCAAGGAAAAGGTCGCCACTTCGGGCCGGCGCTGGGAAAAGCACGGACTGCTGCGCACCGTCCTGATGATGTGGTGGCTGCGCCTGCGCTTTCATTTCGGCGCCAGCCCCGATGACCTTGCTCGGGAGTACGGATATGCCGCACTGGAGAACTGAGCAGCGTCCGCGCGTCAGCGTAGCGATACTGGCCAAGGCGCCGCTGGCCGGATTCGCCAAGACACGCCTGATTCCCCATCTGGGTGCGGAAGGCGCCGCAGCATTGCAGCGCTGGTTGTTGCAGCGCACCGTGACCACCGCCCTGACCGCCGACATCGGACCGGTGACCTTGTGGTGCACACCGGATGCCGGGCACCCGGACTTTGCCATGTGCCGCGCTTTCGGGCCGCTTGCGCTACGCCAGCAACCGGATGGCGACCTTGGTGAACGGATGCAGGCGGCCATTGCCGGGTCCGATACGCTCGCCGGGACACTGGTGGTCGGGACAGATTGCCCGGTGCTGACACCCGGCCTGTTGCGCCAGGCGGCAAGTGTTCTGGCCGACCATGACGCGACCGTGGTTCCCGCCGAAGATGGCGGCTATGTGTTGATTGGCATGCGCGAGGCATCAGCTCGGGTGTTCACCGATGTCGATTGGAGCACCACGCGCGTCATGGCGCAGACCCGCGCGCGTCTTGCGGAAACTGGCTGGCGCTGGAAGGAATTCGAGCCCTTGTGGGATGTCGACCGCAGCGAAGACCTCGAGCGCCTGATCGAGTACTTTCCTTCAAGCATGAACAAGGCAAAGGCATGAAGGCAGGCGAAGGCAAGCTGATCGACGACGTGTATCTGGACGGGATTCGGCGGGACATGATCAAGTTCGCCCATTTGCAACTTCGCGACAGCGCCCAGGCCGAGGATGTGGTTCAGGAAGCACTTCTTGCCGCCCTCGACAACGCCAAGGGGTTTGCCGGTCGGTCCGCCCTGAAAACGTGGGTTTTTGCCATCCTGAAGAACAAAATTGTCGATCTGATCCGGCGGCAAAGTCGAACGATCAATATCTCGGCGCTATCCGGTGAAGAGGAAAACATGGATCAAACCTTTGAGTCGCAGTTCAAGACAAATGCGCACTGGATGCCCGGGGCACGGCCTTCCGACTGGGGCGACCCGGAGGAAACGCTGCGCCAACACCAGTTCTGGGCGGTATTCGACGCCTGTCTCAAGCATTTGCCGGAAAACACTGCCCGCGTATTCATGATGCGGGAGTTTCTTGAGTTCGAGACTACCGAGGTTTGCCAGGAATTGAGCATCACCACGAGCAACTGCAACGTCATACTGCATCGAGCACGCAACGGATTGCGGCGTTGTCTTGAAAAGAGCTGGTTTTCTGCTGGAGAGCAGCCATGTTGAGCTGTAAAGATGCCACGCACTTGCTGTCCGAGGCGCAGGACAGAAAACTTTCCTTGTCCGAAAAGATGCAACTGGAAATACATCTGGCGATGTGCAAGGGATGCAAGAACTACAAAAAACAAATGAGATTTTTGCGCGAGGCGTGCAAACGCCTTGCCGAAGAACCAGGCAAAACCGGCGAGTAGATCGCCCTTGGTTGCCCCAAGTCAGTTCACCGGCACGTTCCCGTCTCCCATGCCGTGATAGAATTATCAGCTTTATTTTTTCGGCTCGTAGTCACAAGGAATTCTCATGGAAACAACTACTGCTCAAGCTAACGAACTCGAGCGCCGCCTCGACCTCTCGATCGCCATTGCTGATGTCGAGAAGGAAATGGAACAGCGCCTGAAGCGCATGGGCAAGAACATGAAGATGCCTGGCTTCCGCCCGGGCAAGGTACCGTTCAGCATGGTCAAGCAACAGCATGGCGACCAGGCGCGTCACGAAGTCCTGTCCGAAGAACTGGACCGCGTCTTCGGTGAAACCGTCACCGCCCAGAAAATGCGCGTTGCCGGCTACCCGCGGATCGAGCCGAAGGCCACCGAAAGCACCACCCATATCGAGTTCTCGGCCATTTTCGAGATCTATCCGGAATTCGCCCCGGCTGACATGTCAACCGCGGAAGTCGAGCGTCCCGTCCTTGAAGTAACGACTGCGGAAGTGGACAAGACCCTCGACATCCTGCGCAAGCAGCGTGTCTCCTACGAAGACACCGATCGCGCAGCCGCCAGGGAAGACCGCGTTGTCATCGACTTTCTCGGCAAGAAGGATGGCGAGCCGTTCACTGGCGGCCAGGCCAGCGATTACGCCTTCGTGCTTGGCCAGGGCATGATGTTGCCTGACTTCGAGAACGCGGTCGAAGGCGCCAAGGCTGGCGAATCCAAGACTTTTGACCTGACCTTCCCGGCGGATTACTTCTCCGTGGATCTGGCCGGGCAGACCGTTCAGTTCGAAATCACCGTCAAGCAGGTCCAGGCGCCCAAGTTGCCCGACGTCGACGCCGAGTTCGCCAAGGGCATGGGCATCGCCGATGGCGATATCGCCAAGATGCGCGCCGAAATCGAGGGCAACCTCAAGCGCGAAGTGAAGCGTCGCATCGATGGCAGGGTCAAGGATCAGGTCATGGATGCGCTGATCAAGGCCAACCAGATCGCAACGCCCGGCGCGCTGATCGAAATGGAAATCCAGCGTCTGATGCAGGCTGCCCGCCAGGATATGGAACAGCGCGGCATGAAGGTCAACGAGATGCCCCTCCAGCCCGAGTGGTTTGCCGACCAGGCCAAGCGCCGGGTCACGCTGGGCCTGATTCTTGCTGAGCTGGTCAAGAGCGAGAACCTGCTGGCCAGTCCGGAACAGGTTCGCGCGATGGTCGAGGAAACGGCGCAAAGCTATGAGCATCCTGAAGAAGTCATCCGCTGGTACTACGCCCAACCGCAACGCCTGGGCGAAGTCGAAGGCCTCGTCATCGAGAGCAACGTGGTCGAGTGGGTTCTGGGCAAGGCCAAGGTGACCGACAAGGCTGCGGTTTTTGATGAACTGATGGGACAAAAGCAGTAATCTTCCCGATGTCGCCAAAACGACAAAGTCTTGAACGCAACAAACAAGGGCTGACATGAATATCGACAACGCAAGCAACTGGGATCCGCAGGCACTGGGTATGGTTCCGATGGTGATCGAACAGAGCGGACGCGGCGAGCGCGCCTTCGACATCTATTCCCGCCTGTTGAAGGAGCGCGTCATATTTCTTGTCGGCCCGGTCAACGACATGACGGCCAACCTGGTCGTCGCCCAATTGCTGTTCCTTGAAGCGGACAATCCGGACAAGGACATTTATTTCTACATCAACTCGCCGGGCGGGTCGGTCACAGCAGGCATGTCGATCTACGACACCATGCAGTTCATCAAGCCTGATGTATCCACGCTGTGCATCGGCCAGGCCGCCTCGATGGGTGCCTTTTTGCTGACTGCCGGCGCCAAGGACAAGCGCTTTGCCCTGCCCAACTCCCGCGTCATGATTCACCAGCCACTCGGCGGTTTCCAGGGCCAGGCCTCGGATATCGCCATTCACGCCAAGGAAATCCTGTCGATCCGCGACCGCCTGAACCGGATCATGGCCGAGCACACCGGTCAGCCACTGGAACGTATCGAAAAGGATACCGATCGCGACAATTTCCTTTCTGCGCAGGAAGCGGCAGAATACGGACTTATCGACAAGGTATTGACTCGCCGCGACGCGGCTTGACCAGAGAGGTTCAGATGTCAAAAGGCGGCCAGGAAAAACTGCTCTACTGCTCCTTCTGCGGCAAAAGCCAGCACGAGGTTAAAAAGCTCATCGCCGGTCCGTCGGTGTTCATCTGTGACGAGTGCATTGCACTCTGCAATGACATCATTCGCGACGAGTTGCCGGAAGAGGCCGCCAAAGCCGGTCGTTCCGACCTGCCGACGCCGCGTGAAATCTGCTCGATACTCGAACAGTACGTGATCGGCCAGGAAGTCGCCAAGCGCATTCTCGCCGTTGCGGTTTACAACCACTACAAGCGCCTGCGCCACACTGCCAAGAATACCGGCGATGTCGAACTGGCCAAGAGCAACATCCTGCTCGTCGGCCCGACCGGTTCCGGCAAGACGCTGCTCGCCCAGACGCTGGCTCGCCTGCTCAACGTGCCCTTCGTGATGGCCGACGCCACCACGCTGACCGAGGCCGGCTACGTCGGCGAAGACGTCGAGAACATCATCCAGAAGCTGCTGCAAAAATGCGATTACGACATCGAAAAAGCGCAGCAGGGCATTGTTTATATCGACGAAATCGACAAGATTTCCCGCAAATCAGACAACCCGTCGATCACCCGTGATGTTTCCGGTGAAGGCGTGCAGCAGGCCCTGCTCAAGCTGATCGAAGGTACTGTCGCCTCGATTCCGCCGCAGGGCGGGCGCAAGCATCCCAACCAGGATTTCGTTCAGGTCGACACGACCAATATTCTCTTCATCTGCGGCGGCGCGTTTTCCGGCCTGGAAAAGATCATTCAGAACCGCTCGGAAAAAGGCGGTATCGGCTTTGGCGCCGAGGTCAGGAGCAAGGACGACAAGAAAGCCATCGGCCAGGTGCTGCTCGATGCCGAACCGGAAGACCTCATCAAGTTCGGCCTGATTCCCGAACTCATCGGTCGTCTGCCGGTTGTCGCCACCCTTCAGGAACTGGAAGAACCGGCACTGATCCAGATCCTTACCGAACCGAAGAATGCACTGATCAAGCAGTATCAGAAACTGTTCAGCATGGAAGATGTCGAGTTGGAGGTCCGCCCGGGGGCGCTTTCCGCCATCGCCAAGAAGGCATTGGCCAGGAAAACCGGCGCCCGCGGACTGCGTTCGATACTTGAACATGCACTGCTCGACACGATGTACGAACTCCCGGGCATGGAGAATGTCGAAAAGGTGGTTGTGGACGAGAACATGATCACGGGCGACACCCCGCCCCTGCTCATTTACGCCGATCAGCCGAAGGTCTCCGGCTCAAACTGAACCGGGGCTTGAATTGCGGTTTCCCGCCCCCACGTAGGGGGCACATACCTATTTCAAAGGCTTCGTAATGTCGAACCCCAACACCCTTCCGGAAACCGTCGAACTGCCGCTATTGCCCTTGCGCGATGTCGTCGTCTTCCCGCACATGGTCATTCCACTTTTCGTCGGCCGTCCGAAATCGATCAAAGCCCTCGAGATGGCGATGGAAGGCGGCAAGAACATCCTGTTGCTGGCGCAAAAATCCGCGGCCAAGGATGAGCCGGAGCCTGAAGATCTCTACCGTATCGGCTGTCTGGCCAACATCCTGCAGATGCTCAAGCTGCCGGACGGTACCGTCAAGGTACTGGTCGAAGGAACCCAGCGTGCCCGCGTCGAGGCCATCGAGGTGCAATCCTCGGTTTTCATGGCTACCGCCGTCCCGCTGCCGCAACCCGGGGTCGAAGACCACGAAATCGAAGCCATGCGCCGTGCCGTGGTCGCCCAGTTCGACCAGTTCGTCAAGCTGAACAAAAAAATTCCGCCCGAGGTCCTTTCCTCGATCGCCGGCATTGAAGACGCCGGCCGCCTGGCCGACACCATCGCCGCCCACCTGCCGCTCAAGCTCGAGCAGAAGCAGGAAGTGCTGGAGATGGAGAGCATTCGCGACCGTATCGATCGCCTGCTTTCGCAACTTGAATCCGAAATCGACATCCTGCAGGTCGAAAAGCGCATCCGTGGCCGTGTCAAGCGCCAGATGGAAAAGAGCCAGCGCGAGTACTACCTGAACGAGCAGGTCAAGGCCATCCAGAAGGAACTCGGCGAAGGCGAAGAAGGTGCCGACCTCGAGGAACTGGACAAGAAGATCAAGGCTGCCGGCATGAGCAAGGAAGGCCTGACCAAGGCGCAGGGCGAGTTGAAGAAACTGCGCCTGATGTCGCCGATGTCGGCCGAAGCCACCGTCGTACGCAATTTCATCGAAACTTTGGTCGGCCTGCCCTGGCGCAAGAAGACGCGGATCAGCAAGGATCTGCGCGAAGCGGAGAAGGTGCTCGATTCCGACCATTATGGTCTGGACAAGGTCAAGGAACGGATCGTCGAGTACCTCGCCGTCCAACAGCGCGTCGACAAGGTCAAGGCGCCGATTCTCTGCCTGGTCGGCCCCCCGGGCGTCGGCAAGACCTCGCTTGGCCAGTCCATCGCCAAGGCAACCAATCGCAAGTTCATCCGCATGGCGCTCGGCGGCGTGCGCGATGAAGCCGAGATTCGCGGTCATCGCCGGACCTACATTGGCTCGATGCCGGGCAAGATTCTGCAGAGCCTGACCAAGGCCGGCGTGCGCAACCCGCTGTTCCTGCTCGACGAGGTTGACAAACTCGGCCAGGATTTCCGTGGCGACCCCTCCTCGGCATTGCTCGAGGTGCTGGACCCCGAACAGAACCATACCTTCCAGGATCACTACGTCGAAGTCGATTTCGACCTCTCCGACGTCATGTTCGTGGCCACCGCCAACACGATGAACATCCCGGCGCCACTGCTCGACCGGATGGAAGTCATTCGCCTGTCAGGCTACACGGAAGACGAGAAGGTCAATATCGGGATGCGCTATCTGCTGCCCAAGCAGATCAAGAACAATGGCCTCAAGAAAACCGAACTGACTGTTGCCGACAGCGCGATTCGCGACATCGTCCGCTATTACACCCGTGAAGCCGGCGTCCGCGCGCTGGAACGCGAGATCTCGAAGATCTGCCGCAAGGTGGTCAAGACACTGGTGCTCAAGAAACGTGACACCAGGATCGCGGTCAACGCCAGAAACCTGGATAAATTCCTCGGCGTCCGGCGCTACTCGTTCGGCATGGCAGAAAAAGAAAACCAGGTCGGTCAGGTCACCGGTCTGGCCTGGACGGAAGTCGGTGGCGAACTCCTCACCATCGAATGCGCCAACATGCCCGGCAAGGGCAATATCCTGCGCACCGGGTCGCTGGGCGACGTCATGAAGGAATCGGTCGAGGCCGCCCGCTCGGTTGTGCGTGCCCGCGCTCGCCGCCTGGGCATCAAGGACGAAGCCTTCGAGAAGACCGACATCCATATCCACGTTCCGGAAGGCGCCACGCCCAAGGATGGTCCGTCGGCTGGCGTCGCCATGACCACGGCGCTGGTTTCCGCCTACACGGGCATTCCGGTCCGTTGCGACGTATGCATGACCGGCGAGATCACCCTGCGCGGTGAAGTCCTGGCTATCGGTGGCCTCAAGGAAAAGCTGCTGGCCGCCGTGCGTGGCGGGATCAAGACGGCATTGATCCCGTCGGAGAACGTCAAGGACCTCACCGAGATCCCGGACAACATCAAGAACAAGATCGAGATCGTACCCGTCAAGTGGATCGATCAGGTTCTGGAACGTGCTCTCGAGCGCATGCCTGAGGCCTTGCCCGATCAGCTTGTCGAAAATGCGGGCGTTGCGGCCAACGCCGAGAACGCACCTACACAAACGGTGCTTACTCATTGATTTTGAAGGGAAGCATGCCGGCGTCTTATTACCGGCCCGCTTCCCCGCCTGCAAGGCGCCGGGCCAAACCGCCAGAATCCGCTTGACACAAGGATTTCAGCAGAGATATAAATCCGTGCTCGAACCATTTTCGTCGTAATTTTTCCAAGGGGGTCCCATGAACAAAACTGAATTGATCGACCAGATCGCTACTTCCGCTGAAATTTCCAAGGCTGCTGCCGGTCGCGCACTCGATGCCACCGTTGCCGCCGTCAAGGCCGCCCTCAAGGCCGGCGACAGCGTCAGCCTGATCGGTTTCGGCACTTTTTCCGTCGGCGAACGTGCTGCTCGTACCGGCCGCAACCCGCGTACCGGCAAGGCGCTGAAGATCAAGGCCGCCAAGGTGCCGAAGTTCCGCCCCGGCAAAGGCCTCAAAGACGCTGTCAACTAACCGGAATTCGGGTGCTTAGCTCAGTTGGTAGAGCGTCGCCCTTACAAGGCGAATGTCGGGGGTTCGAGCCCCTCAGCACCCACCAATAACATGTAACAAGCAACACCAAGCAGCACCATAAACCCCGCAAGCATAAGGCTTCCGGGGTTTTTTCTTGCACTAACCCGCACCATGCACTAGCATCTGTATACCGCCATATTGACGGTATATCTGGCGGTAGATCCGATACCGCCTCCACCGTATACCGTCAAACGGTATTCATGAGGTGCAGAAGATGAGCATTGGCAAACTCTCAGCGATTGCAGTTAAGCAGGCGAAGCCGGCCGATAAGCCCTACAAGATGACCGACGGCGGGGGGATGTACCTGCTGGTCAACGTCAAGGGCGGGAAGTACTGGCGAATGAATTACCGCTTCGCCGGCCAGCGCAAGACCCTCGCCATGGGGGCTTACCCTGCCAACAGTCTGGCTGAAGCACGAGCCGCCCGGGACAAGGCCCGCAAGTTGCTGGAAGAGAACACCGACCCGGGCATGGTCAAGATGGTTGAGAAGCTGACCGCCCACCATAAGTCGGCGCACAGCTTCGAGGCCGTCGCCAGGGAATGGCATGGCAAGTTCACGCCGAACTGGACAGCCCATACCGCCGAAAAGAATCTGCGCATCCTGGAGATCAACGCCTTTCCCTGGATAGGCCCGCGCCCCATTGACGAGATCAAGGCCCCCGAGCTGCTGGCGATCATTCGCCGCGCTGAAGAGCGCGGCCTGCTCGATACCGCCCACCGCCTGCGCATGACGGCCGGCCAAGTGTTCCGCTACGGCATTGCCACCGGCCGTTGTGAGCGGGACATTGCCGCCGATCTGCGGGGCGCCCTCCCCGCCCGCCAGCAAAAGCACTTTGCGGCGATCACTGACCCGCTCAAGTTCGGACAGCTTCTACGAGACATCTGGGCTTATCAGGGTCAATTCTCGACCGCCTGCGCCTTCAAGCTATCCGCCCTCTTCGGCCTGCGCCCTGGTGAAATCCGCAGCCTTGAATGGAGCGAGTAGATACCGCCAGCGGTCAAATTCGTATACCGCTCGGCAAGATGAAAAGCCGCCGCCTGCATACCGTTCCGCTGTGCCGTCAGGCCGCCGAAATCTTCGAGGCCTTGCGGGCATTGACAGGCAGCCGCCGCTTTTGCTTCCCGAGCCTCCAAGGCACCGAGCGCCCCATGAGCGAGAACACCATCAATGCCGCGCTACGGCGCCTGGGTTACGACACCCAGAGCGAGCAATCCGCCCACGGCTTCCGTTCTTCGTTTTCCACGATGGCCCACGGCAGCGGACTGTTCCGCGTCGAAGTGGTGGAGATCCAGCTCGCCCACAAACACGGCGACGCCGTGCGCCTGGCTTACGACCGTGGCGAATACCTGGAAGAACGGCGCAAGCTCATGCAATGGTGGGGCTGACGAATGCGACCGAATGAGAGAAGGCGCTCAGAGTCATCCCCCTGCGAGGTGAACACCGCCGCCTGACGGAATCAGGCAAAGCGGGCCTGCGAGGCGTTGCACCGCCAACCTAGCCCTAACCAAACGCAACCCAAGGAGTTACGAAATGGCTACCCGCAAGAATACCACCGCGCCGCCAACGCGCACCCTGCCCCGCGCCCGGCCCGCTCGGCGACCTGCTCGCGTCGAGGCGCATGCTCGATCTGTTGCGTATCGCAGTCGAAAGCGATTTCGCCGACAGTCGCTTCGAGTGTCGTCAGGAATCCGCCGCCGTCGCCTGCGGCCACGCGCTGCCCTGGTGGCACCGCGCCCGGCTGAGCGTCGCTGAAGGCACTCGCGACCGCTATCTCGAGGGGCATCATGAGCGCGCTTTATCTTGCAGCTGATCGGCACGTCAGCGACGGTTATCGCGGTGCAATCTACTGCCGACTGACCAAAACTGAAGACGCGCAACGCATCGCTAACGAGCTGAAGGCGATCAACATCGCCAGCGTGAACTAGCGATACCCGAACCGCAAGCCGGATCCGGTCAGGCCGTGCAGCCTTGACGACACAGCCGTTGACCTGAGCTTTCCCGTTCTGGTGGCGCTCTGCGAGTGCATCGGTTACCAGTCCTGCGAGCCGCCCGATTACAGAAACCCGTTACTTGACGAGATCACGGCGCAGTTCAAGGCGAACAGTCGGTAGGCATCAAGTCGCGGCTGTGGAGCATCTGACCCATGAAACAAATTTGAATTCACATCACCGTCGATCTGAGGACCGGTACACGCGAGTTGACGTCGATATCAGCTGTTCCGCGAGACGACGGACGATCTGGCGTATCGTGGCGAGCTTGCGCGAGGCGGCGCGCCCCGCCGCGACCGTAGCGCAGCCAGAAGCGCCCGCGCCGCCTTCCGCCGCATAGCCCGTTCGCCACGCGCCGCGTGGTGAGCGCGTACAGAGCACGCCACCCCCTAGCTCGCCGCGAAGCGATTCCTTCACCGCCTGGGGCACCCAACGAGAGCACTGGAGGCAAGTGACACCAAGACAAATCTGGTCAGCGGCCAGCGAAATTCTGCGCGCCCGCCTTGAAATACCGCCGCCGCATTTGGCCAGCGAGTCACCTGTATCGAGCACCGCTAGAGACGCCACCGAAGCGTAGACTGGAGCGGTCGCAGAGCGCAGGACCGCCAGTTTTCCTTGGCTGAGTCATCATTAGCAGCATTCTAGCACCGCCAAGCCAACAACACCGGGCACGCGCTGGCGCCAAGTTGAACGAGAGATGCGACAGACAGCGCGCCAATTAGCTGACCTACTCGACAGCAAACCAAGCTAAGAACAGCGCAGCTCTCCGCCTAAGTGTAGCAATCAGTGCTAGAGCATTTGAACAATAGCCAGTCGGTTGTAGTTCCAAGCATGACTACGACACTATCGCCGCGCTTACCTGTTTAGCAGACGTGCACCGAGATTAGAAGCTCAGTCGGCAGAGCCATTGCAGTATTAGCTAACTGTATCCGTTCTGGTACACAGCAGAGCTGAGCCGCCGAGATAGCTACGCCGAATCCTAGACCCAATCATTTTGGCGGCACCAGTCTCGGATCGTCAATCTAGATTTTTGCGGCATGTTGAGATCTGCAGCGCGCCAAAGATAGACAATTTAGTTTCCACATTCAGGCAGCGACAGCGAATTGACCGCCATTACGAATTGCGCGCTTGTCTAGTGAGAGCTACAGCCTCAGAGCAATCAGAAGCCAGACAACAGATAGAAAAGAAATGGACTACTCGCTAAATACTTTGTGATTTTGTCCCCGTTTTAATAGCATTACTGCATCTTAGCCATGCACACCAGCCACCTATACCGGGAAGCGGTGTAACCTAAAGGTCTTAAGCATGGCAAAGAAAACTGATCTGTCGGCGACTTCGACAAAAAGCCGGATCAGCCCTGGTCAACGTCAAGGCGGTCGCTGCACTTCTCGAGTGCATCCTAACTCAGTCTGGCGCCTTCCCGTTCCGGCAAATTACCGGCGCCGGTAAAGCTCTCCGAGCAATCGACCCGCTGGCGAGTTGGCGACATTCGCCGCGCTCTGTCTTCCCTGCGCTCAGCATAAAGGAGCGCCAAGTGAAATAGCTCTCTAAGAAAAGCGTCCCGCTACGCTTACTTCAGCCGATTCCTAGCATGCCGTACACTCATAGATTCCCCAGCTTTCTTGAATCTTCCAGCGCCTTGCACCGCTAGCTACTCGACGTCGCTAAGCAGTACAACGAGACAACAACTAGAAGTGCTAGCCAGCAACAAGTATTTGTTGACGCGTGGGTGGACGTCGCTAAGACACGGCGACTGCACGCACGCCGCGCTCTATAAATTATCCAGCCTGATCTTCGAGACGCGCAAATAGATGAAGCCAAATCTATTCGCTTAGTACGCCGTTACCTAGATGAACGCTAGATTTGACAGCAGATATGAACATATCAAGCTAGAGGAGTTCTCGCGCAGCGCGTTTGTCAAAAAGCACGCCGTTCCAAAAACACAGAGACAAATCCCGAGGAATAGAGAGAGTAGTTAATAGTCACTCCCGGGATAACAGGAGTATTCCTTATACTCCCTAGAGACTAGCGGGGGTTTTGGGCATTCCTTATCTCAGCTCTCTACGTATATAGGTATAGCCATCTACCCAGAGAAGTTCAGCGCCACCGGGAGCGCTAAGTGGAAGTAGTCATTGTCCATAAAAGCCAGTGTTTCATCTGGTCGCCACCAAACCGTACACCCGCAAAGATGGCAGCGCCTCAGCGCTGGCCATCTGGCGTGGCACCTGCCGCGTTTGCGGGTCCGCGTATGAGGTTTCCACCCCGGGTTGCCTCCCGGCCTTCATAAAAGCCAACGCCTTTGGCCGCGTGCACTGTGATACCCATCTACTCCGACGCAAACGGAAAGCCAGCCCGCAGCAAAGCGAAGGGTTGGCGGATTCGCATCCGCCGAAAAAGGAAGAATCAGAATGAGGTTGCATGACGTCCGCGCCATGCTCGCGGAATCCATTATGGTCGATCCCGATCTGACAGAAGCGCAACGGACCGGCTATCAATCCGGCTGGCAGATGGCAGCTGCCACGTCTACCGAGGAGCTGACTGAAAGCGCCATCAGTCTTGCCGCTGAATGCTTGCACGCCGACCAAGACGGCGCGGCCTCGAGCCAGCTACTCGGCTTCCTTTCCTATCAACAGTCGTTGATCCTGGAACTCAGCGCCTGCCTGCCAACCGGCAACCGGCTGCAGCGCATATGCCCCAAGGCGACGGCCAAATGAAAGCATGGGGTAAACGTTATTTCGCCTTGAAAGCGGGTCCTACTGGGCATCTACGAGCACAGGTGATTAGGACCAGTTAAAAGACTGTCTCTTAGGTTATCCAACGGGGGTTATAGGTGGTTGGTCTAGATTTCAGCTGGAGAGTAGCTGGTCATTCCTAGGCCTCGAGTAGCGAGGCGCAGTCGCAAGCGATTTAGGTTAGGCTTAGAAATGTTTAGGGTCTAAATAAGGTCACGCCAAATAAGGTTAATCTCGCTAAGCACCTGGGTATTACTCCGGGTCGAGTGTCTCAGTTGAAAAGGCAGGGGATGCCTGTCAACTCGTATGACTCAGCGGCGGCGCTGCTCGACGCTCAGGAATGCCACGCCGTGTCGTGTGCCGAGATTGACCTAGTGCTGGCCGACCTCGCCAACGGCGCACGCATACTGCACCTTGAAAGCGATGATGGGCGCGGTTGATCTGCCGATCATGGCCAGGATCGACGGCGCGCTGCTGGCCGGCGAGATCGCCGACCACCTAAGCGCGCCTGGCGGCATGGAAAATGCAATATGAAGCCGCGCGTAGCCGCCAACTATTTGCGAATAGTGATGGACAAGGCATTGGCTGACCGACTTGCCGCCTCACGTCCTTTCCTGGTTTGTGCTTGGCGTCATGACGCGCTTGCAGAATCCGGATTCTCACCTCGACCAGCTGCTCGGGCTCCGTTCCCGCCTCGGCGGTCGGAACACGTCTGTACAGCAAAATTCCCGACCGCAACGAGGCGCTGCGGAAATTGGCGGGATCGACGGGCTTGTGCAGCCCAAGCCACCAAGCCAATGAAATTATCCGCCGTGCAAAGTCCGGCGAACTGTGCGAGATCAAGGCCCTTGGCCGGATACCGGGCTTTCGCCAATTGATGAGAATTCTTGAATCTGACACTTGATCGACCGTCGTTATGTCATTTGTGGCGCCGTGAGCAAAATCGCATCATCAACAACTGGAGAAAAACATGTTCACTGCCACTGACCTTGCCCGCCTTGCAAAACTCAAGCGCAACACCGCCATCATCGAACCGTCCGCCCCGGCGGAAGCCGGCGGCTTTTGCGCCGCCATCGTCAACGACAAAGTAGAGCTTTCGACCTGGACCAAGGAACAGGAAATCGTCATCGTTCTGACAATCAGTGACGTTTTCAGGCTGCGTAATTTTTTGAACGCCCTGGTCGATGCCCGAACGTCCAACACCCCTTATCCAGAAGCCTGCCTGCGGGGCCACCCATGAATTCGCGCCGAACGGTTGGGTATATCGAGTTTGCCCAGCGCGCCGACGCTGCTGGCGGTATCCCCTGCGTTCTGGCGACCGATGCGCCGATTTCCCGCGGTGGTTATACGGAAGTGCTAGTCCATTCGCCGGCAGCAATCGACCTCAGCCAGGCCGCTCAAGGGCTGGCCTTGCTCATGTTCCATGACCAGACGCGCCCGGTCGGGCGTATCAGCCAGATCAAACGACGGCAAAAAACTGCACGGCATCGCCCGCTTCGGGACCAGCCCGGAAGCGCAGCAAGCCCTGGCCGACGTTGCGGCCGGCATTCTGCCCGCCCTGTCCGTCGGCTACCGCATTGCCGCCTCCGAAGATGACGCCGGCGGTGTCACACGCATCACCTCCTGGGAACCGCTTGAGGCATCCCTGGTGCCCGTACCGGCCGACGTGGAGGCCGGAATGTACAGAAATTTCATTAGCTCAAAGGAAAAAATCATGCAAAACGAAGTTCATGCCGAAATCGAAGCCCTCGCCAAACGCCATGCCATTCCAGCCCCAGTTTCTGAAAAGCTGATTGCCGAGAACGTTACGCTCGCCGCTGCCCGCGCCGCCGTCCTCGATCATATCGCCGCCCGCGACGCCGGCGGGACCCATGGCCGCCTGCCCAACGACCGGAACCACCCCAACACGGACATGGTCAACAACGCCCTGGACGCTCGTTTCGGCCTGCGGGGGGCCAAGGGCGACAGCCGCTCGCTGATCGAGGTCGCCGTCGAACTGTCTGGAAGCCGCTGGCCAGCGTGTTGATCGCCGTATGTCACGCCAGGAAATCGCCACCCGCGCCCTGAGTACGTCAGACTTTCCCGCCTTGCTGGCCAACACGGCGGGCCGGGCTCTTGCCGAGGCTTACCAAGCCGTTCCATCGGCATTGAAACCGCTGTCTCGCGAGGTCAGCTTGCCCGACTTCCGTTTCCGTACCGTGGTGCGTTTCGGCGCAACACCCAGCCTCGACCCGGTGAACGAACACGGTGAATATACCTACGGCGCTGCCAATGACGCCAGCGCCGCCTACAAGCTGACCACTTACGGCCGCATTATCTCGCTGGCTCGCCAGGCCATCATCAATGATGACCTGGGGGCTTTTGCCGACCTCCTGCGCAAGTTTGGCGAATCGGCAGCACGCAAAGAGGGCGACCTCTTGGCCGCTCTGCTCTTGGCGAACCCAACAATCGACGGCGTCGCCCTGTTCCATGCCAGCCGCAGCACCTTGCTGACCGGCGGGGGATCTGCTCTCGCTTCTACAGGAATTGCCACGGCCATCAAGGCACTGCGCCTGCAAAAAGAACTGGATGGCGGTTTTATTCAACAGAGCCCGTCCTTCTTGGTGGTTCCAGCCGCGCTGGAACTGACTGCTCGGCAGTTGGTGTTCAACATCGCCCCGACCCAAACGAGCGATGCTCACCCGCTCGAACAAGGCCTTACCGTGGTCGTCGAGCCGCGCCTGGACGCCGCGTTCACGACTGCCTGGTACTTGGTCGCCAGCGCTGGTGCAAACTCGCTGGAGCACGCCTACCTTGAAGGCCAGGCCGGGGTTTATATCGAAACCCGGAATGGCTTTGAGACGGACGGCATGGACATTAAGGCCCGCCTCGATTTCGGCTGTGGTTTTGTAGCACCGACCGGCTGGATTAAATCGGCCGGCGTTTAATCACAACGGCGGCATGGCGAGAGAGAGCGCCCATAGCCATGCTGCCGCGCCCGTCTGTCTCCTTTTCTGCTTGGCGCTGACGGAGCGCAATGGGTGCTTGCCGGGCAATGGCGGTGCGGCTGCACCCACCCTGCACGGCGGTCACACCGGACGCCCTGCAGGGCTGCAAGTGCCGCCACCACTTCAAAAATGGAATCTAAAATGCAAACCCTCGAACAGCTCGGAGTTAATCGCCTGCATGACGAAATCCGCGCCGGGCGCTCAACGCTGCCGCTGCTGCGTGACTTTCTGAAGGACTATGGCACCGCGAATATTCAAATGTTCTCCGGGGCTATTTCTGGTTCACTTGCGTTGATCAGGCAGGCCGAGGCGGTGGGTTGGGCTTTCGAGACGGAAGGCCGCGCAATGTGGAATTCATCGTCGCTGGCTGTCGAATTAACCCGAGCCTGCGCGGAACGTGACCTGATGTTGGTCTGCGAAATCACGAAGCTAGTCGCCGGAACCGTTGATAAACTGCAAGGCGCGATCAGCTTTGGCGCGAAGGAAGAGCAAGGCCCGCTACGTGTTGAGGTCGTGTCGCTGCCGAATCGGGAGACGGCGACGATGATCGAACGCGACGACGCCGGCAACATCAAGAGTAGCGCCCAGCTCGAGCGCGACGTTGCGTGATGGCCGTCAGTGGTTCAGCCCGGGCGCGGCTGCGCCAGTGGCAGGCCAGCCGCGCCTGGATACCCAATCGGCAAGGTTTCACGCTGAAGCGGCCATGGCAGGGCACCCCATATTTAAAATCATGGTAGGATTTTGTTGCACAAGAGCAACAGTAATTAATTGGCGGTATTGCTGGCGGTATATGAGATTTAATATATTTGAAATTTCGTTTATTAACAACGGCATATGCGCAATGTTCGAACCCCTCAGCACCACCAGTTGATCCTGCCCAGGATTACTCGAGACCCTGCCCGAAAGGCGGGGTTTTTTGCGCTCTGAAAGACGCGCATGGATAGTTGCAACCCCTCCGGGGATAGTGATAAATCAGGTCATGCCCTGAGCGCTCAGCGCTTCCGGATGCTCGAGGATATCGCCCGGGAACTTGCCGGAGACGTGGTCTTCCCGACCAGTTTCGACGCCGTGCTCGGCTTGCGCAAGATTCTTCAGGATCCTGAGCGGAGCGTTCAAGAAATTAGCCACGCGCTGTCGCTTGAACCGCTGATCAGTGCCAAGCTGATCCACTTGGCCAATTCGCACTGCCACAATGGCAAGATTGTCGTGGATCTGCAGTCCGCCATCGACGTACTTGGGCTCAAGACGGTACGCAGCAGGGCAATAGCGATCGTCATGGCCCAGTTGTTGCGTTCCAAGGGCATGGCGGAGTTCTCGGGCATGACCAACGCACTGTGGGACCATTCGATCCGCTCTGCCGCAGCCGCCCGCGTCATCGCCGCCAATTGCACCCGACTCAACCCGGAAGAAGCCATGCTGGCGGGCATGATCCACGATCTGGGCGCGTTCTACATGCTTTACCGGGCATCACAGTACGAAGAGCTGCGCCATCGTCCGGACACCATCAAGTTCCTGATTGTTCATTGGCACGAGAGCATCGGTGCCTCCCTGCTCAATGCGCTGGGTCTCCCGGAAGAACTCATTCTCGCCACCGAGGATCATGACCACCCGCGCCCACCGCCACTGTCCCCTAAGACGTTGCGCGACGTGGTTTATATCGCCAATCTGCTGGCCGGCGGCCACTTCGAATGGCTGATGCAGGAACAGCCCAAGTTTCTTCTTGACGTCGAGCCTCTCAAGGTGGCGTTCGCCCATCTCAAACCGGAAATCGACGCACTGGCCCAGGAAATGCGCGGCAGTTTTTCCTGAATTCGGCACACGGTTCAGTTTTCCCGCGCGTGCCCCGTACCACTCTGGGTAGCCGCAAGAATACCGCGCAGGATGTTGATCTCATCCTTCTCGAGCCTGGCACGTCCAAACAGGCGACGAATCTTCGGCATCAAACGACCAGGATGCGCGGGATTCAAAAAGCCGGTTTCGGTCATCACCGCCGCGAAATGCGCGTACATGCCTTCGAGTTCATCGTGCGAAGCCAGCGGAGACGTAAATGGCGTGACCGTCGGATCGACGACGGGCGGCAAATCAGCGAAGGCCAACGTGCGCAGTTCATGGCACAGCACCTGTACCGCCGAACCAAGATTCAGCGAACTGAACTCCGGGTTGGTCGGAATCGTCACCGCCGCGTGGCATTGCTGAATCTCGTCGTTGGTCAGGCCCACCGTTTCGTTGCCGAAAACCAGCGCTACCGGCCCGAGGGCGGCTTCGGACAGCAGGCGTGCGGCCATCTCCCGCGGCTGTCCGATCGGCGGTCCGAGATCGCGACGGCGCGCCGACAAGGCAACGACAAACACCGCGCCGGCCAGCGCTTCGGGCAGCGAATCATCGATTTTTGCCGATTCCAGAACGTCAACCGCACCCGTTGCCCGCGCATCGGCTTCGGGATCGGGAAACGAGCGCGGACGCACCAGGTGCAGGTCCGACAGGCCCATAGTCTTCATCGCTCGCGCCGCTGCACCGATATTTCCCGGATGGCTCGGGCGACACAATACGACACGGATGCGGGACAGCAAGAGTTCCGGCTTCATAGTAAAATTCGTTCTTTCCAAATATCCCGGGCGGCCTCGCCGTCCGTGAGCTCTTTAAGCCATGCATCCAGCCCTGAACATCGCCATCAAGGCAGCGCGCCGCGCCGGCCAGATCATCAATCGCGCTTCCAATGACCTCGACCTGCTCAAGGTGGAAACGAAACAGCCCAACGATTTCGTGACTGAGGTCGATCGGAAAGCCGAGGCGGCGATCATCGAGACGCTACGGGAAGCCTATCCACAGTACGGGATTCTAGCAGAGGAGTCCGGGGAGACCGCGGCGAAGGGCAAAGGCGATGTTGAATACCAGTGGATCATCGACCCGCTGGACGGCACGACCAACTTCATTCATGGCCTCCCGCAGTACGCCGTTTCGATCGCGCTGGCCAAGGGCGGCAGCCTCGAGCAGGCGGTCATTTTCGATCCCAATCGCAACGAACTGTTCACTGCCAGCAAGGGCGGTGGCGCCTTCCTGAACGAGCGCCGCATCCGCGTCTCCAAGCGGACCAAGTTGCAGGATTCGCTGATCGGTACCGGATTTCCCTATCGCATGTTCGAGCACATCGACACCTATCTGGCGATCTTCAAGGAACTGGCGCAGAAGACATCCGGCCAGCGCCGCCCGGGCGCCGCATCGCTGGACCTGGCCTATGTCGCCTGCGGCCGCTACGACGGTTTCTGGGAATTCGGGCTCGCCCCGTGGGATATGGCTGCCGGCGCGCTGTTGATCTCCGAGGCCGGCGGCCTGGTCAGCGACATGCGCGGCGAAGCCACCTACCTGGCCAGCGGCAACATCATCGCCGGTACGCCGAAGGTCTTCGCACCGCTACTCAACATCATTCAGGAAAAATTGCCCGCCTCAGTCACCGGCTGAGCGGGACGCCCGGGGTCAATGGCGCTCGGGCGCCAACTCGCCCGCCGGAACGGCAGGCGGCACGGAATGGCTACTTCTCGGCCTGGTCCGGAATGCCGGTCAGCGGGAAGGCGGTAAACATGTTCCGCGTCTTGTTTTGCAACTGATCCTGCATCTGCTGAAACATTTTCTTCGACTGATCCATATAGGCCGACATCATGCTCTGCATCGCGGGCTGCTGGAAGTTGAGAAACTGCGCCCAGAAGTCCGCCTGCAGATGGCTGCTGTCACCATGCACCAGGCGCGACTGTTCCTGCAATTTATGCTGGAAATCAACGAAGGTCCGCATGTTGTTTTCCAGATACTTGCCAAGCATGCCCTGCATGGCGCTCCCGTAGAAGCGGATGAAGCCGGACAACAGTTCGCTGGTAAATAGCGGGGCGCCACCGGATTCCTCTTCGAGGATGATCTGCAACAGAATACTGCGCGTCAGATCCTCGGCGGTCTTGGCGTCGACAACCTTGAACAACTCGAAACTGATGACCAGATCCTTGACATCCCCCAGCGTGATATAAGCGCTCGTCTTGGTATCGTAAAGGCGACGGTTGGGGTATTTCTTGATCAGGCGTACTGGTTCAGTCATCCTGCGATCCTCGAGCGGGTTTGTGTGCACTGCACCATTATAGCGCAATAAAACAGGCACCCGTAGGTGCCTGCTCGTGATGCAGCGCAGAAACTCCGCAGATTACTGGTAGTAAAAACCGCCGTTGATATTCATCGTCGCACCGGTCATGAAGGCAGCGAGGTCAGAAGCCAGGTAGGTACAAGCGCCACCAATTTCTTCCGGCTTGGCCAAACGCTTCATCGGCACGGCGTCGATGATGGATTGCAGTATTTCCGGCTTGATCGCCATGACCATCTTGGTGGCCACGTAGCCCGGACAAATGGCGTTGACGGTCACGCCCTTGGCGGCCAGTTCAGCAGCCAGTGCCTTGGTAAAGCCGATCACGCCCGCCTTGGCAGCCGAGTAGTTGGTCTGGCCAGCCTGACCCTTCAGGCCGTTGACCGAGGAGATGTTGATGATACGGCCCCAGCCACGCTCTGCCATCTTGGCGGAGACTTGCTTGGTCATGTTGAACAGCGAGGTCAGGTTGGTGGAAATAACGGCATCCCAGCCATCCTTCTCCATCTTGGCGAACATGCGGTCACGGGTGATGCCGGCATTGTTCACGAGGATGTCAACCTGGCCGCAGGCGGCTTCGGCTTCGGCAACCATCTTCTGGCAGTCTTCCAGAGAAGAAACGTCACCGGCGACACAGACGAGATCGCTGAAACCGGCAGCAGCCATTTCCTTCAGCCACTCTTCCTTGTTGTCAAACTGCGGGTGGTAAGAAGCAACCACCTTGTGACCAGCCTTGGCCAGTTCCTGGCAAATAGCGGTACCAAGACCACCCATGGCACCGGTAACGAGAGCAACACGTTTCGTCATAGTCTTTCCTTCCTTTTGATGATACTTACGGTTAAACAGCACGTTCCTTGACGTAGCGCCCGGGAGCCGGCTCGATCGGAGCATATTTTGCATTACCTAGCTTACGCGGCGCTTGCAGCTTGCCCGCCAGCGGCCTTAGCCAATCCGCCCAGTCGGGCCACCAGCTACCCTTGTTTTCCTGTGCCGCGGTCAACCAGCCCTCGGCATCGATTTTCACATCTTCATTGGTCCAGTAGCTGCGCTTGTTTTTGCTGGCTGGGTTGATGGCGCCAGCGATATGCCCCGAAGCACCAAGGACGAAGCGCGCCTTGCCACCGAGAATACGCGTTGTCTCGTATGCCGATCGCCACGGAACTATATGGTCCTCGCGCGCTGCCATCACATAGACAGGCATCTCCAGCGCGCTCAGATCGATGCGCTGGCCGCACATCTCCAGCTTGCCGGGCACCCGCAGATTGTTGTCAAGGTAGAGATTGCGCATGTACCAGCAGGCAAACGGACCTGGCAGACTGGTCGAATCGGAATTCCAGTAAAGCAGATCGAAGGCTTGCGGCTTCTGTCCCTTCAGATAGTTGCCGGCAACGTAGTTCCAGACCAAGTCGTTGGCCCGCAGAAAGGAAAAGGTGTTCTGCAGGTCGCGCGCCGGCAGCAGACCGCCCTTGCCGATGGTCGCCTCGCGCGACGCCAGCGCATTGTCGTCGATGAAGAGCCCGATCTCCCCGGTGTCTGAAAAATCGAGGAGCGTCGTCATGAGGGTCAGCGATGCGGCGATGTCTTCACCCCGCCCCTTGAGCACGGACAGGGCCGAGGTCAGTATGGTCCCGCCAACACAGAAGCCCAGCGTATTGACCTGCTTGACCTTGCAGATTTCCTGGGCGACATGCAGCGCGGCAATCGGGCCGTGCTCCAGATAATCTTCCCAGGTCAGATGACCATGCGCTTCCGTCGGGTTGCGCCACGAAACGAGGAATACCGTGTTGCCCTGTTCGACCATGAAACGGATCAGCGAATTGTCCGGTTGCAGATCCATGATGTAAAACTTGTTGATGCACGGCGGCACGACCACCAGCGGCAGCGTCCCAACCTTGGGGGTCAGCGGCGCATACTGGATCAGTTGCATCAGTTCGTTTTCGAAAACCACCGCGCCTTCGGTATTCGCGATATTGCGGCCCACCTCGAAGACCGATTCGTCGGACATCGAAATACGGCCTTTTTCGAAATCACGGATCAGGTTGTTGATGCCGTCGGAAATACTCTGGCCCTTGGTTTCGACCGCCAGCTTGATGAATTCCGGGTTGGTCGCGGCATAGTTGGAAGGCGCCATCGCATCCGAAACCTGACGCGCGAGAAAACGCATGCGATTACGTGCCATGTCGTCGTCGGCCGGAATCAGTTCGACCAATTCCTTGACGAACCTGGTGTTCAGCAGATAGGCCTGATGCAGGTAATCGTAAACCGGGCTCTCGCGCCATTCGGGCGCCGCGAAGCGGCGATCACCAGGATCGGCAGCGACCTTGAAACTTTCTTCGCTGCCCTGCTGCTTCGCCAGCACCGACTGCCAGAGCGACATCTGCTGGTCCGTGAATTGTTTCTGCAACGCTGTCAGCGCCTGCGGGTCGGCTGCCGACGGCACGGTTCCCGACGGATTTCCGGCCTTGCCGATGAAATCCATGAACTGTTGCGCCATGTTCTGGCCAGCCTGCATGAACTGCATCGCCGAACTCATGAAAGCGTCTTTATCGCCTGATCCCTGCTGCGTCATGGTCAGTCTCTTCTCTGTTTGCAAATCGGGGTTGAGCCTTTGGATTTTCCATACGCGTCAGAGTGCTGTCAATGGTTTTGCATGCATAATTATAAGGATGTACATCATCGCCATCGGCTGGCTTTACGTGACCGCCCTCGTTGCACTCAACGAAGCGAGCGTCATCTCGGGCATCATCTCTTTCCTGTTCTACGGCTTGCTGCCCTGCGGACTGCTGCTGTGGCTGGGCGGCAGCAAGGTACGCAGGCAGCGCCAGCGTTACCGCGAATTACTCGCCAGCCAGCGCGCGAACGACGACGATCGAAGCGATACCAAGTCCGATCAGTAAAATCTGCTGCAAGGTAGCCTTCAGTTCGGTTCGCTTGTGCAAGCCGGGAATCAGGTCGGCCACCGCGACATAAATCATGCTGGCCGCCCCTAGACCAAGCAGCGTCGGAACCCACTCGGTAAGCTGTGACAGTGCGAAATAGGCAAGAAGTGCGCCGACCAGCGTCGCCAGGCTCGAAAGCAGGTTAAATGCCAACGCCCGCGCACGACTGTAGCCCGAGTGCAGCAGGATCACAAAGTCACCGACTTCCTGCGGAATTTCGTGGGCGATGATGGCCAGCGCGGTGACGATCCCGAGTTCTGTGCTTTCGAGAAAGGCCGCCGCGATGAGAATTCCGTCAACGAAATTGTGGAAGGTATCGCCGATCAGGATCAGCAGGCCGGAACGTCCATGATCGTGGGCCGGCGCCTGCGCGTCATGTGCTTCGCAATGGTCGTGATGGCAATGGCGCCACAGCACCAGTTTTTCCAGCACGAAGAAGGCAAGGATGCCGAACAAGACCGTCGCCGCCATGCGGTGCGGATCGCCGCGCTCTAGGGCGTGCGGCAATATTTCCAGAAATGCTGCTCCGAGCAGGGCGCCGATTGCATAGGAGATAAGCACATTGACGCGCTGCGTGCCAACCGCAACGGTCAGCGCCGCTGCGGCGGTCACGCTCAGCACGCCACCAGCCAGCGCAACGGCGATGATCCAGGAAAGGGTACTCACGGGCACAACCAGATCTGAGGGAAGGCGCGGATTATACGCCCGATGCGACGCGCTCCAGCCAGATCAGACTGGCCATGCGCCCGGTCACGCCATCGCGGCGATAGGAAAAGAAGCGGTCGGCTTCGCTGACGGTGCACGCATTCGCCGCCGCTGATCGTGGTAACGCCCATGCCTTGCAGGCGCTGCCTCGCCAGCAGGTAGATGTCACACAGCCATTTGCCGTCGTCGGCGCGCAGCGTGAACGCCAGGCTGGCTGCCTGATCAGCGGCGACAAAAGCATCACGAACCTCCCCGCCTACTTCGAAGCACTCCGGACCGATTGCCGGCCCCAGCCAGGCCAGGACGTTTCCGGGATCGACCTGCATTGCAGCGACGGCACTCTCCAGCACCCCCGCCAGCAAGCCACGCCACCCGGCATGGGCGGCGGCGACCGCCGAACCCTGACGATCGCAGAAGAGAACCGGCAGGCAATCCGCGGTCATCACCGCGCAGATATTGCCCGGTTGCCGCGAGTACGCCGCGTCCGCCTGCTTGATTTTTGGCCTCTGATCGACGTCGACCGCAACCGTCCCATGCACCTGCGTCAGCCAGAACGGATCGCCCGGCAATTTGCTACGCAGCAGCGCCCGATTTGCCGCGACGGCATCCGGGACGTCGCCGACGTGATCGCCAAGGTTGAATCCCGCCCATGGAGCATGGCTGACGCCGCCATTGCGCGTTGTCTGCAAGGCCCGGACATTGGCCGGGATATTCCAGTCCGGAACGTAAAACTCATTCACCACGCAGGGTTTCCAGCAGCATCAGCATGTCAGCCGGCGGCGGCGCCTCCCATTGCTGAAGCCGCCGCGTCAGCGGATGAACCAGACCGAGGCGGGTGGCATGCAGTGCCTGCCGATCAAACAGCGGAACCCGGGGATCGACCTTGCCGTAAACCTGATCGCCGACCAGCGGATGCTTGATCGACGCCATGTGCACGCGAATCTGATGGGTGCGCCCGGTTTCCAGCGCACATTCAAGCAGTGAGCAGTGCGCATACTCCTCGAGAACCCGGAAGTGGGTTACCGCAGGCTTGCCGCCGAGCGTTTCCGGAACGATGGCCATCTTGACGCGATGGACCGGATGACGACCGATCGGCGCCTCGACCGTCCCGTCGCGACGCACAATGCCCGAGACAATCGCCAGATACTGACGCTTGACGGTTCGTGCCTGCAACTGACGTACCAGGTCGGTCTGCGCCTCCAGCGTCTTGGCAACCACCAGCAGCCCGCTGGTGTCCTTGTCCAGCCGGTGCACGATCCCGGCGCGCGGCACTTCGGCAATGCCGGGCACGTGGTGCAGCAGTGCATTCATCAGCGTGCCGGTCCAGTTGCCGCTTCCCGGATGCACCACCAGGCCGGGCGGCTTGTTGATCACCAGCAGTTCTTCGTCTTCAAAGACGATGTCGAGCGGGATGTTTTCAGGCTGTTCAGCCAGTTCCCGAATACCCTCGGGTTCGTTGAGGACAAGAATCTCGCCACCCATCAGCTTGCGCTTGGGTTCGCACTCGGATCGCTCATCAACCTGCACCCTGCCCTCGCGCACCCAAGCCTGCAGACGATTGCGCGAATGCTGCGGCCACAGCTCGGCGAGCACTTGGTCAAGGCGTCGTCCGGCGCAACGATCCGGAACACAACTTCGATTCGACGGAGTTCGGCTATAATCCGCGCGGTCTTCCAAAGGATTGTTCATGATGCGAAGTGTAGCCGCATTTCCCCCCGTCTTTCGCCTTCTGATGGCGCTATTGATCGCAACCCTGGTCACCGGTTGCAGCCTGTTCACGGACAACAAGGACGAAACAGCCGGCTGGTCGGCGAACAAGCTCTATGACGAAGCGCGGGAAGCTCAATCCGATGGCGCTTACGACAAGGCTGCCAAGTATTACGAGAAGCTAGAGGCCCGCTACCCCTATGGGCGCCATGCCCAACAGGCCCAGCTTGAACTGGGCTACGTGTACTGGAAGGCCGGCGAAGCCGGCTCGGCGCTCGCCGCCGCCGACCGCTTCATCAAACTCCACCCGAATCATCCGGCCGTTGATTACGCCTACTACCTGAAAGGCCTGGTCAACTTCAATGAGGATCTGGGCTGGGCCGGTTATATCAGCACGCAGGACCCGACCGAGCGCGACCCCAAGGCCGCGAAAGCATCCTTCGATGCATTCCGTGAGCTTGCGACGCGCTTCCCCGACAGCAAGTACACACCGGATGCCATCAAACGCATGAATTATCTGGTTAACGCACTAGCTTCGCACGAGGTCCATGTTGCACGCTACTACCTGAACCGTGGCGCCTACGTCGCGGCAGCAAACCGCGCGCAGTTCGAGATCAAGACCTACCCCACGGCGCCCGCCACCGAAGAAGCGATGTACATACTTGTCCTGGCCTACGACAAGCTGGGCATGAAAGACCTGCGTGATGATGCCGACCGCGTGATGCGCAAGAACTTTCCCGAAAGCAGTCTCTACACGGAAGGCCTGGAGTCCAAGAAACGCTGGTGGCACCTCTGGTAGTACCGACCGCCCAACCCGCCTAGCCGTCTGGCGGGTTGCCGGTCCAGACCAGTTCGGGCAAGCCGTCCGCGCCACCGCAGATGATGGCGTTCTGCCCGTAGCGCTCAGCGAGAGCTAGCGCCTCGGCCACGGAAATACCGGAAACAAAGCAACTTTCCTCGGCAGTCCAGTTGTCGTCGTCGGCGACGTTTTCACCGGCATAGGGTTCGTAACCCAGTTCAAGCAGATCGCATTCAAGTTGCGCCTGGCGCAGCATATTTTCCTCGGTGTCGACCTCCCCTGATCCCGGGTTGTGCGCGGTCAGGATGGCAAACCGGGCGACCCCCGCCGTCTCAAGCCAGCAGCGCAGCGTTTCCGACGCGACCCCGACGCGCAGGTCGCAGCCCCCGCCGGGCAGGAATACGCGGTAGGTCGTTGCCCGGTACGCGGATTCCAGTTCAGTCGTCTTCGCCATCGAATTCCGCCACGCCGATCAGTTGCTCGGACTCGCCAACCGGCAATGCCTCGACCTCGCGCAGCCGGCGCGACAACTGCCGCGTCCGCGTCTCGGCCTTGCTGATGCTGTTGCTCGCCTCGTCGAGTTTCTTCCGGGTATGCGCCAGGGCCTCGCCGAATTTGCCGAATTCGGTCTTGACCGCCCCGAGCACCGCCCAGACCTCAGCCGAACGCTGCTCGATGGCCAGCGTCCGGAAGCCCATTTGCAGGCTGTTGAGCAGCGCCGCCAGCGTCGTCGGACCGGTCAGGCTGACCCGGAAATCGCGCTGCAGCGTATCCGCCAGCCCCGGGCGGCGGAGGGCTTCCGCATACAAGCCTTCGGTCGGCAGGTAGAGCAAGGCAAAATCCGTAGTGTGCGGCGGCGCCACGTACTTGTCGCGAATGCTGCGCGCCTCGGCCTTCAGACGAACCTCGATCGCCTTGCTCGCCTCCTCGACCAGCGCCGCTTCGCCGCGCTCCTGGGCATCGATCAGGCGCTGGTAATCCTCGATCGGGAACTTGGCGTCGATCGGCAGCCAGACCACCGCGCCATCGCCCTTGCCCGGCAGGCGGATGGCGAAATCGACGCGCTCGCCGCTGTCCGGACGCGTCGCGACATTCGCCGCGAACTGGTCGGCCGTCAGCAATTGCTCGAGCAGCGCGGAAAGCTGCACCTCGCCCCAGGTGCCGCGCGTCTTGACATTGGTCAGGACGCGCTTGAGGTCGCCGACGCCGGCCGCCAGCGTCTGCATTTCACCGAGACCGCGATGGACCTGTTCGAGGCGCTCGCTGACCAGTTTGAACGACTCGCCCAGACGTTGTTCGAGCGTGGCGTGGAGCTTTTCATCAACCGTCCGGCGCATTTCTTCGAGCTTGGCGGCGTTGTCGGCCTGGATTGCGGTCAACCGACCCTCGACGGTCATTTTCAGGCGCTCGAAGCGTTCATCGAGGCCCAGTGAAAAACGGTTCAGTTCGCGGGCAAAGGCCTCCAGTCGCTCGGACTGCGCAGTACCGAACTGGCCGACCTGCATCGTTACCGTCTGGCCAAGCAGCGTTGCCGATTGCGCCCGCTCCTCGCGGTCGCGGAACGCCTCTTCGGCATCCTCGCGCCGGCCGCGCGCAAGTTCCTCGCGCAACTCGCGCTCAAGTCGCTCGAGACCCTTCTCCTGCGCCTCCTGCAAGGCTACGCAGACGCGCCTCTTCCTCGCCGCGCCGACTGCCGCGCAAGAGAACAATCACCAGCAATATGAAGATAGCGACGAGTCCGCCCAGCAGGACCAGAAAAGACGTATCGGCCACGCCCTACCTCAGCGAAAAATCGACACGGCTGGCCTTGCCCTTTTCGTCCGCGCCTGACCTTGGGCGGCACCAGGAATATGCGCTCGGCCGGGACCTTGCCCTGCTCGATCAACCAGCCCTGAACATTCTCCGCGCGGCTGCAGGGCAAGTTCCTGCACGTTTTCGTCGCTGGCCGGCAGATTGGTCAGCATCAGCTTCTCCATTTCCTCGACCGGCAACTCCTTCTGCATGCCGATCAGGTTGCGCGGCTTGGGAAACTTGGCTTCCTTGTAGGCCCGCTGCAGATAGTCGGGGTATTCGGCCGCCGTCAACCTCGACCGTATCGACCGAGGCACCCTCGCCGCCCTTGTTCAACTGGTCCTTGAGCTTTTCGGCCTTGACCGCGCGCTCGATGGCCACCCGCTTGATCCCTTCCTTGTCAGTTTCCGGATCGGCACGGCCGGTGATTTCCAGCTTCAGCGAATCGCGTTCGTTGAGCGCCTTGGCCAGCGACTCCAGACGCTTGGCCGCGTCATCGTCGAACGTCGCGCGCCCCGGTCCGAACTCGATATTGGACAGTTCCTCGCCACCGCCGAACATCGAGCCGAGCAGCGCGAACGGCGAAGTCACGGCCTTGACGAAGAGATTGACGATGACCTTGATCACCAGCCCGCCGATCGAGAACTCCGGATCGTCGAGCGAACCGGAGATCGGCAGGTTGAGGTCGATCTCGCCGCGATTGTTCTTGAGCAGCGCGATCGCGAGATTCACCGGCAGCTGGGTGGCATCCGGGCTTTCCACCTTGTCGCCGAAAGTCAGTTGATCGATGAACAGCTGGTTCTCGGCCGTAAGCTGCTTGTTTTCCAGCTTGTAGGCGACGTTGAGCGACAGTTTCCCCTTCTCGATGTTGTAGCCGGCGTACTTGCCGGAATACGGCGAGAAGGCAACGAGATCGACGCCCTTCACTTCGGCCTTGATATCGAGGAAAGATTTCGCGGCCAGCGGGTTCAGCTTGCCGACCACCTGCACCGGCGCCGAATTGGCGTAAGCTGCCGCGCAACTCGAGGTCGGCAACGGTATCGGCGGCGGACGACAGGCCGTTGACACGCCCCGCAACCTTGGTCACATTCACCGTGTAGTTGGGCTTGACGAAGAAATCGGAGAAATTGACCGTGCCGCCCTGCAGCGTGATCTTGCCGATCCTTACCGGCAATGCGGAGCCGCCTTGGCAGCTTGGCGGGCACCGCCGCCTTCTCGCTACCTTGCGTACGGTGCCCGGCGATCCGGTGTCCGGCAGGTTTCCCGGCGCCCCCCTCGGCGTTCCGCACGATGTCCTGCAGATTCAGCCGGCCTTCCTTGCTCAGGATCAGGCGCGAGTAGAAGTCGGTCAACGCCACCTCGCCGACATTGACCGCCATCGGCTGCAGGCGGAAATCGATGCCGCCCAGATACAGGGATTTCCACTTGAGGAAATCGGCATTGTTTACCTTGTCGACCGCAATCAGGTCGCCGAGCGTCAGCGATCCCTTGTAGCCGCGTTCAGGCCATCCTTGTCCATCTGGGCGGTGACTTCGCCGCTGTTGGAAACCTGGCCGCGCGTCAGCTCGATATTCAGGAAGTTGGTGAAATACGGCTGCAGCGGCAGGACGCGGGATCGCCTGCGTTTCCACCTTGAGCGTCGTCAGCAGCGGCATCAGTTGCACGCTGCCATCGACCTTGAGGCTGCCCTTCTGGTTGATGCGGCTCTTCAGTGAAACGTTGCCCTTCTTGCCCGGCTCGGTGGACAGGTTCTCCGCCGTCAGGCTGAAGCCGTCGATGACCTGCACGGCCGCCGGCTTCGTAGTCTGATCCTCGACGCGCAGGACGAGATCGCTGACCGCAGCCTTGCCGACATTGGCAATCCATGGTCGCTCGTCCGACAATTCCTTGCCGGCGGCCCGTACGGTTTTCAGCACCGGCGAGCTGACCCACTCGATCTTGCCCTCCTTGTTGCGCACCAGCAGCAAGCGTATTTCGTTGGTGCCGACCTCGGCGATGTCGACGCGGTGACCAGTCAGGTCAAGCCGCATGCCCTTCACCGCCATGCTGCCGATCTTCGCACGATCCCCGAGATCGACCCGGTAGGAGACTTCGCTGACCTCGATCGGCTCGACCAGTTTGCCGTCGATCTTGCCGACAACGGCATTGATGTCCAGCACGTCGCCGACCGTCGGGCGAACCGTGAACTCGTCCTGCCAGTGCATCTTGCCGTTGCTCAGCCGTATCTCGTCGATCGCCCACTCCGGCGCCTTGGCCGGCGCCGCCGCAGGCTTGTCGGCAGGCGCCTTGTCGGCCGCCGGCACCGCGGCGATCTGCTCAAGCACCCGCACCCAGTTCATTTCACCCTGCTTGCTGACCGCCGTATAAGCATCCATGCCATCGAGCAGCACGCGCTGGACGGCGAATCGCTGGTTGATCAGGTCGGCATTGGCAATATCAACTTCCAGTCGCTTCCACCCCAGCAACGGCGCCCCGCTCGCCTCGGCAAGATCGAAATCGGAAACATGGGCGCTGCCGACGACGGTCAGCGAAAAAACCTTCTCCGACAATTCCTTGAAGACGACCCTGAGTTCGGTATCGAGCAATCCGCCCTTCAGGCGCAGCGGCAGCGAACTGGGCACATAAGGCTGAAAGCCGGCCAGATCGAGGCGATCGAGGTCGATGTTGAGCTCGCTTTCCAGTTTCCCCTCGAAAATCTCCTTGCTCCTGCCCTTGAGCGCGAACGGCGCGCCATTAATCACCGCCGAAAAACTTGGCTCGACCAGGCGCTCGGCCTGGTAAGGCAGGCTGGAAATGAAAGGAATCGACAGGTTGATGTCGCTGACGGTATGCACCTTGCCCAGCGGCTGGTCGTCGAACACCGCCTTGCCGCCAATGATCTGGATGTTGTTGATCGAGAAACGCGGCGTCGGCGACGGCTCGGACGGCTTCAGCCACTTTTCCAGCAGGTCGGAAATGTCGTATTGGCCCTCGCCGGTCCGCGTCCACGGCGACGCGCGGCCCCTGCAGGCGAATCTCGTCGACCACCGCGCCGAACTGGAACAGCGAGAACGAAGAGAGATTGACGAACAATTCGTCGAAGCCGGCAACCTCCTTGCCCGCCTTGTCCTTGACCGAAACGCCGGCGACCCGCGCCGACAGCGCATAAGGGCTGATGTCGATGTTCTCGATACTGACCTCGCGCTGCAATTCGGCGGACAACTGCTTGACCAGCACCATTTCATCAGCGGCGGCGCGGCCAGGTAGCCGAGGATGCCGAAAGCCAGCACCAGTCCTACGAACCACAGACCCAGGCGGCGGGCGCGCGGCCCCTTGAGAGCCGCCACCGCACGTGCCGCCTTGTCGGAAGATTTTCCGTTTGCCTGTTCTGTCATGATGATTTGTCGCTGATCGGTATAGCTGAGGAATTTAGCACATCGGCAGGCGCCGGGCTGTACCCGCCGATGGCGCGCTTACTCTTTTTGGTGGCACACGGCAGTGAAAATGGCCGCTTTTTTGCAGTCGACCGCAGAAGGCAAAAATAACTCTTTGACTAAGCGCATGGTTAGTCGTCCTCGATTAGTTCGAGGCCGCTGTCTTGGGCCATTGAGGTGGGGATGTCTTCGCCTTCTTCGTCGGCTTGGGTGCTTGTCGGTGCAGCATGACCGGTGATGCGCGAGACCAGTTCCATGAGCAGCTTTTGGCGCGCTTTCATGAAACTGGCGAAGTCGTTGGCGTAAAGTTCCGGTACGGGAATGCAGTGGGTTTGCAGATAGTTTTCGAGCGCGTGTTTGTCGATGGGTGGCTCGACGATTTGCCCGTTAGGGCCGGCCTTGCCCTTTTCCAGCTTCTCCAGATAGATGGATGGTGCAACGCCACCAATGATGCGGTTGGTACGGTAACTGAGCGGGGTCTTGTTGACGACTGAATCGTAGAGCGACGCCGGCAGTTTTGGCGTTTGCGATTCGCACCAGGCTTTGGGGAAGATGTGGTGAATATCGACGCCTTCGTCGAAGAAGACGATCTGGTCGAACGCTTGACCACTGCGAAAGTCGATGGCGCCCTGGCGCAGTAAAAGTGCCTGCAGCCCCTTGTAGGCGGCAGAGAGGCGCGAGCGCATGGTCAGCAAACGTTCGGCTCGCAGCACGCCATCGGCAACTGTGGATGGCTCGGCACCGCCGTCGAGCCAAGCCGGCATTTCAAGGATATCTTTGGCGAAACGACTTTCAACGGCTGAACCGTACAACTCACCAAACACGCCACACCAGTACCAACGCGCGATCTTGTCGTTGTTGGTGGCATGCTCTGCTTTATCGCCAATCTCGGCAAAAATAGCAGCCAGCGGAACAAGTTGCGTCTGATAGGGAAGATCAACTACGCGGTGAATCTGCTGCTGACGCAGGAATTTGGCGGCGCGCTCAAAGCCAAGCCGAACTGCGTTGGGATGCTTTTTATAGGCGACCAATGGCAGATCGAGCAGTGATTGACGGGTAGCGCGGACAGCCGGCCAGTCGCTTTCCTTTTTCGATGGGTCTGCTATCGCTGCGAGGCGTAGTTCCTTAGTGTGCAGCAAGGCAATGGCTTGCAGGAAGTCAGTCGAGGCCACATTGGCCAGTACGCCTTGCGCCTGTCCGGCGGCACGGCCGAAGGTGGCTAGGTGCTTCTGCAAGCCAAGCCTAAGTTTGGCTTCATCAGGTTCTTTTATGTCCAGCCAATTGAAATCCAGCTTTTCGTCGGCTTGTCAATACCAAGCCAGTCATTGCGTAGCTTGTGGCCTTGAGCCGCGTACATGGCGGTGAGCAATTCGAAGGCATCAAGTGCCTTACCTCCAGTATTGACCTTCTCGAAGACAAGGCAAACGGCTTCGTGGGAAGTGTCTGCACCGAGAGCGATGACGGGCACCTGATATTCGGTGAAGTTCTTCAGGACATCATTCTGGAATCGGAAGAACAGGCCGATCTTGTCCTCACCCTTCTTGCTCCAGTAGTTCCAGAACCCCTGCATCCACTCATCGGTGCTAAATACCTGATTCAGCGGGAACATCAGCTTTCCGTATTCCAATTCCGGCGATGACAGATCAAGCAAGATGTCCTTATCGAAGTTTCTTTCAACTTACGGTCTTCGGGTAACGCAAAAATCGCTAATTCGCGATCGGCTTCACTATTCAGCGCCTTCATCATGTCGATGTAGAACCAACGCTTGACCAGCCGCTTCTTTGCGGTAATGGTTGAAACGACCTGACGACGCATACAGCTCTGGTACAACGAGGTCATACGCTGTTGCCCGTCGAGTAGCAATTGTTCCGGCTTCACCTGTGTAGCAACAGGAGCGCCCTCGATGGGGCGATAGGCAAATACCACGCCCGTGTCGATCTTTGATTTGAGCGACATCAGCGCGCCCATCGGGAACCCTCGTGACACTGAGGCGATAAGGCTCATGATGCGCTCTTCCTCCCAGACCCAACTCCGTTGAAAGTCCGGCAGTTGCAGCTTGCCCTCCTCGCAGGTCTTGAGCAGCGCCTGGAGCAGCACCGGATTGGTGTCAAATGTTGTCTTGACCATCAGTGCAGCACTCCCTTTGTCATCTTATTTAGTATCTTGGCGATATTGGTGCGTTCGGACATTGCCGGCTAACAAGGTATCCGATAAATGCCGCCGCTATTGTCCGCCAATCTCCATCCCGAAACAAAAGAGCTATGCGAGATCAATGCAAACATAAGGGAGCCGAACCAAAAGGGTTCGAGACAGCGGGTTCAACGAGGTTCAGAGACATCAGTTTTCCAAGCCAATCACCTTCAAACCACGCCGCTTGTCAGAAATTGTTCCGCCAGCCGCGAATCGCCGCGAAAATAGCCACCGGCGAGGTGTCGACCGCAGCATGCGCCAGCGCCGCCGCAATCACGGCCGGTTCGCCGCAACGCAGGAAGGGATTGGTTTCCTTCTCCTCGCCCAAGGTGCTGGGAACCGAAGGAAGCCCGGCCGCCCGGACCCGGGCCACCCGCTCGATCCGTTCGCGCAGTGCGGCGTTTTGCGGTTCGACGGCAAGGGCAAAGCGCAGATTGGCTTCGGTATATTCGTGCGCACAGTAAACCTTCGTATCGTCCGGCAGCGCCGCCAGGCGCGCCAGCGAGGCATGCATCTGCGCCGGCGTTCCCTCGAACAGCGGCCGCAGCCGGCGCCGAACAGGGTGTCGCCGCAAAACAGCGCGCCCGGAGCATGGTAGGCAAGATGGCCGCGCGTATGGCCGCCAACCGGCAGCACATCGACGATCTGCCCCAGTACATCGATCGTCTCGCCGCCGCTCAAGGGGTCGGTGCAGCCTGTGATAGACTCTCCAGCCGGTCCGAAGACCCTGGGCTGCCAGCGCGCGACAAGTTCTTCGACACCGCCCTGATGGTCGTCATGGTGGTGGGTGATCAGGATGGTTTCGAGCTGCAGGTGCAGCGCCTCGAGCCGGGCGATTACCGGCACGGCGTCGCCGGGATCGACCACGGCAGCCCGTCCGTCGCGGACCAGCAGCCAGATGTAGTTGTCCTTGAACGCGGGAATGTGCAGGATTTCAAACATGCCGGAACTATCGAGCGAAGACCGCCGGATGTCAATTCCGGGTCTCGAGCACTGGCTGGAAACAGCGCAGGGACGCTACGTTCGCGAGTGGGAATCCGCAAGCATGGATAACGCCATTGCCGATGTCTTCGGCTTCAACGCGCTCCAGCTCGGCCTGCCGCAATGCGATTTTCTCCATGCCAGCCGGATTCCATTGCGCCAGAAGGCCGGCGAATCCGGCGCGGTCGATGTGCTCTGCGAACTCGCTGCCCTGCCCTTCGCCTCGCACAGTACCGACCTCGTCGTACTGCCGCATGCGCTCGAATTCAGCGCGGATGCGCATCAGATCCTGCGCGAGGTCGAACGCATTCTTATCCCCGAGGGACACTTGATCATCCTTGGCTTCAATCCGATTTCCCTGTGGGGTCTGCGCAACCGCTTCGACCGCAGCGGCAGCTTTCCGTGGCATGGCGCGTATCTTTCCCTGACGCGGCTCAAGGACTGGCTGAAATTGCTCGGTTTCGAGGTTAACCGCGGCATTCCCGGCTGCCATGTTCCACCCTGCGACCAGGAAGCCTGGCTCAAGCGCTGGCACTTCATGGAGACCGCTGGCGGGCGTTGGTGGGGTTTTCCCGGAGGGATCTATCTGCTGCATGCGATCAAGCGTACCCACGCCATGCGACTGATTACGCCGAACTGGCGCAAGAATGCCGTCGGCAGCAAAGCCTTGCGGCCGGTTGCGCAAAAGGAAGGCCATGGCCGCTGAAGACAAGGTCGAGATATTCACCGACGGCGCCTGCCGCGGCAACCCGGGTCCCGGCGGCTGGGGGGCGATCCTCCGCCTGGCGACCAACGAGAAGGAATTGTGGGGTGGCGAACGGGAAACCACCAATAACCGCATGGAACTGACCGCTGCCATCCGCGCGCTGGAAGCCCTGAAGCGCCCGGTTGCCGGCTGCGTCTATACCGATTCACAGTATGTGCTGAAGGGTATCAGCGAGTGGATCCATGGCTGGAAGCGCAACGGCTGGAAGACATCGGACCGGAAGCCGGTCAAGAATGCCGACCTCTGGGAGCAACTCGATGCCCTGAGCAAGCAGCACAAACTCGAATGGATCTGGGTCAAGGGCCACGCCGGCCACCCGGAAAACGAACGCGCCGATGCCCTCGCCAACCGGGGCATCGACGAACTGAAGGACGCCTCATGAGACAGATCGTTCTCGACACCGAAACTACCGGCCTCGACCCGCGCCATGGCCACCGCATCATCGAAGTTGCCTGCATCGAGATGGAAAACCGCCGGCTGACCGGCCACCATCTGCACAAGTACATCAACCCGGAGCGCGAAATCGATGAAGGCGCGCAGGCGGTGCATGGCATCACCCTCGAATTTCTGGCCGACAAGCCAAAGTTCGCCGATGTCGTTAACGAATTCCTCGAATTCATCAACGGCGCCGAACTGATCATCCACAACGCCCCGTTCGACCTTGGCTTCCTCAATGCCGAACTCGCCCGTCTCGACCGCGTGCCGGTCGAAACGCTGTGCAACGGTGTGACCGACACGCTGCGCATGGCCAAGGACCTGCACCCCGGCAAGCGCAACAGCCTGGATGCCTTGTGCGAACGCTACGAGATCGACAACTCGCAACGGACGCTGCATGGCGCGCTGCTCGATACGGAACTGTTGTCGGAAGTCTTCCTGGCGATGACCCGGGGCCAGAATACGCTGATGATCGAGCCCGATGCTACCCCCCGCTCCCATTCGGGCAAGAGCGGCAGACAGATCGAGCGCAAGCCGCTGCTGGTGCGCCGGCCCAGTGCCGAGGAACTGGCCGAGCACCAGCGCGTGCTGGCGGCGATCGACAAGGAAACCAAGGGTGGCTGCCTGTGGCTGGCCGGCGGCTAGGCTAGGCTGGCGGATCGCGTCCTGAAAACAGCGCGGCGGAGAACGCGCGTTCGCGGCTGACGATCAACTCGAGGAACTCCCCGGCATCGCGCATGGTCCGGAATGCGTCGAAGCCGCGCTCGAGGAAGGCCTGCAACTCACCCAGACCAGCCATTTTTGCCGGTCCGTGCATCATTTTCAGAGCCATCCGTACGAAGGGTTTCTGCGCAAACGCATCGAGCGCCTCGCCGGTTTCGCCAATCAGACGGATCTGTGCTTCACGTCCCGGACGATCGCCAACCTTGCGGTAGGCAGTGGCATAAGCCGCATCATCCATACCCGGGCCATCCAGTTGCGCGCCGAGCGCCCCGACCATCACGCCATCAAAACGCTCCGACAGGACATCGACTTCGATCGCCAACAACAATGCACGCAGGCCCGAGACCGGCAACATGCTGGTTATCAACGGCAGAATTCGTTCGAGTTCGGCATCACGCTCACCGCAATCCTTCGCACTGTAGAGATCGGACAGGAAGAAGGTCGCCGCCTGCCCGTAGAGTTCGCTGGCGAGCAGATCGGCATGCGTCCGCGCCAACCTGGCGACCTGCCATTCGCGCAAACCGATCCGGCGCCGCGCGAGCACCGGATCGGCCATCGCGGCAAGGCGCAAGTCGCGTGCCTCCGCAATGAAGGCTGCCAAAGCGGCCGAGCAGGTGGCACGATCAAGATCGGGGAGTTCGTGATTGGTCATGAGCAGATTATGACGAACCCGGCAAAGGTCGTTTAGAAGCTTTTGCCTAGCGACATCCAATTTGGCAAATTACACTGAACCAGTTACCCATGGTTAGGCTGAAACGATGCTTGAGGTATTGGCACAATGACGACACGCCGCGAGTTTCTCAAGACTGGCGTGGGCGGTGCGCTGTTGCTGAACATCGCCGCCTGTACCAGCCCGCCGGCAGAAGACCGCCGCGCCGTGGTGCTGGCGGCGCTGATTCCCGTGTTTCTCGAGGGTGCGCTGCCAGCCGGTGGCGAAGCGCGTTCCGAACTGATCACGCGCACCATTGCCGGCGTCGACAAGGCCATTTCCGGCCTCTCCCTCGCCACCCAGAAGGAAATTGGCGAATTGTTCGATCTGTTGAGCTTTGCGCCCACCCGGATATTCGCCGCCGGCATCTGGTCAGCGTGGCCGGAAGCCACGCCGGAAGCGATCGGCAAATTCCTCGAAAGCTGGCGCCACAGCCGCTTCGATCTGCTCAAATCGGGTTATGCGGCGCTGCACGACCTCATATTCGGCGCCTGGTACGCCCGACCCGATACCTGGGCCGCCATTAGCTACCCCGGCCCGCCCAAGGTGGAATGATGCGCGACCCGTTCCGTGAAGGACTCGCTTCAGGCTGGAAACATGTTGACGCATCCGAACTCGCTGCCGACCGGACATTCGATGCCGATGTCGTCATCGTCGGCAGCGGCGCCGGCGGCGGCGTGACTGCCGAAATCCTCGTCGGCGGCCGGGCTCACGTGATCATCGTCGAGGAAGGCCCGCTGCGCACCAGCAGCGACTTCAAGATGCGCGAATCCGAAGCCTACCCCGCCCTCTATCAGGACTCAGCAAGCCGCCAGACCGCCGACAAGGCAATCAAGATACTCCAGGGACGGTGCGTCGGCGGCTCCACCACGGTCGAACTGGACCAGCAGCTTCCGTACCCCCCCGGCGACCCTGCAATGGTGGCAGGCAGCTCACGGGCTCAAGAATCTCTCGGTCGAAGCAATGGCGCCGTGGTTCGCGGCCATGGAACAGCGCCTCCATGTCGGCCTGTGGCCCTTGCCACCGAATGAAAACAACGCAGTGCTGGCACGCGGCGCCGCGCAAGCTCGGCATCCCGGTCGCCGTCATTCCGCGCAACGTCAAGATGTGCTGGAACCTCGGCTATTGCGGCATGGGCTGCCCGACCAATGCCAAGCAGTCGATGCTGGTGACGACGATTCCGGCGGCGCTGACCCGGGGCGCGACACTGATCTCGCGCCTGCGCGCGGAAAAACTCGAATTCTCCGGCAACAAGGCTGTCGCGCTTGACCGCCTTGCGCTGAAACCGGACGGACTGCACGCCAGCGGCGTCAAGGTCAGCCTGCGCGCCCGCCATTTCGTACTGGCCGGCGGCGCCATCAATTCACCGGCCCTGCTCATGCGCAGCAAGTGCCGCCGATCCGCATGGCCTGCTCGGCAAGCGCACCTTCCTGCATCCGACGCTGATTTCGTCCGCGTCTTTTTGACAAGCCGGTGCGCGCCTACGCCGGGGCGCCGCAGTCGGTCTATTCGGATCACTTCCTGGAGCAAGCTGCGGTCGACGGTCCCTTGGGCTTCAAATTGGAAGTTCCGCCGTTGCACCCGGTTCTTTTCTCGACAACCCTGCAAGGCTGGGGTGAAGCGCACGCCCGCCTGATGCGCGAATTTGCGAACAGCCAGACCATCCTCGCCCTGGTCCGCGACGGCTTCCATCCCGAAAGCCGGGGCGGCCAGGTCAGATTGCGCGACGATGGCTCGCCGCTACTTGATTACCCGCTCAACGATACTTTCTGGGAAGCTGCCCGGCGCGCGCTGTTGGCGATGGCCGAAATCCAGTTTGCCGCTGGCGCCAGGTGGGTTACGCCGGTTCATGAAGCAGCCGTTGGCTACAATAGCTGGAGCGAAGCGAAACAGGGCATCGCCAACCTGCCGCTTGCCCCCCTGCGTTGCCGTGTCGTCAGCGCGCACGTGATGGGTGGCTGCGCCATGGCCGATACCCCGGAGCGCGGCGTGGTCAGCGATGAAGGACGCCACTTTCAGATCGAGAATCTCTCGATTCACGATGGGTCGCTTTTCCCGACCAGCATTGGCGCCAACCCGCAACTTTCGATCTATGGTCTGGTAGCGCGCAACGCATCGCTGCTCGCCGCCGCATTGGCCGGCAAGCCGCGACCCGCAATTCTCTGAGCAGCAAACAAATCATGGTTCCACTCGCACTCCTGATCTGGCTTTCCGCGGAACTGGCCCTCTACGCAACAGTTGCCCACCACTTCCTGGATGCCTCGTGGGGCACCTCGGCTATCGTGGCGTTCGGCACGCTCCTCGGCGTCCGCGCCTGCATCATCGCTACCACCTGGGCGTACGCCTGGACCTACCCGTCGCCAGCGCGCAGGCTCCCGACCAGTGAGTCATTGCGCATGATTACCGGCGAGTACTTGGCATTTCTGCTGACCTTCGTCGTCATCCTGCCCTTCGAGCGACTGTGGATGGGCCGCGACAGGTTGCGTCATGGCACGCGGCCGCTGCTGCTCGTTCACGGTTATGGCTGCAGTCGCGGTGTCTGGTGGTTTTTGCGGCGCCAGCTCGAGGCGGCCGGCCATGTCGTCGCGACAGTGAGCATGACCCCGCCTTACACCAGCATCGGCAAGCTGGTCCCGCAACTCGCTCAACGTATCGAAGAGGTCTGCGCGGCCACCGGCGCCAACCAGGTGGTTCTGGTTGCTCACAGCATGGGCGGGCTGGTGTGTCGGTCCTATCTGGCGCGCCACGGAAGCGGTCGCGTCGAACGACTGATCACGATTGCCTCGCCGCACTCGGGCACCGAACTGGCGCACATCGGAATCGGGAAAAACGCCCGCGAAATGGAGCCCGGCTCCCAGTGGCTGCAGGACCTTGCGTCGGCGGACGTGCCTGTTCGTGCCATCGCGATCCGCACACCACATGACAACTACGTCATGCCCCAGGACAATCAGCGCCTGCCCGGCGCGCTCGACGTCGAACTCGACGGCATCGGCCATCTGGCACTTCTCTTTGCCCGACGCACTGCCACGGAACTGATTGTCGCGTGTCGTTAGGCGGCCATCAAAGCGCTGCCAGAACTTCGGCACCGTGATCTGGGCAGTTCGGGTCGTCGATCACACGACTGATGCGGCCCTGCTCGTCGATGATGAAGGTCACCCGTTCACTGACCTTGACCACGCTGCGCAGCAGGCCACCCAACCCTGACCCGGCAACACCGTAGGCCTTGGCCACCGTCAAGTCGGTATCCGCCAGCAGGGGAAAGTTGAGGCTGAACTTTTCCGTGAAGCGCTGGTGCGACTCCGTGCCCTGCGCCGAAACACCGAGAATCGCCGCCCCCCTGGCGGCAATCTCGGCATTCGAATCGCGCAGGCTGCAGGCCTGCTTGGTGCAACCGGGCGTGTCGTCCATCGGATAGAAATACATGACCAGTTTGCGACCGCGAAAATCCGCCAGCCGCAACATGCTCCCGTCGGTTGCCAGCGCCGAAAAATCCGGCGCCGGATCGCCTGCCTTCAGGTGGGTTCCCATCAGAAGTGGATACCCCGCATGAATTGCTGGAAAGCCACCTGATCAGCCGAAGGCACGTCCGGCAACGACCCTGTCTCCTTTTTCGCGGCATCCGAATCCGGGAACATGCGAAAAGTCGTGTTCATGATGATCTGCGCCACGCGTGGCACCAGCGCATGCAGAACCTCTCCGGTAATGCCCATGCGGGTCGCCACGCGCACCGGCTTGTGGATGATGGCATCGCAGATCAGTGCCGCGGCCTCTTCCGGTGTCAGGGTCGGCACCTGATCGTAGAGTTTGGTCGGGGCGATCATCGGAGTTTTCACCAGCGGCATGTTGATCGTCGTGAAGTTGATGCCACGATCGGCAAACTCGGAGGCCGCGCAACGGGTCCACGCATCGAGCGCCGATTTCGACGCAACATAGGCCGAAAAGCGGGGGGCATTGGTCAGTACGCCGATCGACGAGACATTGATGATGTGCCCGCGCTTCTGCTCGAGCATCTTCGGCAGGACACCCATGCTGATTTTCAGGGCGCCAAAATAGTTGAGCTGCATGGTGCGCTCGAAATCGTGGAAGCGCTCGAAGGAATTTTCGATGGCGCGGCGAATCGAACGGCCGGCATTGTTGATCAGGATATCGACGACACCGTGCTCGGCGAGAATCTGCTGCGTCACCGCATCGGCGGAAGCCATGTCGGCCAGATCGCCAACATAGGTATGCAACTTGAGTCCGGCCGCCGCGAACTCGCCTGCCACCTCATCCAGTTGCTCCTTGTTTCGGGCAATGGTGATGACATGCGCACCAGCCTCCGCCAGTTTCCAGGCGGTCGCCTTGCCGATACCCGAGGAAGCACCGGTAACCACGACAACCCGGCCTCCAACCTGGCCCCGCAGACTGCGGTCGATAAAGAGATCGGGATCGAGATGGCGCTCCCAGTAATCCCATAGCCGCCAGGCGTAGGTATCGAGCGGTGGCACCGCAATACCCGTTCCCTTGAGCACGCGGGTGGTCTCGCGGCAATCGAAGCGGGTCGGGTAATTGACGAAACGGAACATGTCCTCCGGCAGACCGAGATCCTTCATCACGGCATTGCGGATACGCCGTACCGGTGTCAGCGCCATCAAGCTCTTGCGCATACGGTACGGGATGAAACTGAACAGCGCGGCATTGATCCGCATCGACATCTCGGGCGCATGCGCGGCACGGGCAAAGGTATTGAGCAGGTCGCCGACGCGCATCGGGGTCGGGTCGACGAGATGGAAGCACTTGCCGTCCTCGCCCTTGAGGTGGGCGATATGGTTGAACGGCATTGACGATGAAATCCACGGGCACCACATTGATCCGGCCGCCCTCGATACCGATGGTCGGCATCCACGACGGCAGCATCTTGCGCAACTTCTGGATCAGCTTGAAGAAATAGTACGGGCCATCGATCTTGTCCATCTCGCCGGTGCGCGAATCGCCGACGACCAGGGCCGGCCGGTAGACACGCCAGGGAATGCTGCACTCGCGGCGAACGATCCCTTCCGAGTCGTGCTTGGTCCTGAAATACGGGTGCTCCAACCCTTCGGCTTCCTCGAACATGTCTTCGCGGAACAGGCCTTCGAAGAGGCCGGCCGAGGCAATCGAACTGAAAAGATGAAAATGCTTGGCGCCGATCGCTTCGGCGAACTGCACGGTATTGCGCGTACCCTGAACATTTACCTTGAGCTGGCTTTCGGCATCCGCGGTCAGATCGTAGATCGCCGCCAGATGGAAAAAGTGCGTCGTCTTCTTGCCCAGTTTCTTGCGGTCACTCGCGGAAACGCCGAGCAGTGGCTGTGTCAGGTCGCCCACCACCGGGATCGCCCGGCGGGAATCGCAATTCCATAATTCGTAGAGATGTTCAAGTGACTCCTTATCGGATTCGCGAATCAGAAAAAATACGGTGCTGTCATCGCGTTCCAGAATCTTCTTGACCAGGCGCTTGCCGATAAAACCTGATGCTCCGGTGAGGAAATACTGCACTTTTCTCTCCTTTGAATAATATGTTGGGAAATTGGGTTTTAGAGCAGCTTACCTAGCGCTTTAGTGTGCGTCCACTAATTGAATATCCTACACTGGCTCTGTCGGCAACAGATAGATTGCCTCGTAAATTCGTATCCAAGGAGTTAATCATGGTCAAAAAATTCAAATCCCTCTCTGAAGGTCAATTGACTCAAACCGTCAAGGAATCCGCACATCAAATCTGGTTGGCCGGTCTTGGCGCTTTCGCCAAGGCTCAGGAAGAAGGCAACAAGGTTTTCGAAACGCTGGTCAAGGAAGGTGAAGCCATCCAGAAGAAGACCCGTAAAATGGCCGACGACAAGATGTCTTTTGTCCGCAAGACCGCTGATGAAAAGTTCGCGGATGTTCGCAAGGTAGCCGACGCCAAGATGGCGGCAGTAACCGGCAAGGCGGCTGGCACTTGGGATCGCCTTGAGCAGGTGTTCGAGGATCGTGTTGCCCGCGCCATGTCCAGTCTTGGCGTGCCGACCAAGAAGGAAATCGACAAGCTGTCCAAGCGCGTTGCCGAACTTACGGTGGTCGTCCAGAAGCTGGATGACGCTCGCGAAGGCGCCGTCAAGAAAGTCGCAAAGGCTGCGGTCAAGCCTGTTGCCGCCAAGCCTGTTGCGGCAAAACCCGCTGTCAAGGCTGCGGCCGCTCCCGTAGCCACCAAAGCAGTTGCCCGCAAGGCAGCGCCGGCCAAGAAGCCGGCCCCGACGAAAAGCGTTGTCGCCAAGGCAGCGGAGTCTGTTAATGCCCCTGCTGGTGCAGCAACTGATGCCTAAGTAAAACCCCGGGCATCTCGGAATGCCCGAAAAAGATGGACAGCGTATAAACGGATGCCCGGCAATGACCGGGCATCCGTCTTTCCGGAGGGCGTCGCGGTGACGGGTCCGGGTTCGCGCTGGCCGGAATCCGGTCACCTGACCGTCGCTTTTGCATCACAACCGTTCGCATGATGTATGCTTTATCTCTCACAGACTGCGGAGAGTGACAGCATGGAGAGAAAGCCCAAGCGCCGTACCCGCGAGCGCATTCTTGAAACCGCGCTGAAACTTTTCAACGGCTTCGGCGAGCCAAACGTCACCACGACAGTCATCGCCGACGAAATGGACATCAGCCCGGGCAATCTCTACTATCACTTTCACAACAAGGACGAGATCGTTAACGCGTTGTTCGGCGATTACGAAAAGGAGATTGAAGGCTTGTTCGCGACCCCGGCCTCCCGGTTACTCGGGCCCGAGGACATCTGGCTGTTTCTTCACCTGCTGTTCGAGACAATCTGGCGCTTCCGTTTTTTCTACCGCGACATCAACGACCTGCTGACCCGCAACCGGCTGGTTGAAACGCATTTCCAGCGCATCCTGGAACAAAAGGAAGCCACCGCCGTCAAGGTCTGCCAGGGATTGGCCGCTTCCGGCGTGTTGACCGCAACACCCGGCGAAATTCGCGCCCTGGCAACCAACATGACAGTCGTCGCCACGTTCTGGCTATCCTTCGAGCACGCCAGCCGCCCGCGCGGCGATCCCGATATCGGACGCGGCGTCTATCAGGTGATGTCGCTCACCGCCCCCTATCTGCAAGGCGAAGCACGCAGTCTGCTGGAAAAGCTTTCAGCAGAATACGTCGATAACAACTGAAGGAGAGACTCGAATGGGAAAATCCACGTGGAAGAAATTTCCTCACGCCGACAAGGCCTTTGCTTATACCGGTACGGCCCTCAAGAAGAACTGGGAGCGCCTGCACCGCGGTGACTGCGAGCCGTTCCCCGAGGACAGCGCGGCACAGGATGCCTGGCGTGCATACCACGCCGGCGATTTCGCCAAGGCTGTCGAGATCGGCCTGAAGGCCGGTCCGTCAGGCATCAATGCAGCCAACAAGGCAGCGATGATCTATGCCAATCATCTGGAGGAAGATGAGGAAACCCGGCTCAAGCTTTTCGAAGACATCGCCGAGCGTTGCGTCGCGCTGCAGCAATCCGAACCGAAAAATCCCAACGCCTGGTATATCCACGCCTACGCCCTGGGTCGTTACAGCCAGGGCATCTCGGTCGGCAAGGCCTTGGCCCAGGGGCTGGGCGGCAAGGTCAAGAACAGTCTCGATCAGGCGCTGAAACTCCAGCCCAGGCATGCCGACGCGCATATCGCGCTTGGCACCTGGCATTCAGAAATCATCGACAAGGTTGGCAGCATGGTTGGCGGACTCACCTACGGCGCCAAAAAGGAAGCTGGCGAGAAACACTTCCGCACCGCGCTCGAACTGAACCCCGAGTCAGGCGTCGCCCATACCGAATATGCCGATGGACTTATCATGCTCTTCGGGCGTTCGCGCCTCAAGGATGCGGAGAAGCTCTACGAGGAAGCGATCTCATGCAAGCCGGCTGACGCGATGGAAAAACTGGACATCGAACTGGCGAAGGAACAGATGGACTAAGCGTCACGGCGATCCATCCAGCCCCCCCGGCTTAATGGAACCCGGGTTCTGTATCTACCTTGCTTCGGCTTCCAGCGCGGCCTCTACCGCTGAAGGATCGTCGAGCCGGTCCCACGGTTCCATCAGAACGAGCATGAGCAGCCTTTCGAATTCACGGGCAAAGCCCTTGACGATCAGTTCCGGGTCGGGAACGAGCTGGTCGTCGCTCATCAAGCCGATCTGTACGCCACCGTCGTAGGAAAGTATCGATACGCCGATGCCGATGTCACCCGATTGCGGCACCCAGAACAGCGGTTGAGTCAGCCTTGCGCCCGCCAGATAGAGCGCACTCGTCGGTCCCGGCACATTGGTCATCACTGCGGACGCCTTGCTGGCCAGAAGGTCGAGCACCTGTTCCTGGACGATTTTGGGGGTCATCCCGACGGCGCCGAGGACAGTCAGGGTCAGTGCTGCCTGCCAGGAATTCTTCAGACTCTCCATCCGGGCACGCGTCTCATACAGGCGGGCCAGCGGATTCTCGATGCCGACCGGCAACACCAGCGCCACCAGACCAAAGCGGTTGCCCAGCTTTCCTTCGTCCTCCGGCCGCCGCAGATTCACCGGGACCATGGCGCGGACCTCGACACCTTCCGCGTCGTCGCCCTTCTCGACCAGATAGGCGCGCAGGGCGCCGGCAACGGCCGACAACAAGAGGTCATTGACCGAGCAGCCAAGCACCTTGCCAACCGCCTTGATCTCGGGCAAGGCAATTCTTTCCGACCAGGCAAAACGCTTGTTGGTACCGGGGACGCCCTTGAAGCGGGTCGTACTGTCATTCGCCATGAATGCCAGTTTGGCAACTTCGGCCGCAATGTCGGTGCCGAGGCGCACGAAATGGGCTATCTGCGTCGGATGCGAAAGCATATCGACGGATTTTCCGAGGAGATTGGTCGACGCCCGAACCGGGTTCTGCAACGCCTCCGCAATCGGGCGCCAGAGCATGTCCAGGAAGGTATCCCCTTCATCCGGTGCTTCCTCGTTCCGTGTCGCGGGGCGCGCCCGGTTGCCGGCCTTGCCCGATGATCCTTCGGTCATCGACATGATGACACCCACGAGAGCGATCCCGTCCGCAATGCAGTGGTGTATGCGCATGACCAGCGCCTGCCCCCCCAGCGCGGTGTCCACGAGGTGAAACTCCCATAGCGGCCGATCCTGGTTGAGCGGCACGGAGGCAAGCCCGGAGACGAATTCCTGCAACTCGACCTTGCCAGCCTCGCCCGGAAGCGTTGCACGATGCAGGTGTTTGTCGATATTGAACTCGGGATCATCCTGCCACCAGTAGCCTGTCGCATCCTCGACAACGCATTGGACAAAGCGCCGATGACCCAGCATGCGTCCTTCGATTGCGCGCTTCAGACGCTTCGGATCCAGATTTCCGTCGAACAGCATGACCCCGAGAATCTGCATCAGATTGTTGGGGCGGTCCATGCGCAGCCAGGCTGTATCGACGGGAGAAACCCGCTCGCGAGACGACATTACGAACTCCGGAAAGTGGCAGGATGCTTATAATACCGGCATTTCACCACCCATTCGAGGAGAGATCATGAGTGACTTGAAGGCCGCCTTCGACACCGCCGCTGCGGAATCAAAAACACTGGCCAGCCGCCCCGACAACCAGACGCTCCTGAAAATCTACTCGCTGTTCAAGCAGGCGACCGAGGGTGATGTCAGCGGCAAGCGTCCGGGTTTCACGGACCTTGTCGGACGCGCAAAGTATGACGCATGGGCAAGTCTGCAGGGCACCTCGTCCGATGCCGCCAAACAGATTTACATCGATCTGATCAACGAACTGAAGGGCTAACCCAGCCGCGCCCTACAGCCAAAGGGGCCTGCGGCTCAAGCACCCTCGACGTGGCCTTGGGCCATGGGGTGTTGGCTTTTTGGTGCTAGGAGAAGCGCTCGTCGAAATATTCGTGAATTTCCCGTTCCAGGCTTCCGCGGAACGGGCGCAGCAAAAACCCCAGATGAACCTGAACCGTAGCCTCGCCCTTGGCGAGCGTCAGCCGGCCATGCAGGCCGGCGCGGTCGAAATGCAGCGCACCGTCCTCGCCCCACGCATAATTCAGGTTGTATTCATGTTGCAGGTCGGCGGCCACAAGTTCGGCGGCAGCCCTCGCCTTTTTCGCGGTAAGGCGGTGCTTCCGGGTAATCAGTATCTCGCTCATGGGTGCAGTCTAGCGATGTAGCGCAAAATCGGAAACATGCCGGCACAACTATTCTGGCGCGATCTTGCTGCCCATCAACTCGTTGCAGGTGCCACGGCCAAAAGTTTCCGCCTTCTTCGGGCTCGAAATCTGCGGCTCCTCGTAGATGCGCTTGATGACGATATTGGTGATGCGCGGACCATCGCTGCCATCTTCAACAAAAACCTTCATCGGCCGCCCCTTTTCGCGGTCGTAGAACGCCTGCAGCGCAAAGTCGCGGACCCGCTCGCAGAAGCGGATCTTCTGGGCGTCGGGCATGCTGTCGTCGACCTTGCCGGCACCCGCGTGCGCGAAGGCTGCGCTCGCCAGCAGCAGGCCAACACCGGCAACTGTCAGTCGTTTCATTCCGTGTACTCCTGAATCGAAGTGAGATAGGCCAGGATGTCCTGGATGTCCTGTTCCTTGAGGCCGTTCAGCACGCCAACCGTGCCGGTCTCGTCGTGCGGACGGTCGCCCTTGAGGTAGAGATCGACCTGGCGCTTGAGGTAGTTGGTGTATTGCCCGACCAGCATCGGGAACATCCCCCTGCCCTTGCCGGTCTTGCCGTGGCACGCCGCGCATTGCTTCTGGTAGATCGCTTCACCATGTTCGAGGTTGCCTTCGGCGCGCGGGATGATCATGACCCGCTCGGCCATCAACAATTTGGTCAGCGCGTCTTCCTTGCCGGTGTAGGTCGGCATCTTGTTCGACAACTCGATACCGGCCAAATAGGCGGCAATGTCCTGAATGTCCTGGTCCGAGAGTTCGCGCTCCTGGGTGTAGGGGAACATCGGGATATTCACCCTGGTCCGCGAACGGAAATTCTTCAACTGACCCTCGATATATTTGACCCGCTGGCCGGCGATGCGCGGGTATTCACCCTTCTTGCCGCCGGCGCCCTGATCGCCATGACAGGCGGCACAGGTACCGTTGATTTCCTTGCCCTTTTCGAGGTTGACCGCGCCCCGCAGGAAGTCACCTTGGGTGGCAACTGCCGCACTGGCTGCGAGCCAGCCGGCTATCAGAAGAGTGATAAAGCCACGTAGCTTCATGCAGGAAAACTCCGGGAAATGATGCGGCGAATTGTCGCACGTCGGACGACGTCGGAAATTGACGCAAATCACGCATAATCCGCCCCATGCCTTTCATCTCCTGCACCGCCGGTGATACCAACCAACTGGCCAACCTGCGCCGCCTGATCGGGGCCCGCTGGGTGGCGCTGGCGCTGATGGCGGGACTGACCCTGCTGCTGCCGGGCGCGCTCGACATTCCGCTGCCAACCGCCCCACTGCTCGCCATCATCGGCATCGCCGCACTATTCAATTGGGTTGTGCTATGGCGGCTCAGGCGGGCGGAATCGGCAACACCCGTCGAGTTGTTCAGCCAGTTGCTGATCGACATCGCCACCTTGAGCGCGCTGGTATTTTTCAGCGGCGGCGCCACCAACCCGCTGGTCTCGTTGCTCCTGCCACCCGTCGCGATTGCCGCGCTGACCCTGCCGGTGCGCTGCGTGCTGGCCATCGGCCTCGCTGCCGTCGCCGCCTATTCCGCGCTGATGGTGTTCTATGTGCCGCTGCCGCTGAGCGATGCCACCCGCGCGACGCGGCTGCACCTGCTCGGCATGTGGCTGACCTTCGCTGTCTCGGCGTTGATGATCGCCTGGTTCGTCGTGCGCATGACGCGCCTGATCCGCATCCGCGACGCCGAACTTGCAGCGACCCGCGAACAGGCGCTGCGTGACGAGCGGATCATCGCCATCGGCACGCTCGCCGCCGGCGCTGCGCACGAACTTGGCACGCCGCTCGCCACCATGTCGCTCCTCGCCGGAGAACTCGCCCGCGACCCGCAATTAACGGAAGCCTCACGTGAAGACATTGCCCTGCTCCGCCAGCAGATCGTTGCCTGCAAGGAAATCATCACTGGCCTGTCGCGCCGCGCCGGCGCCGAGCGCCTCGAAAACCCGGGCCTTCAGGCGGTCGACCGCTGGCTCGATGCCGTGCGCCAGCGCTGGCATGCCGTGCGTCCGCAAGCGCAAAGCCGGCTGGAAGTGAGCGGCGCCCAACCGGCGCCGATCGTGGTCGCCGACCCGCGGCTGGAACAGGCAGTTCTCAACCTCCTGAACAACGCGGCCACCGCCTCGGCGATGTCCATCGACATTCGCCTAAGCTGGACCGAGCAAGAAATCGTCGTCGACATTCATGATCAAGGGCCCGGTTTCCCGCAGAATGTTCTGACCCAAGGCGGCCAGATCGAGTTTCCGTCGCACGAGCATGGCAGCGGGATCGGCCTCATGCTGACCCGCTCGGCGATCGAGCAGATCGGCGGTCGCCTGCTGCTGCTCAACCCGCCCGCCGGCGGCGCCCTCGCCCGCCTCCAACTGAAAACGAGAACCTGATGCCCGAGCCGACCCTGATCATCGATGACGACGCCACCTTCAACGCGGTTCTGGTTCGCACCCTGGAACGGCGCGGCCATCCGGCCCGCGGAGTAGCTGACCCGGTTGCGGCGCTCACCGTCGCGGCCGAAATCATCCCGTCGCGCGTGGTGCTCGACCTCAATCTGAACGGCAGTTCAGGGCTGGCGCTGATCCCGCAACTGCTGACCATCAACGCCGCCTGCCGCATTGTCGTGCTGACCGGCTACGCGAGCATTGCAACGGCGGTGGACGCGATCAAGCTGGGCGCCGTTCAATACCTCGCCAAGCCGGTTGAGATCGAGGCCATTCTCGCGGCCTTCGAAACGAATGACGGGCCCGACCTGGAGATGGCAGCGCCGGATGAACCGCTTTCGGTTGACCGCCTCGAATGGGAGCATATCCAGCGCGTGCTGAACGAAAACGACGGCAACATCTCAGCTACCGCCCGCGCGCTCAAGATGCACCGCCGCACCTTGCAACGCAAGCTCTCGAAACACCCGGTCAGAACCTGAACCAAGCGTCTTCTACAGCTATTCCGGAAAGTAAAACCGGGGATGACCGGCAAGTTCCTGGAGCGATCAGGCCGCCTGCTTGCCGCTTTTCTTGAGTTCAGCCAGGAATTCGGCGAAGGTCACTTCACGAACCTTGGTATCGACCAGCGTGTCACGCAACACGAAGCCGGTACCGGCGCGCTCATCGGCACGATCATGAACATCGCTACCCGGAAAAGCGCCGGGCGCCGATGAATTCATTTTGCTGGTAGTTTTCGTCATGGTTCGAGACCTCGTGTAGAGCCGTTGAACGCATGATGCCGCTTCATACCGGAACTGTCCGTGATCGAATTCACGACACGCCCCAAATAGTCATTTCGCCGCGAATTCGTGAACGCCTCCGGCGCGGTCGACGCTCGAAAACACCCGAAAATCAGTGCTTGTGCTCCATCGGCATTGGCGCCGGCCCCGGTCGCACCACCTTGGCGTCAACCTGCTTGCTGCTGCCGTCGTCGAAGGTCAGCGTGATCGGCACCGAATCACCTTCCTTCATCGGCGCCTTGAGGTCGATCAGCATGACGTGCAGGCCGCCCGGCTTGAGCACCGCCTCGCCCTTGGCCTTGACCTCGATGGCCGGCACCGGGCGCATCCTCATCACGCCGCCGTCGTTGATGTGCGTATGCAACTCGGTAACCCGGGATGCAGGATTGTCGGCCTTGAGCACCTTGACGTCCTTGTCACCGGTATTTTTAATCACCATGAAGGCGCCGGTCGCCGGTGCATTGGGCGGGGCCAGGCGAACGTAGGGATCCTGCACCGAAATATTGTCGGCGGCGCCGGCCAGAACGCCGGCGGAAAACAGCAGGCCGGCGGCCAGCAGGGTTAGTTTATTCATGATGTGCTCTCCTTCAGGGTTGGTTCAGATACTTGCGAATGCTTGCGGCCACCTGGTCGGACGGTGTCGCATGGGCGATCTTGGCGACCAGCTTGCCGTCCGCGGCAATGACATAGGTGTCCGCCGAATGGTCCACGACATAGCCTTCACCCGCGGTCTCCACCTTCTGTTCGGCGTAGAAGACAGCGTAGCGTTTGGCAATCTCGGCGATATTCTCCGGCGTACCGGTCACGCCAACGATGGACGGATGGAAGAACTCGACGTACTCCTTGAGCCTGGCCGGCGTGTCGCGCTTCGGGTCCACCGAAACGAAAATCATCGCGACCCGCGCCAGTTCATCCGGCGTCAGTTGTTTCAGGCCTTCGGAAGTTGCTGCAAGCGAAGTCGGGCAGATATCGGGGCAATAGGTATAGCCGAAGTACACCAACACCACCTTGCCCCGGAAATCCTTGAGCGAAACCGGCCCGCCTGCCGACTGCAGCGTGAAATCGCCGCCTTCCGGCAATGCCGCCCTGGGCAGCGGACGTTCGGGAAGTTCCGGTTGCCAGAAAATGGCCAGGCCAAGCACCAGGGCAGCCAGCAGGCCGGCAATGGCCATCAGAATACGTTCGGACATTTTATTCGTGGCTCCCTGAGCTGAAGCGATAGGGAATGGCAATGCGCTCGCCGCCGGTCTCGATCAGTACCGTCACCTGCCAGTCCATGGCGCCGGTGATGCACACCGGTAGCGTCACATTGGCTGCAAAGCGGCCATTGCCGCGCGCCGCGAGCTCAGGCCGGTTCAGGCCCATGTTCATGTCGATACCGGCAAAATCGACTTCGACCCGGCCCGGCGAAAAACCGCTGGTCGTCACCTGCACTTCGAAAGGCTTGACCATGGGGACGGGACGCGTCCCCATCGCTAACTCGACGCTACCGCCGGCAGGCAGTTTCACCGCACAGGCCTGACGCTGCAGATTACAGCCCGGGTCGGGCTGCACCGTGACGTCGGCCTTGGGCAACAACAGCGGGGAAAGCTTGTAGCCGACGACAACCACGAGGGCAATCAACAGGATGCCGATCACGTCTATCAGTATTTTTTTATTCACCAGGCTATTCCTGACCATACGGCCGGAGGGGATGCGGTATTTTCCTTCATCAAGCACGCAAGGAATTGACAAGAATCAATTCTTATCCATGGCGAGAGGCCTACAGTGTGTGACAAATTGTCGCAGCGGCGTTTTGTCGCAGGCGATGATGGAGGGTAGGAAGTTCAACTTCTCGTTTTCCTGGGAGAAATTCAAATGAAGAAATTTGTAGTCAAATCGACGACGATGCTGATCGTTGCGGGGCTGGGCCTCAGTGCCGCCTCCGCATGGTCCGCCGAATCGCTGCAGGACGTGATGAAGCGTCGCAACCTCAGCCAGCAGGATCTGCTGGCTGCGTCCAAGACCTACGTGCCGACCGGCAAGCGCGACGAATTCGTCGCCTTCAGTTCCGGCGGCCAGTCCGGCCAGATCATCGTGTATGGCATTCCGTCCATGCGCATCCTCAAGTACATCGGCGTGTTCACGCCGGAACCGTGGCAGGGCTATGGCTTCGACGAAGAGTCGAAGGCCGTGCTGCGCCAGGGCAACATCGACGGCAAGGAAATCAACTGGGGCGACACGCACCACCCGGCCATTTCCGAAACCGACGGCAAGTACGACGGCCAGTTCCTGTTCATCAACGACAAGGCCAACCCGCGCCTCGCCGTGATCGACCTGCGCGACTTCGAAACCAAGCAGATCGTCGTCAACCCGATCTTCAAGTCGGAGCACGGCGGCGCTTTCGTCACCCCGAACACCGAATACGTGATCGAAGCCGCCCAGTACGCCTCGCCGCTGGAGAACAAGAAGTTCTACCCGCTCGAAGAGTTCAACGAGAAGTATCGCGGTGGCATCACCTACTGGAAGTTCGACCGCAAGGAAGGCCGCATCGATCCGAAGCAGTCCTTCTCGCTCGAACTGCCGCCGTACTAGCCAGGACTTGTCCGACGCCGGCAAAGGCCCGTCCGACGGCTGGTCGTTCACCAACTCCTTCTGTTCCGAGCGTTATGTCGGCGGCATCGAAAAAGGCCGTCCGCCGTATGAAGCCGGTTGCTCCGCCAAGGACACCGACTACCTGCACGTGATCAACTGGAAGAAGGCCGCCGAACTGGTTGCCGCCGGCAAGGCCAAGAAGATCAACGGCCATGACGTGCTGATGATGGAAACCGCGATCAAGGAAGGCATCCTCTTCCTGGTTCCGGAACCGAAGAGCCCGCACGGCGTTGACGTGACCCCGGACGGCAAGTTCATCACCGTCGCCGGCAAGCTCGACACCCACGTTTCGGTCTACTCCTTCGAGAAGATCATGGCCGCCATCAAGGCCGGCAAGTTCGAATCCAAGGATCCGTACGGCATTCCGGTGATCGCGCATGAAGGACGCGCTGCATACGCCAGGTTCAGCTCGGCCTCGGTCCGCTGCACACCCAGTACGACTCCAAGCCGTGCATCGCCTACACTTCGCTCTATGTGGACTCGCAAGTCGCCAAGTGGAACTACTGCGAAGGCAAGGTGCTCGACAAGATCTCCGTGCACTACAACATCGGTCACCTGATGACCATGGAAGGCGACTCCGCCGATCCGAAGGGTCGTTATCTGGTCGCGCTGAACAAGCTGGCGATCGACCGTTTCAACCCGGTTGGCCCGCTGCATCCGCAGAACCACCAGTTGATCGACATCTCGCAACGACAAGATGCAGCTGCTGTACGACATGCCGCTGCCGCTGGGCGAGCCGCACTACGTGGTTGCCATCGAAGCCGACAAGCTGAAGCCGGGCGTCCGCTACAAGGTCGGCACCAACAGCCGTACCGACAAGCCGCATCCCGGCGTGCGTCCGTGCCGGCGAAGAGAAGACCGACAAGAAGGGCAACAAGGTCGAAGTCTTCGGTACGCTGATCCGTTCGCACATCACGCCGGAAACCATCGAGGCTGAAGTCGGCGACGAAATCACCATCCACCTGACCAACCTCGAACGCGCCCAGGACGAAACCCACGGCTTCACGGTGTCGCACCTACAACGTGCATGCTTCGGTCGAACCGGGCAAGACCGTCACCGTCAAGTTCAAGGCCGACAAGGAAGGCGTCTATCCGTACTACTGCACGGAGTTCTGCTCGGCGCTGCACCTTGAAATGCAGGGTTACCTGCTGGTCAAGCCGAAGGGCTGGAAGCCGACCAAGACCTCCACCGAGGTCAAGGCCAGCTACACCGAAGCCGACTACAAGGCGAACCTGAAGAAGGTTGTCGACACCCAGGTCGTCATCGACTCCGTGGTGGGCTACATCACCAGCGTCAACTTCAAGGACTTCCCGGATGTCGTGGCCATGGTCGACGATGCAACCGACCAGTTGGGCAAGATCAAGGAAGCCAAGGCCAAGGCTGACGCCGCCGCCGCCAAGAAGGATTGGGATCAGGCCAACCTTTGGGCCGAGCAGATCTGGCAATACCAGGTCAAGGCTGCCGACATCGGTCTGCGTGCCAAGACCTACCTTGAGCAGAACGGCGCCAAGGCGGTCAAGAAATAAGCAGCAAACTTGATCTGACTTAAGGCAAATTACGGGGGGCAGAGTCAATCTGCTCCCCGTATTTAATTCAAGAGGGAAAAACCATGAAATTTGTAATGTCTTTAATTTCCGCTGCGGTTCTCACCGCTGCCATCGCCACCCCGGCCGTCGCCGCCATGGATGGCGCCGCCCTGTACAAGGACAAGACCTGCAACGCCTGCCACGGCCCCACCGGCAACAAGCCGCTGATGCCGAACTATCCGAAAATCGCTGGCCAGAATGCCGCCTATATTGAAGCGCAGATGAAGGACATCAAGAGCGGCGCCCGCAACAACGGCCAGACCGCTGCCATGAAGGGCGTCATGCACCTGGTCAATGACGAGGAAATCAAGGCGCTTGCCGACTATCTGTCCAAGCTGAAGTGATCGAAAGAGGCCCTGATTGAAGGGCCTCTGACCCACATCAAGGAACGCTGATGCAGCTTGTGGAACAATAACCGTCGCGTTCCAATAAACCTGTCTTAAAAGGAAATCAAACATGAAAGCATCACTCCTTTTGATTGGCCTGCTCAGCGCAGGCGTCGCCTTCGCCGGCCCGCCGGCTCCACACAAGGAAGGCATCGAGAGCAAGAGCTATAAGTGGAACGCCGAAGGTGGCGAAAAGATGGAAGCCCTGCACAAAAAGGGCAACGTCAAGAACGGCGAAGAAGTCTATGAAATCTGCGGCGCCTGCCACCTGCCTTCCGGAGCGGGCCGTGCTGACGGCACTTTCCCGCAGCTTGCCGGCCAGCACTCCACCGTGCTGATCAAGCAGATGGCCGACATCCGCGCCGGCGTGCGCGACAACCCGACCATGTATCCGTTTGCCTCGACCCTGACCGACCCGCAGGAACTGGCTGATGCATCGGCCTACATCGAAAGTCTGTGCATTCCGCTCGAACACGGCAAGTACGAAGGTGCCGATGCAGCGGCGATGGTCGCCAAGGGCAAGGAACTGTATGAAAAGGAATGTCTGGAATGCCATGGCAAGACTGGCGAAGGCAACAAGGAAAAGTTTTATCCGGTGATCGCCGGCCAGCACTACAAGTACCTGCTGCGCCAGATGACTGAAATCCGTGATGGCAAGCGCCGCAATGCCAACCCGGACATGGTCAAGATCATCAAGAAATACGACGACCAGCAGTTGGTCGCCATCTCCGCTTACCAGTCCAGCATGGTCATGCCGGGCGCCATGTGCAAGGCCGAAGGCTGGCGCAGCCAAGAAGAAGTAACATCGAAGCATCGGCGACCGTCTGGCCTCTCGACGGACGACGATCGCCCTTTCAGGCATCGCAGAATGCCTTCCGACAACATGAAAGACAGAGAGTAGTGCCATGGAAAAGCAGAACAGGATCGTCGCCGGGCTCACCTTCATTTCACTGGTCGCGCTGGTTGCCGCCTACTTCGCGCCGATCTGGTGGGTTTCCCTGACCGCCCCCAACTACCCGCCCGACGCCTTCCCCGACGGCATCCGCATCCACTTCCATTTCGACGGTGTCTATAACGGCTGCAAGGCGGCCGGCACGGGCACCACGCATGGCGCGGCGAGATCATCCAGAAGGACCTCGCCGCCGACGACGAGCGCTACAACCCGATCACCGACGCCAAGAAAGGACGTCAACAAGGGCGCCGAAGGCCTTGACTGCGTCCACGAAATGAACACCATCAACCACTATGTCGGCATGTACCCGATCGCGACCGGCGCCCCGGTCGAAAAGCCGCCTCGCCAAATTCTTCTTCGGCTTCTTTGCCGTCATGATGCTGGCTTTCACCATGGCCAAGAAAAAGCCGCGTTTAATCGTGTTGACCGCAGGCTTTGCTGCAGTTGCCGCCTGGATGATCGTCGACCAGTTTGTCCTTGGCAATCTTGAAAGTCATGTCCAGGCTTACATGCAGGAATCGGGCACCTTCTTCAAGGACATGGACCGGATCAATGTCTGGGGCGACAACGTACGTAACGTCTCGAAGATCGTCATCTTCGGCCTGATTGCGGTGATGGCCATCGTCATCGCCGGGCGTCGCCAAGATTCGCCCCTTCCAGTTGCTGCTGGCACTGGTGCCGGCCCTGCTGCCCGTCTTCTTCGTCATCACCTACGCCGGCTGGCTGTGGTTCTTCGGTCACAACATGCATCCGTGGGGCGCCTTCACCGTCAAGCCCTTCATGCCCACTGTCTTCGGCGAGGGCAAGGTCGCGCAGTTCTCGACCTACTCCTATCCGTACTGGGGCTACGGCCTGCTGGTGATCATCTTCGTCTGCATGATGCTGGCGCTGTTGATCCGTCGCAAGCAGTTGCGCGAAGGTTCGGCCGAGTAGGATTCCGTGCTGCGCACGGCCTGCATACACCAAGGGAGCGCTCGCCGTCGCGCTCCTGCTCGTCTGTTCGAGCGGTTTTTCCGAACAGGAGCGTGGCTCGAATGCCGACCTGAGCAACGCGCCAAGAGTAACGATCGACCGCCCGAAGCCGACCTTCATGCTGATGGAGCGCGACAAGCGCATCCATGGCCTGAAACCCTTCCAGGAACTGGTCGACAAGGCGCCGGCCGGCTCGGTGCTCAAGCCGCCGCCCGGCCATTACGCCGGGCCGGTGACGATCGACAAGCCACTGACCATCGACGGCGGCGGCAAGGTCATCATCGATGCCGGCGACAAGGGCACGGTGATGGCGCTGAATGCCAGCAATTCAATGCTTGCGCGGCCTCCACCTGACCGGCTCCGGCGATTCGCACGACACCGACGACTCCTGCCTCGACGTGCGCGGCAACAATAATCTGATCGAGGATCTGAAGATCGACAACTGCCTGTTCGGCATCGATCTCAAGCAGTCCAACGACAATATTGTCCGCCGCAACAAGATCCGCTCCAAGGATCTCGACCTCGGCGTGCGCGGCGACGGACTGCGCCTCTGGTACAGCAACAACAACCTGATCGAGAAAAACGAAATCATCGACTCGCGCGACATGGTGGCCTGGTATTCGAACGAGAACATCTTTCGCGAAAATCTCGGCCGGCGCAGCCGCTACTCCATCCACTTCATGTTCGCCAACGACAATATCGTCGAGGGCAACCGTTCTACGACAATGCGGTAGGCGTCTATTTCATGTACACCGAGGGCGGCGTCGCGCGCAACAACGTCATTTCGCACGCGACCGGCGCCACCGGCATGGGCATCGGTTTCAAGGAGGCCTCCGGCACCATCATCGAGAACAACGAGATCGTCTATTGCGGCATCGGTATCGGCTCGGACCTCTCGCCGTTCCAGCCGGACAGCACCATTGAAGTACGCGGCAACCGCTTCGCCTATAACGGCATCGGCATCCTGTTCAACAGCGAGACCGGCGGCAACAACATGGTCGACAATATTTTCGAGGGCAACCTGACCCAGGTCAGCTACGGTGGCCACGGCGACAACAACAACAGTGCCAAGAACGTCTGGATCGGCAATTTCTGGGATGACTACCAGGGCTTCGACCGCGACGGTGACGGCATCGGTGACCGTACGCACGAACTCTATTCCTATGCCGACCAGATCTGGATCGAGTTGCCCATGGCCCGCTTTTTCCGCAGTTCGCCGGTGATGGAACTTCTCGACTTCCTGGAGCGCCTGGCCCCATTCTCAAAACCTGACCTGATCCTGCGTGACGAAAAGCCGCGCTTCATCAAACCCGAACGCGTGGCGCAATCATGAGCGATAACGACGAACGACAACGGCAGCGGCAGCGGCAGCAAGCCTGCGGCAGGTCCGACGCCACCGCTGTCCAAGGCCAAGCGGCAGAGCAACCGCCGCCGCTTCCTGCGCACCGCCCTGCTCACCGGCGGCGTGCTGGGCGCCGCGCTGTCCGGCTTCCTGCCGCTGGTCTACTCGCAAAAGAAGCGCCTGCGTCCGCCCGGCGCCCTGGACGAGAAGGATTTCCTTTCCAGTTGCATCAAGTGCGGCCAGTGCGTCCAGGTCTGCCCGGTTTCAGGCCATCAAGCTCGCCGACCTGATCGACGGCTTCGGTGTCGGCGTCCCGTACATCGATGCCCGGCAGCAGGCCTGCGATTTCTCCTGCGATGCGGTGCAATGCATTCTCGCCTGCCCGACCGGTTCGCTGACCTACCACAAGCCGGACTTTCTCCCGGTACGTCCGGGCGCAGCGCTGGCGGCCAAGCCGATCCTGCTGGCCAAGGAAAAGGATGCCGAGCCGACGCTCAACCTCACCGAGCGCATCGGCGTCGCCCGGCTGACCCGCCCGGAAGCCTGCCTGGCGATTCAGGGCAAGGGCTTCAAGGGGCAGACCCGCGGCGCGGACTTCAAGGGCCACATGCGCTACATGGACGTCGACCGCTGGAAGCCGATCAGGATCGCCGACCACCCCTACGATGTCGCCGAATGCGACCTGTGTGCGCACGAGTGCCCGATCAAGGGCGCCATTTCGATCGAAACCGTCTTCGCGCCGGACGGCAGCAAGCGCAAGTCGCCGGTGGTGCATGAGCCCTGCGTCGGCTGCGGCGTCTGCGAAATGGTCTGCCCGGTCGAACCCACTGCCATTACCATCGAAGCCCGTGAGGTCTGGAAAACATGATCGAAGGGAATCCGGATGAGCCAATCCTGAAGCGTCGATTCGTCGACCAGATCAAGGTCATGTTCGGCTGGGAGCCGAGCAAGCCGAACGGAAATCAGCCCGGCGGCCCAGAAAATCCACTTCTACAAGAAGGGCAATCGCGACCTGATCGCCGAGAAACTCCATGCCCGCGCCCATGCCGTCCATGAGCAACAAATGGCGCAACCGGCGCTGGGCACGCTGATCTTCGCCAACCTGCTGTTCACCTTCTCCTTCGTCCTCGACATCCAGATTCTCGAAGGCGCGCTGACCGCGTCGCGCTTCGTCGGCTTCCACCTGATCGACCTCAACTCGGCGCTGCAGGTGATGCTGGCGCACAAGCACATCATCAACAACCTGATCATCGGCACCGGCACCGTGCTGGTGCTGTGGGCCTTGCTCGGCGGGCGCACCTTCTGCTCCTGGGTTTGCCCCTATCACCTGCTTGCCGAGTGGGCGGAAAAAATCCACCTGTTTCTGGTCAAGAAGAAGCTGGTCACCGACCAGACCATGGACCGCCGGCTGCGCACCGTGTTCTGGGTCATCTTCGCGCTGCTCGCGCTCGCTACCGGCTACACCGTCTTCGAGGCCATCTCGCCGACCGGCATCCTGTCGCGGGCGCTGATCTACGGGCCGGGTCTGGCGCTGCTCTGGGTCCTGGCGCTGCTCTTCTTCGAAGTATTCTTCTCGCGCCGCGCCTGGTGCCGCTATGCCTGCCCGATCGGCCTGACCTACGGCGTCGTCGGCATCATTTCGCCGGTGCGCATCAAGTACAAGCTCGACGGCTGCTTCCACGAAGGCGACTGCCGCAAGGTCTGCCTGGTGCCGCATGTGCTGGACACCGTCATCAAGGGCCGCGCCGTCGAGACCGAAGTGCCGATCGGCCCCGACTGCACGCGTTGCGGCCTGTGCGTCGACACCTGCCCGACCGGCTCGTTGAGCTTCGAGGTCAAGGGCCTGTCGAAACTGATGTGATTTTTGACCGAAATTCAGGGTTGACCGCAACGGTAATAAAAAATCGCTTCCTTGGCACTTAACGCGAACCAGGATCGATCCCCGACAGTCCAATTAAAAGAGGTTGCGGAAATTTACCGTAACCGGGCTTGCGGGTATGCTTGATCCGGTTCGCAAGTCCTGTTCCGAACCCCTCGTCGAGGAGTTTGCCAATGCGTCTGCCGTTGATCATTGCTTCGATACTTTGCTCACTGACGTTTTCCAACGCCGCTTATTCGGCGCAGCCGAAAAAAAAGCCCACGAGCAGCCGCAAACTGGGGCTCGTCATCAAGGTCGAAGGCAGTGACTGGGGTAACGTAAACAACGAGACGATAGAAAGCGTTCTCTATTCCGTCGCTGACGAATTGCTGTCGCGATTGCCAAAAAAACTGAGCACGCCGATCGTCGTAACGCATACCGACAGCAATCCGGTGGTCCTCTACGAGCGGGGGTCGAAAGGCGAGTACCAGGTGCATCTGCATGCCAGCGAGAAGAACTGGCATCTGTACACCTATGAGTTTGCCCATGAGTTGTGCCACATCCTGTCGAACTATGAGGAAAACCTTGGTCCGGGCGATAGCAAATACAACCAGTGGTTCGAGGAAACCCTCTGCGAAACCGCATCGCTGTTTACGCTGAAAAACCTGGCCGTGACCTGGAAAAATGCGCCGCCGTCACCCGAATTGTCGGCAACGGCCGACAAATTGAACCGCTTTTTCGATCTGCTGATCAGCGAGGGACATCGCCGCTTGCCGCCGCACTCGCCGCTTGCCGCATGGCTTGACAACAACGAGGAACGGCTGCGGCACGACCCCTACCAGCGCCAAAAAAACGAAGTGGTGGCAAATCTCCTGCTGCCCTTGTTCGAGGCCAATCCGGAGCACTGGGAGACGCTGTCGTATCTTAATCTCGACCCCGACGACGCCCGCAGCAGCCTGCAGGATTACCTCCGCAACTGGTACAACAACGCCCCCGTCGAGCACCGAACTTTCATCGCCGACGTACTCGCCATGTTCCAGGCACAGCCAGCAATAACCGTCGCCGACGCTGCGCTAGCTGCCTCCCCGGCCATGCCGCCCGGCACGCAGGACAAGGGACTGTAGGCGATCCCGGTACGGCCGCCGCGAGCGGGAACTTTTTTCATAGCATCCGGTCTCATTTTTTATCCTGCCCTATAAGAGTCAGTCCGCTTTCGGGACACTTTGAAGAGGGGCTAGAGCAGGTGTTTCAAATCCAGGGAGGAAACCGACCTTAGGAGAAATACCATGAAAAAACTCACGTTAAAATCTGCTTGCAGTATCGCAATCGCCGCCTTTGGCATCGCATTGCCGCTGAGCGCGGCACAGGCGGCATCCCAGGATGGCATGGGCGGCGGAACCTGGTCGAGTGCCCCGCAGTCGGATGCCTCGCCGACGATCTATTACGATGATCTCCGGCTTGCGTCAAAGGGCCCCGAGGGTCCGTTGCGCACGGACGTGATCGATGACACCGCCAATTCACCGAACGAACCCGCCGAGCCAGCCCGCAACTGGCCGGAAAACTTTGACAACTAAGCACGCAGCGACCCCGGCGGTTTGCACAGGGTCGGGAACAGGTGTTTCAAATCCAGGGAGGAAATTGTCCTTAGGAGAAATATCATGAAGAAACTCTCGTTAAAATCTGGTTGCAGCCTATTGATCGCCGTCTTTGGTGCGGTTTTGCCGTTGAGCGCGGCGCAGGCGGCCACGCAGGATGGCATGGGCGGCGGAACCTGGTCGAGTGCCCCGCAGTCGGACGCTTCTCCCAGATCTACTACGATGATCTTCAGCCCACACCGAAAGGCGCCCAAGGTCCGGTGCGCACTGATATGACCGATAACAAATCGGCCAGCAACACGCGTGAAGATATGCAGACAGGCGCATGAGTTCCGTTTCCCGCTGTCTGGCGGAGGATGAGTCCCTGCGCTGCTTGATAACGGAAACCGGGTTGACTCCCGGTTTTTTCATTTGCACGGCATGCCGGACCTGGCGGCTACGCGATTTTTGATTCAGATTCAGGGTTGACCGCAACTGCTCCCCTATAATCATGCTCCATGATCGAATTCAAGAACGTCGTAAAAAACTTCCGTCGCGCCCGCGTGCTGGACGGCATCAGCCTCGATATCGGACTCGGCGAGCGGGTTGCCCTGATCGGCTCGAACGGCGCCGGCAAGACCACCCTGATCCGCTGCCTGCTTGGCGAATACACGCATGACGGTGAAGTCACCATCAACGGCCTCGACCCGCGCGGCAACCGCACGGAGGTACTCGGCACGATCGGCTTCGTGCCGCAGTTGCCGCCGCCGCTCAAGATGCCGGTCGGCCAGTTGATCGATTTCTCCGCCGCGCTGTGCAATACCGACCCGCAGCGCATTCACGAGATCGCCAAACGCCTCGGGCTCGATGTCGAAAGCATCCTCTCCCGCCAGTTCGTGCGCCTCTCGGGCGGCATGAAGCAGAAACTGCTGATCGCCATTGCACTGGGCCGCGACGCCAAGGTGCTGGTCATGGACGAACCGGCCGCCAACCTCGACCCCGAAGCGCGCAAGATCTTTTTCGACCTGCTGGCCGAGCGCCAGAACGACGCGACGATGCTCATTTCCAGCCACCGTCTCGACGAAGTGTCATCGCTGGTCAATCGCGTCATCGAGATGGACATGGGCAAGGTCGTCCTCGACGACAAGGTGGCCGACGACGTGGCGCTCTCCGACACGCTGGACTGCCGCATCGTCATCAAGCGTTTCGAGCCGGCCTTCGCCAAGGCCATCGCCGCCTGGAAATTCGCCGCGCGCGACGAGAACCTGATCTGGGAAGGCCAGATCGCCGGCCCCGACCGCCTGCGCTTTCTCGGCATGATTTCGCGCTACTCGGCGCTGATCGGCGATATTTCACTCACCGAGAACACCAACTGAGCGATGTGCGATACGTCTCGCCGTAACTTCCTCGGCCGCCTGACCCTCGGCGGCTTCGCGCTGACGCCGCTGGCGCTTGCCTTGTCGGCCTGCGGCAAATCAGGCTGGCCCGAAGGCATGGCCGAGATCAAGTGGGATCGCGAAGTCTGCCCGCGCTGCAGCATGGTGATCTCCGACCGGCGCTTCGCCGCCCAGCTGCGCGGCGGACCGAAAGACATGGTGGTCAAGTTCGACGATATCGGCTGCTTCACCTTCTGGATCCGCGACAACCTCAAGACCTACCCGTGGCTCGCCGAACCCGCCACCCGCATGTGGGTCGCCGACGTGACCAGCAAGGGCAAGGAAGTCACCTGGCTGGACCCGCGCAAGGCGCAGTTCATCACCCGGACCTCGCCGATGGGCTACAACTTCGGCGCCGTCGCCTACCCGCAGATGGGCAGCCTGGATTTCGAGAACATGCGCCAGCATGTTCTGGCCAAAGGAAAATAAATGAAGCAACTGTGGCTCACCGCCAAACTGGACATCGTCGAATCGCTGCGCGCCCGCTGGTTCCAGATCTACACGCTGGTCTTCGGCGGCATCGTCGCCCTGCTCTTCCTCTTCGGCCTCACCGAATCGCGCGTCCTCGGCTTCATCGGACTGTCGCGCCTGCTGGTCACCTACATTCAACTGACCATGGCCATCCTGCCGATCTTCGTGCTGATCACGACCGTGCGCTCGGTGGCCGGCGACCGCGAGGCCGGCGTCTTCGAATACCTGCTGTCGCTGCCGGTGTCGCTCTCGGCCTGGTTCTGGGGCAAGATCGTCGGCCGCTACATCGTCGTCTTCGCGCCGGTCTTCCTGGCCATGCTCGGCGCCGTCGGCTGGGCGACCATCCAGGGTATCGAAGTGCCGTGGGACATGTTCGGCTACTACACCGCGCTGCTCGCCGTCATGGCCATGTGCTTCCTCGGCATCGGCATGCTGATCTCCTCGGTTGCCCGCAGCACCGACATCGCGCAGGGCGCCGCCTTCATGGTCTGGCTGTTCCTGCTGCTCTTCCTCGACCTGATCCTGCTCGGCGTCATGATCCAGGGCAAGGTCGCCCCCGAGGTTGCCGTCACGCTGGCGCTGGCCAACCCGCTGCAGGTTTTCCGCACCGCCGCGCTGGCGCTCTTCGACCCGCAACTGATCGTCCTCGGCCCATCGGCTTACGTCATCCTCGATCTGTTCGGCATCACCGGCTACAAGATCTTCGCGCTGGCCTATCCGGCGGCGCTCGGCCTGCTCAGCGCGACCATCGGCTATCTGCTGTTCCGCCGTGGCGACCTGCCATGACCAAATTTCTTTGCGCGCTGGTTTTTACCGTTTTTTCGACGTTGACCGCGACGGCCGATGAAATGCCCTCCTCCGCCCCGCTGTTCGCGGCCACGCTGAACGACCTCGACGACAAGCCGGTGGCCCTTGAACGCTACAAGGGCAAGCCGTTGATCGTCAATTTCTGGGCGCGCTGGTGCGGCCCGTGTCGTGCCGAAATTCCTGAATTGATCGAGATCCGCAAGGCGCACAAGGGCAAGCTGGAAGTTCTCGGCATCGGCATCGAGGACAAGGCCGACGCGGCGAAGGATTTCGCCAAGGCCTACGAAATGGATTACCCGCTATTCGTCGCCGGCGCAAAAGGCATCCCGCTGATGCAGGCCCTGGGCAATACCAAGGGCGGCCTGCCGTTCACGCTGGTCATCGACCGTAACGGCCAGGTCGTCCAGAAAAGGCTCGGCGTGATGAAGAAAGCCGACCTCGACGCCGCCGCCGAACTTCTGCTGAAGGCGCGCTGAAAACAAAACGGGCGGCCTATGCCGCCCATCGGTGCCACCACCCGCTCCGCTTATTCCGCGGCGCTCTTGCGCGTCTTCGCCGTCCGCTTCGGCGCCGGCTTCCGCCCGGTGGCGGCCTTGGCCTCGCGGTTGAATTCGAGCGCCATGTCGAACGCCGTTTCGACAAACTTGCGAACCCGCGCGAACTCTTCATCCGTCAGCGTGCGCGCTTCGTCACGCGCCCGGTAGATGCTGATGAATTCGTGCTCGCGCCCGGCATGTTCGACCAGGCGGCTGATGCCGAGCGTTTCGAGAATCTTCCACAGCCCTGGGCTGTAAGCCTTGGTCAGGTTCATGACAAAGGGAACCGGATCATTGCGCGCCAGCACCGAGGCCAGGCGCAGGACCACCTCGAACGGCAGCGCCATCTTCCCGTTCTCTGCCAGGTCGAGCAGTGCAGGATCCTTCAGATCGATCGCCTTGCCCAGATCATCGAGGGGAATCCCCGCTGCCTCGCGCATGTTGCGCAGGAAACCACCCGCCTTAATCAAGGCCTTGGTCGATGCCACGCCATGCGGAAACAACCCGGAAGCGGCGTGCAGCGAGGTATCGACCGCCGCGCCGGCCATGCCGACGACCTGGCCGGCAAGCGTGCGCAGCGACTTGGTCAAGCCGCCCACCGCATCGAAAGGCTGCGTCTTGCTGTCTTTCCGGCCCGCGGATTTGGCTGCGGGTTTGCGCCCGCTACTGCTGTTCCTGGCTGTCACTGTCGCCTCCATTCTGTCAATCGGGTAGTCGAATACTACGCCAATAGCCGGGACACGAACCCGCGAGCGATCAGTGCCGCGCGGCGTTCAATATCCAATGCGCGTCACGGCGTGCCGAGGAACAGGTAGAAATTCCCCATGCCATTCGGCGAGTAGCCATAACCCAGATAGACCATCCCCAGCGGGGTTTCGCCGCCGACATACGCCGTCACCGAGCTTTGCCAGCCGTTCAGGCTGGTTTCCGTGTAGCGACCGTCAACCTTCCCGCCTTCCACGGCCAAGCCGACCCGCATGTCGCCACGCAAGCCGGCCGGCAATTGACCGACGATTTTCTCCAGCCGCACGTTGCCGTACATCAGCGATTCGCCGATGATCTGGTTGCGTGCAAAGCCCGACAGGTTCAGGAAGCCGCCCAGCGCCACGGCATCGTAGAACGGCAGGCTGCCGGTAAACGAGCCGGCGCCGCGGATTCGCCCGTGGACTATGTAATCGCCGAAATTGTCAGCCGCGCGCAGATCCAGCTCGGCCTTGTCGTAGCCGTCCCCGGCCGCGTAGAAGTAGCTTCCGTGGGCGGCCCAGCCATGCGTCGGATCGTAGAGGCGATCGAACTGGTCGAAATCCAGTTTCGCCAGGAAACCGCTAAAACCCTCGCTGCCTGTGGGAAGTGTCGGTGACCCGGTAGCCAGTTCGGCGCTGCGGTAACGTCCCGCCCAGCCAACCGACACCGGCCCCCACAGGCCGACATTGACTCCCGGCCATCAGATCGAGGCTGGTCTGATCGACCGAGTACTCGGCGATCCGGTGGTTGTTCTGATAGATATAGATCGGGGAACGGAAGTAGGAGAGCTTCGGTTCCAGGAAGAAGCGTCGCTCGGCATCGAGCGGTTGGTAGAACTCGGTGAACGCGCCGCTTTCGTTGCCGATCTGCACCCCGGTCAGCCACTCGCCGCCCAGACTGTTGATCAGTGTTTTCTGGTAGGCAACCCGCAGGTTGAACGTGGATGGCGCATTGGACGTCGCATTCAGGTTGAAGCCGAAGCGCAGGTAATCCGGCCCGAATTCCTTTTCCAGCGGGGTCACGCGCAGGATGTTCCGGTCACGGGTGGAAAGCAGCGAAAAGTCTACGTTGTCGTACAACCCGTCGCCGTAGATGAGCCCCATGTCCTTGTCCAGCCGGTCGACATCGACCGGGGCACCATCATAATTTTTCAGGTAGCGGTCCGGGTAGGCCGGGTTAACCCGCTTCAAGCCGGCGACCTGTACCTCGTCCACGACCGGCAACCGGCCGCGCACGGGCGTCATGCTCGCCAGCCAGTCCTGATACTGCTGTTCGCCCACGCTCAAAGCCTTCAGGCGGGGCAGCATCGCCTCCGCCGCCGCCCGCCCCCGCTTTGCCGTTTCCGCATAACGGCCGAATTCAGCGGCGGTGATACCGTCGAGATCCGGCTTGATGTAGATGTCCCCGGAACCGAGTGTAGACAGCGACCGGGTCACATTCTGCTCGGTCAGGATATTGATCATCTGCCCGGCCACCGAGAAGATGCCACCGATTTCGTTCGCCTTCATCAGCGGCGACCCGACGTTGACGGCGATCACGACATCAGGACTGCAGTTCCTGCGTACTTCGTCGATCGGCACGTTGTTGACCAGGCCGCCATCGACCAGCAGCCGCTCGCCGTCCGTGACCGGCGCCATCAGGCCGGGTACCGACATGGTGGCGCGCATCGCGTGGGTCAGGCTGCCCTCGCGGAACACCACCTTGTCGCCGGTGACAAGGTCGGTGGCGATGATGGAGACCGGGATCGGCATTTTCTCGATCAGCGGCTCGCCATACTGGCTGCGCACCAGGCGGTTGATGAACAGCTTGACCTTCTGGCCCTGGACGACGGCGGGAAGCGTTTGCGCGCCCTCTTCCTTCACTCCCAACTCGGTACCGGGGATAAAACGCCGGGAATAGGCCTTGACGCGCGGATTGAGCTCTCTGATCGGCGGGTTGTCGTTGAACATTGCCCGCCAGTCGGCCTGGCCCATCGCCTCCAGCATCTCGTCGGGGCTAAGCCCGGCGGCAAAGGCGCCGGTCACCAGTCCGCCCATGCTGGTGCCGGCCACGCAGTTGACCGGAATCCGCTGCTCGCGGAGGACTTCCAGCACGCCGATATGCGCCGCGCCGCGGGCGCCGCCACCGCCGAGAACGAGGCCGACGCGCGGCCGTTCGGCTGCAGCCAGCGTTCCGCAGAGCGTCAATGCGGCGATGCCGCCGACCAGAACACGCCGGACGAGCGGCATGGACGAAAGCACTTTGATCATGATTTTTACCCTTGGCTGGCAGGAATGGCGAGATTGGCTACTGCGCGCTACTGCAAACATTCCAGGATTCCTGCGGCGAGAAGCGCCGGGTCTTCGGCGCCGGCAATGACCTTGTTTCCGGCAAGAATGAAGGTCGGGACCACCTTGACCCCGCTTGCCCGAATCTGGCGTTCCCGCTCGCGGACAATATCCTCGTCTTCCGGTGGAAGACAGATAGCGCGTCACCTCTGCCGCATCGTAGCCGCACTCGGCGGCAATCCTGCCGAGCAAGGCGATGTCGCCGACATGCTCCCCGCGCTGGAACTGCGCGACGAACAGGCGCTCGACCAGCGCATCGGCAGCGCCCCGCTGCTGCGCCCAATGGATCAGGCGGTGCGCCCGCAGCGTATTGGCGCGCCGTTCGATCTTCTCGAAAGCATAGTCGATACCGTAGGCGCGACCGGCTTCGCGAATCCGTCCGAACAGCGCCTCGACCGCCGCCCGGCTGCCGAACTTGCGTTCGAGGAAAGGAAGATAGGGTTCGCCTTCCGGCGGGGTATCCGGGTTGAGGAAAAAGGGCAGCCAGCGCTTCTGATACGAGAAGTCGGGAATCCGGCTACGCACCATGGCGACGGCGGTCTCGAGGCGGCGCGTGCCGATGAAGCACCAGGGACAGACGACGTCGGAAACGATTTCGATGGTCAGCATGGGGTGCATGATAGCGTCCGCCACCCGGCGTAACCAGTTCAAGGCGAAAAAAATCCCCGCCGCAGCGGGGATCGGTATCAACCGGCGAATGTTCCCGCCTTACAGCATGTCGTCGGTCAGCGCTGCCAGCGAGGCGGCGCCGGCTTGCTGGACAATTGGCGAGCAGGACCTGTACATTAACACGTACATATTCGGAGTCCTAACATGGATGCAATGACCTATACGACCGTCCGCGCCAACCTCGCCAGCACGATGGACCGGGTTTGCAACGACCACGAAGCCTTGATTATTACCCGCAACGGTGAACAGGCCGTAGTGATGCTCTCGCTCGAAGATTTCAAAGCGCTTGAGGAAACGGCCTATCTGTTGCGCACACCCGCCAACGCCAAGCGCCTTCTCTCGGCCGCTGCACAACTGAACACTGGCAAAGGCGTTGAGCGGAAGCTGGCCAAGTGAAGTTGATTTTCGCGGATGAGGCATGGGAGGACTACCTGTATTGGCAAAAGCAGGACAAACGCATGGTCGAACGAATCAATAAGCTGATACGAGAGACCCAGCGTGAGCCGTTCACCGGCGTAGGAAAACCTGAAGCGTTGAAACACGCGCTCTCAGGATACTGGTCACGCCGCATAACGGACGAGCACCGCATGGTGTACCGCATCGAAGGTAGTGCGCTGCTGATTGCTCAATTGCGCTTCCATTACTGAGACGTCCAACGTAGAGTTCACCGGCGCTGCGCGGCTTTTCGCGCAGCGTCCGCTGGAACATAAAGTTAGGCTGCATACGCCTTCTTGGCCACTTCCACTGCGGCCTCGACGAACAATTCACTCACTGGCGCGCCATGGGAATGCTCAATGCCGAGGCGATATTTGGCATAGCTCACGAGATTGAGAGGGGATGGCATCTCGCCCCGCGAAACATGCGTGATCGGTGTTCCTCGATGCGAGCAATAATCTCGGCGTCCGGAACGCCCCGTTTGTGCAACATGACCCAAGTTTCGACGATCGTGATGATGCTAGCTTCCGGAAGACCTGCCAGCTGAAGACCTGAGAGTGAGTTTACCTGTTCGCCGCAACCCATGGCAGAGGCCATAGGGTCGTTTCTGACTCGAAGCCGAACGATACCCGATTAAGCACTCTTGTCCACTCCGCCAAACAGTTTGCTGAAAATGCCCATTATTCCCTCCGTGTGGTGGTGGTGTAGGACAACTGGGGCCAGACCACGATTTTTGGCTAACGAGCGCCATTTCGTAGCCTTTCCGCTATTTTGCACCCGATTCTGCAATGATTCGTGGCGGGCGTGGTGTGATCAGCCCGGCCGATATGCTGGCCGGGGCGCCACGCGGCACCCCGGCTTTTGGTGCTGCTCTGGCGCCGGTTTAGAAGACCTCGTCGCCGACCCCGGCCAGGGCGGCATCGCCTGCCCTGACGGTTTCGCCGTAGGCGGCGGCCTGCGGCAGCATCTGGTCGGCGTAGAAGTGCGCGGTGGCGATCTTGGCGCGATAGAAGGTCTGGTCGCCCTCGCCCTTGTCGAGGTAGCCGGCGGCAGCGAGCGCGGCCTTGCCCATCATCCAGCCGCCGCAAACGGTCACCGCCAGATGCAGATAAGGCACTGCTGCGGTCAACGGCCCGGCAAGGCCGTTTTTCGCCTCGGCCGACAGCCATTCCGTCGCCTTGACCCAGGCCTGCAGCGCATCGCCGAGACGGCGGGCGATGGCCTGCAGTTCGGGACGAGCGGAAGCGCCGAGCGCCTTGGCGGTGGCCGCCACTTCGCCGAAGACATATTTGGCGGTGGCACCCTGATCGCGCATCAGCTTGCGGAACAGCAAGTCGTTGGCCTGGATGCCGGTGGTGCCTTCGTAGATGGTGGTGATGCGCGAATCGCGCCAGTGCTGGGCGGCGCCGGTTTCCTCGATGAAGCCCATGCCGCCGTAGATCTGGATGCCGAGCGAGGTGACCTCGATGGCCATTTCGGTGCCGCCACCCTTGACGATGGGGATCATGAATTCGGCGAGATACAGGTTGCGCTTCTTCTCTTCTGCGTCGCTGATGACGTGCGCGCGATCGAGCAGGCCGGAGGTGTAGTAGGCCATGGCGCGGCAGGCTTCGACGCGGCTCTTCATCAGCATCAGCATGCGCCGGATGTCGGGGTGCCTGTCGAGGGTGACCAGCGTTTCGCCGGTCAGCGCATCGCGGCCCTGCTTGCGCTCGCGCGCATAACCGAGCGCCTGCTGGTAAGCGCGCTCGCCGAGGGCGATGCCCTGCAGGCCGACGCCGAGACGGGCTTCGTTCATCATGATGAACATGTATTCGAGGCCGCGGTTGGCTTCGCCGAGCAGGTAGCCGACCGCCCCGCCGTTGTCGCCATAGGCCATGACGCAGGTCGGGCTGGCGTGGATGCCGAGCTTGTGTTCGATGGAAACGCACCAGGCGTCATTGCGGTCGCCGAGCGAGCCGTCGGCGTTGACCAGGAACTTCGGCACCAGGAACATCGAGATGCCCTTGACGCCGGCCGGGGCATCCGGCAGGCGGGCGAGCACGAGGTGGACGATGTTGTCCGTCATGTCGTGGTCGCCGTAGGTGATGAAGATCTTCTGGCCGAAGACGCGGTAGCTGCCGTCGGCCTGCGGCTCGGCGCGCGAACGGATCTGCGCCAGGTCGGAGCCGGCCTGTGGCTCGGTCAGGTTCATGGTGCCGGTCCACACGCCGGTGACCATTTTTTCCAGGTAGATCGCCTTGAGTTCGTCGCTGGCGCAGATCATCAGCGCCTCGACGGCGCCGGTGGTGAGCAAGGGTCCAAGCGAGAACGACAGGTTGGCCGACATGACCATTTCCTTGACCGCGACCGCCAGCGTATCCGGCTGGCCGTGGCCACCGTATGCCGGCGCCGACGCGATGCCGTTCCAGCCGGCATCGCAGAAGGCCTTGTAGGCTTCCTTCCAGCCCGGCGGCGTCACCACGCCGTCGGGGCCGAGCTTGCAGCCCGCCTGGTCGCCGACGCGGTTCAGCGGCGCCAGCACTTCGCCGGCGAACTTGGCCGCCTCGTCGAGAATGGCATCCGCGATGTCGGTCGTCGCCTCCTCGAAGTCGGGATACTGGGCCAGCTCCCTGAAACCGGCCAGTTCGTCCTGCACAAAACGCATGTCCTTCACGGGCGCGCGGTAGTCGCTCATCTTGCTTTCTCCTTGTTGCTTGTTGTCATTTCGCCCCTTCCTTGAGGGCGCGGCGCAGGATCTTGCCGACGTTGGTACGCGGCAGGTCGGCGCGGAACTCGACCTGCTTCGGTACCTTGTAGCCGGTCAGATGTTTGCGGCAATGGGCAATGATTTCCTCGGCGGTCAGCTTCGGGTCCTTGCGCACGACGAAGATCTTGACTGCTTCGCCCGAGTTGGCATCGGCCACACCAATCGCCGCCACGTCACTGACACCTTCGTGCATGGCGACGGCTTCCTCGACCTCATTCGGATAGACGTTGAAGCCCGAGACGAGAATCATGTCCTTCTTGCGGTCGACCAGATAGACATAGCCCAGATGGTCGACGTAACCCATGTCGCCGGTGCGCAGGAAGCCGTCCGCGTACATGACGTTGGCGGTTTCCTCGGGGCGCTGCCAGTAGCCGGCCATGACCTGCGGACCACGGATGCAGATTTCGCCAACCTGATCGAGCGGCATCTCCTTGCCGTCATCGTTACGGATGGAAACTTCGGTCGAGGAAATCGGCAAGCCGATCGAGCCGTTGAATTCCTTGAGATTCAGCGGGTTGATAGTCGCCGCCGGCGACGTCTCGGTCAGGCCATAGGCCTGCAGTAGCGGCGACCCGGTCACCTTTTGCCAACGCTCGGCCACCGGGGCCTGAACCGCCATGCCACCCCCCAGCGAAAGCTTCATGGTCGAGAAGTCGAGCGCAGCAAAGTCAGGATGGTTGAGCAGGCCGTTGAACAAGGTATTGACGCCGGTCGCAACGGAAATCGGATACTTCGACCACTCCTTGATGAAGCCAGCCATGTCACGCGGGTTGACGATCAGCAGGTTGCGCGCGCCGATCATCAGGAAGGTCAGGCAGTTCGCGGTCAGCGCGAAGATGTGATAGAGCGGCAGCGCGGTGATAATGAATTCCTTGCCCTCCTCGATGGCCGGCTTGATCCAGGCATACGCCTGCATGACGTTGGAAGCAATGTTGCCGTGGGTCAGCATCGCTCCCTTGGAGACCCCGGTGGTGCCACCGGTATATTGCAGGAAGGCCAGGTCGTCTTGACCCAGGACGGCCGGCTCCATGCCGTGGCGACGACCCGCCGCGAGGGCCGCGGTAAAATTGATCGAACCTGGCAGCGACCAGGCCGGCACCATTTTCTTGACGCGGCGGACGACAAAATTGACCAGCGCGCCCTTGATCATGCCGAGCATGTCACCCATCGGCGTGACGATGACGTTCTTGACGTCGGTCTTGCCGATCACCTGCTGCAGCGTGCTGGCAAAGTTCTCGACGATGACGATCGCCTTGGCCTCGGAATCCTTCAACTGATGCTCAAGCTCACGCGGCGTATAGAGCGGATTGACATTGACCACCACACAACCGGCGCGCAGCGTACCGAACAGCGCCACCGGATATTGCAGCAGGTTGGGCATCATCAGCGCCACGCGATCACCCTTCTTGAGGCCGATCGACTGCAGCCAGCCGGCGAAATCGCGCGACAGACGATCCAGTTCGCCGTAGGTCATCTCGCGATCCATGCTGATGTAGGCAACCTGATCGGCATATTTTCTTGCAGGCATCCTCGAACAGCGTCACCAGCGAAGCCACGTGGTCGATGCTGATTTCCGCGGGAACGCCCGGCGGGTAGGTCTTGATCCAGATCTTTTCCATTTTTTGTCTCCTCCTTTACTTTTATTAACCGCCCAGCAGCGCCTTCTTGAGCGAGGCGTCTACCGGATTTTCCCCCAGCCAGACCTTGAGCAGCGCCCTGGCAAACGGACCACTCGACACCTTGCCGCGTGACTCGCCATTGAAGCCGACGGCGACGCCATCGGCAGTAAAATCCAGCGCCACGGTATCGCCGTTCCTGGCGGTGCCGATCTTTTTCATGATCTCGGCAAACTGGTCGGTCGGCGCTTTCAGCGCCGCCAGTTCGGCTTCGCTGTTATTGTCCTTGAGACCGTCGCGCAACGCGCCGTACAAGGTATCGGCATCGATTTCGCGCAGCATGCGCATGCTCATCCGGCGCGGCGTCGTCGGCATCGAGCAAGGCCGCCGGCGCGTTCGATTTCTGGGACACGTAAAGCGCGCCGACATAGACCTTGATGAACACCTTGGTCCGCACGCCGGCGCCATTAAGCACCAGTTCATTGGCCCCGACCTTGATCTGGTCGTCCACCTTGATACCGGCAACCTCGGCCGCGTGAACACCGGGAATGGCTAGGAGTCCCGCAGCCAGTGCTGCAATTCGTACAGAACGTGAAATCACCTTGTCTCTCCTGTCAGTATCTTGTTTCGGTAGTACTTCTTGTCAGCGACCTATGCTGTTCGCTCAACCGCAGTATGCGCCGTCCGCTGGAGATTCTTCAACCTGACCAGACATCAGGACTGCCAGGCTGGCAACTCGCGCGAGCCTGGCGATTTTGATTGCCTAGAGCGCCTCGATGATTCCTGCCGCGCCCATGCCGGTGCCGATGCACATCGTCACCATGCCGTACTTGCCGCCGGTGCGCTTGAGGCCATGCGCCACCGTGGCGATACGGATGGCGCCGGTGGCGCCCAGCGGGTGACCGAGGGCGATGGCGCCGCCCAGCGGATTCACCTTGTCCGGATTGATCCCCAGCTCCTGCATCACCGCAATCGACTGCGCGGCAAAGGCTTCGTTCAGCTCGATCCAGTCGAGATCATCCTGCTTGATGCCGACCTGCTGCAGCACTTTGGGAATCGCCGCGATTGGGCCGATACCCATGATTTCCGGCGCCACACCGCCGACCGCAAAACCGGCAAAGCGGGCCAGCGGGGTCAGGTTGTATTCCTTGAGCACCTTTTCCGACACCAGCATCACGGCAGCGGCGCCGTCGGACATCTGCGACGAGTTGCCGGCGGTCACCGAACCGCGGGCGTGGAACACCGGCCTCAGTTTGCCCAGACGCTCGACGCTGGAATCGGGACGCGGACCCTCATCGGTATCGACGGTGCGCTCGCGGATGCGAATCTGACCGGTCTTGAGGTCAGGCAGGTGCTCGCGAATGGCGTAAGGCGAAATTTCCGCCTTGAAATGCCCGGCGGCAATCGCCGCGCAGGCCTTCTGGTGCGAGGCGACGGCAAAGGCATCCTGCTGCTCGCGGCTGACCTTCCACTGATTGGCCACTCGTTCGGCGGTCAGGCCCATGCCGTAGGCGATACCAAGGTTTTCCTCTTTGGCGAAGATGGCCGGATTCATCGACATCTTGTTGCCCATCATCTGCGGCATCACGCTCATCGACTCGGTGCCGGCGGCGATCATCACGTCGGCCAGGCCAAGGCGAATCTGGTTGGCGGCATCGGCCACCGCCTGCACCCCGGAGGAGCAGAAGCGGTTGATCGTGATGCCCGGCACGGTGATCGGCAGCCCGGCCAGCAGCAGGCCGATACGGGCGACGTTCATGCCCTGCTCGGCTTCCGGCATGGCGCAGCCGACGATGACGTCGCCGATACGGGCCGGATCGATGCCCGGGACCTGGGCGACAACCGATTTGATGACGTGGGCCAGCATGTCGTCCGGCCGCACGTGCCGGAACATGCCGTTGCGCTTGGCCGTGGGCAGGCGGGTGGCGGCGACGATGTAGGCTTCCTGAATTTGTTTGCTCATGTCAATTCCTCAACGGCTTGCCGGTATCCAGCATGTGCTTGATCCGGGCCTGGGTTTCGGGGGTTTTCAGCAACTCGACGAACAACTGGCGCTCGACAGTAAGCAGCCATTCCTCATCGACCAGGCTGCCAGTTTCGATGTCGCCACCGCACAGGGCGGTCGCGGCCGCCTTGGCCACCTTGTAGTCGTGGGCGGAGATCATGCCGCCTTCTTTCATGTTGACCAGCATCATCTCCAGCGTCGCGATGCCGTTGCGGCCGGCGACCGGGATGGCGCGCGGCATCAGCGGCGGGGCATAGCCGGCATCGGCCATCGCCCGTGCTTCGCGGATCGCCACGAACAGCAACTCGTGGGCATTGAAGAGGATCGTGTCGGAAGGCCTGGCGAAGCCCATGTCGATCGCTTCCAGGGCGCTCTTGGCAACCTTGGCCATGGCGATGTTCTGGAACACCGGCTGCAGGAAGTTGAAAACCTCGCCCGGCGTTGCCGACTGGGCCGCCCAGTCGGCGGCGCGCACGGCGAATTCCTTGCAGCCGCCGCCGGCCGGAATCAGGCCGACACCGGCCTCGACCAGACCGACGTAACTTTCCAGCGCCATGACGCGCTTGCCGGCATGCATCAGGAACTCGCAGCCACCGCCCAGCGCCATACCCTGCACCGCGACGACGACCGGCACCTGGGCGTACTTCAAGGTTTGCGAGGCGCGCTGGAATTTCTCGACGGTCTGTTCGAGCATGTCGAACTGGCCGGCGGCAATCGCTTCCGAGACCTGCGCCAGGTTGGCGCCGACGGCGAACGGCGCTTCGTGCCAGATCACCACGCCGTCGAGCGTCGCTTCGGCCTGGCGCACGGCGGCGATGACGCCGTCGAGCACTTCGTTGCCGATGGTGTGCATCTTCGACTTGATGGAAATGATGCCGATTCCGGCGTCGACCGCGCCCCGCAGGAAGTCCCCTTGGGGGGCAGCATTCCGCCACAGGCGGACGCCGTCGTTCTCGTACAGCGTTTCGCCCGATTTCTCGGGCGCCGCGCCGGCTTCGCCCAGCACGCGCTCCGGGAACAACTGGCGCCCATACACCGGCAACGCGGAACGTGCAGCGTAGGCATTGCGACTGGCGGAATACGAACCTTGCGCGCGTATGCACGCCGGTACGGCCGGATTCCAGCGCCCAGGCCGGCAGCGGCGTGGCGCTCATGGCCTTGCCGGCCGCGATATCGGCGGCGATGGCCTGGGCGATGTCGGCCCAGCCGGCAGCCTGCCAGGTTTCGAACGGACCCTGCGCCCAGCCGAAGCCCCAGCGCATGGCGAAGTCGAGATCGCGGGCGTTGTCGGCGATGTTTTCGAGATGTACGGCGGCGTAATGGAAGATGTCGCGGAAGATGGCCCACAGGAACTGCGCCTGCGGATGCGCGGAGGCGCGTAGCGCGGCAAATTTCTCGGCCGGGTTGCGCATCTTCAGGATGGCGGCAACTTCATCGGCGATGATGCCGGCCGAAGTGCGGTAATCCTGCTTGCCCAGATCAAGCACCTGGATTTCCTTGCCCTGCTTGCGGAAAATTCCGCAACGGGTCTTCTGGCCGAGTGCGCCCTTGCCGATCAGCGCGGACAGCCATTCCGGCGTCTTGAAGTAGGCGTGCCACGGATCGTTCGGCAGCGTGTCCTGCATGGTCTTGACGACGTGCGCCAGGGTATCGAGACCGACGACGTCGGCGGTGCGGTAGGTGGCGCTCTTCGGACGGCCGATGCGCGGGCCGGTCAGCGCATCGACTTCGTCGAAGCCAAGGCCGAAGGCGGCGGTGTGATGCATGACCGCGAGGATGGAAAAAACGCCGATGCGGTTGGCGACGAAATTCGGCGTATCGAGGGCGCGGATGACGCCCTTGCCAAGGCGCGAGGTCAGCCAGGTTTCGAGGGCATCGAGCGTCGCCGGCGTCGGTCGTCCGCGTGGCGATGATCTCGACCAGATGCATGTAGCGCGGCGGATTGAAGAAGTGGATGCCGCAGAAGCGCGGGCGCACCGTTTCGGGCAGGCCTTCGGCCAGCGTATTGATCGACAGCCCGGAGGTATTCGAGGCGATGACGGCATTGGCGCCCAGGTGCGGGGCGATCTTCGCGTAGAGTTCGTTCTTCCAGTCCATGCGCTCGGCGATGGCTTCGATGACGAGGTCGCAGTCAGCGAGCAGTGACAGGTGCTCTTCGTAGTTGGCAGCGTCGATGAACTTCAGCTTGCCCTTGTTGGCCAGCGGCGCCGGGTCAAGTTTCTTAAGTCCGTCGAGCGCCTTGTTCACCACGCCGTTCTTGTCACCTTCCCGAGCCGGGAGGTCGAACAGGACGACCGGTACGTTGGCATTGGCGAGATGCGCGGCGATCTGCGCGCCCATCACGCCCGCGCCGAGGACGGCGGCTTTCTTCACAATCAGCTTGTTCAAGCGATTCTCCTTCAAATGTTGTTGTTTCGTTCAAGCCATGCTTGCCCGCGTAAAACGAACGTTTGAATTATAGTATGGCCTCGGTTGCGGTCAACGCATTTTTTAGAAGAAATACTCGAAAAAAAGCCCCGGACTTGCCGGGGCTTGAAGAAACAGTTGCGAGGTGGGCGATCAGAAGCCCATCGAGTACTGGGCGCCGAGGAGCCACGAGTAGTCGTTGTAGTTTCCCTTGATGAGACCCTGGGGAATACTAGCACCAGCCCAGCCTGCATTATTGATCGGTGCGTCCTTGACCCAGATGTAGGCAGCGCCGAGATCAAGCGCCGAGGTCTTGGTCGGCTTCCATTGGACGCCAGTCGTCAGCCAAGTCCGATCATTGTCCGGCAGCGAGGTAACCCGGTACTGCGCGTTCGGAACCGGCGTATTGTCATAGGCGACACCGAAGCGAAGCTTGATGTCATCGCTCATCTTGTAGTTGGCACCCAAGGCAAAACGCCACGTATCGTTGAACTTGGTTTCCAGAACCTGACCGACCGAACCGGAAGCCGAACCAGATGTGCGAATGATGTCCAGTTGCTGAACGCTGCTCCAACCCATCCAGGACACGTCACCGAGAACCTCCCAGCGATCCCCAATACCTTGAGCGATGCTGAGGATGAAGGAGTCGGGAAGTTTGATATCGGTTTTTGCGTCACTGTTTACCAAGGCAGCCAACGGGCCAGACCCACTGATGTCACCGCTAAGCGTATATTTCGTGGTCGAACGGTAGGCAACACCGATCTTCGTTTGCGGCGCAACGGTGAACAAAGCGCCAATGTTCCAGTTCCAGGAATCATCACTGACATCGAGTTTCTTCGAAGTGCTGATGATCGCTGCCGTCTGAGTTGGGGTAGTCCCGCCAATCCCGAGCGCTGACTCATACGTCGCATCCATTCTCTGCCAACTGACACCGGCACCCAGCGACAGCCAATCGTTGGCGCGCCAAGCCACCGCCGGGTTCACGTTGATCGTCTTGATGTCGAAACTGGTCGAGTGCGCACTGCCGATCCATGGCGTGTTGTACTTGACGACATTGCCAAACGGCGCGCCGATACCGAGACCGACATACCAGTCCGGCGCCACTTTCCAGGACAGGTAGGCGTTGGGGACGAACGACGTGCCGCCGCCATTGCCGCCATCGCCAGTATTGCTGAAAGCGCCGGTTCGCGATCCGTCATTATTGAAATCAAAACTGGTCTTGATGATCGAGCCACCCAGCGAAAACTCACGGTCCTGCAGCTTGGTCATGCCGGCCGGGTTATAGTAAATGGTGCTGGCGTTTTCCGCGACAGCAGCCGAACCGGCGTAGGCGTTACCCATGCCACTGGCGTTCTGCTCCGTAATCGCGAAACCCGAAGCGCCTGCGGCGCCCGAAAATGCGATGGCGAGGAGCGCCGGAATCAGGCGCGGTGTGAGGTTCTTTTGCATTATCTATCTCCACTGTGATTGCTTGAAAGCAATTGATATACGTTTTGTTACAAATTGGATTAAATCTCAAACACGCGTTTGAAAGCCAGACTTATCCGGCCAGTTCAAAGCAATCTGTTGCTTTCAAGCCACACGCTGTTGTTTTTCTGTCTGCCGGTAATTGAGCGGCCCGCCGGTGAACGGTGCGAAACCGGTCCCGAAGATCACGCCGGCATCGGCCAGATCGGCATCGGCGACGACACCGGTGGCGACCAGAAGCTCGGCACGATCGATCAGCGGTTTGGCGAGGCGGGCGGCGAGGCCGTCCGGCGGCGTTCCCGCACTACCCTTCTGCGCCTTGCCGGCGGTCCAGACGTAAAAGCCCTGCCCGGTCTTCTTGCCCAGTTCGCCCTTGTCGACGCGGGCCAGCAGGCAACGCGGCGCTTCCGCCCCGCCCGCCAACTGCTTGCCGGCGGCGACTGCGATGTCGAGACCGACCGTGTCGGCTAGTTCGATCGGCCCCATCGGCATGCCGAAGGCCAGCATCGCCTCGTCTACCGTTTCCGGGCTGATTCCTTCGTCGACCGCGCGCATCGCCTCCAGCATGTAAGGAGCGAGCACCGCATTGACCAGGAAGCCGGGTTCGCTCCTGACCGGCAGCGGCAGCTTGTCGATCTGCCGGACAAAGGCGCAGGCCGCCTGCACCATGGCCGGGTCGGCGCCGTCGGCGGCCACTACCTCGACCAGCGGCATCATCGCCACCGGATTGAAGAAATGAATGCCGACCAGGCGCTCCGGCCGTTGCAGCACGTTGCGCAGGTCTTCGAGCTTCAGGCTGGAGGTATTGGTGGCCAGCACGGCGTCCGGGCGCATCACGGCATCGAGCTTTTCGAGCAAGGCGTGCTTGGCCTCGACATTCTCGAAGATCGCCTCGATGACGACGTCGGCATGCGCTGCGCCGGCCCCCTCGGGATCGGGAATCAGCCGGTCCATCACCGCGCGCAATTGCAGCTTGTCCCTGATGCGCCGCGCGAAGCGCTCGCGGGCGCGCTTCAGTGCCGGCGCGATGCGCTCGATGCTCTGGTCCTGCAGGGTCACCGTCATGCCGCGCAGCGCGCACCAGGCGGCGATGTCGCCGCCCATGACGCCGGCGCCGACGACGTGGACGCGTTTGGCCTTGAAATCCGAATCCTTGCCGAAACCCTTGAGGCGCTCCTGCAGGAAGAAGACGCGCACCAGGTTGCGCGCCGTCGGCGAACGGACGATGCCGTCGACCAGTTCCGGTGCCGCCAGCGCGTTACCGTTGTGTTTGGCCCAGATGTCGATGATCGCGTAAGGCGCCGGGTAATGCTGCGGGCGCGCCCGCTTGGCCACCTGCTTGCGGGCGCCGTTGGCGACCACGCTCTTGAGCGGGCCGTTGAGCAGCTTCTGCATGAACGGCAGGGAACGGCGCGGCGCGTTGGACAGCACCATCATGCGCGCGGCGCGCTCCATGACGCGCGGCGGCACGGCATCGTCGGCCAGGCCCATGCGCTTGGCGCGTTTGGCATCGATGGTCTTGCCGGTCAGCATCATGTCCAGGGCCGCCGCCGGACCGACCCGCTGCGGGAAGACGCAGCATGCCGCCCCAGCCGGGGAAGATACCGAGCATGACTTCCGGCAGGCCCATCCTGGTACCCGGCTCGTCGACCGCCAGCAGGTAGCGGCAGGCCAGCGCCAGTTCGAGGCCGCCGCCGAGGCAGTGGCCGCGCACCAGCGCCAGCGTCGGGTAGCGCACGGCAGCCAGGCGGTTGAACAGATTCCAGCCGCGCTCGACCAGTTCGCGCCCTTTTTCGGCGCTGTCGAGCTGGGTGAATTCCTGGATGTCGGCACCGGCGATGAAGCCGGCGCTCTTGCCGGAACTGAAGATCAGCGCCTTCGGCGGCTGGCGTTCGCAGTTCGTCGAGCATGACTGCGAGTTCATCCATCACGGCCCGCGACAGCGAGTTGGCCGATTCGCCGGCCTTGTCGAGAACCGCCCAGGTGATGCCTTCGGCGTTGACGTCAAGACGCCAGTGTTGCAGATTCAGGTTGGTCATTGGTCAGGCTCCGGCTTCGACCAGCATTGCCCCGCCGAGGCCGCCGCCGATACAGATGGTGGCGATGCCACGTTTCGCTCTTTTCTCGCGCAACACGTGCAGCAGATGGAGCACGATGCGGGCACCCGAGGCGCCGACCGGATGGCCGATGGCGACGGCGCCGCCATCGACGTTGAGTTTGTCTTCGTCGAGCGCGCCGAGCGCACCCGGCAGGCCGAGCTGTTCGCGGCAGTAATCGTCGGATTTCCAGGCTTCGATGCAGCCCAGCACCTGGGCGGCGAAGGCTTCGTTGAGTTCCCAGGCGTCGAGATCGTTGAGCCCAAGGCCGTGGCGCTGCAGGATCGGCGTCGCCGCATGCACCGGGCCGAGGCCCATCTGCGCCGGGTCGAGGCCGGCCCACTCGCTGTCCACGATGCGGCCGAGCGGCTTCAGGTTCCATTTTTTGACCGCCTCTTCCGAAGCCAGGATCAGCCAGGCTGCGCCGTCGGTAATCTGCGAACTGTTGGCCGCCGTGATGTTGCCGTATTTCTTGTCGAAGAACGGCTTCAGCTTGGCCATGCCGGCCAGGCTGGCATCGGGACGCACGCCGTCATCTTCGGCATAGACATTGCCCTTGTCGTCGACGAGCGGCACGATCTCGCCGTAATGTCCGGCAGCACGACCGGCCACGACGCGCTGATGGCTGCGCACCGCGAACGCGTCCATCTGCTGGCGGTCGATGCCGAATTTCCACGCCAGGTTCTCTGCGGTCTGGCCCATCAGCAGGCCGACGACCGGGTCGGTCAGCCCTTTCATCAAGCCGATCACCGGCGTCAACAGCGCTGCGGGGCGCAATTTCAAAAAGTGCCCTATTTTCTGGTTGACCGTACGCATGCCCATCATGCCGGCGAACCAGCGCACCATCGTCTCGGAATACAACAGCGGCGCGTGCGACAGCGCATCGACGCCGCCGGCCAGCACCAGTTCCGAACGGCCGCACTGGATGTTGGCAATCGCCGAATCGAGCGCCTGCATGCCGCTCGCGCAGTTGCGCATCACCGTCCACCCCGGCACCTTGTCGCCGCATCCGAGGCGCAGCGCAACCATGCGCCCGATATTGGTTTCATCGGCCGACGGCGCCGCGCAGCCCAGGATGACCTCGTCGAGGTCTTCCGGAGAAAACGGCTGGCGCAGCAGCAGGGCGCGGCCGGCCTGGGTCGCCAGATCGGAGGCGGTGAACGGCCCGGGGCCGCTGCGCGCCTTGAGGAACGGCGTCCGCGCGCCATCCACCACGTAAATCGTCTTCATCAGGCGGCCTTGCGCTCGGGCGTCGGCTTGTTGGCCGTTGCCACATTGAAGTCGAACGGGAAGTCATCGACATGCACCACGATGTCGCGCAGCACATTGCGCCGCTTCATCTTCTCGAATTCGGCCGCCGTGATCACGCCGCACTCGACAGCCGCGCTGGCGATATCACGCACATTGGCCAGCGGGTTGTTGGCGAAACGTCCGGCCTTCTCGGCATCGCGAATCTTGGCCTCGATGACTTCGGCTTCGAGCGTTGCGATGAGCGCCAGTTCGATGGCGCCAACCGGCTCGCTCTCGGTCATCGGCAGATAGCATTCCGCCGTCAGACGGTCGCGGGTAGCCGACGGGGCGATCAACAGCTTGGCAACCTGGTGGCCGACGTCATCGGATGGCACCACATACGGATGGCCCCAGGGGAAGATGCTGCGCTGCAGGAAGGCACCGATAAAGCGGTTCGGGAAGTTGGCGATGACGCCGTCGAACGCTTCCTGAGCCTTGTACATCGAATCCCAGATCGCCCAGTGCGCCAGCGGCGCATCCGCGGCCTGACGGCCATCGGCTTCGTAGCGCTTCAGCGTGCAGGAGATCAGGTACATCTGGGCCAGGATGTCGCCGAGACGCGCGGAAAGTTTTTCGCGACGCTTGACGCTGCCACCCAGCACCAGCAGAGAGATATCCGACAGAAAGGCGAACGCCGCCGAGAAACGCGTCATCTGCTGGTAGTAGCGGCGAACTTCGGGCGCCACATCGACATCGACGCCGACGAAGTGCGATCCGGTCATGCCCAGCCACAGGGCGCGGAAACCGTTCCTGATCGTGTAACCGACGTGGCCCCACAACGCCTTGTCGAAATCGACCAGGCCCTGGCGGACATCCTTGTTCTGCGCCGCCTGCATTTCCGGCAGCAGGTAAGGATGGCAGCGGATGGCGCCCTGCCCGAAGATGATCAGGCTGCGCGTGAGAATGTTGGCGCCCTCGACCGTGATGCCGATCGGAATCTGCTGATAGGCGCGGCCGATGAAGTTGGACGGGCCAAGACAGATGCCCTTGCCACCGACAACATCCATGCCGTCATTGACCACCTGGCGGGCGCGCTCGGTAACGTGGTACTTGGCGATCGCCGACACCACGGAAGGCTTCTCGCCGAGATCGACCGCGCCGGCGGTCATCGTGCGCGTCGCATCCATCATGTAGGTGTAGGCGCCGATGCGGGTCAGCGCTTCCTCGACACCCTCGAACTTGCCGACGGCCATCTTGAACTGGCTGCGCACGCGGGCATAACCGCCGACGGCGCGGGCCGCCATCTGGGCCATGCCGGTATTGGAGGAAGGCAAGGAAATGGAACGGCCAGCCGCCAGACACTCCATCAGCATGCGCCAGCCCTGCCCCGCCATCTGCGGCCCGCCGATGATGTAATCGAGCGGCATGAAAACCTCCTTGCCGCGCGTCGGACCGTTCATGAACATGGCGTTGAGCGGGAAGTGGCGGCGACCGGTGTTCGACGCCCGGGTGGTCGTAGGGAACCAGCGCGCAGGTGATACCGATATGTTTCTTGGCGCCAAGCAGGCCGTCCGGGTCGTACAGGTGGAAGGCCAGACCGAAGACGGTGCACACCGGGGCCAGCGTGATGTAACGCTTGTCCCAGTTCACGCGCATGCCGATCACTTCCTTGCCCTGCCACATGCCCTTGCAGATGACGCCGCTGTCGGGAATCGAAGCCGCATCGGAACCGGCCCACGGGCTGGTCAGCGCGAAGGCCGGCACCTCGATGCCCTTGGCCAGGCGCGGCAGGTAATGATTCTTCTGTTCGTCGGTACCGTAATGCAGCAGCAGTTCGGCCGGGCCGAGCGAGTTCGGCACCATCACCGACACCGACAGCGCTGAAGAACGGGTCGACAACTTGGTCACCACCTGCGAATGGGCGTAGGCGGAAAATTCCAGGCCGCCGTACTTCTTCGGGATGATCATGCCGAGGAAGCCCTTGTCCTTGATGTAGCGCCATGCTTCGTTGGGCAGGTCGTAGAGTTCGTGCGTCACCTTCCAGTCATCGACCAGACGGCAGGCCTCCTCGACCTCGTTGTCCATGAACGACTGTTCCGCCGCGGTCAGCGTCGGCTTCGGATAGGCATGAAGTTTATTCCAGTCCGGCTTGCCGCGGAACAGTTCGCCTTCCCACCAGACGGTACCGGCTTCCAGCGCATCGCGCTCGGTTTCCGACATCTGTGGCAGAACCTTGCGATAGGTGGCGAAAAGGGGCTTGCTGATCACGGCGCGCCGTAGCGGGCGAACCAGGATCAGGCCAGCCACGACTGCAAGCGCCAATACGCTCAGCAGAGGGATGATCGAATTTGACATGCTGTTGTCTCCTGTAAAACTGAAAAGATTTTTATGCTGCCTTGAAGTTCGCGTCGTCAACCGCCTGATCGAATTGCGGTAGCGGGGCGCGCAGACCACCAAGCAGGAACGACATCAGGCGGGGAACAAGACGATCGATGCGGTCGACCGTATCCGCTTCCTCGATGTCCCAATCGGCGACGATACGCAGGGCGTCGGTGCCGGCAATCGCGTACGACGTCGCGCCTAGCATGAAATGGAAGCGCCAGACGATCTCCGCCCGCGGCACGTCCGGCAATGCCTTGAACAAGGCCTGCTTGTAGCGCTCCATGACGCCGGCGTACTCATGGGCTAGAAAGGCCCGGATGAACTCGGAAGGCTCGGTATGCGTGCGCCCGAGGAGGCGGAGAAAGACAATTCCGCCGCGCCGATTGTCGTCAGCCAGACGCAACAGCGTTCCGAAGAAGCCATCGACAATCTGCGATGCTTTCAGGGGCTTGCCGCCGGCGGCCTGCTCCATCTCGTCGAGAACACGCAAGCGCTCCTCGTTGAGCCAGTCCAGGCGACGCCGGAACACCTCCTGCATCAGCGACTCCTTGGAGCCGAAGTGATAATTCACCGCCGCCAGGTTAACCGCCGCGTCGCCGGTAATCTGGCGCATCGACGTCCCCTCGTAGCCATGCTCCATGAACAGCTGCTCGGCCGCATCGAGAATGCGCTCGCGGGTATCAATGTTGCGTACAACGGTCATCGGGATCACCTGAAAAATGGAGGTCATAATTCATACGTTCGTTTTAACTATAGGGAAGATATCCCCCGACCGCAAGTCCACTTTTAGAGTAATTCACCCAAATTCTGGTGTTGACCGCAACCCGAATGGCGCCGGACCACGTCGGGAAGTTCCCTCGGGAGCAACAGGGTCAGGGCAGCGCCTTGGGATTGTCCTGCTCGTATTCCATGAAACGACACACCACATCGATCCCGGTTCTTCGTTCGCGATAGGTCTTGCTTATGTCGCTGACGACGCGCCAGCGATCGAACGGAATACTCTCGGAAAGGGGTGTATCGCCCGCAAAGAACTTTTCGATACGCGTCAGGTAGAAACGCTCGCAATAAGGCCAGGCAGCTTCATAAATCGGCGCCCCGCCAATGATGAAAACCGGCTTGCCGGTGGCGATGCCGGCCTTGATTCCTTCTTCGACCGAGAGAACCTGCCGGCAACCCGGGCGGAGCTTCAGGCCCGGCTGACGACTGACCACGAAGGTATCAGGCGGCACGACCGCCATCGTGTTGTAGGTCCGGCGGCCGACAATCAGCGCCGCCCCGGCGATCATGTCCTCGAAATAGGCGACGTCCTCTGGAATATCCCAAGGCAGCCAGCCATTCATCCCTATCATGCCGTTGCTCGAGACGGCGGCAATTCCAGCGATCATTCTCTTCTTTCCTGCTTGCGAAACGTACTGACGTTACAACCAGCGCCCGGCCACCATGGCCGACGGCGCAAAAGTATAAACACTGCAACGCTCAACTCTTCAACCTGATCATGAAGTTCAGCAACTTGTTCGGCAAGCCCTTGTAAGGGGGAGCGAACAGATTGAGCGCGCGCCATCGCCATGGGCCTTGCTTGAACACCGGGCGCAGCTTCGAGAAGGTCGTGAAACCTTCGTAGCCGTGGTAATGGCCCATGCCGCTGTTGCCGGTGCCGCCGAACGGCAGGCTATGGATACCGGCCTGAACCACCGATTCGTTGATGCCGACGCCGCCGGAAATCGTGTTGTTCAGATAGTACTGCTGCAGGTCGGCAGTCGTTGCTGTAGACGTAGAACGCCAGCGGCCGCGGACGCTCGCCGATGTACTCGACGACTTCTTCCTTCGTCCTGTAGGTCATGATCGGCAGCAGCGGGCCGAAGATCTCGCGCTGCATGATGTCCATGTCATCATTGACGTTGATCACGATGCGTGGCGGCATGATCCGGCGTGCGCCATCGGCAGCCGGTCCGCTGTAGAGATCGACCAGTTGGGCGCCCTTGGCGACGGCTTCGGCCGCGGTGGCCTGCAGGCGATCGTAGGAGACCTGGTCGATGATGGCGGTGTAGTCGCCGTTGTTGATGTCGGCAAAGCGCTTGTTGACGATCGCTTTCGCTTCGCTGATGAATTCATCGACCTTGCCTTCGGGCAGGAACAGGTAATCGACGTTGGTGCAGATCTGGCCGGCGTTGAGCATCTTGGCCCAGAGGATGCGTTCGGCAGCGGTGCGCACCGGGTAATCCGGCGCCACCACGCAGGGCGATTTGCCGCCCAGTTCGAGCGTCACCGGCGTCAGGTTCTTCGCGGCATTGGCCATCACCGCCTTGCCGGTCGTCGGCGAGCCAGTAAAGAAGATGTGATCGAAGGGCAAGGAGGTGAACTGGGCGCCGCGGTGCTGGCCATCTTCGAAGAACGCCAGCTTGTCGGCGGGGAAGTATTTCGGCGAAATCTGCTTGAGCAGCAGGGCCAGATGGTTGGAGTTTCCCGACATCTTGATCATCGCGCGGTTGCCGGCGGCGAAGATGCCGATCAGCGGCTGAAAGGCCATCGCGATCGGGAAATTCCACGGCACCACGATACCGACGACGCCGACCGGCTGCGGGAAGGTCCATGCCCTGGCCAGCGGAAACTGGGTCGGATCGAGATGACGCTTTTGCGGCTTCATCCATTTCTTGAGATTCTTGATGGCATCCAGAGTGGCATCCTGCGCCATGAAGGTTTCGGCGAACTTCGTCTCGAAGGCGCAGCGGCAGCCGAAGTCCTTGTTGACGGCGTCAACCAGCGCATCCTGGTTTTCGACCAGCAAGCGATGCAAGGTACGCAGGTCGGCCACACGCTCCGCATGGGTCGGGTTGCGGTTCTTCCTGTAGGCTGCATGCTGGTGTTCATAACACTCCCTGAACTCGGCGGGTACCAACAGATCGACAGTTGTGGATTGATTCATGGTGTTCTTCCGGAAAATCTGATTGCCAAATTATCATTATCGCGCACTATGTCAGACAAAGATTCATGACCACACCACCCGCAACGTTGCCCTCCTACGTAAAACTTGTCAGACACTCCGGGTCAAGGTTCCGGCTATGGTGGCTCGACAAGGTATTGCGCATGGCAATCAAGCGCAGCTTCCGTTTCGATGCGGAAATCCGGTTGCTGCGCGACAAGCAAGTCGAGTTCGATCTCAGGCAGACCAGAATCGACCCGGAGATGCGCGTGCAGGCGGTCGATTGCAACGGCACCCCCGCCGAATGGATCACGCTGCCCGAATCGCGAAACGAGAAAATCATCCTTTACATCCATGGCGGCGCCTGGATGCTCAAGTTTCCGCGTCTGCACCATGCCATGGTGGCAAGCTGGTGCCGCCGGATCAGGGCGCGTGCGCTGATGGCGGACTACCGCCTGGCGCCGGAACACCGCTTCCCTGCCGGCATTGAGGACGTCTGGTCAGCCTGGCAATGGCTGATCGACCAGGGCACGCCGACGCAAGACATCATCATCGCCGGCGACTCCGCCGGCGGCAACCTGGCCCTGGCCCTCCTGCACCGGATCAAGGCAGCAGGTGGCGCGATGCCGGCGTGCGCCGTAATGCTTTCGCCCTTCGTCGATTTCACCCTCAGCAGTCCGAGCATGGCGACCAACGAAAAATGCGATCCGATGTTCAGCGCTGCGGCGATGGTCGGCCTGCGCCACCACTACCTCGCACCCGAGCAGATGCTGCTCCCCGATGCTTCGCCCTTGTTTGGCGACTTCAACGGTCTGCCGCCGCTGTTCTTCCAGTCCAGTGAAAGCGAAATGCTGCGTGACGACTCGCTGCGCGCCGCAGCACGGGCGCACGCCGCCGGCGTCACCGTCGAAGTCGAGCTGTGGGACAACGTGCCCCACGTCTTTCAGGGATTCCAGGCGCTCACGCACGGAAAGGCGGCACTAGAACACATTGCCGACTTCATCGCGCGGCACACGCGCTGGGAGCAGGCACCCCCCGCGACCGCGCGCTGACACACCGGCGCTGCCAGCGAAATCAGATCTTGCGCACGACGATGCTGCCAATCGAATAGCCGGCGCCGAAACTGCAGATGACGCCGACGTCACCTGCCTTGAGATCCTTACTGTGGCGGTGGAAGGCGATGATCGAGCCGGCCGATGCCGTGTTGGCGAATTCGTCGAGGATCACCGGCGCCTCGTCGGCGCTGGCTTCATGGCCGAGCAGACGCTTGCCGATCAATTGGTTCATCGCCAGGTTGGCCTGATGCAGCCAGAAGCGGCGCACGCCGGCAGCAGACATACCAAGCGATGCGAGCTGGCCGCTGATGTGTTCGGCGGCCATCGGGCAGACCTCCTTGAACACCTTGCGCCCTTCCTGACGGAACAACTGGTCGCGATCGTCCGGATCACGGTCCTCGCAGCGCCAGAGGAAGCCCGCGTTGTTGCGGATATTGTTCGAGAAACTGGTCGCCAGCTTGCTGCCGAGCACCTCCCAGGCGCCTGCGGACTTCGCCGTGTCCCGCCAGGGGACTTGCTTCGCGGCGTACCCCAAGGGTACTTCCTGCGGGGCGTCTGCCCGTTCGACCAGCAGCGCCGTGCACACATCGCCGAAAATGAAGTGGCAGTCGCGATCCCGCCAAGCCAGATGGGCCGAGCAGATTTCCGGATTGACCACCAGCGCGATCCGCGCCGAGCCGGTCTTGACTGCATTGATCGCCTGTTCGAGCGCGAAGGTTGCCGAGGAACAGGCGACATTCATGTCGTAAGCGTAGCCCCCGGCGCCGAGCGCACCCTGAATCTCGACAGCCATCGCCGGGTACGGACGCTGCATGTTGGAAGCGGCGCAGATGACCATGTCGATGTCGGCAGCCTCACGACCCGCCGCAGCGAGCGCCTCCCTGGTCGCGGCAACGGCCATTTCAGCCTGCAGCGAAAGCGCGTCGTCCGGGCGCGGCGCAATATGCGGCCGCATGCGCGCCGGGTCGAGGACGCCGGCCTTGTTGACCACGTAACGGCGCTTGATGCCGGAGGCCTTCTCGATGAATTCGACGCTCGATTCGGGCACCGCATTGATCTCGCCGGCAGCGATGGCCGCTGCGTTTTCTTCGTTGAAGTTTCGCGAATAGGCGTTGAAGGCGACGACCAACTCGTCGTTGCTGATGACTTCGGGGGCAACCCAGAGCCCGGTACCACTGATGACAACGTTGTACATATGACAAGACCGATAAAATTATTCAGCCGTGAAGATAGCACAGGCGCCACGCCGGCCGCGAATCCTTGAACGGGGCGTGAACCGGGCGCCCGCAGCCGCTTCATTCTCGTCTCCATTGGCGCCTTGACCTGCCATGGGGTGCACAGCCAAACCGTCACTTTCGGCCAGGCTTTGAAAGCGTTCTTGTGGCCCAAGGACGCCGTGCCATGCCTAAAACGTTGCGTTAAAGCGGGCTTTTAGCCAAGATCGATCCCATGAGAAATCAGAATTCCCCTGCCCTGCAGCGCGTGATCAAGGTCAGGCGTGACTACAACACCTGGGTGGCCAATGAAACCCTGGAGGATTACGCGCTACGCTTTACGCCGCGCAGTTTTCGCAAGTGGTCGGAAATGCGCGTCGCCAATACCGCATTCGGGGCTGCTTCTTTTCTGGTACTGGAGGCGGTGGGGGCGACCATGCTGGTCAATGCCGGCTTCATCAATGCCTTCTGGGCGATTCTGGCGACCGGCCTGATCATCTTCCTGATCGGGCTGCCGATCAGCGTCACCGCCGCCCGTCATGGGCTGGACATGGACCTGCTGACACGCGGCGCCGGCTTCGGCTACATCGGCTCGACCATCACCTCGCTGATCTACGCCTCCTTCACCTTCATCTTCTTCGCCCTCGAAGCGGCGATCATGGCCTATGCGCTCGAACTGGCCTTCCACATCCCGCCGGCCTGGGGCTACCTGATCTGCGCGCTGGTCGTCATCCCGCTGGTCACCCACGGCGTCACCGCAATCAGCAAGCTGCAGGCGTGGACGCAGCCGCTGTGGATTTTCATGCTGATCCTGCCCTATGCCTTCGTCTTCGTCGAGGAGCCCGAGGCCCTGGCCGGACTCTGGCAATACGCCGGCGAGAACGGCAAGGGCATCGGCTTCGACCCGCACCTGTTCGGCGCCGCGCTGACCGTCGGCATCGCACTGGTCACCCAGATGGGCGAGCAGGTCGATTACCTGCGCTTCATGCCGGAGAAAACGCCGGCCAATCGCAAGCCGCTGGTGGTTCGGCGTGGTGATCGGCGGCCCGGGCTGGGTCGTTGCCGGGCGTGGCGAAAATGCTTGGCGGCGCGCTGCTCGCCTATCTCGCACTACGTAATTTCGTACCGGCCGCCAAGGCAGTCGATCCGAACCAGATGTACCTGATCGGCTTCTCGCACGTCTTCGACAACACGACGCTGGCGATCGCCGCCACCGCGCTGTTCGTCATCGTTTCGCAGCTCAAGATCAACGTCACCAACGCCTACGCCGGCTCGCTGGCCTGGTCCAACTTCTTCGCCCGGCTGACGCACAGCCATCCGGGCCGCGTCGTCTGGGTCGTCTTCAACACGCTGATCGCGCTGCTGCTGATGGAACTGAATGTCTTCCAGGCGCTTGGCCAGGTGCTCGGGCTCTATTCCAACATCGCCATTTCGTGGATGGCGGCGGTCGTCGCCGACCTCGTCATCAACAAGCCGCTCGGCCTGGCGCCGCCGGGCATCGAGTTCAAGCGCAGCAACCTCTACGACATCAACCCGGTCGGCGTCGGCGCCATGGGCATCGCCTCGCTGCTCTCGATCGCCGCCTTCGTCGGCCTGCTCGGGAGCGACTCCAGCCCTACGCCTCGTTCGTCGCGCTGGGCAGCGCGCTGCTCGTCTCGCCGCTGATCGCCTGGGCTACCGGCGGCCGCTACTATCTGGCCCGGCCGCCGGCGCCTGTTGCACCCCAAGGGCACTTCCTGCGCCGCGACAGCGCGACGGTGCTGACGGCAAAAAATGCGCGATTTGCGAACGCGAATACGAAGGCGAGGACATGGCGTACTGTCCCGCCTACCAAGGGGCGATCTGCTCGCTGTGCTGCACGCTGGACGCCCGCTGCAATGACTTATGCAAGCCGGGAGCCAGCCTTACCGCCCAGTGGAACGGCGTCCTGCGCCGCCTGCTGCCGGCGCCCGCCCTGCCCTACCTGGAAACTGGTCTCGGCCATTACCTGCTGCTGATGACCGGCATCGTGCCGGTGCTGGCGCTGGTGCTCGGCGTGCTGTACACCCACGAACTGCTGGCCCTCGGCGCGCGACCAGACGGTGCTGATCACCGCGTTGCAGGACAGCTTCATCAAGGCTTTTGCCGCCCTGCTGCTATTGTCCGGCGTCGGCGCCTGGTGGATGGTGCTGACCCAGCAGAGCCGTGAAGTGGCACAGGAAGAATCCAACCGCCAGACGCAACTGCTGATGCAGGAAATCGAATCGCACCAGCGCACCGACGAAGCCTTGCAGAAGGCCCGCCAGGTTGCCGAGCAAGCCAACCAGGCCAAGAGCCGCTACATCACCGCGATCAGCCACGAACTGCGGACGCCGCTCAACAGCATCCTCGGCTACGCGCAGATTCTCGACGCCGACGAGAGCGTGCCGCCCAACCGCAAGCAGGCGGTCAGCGTCATCCGCAAGAGCGGCGATCACCTGCTGTCGGTCATCGAGGGCACGCTCGACATCGCCCGCATCGAGGGCGGCAAGCTGACGCTCGACGTCCGGGCCCTCGATTTCCCCGATTTCCTGCAGCAGATCGTCGGCATGTTCGAACTGCAGGCGCGCAACAAGGGGCTGTCCTTCGCCTACCAGCCGATCGGCGAAATTCCGGCGGTGGTGCGGGCCGACGAACGGCGCCTGCGCCAGATCCTGATCAACGTGCTCGGCAACGCCGTCAAATTCACCGTGCGCGGCGGCGTCAGCTTCAAGGTCGAATGCCGGCGCGAGATGGCCGTTTTCGAGATTCGCGACAGCGGCCCCGGCATCCCGGCCGCCGATCTCGAACGCATCTTCGAGCCCTTCGTCCGCGGCAGCACGGTACAGGCCGGCGGCAGCGGCGTCGGCCTGACCATCGCCCGCATGCTCACCGACCTGATGGGCGGCGAAATGCAGGTGTCCAGCACGCCGGGCGACGGCACCCTGTTCCGCATCCGCCTGTTCCTGCCGCAGGTCCATTCGGCGCAGGCGGCGCGCGAACTGCCGCGCCGCAACCGCATCGGCTACGTCGGCGTGCGCCGGCGCATCCTGGTCGTCGATAACGAGAAGGTTGACCGCGACCTGCTGCAAAACGTGCTCGAACCGCTCGGCTTCGTCGTCGAGCAGGCGGCCAGCGGCTACGAGGCGCTGCAGGTCATTCCGCGCTTCGCGCCGCATCTGGTCTTCATGGATCTCGGCATGCCCGGCATCGACGGCTGGGAAACCATCCGCCGCATCCGCCAGCAACACCTGACCGAGGCCCACATCGCGATCCTCTCGGCCAATGCCTTCGACAAGGGACTGGACAACAATGCCGGCATCGCCCCCGAGGATTTCATCGTCAAGCCGCTGCGGGTCGGCGAACTGCTCGACTGGGTCGGCCACAAGCTTGAAATCGAATGGGTCAGCGCCGACACGCCGCCCGTGCCACCCGTTGCCACCGAGCCACCGCCGCTGGTGCCGCCGCCGGAAGCGCATCTGGCCGCCCTCGACGAGCTGATCGGCCTCGGCTACCTGCGCGGCATCCTGGCCAAACTGGCCGAAATCGAGAAAATCGACCCGCAGCATGGCGAATTCGTTCGTGTCCTGCGCGATCTGGCGCGACAATTCCAGTTCGATGCCATGAAGGAAGTTCTCAGGAAAACGCGCGATGACACCTGTTGACCGCGCCCCGAAGGAAGTGCCCTTGGGGTGCAACATTTCCGACATCGTCCTGATCGTCGACGACGTGCCGGAAAATCTCTCGCTGCTGCACGACGCGCTGGACGAGGCCGGCCACACCGTGCTCGTCGCCACCAATGGCGAATCCGCGCTGCAGCGCGCCCGCCAGAGCCTGCCCGACGTCATCCTGCTCGACGCGCTGATGCCGGGCATCGACGGCTTCGAAGTCGCCCGCCGCCTGAAGGCCGACTTCACCACCCAGCACATTCCCATTGTCTTCATGACCGGGCTGACCGAAACAGAACACGTCGTTGCCGCCTTCGCCGCCGGCGGCGCCGACTACGTCACCAAGCCGATCCGCCCGCCGGAAGTGCTGGCCCGCATCGCCGCCCACGTGCTGAACGCCCGCCAGATGAAACAGGCGCGTACCGCGCTCGATGCCTTCGGTCAGGCCACCGTTGCCGTCCATGCCGCCAATGGCCGGCTGGTCTGGCAGACGCCGCTGGCCAGGAAACTGCTCAACGACTACTTCGCCAACCCGGAAGACGTGGCGCCGGAAGAGTTGCTCAACTGGATCGCCGATGCCCACCGCGCCCGCCGCGAAAGCCGCGAACCGGTTACGCTGTTGATCGCCGACGGCAACCGCCGCCTGCTCGCGTCCTTCCACGACCAGACCGGTGACGACGAATGGCTGGTCGTCCTGCGCGAGGAAAACGACGCCTCCGCCATCGATTCGCTGATCGCCGCCTTCCGCCTGACCCAGCGCGAGGCCGAAGTCCTTTACTGGGTGGTCCAGGGCAAGACCAGCAACGACATCGGTGACATCCTCGGCAACAGCCCGCGCACGGTCAACAAGCATCTGGAGCATGTTTTCGAGAAGCTGGGGGTGGAGACACGAACGGCGGCAGCCAATCTGGCGCTGAGCAAGATGCGCGGAGCTTAGGCAGGTTGCATGGCTCGGCCCGACCCGTTCGTCCCCAAGGCGCCTTCAGAGTCATGGAACGAGAATGGTAGAAACGCCAACGAGCCTCTGACAATTCCGGGGCGATTCAACTTTTTCCGGATGCGCAATTTTCCGAGAACGATCGATGAGTGTTTTATGTGAAAATTCGTTGCGATTTTATGTAGCACGGCGCAGCAAAACAATTGTTAATACAATGGTATTAAAATAACAATTCGTTGCACAATTTGTTGCATTTGTTAAACTCATTCCATGAAAGTCTCACCCAACGACCTCCGCCAAGCCCTGATAAACAACCCGCGCGCCAGCGGGGCCGATTTGTGCCGCCTGCTGAAAGGCATCAATCGCTCCACGCTGATGCGACTGCTCGATCAGTTGGGCGCAGATGTGATCCGTCGCGGCGGATCGCGCCGCACGCGTTACGCTTTGCGTCGTTCACTGCGTGGGCGGAGCGAAAGCCTACCGCTGTATCGCATTGATGCCTCCGGAACCGGTCATGTCGTGGGTGCTCTGGATCTCACCTACCCGGAAGGCAGCGCCTTGGCGTTCAATGAACCGTTTGCCTGGCCGCTGGACCGCCAAGGGGAAATGCGAGACGGCTGGTTCGAAGGCTTGCCTTATCCCCTGCTGGATATGCGACCGCAGGGATTTCTAGGGCGCAACTTTGCACACCTGCACGGGCAGTCTCTGGAAGTAACAGAGAACCTGAACGACTGGACGGACGACGACGTGGCTTATGTGTTGGCCACGCTCGGGCATGACCAGAGCGGCGACCTGATTCTGGGTGAGCGCGCCTATCAGCGACACCTGGATGCTCGGCGCGACTGGGAATCGCGGGTGATTGCCGCGAGCCAGATCGCCGCGGCGTATCCGAATCAAGCCGAACTGGCTTTGGCCCAAGGCGTAGCCGGGTCGTCGGCGGCCGGCGAATTCCCCAAGTTCACGGCCATGCGAGAACTGGATGGCGAGCCGGTGTCATTGATTGTAAAGTTCTCAGGCGCTGATGATTCTGCAGCGGTGCGCCGCTGGGCGGATTTGCTGGTCTGCGAGCATCTGGCGCTGGAAACACTGTCCGCGGAGTTGGGGATAGCCACCGCCCGGAGCACGATTCATCGCTACGCCGGCCGCACCTTCCTTGAGGTCGTGCGCTTTGACCGATGCGGGCCGCACGGCCGCTTGCCGGTGTGCACCTTGTCGAGCCTGAATGGCGCGTTGCTGGGCAAAGCAGGCGCCTCGTGGCCCGCTTTGGCTGAAGCCCTTCGACGAAATGGCTGGCTGCCCATTGAGGCGGTTGGACAAGTGGCCTTGATCTGGTGGTTTGGTCGGCTCATTGCCAACACGGACATGCACGAGGGAAATCTGTCCTTCCACCCCGGCCTGTCGCTGGCGCCGGTGTACGACATGCTACCGATGCGCTATGCCCCGCATCGTGGTGGCGAGGTGCCACCGCAACCCTATGAGCCTGCCCTGCCGCTCCCAACGGAAGCGTTCAAATGGCACCGGGCTGCGATGGCTGCCATCGTTTATTGGAACCGCTGCGCTGCCGATGCCCGAATCAGTGACGGCTTCCGGGCCATCTGCGCCGAGAATGCGGTAACGCTGAAACGGGCGTTGGACATAAACCAGCCGGCTCATGAGCTCCTGTCAATGCGCGAGCAACGGCGTCGCTTGCGCCTTTTGTAATAGGCCTTGAGATAACCTA
>CAVSFS010000007.1:0-13533 GCA_963727115.1 uncultured beta proteobacterium | reverse complement strand
CGACAGGCCAGACGTCGTGCTGCTTTCCGTGCCGTTCCCCGGCACCGTCTATGGCGCGTTCCGCATGGCGCAGGCGATCAAGGCGCAGGCACCCGGCATCGTCACCGTGCTCGGCGGCGGCTACGTCAACACCGAGCTGCGCGAGCTCACCGAGCCGCGCGTGTTCGACTACTTCGACTACGTCACGCTCGACGACGGCGAGCGGCCGCTGCTCGCGCCTGCTCGAACACCTGCAGGCAAGCGGCCGCGCCTCAATCTCGTTCGCACCTTCGCCCGTGTCGACGGCGCAGGTCCGCTACTTCAACAGCAGCGAGCCCGACATCCCCTTCGCCGAAGCCGGCACGCCGACCTACGACGGCCTGCCGCTCGACCGCTACCTGTCGCTGCTCGAGATGCTCAACCCCATGCACCGGCTGTGGTCCGACGGGCGCTGGAACAAGCTGACGGTCGCGCACGGCTGCTACTGGAAGAAGTGCAGCTTCTGCGACGTCACCCTCGACTACATCGGCCGCTACGACCGCGCGCCGGCCGACCGCTGGTCGACCGCATCGAGCGCTGATCGCCGAGACCGGCCAGACGGGCTTTCACTTCGTCGACGAGGCCGCGCCGCCGAAGGCCCTGCAGGCGCTGGCCGACGAGCTGCACAAGCGCAACCGGGCGATCACCTGGTGGGGCAACATCCGCTTCGAGAAAGCCTTCACGCCGGAGCTCTGCAACGCTGCTCGCCGACAGCGGCTGCATCGCGGTGACCGGCGGGCTCGAAGTCGCCTCCGACCGGCTGCTGACGCTGATGAAGAAAGGCGTCACCGTCGAGCAGGTCGCGCGCGTCACCCGCGCGTTCACCGACGCCGGCATCATGGTCCACGCCTATCTGATGTACGGCTTCCCGACGGAGACCGTGCAGGACACGGTCGACGCGCTCGAATGCGTGCGCCAGCTGTTCGCCGAAGGCTGCATCCAGTCCGGCTTCTGGCACCGCTTCGCGTGCACCGCGCATTCGCCGGTCGGCCTGAACCCGGCCGAGTACGGCATCAAGCTCAAGCCGCTGCCGCCGATCACCTTCGCCACCAACGACGTCGAGTTCGTCGATCCGACCGGCGCCGACCACGACTTCCTCGGCACGGCGCTGCACAAGGCGCTCTACAACTACATGCACGGCATCGGGCTCGATGCCGACGTGCGCAGCTGGTTCAGTGAAAAAGTGCCGAAATCCCGTGTATCCCGAAACTTCATTGCCCGGGCTTTGCAGACTCCCCGTTAGGCCCCGTCCTGCTCAGCACCCGGCCATTGAGTATCCGCAATGGCGGCAAGCGCCTTCGAGGCACTTGATGCATTCGGTTTTTACCGTTTTTTTATATCCCCACCCCCAGCTTTTTCGAAAACTTTAATAGCGATTTTTCTAGTATGACCCTGTCGCAATACCAACATGGGGTGTACTTATGGATCTCGTCTATCTCGCCGGCATCGGGCTGTTCTTTGCCCTGATGCTCGGCCTCGCTGCCGGCTGTGCCCGGCTGGGGGGTGCCAAATGACCTGGCTTTTCATTCTTAGCGGCGCCGTTGCCGCTGGCCTGCTGGTCTATCTGATCGCCGCGCTGATCAATCCGGAGAACTTCTCATGAGCAATCATGCCTGGATACTTCTCGGACTTTTTCTTGTCGTCCTGTTCCTGACCGTCAAGCCATTGGGGACTTACATCGCCAATGTGATGGAAGGTCGCTTCCGGCTGGCCGGCAAGATCGAAAGCCCGATCTATCGCCTGTGCGGCATCCGCCCCGACGAGGAAATGGGCTGGCTGAAATACGCCTTCGCCATCCTGTTGTTCAATGTCCTCGGCGTCTTGGTGGTCTATGCCCTGCAGCGCCTGCAAGCCGATCTGCCGCTCAATCCGCAGGCGTTTCGCCAATGTCAGCCCGGACTCCGCCTTCAACACGGCCCTGAGTTTTGTGACCAATACCAACTGGCAGGGCTATGGCGGCGAATCGACCATGAGCTACCTGACCCAGATGCTGGCGCTGGCCGTGCAGAATTTCTTGTCGGCCGCCACCGGCATCGTCGTCGTCATCGCCCTGATCCGCGGTTTTGCCCGACATAGTGCCAAGACGGTCGGCAACGCCTGGGTCGATCTGACCCGCATCACGCTGCATGTGCTGCTGCCGATTTCGATTGTGTACGCGGTCTTCCTGACCAGCCAGGGCGTCATCCAGAATTTCGACGCCTACAAGGACGTGACGACGCTGGAAGTGACCAAGTACGACAATCCGAAAGTCGATGCAGCCGGTCAGCCCCTGAAGGACGACAAGGGTGTCGCCATCACCGAACCGGCCGAAACGCCGACCCAGACGCTGGCCATGGGCCCGGTTGCTTCGCAGGAAGCGATCAAGATGCTGGGCACCAACGGCGGCGGCTTCATCAACGCCAACTCGGCGCATCCCTATGAAAACCCGACGCCGCTGACCAACTTCATCCAGATGCTGTCGATCTTCCTGATCCCGGCCGCGCTGTGCTTCACCTTCGGCCGCATGGTCGGCGACACCCGCCAGGGCTGGGCGGTGCTCGCGGCGATGACCCTGATGTTCGTCGCCCTGGCCTATGCCGCGATGCATTTCGAACAGCAGGCCAATCCGCTGCTGACCCAGCTGGGCGTCGATCCGGCCGCCGGCAACATGGAAGGCAAGGAAACCCGCTTCGGCATCGCCGAATCCGGCCTGTTCGCCACCATCACGACGCTGGCCTCCTGCGGTGCGGTCAACGCCATGCACGACTCGTTTACGCCGCTCGGCGGCCTGGTGCCGCTGATCGACATGCAGCTCGGCGAAGTGGTCTTCGGCGGCGTCGGTACCGGCCTCTACGGCATGCTGGTCTTCGCCATCATGGCCGTCTTCATCGCCGGCCTGATGATCGGCCGCACGCCGGAATACCTGGGCAAGAAGATCGAGGCCTTCGAGATGAAGATGGTGTCCATCGCCATCCTGGTCACGCCGCTGCTCGTGCTGGTCGGCACCGCCATCGCGGTGATGGCTCGCCGACGGCAAGGCCGGCATCGCCAACCCGGGCGCCCATGGCTTCTCGGAAATCCTCTATGCCTTCACCTCGGCCGCCAACAACAACGGCAGCGCCTTCGCCGGCCTGTCCGCCAACACGCCGTTCTACAACGTGATGCTCGGCATTGCCATGTGGTTCGGCCGCTTCGGCGTGATCGTGCCGGTGCTGGCCATTGCCGGTTCGCTGGCCGCCAAGAAGCGCATCGCCGTCGGTGCCGGCACCCTGCCGACGCATGGCCCGCTGTTCGTCACGCTGCTGATCGGCACCGTGCTGCTGGTCGGCCTCCTGAATTACGTCCCGGCGCTGGCCCTCGGCCCCGTCATCGAGCACCTCGTGCTCTGGGCCGCTCACTAAGCCTTGGGGAGAAAATAATGACACGCAAGACTTTTACCCTGTTCGATCCGGCGCTGGCCGTTGCCGGCCATCGCCGATGCCTTCCGGAAACTGAATCCGGCCGTGCAATGGCGCAATCCGGTGATGTTCGTCGTCTACGTCGGCAGCATCCTGACCACCATGCTCTGGCTGCAGGCCCTGGTGGCCAGGGCGAAGCGCCGGCCGGCTTCATCCTGGCCATCGCCATCTGGTTGTGGTTCACCGTGCTCTTCGCCAATTTTGCCGAAGCGCTGGCCGAAGGGCGCAGCAAGGCGCAGGCCGCTTCGCTGCGCGGCCTGAAGAAGGAAACCTGGGCCAAGAAGCTGGCTCGAGCCGCAGCTATGGCGCCAAGTGGCAAATGACCCCGGCCGACGACCTGCGCAAGGGCGACGTGATCGTCGTCCAGGCCCAGGAAACCATTCCGGCCGACGGCGAAGTCATCGAAGGCGTCGCCTCGGTCGACGAATCCGCCATCACCGGCGAATCGGCGCCGGTCATCCGCGAATCCGGCGGCGACTTCTCGGCCGTCACCGGCGGCACCCGCGTGCTGTCCGACTGGATCGTCGTGCGCGTTACCGTCAATCCGGGCGAAACCTTCGTCGACCGCATGATCGCCATGGTCGAAAACGCCAAGCGCCAGAAGACGCCGAACGAAATCGCCCTGACCATCCTGCTCGTCGCGCTGACCATCGTCTTCCTCGGCGTCGTGGTGACCCTGCTGCCGTTCTCGATGTTCAGCGTCGAAGTCGCCGGCGCCGGCACGCCGATCAGCATCACCGTGCTGATCGCGCTGCTCGTCTGCCTGATCCCGACGACCATCGCCGGCCTGCTCTCGGCCATCGGCGTGGCCGGCATGAGCCGCATGATGCAGGCCAACGTCATTGCCACCTCCGGCCGCGCCGTCGAAGCGGCCGGCGACGTCGATGTGCTGCTGCTGGACAAGACCGGCACGATCACGCTCGGCAATCGCCAGGCTTCCGCTTTCCTGCCGGCCGATGGCGTCACCGAAGCCGAACTGGCCGATGCCGCCCAACTCGCCTCGCTGGCCGACGAAACGCCGGAAGGCCGCAGCATCGTGGTGCTGGCCAAGCAGCGTTTCCAGTTGCGCGAGCGCGACATTCACGCGCTGGATGCCCACTTCGTGCATTTCTCGGCCCATACCCGCATGAGCGGCGTGGATATGGCCGGTCGCCAGATTCGCAAGGGCGCCGCCGATGCCATCAGGAAGCATGTCGAAGCCCTGGGCGGCAAATTCCCGCCGTCGGTCGCCGGGCATGGTCGATGAAGTCGCCCGCCGCGGCAGCACGCCGCTGGTCGTCGCCGATGGCACGCGCGTGCTGGGCGTCATCGAGCTCAAGGACATCGTCAAGGGCGGCATCAAGGAACGTTTTGCCGAACTGCGCAAGATGGGCATCAAGACCATCATGGTTACCGGCGACAACCGGATGACGGCCGCCGCCATCGCCGCCGAAGCCGGGGTCGACGATTTCCTGCCGGAAGCGACGCCGGAAGCCAAGCTGGCGCTGATCCGCCAGTACCAGGCCGAAGGCCGGCTGGTGGCGATGACCGGCGACGGCACCAACGACGCCCCGGCGCTGGCCCAGGCCGACGTCGCGGTAGCCATGAACACCGGCACGCAGGCGGCCAAGGAAGCCGGCAACATGGTCGACCTCGATTCCAACCCGACCAAGCTGATCGAGGTCGTCGAAACCGGCAAGCAGATGCTGATGACGCGCGGTTCGCTGACGACGTTCACTATCGCCAACGACATCGCCAAGTATTTCGCCATCATCCCGGCCGCTTTCGTGACGACCTATCCGCAACTCGCCGCGCTCAACGTCATGGGCCTGGCCAGCCCGGCCTCGGCCATCCTGTCGGCGGTGATCTTCAACGCCCTGATCATCGTCTTCCTGATTCCGCTGGCCCTGAAAGGCGTCAAGTACCGCCCGCTCGGCGCCGCGACGCTGTTGCGCCAGAACCTGGCGATCTACGGCCTGGGCGGCGTCATCGTTCCCTTTATCGGCATCAAGCTGATCGACCTGGCGATTGCCGCCATCGGCCTGGCCTGAGGAGAAAACTCATGAAAACCCTGTTACGTCCCGCCGTCAGCCTCTTCGTCCTGCTCACCGCCATCACCGGCATCGTCTATCCGCTGGCCGTCACCGGCATCGCCAAGGTCGCCTTTCCCGAGGCCGCCGATGGCAGCCTGATCGTCAAGGATGGCAAGGCAGTCGGCTCCCGCCTGATCGGCCAGAACTTCACCGATCCCAAGTATTTCTGGGGCCGCCCCTCGGCCACCGGGCCGATGCCGTACAACGCCAGCGCTTCCAGCGGCTCCAATCAGGGGCCGCTCAATCCGGCCCTGGTCGATGCGGTCAAGGGACGGATCGAGGCCCTGAAAGCGGCCGACCCCGACAACAAGCTGCCGATCCCGGCCGATCTGGTCAATGCCTCGGCCAGTGGCCTCGATCCCGCACATCAGCCCGGAGGCAGCGGCCTATCAGGTGGCTCGCGTTGCCAGCCAGCGCCATCTGCCGCCGGCCGACGTCAAGGCTTTGGTCAGCCAGCACACCGAAGGCCGCCAATGGGGCGTCTTCGGCGAACCCCGGGTGAACGTGCTGCAACTCAATATCGCGCTTGATTCACTTCGTTAAATCAAGACTGAGGGCAGTCCTCCCGATCGAATGCAGATGGCAGATCTCTGAGCGTGCAATCTCGCCGAGATCGCCAAAAGCGTGCAGGATGGAGGCTGTCAAAAACTCGGGGAGTAAAACATGCTGATCAATTGTATCGCCTACGAAAACGGCTCGCGTCTGGCCGACATGGCTGTCGAGGAAATCAGCGACTATCTGGCCAAACCGGATTGCTTCGTCTGGGTAGCCCTGCGCGATGCGACAGCGCAGGAACTGGATCAGATGCAGGAGGAGTTTGCCCTGCACGAACTGGCGGTCGAGGATGCCCGGCATGGCCACCAGCGGCCGAAGATCGAAGAATATGGCGACTCGGTATTCGCCGTCATGCACCTGCTGGAAGAGGACAATGGCGAGTTCAATATCGGCGAGGTCAATGTCTTCGTCGGACAGAACTACGTTCTGTCGGTCAGAAACCATAGCCAGCAGGGTTTTCTCGGGGTGCGCGAACGCTGTGAGCGGGAGCCGCATCTGCTCAGCCATGGGTCAGGCTTCGTCCTCTATGCCCTGATGGATGCGGTCGTCGATCGCTATTTTCCGATCATGGACCGGCTGGAGTCGGAACTCGAGGAAATCGAGGAGCAGATTTTTGCCAAGGGCGCCGCCCGCAGCAATATCGAACGGCTCTATGACCTGAAACGCAAGATCACCTTCCTCAAGCATGCCGTCGCGCCGATGATGGAGGCCACCGGCAAGCTCTCGGGCGGCCGCGGACCGGCGGTCTGTGCCAATAGCCGCGACTACTTTCGCGACGTCTATGACCACCTCGCCCGGATCAATGCCTCGCTCGACAACATCAGGGACACCATCGGCACTGCCATTCAGGTCAACCTGTCCATGGTGACCATCGAAGAGAGCGAAGTGAACAAGAAGTTGGCAGCGTGGGCCGGTATTTTCGCCGTCGCCACCGCGTTTGCCGGCATCTGGGGAATGAATTTCAAGGCGATGCCCGAACTGCAATGGGAATTCGGTTACCCGATGGCGCTTGTGGCCATCAGCGCGGCCTGTGTTGCGCTTTATGCCAACTTCAAACGCGTCGGCTGGCTATAAGGATGAATTGATGGCTGATCAAAGACCCGACCCCGATCAACTGCTCAACCGCGTCAATGCGGAAGAAGCCAGGGCCAAACGCGGCAAGCTGAAAATATTTTTCGGGGCGTCAGCCGGGGTCGGCAAGACTTACGCCATGCTCGGGGCGGCCCGGCAACAGCTTCTGGCCGGGGTGGATGTCGTCATCGGCATCGTCGAGACTCATGGCCGGATGGAAACGGAAGTCATGGCCGATGGCCTGGAACACCTGCCCTTGCGGGACATCCCCTACCGCGACCGGGTGCTCAAGGAGTTCGATCTGGACGGCGCCCTGGCCCGCAAGCCGGCGCTGATCCTGATGGACGAACTGGCCCATTCGAATGTGGCCGGCTCGCGCCATGCCAAGCGCTGGCAGGACATCGACGAATTGCTGGCGGCCGGCATTGACGTTTACTCGACGGTCAATGTCCAGCACCTGGAAAGCCTGAACGACGTGGTCAGCGGCATTACCGGCATCCGCGTCTGGGAGACGGTGCCCGACAAGGTGTTCGATGCGGCCGACGAGGTGGTGCTGGTTAACCTGCCGCCTGACGAGTTGCTGCAGCGCCTGCAGGCCGGCAAGGTCTATCTGCCGCAACCAGGCGGAACGGGCGATCCGCAACTTTTTCCGCAAGGGCAACCTGATCGCCCTGCGCGAACTGGCGCTGCGCCGCACGGCCGACCGGGTCGACGACCAGATGCTGCAATACCGGCGCGACCAGTTTGTCTCGCCGGTCTGGCAAACCCGCGATTCGCTGCTCGCCTGCATCGGCACGGGTGCGGGAGGGGAGAAGATCGTCCGCACCACGGCTCGTGTCGCCAGCCGGCTGGAAGCCCCGTGGCACGCCATTTACATCGAAACCCCGGCCTTGCAGCGGCTGTCCGAGGAGAGTCGCCATCGCATCCTGCGCAATCTCAAGCTGGCCGAGGAACTGGGTGCCGCAGACGGCGACGCTGTCGGGCAACGATGCGGAAGAGGTCGCGGTCAAATATGCCCGCGATCACAATCTCTCGAAGATTTTCGTCGGACGGGATCATCCGCGTCCGTGGCGCCCCTGGTACCGCTCTTTCGCCGACCGCCTTGGCCAGCGAGCGCCCGATCTCGATGTGCTTCAGGTAGCACGTGCCGATACCGACCGGGAACCCGGAAAAGCTGTCCAGGAAAGTATCGGCGACAGCATTTTCGACCAGTGGCCGGCCTACGCGAAAGCGGCCGCTGGTTGTGCGCTGGCCGGGTTTGCTGCGGCACGTGCTGTTCCCTATTTTCGAATTGCCCAACATCGTCATGGTCTTTCTGCTGGCGGTGGTCCTGGTCAGCGTGCGCTACGGTCGCGGCCCGGGCGTGCTGGCCTCTTTCCTGTCGGTTGCCATTTTCGACTTTTTCTTCGTTCCGCCCCGCTTTTCCTTCGCGGTCAGCGACGTGCAGTACCTGATGACTTTTGCCGTCATGCTGGTCGTTGGCCTGATCACCGGCCAGCTGACGGCCGGCTCGAAATACCAGGCCAAGGTAGCGACGCGGCGGGAACAGCGCGTCCGCTCGCTCTATGAAATGTCGCGTGATCTTTCGGCGGCGCTGATGCCCGAGCAGATTGCCGAAATCGGCGAACGCTTCATCGTGGCCGAACTGGGTGCCAAAGCCGCTTTCCTGCTGACCGACGACAACGACCGGTTGCAGCCGGCCGCTTCCTTCCGCCAATGGCCTGCCCGCCGTCAACATGGGCATTGCCCAGTGGGCTTTCGATCATGCAGAAGCCGGCCGGCCAGGGCACCAATACGCTGGCGCCAGCCCTATCCTGTATTTGCCGCTGAAGGCGCCGATGCGCCTGCGCGGCGTGCTGGCGCTCGAAATACGCAACATGGACCGCCTGCTCATCCCGGAGCAGCGGCGCCTGCTCGACACCTTTGCCTCGCTGATCGCCATCGCCCTGGAACGGGTGCATTACGTCGAGGTCGCCCAGAACACGACCGTGCAGATGGAATCCGAGCGTCTGCGCAATTCCGTGCTGTCGGCCATTTCCCATGATTTGCGCACGCCGATGAGCGTCCTGGTCGGTCTGGCCGATTCGATGTTCCTGACCCAGCCGCCACCGACCGGCCCGCAGGCCGAGATTGCCCACTCCCTGAAGGAGGAAGCGCTGCGCGTCAGTAGCCAGGTCAATAACCTGCTCGACATGGCCAAGCTGCAGTCAGGCCGGGTGGAGTTGAACCGGCAATGGCAGCCCCTGGAGGAAGTCGTCGTCAGCGCCCTGAAAACGCTGGAGCGGGCCTTTGCCGAGCATCGGATCAAGGTCTCGCTCGATGAAAACCTGCCGCTGGTCAATATTGACTCCGTGCTGATGGAGCGGGTCATCTACAACCTGCTGGAAAACACGGTGAAATACACGCCGCCGGGCAGCCTGGTCGAAATCGGTGCCAACGTCACGGAAAGGACGATCGAGGTCTGGGTTGACGATAACGGCCCCGGATTGCCCGAAGGGAAAGAGGAAGTCATTTTCAAGAAATTTGAACGCGGGCAGCCGGAAAGTGCCACCCGGGGCGTCGGTTTGGGACTGGCCATTTGTCGGGCCATCGTCGAAGCGCATGGTGGAGAAATTTACGCGGTGAATCGGCCGCAAGGTGGGGCGCGCTTCATGTTCACCTTGCCCAGAGGCAATCCGCCAGCGCTTGAAGCCGAGGAAATGCCGGCAGACGAGGAGGCTCGCTAAATGTCGACCGCTACACCCACCGTGATCGTTGTCGAGGATGAAGCCAAGATTCGTCGCTTCATCAAACTGGCCCTGGAAGCGGAGCAACTGGAGGTTTTCGAGGCCGATTCAGTGGCCCGTGGCCTGATCGAGGTCGGCACCCGGCAACCTGATTTGGTGGTGCTCGATCTCGGCCTGCCGGATGGCGATGGCATCGACCTGATCCGCGACCTGCGGACCTGGTCGGACATACCCATCATCGTTCTGTCCGCCCGCACGGCCGAAGCCGACAAGGTGGCCGCACTCGATGCCGGCGCCGATGATTACCTGATCAAGCCGTTTGGCGCCGCCGAACTGCTGGCCCGCGTCCGGGCCCATCTGAGGCGGCGTTTCCGGGCCGGAACGACAGGCATGACGGTCTTCGAGTTCGGCAATGTTCGCGTCGATCTCGGCAAGCATATTGTCGAAAAGGATGGGCAGCAGATTCACCTGACGCCGATTGAATTCCGCCTGCTCGCCTACCTGATCGCCAATCCGGATTCCGTCCTGACCCATCGCCAGCTCTTGAAGGCAGTCTGGGGGCCGTCCCATATCGAGGACAGCCACTACGTTCGCGTTTATATGGGGCATGTCCGGAAAAAAATCGAGGATGACCCGACGCGGCCCAAGTTCATTCTGACGGAATCCGGCATTGGCTACCGTTTTGTGAGCTAACAGCAACCTCAGCGGTCCTACACGCAATAAGGCCCGTAACGTGGCATCAAGGCGCTGAGCACTGACACGATTTTGGCAAACAGCGGGTCGGGCCGAAACGTTTTCCTGCGCACAGTCGGCCTGCAAGGATTTCAATTTTTCGACTTTTTTCCGGTTACCGTGGAATCAGTGTTGGACGCGGAAAACGCCAGCAATTCTTCGAGCAAACAGGAAAACGCCCGCACCTCGATGCGCTGCAGGGCCTTGGCGATGAGCGGATCATCGGCCGCATGAATTACGCCGCGCCGAAGTCGCCGAGCAGAGCCTGTCCGTCGGCGCCATGCAGGATATTGTGGCCATACAGATCGCCATGCGTGATGCCCTGGGCGTGCAGGTGTTCGGCCGCCGAGGCGATGCCGAGGGCGATGCGGATAGCGGCGTCGAGATCGAAACGCGTTTCCGCCGGATAAACGTCGCGCGTGCACGAATCCAGACTCGGCGGCCCGGCCAGGTTGCGGAAGTTGCTGTCGATCAGCGCCATGACCAGCCCGTGGGCGGCCTTCGGGTGAACCGCCAGCTTGCCAAGTACGGGAATCAAATGCGGATGCGAGCCGGCGGTGATGCAGGCGTTCATTTCATTGAGTGGCAAACCATCGCTCGTCGTCGCGCCCTTGAACAGCTTGAGCGCCACCGGCTGAACACTTTCGCCAGAGCGCCACTCGGCGTGATGAATGACGCCGGAAGCCCCCTCGCCCAGTTGATGGCTGACCTGCAAATCGTCCCAGTGAATAGGCGAAACGCCGGCTTGAACCGGCGCATCCTGGCAAAACGGATTGCGGCGAAAGCCAGCCAGGAAAGGCGCGGCAAGGACAGCAGCCATTCTGGCAAGGCTGACAGGCGATTGGCGGCGATACGCAGCAATTCCAGCCCGGTGCAATTGGCCATCTCTGCCGGCAAGGATTGCAACTGGTTGCCAGCCAGCATGAGCTTCTGCAAGCGCGTGCAGCGGCCGATCTCCGGCGGCAGTTCGCTCAACTGGTTGTCGGTCAGAATCAGCCAGCGCAGCCTGGGCGGCAATGCCGCAGCCGGCACACGCCGAATCCGGTTCGCCTTGAAGCCGACCATTTCCAGCTCGGCGCATTGCCCGATCACCGCCGGCAATTCGGCGAACTGGTTGTTCGAACAGAAAAGAATGCGTAGCCGATGCAACCGAGGCAGATCGTCGGGCAATGTCGCCAGCGCATTGCTGGACAAATCGAGAATTTCCAGCGTGTCCGCCAAAGCGAATATCTCGCGCGGGAATTCCGTCAGCCCGCACGCCAGCTTTAGGCGACGGCTCCCGGCCAGTTTGCCGGCACGCAGGTCTTCGAGGGTGTTCAGTGGCATTCAGGTCATTACCGCCGGGCGGGCGTGATAAGGTGTGGCAGGATAACAAAAGATGGTGACAAATGACTTGTGAGAAGGCTGCCAGCCCGTCGATGACCGAACGCGGCATGCGCATCGCGCTGATTTTTGCGCTAGCCGCCGAGCGCCTGACCGCGTTCTACAAATACGGCCAGTGGCTGACCGAAGCCCAGGGCGCCAGCCTGGCCGCCGATTGGCTGTCGCGCTCGAAAAACAAGCTGCCGCTCGCCGAACGCCGACAACTCTCCACCCTCAGCGACCAGTTCGCCCGGCAGATCGCCGGGACGCTGTCGCGCGAGGCGGGCATGTACACGCCACGAAATGATGGAATCACTCGACCCCAACTATCACTCCGAAATCGCCGACTTGCTGATGATCGAATGCGAGCGGCTACTGGATAGCATGTCTTTGCCGCCAACCCCGGTACCCAGCTGATTGAGCTGCAACAGGTTGGCGAAATCCGGCCCGGTTGCGGTCGACCCTGATAAATCGGCCATTTTTGTCGCAGAATATCTTCTTCGCTTCCCCGACCGCGCGAGGCCCCATGACCGATTACGACGATTTCGCCAGCAAGCTGCTCCGCAACCGCCTGAGCCGCCGCCAGGTGCTCGCCCTGTTCGGGGCGGCGGCGCTTTCCGGCTGCGCTTCGTCGCCGGTCGGCGGTGGTTCGATCCTGGTCGGCATGTCGGAGGATGAAGAGAAGGACGTCGACCGGAAGGTGGCGCCCGAGCAGTTTTCTTAGGATCTGGGTGTGGTGCAGGATTCTCAGCTCAACGGCTATCTGTCCGAGGTCGGCCACCGGTTGGATGCCAGGACGCATCGCCCGTAGATGCCTTATTCGATCGCGTGCTTAACGCCAATTACATCAATGCCTACACTTTTCCCGGCGGCGCGATGGGCGTCGCGGCATCCTAGTCGATCTCGACAACGAGGCCGAGCTGGCGGCCTTGCTTGGGCCCGAACTTGGCCACGTAAACGCCCGCCACGCGGCGCAGCAGCAGGGCCAGGCGATGGTGGCGCAGGTGGCCGTGACCGGCGTCGACATTATCGGCAGCGCTGCCGGCTTCGGCGGGCTGACCGATCTCGGCACCCAGCTGGGCGCCAGTGCGCACTTTCCAGCTATTCGCGCGACAACGATGCGAGGCGGATGCGCTGGGCCAGGAATACATGGTGCGCGCCGGCTACCCGGCGAGCGGCATGTTGCAGACGATGTTTTCGACGCACCCGATGAGCAAGGCGCGGCTGAGTATTCGGTTAGCCGGCTGAAAAGCTGGGGCTATCTGAAATAGCCCGACTTTTTCGAGGCGGAGGCTTTCTGCCACTGGCCGGTGCCCGCTTGCCTGCGGCGCGACGGGCTACCGCGCGGCCAGTCGAATTGCCCCTGACCGCCGACCACTGCACCGGGAACTTCTAGTAACATCGCGCCCAGCACGCAAAGCGCCACCCCTAGGCGCAGCGTTACGGGAACACCGATCCATGACCGACCAGCTTCAAACTCTTCGACCCGAACGCTAAATCGGCAACTCCCGAATCGGAATCAGCGACCTTGCCGCCCGAACAGCCCCCGGAAGTCTCGGC